>CAWIXF010000020.1:0-484694 GCA_963840065.1 uncultured Alphaproteobacteria bacterium | reverse complement strand
CCGATAATGACAATTATCGGAGGCAGTTAAAATCGTACTGCCCCTGACAACAGGAAAGCGACGGCCAGCTTCGAGGGATTTGCGACTTGGCCACTAAGTGGCACCGCCCAGATAGGCCTGCATCACGCGCGGATTAGCGGCGAGCTCCTTTGGCGGACCGGATAGCATGATGCGGCCATTCTCGAGGACGTGCGCGAAGTCACAGATCTCCAGCCCAAGCCAGGCCATTTGCTCAACGAGCAAAATCGTTAACCCGCGCGCTTTGAGCGCAGTGAAGGCATCAAAGATCGTCCGTACTACGATCGGCGCGAGGCCAAGCGAAGGCTCATCGAGCAAAAGCAACTGCGGACGACCGACCAACGCGCGAGCGATGGCTACCATCTGCTGCTCGCCTCCGCTAAGCACGCCGGCCTGTTGGTCGAGCCGCTCTTTGACTCTAGGAAAAAGGTCCAAAACTTCCGCGAGAACCCTATCGAAGTCAGCATGCCGGCCGGCGCGCAGTTCACGGTAAGCACCAAGTTGCAAATTTTCCAGTACGGTGTGTTCTGGAAACAGCTGCCGCCCCTCGGGCACGAGAGCAAGCCCGCGTGAAGCGATGTCGTGTGCGGCGCGGCCGTCGATGCGCGTGTTGCCGAACGACACACGGCCGGCACCCGGCGCGATAAGTCCGGCAATGCTGCGCAGAGTTGTCGTCTTACCGGCGCCGTTGCTGCCCAACACGGTGACAATCTCTCCACGGGAAACGGATAGTGAAATCCCGTGCACGACCTCAAGCTCGCCGTAGCCGACGTGCAGATTTTCAACTTCAAGCAGCTTCACGGGACGACCCCAAATAGGCGGCGATAACCTTCTCATCGCGGCAGACGTCAGCGGGCAGACCGTCTGCAATCACCGCCCCATGGTCCAGCACAGTTACCCTATCGGAGACATTGAGCACAAGCTCCATGTGATGTTCGACCAATAGGATCGTCATGCCGATCGCCTTGAGCTGACGTATCACGATGGCAAGCGCGGCAATTTCCTCCGCCACAAGACCTGCAGCCGGCTCGTCGAGTAATAGGATACGTGGGTGCACAGCAAGCGCGCGCGCGATTTCAACCAGCCGACGGTGCCCGTAGGCCAGATCGCTTGCCGGCACTTCCGCTAAATGCACGATACCGAGAAGTCCGAGCAGGGCGCGCGCCTCAGCAAGCTGTGCCTGGCGTTCGTCGCGATCGCGGCGCGATCTGGCCAACAAATCCCATAGGTTGGCTTGCGAATGTCGCGCCATACCGATGAGCACATGTTCTAAAACCGTCATGTCACCGAAAAGCTTCAACGTCTGGAATGTGCGCACGATGCCGTGGCAAGCGGCGACATGCATTGACCCATTGGGCAGAAGTGCTCCATCGAGCCGAACCGCGCCGGTATCAGCGGCGTAAAGGCCAGATACGATATTGATTAGCGTCGTCTTCCCGGCGCCGTTCGGCCCGATCAGCGCGTGCACCGAGCCTGACGCGACCTCAAAGCTCACGTCATTCAAGGCCTGCAAGCCGCCGAAAGCGCGTGCGACGCCCTCGACCGCAAGCTTAGCGCCAACAGTCGGCGGCAAATCGGCGGCGTCATCGGGCGGCGCCGCTGGGCTCCTATTGCTGCGTGGACGCAGATGATCAAGCAGACCCATGACGCCTCGGGGCAGAAAATAAAGCGTCACCAAGATGAGTACGCCGTAAACGATCAGCCGGTACTTGTCGAAGTCGTGCAGCATTTCTGGCAGCAGCATCAGTACGGCCGCGCCGACCACCGGCCCAAACATCGTGCCTCCTCCGCCAAACAAAACGGCAAGCAGGAAAAACACTGAACTGAAAAATTGGAAGTTGTCTGGACTGATGTAATTCTGCTGGTGAGCGAAAAGTGTCCCGCCGAATCCGGCGAAAGCCGCGCTGATTACAAACACCACCACTTTAAGCCGGTAGACGTCAATGCCGACTGAAGCGACGGCGAGCTCGCTGTGCTTGACCGCCCGAAGACGCATGCCAAAGGGCGATTGAATCAGCCGATATTGAAGTGCGAGCGCGGCAAGAAAGAACACCAATACGACGTAGTAGAAGCTGCCAGTGTCGAGCCGCAGGGGGCCAATCTGCGGCTTCGGGATCGACGAAATTCCAAGATCACCGCCGGTGACAGAGACCCATTCTTGAAGAATCTTCCAAATCACCCATCCGAAGGCGATAGTCACCATCGCAAGGTAGGGACCGCGCACGCGTAGCGCGGGAACGGCCAACACAATGCCAGACAATGCTGCGACGACCGTTCCGCACAGAACGCCGATCCAAATATGCAGGCCGCTCGCGGCGAAAAACGGCACAGCGGCAAGCGCCTTTGTCAAGATCGCTGTCGTATAGGCGCCCATCGCCATGAAGGCGGCATGGCCGAGCGAAAACTGCCCCGCATAGCCGCTGAGAATGTTCAGCCCGATGGCGACGATCGCGTAGATGAAGACGATGATTCCGAGAAACGTGTAATAGGTCCCACTGGTGAGTACGGGTATCGCCACCAACAAAATGATCGCACATGCGGCAAGCATAACGCCGGTGCGCATCAGGCCCGCTCCTTCTGGCCGGTCACGAAAAGACCCTCCGGCCGCAGATAAAGCGCTAAAATCATGATGCTGAAGCCGAGAATGTCGCGGATTCCGGTGTAGAAATAACCTGAGACGAGTCCCTCGAAAGCGCCGTACAACAACCCGCAAATCAGAATGCCGCGCGGCGCGGCAAGGCCCGCTATAATGGCGATGGCGAAGGCCTTAAGACCGAGCACAGTGCCGAGCTGCGGCTCTGCCAGCGTCAACGGCACAACCAGGAAACCCGCAAAACCGGCGAGCGCTGCGGCAGCAGCATAAGACATCGCTTCGATGCGGCGTGGGTTAATTCCCATTAGACTGCTGACTTCACTACTATGGGCAACGGCGCGGAATGCTTTTCCTAAAAGCGTGCGGCGATAAAAGAAATCGAGCGCAAAGAAGGTGATGCAGGCCGCGCCAAGGATCAAAAGCTGCTGCGGCAAAATCGAAACGGCGCCTAAATGGACCGGCTCCTTACCCAAGAAAGGAGGAACCGGAGTCGGGTTGCGCCCCCAAAAGATTTCGGCGAAGTCGATCATTAGAAAACCGACGGCGAGCGTGCTCATCACCCAGACCTCGCTGCCGGCACGCAAAAACGGGTAAACCGAAACCCGTTCGGCAATTAGGCCGAGCACGAACAGCACAGCCAAAACGATAGGTAAAACAAGCAGCGGGTGCATTCCGTACTTTACGTTGAGCGAATAGGTCAGCATCCCCCCGAGCATGACCCACATGCCGAGGGCGAAATTCAGTGCTTTGGTCGTCATGTAGGTGAGGCTGTATCCGACCGCGATCAGCCCGTAGATCGCCCCCGTAGCGATGCCGCTAAGCGCAATTTGAAAAAAGAAGTACATGCAGCACTATTGAGGATTAGAGCGAAAAACACACGGGCCCGCGCCGTTTTGGCGCGGGCCCGTCAGGTTGCTCTACTAGAGCAATTTCAACGTTGTTTTGTCGATGTACTTCTTAGTGTTTTCGTCGGTCTCGACATAGGGCCCCTTGTCGTCGAATTTGACTTCAAGCAGCTTGCCATCCGTCCACCGCGCCATGATCATATCGTCTTCCGTCATCGCATTGTGGCGCGACTTCGTGAAGACCGGTCGGGTGAAATTTTTGATTAGGCCTTCGAATTGCGAAATGTTCTCGAGGCCAGCGCGGATCTTCGCTGGCTCGAACCCATTCATTTCCATTGCCGCTTTGAATAGGTAGACTGCATCATAGGCGCCCACGGCAAACACTGCGGCACTCATAGTTTCATTGTACCGCTTCTTGTAGGCCGCGATGAAAGCCTTGCGCTTCGGCGACTGCGGGCCGTCGATGGTCACCGTCGTGCTAGTGAGAACACCTTCTGCCGAATTGCCGGCGGCTTTCCAAAATGCCGGGCCCGCGATGCCCCAGGCCGACACATAGGGCGTGTCGTCATTCAGCTTTTCTTTAGTTTTGACGACGAACGTGTTCTCACGAACAAGCGCATAATTGAGGATACTTTGCGCGCCAGCGTTCTTGAGCTTGATGATCTGCGCCGTCATGTCAGTGTCGTTGTTGTCGAAGGTCTCATCGGCGACCGGCGTCAAACCATCTTCCTTGAGGCGGCGCTGCAGTTCGCCACGCCCGGTGACGCCCCAGCCGCCGGTCCAGGTGAGCAGGCCGATTTTCTTGTGACCGAACTTCTTCACCATGGTATCGACCATGAAGTTGCCCTGCCCCGAGCCGTACATGCCGACGCGGAAAAGGTAGTTGTCGCGACCCTGTTTCTGCGCTTCGTTCTCGGTAATCGCGGTCGCATCGGTGGCCGGACAGATCACCGGCACTTTGAGGGTGTCGTTGACGATCGGAGCAACAGCCAGCATTGAGGCACTGTTGGTTGCGCCGAGCATACCGACGACATGCTCACGTTCGACCAACTCCCGATACTGTGCGACGGTTTTCACCGGATTATGCTCGTCGTCGCGCGCGATCAGCACGAGCTTGCGGCCTTTCACGCCACCTTTGGCATTGATCTCGTCGATGGCGATTTCCGCCCCGCGCTTGATCTCGATGCCAACGAACGATGCCGGGCCGCTCAACGCGCCGGCAAATCCGAGCTTGACGTCCTGCGCCTGTGCGGCACCTATTATTCCGAAAGTCGCCGCGACGACGGCGGCGAGTCCTATGGTCCGTGTCGATCGACTCATCGTCATCTCCCTTGTTGATGTGGTCACTTACGTCCGCGGCGCCTGGCGCGCGGCGTTCGCCACGGACAGTTCGCCGAGTTCAGGTTTCCTATCAGCCCACGGTCGCGCGGCTTCGAAAGCCGCGGCAGCGCTGAAAATATCGACTTCGCGAAGCGCTCCGGTGACAATATGGAGGCCGACCGGCAGCCCTGACTGCGTGAAGCCGCAGGGAATCGAGGCGGCCGGAAGGCCGCATAGGTTGAAAGGATATGTGTAAGCCACCCACGAGACGATATTAGAACCATCAAGCTCAGGCGGAACATCGAAACCAAGATCGAATGCAGTGACCGGTGTGGTTGGCGTGAGGAGCAAGTCGTAACGTTCGAAGAACTGCCGCACCTGCTCACGAAACTCGTAGCGCGCGAACACACGGGTGTAATATTCATCGATGGTCTGATCGAGTGCGCGGTCCAAAACGCTGGCAACCGCCGGATCAATGAGGTCACGTTGGTTGGTGAGCGTTTTCTTCAGCCGCGTGCCGACCCCGGCATAGAATTCGGCCATCCAGAGGTCGATCGGGTCGTCGAACACTTTATCGATTTGTTCAACGCGACAGCCGAGGTCCTCGAATACCTTCGCCGCCTCACCTGCAATATTGAGGACTTCGATGCTCGGCCGCGCATAACCGAGCGACGAGCTCCAGGCGACGCGCAGCCCTTTTGGCGGTCGCTCACAAGCGCCGAGATAGTCCGGCACCTCGGCGGCAACACTTGCCGGATCGCGCGCGTCAAAGCCGGAAATCGCGGCGAGAAGCAGAGCTGCATCGCGCACGCTGCGTGCCATTGGCCCGACATGGGCGAGCGTCGGTGTCGCGGCGACCGGAAATACAGGCACACGGCCAAATTGTGCTTTGATACCGAACAAACCACAAAGCGAGGATGGGATGCGGACCGAGCCGCCACCGTCGGTGCCGAGTGCAAACGGCGTGATACCAGCGGCCACGCTCGCCGCCGCGCCCGCCGACGAACCACCCGTCGTTTTATTCAGATTCCACGGATTGCGGGTCTCACCCGTGAGCGGGCTGTTGCTCGACCCTTTGCAGCCAAACTCGGTGGTCGTAGTCTTGCCGATGATGGCCGCTCCGTGCGCCTTCACACGCTCGGAGACCGGTGAATCGGTCGGCGCGATGAAATCAGCAAGCGTGCGCGATCCTGAAGTGAAACGCACGTCCTTGACCGCCGTGAGATCCTTGATCGAGAGCGGCAACCCGGTGAGCAAACCGCAGTCCTCCCCGGCAGCGATTGTTTGCTCGGCCTTGCGGGCAGCCTCGCGCGCAAGCTCTGGCGTCATGGTTACGAACGCGTTGAGCACCGGCTGGGACGCGTGCGCCATTTCTAGTACGTTCTCGATCACCTCGACCGGCGAAACCTCGCCACTGCAGATCAGGCGGCGCATCTCCAACGCCCCCATGAAGGCGAACGGATTTTTTGCTGCAGCCGCCGGCCGGCCAGCCACCTCACTCCACTTGCTGGTCGCTTCGCCGATCGCCACGCCCTTACTCCTCAATCGAGAAATGCCACCGCGCGTACCGGCGACCCACTGCCCTTGCAAATATTGAGCGGCAGGCCGATGAATTCGAACTCGCCCTTACCAACGAGTTCTTCGAGATTGCAAAGCCACTCGTAATGGGTGATGCCACGGTCACGGCAGACCCGATGATTGGGGAAGAGACTACTGTTCGGCCGGTCGGTGGAAGGACCTTCGACCCCATGCACGCGTGACCGGTCGGCCAGCCAATGTGTCGCTTCGGCGGTGATACCCTGGTTCGACCAAACCACCTTGTCGCTTGGATAGTGACGCTTGTGCAGCCCCGAGCAGATCAAGACGATATGTCCGTCGATCTTTACATTCGCCTTTCTCTCGGCCTCCTCGAAATCTTTCACATCGACATCGCCGAGATCGGGAATATGCCGCATGTCGAGGCACACGGACTTCCCCATAAACATGTCTAACGGCATCTCGTCGATGGTCGCGCCGCCACGCTTCGTATGACAGAAGGAATCAATATGCGTGCCGACATGATCCATCATCGCAATGAACGTCGTACATCCGCCGAGGGGATCTTCGGGCGTGCCGTTACCCCAAGTCTCCATTTCGTCGTGAGTGAATTGCGGAAGAATGACCGGGCGCGGGAAAAATTTGTGCGCCGGCATGTTATTGGTCAGCGGTACTGAAAGATCGACAATCTTGCGCGCCATGTGCCCCTCACCCAAACGGGTACCTTCCACTTAACCGGAAGGGCCTTAGCAGCAACGCGCAGATCTGGCTGGTTCGGCGGGTAAGCTACGACGCGAGCCGCATCGTAGAAATCCCCGCATTACAACTGGCTACCCGTTGCTAGACGCTACCCGCCCGGAACCGATGCCAAATGCTACTCGGTCGGCGCCAAATAACTAATATTGATTCTGCTGACGATTCATGCCGGAATTGGTATGGATAAATTGCGCTTTGTTCGGATTGGTGAAGATTTACGCAACTCTCGCCTCATACGTATGCGGGAACCCGGAGAACGGCATGAATTTGCGTCAGCTTCAGTATTTCGTCGAGGTGAGTGAGCTTGAGAGCGTGACACGAGCAGCTGAGCGACTAAACGTCGCACAGCCTGCATTAAGCCGGCACATGCGATCGCTTGAGCGGGATCTGGGCGTCCGCCTTTTCGAGCGCGACGGACGCGGCATCATTCTGACGAATGCCGGGCTGGTATTCCGCGATCGCGTCCGCACTGTGCTGCGAGAACTTGATCGCGCGCAGCTTGAAGTCAAGGCCTTGTCCCGCTCGCCGGGTGGGCGGATCGATTTTGCCATGCCCTTCTCGGTCAGCCAGGCGCTGACCCGGGTCTTGGTCGAACGCGCGCATGAGGAATTGCCCGATGTTTCGCTACGGGTAATAGATGGCTGGACCGGCTTTATCATCGAATGGCTGCTGCGAGGCCGGCTCGATCTTGGCATAATTTATGACTACACGCTCAAAAGCGATGTGTTGCGCACCGAGCCGCTCGCTATTGAGGAACATTTCCTTCTCTGCGCACCGAGCGATTTGCTCTCGGACCGCCAATCGATTCCTCTCGCCGAAATCGCCTCACTGCCGTTGGCATTGCCGAGCCGCGAGCACGGCTTGCGTATCGCAATCGATCAATTCATGCAGTCGATCGGCTGCGTGTGCCGGCTGCACACTGAACTCGACTCAATTGTCGGACTTAAGCAGCTCGCCGAAGCTGGCGGGGTCTACACGATCCTGCCGCGTGGGGAAATTCAGGAAGATCTTGCTGCCGGCAAGATCAGGACAATCCCGATAACTGATCCCTCGGTATTCCGCACGCTTTTCGTTGCATGGTCAAACGAACGACCAAATACGCCACAGATGAAGGCCGTGCTCAATATCACCAAGCGTGAGATCGCCCGCGTTATCCGGGAGGGTAAATGGGGCAGCTCGTTTCTCGGGTAAAGCTCGAGACAAGTCTCCCGGAGGGGCAGCCACCTCCGATAATCGTTGTTATCGGGGCCCACCAGTTGCCCGCTTGCAAGCAATAATGGCGCTAGCCGCCGATTGCCTTGACTTTATCGGCGCGGATTCGGGCTGTCTCCGCTGCGTCGATTTTCCCATCTGCATCGACTGCAACGCCATAATGCTCCCGCGCGCTCCGTTCAGTCACTTTCTCGTTCCAGACGTCGCGCGCAACAGCTTCAGGAGATCGCAGAAACGGGGCGCCGTGTCCGCCACCCCCTGCCTGATGATGCGTCAGCAGTTCGCCCCGCTTCATTGTCGTCGTGACCTTGCCGGGGATGGCGCGCCTAGCATCGCCTTCCCCAAGCCAGTTGCCTGAGGGCCCGCCGGTACCCCCACCGTTCGAGTCCATAAGGTGCAAAACGCAATCGATCGGCGCGAAGCTGAAGCACTGCTTCGTCAGCCAACAATCGGTAAGACCGTCGCAGGCCGAGACCGCCACGAAACCGCCCTGGTCCACCGGAGTCCGGTACGAGCGCATAGTCTTCAATGCGCACAGGGTGCTGTCGTTCTAGAACCTCGACTGGCGTATTCGACAGATTTTGCGACGGGTTTGTGATCGCCTCGATGCCATCCTGGTCCGGTCTGGCACCCCAGCAGCCACTAATCATATCAACGATGATGAACGGCCGATTGTCAGGATGTCGTCCACCGAGACAAACAACGGTGTTCCCGCCCTCCCCTGCAGCGGGCATGATATCCGGCACGATCTGCGCGAGCGCACCAAACATTGTGTCCATCACGCGATAGCCGGTTAGAGCACGCGCCGCCACCGGAGCTGGTGATCTCGGATTGAGGACGCTGCCTTCTGGTGCCGAGACTTCGATGCACCGGAAAACGCCGGCATTGTTGGGGATGTCGCCCCGCAGCGCGCAGCGAACGCTCAGAAATGTGTTCGATTTAGTGAACGAGAGCGTGGAATTAATGGCAGCCCGCACCTGCTTGGACGAACCAGTCCAATCCACGTTGAGCGTGCCATTGCCACGCACTGTGACTGCGACGGTCAGTGGCACGGGCTCCTCGGACAATCCGTCGTTGTCGATGTAGTCCTTGAATTGATAGGTGCCTTGGGGCCAACTCGCGATCTCGGCGCGCGCCATCCGTTCCGCATAATCTAGCAGCGCACCGAGATAGAAACGCATCGTCTCTGCGCCGTAACGCGACACAAGCTTTCGTACCTCCCGCGCGCCGACCTGACAGGACGCATATTGGGCATGAAGGTCGCCGATGACGCGGTCCGGCACGCGAACGTTTAGGCTGATCAAGGACGCGAGGGTCTCATCCATCACGCCGTGATGAAAAAGCTTAAGCGGCGGGATGCGCAATCCTTCCTGATAAATCTCGGTGCTATCCGCCGCGTTCGATCCAGGCACCCGACCTCCAACATCCGTGTGGTGACAGATCACCACCGACCAAGCGAGTATCTCCGAACCATCGAAGATCGGATAGAACATGAAAATGTCGGGTAGATGCATGCCCCCGCTATAGGGATCGTTCATAATGACGGCGTCGCCGTCCTCAAGCTGCCCGCCCCACTTTGCCAGCACCGCCGCCATGGCCTCGGGGATTGCGCCGAGATGCTGAGCGATTGTCTTCGCCTGCGCGACCATTTCGCCCTTGGCGTCGCAAATGGCCGCCGAGTAATCCATCACGTCCTTGACGATCTCTGATCTGGCGGTGCGGATCACCGTGTAGGCAACTTCGTCTACGATCGCATCCATTGCGTTCTTGATGACGGCAAATGTGATTGGGTCATCAAGTGAGCGCGCAACCTCACTCATCATTCGCTCCCATTTCAATCGCAATGCAGCCGGAACCGACGGCCCGCGCGCTGCAGTCTGGGGGGACCACGATCGTGGTGTCATAACTTTCGATGATCACCGGGCCTGCGATTGGCTCATAATCCACAGCCGCACGGGGGATCAAGCGCGTGGGGATTCGCGGACCTTGCCTTGAGAACGAAACAAGCCGCTCGCCGCTTTCGCCTGCAAGTGCCCGTGCATCAAGGCGCAGATCACCGAACGTGAGCCGGCTTCCAGCGGTGCCGATGGCCGAAAGGCGCAGATTGACCAACTCGATCGGTTCGCCCTTGGCCACATAGCCGAACGTCTCGAAATAGACCTTTTCGAACGAGAGGCGCAGACCGTCATTGTCGTAAGCGCCGTCCGAGATCGGAACTGTCAGCTGAGATGACTGGCCCGAGTAGCGTACATCTGCGGCGTAGCGAAATTGCACCGCATCGGAACGATATCCTTCTCCAGCCAGCGCAGCACGACCCTCGTCCGCCATGGCTTGCTGGGCTTCCCGAACGTGGTGTTCAGAGACACTTAATAGCGGTTTGAGCAGCGGCCGAACAAACTCGTGCACGGATTCGGCAGCCAGCATACCGGCTGCCGAGAAGACGCCCGAGACCGGGCTGATCAGAACCCGATGGATACCGAGGATATGCGCGACATCGACAGCGTGAAGCGGTCCGCCGCCCCCGAAAGCCATCAAGGCCAAATCACGCGGGTCTTTGCCGCGCTCGATGGTTACCGCCCGAATAGCACGCGCCATGTTGACGTTTGCGACCTGGCGAATTCCATGCGCCGCTTCTTCAACATTGAGCCCGAGCGGACGTGCGACATGTTCTTCAACCGCCCTCCGTGCAAGCTCAACATCAACCGCGAGCGAGCCACCCGCCAGGAAATGAGGGTTGAGAAAACCGAGGACCATGTCCGCGTCCGTGACCGTCGGCTGCATAGTGCCGCGGCCGTAGCAAGCGGGGCCCGGATCGCCACCGGCGCTTTCCGGCCCGACAACGAGCAACCCCCCTGCATCAATACGTGCAATCGAGCCGCCGCCTGATCCGACTTCCGCAATGTCGATCGCCGGCACCTTCAGCATGTACCCCGCACCCTTGGTGAAACGCGACGGCGTCGAAATGCCATCGCGAAATTCGTACTCGGTCACGGTTTGCGGCTCGCCGCCCTCGACAATTGCCGCCTTTGCGGTCGTGCCACCCATGTCGAACACGATCAGGTCGCTAGACCCGATCGCTGGCCCCAGTCGGGAGGCGCCAGCAACGCCGCCCGCCGGACCCGATCCGACGGCAAAAACGGGTCTGTCTCGAGCCGTTTCGATGCCCACCATGCCGCCATTGGAGGCCATCACCTGGATGGGCGCGGTTACCCCTAGTTCGGAAAGCCTTTCGGTGAGCCGGGATAGATATCCGCGCATGGCGGGCAGAAGATAAGCATTCACAACGGCAGTGGATGTGCGCTCGTATTCCTTTATCTCCGGCAGTACTTCGCAAGAGGCGGTGACCAGGAGGGATGGGGCGCACTCGCGAAGAATGGCGGCGGCGCGGCGCTCGTGCACTTCGTTGACGTAGGAATTGATGAAGCAGATGGCGACCGCTTGAACCCCTTCCCGCAGGAACTTGGTTGCGGCATCGCGCAACGACAATTCGTCGAGTGGCGTGACAATTCCCCCATCGGCGCCGATGCGCTCGATAGCCTCCAATCGCCACCGGCGCGGTACGAGCGGTTCCGGCTTGCGCCACGCCAGATCGAACATGCCCGGCGTGCGGATGCGCCCAATTTCGAGCACATCGCGGAAGCCTCTTGTGGTCAGTAGGCCTGTGCGCGCGCCAACTTTTTGTAAAATCGTATTGGAGGCAACGGTCGTGCCGTGCACGACTTCGATGACCTCTTTTGGGTCTAGACGCGCCTCCTGCAGGACCGATGAAATTCCGACGGCGACAGCTTCTCCGGGATCATGCGGTGTAGTCGTCGTCTTGTTGACGTAAAGGCGCCCGTCGGCAAGCGCGAGCACCACATCGGTAAAGGTGCCGCCAACGTCAACGCCGATTCTCGAGCCCGGACGCTGTTGGAAATTCGCCGAGCTCATGAGTCCCCGATCTCAGTCACATCTGCCCTTCATCGAAATCTCGGGGCCATTGAAGCATCTTTGGACCTGTGCCGACAATCGAGGGACCAATCCGCAATTTTGGCCCTATGAACCTCCGATAATCGTTGTTATCGGAAGTAGACTTCTTACCCCTGAGCCCGGGGCCTAGCTAAGTCTCACGATCCGTGAGACCGCCGATGGATGTCCCGACGAATTCTGGCGACAGCTGATTGATGGATCCGGCCAGCTTCGAGCATCCGAGACTGATCGTAATATCTCTGAGTTGTAGCGAGCCTATGATGTCCGAGAATGCTTGCAGAGATGCGAACATGCCCTGGGTCCTCAATAGCGATGGACGTGGCCGCGCAATCGCGAAACAGATGAGGCGAAATGGCTTCCCCGAAGGCCACGCGTGTGCGGTTTTTAATATGATAACGAATTACCGAGCTGTTGAGGGGCGTTCCGCTTCGTGAGATCCACAGGCGGTTGGACACATTGCGTCCCAGCAGGACTACCCTATGAACATTGATGTAGGTCTCTAACCAAGGCGTAAGTTCCTGCGGCAGAGGCACTTCGATCGACTTGCGATTCTTGACCTCGCTGGCATCGAACGTCAGCCAATACTGATTGTCGCTGCGTCGGAGATGGCGACCAATTTCTATTGCAGCGAGATTTTTGAGGCGAATGGGACGGGCGGCGAGTATTGCGATGATGAGACCATCACGGAACTGCTGTGGTGCCGCGAAAGGATTGTATCTTGATCGGACCTTATGGGCTTGGCTCATCAGCTCGATGCCAAGATTGAACAAATCTTTGGCAGAGCGAATCTTCGAGGTCTTGTCCTTGGCTGGTTTTGTACGCGACCACAGGCGGTTCTTGATCGCGCTCAACCAGCTCCAGTCTCTCTCAGGGGCCGCGGATTTTGCAAACCGCAGAAGATCGAGGACATAGGTAAAGGTTGTCGATGAAGCGACCTCCCCTTTGAGATTGTCGATATAGGCCTTGATCCGCACCGGCGTGATCCGATCGAGGGGAGGTTCGCTCAGGCCATCGGTCTGCGCGACCCAGTACAGCCAGTAGCCATAGGCCTTACGGGTATTGTCCTTGGTGCTGGAAGCCCAATCCGCGCCGGGTCCGTTGCCGTCGAGGATGTCTCCTTTGGCAATGAGGCTGTGCCACAGATCCTGATCGGCCTTGGGCCAGTCTCGGAACGTGAGCGATCGACGGCGCGTGGCGCGCATCTCAGGTGGATCTCTGTCGGTCAGCACGCGCGGACTGCCGCAGTATGAGAATCTGCTCGTCGTAATGCCGGCTAGCAGCCGCCGTCTCCATCCCGGCATAGAACCGGGTCGTGGTGTCCACGGAGCGGTGTCCCAGAATGCGCCGGCAGACTTCGTAGCCACCCGGGTTGCGATCGAGATAGAGCTTGATGTCGATGTGGCGGAATAGATGCAAGTTCACACGAAGCCCGGTCGCTTTGTAGACATACTTGGACAGCTGATCACCGAACAACTCTCGGGTCTTCGGCTTGCCATCCATGCCGGGGAACAACCACGGGCAGTCAGACCCAGCCAAGCGAGGATGGTAGTCGCGCAGATACCAATCGAGCAGTTGGACGGTTTCCGGCGGCAGCGTGAACTCCAGAGGCTCGCCGTTCTTAACTTCATCGCCCGGAATAACCAGATGCACGACGCCGGCCTTGCCGGTTCGGGATCGCTGAATGTGACGTTTGATGTTCAGAGTAACCAAATTTTCGGCACGCATCGGTGCCATCAGCAGCAATTCGACAGCGAGGGCGATCTGCACCCTGATTGAATCTTGACGCCGCCCCTTGTCAGTGCGCTTGATCTGCTCGAACACCCGGCTGGGAAATTCGAGAAGAAGCATTACGTTCTTCGGATCATCAAATTGGCGCAGACGGGCACGGTTCTTATCGGTCATGCCGGTGATGCAAGGGTCCGTTTTGCCACAGATGTCGGTCAATGCCTTAAGATGTGCTTGATCGACCTTCACCCAGTGCTTTGCGATGGTCTTGATGAGAACGGCGAGACCATGGATCTGCGCGGTCTTCTTGTTGCCCGACCGATCCAAATAAAAACGAAGTGCGGTCTTGGCGGCCTCGGTCTCGACGATCTGGGCAAGCGATTCAATCTGCTCGATCTTCCAGCCGGACAAAACCAGGGCCGACACAACCTGCCGCAGCCGATAGCGGCGCGATTTGATGGTCTTCGGCTTGAGTGGCCGCGATGGCCCTTCGTCATCCAGGATGTCGGTACCCTGCAACCGGGCAAAAAACGCGTTGACCTCAACGCGGAAGCTTGCCGGAAATCGATCGAGCGGGATCGAATAGCTCTCTTTGTAGCGCGGTACGGTCAGGCGGACCTGCGGCCAAGTCGGAACCAGATCGACGAGCTTGTTCCAGGTGCGGATGATGTTCTGATGGGTCTTGACGGGCTTCTTCACCAGGCTCTCGTCGAGCAGCGCCTGCTTGAACTCCGCCGAGATTTGATCATCGATCTCGCCTGGCCGAATGCCGTTGGCACTACAGTGGCGCACGAAGCGCGAGACGTATCGCCGCAGATGACCGACCCAGGCCGCTTCATCCCAGAGCCGCTGCCATTCAGGTGACAGCGGTGAGCGATATTGGCGGCTTTTGCCGACAATGCCGGTATGACGCAGTGCGAATAAGACATCGGACTTGATATTGCGGATGCGGCTGAAGCTGAAGCCGCACTGCTCCGGGTGAAGGTCCTCGAAGATTCCGCGCAAGAATCCCGCAACTGCCGGCAGGTGCGACAGGTCCTTACCCGCGATCTTGCCGACCGCGCGCAGCGAGCAACACAGGTTGCGGCGCCGGTGCAAAGGCAGATCGGCATCGTCGCTGATCCTGACCAGTACCTGCGCCAAGGTCGGCTGATCGACTGCGACGACGGGGTTACGCATCGCGCCCTCCCATAATGACCACTTGGCCTGGACACCACTGGACAATTTAAGTAATAATTGGAAAAATTCAAGATATAATGATAATATATCGTAGTCCACCTTACGCGATCTACTATGATTTACTTTCATTATTACTTGGATAACCCCTGAATAATCGGTACATTCTGGGACATTGATACTCAGGGCGCGCGCCTTAGCTTGATGAAGGTCGCAAGGTCGGCCTCGCTGATGCGCCACTGACCGCCGATGCGGTGGCCCACAAGCTCCTTGGCGTCCATAAAGCGGCGGACTGTCTTCGCACAGACCTGCAAACGTTCGGCGACCTGGCCGATCGTCAGCAGGATGTCGGTTGAGGCGTGAGAGCGGTCCGCCGTCATGGCGTCCTCCTTCGTGATGAGTGTCGGCTGCCCGCGGGTAAACTTGAGCGTGTTGCCTGCCAATCAGCTCGTCGAGTTCTGCTGTTCACCGGCCCAGCCGCGGACGCGTTTGGGAACAGCATGCGGGCTCCGCCAGAACGGGGGTTTGTTTTGCTTATGACTGCTTCGCCTGGCCTTCCCGCCGCCGGCGGTGAAGAGGGTGAGTGGTTCTGCACGGCGACATGCATCAGCCCGCCTCCCCGGGCAGTGAGTTCGAACCACGACCTGAGGCTCTCCACGTCAATCAGGCGGCGCTTGCCCGCCTTGCGCGAGCGGATCGCGCCGCGCTTGAGTTCCTCATAAAACTTGGTGCGCCCGATGCCGCAAAGCCGAAGGGCCTCTTCAACGCTCACCGCAATTGGCGTGGGCAAATTACGTTGCTCGGACATCGTTTGCTCCGTCGAAAGCGCCCGTTCATGTGCGAGCGGAGACTAGTGCCGGCCGGATAGGGAGGTCGAAGGACAGGTTTCCGAAAATTTTTCCGAAACTTGTCCTTTTACTCCGTCTCGGCAATATCGGCCTTTTGCGCCCGTTGAACGGACTTCGCAAAAGCGCCGCGACCTTTGTCCGGCTTCAGCAGAGCAATTAGAAAATCCAAATAGGGTGATTCGTAAGCTTGGCGGTCTTCGATCTCATCGTGATCGTATTCTGATTTGTAAAAAATAGTGGTCTTGGCGCCGGCCCCGTGCGCGATGCGATCAAGCCGCTGGACCAGGCGCTCAAAGGCAAAGTCCCTGTCCGGCCCGCGTTTGAGATCTTTCAGGCGCGCGACCTCGCGTTCGGCTGCTGTTTTCAAATCGATCAGGGTTTGCACAAGTCCGGTCAGCCCCGGGTGACTTTCTAGGCGCCCAAGCGCCAATGAGACCACTTTGTCAGCGTCGTTGTCGCCATGGTCGCCTTTGCGACCCTGGCCCGGCATAAAGAGCGTCAACAGAGCTGCGGCATGCCGCGCGACGGTCTCGAGGACTTCGCGGACGGGCCCGCCGTCACCCATTTGCGATTGCACGCCGCGCGTCGCGTAATAATCGCGCAACGCGCGTTCAATTTGGTTTGCACATTGATCGGTTAATTCGGCTTTTAGGGTCTTTGCCCAAATTGCCTGAATCTCGGTGAATGTGGCTGTGTGATCGGGGCTGGACATTGAATCAACCGCAGGCCAGTAGCTGGGACCAACTTTCGCCATCGCGCCCGCACCTCCGTCCCCGGGGCCGCCGTGCTTGGACCGATCGTCACCGCGGCGATAGATAGTAGACAAAAAATAGGCAACCGTTGGTCGGCTGCTCAAGTATGTCGATTAAGTTATTGATTTCGCTGGCGCTCCCTACGGGAATCGAACCCGTGTTTCAGCCTTGAGAGGGCCGCGTCCTAGACCGCTAGACGAAGGGAGCTTGAAGGCCAAGGCCCCCGAAATAGCCTCGATCGCGCAGGGGTGCAAGCATCGCCCCGGCGCCTCCGGTCGGGATCAGGCCTAGGGCTTCGGCGCAAGCCGCAGACGCCCGAGCGGCTTGAGCGTGTCGGGATCGAAGGTGAGCAATTCGACGCCGCCGGGCGTTTCCACCGTCACCATGATGTGCTCGTTTGAGAGCGCGGTCGACAATACCTTGGCGCCCGCCGGCAATGTGGCGGCGACCTCGACCAGGGCATCGCCCGTTTGCGGCGTGCTTTCCCCCAGCCGGGAAACGCGGTAGCCGATGACTCCGAGCACGGCCGCGACCGCGAGAAAAGTGGTCAGGCCGGCGATCATCATCAGCCGCCGCACTTTGGCGATCGCGCGCTCGGCTTCGGGATTGAGGGACTTATCGTCGGACATCGGAAACCTATGCCGGATCGCGCCACCGAAACCATTACCCTCACCGCCGAAGACGCCGGCGGCCGGCTCGACCGCGTGCTGGCGGCACGCCTGACGTCGCTGTCGCGCTCGCGCCTGAAGGCGCTGATCCTCGACGGCCAAGTGACGCTGCAAGGGGCGGCCGGTGGCCGCACGATCCGCGATCCCGCCGCGCGCGTCAATTCCGGCACCATCACCGTCAATCTACCGCCGCCCGAGGAGCCGACGCCGCGCGGCGAGGATATCCCGCTCAATGTCGTCTACGAGGACGACGCGCTGATCGTGATCGACAAGCCGGCCGGCCTCGTCGTGCATCCGGCCGCCGGCCACGCCCACGGCACGCTGGTTAATGCGTTGATTGCACATTGCGGCGACAGCCTGTCCGGCATTGGCGGCGTCAAGCGGCCCGGCATCGTGCACCGGCTCGACAAGGACACGTCCGGGCTGATGGTGGTCGCCAAGACCGACAAGGCTCACCGCGCGCTCAGCAAGCAATTCGAGAACAAGGCCGAGGGCCCGCTCGAAAGAGGCTACCTCGCCTTCGTCTGGGGCGCGCCGGACAAGCCGCGCGGCACCATCGACGCCCCGCTCGACCGCCACCCGCATGCCCGCGACAAGCGCGCGGTGCGCGAAAGCGGCCGGCCGGCCGTGACCCATTGGCAGGTGCGCGAGCGCTTTGCCGGCCAGGATTCCGCCAAGGAAGGCGGAAAGCCGGTGGCGAGCCTGCTCGAAGTGCATCTGGAAACCGGTCGCACGCATCAGATCCGCGTGCATCTCGCCCATATCGGCCATCCGATCTTGGGCGATGCGACTTATGGCACCGGGTTCAAAACCAAGGTCGCGCTTCTGGGCCCGAACGCCCGCGCCGCTTTGGAAGGTCTTGGTAAAGAAGGTCTTGGCAGACAGGCCTTGCATGCCTATCTACTGTCTATCGAAAACCCCGAAACCGCAGAAAACTTGGAGTTCCAATCGGAACTACCGGGCGATCTGCGTCGTTTGTACGATGCCTTCACCGCCGACGCCCGCCAAAGCGAACGCGGTCGAGGCAAATAGTGTAGCAAAAGCAGAGACTTCTGTTTCCTTACTGGGATTTAATGGGGGTCACGCCGACGTGACGGGCCCGTATCTAGTTTTTGCCCGACTCCTCCGTTATGCTGCACATGCTAAGTGAGAGAGCCGTCGGCTCGGGGAGCGGCGGCGACACCAGCCTGCCGATGCAATCGGGGGCAACTTGTAAGGAGGGCGCTGTCATGGCCCGTACCGCCACTTTACCGATGCTCAAGGCCGAATCCGGCCTGTCGCATTATCTCGAAGAAATCCGCCGGTTCCCGATGCTGGAGCCGCAGCAGGAATACATGCTGGCCCGCAGCTGGCGTGAGCACGGCGATCGTGACGCCGCGCACCAGCTCGTCACCAGCCATCTGCGTTTGGTCGCCAAGATCGCCATGGGCTATCGCGGCTACGGCCTGCCGATCGCCGAGGTGGTCTCGGAGGGCAATGTCGGCCTGATGCAGGCGGTCAAGCGTTTCGAGCCCGAAAAGGGCTTCCGCCTCGCCACCTACGCCATGTGGTGGATCAAGGCCGCCATCCAGGAATACATCCTGCGCTCGTGGTCGCTGGTGAAGATGGGCACCACCGCCAACCAGAAGAAGCTGTTCTTCAACCTGCGCAAGGCGAAGAGCAAGATCTCCGCGCTCGAGGAAGGCGACATGCGGCCCGATCAGGTCAAGCTGATCGCCAAGCGCCTCGGCGTCACCGAGCAGGACGTCATCGACATGAACCGCCGGCTCGGCGGCGACGCTTCGCTCAATGCGCCGATCCGCGAGGAAGGCGATGCCGGCGAATGGATGGACTGGCTGGTGGACGACGCGCCCAGCCAGGAGCGCATCCTGGCCGAGAACGAGGAGAAGGATAACCGCCACGACGCGCTGATCGGCGCGCTCGACGTCCTCAACGATCGCGAACGCCGAATCTTCGAGGCGCGCCGGCTCGCCGACGATCCGATTACGCTTGAGGATCTCGCATCCGAGTTCGGCGTCTCGCGCGAGCGCGTGCGCCAGATCGAGGTGCGCGCTTTCGAGAAGGTGCAGAAGGCGGTGAAGAGCCGCGTCGCTGCCATGGAACAGCCGCCGCAGGCGGCCGCCATCGCGGCCCATTAAGTTCTACGACGACGTCACCATCGTCATCGACCTGGCCGGGCCTCGCGCCCGGCCATTTTTTTGTCCGGCCCCGGCGGGAACGCGGGGCGTTGCCTTGTCGACGTCATCGGTCTAACAGGTTCGGCAGGGGCGAATGAGACGAAGAGGTTTACGTTGGCCGAGCCCCCTTCCCGATCAAAGAAACCTCGCCCGCCCACGACGGGCGCCGCACTCATCGCACAGGCGCGAACGCGGAATTGCTGGATGGCGATCGGCATCGTCGGCTTCGTCGTTTCGATCTTCATCATCGTGATGGTGGGGACCGTGCTGAACAAACGCTATGAAACAGTGATATTCCGCGCGCAACACGATGCGACGGCCGCACACGCATCGCGGTAATGCGATCGCCGCCCCAGGTACTACTCGCCCAAGTACTACTCGCCCCAAGTACTACTCGCCCCAGGCGCGGAAGGCTTCCGTAAAGGCGCGCTGGCCGGGTGAACCTTTTTCAATGGCAAGAATCGCGCGCTGGCCGCTGGTGTAGACAATCGGGATGTCGAGCCAGTCGCGATCCTTGAGCATCTGAATGTTGCGCTGCTTGTCGACATCGACAGCGGACAGGCCGATCAGGAAATAACCGTTGGTGACCTTCACCGCGAGGCCGGCGAGCGGCACGCCACGCGCCTGCTCACCCGTTTTCATCAGCACGCCCGGCACGTTGGCGATGCCGCCCTGGTCGAAATCGGCCGGCAGCGTGAACTGAATCTCGATGGTGTGGCTCGCCGGCAGCGCCTTGTCGGTGTTGCGCCGCATCGACCAGGTCATGCGCATGTGGCGTTCCGGAATTTCAACGTCGGCACGCACCGCAAATTCAGGCGCCAGACCCGGTCCCGGAGACACCGTTTCGGTGCGCCAGATGGCAGAACCGACATAGCGCTTGCTTTGGGTCCCGCCCGGTTCTTGTTCGAAAAGCACCACCTTCTGTGCCACCGCGGAAGCCGGCGCGGTCGCTGTCTTCGGCGCGCCATTGTTCTCGCCGATGCGGTCGGCAATCTTCGGACGGGAGGGTGTCGGCGGCGTCCGCGGCTTTGGCGTTGTCGGGCTGCGCAGAACTCGCGACCACGGCCGCAATCTGGTTGCGCTGCCAGTAGCCGGCGCCGGCAATACCTGCAACCGCCAAGATCAGTACGGCGACGGCGATGATGCGGCCCCAGCGGCGGCGCATCGGCGGCGCGAAATCTCCGTGCTCTCCATAGGACGGAGGCGGCGGCAAGGCGTCTTCCGGCATTTCGTATGGCCGGGGCGGCGGCGCCTCCTCCGTCAGCGCCGGCTCGCTGACCGGTACATGCGCGTAGTCCGGCCGCTCGAAATAGTGCGTGTCGCGCGTGTCGGGGACGTGGGTACCCTCACCGGCAAATGACCGCTCGTGCGGCTGCTCTTGGCTCGGCCGCTCTTGGCTCGGCCGCTCTTGGCCGGGCACGGATTCATAGAACTCGCGCGCCGAGCGGCGCGCCTGCGCCGCCGCTCCACCCAGATGGTCGGCTTCGGCAACGGATTCGCGGAAATTCTGCAACCCGGTATCGCGCGACGCTTGCGTTTCTTCCTGCGGCGCACCGTAGGCTTCCTCCGGCCAGTCCTGCCGGGGCGCGTCCGTCTCCACCCTGCGGATGGCTTCCTCCAGCGACAACCGTTCGCGGGTGATGTCTGCTTCCTCGAGCGGGGGATCGACACCGCGCAACTGATTGAGCAGCGCCGAGCGCGCGCGATCGTACAGCACGCGGCGGTTCTCGCCCGTGTTGTGTTCGAGCCCGGCAGCGGCGCGGGAGATTAACGCGTAATAATCAGCCATTACATGCCACGTGGAACAGCTTCTTGTCCTTTTTTCGCCCTCGTCACTCGAACGGATTTTTCATCAGGATTGTATCTTCGCGCTCCGGGCTGGTCGACAACAGCGCCACCGGACAGCCGACCAATTCCTCGACTCGCCGCACATATTTTATCGCCTGCGCCGGCAATTGGGCCCATGAACGCGCATTCGCGGTCGGCTCCTTCCATCCGTCAATGGTCTCATAAACCGGCTCGACCCGCGCCTGCGCCTGCTCGCCGGCCGGCAGATAATCGATGGTGCGGCCATCGAGCGTGTAGGCGGTGCAGACCTTGATCTCGTCGAAGCCGTCGAGGATGTCGAGTTTGGTCAACGCCAGACCGTCGATCCCGGACGTCCGCACGGTCTGGCGCACCAGCACGGCATCGAACCAGCCGCAGCGGCGCGCGCGGCCGGTGACCACGCCGAATTCGTGGCCGCGTTCACCCAGCATCTTGCCAATCTCATTGTCCATCTGATCGGTGGGAAATGGCCCAAGTCCGACGCGCGTGGTGTAGGCCTTGCAGATGCCGAGCACGTAATTGATGGCGCTCGGTCCGAGCCCCGAGCCGGTCGCCGCCTGCGCCGCAACGGTATTCGAGGAGGTGACGTAGGGATAAGTGCCGTGATCGATGTCGAGCAGCGCGCCTTGTGCGCCTTCGAACAGGATGCGCTTGCCCTCGCGGCGCTTGTCGTCGAGCAGCGACCACACCGAATCCATATAGGGCAGCACTTTCGGCGCGACCGCCGCCAGATGATCGTAGACGTCGGCGGCTTCGAATTCCGCCAGTTTGTAGCCGCGCCGCAGCGCGTTGTGGTGGGCGAGCAATCGCTCGATCTTTCCGCCCAGCGCAGGCAAATCGGCAAGGTCCATGAAGCGAATGGCGCGGCGGCCGATCTTGTCCTCATAGGCCGGGCCTATCCCGCGGCTGGTGGTGCCGATGCGGGTGGCGGCGCCGTCGGCCTCGCGCACCGCTTCGAGCTCGCGGTGCAGCGGCAGGATCAGCGGAGCATTCTCGGCGACGCGCAAATTGTCAGGAGTTAAGTTGATGCCTTGTTTCTTGAGCTGCGCGATCTCATCGATCAGCGCCTGCGGGTCGATCACCACACCATTGCCGATGATAGAGAGCTTGCCCCCGCGCACCACACCTGATGGCAGCAGCGACAGCTTATAGGTTGTGCCGTCAATAACGAGGGTATGGCCGGCATTGTGGCCGCCCTGAAAGCGGACGACGATGTCGGCCTGTTCGGACAGCCAATCGACGATTTTGCCTTTGCCTTCGTCGCCCCACTGCGACCCGACTACTACCACATTGGCCATTGAACCCGATTCCCCGCGCCGCGCCCGGACCCTTACGCCGGGAGCCGCCGGCCAAGTCCACTCTCGGATAAAGGAAGCGGGCGGCCGAGGCAAGGGGCGTGGCCGCGAGAGCCCCCGGCAAGCGATTGAAGTTACGCCGCTATTTCGGTGGGTGCGGGCGAGAGGCCACCTCGTCGCGACATGCATAGCGCGACGGCAGACCTCGAAGGAAAGCGCAGCATGCCTATATGATCGTGACCATGAACGACGCCCAGTTTGCCGACGTCGCCGGCTGGCTGACGCAGGCGGGGCTCGCCGGCGAGTTCGAGGCCGCGATCCTCACCGGCTTCTGCGAACGCTGCGTCGCTGCCGGACTTCCGATCGCACGCGCGCTCGTGCTGATCGATACGCTGCATCCCGTCTACGAAGGACGCCTGGTGCGCTGGGGCTACGATGCCGGCGAAACGCCGCAAATCGACTACGGCCGTACCGCTCCTGTCGGCGCGTTCGATGGCGCCCGCGTCGATCCCGCCGCCCAGGCCGAACAGGCCCAGGCCGACCAGCGCTGGCGGCGCAGTCCGTTCTATCACATGTTGCAAACCGGCGACGCGCTGCTGCGGCGGCGGCTCAACGAGGCGAGCGACGGCGAGTATAACTTGCTGGCGGACTTTCGCGCCGCGGGAATGACCGACTATGTCGCGATCATCAACCGTTTCGCGCCGGAAGGCGCGCTCGGTGATATGGATTGTGTCTATTCGTCCTGGACGACGCACGCGCCGCAAGGGTTCAGCGACAGCCAGGTCGCTACGCTCGAACGCATCGTTCCGTTCCTGGCGCTGGCGATCAAATCGGTGGCCCTGACCCGCGTCGCCGCCAACCTGATGCAAACCTATCTCGGCCGTGACGCCGGCCAGCGCGTGTTGAGCGGGCGCATCATGCGCGGCGTGACCGAACGGATCGAGGCCGCCATCTGGTTCAGCGACCTGCGCGGCTTCACACGCATTACTGACACCGCGCCCGAACAGGTGATTCCGCTTTTGAACGATTATGCCGACGTGATTGTCTCGGCCATTCACGACCACGGCGGTGACGTGCTCAAACTGATCGGCGACGGAACGCTGGCGATCTTTACCAACGGCGGACGCGAGAGCGCCTGCCGGGAGGCGCTGAACGCGGCAATCGCGGCGCAGCGCGGAGTTGCGTCGCTCAATGTGGAGCGCGCTCGCCGGGGGCAGCCCGTGACCGACATGTATCTCGGCCTGCATATCGGCGACGTGTTCTACGGCAATGTCGGCAGCCGCGAGCGGCTCGATTTCACGGTCGCCGGCCCGGCGGTCAACGAGACGAGCCGGATCGCCACAATGTGCCGCTCGGTCGATCAGCCGCTCCTGGTGTCGGACGCCTTCGCGAAGGTCGGCGACAACGCCGAACGCCTGGTTTCGGTCGGCCGCTATGCGCTGCGCGGCGTAGGCCGGCCGCAAGAGTTGTTCACGCTCGATGTGGAAGCTGGCGATTAGAATCCATATTGCTCCGCGCGCCGAGAATTTTGACGCGCTTCGTCCAATGCCACTTTCCGCCACGCCACCGCCGCTGCCCGGCAACTGATCGCCCGCGACAAGAATCGTATTGCGCGCGCACGACGGTCCGGAAAGAATGCTGTCCGTTCTTCGCAAGGTGACGATTTGATGAAAGTTGCCGATTTCATTCTGTCCGCCCTGCGCGACCAGGGTGTGAACCACTGCTTCATCGACCTCGGCGGGTTGAACGACAATTTCATGCCGGCGTTGACCGGGACCGAGGGTCTGCGGACGATCGTCGCCGCGTTCGAGGGCGGCGCCGCCTATATGGCGGACGGCTACGCGCGCGCCTCCAACGGCCTCGGCGTGTGTTTCGGAATCGGCGGCCCGGGTGTCCTCAACATGGCGACGGCGCTTGCCGCCGCAAGGACTGACCGTACGCCGGTTTTGGCGATCAGCGGCGAAGTCCCACGTTCGTGGGAAGGCATGGGCGGTTTCCAGGACGCATCCGGCGCCGGCATCGACGACATTGATATGCTCAAACCGCTCACCGGTCTGTCTCTGTCATTGTCTTCGCGCGCGGTCGTCCCGCATCACCTGCGGCATGCTATGACCTACGCCTTCACGCGGCGTTCGCCGGTGCACTTGTCCGTGCCGGTCGACGTCCAGAAAGCCGAAATCGAGGTCGACTGGCAACCGATCTCCGAAGCGCTGCAGAAGGCGTGCTTCGTCGACGAACAGGCGCTCGGGCGCGTGATCGATCTGTTGAATGCGGCCGACAGCCAGAACATCGTCGTGTTGGCTGGCCCGGGCGTGCTGCATGCCGACGGCGTCGACGCATTGCGTGCATTTGCCGAGCGGTTCGACATCCCGGTCGCGACCACCTTGTCGGGCAAGGGCGCGATCGCCGACAGTCACCCGCTTGCGCTCGGTGTGTTCGGCTACGGCGGCTCGCATTGGGCGATCGATGCCATCCGTTCGGACAAAACCGACATCTTGCTGGTCGTCGGCTCCGGCCTGTCCCAACGCGACACGATGCAATGGGACCCGAAAATGCTGCCGTCGAAGGCGCTGATTCACGTCGACGTCGATCCGCTGCTGATCGGCCGGACCTGGGCAAGCGATATTCCGGTCGTGGCGAATGCGCGGGAAGCTTTGCAACGCCTTGCCACCATCGACAACGCGGCGGGGCTCGAGGCCGGGCGCGCGCAACGCCAAGCCTTTCTCACCGAGATCAAGGCGCAAAGCGAGCGCATCTACAATCCGCAAGACACCAAAAGCGACGTCATCCCCATGCACCCGGCGCGGGTCGTGGCCGAGCTGCGCGCAGCCTTTCCCGATGACGGCGTGCTCTGCGTCGACTCGGGCGCACACCGGGCGTGGTTTGCCGAATACTGGGACATCCGCGAGCCCGGCACGCATTTCTCGCTGACCAATCTCGGCCCGATGGGCGGCGCCATCCCGCTCGGCATCGGCGCCAAGCTGGCGCGGCCCGAGCGGCCGCTGATGGTCGCCACCGGCGACGGCTGCATGCTGATGCACGGCATGGAGGTGCACACGGCCGCGCGCGAGAAGGTGCCGCTCGTCATCGCGCTCATGAACAATCAGTCCTACGGCAATATCTACTACCGCGCTTCGGCCATGGGTCCCGGTCCGCAACGCCTCACCGATATTCCCGGCATCGACTGGGTCGCTTTCGCGCGTTCGATGGGCGGCGATGGCGAGCGAGTGGACAAGCCCACCGACATCGCGGCCGCCGTCGGCCGCGCGCTCAAGGCCAAGGGGCCCTACCTGCTGGATCTCCACATCGACAAGACCTACCCCACGCCGGTGAAAGTCTGGCGCGATCGTCAGCACGAATGGGAGGACAATGACTGATGACCGCCCTGCCCGATCCCACCACGACGTTGAAAGGCGCCGACCGTGAAACCTTCGATCACATGGCGTCGGCACGCGCGCATGCCGATGGCCGGCCACAGCTCGGCGACGTCTATGTGCGCATGTTCAACAATCCGGTGCTGGCGGCGAAAGTTGGCGCGCTGGGCGAGCATCTGCGGTTCCACGGCGTCTTGCCCGATGCCGTGCGCGAATTGGTGATCCTGCGGAGCGCCACCCGGCAGGGCTATGGCTACGAATGGTCCCATCACGTGCGCCCCGCCAAGCTCGCCGGAATCGGCCAGGACGTGATCGACGCGCTGACGGCCGGGCAAGTGCCCGACTCCCTGCCCGATGCATCGCGCGCGGCGCTCGAGGCCGTCGATGCGGTTGTCGCCAAACAATCGATCCCGGCGGATGTGCAGCGGCGCTTCGTGAACGCGCACGGCAATGCGGGGATCGTCGAACTTGTCGTGCTGTGCGGGCTCTATGCCATCATGGGCTATATGACCACCGCGTTCGATATCGAGGTGGAAGACGGCTTTCCCGTTGCGCCGTTTTCCGCACCGGGCCGTTAGCGCCCATTAGAGCAAGGTCGTTTTGGTTTGAATCAGAGCGTGCCGCGAACTCGCTTCACCTCTCCCCAACGGGGAGAGGGAATGCGTCGTGCCGGGCGATACCGCTTCGATCCAAAACGATCTTGCTCTAGAAATGCAGCGGCTTGGCCTGCTGCACCTGCGGCAGCCCCCTCACCTTCTCGAGCACGTCGCCCGGCAATTCGCCGTCGATCTCGATCAGCGCCACCGCATTGCCGCCAGCCGTCTCGCGGCCGACGTGGAAAGTCGCGATGTTGATGCCGGCATTGCCCAAAGTGGACGAGAACGTGCCGATGAATCCCGGCTTGTCGAGGTTGGTGATGTAGATCATCGAGGGCGCAAATTCCGCATCCATGCGGATGCCCTTGATGTTGACGATGCGCGGTCGCGCGTCGGCGAACACCGTGCCAGACACCGAGCGGGTCTGCTTCTCGGTGGTGACCGTGACGGTAATCAGGCTCTCATAGTCGCTCTCGGCATCGCGGGTGATTTCTTCCACCGCCATGCCGCGCTCGCGCGCGATCACCGGCGCCGACACCACGTTGACGTCGCCCAGCATCGGCCGCAGCAGACCGGCGAGTACCGCCGAGGTGAGCGCGCGGGTATTCATCTGCGCCACCGCGCCCTCATAGATGATCTGCAGCTCGGTGATCGGGTTTTCGGTAAGCTGTCCGGCGAAGGAGCCGAGCTTCTCGGCCAGCGCCACGAATGGCTTGAGCTTGGGCGCTTCTTCGGCGCTGATCGAGGGGAAGTTGATGGCGTTGGTGATGGCGCCGCGCAGCAGGTATTCCGACATCTGCTCGGCGACCTGCAGCGCCACGTTTTCCTGCGCTTCCGAGGTCGACGCGCCGAGGTGCGGCGTGCACACCACATTGGGCAGCTTGAACAGCGGGTTGTCGGTCGCCGGCTCCTGCATGAACACGTCGAAGGCGGCGCCGGCGACGTGACCGGAGGTCAGCCCCTCCACAACCGCCGCCTCGTCGACGAGGCCGCCGCGCGCGCAATTGATGATGCGTACGCCCTTTCTCATCTTCTTGAGCGCCGCGCCGTCGATGATGTTGCGGGTCTTGTCGGTGAGCGGCGTGTGCAGCGAGATGAAATCGGCGCGCTTGAACAGGTCGTCGAGTTCGACCTTCTCCACGCCAAGATCCTTGGCGCGCTCATGCGACAGGAACGGGTCGTAGGCGATCACCTTCATCTTCAGGCCGAGGCCGCGGTCGGCGACGATCGAGCCGATATTGCCGCAGCCGATGACGGCCAGCGTCTTGCCGAAGATTTCCACGCCCATGAACTTGTTTTTTTCCCATTTTCCGGCGCGGGTCGATGCGTCGGCTTCCGGGATCTGGCGCGCCAAGGCCAACATCAACGAGATGGCGTGTTCGGCGGTGGTGATGGAATTGCCGAAGGGCGTGTTCATCACGATGATGCCCTTGGCGGTCGCGGCCGGAATATCGACATTGTCGACGCCGATGCCGGCGCGGCCGATCACCTTCAGGTTCTTGGCCCATTCCAGGATCTTCGGCGTCACCTTGGTGGCCGAGCGGATGGCGAGACCGTCGAAATCGCCGATGGCGGCGGCGAGCTTTTCCTTGTCCTTGCCGAGCGCCGGCTGGAAATCGACGTCAATGCCGCGATCCTTGAAGATCTGCACGGCGGCGGGAGAAAGAGCGTCGGAGATCAAAACTTTGGGCATGGGATTTTGTCCGAATATGGTGTTGCAAATTTTCGGGCATCATCGTCCGAAAGGGCGGATGTTCCATTCTTCACGGGCGTTGGGGAGTGACCGCGGCGTTCGTGATGACTGGATGCCCGCTTTCGCGGGCACGACAATGATCGTCACGCCGCTTTCGGCAGCGCAGCCTTGGTTTGCGCGAAGGCCCAGTCGAGCCAGGCGGTGAGCGCCTCGACGTCGCCTGCCTCCGCCGTCGCCCCGCACCAGATGCGCAGGCCCGGCGGGGCGTCACGGTAATTGGCGATGTCGTAGGCGACGCCTTCCTTCTCCAACAGTCCGGCCAGGTTCTTGGCGAACGCGGCTTGCGCGTCGCCGGCAAGTCCGGTCACTGCCGGATCGACCACCTTCAGGCACACGGACGTGTTGGAGCGTTGTTCGGGCAGGCGCGCGAGATGATCGATCCAGGACGTGCGTGCAACCCAGTCGGCGATCGCTTTGGCGTTGGCATTCGAGCGCGCGACCGTCGCATCGAGGCCGCCGGCCGCTTTCGCCCATTGCAGCGCGTCGAGATAGTCCTCCACACACAGCATGGACGGCGTATTGATGGTCTCGCCGACGAAAATGCCTTCGTTGAGCTTGCCGCCCTTGGTCATGCGGAAAATCTTCGGCAGCGGCCAGGCCGGTTTGTAGGTCTCCAGCCGCTCGACTGCGCGCGGCGAGAGGATCAGCATCCCGTGCGCGGCTTCGCCGCCGAGCGCCTTCTGCCAGGAGAAGGTGACGACATCGAGCTTCGGCCAATCGAGCTTTTGCGCGAAGGCGGCCGAGGTCGCGTCGCAGATGGTGAGACCCTGACGGTCGGCGGCGATCCAGTCGCCGTTTGGAACACGCACGCCGGACGTGGTGCCGTTCCAGGTGAAGACGACGTCGGTTGCGAAATCGACCTTGCTGAGATCGGGCAGTTCGCCATAAGGCGCCTTCAGCACCGTGACGTCTTTCAGCTTGAGCTGCTTTTCGACGTCGGTGACCCAGCCTTCGCCGAAGCTTTCCCAGGTCAACATCGTCACGGGCTTGGCGCCCAACAACGACCACAGCGCCATTTCAACGGCGCCGGTATCGGAGGCCGGTACGATGCCTATTTTGTAATCGGCGGGAACTTGGAGGACTTCGCGGGTGAGATCGATGGCGCGCTTAAGCTTCGCCTTGCCGATCTTCGACCGGTGCGAACGTCCGAGGCTTGCGTCTGTGAGGGCTTGCAGGCTCCAGCCAGGGCGCTTGGCGCAGGGGCCGGACGAAAAGTGCGGGGTTACCGGCCGCACGCCGGGCTTCGCGTCTGTCATGTCATCTATCCTTCCAGATAGGCGCCCCTCGTTGGGGAGGGGTGTCCCACTGGCGGAGATAGGCCGACGCGCGTCCGGCGTCAAGCCACACGTTGGACGACGCTAGAACGGTGGGAATGTCAGTCGATATTGTAACGCAGGCCGATGCGAATCTCGTCGCCGGTCAAGTCGTCGATGAAGACCTGATTGGCATCGAGCCCGCCACGAACCTGGCCCATATCAATGTGGCGATAGCCGACATCGAGCAACAGGTTGTCCGACAACGCGTAGCTGAAGCCCGCCATCGCCGCCCAGGCGAAATTCCATGTATGCGCCGGGGGAACCGATGCCGGCTGTACGGGGAACGTATTGTACCAATACTCACCGACGCGAGCGCCGCCGACACCACCACCGATGTAAGGCGTAAAGCCCCACCAGGTGCCGAGATCGGCATAGGCATTGAGCATGACGGTGTAGGTTTCGAGTTTGGCGTTGAAACTTTGCCCACCGGACGCGGTCGAACCGTCGAGGTTGACGCGCCCGCCGTAATCGCCGGTCATGTCCACGCGCAGCCACTGCCATTTGTAGCCGAAGCCGCCTCCGGCCATGTAGGCGTCGCCGACCGACGTACTCGGGTAGATCGTGCCGATGTCGTTCGCTTCACCGACATGCTGGAAGCGATAGCCGACATCGCCACGAATGTACCAACCGGAGGTGAAGGACAGCGGCGCGACTTCGACGGGCCCGAGCGGCGGCAGCGTCGGGTAGTCGGCCGCCATGACCGCAGGACCCGACAGCATCAGGGCCGTCCCGGCGAACACAACTGTCTTTGACCAACTCATGGCGACCGTTCCTTCACTTCTCACTTCACTTCGCTCCAACGGCCAGCCGCTTATCCGCGGCTACGCAGCGGCGGCGGGGGCGGCGGCGGGGTATAGACGACGCGCGGTTCCGGCGCCGGCGCATCGCAGCAGGTCCAGCGCAGGCTCAACATGATGTCGTTCGAGTAGAGATCCTTGAACTTGAAGCTGTCCTGCGTGCACGTCACCGAGCAATCGACGGTGTCGGTGACCGAGCCGAGATTGAGATAGCGGTAGGTCAGGTCGATGTTGAAGTTCCTGCTGACCGCGTAGGAGACGCCGGCATAGGCCGCCCAAGCGAAATTCCAGTTGCTCGGATTGCGGCCGAAGCCGTAGCCACCGTTCGGATTGACGTCGGTGAAATCGGAGAGCGTGTTGTAGGCGGCGCCGATGCCGGCGCCGATGAACGGCGTCCAGCAATTCCAGGTGCCGAGATCGACATAGGCATTGGCGAGGAAGACCCAGGAGTTCAGATAGCCCTGGTATTCATCGATGCCGCCCGGCGGATAGGTGACCAAGGCATAGACCCGCGACTTTGCGCGGTATTCAAAAGTGCCGTCGATACGAAGCCAGTTATTGACGATGTAGCCGGCGCCACCACCGATAAAGTAGCCGTCGGAGATGTCGCTGTGCTGAAGCGTGGCGTTTGTCACCGTCGTATAGTCGAGGGTCTCGTTGTTGAGGGCGGCCCCGACGAAACCGCGCAGATACCAACTATCGCAGCACGGCTCCGGCGGCGGCAGCGGCGGCGAATAGTCTGCGGCGTGGGCTGTTCCGGCGGCGCTTACGAAAAGCGCGGCGAACGACGAAATCAAAAAACGCTTACTAGACATGGCATCATCCTTCTCGAATCCATTCGTCGGCTGACGGCGAAGTGGCGAAGCTTGAGAGGGACGATGGCAGGAAAGTCTTAAGTGGCGCTTAACCTTGATTTTTAACCACGAAATTTAACGTCATCGTACGACGCCAAACGCGCCCGAACACGGCAACGTGCGCGGGCGCGAACGAATCGCGCTCATTAGGGAATCGTTTACGCCTATGACGATTTGGAGAAACGCCCGTCAGGCGGCGACTTCGGTCAACGCCTCGACCACATCGGCGACCACGGCTTCGACGAGAACCTTGTCGTCGCCTTCGCCCATCACGCGGATGACCGGCTCGGTGCCGGAAGGGCGCACGATCAGCCGGCCGCTGATACCTAACTTTTTTTCGGCGGAGGTAATGGCGGACAGGACAGCGGCGTTTTCCAGCGGCCGGCCGTTGCGGTAGCGCACATTCTTGAGCACCTGCGGCAGTGGCTCGAACCGGTGGCAGACTTCGGACACCGGCTTGTTGCTGCGCTTGACCATGGCCAGAACCTGAAGCGCGGCGATGAAGCCGTCGCCGGTGGTGGTGTAGTCCGACATGATGATGTGGCCGGACTGCTCGCCGCCGAGGTTGTAGCCGTGCGCGCGCATTTGTTCGAGCACGTAGCGGTCGCCGACGGGCGTGCGGATCAAGTCGAGGCCGAGGCTCTTGAGATGGCGCTCGAGGCCGAGATTGGACATCACGGTCGCGACCACGCCGGGCTTGGCCATGCGGCCGTCCTGCTGCCAGCTTTCGGCAATGACCGCCAGTAACTGGTCGCCGTCCACCACATGGCCGCGCTCGTCGACGATCAGCACGCGGTCGGCGTCGCCGTCGAGCGCGATGCCGATGTCGGCGCGCATCTCGCGCACCTTGCGGCAGAGCGCGGCAAGATCGGTCGAGCCGCATTCCTTGTTGATATTGAAGCCGTCGGGCTCGACGCCGATCGAGATGACGTCGGCGCCCATCTCCCACAACGCGCCGGGCGCCACGCGATAGGCGGCGCCATTGGCGCAATCGATGACGACGCGCAAGCCTTCGAAATTGACGCTCTTCGGCAGCGTCAGCTTTGCGAATTCGATATAGCGGTCCTGCACGCCGTCGATACGCTTGGCGCGGCCGAGCTCGGTGCTGGTCGCAAGCTGCGCGGTCAGATCGGAATCGAGCAATTGTTCGATCTTGCTTTCGACCGCGTCACTGAGCTTGTAACCGTCGGGGCCGAACAGCTTGATGCCGTTGTCGTCGAACGGATTGTGCGAGGCCGAGATCATCACGCCGAGGTCCGCGCGCATGGAGCGCGCCAGCATGCCGACCGCCGGCGTCGGAATGGGACCCGTGAGCAGCACGTCCATGCCGACCGAGGTGAAGCCGGCCACCAGCGCGTTCTCGATCATGTAGCCGGAGAGACGGGTATCCTTGCCGATCAGCACGCGATGGCGATGATCGCCGTTGCGGAAGACCAGGCCGGCCGCCTGCCCCACCTTGAGCGCCAATTCGGGCGTAATGACCTTGTTGGCCCGGCCGCGAATGCCGTCGGTCCCGAAATAACGCCGAACCATCCCGACTGTCCCTCACTCCCGCTCGCGTCCCCCAAGGACGTCTTCAAGCGGTGCCCAACTTATACCGAAGACTTTATAGTACAGCCAAGGTGCGGATTTACTTCAAAAATCGTGAGGAAACATTACGAAGCGCGGTTAACGGCGCTTTCCGGCGGTTTCGCAAAACCGGCCCCTGTGCTACCGGGATTAACCACGATCCCCAGAGTTATCCCCATGAAGACGCTGACTTGCATCGAGGATCTGCGTGTGCGCGCCCGCCGCAAGGTGCCGCGCGCCTTTTACGACTATGTCGATACCGGCTCCTACAACGAGGAGACCTATCGCGCCAACCGCACCGATCTGGAAGCCATCAAGCTGCGCCAGCGCATCCTTGTTGACGTGTCGGCGCGCAGCCTCGCGACGACGATCGTCGGCCAGCCGGTGTCGGCGCCGTTCGCGCTTGCACCGATCGGCCTGTGCGGCATGCAATATGGCGACGGCGAGATCCTAAGCGCGCAGGCGGCCAACGACGCCGGCATCCCCTTTACGCTGTCGACCATGTCGATCTGCTCGATCGAGGACGTGGCGCAGGCAACAGGCAAGCCGTTCTGGTTCCAGCTTTACGTCATCAAGGATCGCAGCTTCAGCAAGGACATTCTCGAACGCGCGTGGCACGCCAAGTGCAACGCACTGGTTTTGACGGTCGATTTGCAGGTACTCGGCCAGCGCCACCGTGACATCAAGAACGGCATGACGGTGCCGCCCGAAATCCGCATCAAGAACATTATCGACGTCGCGACCAAGCCGCGCTGGGCCTGGAGCATCCTCAACGGCAAGCGCAAAACTTTCGGCAATCTCGCGGGCCACGTGAAGGGCATGGACAACGTCAACCAGCTCGCGGCCTGGACCGCGCAGCAGTTCGATCCGGCGCTGTCCTGGCGGGACGTCGAGTGGATCAAATCGATCTGGCCCGGCAAACTGATCATCAAAGGAATTCTCGACGCGGAAGACGCGCGCACCGCGGCCAAGCTCGGCGCCGACGCCATCGTGGTGTCGAACCACGGAGGCCGCCAGCTCGACGGCGCGCCGTCCTCGATTTCGGCGCTGCCGGCGATCGCCGACGCCGTCGGGTCCGACACCGAAGTGCTGTTCGACGGCGGCATCCGTACCGGCGCCGACATCTTGCGCGCGCTGGGTCTCGGCGCCCGCGCCTGCCTGATCGGGCGTGCGTATATCTACGGGCTGGGCGCCGCCGGGCGTCCGGGCGTCGACCGCGCGATCGAAATTCTGAAGAACGAGTTGAGCATCGCCATGGCGCTCACCGGCACCAATTCGATTGCCGAAATCGGACGCCATGTGATCTACGAAGGCGACGTCGCCGCCGAGGCGAAGAAGAAGCCGGCGGCGCGCAAGCGCAAAACCCCACCCGCCTCATCCTGAGGAGAGTGCGGCACGCGCCCGTCTCGCGGGACGGGCGGCTTCATACTTCGCGATGCGCCGCTGACGCGCCGCGGCATGAGGCCGGTCAAGTTCCGCGCAAGAAAGGCTCACGCCTCCTGCAAGCCAATGGGCCGGCGCGTTGCTGTGACGCCCGCATGGACGCTTGCCGGTCGGCGTTACGGTAACGCCTCGAAAACTCTCAGTCCTCCTTCAACCCGAGCGCCAGGTCATTGCCGGTGGCGCCGTAGTATTTGTACGGCAGGAATTTGCCGGTCATGCCTAAGCTGACTCGATCGCCTTTCGGGTCGGCCTTGCGTGTGATGTCCATGTCGAAGTCGATCGCCGACATGATGCCGTCGCCGAACTCCTCCTCGATCAATACCTTCAGCGCCGGGCCGTTGACCATCAACAGCTCGTAGAAACGGTAGATCAGCGGATCGGTCGGCGGCATCGGCGTGCCGGTGCCGCGCATCGGCACCTCGTTGATCAGCGTCTGTTCGCTCTTGGACAGACCGAACAGCTTGGCGGCATTGGCCGCCTGCGGCTTGGTCAGTTTCATCTGGCCGAGGATTGCACCGGTGATGAGGATCGCCGACATGCCGCCGATCTGCTCGCAGATGTATTTCCACGTCCAGCCTTTCTCGCGCTTGATGTCGAGAAGTTTTTCAGTGAGGTCAGACCGTGTCATCGTCGTTTCCTTTCTTGAGACGCTTGGCAAGTGTGTTGAGCCGCCTCCAAAACGGATTGTCATGGGGGGATCAGCAAAAACGGTGCCAACCGGATTTTGGCCGGTCCGGTTCGGGCCTCGCGGCAAGCCGGCCAACGCCAACGCCATTGCGACCGTTGAGCATGAGCGCCCCGCGGTCTGTGGCTCGGTTGGCCAATTCCGGCAAGCCGAGTCTCGGAAAACTTGTGCCGCACAATCCCACGACAGCGCCACCAGACTTCAATAAATGTCGATAAATTTGGGCTTTTCGAGCAATCCGAGGGCCCAAACCCGAGAGCTTTCGCATTTGCGAATTGAGCGCTACGAAGTGTCGTGTTACACAAAAACTCGTAGTCGAAATTACGAGCTTTCGTAACAGTTCGTCACCGGAGCAGTCGCGATGTTGAGCGTATCTGACAACCCTCTTCGCGAAGCCAACTCCGGCCCCTACATCGCCGGCCAAGTCGTTGCCAACCAGGTCATAGCCAGTCAGGTCTTCGATAACAGTGCCGACGCCATGCTGATCGTCGACCCTTTCTGCGACCGCGTCCTCGACTCCAATCCGGCCGCTTGCCAGTTGCTCGGCTATGACCGCGCGCTGCTGCGGGACATGAAGTTCAGCGCGCTCCATCCGGGCCAGGTACCGGCGCTGGTGGTTTTTTCGCAGGCCGTGCTGGCGAAAGGCGAGTTCTGGACCCACTCCCTCACGCCGCGCCACGCCGGCGGCAAGGAACTCAAGCTCGAATATTCCGCCACCCGCCTGACGGACGAAACCGGCCAAACGCTGCTGATCCGGCTCAGCGATTTGATCGAGCGCCGCCGCCGCGAGGTCGACGCCGAGGCGGAAAACTTTGTGCGCGGCGGCATCGCCGAGTGGCAGCGCGTCGAGCGCTTCTTCCGCGACATCGAGCGCGAAAACCAGCTCATCCTGCGCGCGGCCGGCGAAGGCATTTACGGCGTCAACGCCGAAGGCAAGACCACCTTCGTCAATCCGGCGGCCGAACGTATGCTGGGCTGGAAAGCCGAAGAACTGGTCGGGCGCGACATGCACTCGCTGGTGCATCACAGCCATCCCGACGGCTCGCACTATCACAATTACGATTGCCCGATTTACGCCGCGTTCCGCGACGGCGCCGTGCATCGCGTCGAGTATGAACTGTTCTGGCGCAAGGACGGCACGTCGTTCTGGGTCGAATACACCTCGACGCCGATCCGCGACCGCAGCAACCTGGTCGGCGCCGTCATCGTGTTCCGCGATATTACTCAACGCCGCGAGGCGGAAGACAAGCTCCGCGCCGCGCTGAAAGAAGTCGACACGCTGCGCGAGCGGCTCGAACTGGAAAACGCCTATCTACAGGAGCAGATCCGCCTCGACGGCAATCATCGCGGCATCGTCGGCCGCAGCGCGGCGATCAACAAAACGCTCCAGCAGATCGAACTGGTGGCGCCGACCGACGCCAGCGTGCTCATCACCGGCGAATCCGGCACCGGCAAGGAGCTGGTCGCGCGCGCCATCCACGACACGAGCAATCGCTCGAAACGGACTCTGATCCGCGTCAACTGCGCGGCGATTCCCGCCGACCTGTTCGAAAGTGAATTCTTCGGCCATGTCAAAGGCGCGTTTACCGGCGCGCTGCGCGACCGCGTCGGCCGTTTCGAGCTCGCCAATGGCGGCACTTTGTTTCTCGACGAGATCGGCGAAATTCCGCTCGGCCTGCAAGGCAAACTGCTGCGCGTCCTGCAGGAGGGCCAGTTCGAGCGCGTCGGCGAGGAGCGCACACGCCGCGTCGATGTCCGCGTCATCGCCGCCACCAATCGCGACCTCAAGACGCTGGTGCGGCAAGGCAAGTTCCGCGAAGACCTGTATTTCCGGCTCAATGTTTTCCCGATTGAACTGATGCCGCTGCGCGAGCGCACCGACGACATTCCTCTGCTGGCCATGCACATCCTTGGCGAGGCGAGCCGCAAGCTCAACACCGGCGAATTGCGGCTGACCGAAGCCGACGCCCGGCGGCTGACGCAATATTCCTGGCCCGGCAACGTGCGCGAATTGCAGAACGCCATCGAGCGCGCCGCTATTCTTGCGCGCAACGGCCGCATCCGCATCGACCTGCCCGACGTCGGCACGCCGCTCGCGGCGCGCAAACGGATGCCAACCGCCGGTTCCAAGCAGGCATTCTTGACCGACGAGGACCGGCGCGACCGCGACCGCGGCAATATCATCGCCGCGCTGGAAGCCTGCGGGGGCCGCGTCTTCGGCCGTGGTGGTGCGGCGGAATTGCTCGACGTCAAGCCGACGACACTTGCCTCCCGCATCAAGACGCTCGGCATCAAAAACAAATGGAAATCCCCCACCGAAGCCGCCGAGTAGCCTCGCGCTGAGCGCTTGCCAAAGCGCCCAGCCCATGCCACGGCAAACCCATGACGGCGGATGTGACGATCAATGAGGGTGCGCGGCTCACCCCGCATCCCTTACGCGCCGCGGTACTCGGCGAAGTGCATGCGCGGCCGTTCACGGCCATCGAGACGCCGCGCCGTATCCTGCATTTCGCCTTCGACACCAGCGCCGACGCCGGCAAGCTCGACCGCAAGGCGTTGGCCGAGTTCTGCGCCCGCCGCGGGCTCGACCTCCTGAAGGACGGCGCCAAGCACCACCGCGTCACCCTTGGCGCCACGATCTTGCGTTGGGAGCAGCATTCCGAATTTACCACCTACACCTGGGAACTGCCGTCGGAATCGACCGAGCCGTTTCATCCGTCCGCGTCCTCGCTTGCGGGGCCGATGGCGAGCCTGCCGCAGCCGGGTCCGGTGCTGGTCGCGCTCGATCTGCACCTGCTGGCCGAAAAGAAGAAAAAGTTTTCGCCGCTGCCGCTGTTTGATCGCGCGAGCCTTGCTGTAGCGGAGAATTCCGACGGCAAGGCATTGTTCGCAACCGATTTCCAGGCCGATCCATCCGGTTTCGTGCACGTGCTGGTGCTCGACCGCGGGCTCGGGCCGGAGCGGGCAGGCGCTCTGGTTCAGCGCGTCATCGAACTGGAAACCTATCGCACGCTCGCGCTGCTCGGCCTGCCGGAAGCGCAGCGCCTGATGCCCTCGATCAACCGCATCGAGACACGGCTGGCCGAAGTCACCGACGAGATGCGCCATACCGAAAAGCTCGTCGACAACAATCGGCTGCTCGACGAGTTGACCGAACTCGCCGCCGAGCTGGAGGCGGGTGCGGCCGCCAGCCTTTTCCGCTTCGGCGCCAGCCGCGCCTATTACGAGATCGTGCAGACGCGGCTTGCCATCGTCGGCGAGCGCAAGGTCGAAGGCTTGCCCACCTGGACGTCGTTCCTGACGCGGCGCATGTCGCCGGCCATGCGGACCTGTGTTGCAACCGAAGAGCGCCAGGCGAGACTGTCGGAAAAGCTGTCACGCGCGGCGAACCTGCTGCGCACGCGCGTCGACGTCGAGCTCGAACGGCAGAACCGCGATCTGCTCAAGTCGATGAACGATCGCACGCGGCTGCAACTGCGCCTGCAGACCACGGTCGAAGGCCTGTCGGTGGCGGCGGTGAGCTATTACGTGGTCGGCCTGTTCGGCTACCTGGTGAAGGGCGTGCACGACAAGGGCGTGCCGGTCGATGTCACGCTGGCGACCGCGGCGTTCGTGCCCATCGCCGTACTCTGTATCTGGTGGATGATGCGGCGGATCAGGCGCAGGCACGTCGCGCACTCAGACGCAGACTAGGCCGACGCTTTCTCCGCCGCCCGCGTATGCATGCCGCCAAGCACCTGATGAATTTGCGTCACGACTGCGGCGCCTTCGCCGATAGCCGCACCTACACGCTTGGTCGAGGATGCACGTACATCACCGATGGCAAAGACGCCTGGAATGCTCGTTTCCAAGGGCAGGCATTGCCGGTCGGTATCCTCGCCGCTGAAACCCGCACCTGTTAGTACGAACCCTTTGTTGTCTAGCGCAACACAGCCGTCGAGCCAGCCGACATTCGGTTCCGCGCCGACAAACAAGAAGATATGGCGGAGCGGCATTGTGCGCTCGTTGCCGCCGGCTTTTTCCCGCAGGACCGCCGCGGTGAGCCCGCTCGCAGGATCGCCCTCAAGCGCGACAATTTCCGTGCCGACATGCATGGCGACATTCGGCAAAGCGCCGATGCGGTCGATCAAGTAGCGCGACATGGACGCCTCGAGTCCCTTGCTGCGCACGACGAGATGAAGTCGCTTGACCGCCGGCGCAAGAAAAACCACCGCTTGCCCGGCCGAATTGCCGCCTCCGACCAGCGCGATTTCTTCGCCCTCGCAAATCTTCGCCTCGACCGGCGAAGCCCAATACGAAATGCCCGCATTCTCGAAATCCGACAGGTTCGAAATCTCCGGCCGTCGATAGCGTGCCCCCGACGCGATCACCACCGTGCGCGCCTGTACGTTGTCGCCATTGCCGATGTCGATCTGCAATGGCGCGCCATGCCCGCCATTGCAGTCGAGCCGCACGGCTTTGAGCGGAATGGCAATCTCCGCTCCGAATTTCTGCGCCTGCGTGAACGCGCGAGCGGCAAGCGCCAGTCCGGAAATCCCGGTAGGAAAGCCGAGATAATTTTCGATACGGGCGGAAGCGCCAGCCTGCCCGCCGAAAGCGCGTTCGTCTAAAACAATCACAGACAGCCCTTCCGAAGCGGCATAGACGGCGGCGGCAAGACCAGCCGGGCCGGCGCCGACGATGGCCACGTCATAAACCGTGGTCGGATCGAGATCGGGCGTGATACCGAGTGCGGCGGCGACAAGCGCTTCCGTCGGCCGTTTCAGAATCATACCGTTGGCGCACACCATCAACGGCAATTCATCCGGCAAGACGCCAAGGCGTTCGATCACGGCGCGCGCGTCGTGGTGACGCGATGCGTCAAGTACCGAATGGGGATAGCCGTTGCGTGACAGAAAATCCTGCAGGCGGATGAGGTGGGGCAACTCGTGGTCGTCGATCAGCAACGATCCGGCGCCACCGTCCTGGATTAATGCGATACGGCGCAGAATGAACGCCCGCATGACCATTTCGCCAATTTCCGCGGTGCCGACCACGAGCGCGCGGATATGGGCCGGATCGAATGGAATAGCCGTGCAGCCTTGCGGCCCGGCGTGGATCGTCGAAAGCGTGCCTTGCCCGGCCAGTTGGCTGATTTCTCCGCTGAACTGACCCGGTCCGAGCGAAACCACCGACGACTCGCGGTGCAGGCCGTCCCGCCGCGCGACCGCCAGTTCGCCTTCGAGCACCAGCCAGGCCGGCGCGTTGCGCGTCCCGACGTCGTGAACAGGTTCACCCGGCGTGAATTTGCGCGCCTCACCGCTTGCGAACCGCCTGACGGTCTCGACCTGCACGGAAGTGAAGACCGGGTACATCTGATCGAAGCGTGTATCGGCGATACTCATGTGATCTCCAAACCGGCTGGCAGGCCATTGTATCATGCCGGACGCCGCCAGCCCGCACGACGTACCAAGTCCGTGACAGTCCCGTGAACACGGATCGCAACCGTGTGATGGGACAACGCATATGCATAGTTCTATATACGTGCCTCGGAAGACGCCAACAGAGGTGATGCCATGCGCAGCGAACGGTTCGAATTCCCCAACGCCAAAGGCGAAAAACTGGCCGCGGTGCTCGACCTCCCGTTGGGCGAACCCACCGCCGTCGCGTTGTTCGCGCACTGCTTCACCTGCGGCAAGGATATCCGCGCCGCCGAAACCATCGCCGAGCGGCTGGCGATGTGCGGCATCGCCGTGTTGCGCTTCGACTTCACCGGCCTCGGCCACAGCGAAGGCGAATTCGCAAACACGCATTTCTCATCCAACGTCGACGACCTGGTCGCCGCCGCCGATCATTTGCGCCGGACGAGCAAAGCGCCGACTGTGTTGATCGGACATAGCCTGGGCGGGGCGGCCGTGCTCGCTGCCGCCCATCGCATTGCCGAAGTGCGCGCCGTCGTCACCATTGCCGCGCCGTCCGATCCGGCACACGTCACCGGGCTGTTCAAGGAACACGTCGACTCCATCAAGGAGCAAGGCGAGGTCGATGTGTTGCTCGCCGGAAGGCCGTTCAAGATCCGGCGCGAATTCCTCGACGACGTCGCCGAGCAGATGCTGATGGATCGCGTTGCGCATTTGAAAAAGGCGCTGCTGATCTTCCATTCGCCGACCGACGATCTTGTCGGCATCGACAACGCCTCGCATATTTTCACTGCCGCCAAGCATCCGAAAAGTTTCGTGTCGCTCGCCGGCGCCGACCATCTGCTGAGTAAAAAGCCCGATGCGCACTATGTCGCAAATGTGATTGCGGCCTGGGCCGAGCGCTATCTCGAGCGACCGGCAAGCGTCACGCAAGCGCAGAGCGAGGCGGGCGTGGTGACCGTGCGGGAAACGCGCGCCGCGAAATATCAGCAGGAGATCATGAGCGGGCCGCATCGTTTTCTCGCCGACGAGCCGGTGGCCTTCGGTGGGCTCGATTCGGGGCCCGGGCCTTACGATCTCCTGCTCGCGAGCCTCGGCGCCTGCACGTCGATGACGATCCGCATCTACGCCGACCGCAAGGAATTGCCGCTCGAGCGCGTCACCGTGCGACTCAATCACAAGAAAGTTCACGCCGAGGACTGCGCAGAGTGCGAGACGAAAGACGGCATGATCGACCGCATCGACCGTACCATCACGCTGGAAGGCGCGCTCGATGCCGAGGCGCGCAGGAAGCTGATGGAGATCGCCGACAAGTGCCCGGTCCATAAGACGCTGAGGTCAGAAGTGGCCATCCGGACGTTTGAGCGAACACCCGAGCAGGTGTAATTTCCGCCACCATGCAGACCGCCGCCGCGCACGCGCTGACGCAGCAGTTCCTCGCCTGGATCGCCGAGGCGCCGCGCAGCTATGCCGACGCCGAAGCCTGGCGGCGCAGTTGCCCTCATCTGTCCATCTGGGAAGACGCCATCGCCGACGGGCTGGTGCGCTTCGAGAACGGGACCAGCATGAAAGAATCGCGGCTGGTGCTCACCGCACGCGGACGGGCGCAGCTCGGCCGGGGCTGACGGCCCAAAGGGGCCCAAGGGGGACCCAAGAGACCCAAGGGGCTGCGCGGCAGTCCCTATCCCTCCCCCATCCCTTGCGGCTTGACGGTCTCAATCACCTCAGACACACTAGAACAAAACAGGAACAAAAGATGCTGGAGCGGGTTTGATCAGAACCCGTTCTCCCTGTGTCTTCAGAGAGTTAAGACATGATCGACGCGCTCCGCCAAAGCTTGCAAAGGCTGCAGAAACCGGCCGGCCTCGACGGCGAGGCGCCGTCCCTGCCCCTCGGTGTGCCGGCGATCGATGCCGCGCTCGGCGGCGGTTTGATGCGTGGCGCGCTGCACGAGATCGCGGCTGCCGGCGAAGCCCATGTCGCCGCCGCCGCGGGGTTTGCCTTAGGGCTTGTTCCTTCTGACGCCCGCCTGGTCTGGATCGCCGAGGACATGGCGCTGGCCGAAAGCGGCGTGCCCTATGGCCCCGGCCTCGACGCCTTCGGGCTTCGTCCCGAAAAGCTGTTGACGGTCGCGACCGCGCACAGCCGCGACCTGTTGTGGGCAATGGAAGAAGCGCTGCGCTGCCGCGCCGTCGCGACCGTGATCGGCGAATTGCGTCATGGCGGGATCGACAGCGTGGCGGTGCGCCGTCTCTCGCTCGCGGCGAGCGCGCGCGGTGCGCTGGCGCTGCTGTTGCGCGCCTCCCCGCCGCATGACGCCTCCACTGCGGCGACGCGCTGGGTCGTGTCCGCCGCGCCGCATGACAGCTTCACCGTACGCCTGACACGCAACCGGCGTGGGCCGCTCGGCGCCTGGACCTTGCAATGGAGCACTGACGATGAGCGCTTCGTCTTCGCAACGCATGCTCAGCCTGTGGCTGTGCCGGCTGGCGACCGACCGCATCAAAAGGTCGCGTAGCGAGCAAACGGCAGCGCTCGTCATTTACGGCAAGCGCGGCAATGCCGAATTGTTGACCGCCGTCGATGACGCCGCGGAACGGCTCGGGCTTTCGCCCGGTCTGGCGCTGGCGCAGGCGCGCGCCATGCATCCGGCCATCGCAACGATTGCGGAAGATGCCGACACCGACGCCGCGCAGCTCGAAGCAATCGCCGACTGGTGCCTGCGCTATACGCCACTGGTAGCTATCGATGCGCCCGACGGATTGCTGCTCGACATCAGCGGCTGTGCGCATCTCTACGGCGGCGAGGACGCGCTGGTCGCCGATCTCGCCGGTCGCCTGGAGACGGCGGGCTTTGCTTATCGCACGGCAATCGCCGGCACCATCGGCACGGCGCATGCCGCCACGCATCACGGCAGACCGGGCCGCACTGCCAACGGCGAAGAACGCGCGTTGCTTGAGCCGCTGCCGCTTGCCGCGCTGCGGCTCGAGGCCGGCACAGTGGCAGCGTTGGCGCGCGTCGGCCTCAAACGCATCGGTGACATTCTCGATCTGCCGCGCAGCCCGCTGACCGCCCGTTTCGGTGGTGACCTGTTGCGCCAACTCGACCGCGCACTGGGCAACGAACATGAGCCGCTTAACCCCCGGCTGCCGGTGGCGCCTTACGTCGCCGAACAACGCTTTGCCGAACCGGTCGCGCGCGATGACGACGTGCTGGCAAGCGTGGCGCGGCTGGCGCAACGTTTGCAGTTCGCGCTGGAGCGGCGCGGCGATGGCGCCCGCCGCCTCGAACTCACATTATTTCGCACCGACGGCGTGTTGCGCCGCATCGCCGCCGGCACCTCGCGTCCTTTGCGCGATCCGGCTGCCATCCGCGCGCTGTTTGTCGAGCGGATGGCCGCACTCGCCGACGCGTTCGATCCCGGCTTCGGCTTCGACATGGCGCGGCTGTCGGTGCAGGTTGCAGAACCTTGCCCACCCGAACAGATCGGCATCGGCAACGCGGAAGACCAGGCCGAGCTCGACCGCCTGGCCGACCGCTTGAGCGCGCGGCTGGGTGCGCAGCGTGTGCGCCGGCCGATCGCGCAGGACAGCCATATTCCGGAAATCGCCGGGACCTATGTCCCCGCCCAGATGACCGGCACCGATGATCGCTGGGCGGATTTCCGCCGGCACCGCAGCGACGCCGATCTCGCGCCGCGGCCCCTGCGTCTCTTGATGAAGCCGGAGCCGATCGAAGCCGTCGCCGAAGTGCCGGACGGCCCGCCACTCCGCTTTCGATGGCGGCGCGCGCTGCACGAGATTGTCGCCGCCGAAGGCCCCGAACGCATCGAAGGCGTATGGTGGAGCGAGCACAGCAGCCATTCTTTAGGAAACCTTGCCCGCGACTATTTCCGCGTCGAGGACAGCCACGGCCTGCGTTTCTGGCTGTTCCGCGCCGGGCTCTACCGTGACCTCGTGCAGGGCGCGGCCGCGCCGGCGTGGTTCCTGCACGGGACTTATGCGTGATGAGAGTGCTGCGAATTCTCTTAACCCTCTCCCCTCGTGGGAGAGGGTGGCGCGCCGGGTGAGGGGGACATGCCGAAGTATCGCGTCAACAAATTCAAGCGAAGCCAAGCACGTCAGTTGCGACATTTACTGACTGACGCGGAACACAAACTCTGGCAACTTCTTCGCTCGCGCCAGCTCGACCATATCAAATTCCGAAGGCAAGTACCTTTGGGACCATGGGTCGTTGACTTCGTTTCGTTTGAAGAACGACTCATTCTCGAAGCAGATGGAAGTCAGCACGCCGACAGCCAGCGCGATAAAGATCGGGACTCGGATCTAAAGGCACGCGGTTTTCGCGTTCTACGCTTCTGGAACAATGACATTCTGATGAATTCCAGCGGCGTGCTTCAGCAGATTCTGGAAACTGTTGAAGATGCCCCCTCACCCCGCGGCCTTCGGCCGCGACCCTCTCCCACAAGGGGAGAGGGTTAACCGGCGCAAGTGGCGAGTATCATGCGCTATCTCGAATTCGCCTGCGCCTCCAATTTCTCCTTCCTGCGCGGGGCCTCGCACCCGGAAGAGCTGATGATGCAGGCGCAGGGCATCGGCTTGAGCGGTCTCGGCCTCTGCGACCGCAATTCGGTCGCCGGCGTCGTGCGCGCGCATCTCGCCAAGCGCGAGCAGAATTTGCCGCTCAAATATCATCCGGGCGCGCGGCTCGTCTTCGCCGACGGCACGCCCGACATTCTCAGCTTTCCGCGCGACCGTGCCGCCTGGGGCCGGCTCACGCGCCTGCTCACCGTCGGCAATCTGCGCGGCGAGAAAGGCGAATGCATCCTCGCGCGCGACGATCTCATCGCGCACGCATTCGGGCTGGAATTGATCGCGATGGGCGGCGATGCCTCGTTGCTGACCCGGCTGCGCGCCGCCGCCCCCGGCCGCGTCCGCCTCGCCGCCTCCATGCTCTATCGCGGGCGCGACCGCGCGCGGCTGAAGCGCCTCATAACGCTGGCACGCGAAACGGACGTGCCGCTGATCGCGGTCAACGACGTGCACTTCCATCATCCTGACCGCCGGCCGCTCGCCGACGTGCTCACCTGTATCCGCGAGAAGGTCACCATCGACCGTGCCGGCCGCAAACTGGCCGCCAACGCCGAACGATTCCTCAAACCACCGGAGGAGATGGCGCGGCTGTTTCGCGACGCGCCGGAAGCGATCGCGGAAACGCTGCGCTTGAGCGAAGCCCTCACTTTCTCGCTCGACGAGCTGCGCTACGAATATCCCGACGAGCAGGTGGAGGGCTTCAGCAATGCGCAGGAGGCGCTCGCGCATCTGACTTATCGGGGAGCCGAGCTGCGCTATCCGCACGGCATCCCCGACAAGGTGCGCGCCGCCATAGCGCATGAAATGAAGCTGATCGCCCAGTTGCAATACGCGCCCTACTTCCTCACCGTCTACGACATCGTGCGCTACGCGCGTAGCCAAGGCATCCTCTGCCAGGGCCGCGGCTCGGCGGCGAATTCCGCCGTCTGCTTCTGTCTCGGCGTTACCGAGGTCGACCCCGAGCGCGCCGATCTCCTGTTCGAGCGTTTCATTTCGCCGGAGCGGCGCGAGCCGCCCGACATCGACGTCGATTTCGAGCACGAACGGCGCGAGGAAGTCATTCAGTACATCTACAAGAAATACGGCCGCGCGCGCGCCGGCATCGCCGCCACGGTGATCTGCTATCGCGGCCGCTCGGCTATTCGCGAAGTCGGCAAGGTCTTCGGCCTCTCCGAAGACACGATCGGCGCGCTGTCATCCTCGATCTGGGGCAGCGGCGGCGGCAGCGTCTCGCAGGACGCCGTCCAGCGGACCGGCCTCGATCCACACAGCCGGCGCATGCAGCAGATCGCGGCGCTGGCGCGCGAGATCGTCGGCTTCCCGCGCCATCTCTCGCAGCACGTCGGCGGCTTCGTCATTACCAGGAGCCGGCTCGACGAGGTGATGCCGATCGGCAATGCGGCGATGGTGGAGCGCACCTTCGTCGAATGGGACAAGGACGATCTCGACGCGCTCGGCATTCTCAAGATCGACGTGCTCGGCCTCGGCATGCTGAGCTGCCTGCGCAAGGCGCTCGATCTGGTTACGAGGCATTACCCAGAAGCGTTGCCGCAAGCACGAAGCGCGCCTCTCGTGCCCTCTCCCCTCGTGGGAGAGGGCGCAGTAACGACCGCAGATCTCTCTGCCATCCCCGCCGAAGAAGACGCCGTCTACCGCATGCTTCAGCGCGCCGATTCCCTCGGCGTGTTCCAGGTGGAAAGCCGCGCGCAGATGACCATGCTGCCGCGGCTCCGCCCGCAGAACTTCTACGACCTGGTGATCGAGGTGGCGATCGTGCGCCCCGGCCCGATCCAGGGCGACATGGTGCATCCCTATTTGCGCCGGCGGCGCGGGCAGGAGCCGGTCTCCTACCCGTCGAAAGAATTGGAAGCGGTGTTGCACAAAACGCTGGGCGTGCCGCTGTTCCAGGAGCAGGCGATGAAGATCGCCATTGTCGCCGCCGGCTTCACCCCGGCGGAAGCCGACAAATTGCGCCGCGCCATGGCGACCTTCAAACGCGTCGGCACCATCGGCACCTTCCAGCGCAAGATGATCGACGGCATGCTGGCCAATGGTTATGAGCGTGACTTTGCCGAGCGCTGCTTCCAGCAGATCGAAGGCTTCGGCGAATACGGCTTCCCGGAAAGCCATGCGGCGAGTTTCGCATTGCTCGTGTATGCGTCGGCCTGGCTCAAATGCCATTACCCGGATGTTTTCGCGGCGGCGCTGTTGAACGCGCAGCCGATGGGTTTCTACGCGCCGGCGCAGATCGTACGCGATGCGCGTGAGCACGGCGTCGAGGTGCGCGCGCCCGACGTCAATTTCTCGGATTGGGATTCGACGCTCGAACCCGGACCGCGCGCCGCCGGGCGGCTGCACGATCTGCACCGCGACATGCACGAGGATGTGCGCACGACGCATGCTATCCGCTTGGGACTAGGGGAGATCAAGGGGCTGAAAGAAGACGATGCCAAGCTGATCGAGGCACGGCGCGGCATCTCTTACGACTCCATCCGTGACGTCTGGCTGCGCACAGGCCTCTCCCCGCGCGTGCTGGAACGGCTGGCCGACGCCGACGCCTTCAATTCGCTCGGCCTCACCCGGCGCGAGGCGTTGTGGGCGGCGAAAGCACTTGGCCGCGTCGGCGACCGCGATGACGATCTGCCGTTGTTTGCGGCAGTTCGTGTCCCGGGCGTAGCGCAGCACGACAGTGATGCGCTGCAGACCCGGGACCTTTACGAAAATCAGCATCTGGAACGATCCCGGATCAGCGGTACATCGTTAACGCGCTGCACCGCGTCCGGGACACGAGAACCGGAAATTTCGCTGCCCCCCATGCCGCTGGGCGAGGAAGTCATCAACGACTACCGTTTCCTGCGGCTGTCGCTGCGCGCGCATCCGGCGCAGTTCCTGCGCGCCGATCTCGAACAGCGCGGCGTCATGCGCAACGAAAAACTGCGCGGCACGGCGCAGAATGCCCGCGTGCGCATCTCCGGCCTCGTCACCTGCCGCCAGCGGCCGGGCTCGGCCAAGGGCGTCGTGTTCATGACCATCGAGGACGACAGCGCGGTCGCCAATGTAATCGTGTGGCCGAAAGTGTTCGAGCGCGTGCGGCCGGTGATCTTGAGCGCGCGCTATGTGCTGGTGACCGGCCGCGTGCAGGAGGAGTTGGGCGTCATCCACGTCGTCGCCGACCAGTTGGAGGATCTCACGGCCCTGCTCGCGCGCCTCGCCGAGCGCGGCGCGGACATCGACGCGCTCGCCCGCTGCGACGAGGTGCGCCGGCCGATCGAAGATCACCGCGAAGCACGCGCGCTCGGCGGCCGGCATAACCGGCTCATCGCATTGATGCGCGAAATGCCCGAACTCATCTCCGATCTCGACGTGCCAGCGCGCGGCTCGGCGCATGCGCCGACGCGGCGGGCGGGATAGAAGCGCGTCCCGGGCGCAGCGCGGCATGATAATGACGCGCCGCAGACCCGGGACCTTTACAAATTTAAAAATCCGGAACCGCCCCGGATCAGCGGCGTACCACCCCGCTCCGCTGCGTGCCGCGCCACGTCCGGGGCAAGTACGCTCACCCGGACGGTGCGCCGCCACCACGCTTTTTCAGCCGCTTCGGCTTTTTGATCTTCATCGGCGGCGGTTCGACTTTTTCTTCGGCCGCCGGTTCCGGCGACACGCCGAGATCGGCCTCCACCAGCGCGCGCAGTGCCGGCGTCACTTCCGGCCGCACGCCGAACCACAATTCGAAGCCGCGCACCGCCTGATGCAACAGCATGCCGAGCCCGTCGGCGACACGCAGGCCGCGCTCGCGCGCCGCCTTCACCAGTTTCGTCTCCAGCGGATCGTAGACCAGATCGGTCACCACCAACGACGCCGGACAGCGCAAGTTCAGTTCCAGCGGCGGTTCGCCGACCATGCCGAGCGTCGTGGTGTTGACCAGAAGGCCGGCGCCGCCGAGTAGCCCGGTAATTTCGTCCCAGCCGGCCAGAAACACCTTCGCGCCAAACAGTTTCTTTAATTCTTCCACCCGGTCGGGCGTCCGATTGATCACATAGACGCGTTGGACTTCGCGGCTGAGCAACGCAAAGATGGCGGCACGCGCACCGCCGCCGGCGCCGAGCACCACCGCGCTTTCCAGACCGCGGTCCCAGCCCGGTGTGGCGGAATCGAGATTGGCCAGGAACCCTTCGACGTCGGTGTTGGTGGAGCGCAGCGTATCGGCGTCATACCACAGCGTGTTGGCGGCGCCGACAGCGCGCGCGCGTTCGTCGGGCGCGGCAATGGTCAGCGCCGTCCGCTTGTGCGGAACGGTGACGTTGGCGCCGACATAGCCATGATCGCGCAAATGAGTGGCGAAGTCGACGAACTTTTCCGGCGCCACCGCCTCGCGGCGATATTCGGCGTTCAACCCATGTTGTTTGATCCAGTAGTTGTGGATCAGCGGCGAGCGCGAATGCGCGGCTGGCCAGGCAATAACACAGGCGGCTTTGCGTTCCTCGGTGGCGGCGTCGGGTGCGGAAGGCTCGGGCACAGAATTCATGCAATGTCCAAACGGGACGCTTGCTGCAGGGCAGCAGCGTATCCCCCGCATGTATTCGCCGCTTGCGAAGCCGTCAACAGCCGGGGTGTTGCACGCGGCACTATTCGACCTCATCCTGAGGTCTGGCCGGCCCGAAATCGCCGGTTTGAGGGTGGATCGCCTTGTCAAGCAAGAAGACGATTTTTCTCGACTGCAACGACCAGCTCGCGCCGGTCTGGGACATGGTCGTCCACCCCGGCGATCCGCCGATCGACGTCAACCGGACGCCGTTTACGCGCGAAGAATTGCCGCGCCTGCTCGACGGCTACACCATCGCGCTCGACGACCACTCCTACATGCCGACCGACCTGGTGACCCAGTGTAAGTCACTCAAACACATCGTGTTCCTCGGCACCGGCGCCGCAAGCTATATGAACATCGACGAATTGAAGCATCATGGCGTGCATGTGCACACCATCAAGGGCTATGGCGACACCGCCGTCGCCGAACATACGATCGCGCTGATATTCGCCGCCGCCCGCGACATCGCCCGCATGGACCGCGAGGTGCGCAGCGGCGTGTGGACGCCGCAGGAGGGCGTGCAGCTGCACGGCAAGACACTCGGCGTGATCGGGCTCGGCGGCATCGGGCGCGAGGTCGCGCACCTCGCCAGAGGCGTCGGCATGCACGTCATCGGCTGGAACCGCACGCGCCGCGCCGGCGTGCCGATCGCCGAGCTCGATGCGCTACTGGAAAGATCCGACGTGGTCTCGATGAATCTCGCGCTCAACGACCATACGCGCGGCTTCCTCAGCCGCGAACACATCGCACACATGAAACCGGGCGCGATCTTCATCAACACCGCACGTGGCGCGCTGGTCGACGAAGCCGCGCTGATCGAAGCGCTCGACAGTAACCGCATCCGTCATGCCGCGCTCGATGTCTTCCACGAGGAACCGCTAAGACCTGAGCATCCGCTCGCGCGCATGCAGAACGTGACGCTGACCTCGCATGCCGCCTTCCGCACGCTGGAGGCGTCGATGACGCTGTTGCGGCGCGCGATCGATATCGCGAAAAAGCTCGCGCGCTAATAGTATCCCGGCGTGGCGCCGCCATCGACGGCGATTGCCGTGCCGTGGATGTGGCGGCCCTTGCTGCTTGCCAGGAACACGGCCAGTTCCGCGATATCCTCCGGCTGGCCGATACGGCGCAGGCCGCTTTTCTTCAGCGCCTCCTCGCGCACCTGCTCGACCGTTTTGTTCTGCGCCTTGGCGAATTGCTGGAACAATTGCTCGATGCGATCGGTCTGCGTCTGGCCGGGATGGATGACATTGATGTTGATGTCGTCGCGATTGCCGAGCGCGGTGAGCCCCTTGGCGAAATTGGCCATGGCGGCATTGACCGCACCGCCGATGAGGAAGTCCGGTCCCGGCGAGCGCGCGGCACCACCAATAATGTTGACGATGCTGCCATGCGCCTCCTTCAGCAGCGGCCAGAACAGCTTGGTCAACCGCGCCGTCGCATGGAACTTGAGCGCAAAACCGTCGAGCCAGGCTTCGTCCGGCAAGTCGAAGAATTTGCCGCCTTTGGTTGCGCCGGCATTGTTGACCAGCACGTCGCAGCGCCCGCAGCGTTTTTTGACCTCGTCAAAAAGCTGCTGGCAGGCCTCCAGCTTGCGCAGGTCGGCAGCCACCGTGATGGGCGCTGGCCCGCCGGCCGCGGCAACCGCCTTGGCGCCCGCGGCAAGATTGTCGGCATTTGACGCCGCCAGCACCGTCTGCGCACCTTCGCGGGCAAAGGCCACGGCAATTGCGCGGCCGATACCGCGGCTGCCGCCGGTCACGACGACAACCTTTCCGTCGAATGCTCCCGCCATGCGTCCCTCCCGGTTCTATGAAGCTGCGCTTTATACGCAAGTGTGCGACAAACGGCGAGTGGGAATGACGCCGCATTGACGGACCTGCGTTCTCGGTCACAATGAGAATAAGAAAAGAACGGGGGGAGACGTGAAGCCGGCGCCGTTTGCCTATCATAAAGCGCGCACGCTGAAAGAAGCGGTGGCGCTCCTGGCCAAGCACAAGGACGACGCCCGCCTATTGGCCGGCGGGCAGAGCCTGATCGCCACGCTCAACATGAGGCTTTCGGCGCCTGCGCTGCTGATCGACATCAACGGCATCAAGGGCCTCGATCGCATCGCCAAGAAAGGAAAGGTCATCGAGGTCGGCGCACTGGCGCGCCACAGCGCGGTCGAGCGCTCCGAGCTGATCGCCCAATACGCGCCGCTGATCGCGCTTGCCATGCCGCATATCGCGCACGCGGCGATCCGCAACCGCGGCACCTTTGGCGGCTCGGTCGCCTTCGCCGATCCGGCGGCGGAGTTGCCCGCCTGCGTCCTGGCGCTCGGCGGCGAAATGGTGATCAGCGGCCCGCGCGGAACGCGCAAGGTCAAGGCGGATGCCTTTTTCAAGGGCCTGTTCGAGACCGCTTTGCGCCCGCAGGAAATGTTGACCGCGGTGCGCCTTCCCGCCGCCGACAAGAATTCGCGCGTCGGTTTTGCCGAGCTCGCGCGCCGCCACGGCGACTACGCCATCGTTGGCCTGGCCGCGACCGCGCGCGCCGACCGCAAAGGACTGAAGGACGTGCGCCTTGCCTACTTTGGCGTCGGCGCGACGCCGGTGCGGCCGAAAAAGGCGGAAAGCGCGCTGGCCGCCGGCGATGTTGACGCCGCCGTCGCCGCGCTCGATCTCGATCCGGAAGACGACGCGCAGGCGAGTGCCGCGCTCAAGAAGCACCTCGCAGGCGTGCTGCTGCGGCGCGTGGCCAACCAGTTGATGGAGCAGCCGTCATGAGCGCTACAGCTCTCGATATTTCGCTGACCGTCAACGGCGAGCGCATCGCCGCCCGCGTCGATGCGCGCAAGACGCTGGTCGATTTCCTGCGCGATGACTTGGGGCTGACCGGCAGTCATGTCGGCTGCGAGCACGGCTTTTGCGGCGCCTGCACCGTGCGTGTCGGCGGCGAGATCGTGCGCGGCTGTCTCACGCTGGCGGTGCAATGCGACGGCGGCACGGTTGAGACTATCGAGGGCCTGTCGGACACGGGCGAAATCGCCGACCTGCAAGCCGCGTTCGAACAACGCAACGCGTTGCAATGTGGCTATTGCACGCCGGGCATGCTGGTGGCCGCGCAGGAGCTTTTGCGGCGTGCAAAAGCGGAAAAGAGCGTGCCGACACGCGAGGAAATTCGTGCGTATCTGTCCGGCAATTACTGCCGCTGCACCGGCTATCACGCCATCGTCGATGCGGTAGAAGCGGTGGCGCAAGACAGAAACAAAACGCGCGCGGGGGAGAAAGCATGAAAATCACCGACAACTCCCCACCCGTGCTGACCGCGCTCGACCGGCCGAACTCCTATATCGGCCGCTCGGTGCCGAGGCCGAACCTCAAGCGCCTCACGCAAGGGCGCGGGCAATATGTCAGCGACGTTTCCATTTCGAGGATGGCGCATGTCGCCTTTGTGCGCTCGCCGCACGCGCACGCGGCCATCAAGACGATCAAGAAAGACAAAGCCGAGAAAGCGTCCGGCGTGATCGCCGTCGTCACCGGCGCCGAACTTGCCGAAGTGATGACTCCCTGGGTCGGCGTGCTGACGCATTTAAAGGGTCTCAAATCCGCGCCGCAGTTTCCTATCGCGGTCGAGCGCGCCTGCTGGCAGGGCGAGGCGGTCTGCGCCGTCGTCGCGCAAACCCGCGCCGAAGCGGAGGACGCTTGCGAACTGGTAGACGTGAGCTACGAACCCCTGCCCGTGGTCGCCGACCCGGAAACCGCGCTCGACAAGAAGACCCCGGTGATCCACGCCTCGCTTGGCGACAATCTCTGCTTCGAGCGGGCGCTCGAGGTTGGCACGCCCGACCAAGCTTTTGCCGGCTCCGACGCGGTGGTCGAGACCACCTTCGTATTCGGCCGCCATACCGGCGTTACCACCGAGCCGCGCGCTTGCGTGGCCGACTGGAACGAAGGCGAGCAGCGCCTGACCGTCTATCACGCCAATCAGGCGCCGCACATGATGCAGGACCTGTTCGCCAAGCATCTCGGCCTGCTGCACAGCCAAGTGCGCGTGATGACCAAGGACGTCGGTGGCTCCTTCGGCATCAAGGTGCATTGTTATGCCGATGAGATGGCAACGGTGGCCCTGTCGAAGCGGCTCAAGCGGCCGGTGAAGTTCGTCGCCGACCGCATCGAAAGCTTCGTCACCGACATCCATGCCCGCGACCACCGCGTCAAGGCCAAGATCGGCGTGAAGAACGACGGCACCATCACCGCTTTCGAAATCGACGACCTGACCGGCATCGGCCCTTATTCGGTCTACCCGCGCACCTCCGGCATCGAGGCCAACCAGGTGGTCAACCTCGTCGGCAGTCCCTACACCTGCCCGAATTATCGGGCGGTCGCGCGCGTCGTGTTCCAGAATAAAAATGTGATGTGCCAGTACCGCGCCGTCGGCCACCCGATCGCGGTCGCGGTGACGGAAGGGCTGGTCGAGCTTGCCGCCGCCAAGATCGGCATGGACCCGCTGGAACTGCGCCGGCGCAATCTCTTCCCCGACGACGGCTATCCGACGCAGACCGCCGTCGGCCTCAAACTTGAGAAACTGTCGCACCACGAGGCGCTCGCGCAACTCGACACGATGATGAACTATGCGGGTTTGCGCGCCGAGCAGAAGCGCCTGCGCGAGCAAGGCATCTACCGCGGCATCGGCTTTGCCTCCTTCATCGAAGTGACCAACCCGTCCGCCGCCTTTTACGGCGTCGGCGGCGCGCGCATCACCTCGCAGGACGGCGCGACACTGATGCTCGATGCGCAGGGCGCGCTGGTCGTGCACTCCGGCGTCACCGAACAGGGCCAGGGTGCGGAATCGGTGTTGGCACAGGTCGCGGCAACTTCGTTCGGCGTGCCGATCGAGAAGGTGCGCGTCGTCACCGGCGATACCGACAACACGCCCTATGGCGGCGGCACCTGGGCCTCGCGCGCGGCCGGCATCGGCGGCGAAGCCGCCTGGCAAAGCGGCAAGGCGCTGCGCGCCAATGTGCTCGTCCTTGCCGGCGCCATGCTGCAGGCAAAGCCAGACGATCTCGACATACGGAATGGTATCGTTGTCGACAAGGCAACCGGCGCCGAGCGGCTGACGCTGGAAGAACTCGCGCGCGTCGCTTATTTCCGGCCCGACACGCTGCCGACCGGCGTGCAGGCCGAACTGATGGTGACGCGCCATTACGTGCCGCGTGGCTGGCCCTTCGCCTTCACCAACGGCATCCAGGCCAGCTACCTCGAAGTCGATATCGAGAGCGGCTTCGTTAAATTGCTGAAACATTGGTGCGTGGAAGATTGCGGCACCATCATCAACCCGCAGCTCGTCAACGAACAGATCCGCGGCGGCGTGGTGCAGGGCATCGGCGCCGCGCTCTACGAGCAATGCCTCTACGACGAGCGCGGCCAGATGCTCAACGGCAACATGGCCGACTATCTGGTGCCGATGGCGGTCGAGATGCCGGACATCGAATGCGCCCATGTCGTCTCGCCGACCGCCGACAGCGAACTCGGCGCCAAGGGCGCGGGCGAAGCCGGCACCGCCGGCGCGCCGGCCTCGGTGATGAACGCGATCAACGATGCGCTGCGACCCTTGGGCGCGGCGCCGCTCACCGACATGCCGTTCACGCCGGGGAAAATTCTGACGGCGTTGGGCAAAGTGTGACGCCGCGCCGGCTTTTCACAATGTCGAGTTGCGCGCGCAAACCGTAACCGCTTGCTGAAACGCCGGCCACCGCGCACAATCGTGCTCGACGGGGGCGATCGCAGGCTGCGCGTTCGCGCCTAAAAAAAGCGGCCGGTGAAACGACAAGAGACACAGCAAGCGAAACGAAAAGGCGGGAAGGATACGCTCTCATGAATATCAAGGTCGGCAGGCAGGCGATCGCCGAGGCATCCAAGAAACTCTCGAACTGGGGCCGCTGGGGCAAGGACGACCACATCGGCACCCTCAATCACGTCTCGCCGGAAGACATCGTCAAGGCCGCGAGCCTGATCCGCACCGGCAAGGTGTTCGCGCTTGGTATTCCGCTCGACCGCGAGGGTCCGCAGAACGGCCTGTTCGGCGGCCGTTTCAACCCGATCCATCAAATGCTCGCCACCGGCACCGACGCCATCGCGGGCCAGCAAGACTGGAACAAGATCCGCTACGCCGACGACACGCTGATGCTGTGCGTGCAGGGCGCCACGCACTGGGACGCGCTCGGCCACATCTTCTACGAAGACAAGGCCTACAACGGCCACGACGCCAAGCTGATCGACTCGCGCGGGCTTTCCGTGCTCGGCATCGAACACTCGAAAAACAAGATGATCGGCCGCGGCGTGCTGCTCGACATCGCGCGCTTCCGCGGCGTCGAGTGGATGAAGGATGGCGAGTCGATCTCCAACGACGAACTCGATAAATGCGCCAAGGATGCCAACGTCGAAATCCGCAAAGGCGACTTCGTGCTCGTGCGCACCGGGCAGATGGAGCGCTGCATGGCGGAAAAGGAATGGGGCGGCTATGCCGGCGGCGACGCGCCCGGCGTCAAGTTCGAGAACTGCTACTGGTGCCAGGAGAAGGAAATCGCCGCCATCTGCACTGACACCTGGGGCGTCGAGGTGAGGCCGAACGAAACAACCGAAGCCAACCAGCCCTGGCACTGGGTGGTGATTCCGGCCATGGGCCTGTGCATGGGCGAGATCTTCTATCTGAAGGAGCTCGCCGAAGACTGCGCCGACGATGGCGTCTACGAATTCTTCTTCTGCGGCCCGCCGCTGGTCATCACCGGCGCCACCGGAAGCCCGATTAACCCGCAGGTGATTAAGTGACCTAAGCGATGTATGTCGGCGTCGATGGATTTCGACACGGCTGGGTCTCCGTATCCATTGATGGACAGGGGAACGGAAGCATCGAATTCTTGTGCGAGATCAGTCAACTTAATCATCGCCAATATCATATGGCGATGATCGATATACCGATCGGGCTTCCGCAATCCGGAAATCGAGACTGCGATATGGCCGCGAGAAAGTACTTGGGACGAAATCGTAATCGGGTGTTCACAGGCGCTCGTAGGCCTCTGCTTAAGCATTGTCATTCTTACGACGAGGCAAATCGGCTCGGACGGAAGTTGTTAGTGGATGGAAATCCCGGAGCGGGAATATCCAAGCAACTGTTTTGCATCTTGAAAAAGATTAAGGAAGTCGACGTCTTCTTAAATCCACAACGCCAAGAAAAACTCCGAGAATGTCATCCGGAACTAGTATTCCATCGGCAGAACAACGACCATCCAGTCGACAATAAACACGTGCCCCAAGGCCGGTCTCAGCGCCGCAAATTGCTAGGCTCAATTCGTAATTTGGATGACTTACTTGCCGCGCGGCTTGGAACTGGTGCCAAGGAAGACGACGTTCTCGACGCATGTGCCTGCGCTGTGGCTGCAATGGATTGCGCGAATGACAAGGGCAATGTCGTTCCTGATGGAAGGCCCCCGATGGATCGTCAGAACCTCGTGATGCAAATTTGGTACTAGGGAGAAGTAACATGCCCCGCCACCTCAAGCGCGGAATGGACGCAAGCGCCGTCAAGGAGGCCGACGCCAAGGTGCGGGCGACGGTGGAAGACATTCTCGCGCAAGTCGACGAACGCAAGGATGCCGCCATTCGCGAATTGTCGGAAAAATTCGACAAATGGTCGCCGCGGGATTTCCGCCTCACGCCGGCGGAAATCGAAAAGGCCATCGCGCAGGTGCCGAAACGCGATCTCGAGGACGTCAAGTTCGCGCAGGCGCAGGTGCGCAACTTCGCGCAGAAGCAGCGCGACACCATGCACGACCTCGAGGTGGAAACCCTGCCCGGCGTCGTGCTCGGCCATCGCCATATCCCGGTGAATTCGATCGGCTGCTACGTGCCGGGCGGGCGCTATCCAATGGTCGCTTCCGCGCATATGTCGATCGTCACCGCCAAGGTTGCCCGCGTGAAACGCATCATCGCCTGCGCCCCGCCGTTCAAGGGCGGGCCGCACCCGGCCATCGTGGCGGCCATGCATTTCGGCGGCGCCGACGAGATCTATGTGCTCGGCGGCGTGCAGGCGGTCGCCGCCATGGCGCTCGGCACCGAGACGATTACGCCGGTCGACATGATCGTCGGGCCCGGCAATGCCTATGTGGCGGAGGCGAAGCGGCAATTGTTCGGCCGCGTCGGCATCGACCTGCTGGCGGGGCCGACCGAGACCTTGGTGATTGCGGATGACAGCGTCGACGGCGAAATCTGCGCGACTGACCTTTTGGGCCAGGCCGAGCATGGCCCGACCTCGCCGGCAGTGTTGCTGACGAATTCGGAGAAGCTCGCTCAGGACACCATGAGGGAAGTCGAGCGCCTGCTCTCGATCCTGCCGACCGCCGATGCCGCGAGCCAGGCGTGGAAGGATTACGGCGAGGTGATCGTCTGCGACTCCTACGAAGAAATGGTGCAGGAAGCCGACCGCATCGCCTCGGAACACGTGCAGGTGATGACACGCGATCCCGACTATTTCCTCAACGCCATGACCAATTACGGCTCGCTGTTCCTGGGACCGCGCACCAACGTCGCCTATGGCGACAAGGTGATCGGCACCAACCACACGCTGCCGACCAAGAAGGCGGCGCGCTATACCGGCGGACTGTGGGTCGGAAAGTTCCTCAAGACCTGCACCTTCCAGAAGGTGCTGACCGACGAAGCGAGCGCCAAGATCGGCGAAGTCTGCTCGCGGCTGTGCGTGCTGGAAGGCTTTCTCGGCCACGCCGAGCAGGCCAATATCCGCGTGCGCCGCTACGGCGGCCGCAACGTGCCCTACGCGACGGCGGCGGAATGATGCGGCCGGCGCTGCTCACGCTGCTGATGCTCGGCCTCGCTTGCGCCGAACCGGCTCTGGCGCAATCGTCATCCGATGTCGTCGACCTGATCGCGGAAGCCTGCGCGCCTTGTCACGGCGACGCCGGCATCGCCAGGTCGGCCGATGTGCCGCATCTCGCCGGCCAGCAGAAGCTCTATCTCTACAATCAGCTTCGGGCCTTTCGGTCCGGCAAGCGGCCGCACAAGGAAATGCTTTATATGAGCCGGCAGATGACGGACGCCGACATGCGCGCCATCGCCGACTATTACGCCAGCCTGCCGCCGCGCTGAGCCCAAGCCAGAACAATGACCGTGGATCTCACCCCCACCGCCTCCTTCCGCCTCGACGGCCGGCGCGCGCTGGTGACCGGAGCGGGCCGCGGCATCGGACTGACCGCTGCCGCCGCGCTGGCGGACGCCGGCGCCCATGTGACACTCGCCGCCCGCACCGCCAAGGAAATCGAGGAAGCCGCCGCGGCGATCCGCGCGCGCGGGCAGCAAGCCGACGCGCTCACCCTCGACGTCACCGACATCGACGCCGCACGCGCCGCGCTCAAGCTGCGGCCGCCTTATCAAATTCTGGTCAACAATGCCGGCATGAACCGGCCGAAGATGTTGCCCGACGTCACCGTCGACGACTTCGACGCCATCATGGGCTTGAACGTACGCGCCGCCTTCTTCATGGCGCAGACCGTGGCGCTGCGGCTGGTCGAGGAAAAGCTTCCCGGCTCGATCATCAACATCTCCTCGCAGATGGGCCATGTCGGCGCCGCCCGCCGCACGGTCTATTGCACGTCCAAGCACGCGATGGAGGGCTTCACCAAGGCGATGGCGATTGAACTCGCCCCGCATAACATTCGCGTCAACTCGCTGGGGCCCACCTTCCTGGAGACGCCGATGACGCGGCCGTTCTTCGAGAACAAGGCGTTCCGCGACGAGGTCATGTCGAAGATCAAGCTCGGCCGCCTCGGTCAGTTGGAGGAGATCACCGGCGCCATCGTGTTCCTGGCGAGTGATGCGTCGTCGCTGATGACCGGCTCGGCATTGGTGCTCGACGGAGGTTGGACGGCGGAGTGACGTTCTTGGGCCTCCCCTTGTGTGAGAGGAGGTCTGTTTGCAAATCCACTCCTTGTGGAGAACCAGAAATGACGGACGGGAAATACCAGGATCGGCAGAATCTCGAATTTTTCCGCTGGCCGGAGCTGACGACGATATTTCAGGATCTGATCGAACTGGTGATGGTGTCTCCGAACAATCTTCCCCGGCAGCTTCGCAGCGAGCTATTTACGATGGCGAGCATCGCCGGAGGCTGCCAGCACTGCCAAGCGCACGGCGCCTATACGCTGCACTTGATGGGCGTCGATCCGGATCGGATACGCGATATCTGGACGTTCGAGCAATCCACGGAGTTCACCGAAGCGGAAAAGGCCGCCATGCGGCTGGCACGAGATGGCGCGAACGTACCCAACGCGGTCGAGCCATCGCATTTCGCCGACCTGCGTCAGCACTACTCCGACCGGCAAATTGTCGAGATGCTTGCGGTGATCAGCCTCGCCGGCTGGTTCAACCGATGGAACAATTCCATTGCGACGGTCACCGACCAGGAATTGCTCGACTGGGCGCAAGCCAATCTTCAGGCGATCGGCTGGACTGTGGGAAAGCACGCGGGCGAAGCTCACGAACAAAGGCGAAAACATCCGCGCTCAACCGATCAAGACCGGGTCGAATACTGACACGCTGTTTGCCAGCGCTCCGAAGCGCCGCGCGCGCCGCCGCGGCGTACTTCGCTCCGGACACGAAGCTCCTTACTCCTTCAACGGCGGCAAATCCGCGAAGTACTCGGGATGCTCCTTCTCGACTTCCGCCATGAATTGTGGCCGGAACAGGTTCGGCACGTCGAGCCGTGGCGCGCCCTTCAGCGTGTTCATCAGCACCTCGTCCTCGGCATTCTCGAAAGCACGCAGCACCGCCGGCGACATGCGCGGATCGAAGCTGATGTGATGTACCGCTTTCTTGCCGATGGCGACGTCGGTGCCGGGCACCATCTTGGCGAAGATCTCCACCGCCTCCTCGCGGTTCTGACGCGTATAGTGAGAAGACTGCGCCAGCCCGCCGGCAATCGCCTTTACCAACTCAGGGCTCTTTTCGATGGTCGGCTCATGCGCGGTCGCCACCATCACATAGGACATATATTGGCCGGCGCGGATCACCGGGAAAGAATCCGGAACCGTGGCGAGCACCTGCGCGATATACGGCTCCCACGACACCACCGCGTCGACCTTGCCCTCTGCCAGCGCCGGCGCGAGCCCGAACTGCGACCAGATGTTCTCGATGGTGAGATCCTCGTATTTCATGTTGTTGCGACGCAGCACCATCTTGAAATATTCGTCGGAGGTTTGCCCGCGCGCGAGGCCGATAGTCTTGCCTTTGAGGTCCGAGATCTTCTCGGCCTCGATGCCCCTGCCCTTCTTGGTGACGATGGCGAGCGGATCGTCGCAATTGTCGCGCCTGGCGTCGTTCATGATGAAGCCGATCACCTTGAACGGCGAGCCGGCGTGCACCGCCTTCAAATAGCTGGTGGTGCTCATGTCGCCGATCTGCGCGCGGCCCTCGTTCATGGCGTTGATCATGTCGGTGCCGGTATCGACGATCAGCATCTTGGCATCGACGCCGTGCTGCTTGAAGAAGCCTTTTTCGGCGCCGACAAACATCGGCAGATGACCGAAATTGTTTCCGATCACCACATCGAGTTTCGGTAAGCCTGCCATTTTGTCCTCCCCATTCCGGCTTTGCCGTTTGTCCGTATTCAAACGCCGGCAACGCTCGAATGCAATCGCGCGCGCCGCAAACTCGCTTCACCTCTCCCATAGGGAGAGGTCGGATCGCCATAAGCGCGTTCACGCGCGTCGTTGACGCGCTATGGCGATCCAGGTGAGGGGTTTCAAACATCGAGAGTCTTGAACCCCCTCACCCCAACCCTCTCCCCAACGGGGAGAGGGAGTCCGGCCGCATCCACGGCAACGTCATTTCACTTTCTCAAGCACCTCCGGATTGACGCAATTGGGCGGCGTGTGCCCGGCGAGCAGCGCCTCGATATTGTCCACCACGATATTGGCCATCTGCTCGCGCACCTCGCTCGTTGCGCTGCCGAGGTGTGGATTGAGCACGACATTTTTCATTTTCTTCAGCTCGGCCGACACCTTCGGCTCGAACTCGAAAACGTCGAGCCCTGCGCCGGCAATTTTTTTGGCCTTGAGCGCGCGCACCAGCGCCTTCTCGTCGATGAGCGGCCCGCGCGCGGTATTGATGATGAAAGCGGTCTTCTTCATCAGGCCGAGCTCATGCGCGCCGATCTGATGCCGGGTCTGCGCGTTGAGCGGCGAATGCATCGAAACGTAATCAGATTCGCGCAGTAACCGGTCGAGCGGCACGTAGGTGAGTCCGGCTTCGTGTTCCTCGCTCTCCGGCTTGCGGCGTGGCGTCCAATAGAGCACGCGCATGTCGAAGCCGCGGGCGCGGCGCGCCGTCGCCTTACCGATCAGCCCGCCACCGCCGACGAGCCCGAGCGTCTTGCCGTGCACGATTGATCCCAGCAGATGGCGCGATTGCCCGCCGGGAAACTTGCCGGCGCGCACGAGCTTGTCGCCTTCCACCATGCGGCGGGCAGCCGCAAGCATCAGCCCGAAGGTCAAGTCGGCGGTTGCCTCGGTGGTGACGGGCGGCACCACGGTGACCGGGATGCCGCGCTTGGTCGCTTCCGCAACGTCGATGTTGGACGGCGAGATCGACTGCGCCGCGACATGGCGCAGTTTCGGATTGGCGGCAATGACCGCGCGGTCGATCTTGTCGTGCAACAGACAAAAGAAAATGTCGGCCTTTTTGATCGCGGTGATCAGCGCGCGGTGCGGCATGATGCGGCTGTCGTCGGGGTTGACCTTCACGCTGCCGAGCGCGCGCAACCGCTTGATGGCGCTGTCGGCAACCGGCTGGGTGACAAAGACGCGCGGCAAATTGGTCAACTTGCCGCTCACCGCATCCACCGCACGATGCCGGCGACGCCGTCGACGGCGCATTGCGCGCCATCGGGAATATGTTGCGTGGCGTCGAGCACGCCGAGCACCATGGGAATGCCGCGCTCGCGCGCCAGCGAAGCAAGATGCGAGGTCGAGCCGCCAAGCTCGGCCACCACGCCGGCCACGCGCGGCAGGATGTGGCTGAGCGCGGGGCCCGCAACGCGTGTCACCAGCACGTCACCCGGTGCCACGCGCGCGAGTTCGCATTCGCAATTGACCACCACGGCGCGGCCCGCGCCCCAGCCAATGCCGGCGGGATGGCCGTTGAGGCCCGGATGCTGCAGCCAGATCTGATCGGGCACGATCGGCGCCTCGACATGCAGCGGACGCGATTGCAACAGCTTGAAACCGGCCTCGTCCATCGCCCATTCGATCTCGACCGGAGCGCCGTTCATCTCCTCGCACTTGCGCAGGAGACGGCCCAGCGTCACCGCCTGGCCGGGCGTCAGGCACGGCTCGTTCACCTGCTCCTTCGGCACCAGTTCCGGCGCCGCCACGCCATGCGCGCAGGTGTCGCGATGACCTTTGCGGCCGGCGGCAACGGTGCGCAGGAAGCCGTTGCGGGCAAGCACGAAACGGTCGGGGACGACTTCGCCCTGCGCGATGGCCGAGCCGAGGCCCCAGGTGGCCGAGATCAGCATCTGGCCTTCGGCGGTTTCGCTCAAACCGCCGCCGGAGACGCGCGCATCGATCAGCGGCTGGATCAGCACGCCCATCGCCGTGTCGGCCGGTGATAGGCCGTGATTGTCCATGTAACGGCGCGCATGCGAGGTCCACAGCGCGGCCCAGCAGGCGCGCACCGCGGTGAGGAATTCGGTTTCGTCGGAGAGACCGAGGAAGCTCTCGAACTGGCCGGCGAAGTTGGCGCCTTTGCGGTCCTCGATCAGCGCCGAAGAGCGCACGACGCCGAGCGATCCTTCCGCGCGTTGCGCGCGCCAGGCCGCGAGCAAGGGTTCGAGAATCTCGGGCGCGATCGGCTGCTGATAGAGCGCGAGGCGGACCTGCACCGACAGCTTGCGCGAGCTCGGCACGTCGGCCTCGTTATAGGCGCACAGCAGATCATCGATGCCGAGATGGTGGACCTGATGGCGATAGGCCGCCGCCGTCAGCGCAAATCCTCCCGGTGTCGGCAGCCCACTTTGCGTCAGTTGCGCGAGATTGGCCGCCTTCGGCCCGACATTGTCGGCGCCGGTGGCGGCGGGGTCGGTGAGCGGGAGGATGAAAGCGGTCATGCGATCTTGAAATCCTGGCGTTGCCAGTGGCATTGCGCACTCCCTCTCCCCCACCCGAACTCGGGTTTACCCGAGTTCGGAATTTTAGTGGTCGAGGTCGGAAATAGCCGACTCCGACTGAAGAGGGTTGGGGTGAGGGGGCAAGTGACTCTCGATAGGCAGGAACCCCTCACCCGGCTCGCTTTGCTCGCCGCCCTCACCCTATGGGAGAGGTGGAGCAAGAGTCACTTCACATGATCCCCGTAGCCCGGCAGCGGATCGACCACGGTGATCTGCTTGACCGGGAAGTTCGAGACGATCTCGATCTCGTTCTTCTTCACGATCAGCATTTCCTCGATGCGCACGCCGTAGCGGAATTTCTTGCCGTGCTGCGTTTCGAGCGCGAAGGTCATGCCTTCCTGGATCTCGACCGGATGGTCGAGCGACCAGATGCGCGAGATCACCGGCGGGTCGTATTGCGCGAGACCCAGCCCGTGGCCCCAGAGATTGGCGGCCGCCTGGTCTTCGTCCTCGTAACCCCAAGTCTCCATCGCCGACGGCCACTTCAAGGCGATGTCGCGCGTGGTGGCGCCGACCTTCACCGCGCCGATCGAATCGTAGAGCCATTCGAGCGCGGTGCCGTAGGTGTCCTTCTGCTCCTGCGACGGTTCCTTGCCGACGCAATAGGTGCGGTAATAGCAGGACTTGTAGCCGTTCCAGGTGAGCGCGGCCAAATCCATGAACACGATGTCGCCTGGCTGAATGATGCGGTCGGAGAAGTTACGCCAATTCGGCCATGTGTTGGGACCGGACGACACGATCACGTCCTCGACGTCTTCCATGCCGGGAATGTTGTAGAGATATTCCATCAAATGCGCGGTCAGCTGGTTTTCGGTGATGCCCGGGCGCAGGAATTTCATGCACTCCCAGTGCGTGGCGTCGCCGATGGCGCCGACGATGCGGAAGCATTCCTGCTCGTCCTCGCTCTTGACCGCGCGCGCTTCCATCATGGGCGTCATGCCGTCGAACCAGGCGATGTTATTTTCCTTGAAAACCTGAATCATGTTGATGTCGACGAAATCGACGCCGAGCTTTTCGCCCGCGACGCCGTTGTCTTTCATCGCCTGCAACACCGCCTTGACGAACTTGTTGACCTGCTGGGTCGAGGCGGGACCGGCGGCGCCTTTGATCCAGGCGAAAGAGTGCCGCACGTTCTCTTTTGGAATCCACGGCGCATGGCGCTCAATCTGGATGCCGATGTCGCCCTGCTCGAAAAGGATCGGCCGCCCGTCGCCGCACAGCATGGCGTAGCGCAGGCCGGGCTTGAGGCGATTCCAGCCGGGCGTCAGCGTGCCGGTGATGTAGCGCACGTTCTCGTCGTACATGCAGAGCATGGCGCCGAGGCCGTGCTTCTTCATCATCTGACGCGCACGCTCGATACGGTATTCGCGCAGCCGGTCCCAGTTGACCCGCTGTTGCCAATCCATACCGGCGATGCCGAAATTCGCAGTTCCCATGGCCGTCCTCCCGGGCGGCGCCGATGGCGGCGCCGTTATTGGTTGATTGGGCGGAATGTTATGCGGATGGCGGCTTCGAAAGAAATAATATAATCTGGCCATCCCCATTAAGTTTTCTAATAGTGGCCTTGCATGCGTAACATCCCCCTCAGGCAGATCCGCGCCGTCATCGCCGTGTGCGAGGAAGGCTCCTTCACCCGCGCGGCCGAGCGCGAGAACGCCACCCAATCGGGCATCTCGCAGCACGTCGCCGCGGTCGAGCGCAAACTCGGCATCAAGCTGTTCGAGCGCATCTCCGGACGGGTGACGCCGACGCCGGCGGGCCAGCGCTATTACAAAAGCTGCGTGGACGCCGTCGGCGCGCTCGAACATGCCGCCGACGAGGCGGCCTCCTTCGCCGGCCGGGTCACCGGCGAGTTGCGCATCGGGCTGATGCCGACCTTCACGCGCGCGGTGCTGGCGCCGGTGCTCGACGATTTTGTACCGCGCTGTCCCGACGTGCGGCTGCACATCGTCGAGGGCTACAGCAACCTGCTCACCGAGATGGTGCTCGACGGCGACCTGGATTTCGCCGTCGTGCCGGCCTTCGAAGGGACCATCGGATTGAAGTCGCGGCTATTGCTGCGCGACCGCGAGATGCTGATCTCCGGCCGCAAGCGCGGCTTTGCGCCTCTCGCGCCGTACCGTCTCGCCGCGTGCAAACCGCTGAAGATCGTGGTGCCGGGACCGGACAATATCCGGCGGCGTAACCTGGAAACCTATTTCCAGAGCCACGGCATCGAGATCGAAGCGATGCTGGAAATGGACGCCATGATCGCCACGCTCGAATTCGTCGCGCGCAGCGATTGGGTGACGATCCTGCCGAGCGTGATTTCGGTCAACGACATCGGCGGCGGCGAACTGATCGTCAATCCGATCGTCCACCCCGAGCTGCACGCCGAATTCGTCGTCATCCAGCCGACCCGGCGCACGCTATCGACACAAGCGCGTCTTTTCCTCGAGCGTTTCGAACGGGAAGTCACACACATCCACGACGTGTGGGACGCGGCGATTGCGCAACGAAAGAAGCGAAAGCTTTCGGCCTAGGGCGTCGGTGCAGGACCGAAGCGGGACTCACCGGCCGAAACGGCGCTCGCTTTTCCGGCTCAGCGAACAGCCAGCCGATGCATGCGACCCGGACGATTGCATCGCAGGCGCTTTGGCTGCCGGTGCGCGCGACGGCGACGCTCCGAAAAATTTCGCGATGCTCTCGTCAAAATTCGACGTATTGACCTGACGAGACTTCTTGAGCCCGCTATTGGCCTCGTCCACGTTCCGAGCCTTAAAATAAGTCGGCACTGTAGCCTCCCAACCATGCAGCTCCGGTATTATGGGATGCAGACGGCAATATTTCGTGCGACCGATCGCTAAAATTTGATTCATTTCACGCGTTGAGAGGTATCTCACGCGTCGAGGGGTATCCTGCCCGCGCAGGACAGCCCGGCCTAGACGTCCATCCACGCCCCGTGGGCATCGACCGACTTGAACACGGCTTCAAGCGCCGCCGCCGTCTGCAAAATGCCGTCGGGCGAAATGGGAAACGTACCCTGCCCCATCGCCGCTTTTGCGAAGAAGTCGAGATTCATGCCGAGGTGATTGTCGGCCGGATAGTCGAACACCTCCGGCTCGTCCTGGCCGGCACGGCGCACGATCAGGCGCGTCTCGCTCACGCTTTCGGCCCAGCATTTCTCACCGAAAACCGCGATGCGCCAGCGGAACGGCGTCTTGATCGTGGTGCCGAGCACGCCGGTGGCGCCGCTTTCGAATTCGATCAGCGCCGCGGTGGTGTCGCCGGCCGGCATCTTCAACACACGCGTCTTCGACAGTGCGGCGACCCGTTTCATCGGCCCGGCCAGATCGCGAAAGCAGTCGAGCACGTGAATGCCCATGCCTGTCATGCCGCCGGCGCGGCTTTCCTCCGCCGCCATGCGCCATGAATCGGCCGGCATGTTCGCCAGCCAGTCGTGGCTGTAATTGCCTTCGACATGCATGATGGTACCAAAGGCGCCCTCCTCCTTCAGCTTTGCCAGCGCGCGCATCGACGGCATCAGGCGGAAATGATGGCCGACCGCGATCAGGACGCCGGCCTTCTTGACGGCATCGAGCATGGCCTGCGCGTCCGCCTTGCTGAGCGCAAACGGCTTTTCGCAATAGATATGCTTGCCGGCGGCGGCGAGCGCCTTCACCTGCGCGGGATGTTTCGTGTGCGGGGTCGCCAGCACCACCGCCTGGATGGATTTGTCCGCGATCACGTCGTCGATGGACGTGCCGATCACGAGCCTGTGCTCGGCGGCGAAATCCTTGACCGCGTCCGGCTCGAGCGTCACCCCTCGCGTAAAATTAAGCGGCGCGCCGATATCGCGCGCCACTTTCACGAGAGTCTGGCCCCACCAGCCGAGCCCGACGATCGCCGTGTTGAGCATGCGGGTTACACCGACGCCGGCGCGCCAGGCTGCTTGAGCGGATGCGCGCGCGCGACGGCATCGATTTTGTTGCATTCGTCGACGATGCGCTTGAAGGTCGGGAACGGCGCGAGATCGACCTTGAAATAGGCCGCACCGGCCGCCTGCCCGCACAGGCAGATGTCGGCAACGGTCAATTGATCGCCGTGCGCAAAGCGTCCGGTGTCCTTGGAGCCGGCAAGGTTGGCTTCCAGCGCCTTCAGCGACTGCGTGTGCCAGTGGTTGCCCCATTTCACCACCGCCGCCTCGTCGGCCTTGAATTCGCTCGCCAGATATTCGCGCACGCGCGGCACGATCAGTGGATGGGTGTCGGCGGCACACACCTGCGCCAGCGCGCGCACGCGGGCGCGCGCCTTCGGCTCTTTCGGCAGCAGCGGCGGATTGGGATGCGTCTCGTCGAGATAGTCGAGGATGGCCAGCGATTCAAACAGCACGGTGCCGTCATCCAGGATCAACGCCGGCAGCGCCATCATCGGGTTTATCTTTGTGTATTCGGGGTCGCGCTGCGCGCCCTCGTGCAGATTGACGTTGATCACCTCGTCGAGTGCGACCCCTTTGACGTTGAGCGCAATGCGCACGCGGTAGGTCGCGATCGATCGCCAATAGGAAAACAGTTTCATTGCTTTGCCTCCCCCACTTTGCCGTCACACCGGGCATGACGGTCGAATAACTATTTCTTCCGCTCCGCCCAAAACACCGCCATCTGCGCGCCGTCGCCGTCGCCGAACCCGCTCTTCACCGCGTCTTCAAAACCGGACAGCGCCGCTTTCGCCGCCGGCATGTCGGCGCCGAGCGCTTCGCCGGTCGCCACCATCGTGCGCAGGTCTTTGACGGCGTTGGCGATCGAGAAGGTGGTCGCTCCGGGATCGACGTGCTGGAACATTTTAACAATCATGTCGGCGCGCATCTTGAGCGCGTTGTTGGCGCCGTTGCTTTCGACGAACAGATCGAGCAGGCGCCTGGGCTCCCAGCCGACACTGCGCGCAATCGCAAACGCCTCGCCATAGGCTTGCCAGGCCACCATCAGCGGCAGATTGATCGCGAGCTTCATGGCCGCGCCGGTGCCGACCGGCCCGCAATGCTCGACCTTGCGGCAGAGCTGTTCGAGCAGCGGCCGTGCGCGGTCGGCGTCGGCCTGCTCCGCACCCATCAGGCCGAGAAGTTGACCTTTGCGCGCCGGCGTGGTCGAGCCGCCAACCGGACATTCGACAATCGCCGCGCCTTTGGCGCGCACTTTAGGTGCGAGCGCGGTCGAAACCTTGGGCGCCACCGTGCTCATTTCGATGAATAGCTTGCCCGTCACGTCGCCCGACAGCAGGCCGTTCGGCCCGTTGTAAACCGCGTCGATCGCGGCGCCGTCGGTCAGTATGGTGATCACCGTATCGCATGCGGCGGCGAGTTCGGCCGGCGAGCCGACGATCTTGGCGCCCGCGTCGGCCAACGGCTTTGCCTTGTCTGCGTTGCGATTCCAGACCGTGACATCGCGGCCCACTTCCATCAGCCGCGCGGCCATGTTGGCGCCCATCGCGCCCAATCCGGCTAGTCCGACTTTCATAGCTCCTCCCGCTTTTACTTTGGCCGCGACGATAGGCGATCACGGCACGGCTTGAAAGCCGCTCTGCTCTTAATGGCAATGCCACTCGACAGCCCCGCCCCCAAACGCCTAAGACGATTTTCTCCTGTCATGCGTATCACTGCGACTTTTCATCAGGGAGAAATTCATGGCGGCCAAGAAGGCAAAGAAAAAGAGCAAAGGCACTGTCGGCGTCATCGGCCTCGGCATCATGGGCGGTGCTTTCGCGAAGAACCTGGCGCGCGCCGGCTGGCGCGTGATCGGTTACGATCTCAGCGCTGCGCGCCGCCGCGAGGCCGAGCGTGCCGGCGTCGAAATTGCCGCGAGCGCAATCGGCGTCGCCCAAAAAGCATCGACCGTCTTGACCAGCCTGCCCAAGCCACAGGCCTTGATCGATACCGCCCGTGCCATCGCCGCCGCCAAACTGCCGCGCAAGACGATCGTGGAAATGAGCACCTTCACAATTTCAGATAAGGAAAAAGCAAACCGCGTGCTCACCAAGGCCGGCCATATCATGCTCGATACGCCGGTCAGCGGCACCGGCGCGCAGGCCGCAACCCGTGATCTCGTTTTTTACGCCAGCGGCGATTCCCGCGCCATCCGGCGCCTGCGTCCCATATTCGAAACCTTCGGCCGCCACGTCTACGACGTCGGCGCCTTCGGCAACGGCAGCAAAATCAAATATGTCGCCAATCTCCTGGTTGCCATTCACAACGTCGCCAGCGCCGAAGCCATGGTGTTCGGCATGAAAGCGGGCCTTCCCCCGCAACTGATCTTCGACCTGATCGCGGCCGGCGCTGGCAATTCGCGCATTTTCGAACTGCGCGCGCCGATGATGGTGAAAAACAACTACAAAAACGCCACTATGAAGATCTCGGTGTGGGACAAGGACATGCAGGTGATCGGCGATTATGCCAGGAAAATCCGCGTGCCGACGCCGCTGTTCAATGCCACCAAGCCGCTCTACGTGAAAGCCGAGAAGTCCGGCTTCGGCGCGCAGGACACGGCTGCCGTCTGCGCCGTGCTGGAGAAACAAGCCAAGGTGAAACGCAGAAAGCGCTAAACTGCGGTCATCACGCTTGCGTTCCGCCGCCGCCTCTCTGTAGCCTCCCAACAAAGCAAGGAAATCCAGGGGAGGAATGCATGGCGGTGGCGCCGAAAGAGCGCTCGGAGGTCCGCGACGGCATGCGGATCGACTGGAACGTGCCGATCACGATGGACGATGGATTGGTGTTGCGCGCCGACGTTTTTCGTCCCGTAAACGAAGGGCAGTTTCCGGTCCTTCTCACCTACGGGCCATACGCCAAGAACCTCGCATTCCAGGACGGCTATCCGAGCGCATGGCAGCGCATGACCGAGAAGCATCCCGACGTCACCGCCAATTCAACCAACAGATACCAGAACTGGGAAGTCGTCGATCCGGAGAAATGGGTGCCGCACGATTATGTCTGCGTGCGCGTCGATTCCCGCGGTGCCGGCTGCTCGCCCGGCTACATCGATCATTTTTCGCCGCGCGAGACGAAAGATTTCTACGACTGCATCGAATGGGCGGCGGTGCAGCCTTGGTCGACCGGCAAGGTCGGTCTCAACGGCATTTCCTATTACGGCATGAACCAGTGGCACGTCGCCTCGCTGCAGCCGCCGCACCTCGCCGCGATGTGCGTGTGGGAAGGTTCCGCCGACTGGTACCGCGACATGACGCATCACGGCGGCATTCTCTCGACCTTCTGGGAGAACTGGTACGACATGCAGGTCAAGACCGTGCAACACGGTGTCGGCGAACCGGGCCAACGCAGCCGCGTGCACTTCGAACTGGTCTGCGGGCCGGAGACGCTGTCGGACGAAGACCTCGCCAGGAACCGATCCGATTTCGGCGGGCAAATTCTCGCGCATCCGCTCGATGACAAATATCACCGCGACCGCTCGCCGGTCTGGGAGAAGATCACGACGCCGCTGTTTTCGGCCGCCAACTGGGGCGGCCAGGGCCTGCATCCGCGCGGCAATTTCGAGGGCTTCGTGCGCGCCGCTTCCAAGCAGAAATGGCTGGAAGCGCACGGCATCGAACACTGGACGCATTTCTACACCGACTACGGCCGCGAGCAGCAGTTGCGTTTCTTCGACACTTTCCTGCACGGCAAGGACACAAGCTGGTCAAAGCAGCCCAAGGTGTTCCTGCAAATCCGCTACCCAGGCGAGAAATTCGTCGGCCGCGCCGAAGACGAATGGCCGCTCAAGCGCACCAAATGGACGAAATACTATCTCGACCCGGCGGGCATGGCGCTGACGGCCAAGACACCATCCGGCGGCGGCAAATTGTCCTTTCAAGCCATGGGCGACGGCCTCACCTTCCTGACGCCGGCGCTCACCGAGGAGACCGAGATCACCGGGCCGTCCGCGCTCAAACTGTTCGCCTCGTCGTCGACGCGCGATGCCGACTTCTTCATCGTCCTGCGGGTGTTCACTGGCGACCTCAAGGAAATCGTCTTTCAGGGCGCCATCGATCCGCACACGCCGATTGCACAAGGCTGGCTGCGCGCCTCGCATCGCAAGCTCGACAAGAAACTGTCGCTGCCCTACCGCCCCTATCACACGCACGACCGCAAGCAGCCGCTGAAGAAAGGACAAGTGGTCGAGCTCGACATCGAAATCTGGCCCACCTGCATCGTGGTTCCCGCCGGCTACCGCATCGGCCTGTCGATCCGCGGCAAGGATTACGAGTATGGCGGCGCCAGCGGCGGCAAGCTGTCGAACTTCAAGAACGAACTCACGGGCTGTGGCCCATTCCTGCACAATCATCCGCAGGATCGCCCGCCCACTATCTTCAACGGCACCACCACGCTGCATTTCAGCCGCGGCAAAACGCCGTATGTTCTTTTGCCGATCATTCCGCCGAAACGACAGGCGCCGCGCAAAGCACCTCGACGCAAATAAGGTGGAGCGGGTTTGCTGCAACACGATGCATGCAAGACAATGCACGCAAGATAATGCGTGCATGCCCGGCTGATCATTGAAACAAAAATGATGTTACGGGCCATTTGGGTGTTCTCTTTCAGGGGGCCTCGGGTAAGCTAGTTGCCAACCTTCGCGAAAGAAGAAGGGACAAAGAAGGGACAGGGAGTGAATACGCAATTCTGGATCATCCAGGCCTTCAACGGCATTTCATATGGCGCGCTGCTGTTCCTCTTGGGCAGCGGGCTGTCGTTGATTTTCGGCGTCATGCGGATCGTCAATCTCTCCCACGGCGCCTATTTCTTATGGGGCGGATACATCGCGCTCTCGGTGATTGCGTTCACCGGATCGTGGGCCTTGTCGATGCCGATCGCAGCGCTCGCGGTCGCAGTCATCGGTCTTATCATGGAGCGGCTGTTCCTACGCTCGGAAGGGTTCGCATTCGTCAGGACCGGAGCGATCGCGCTCGGCCTCGGTACCCTGACGAATCTCGCGCTCATACGCTGGGCCCATATCGGCAACGGATGGGGCGAAACCGCTGCCGTCATCGCAATCGCGACTGTCATCTGGTATTTCGTCTTCCGCCGCATTCCCATCGTGCCGATCGACGCCGACGTGCAGCGGCAGGTTCTGCTCACGGTCGGCTTCGCATTCCTGTTCCAGCAGGCCGCGCTCGACATCTGGGGCGGCGACAACATGGACATCAAGCCGGCCGAAGTGCTCGACACGAGCGTGATAATCGGCGGCCTCTACTTCCCGGCGTACCGCATATTCATGATCGTCACCGCCGTCCTCATCGGCATCGGGCTTTGGCTGATCATGGAAAAGACCCGTATGGGTGCAGCCGTGCGCGCGACCGTCGACGACGCGCAGATGGCGCGCGGCGTCGGCATCGACACCAACCGCATCTCGATGTTCATCTTTGCGCTCGGCGCATTCCTTGCCGCGCTCGGTGGCGTGATCGGCGGCGCCTTTCTCGGCGTTTATCCCGGTCTCGACTTCGAAATCCTGCCGCTTGCCTTCGCGGTGGTCATCATCGGCGGAATGGGCTCGCTCGGCGGCGCGGCCATCGGCGCGCTGGCGGTGGGCCTGGCCGACAATTTCGGCAAGGCGCTGTTTCCGGAAATTTCCTACTTCACGCTCTACGCGCCGATGGTGCTGATCCTGGCGGTGAAGCCGACCGGTCTGTTCGGTCGAGAATGAGCGCGCTGTCATGAACACCGGTCGGAGGCTCAAGATTCTCGGCGTCGCGGTAGCCCTGCTGGCGATTGCCTACATCGTCCCGCAAACCGGCTCGTTCGTCGTGCTGCTGGCGACGCGCGCGCTGGCTTTTGCGATCCTCGCCATGAGCGTCGATATCCTGCTCGGCTTCACCGGCCTCGCCTCGCTCGGCCAAGCGGCTTATTTCGGCGTCGGCGCCTATTTCACGGCAATTCTGGCGACACGATTCCATTTCGGCCTGGGATGGGATTTCTGGCTCGTCGTTATCATGGGCATGCTGGTCGGCGCGGCGCTCGCCGCCGTGTTCGGCCTGTTCGCGATCCGCGCCACCGGCGTTTATTTTCTCATGATCACGCTCGCGCTCGGCCAGTGCGTGTGGGGCCTTGCCTATCGTTGGAATTCGCTCACCGGCGGCGACAACGGCATCAGCATCACCGCGCGCCCCGCCTTTGGCCTCGACCTCACCAACGAACGCACGTTCTTTTTCCTGGTATTCGGGTTCTTCATATTCACGTTGGTATCGCTTTATGTGCTCGTGCAGTCGCCGTTCGGCCGCAGCCTTGCCGGCATTCGCGAACGCGAACTGCGCATGCAGGTCCTCGGCTACAATACGTGGCTGCACAAATATATCGCCTTCGTCATCGCCGGCGCCTTTGGCGGCCTGTCCGGTGTTTTGTGGGCGCACATCAACGGATTGGTGAGCCCCGATACCGTTGTGCTGACAACTTCGGTCGATGCGCTGCTGATGGTGGCGCTCGGCGGCGCCGGCACGCTGGTCGGCGGGGTCATCGGCTCGGCGATCGTGTTCGGATTGCGCGAGTATCTCAGCACATTGGTGCCGTGGTGGCAGTACGTACTCGGCGGCGTCTATGTGCTGACAATACTTTATCTGCCGACCGGCCTGATGGGCATTCCAACGAGAATACGCCAGGCGCGCGCCATATCGAACAAGCCCACCGCTACGGAAGAAGTGGCCGCGCCGCATTCCCGCTCTGAGCAAACAAAGCCAGGGCTCGCGCACCAGACCACGTCACACTCTCCATCGCACGGAATCGAAACGTGAGCACAGGCACCCAGACGAACGGCGTCGCAGCGCTCGAACTGAAGAGCCTTTGCAAGAGCTTCGGCGGCCTGCAGGCCACACGCGACGTGACGTTTCGCGTCATGCCGGGCGACCGCAAAGCCATCATCGGGCCGAATGGCGCCGGCAAGACCACGCTGTTCAACCTGATCACCGGCATTTACCCGGTGACGTCCGGACAAGTGTTGTTGTTCGGCCGGGACGTGACCCGCTGGCCGAGCCACCGCCGTACCGCCATGGGCATGGCACGCACGTTTCAGGTCACCAGCCTGTTTCCGAAGCTGACCGTGCTCGACAATGTCCTGCTCGCGATCAAGGGCTTGCGTCCGTCAAAATTCGTGATGTGGCGCTTTTTATCGTCCTATCGCGACGTCTACGAGAAAGCTTACCGTCTTCTGGAAGACGTCGACTTCCTCGACCGCAAGGATGTCGAAGTGCGCAATCTCTCGCACGGCGAGCAACGCCAGCTCGAAATCGTGGTGGGTCTCGCCAGCGATCCTAAAATTCTGCTGCTCGACGAACCGGCGGCCGGCTTGTCGTCCGGCGAATCCGCCGAGATGGCGAAATTCCTGATGAAGCTCGATCCCAATCTCGCGATCCTTCTGATCGAGCACGATATGGATGTTGTGTTCGACGTAGCGGCGCAGATCTCCGTGCTGCACTTCGGCGAAATTCTGGAAACCGGCACGCCGCAGCAGATCCATGACAGCGCGCGCGTGCAGGAAATTTATTTGGGCACAGGTTAGGCGATGGCGATCCTCGAAGTCGACGACATCCACACCTATTACGGCGACGCCTATGTCCTGCAGGGCCTTTCGCTCAAGCTGGAGCAGGGACAAATTCTCGGGCTGCTGGGCAGAAACGGCGTCGGCAAGACGACGCTGGTGAACTCGATCGTCGGCTTCAATCCGCCACGCCGCGGCAGCATCGTGTTCAAGGGTGAAGACATCACGCACAAATCGTCATTCGAAACCGTGCGCACGGGCATGGGTCTGGTGCCGCAAGGGCGGCGCGTGTTTCCGACCTTAAGCGTCGAAGAAAATCTATTCGTCGCCGAGCGCAATCCCGACCGTCGTGGCTGGAAGCGCGATCGCGTCTATACGCTGTTTCCGCGTCTGCTCGAGCGCCGCACCCAGCGCGCCAAGACGCTGTCGGGCGGCGAGCAGCAGATGCTGGCGATCGGGCGCGCCCTGATGACCAATCCCGATTGCCTGATCATGGACGAGCCGTCGGAAGGTCTCGCGCCGATCATCATCCAGGGTCTCTGGGAGGCGATCGGAAAACTGAAGGAAGAAGGCCTGTCGATTCTCCTGGTCGAGCAGAACGCCAATCTGGCGCTCAAACTGGTCGACTATGTGCACGTCATGAGCAAGGGCCAGGTGGTCTATTCGTCGAAGCCGCAAGAATTGCAGGCCAACCACGAAGTGAAATCCAGTTATCTCGGCATCTGACGGCGTTCGCCGACCGCGCGGGCGGCGATTCGAAATCTAAAATTTTACGGTCATTGGCAAGCCGCTGTTAGCGTCTCACCCGTATTTCATCCGCGATTACCTGCAATGGCCGTATAATACCCTGAGGATTGCAGGAGGTCGTCGATGCGCGACTGGATACTCTTGCTCACACCCATCGGGCTCATCGCGTTTTTTCTGGTGTACCCCGATGAGTTCATTGCGTTCATCAACTGGGCCAGATACGCCTTCGGCTGACGGCCTGGCCGATAGTGTTTTTTCTTTCACAATCTGAATAAGCGCCCCCGCCGGCTCCCAACGAATTCTCCAAGTGCCGCTCCACGCATTTCCTTTGCGTCGAATGTCCACCGCCGCCGCGCGCGGTGCCGCAACCACAAAGCGCTTGGGCAGGCAAGGCATGGTTTGACCTCGCTTCGACACTGTCGTCCGAACCTGCCCTTTTCATTGCAATAAGTGAATGCGTCGGCGCACCGGAGCAGACGGGCTTTACAGAACGGAAGGCATTGGCCGATGATAGCGGTGTGGGTTTGACGGGTCGCGAACGAAAGGGGTGCGGCAGCCGCGATATTTCCCGTCGAATAAGTTAGCGACACGATCGTAAAGATAATGGCCGGCAACAAGGGCCACACCAAACAATTGCCCCGAACGGGGCCACAGAGGGAGGACTGCAATGTCTCGCAAGATGACACGTCGTAAATTTATGGCGACAACGGCCGCCGGCGCCGCGCTGGCGACATTCAAATTCCCGGCGCCGGCAATCGCGCAAAGCGCGCCGTTCAAGCTCGGCCTGCTGACCGTGAAAACCGGCGGGTTGGCGCAAGGCGGCATCCAGATGGAACAGGGCGTTCTCACCTGGCTGAAGGAGCACGACAACAAGATGGCCGGCCGCAAGGTGGAGTTCTTCTCCGCCGACACCGGCGGCAAACCGGCCGGCACCAAGACCAAGGCGCAGGAGCTGATCGAACGCGACAAGGTCGACGTCATACTCGGGCCGCTCGCCGCCTTCGAATTGCTGGCGATCGACGATTACATCAAACAGCACAAAACGCCGACGCTTAGCCTTGCCGGCGCCGACGACCTCACGCAACGCCGACCCAACCCCTATTTCTTGCGTGCCTCGGCGACCTCGTCGCAGGCGATGCACGTCATGGGCCACTACGCGGCGAAGGAGATGGGCAAGAAGAAAGCCGTCACGATCGACTGGGATTTCGCCTTCGGCTACGAGCAGGAAGGCGGCTTCCAGGCGGCGTTCCAGAAGGACGGCGGCTGCGTCACCAAGAAGCTGTGGACGCCCTTGGGCACGCCGGACTACGCGCCCTACATCGCACAGATCAGCGACTGCGATGTCGTCTGCCAAGGGTTCCCGGGTGGCGTGCCGCTGCGCTTCCTTAAGCAATACGCCAGTCTTGGCCTCAAGTATCCGCTGGTGACTGGCGAGACCGGCGGCGACGACGCGCTGCTGCACTCTTTTGGCGACGAGGCGATCGGCCAAATGAGTTCCTGCCCCTACACGCTCGACCTCGACACCGACGCCAACAAGAAGTTCATCCAGGCCATGCTAAAGAACTTCAAAGTGGTGCCCGGCTTCTATGCCGCGGGCCTTTATGTCACCTGTGACGTGGTCAACGCCGGGCTGGAAGCGACCAACGGCAAGACCGACGACAAAGGAAAGTTCATGGCGGCACTCAAAGCCGTGAACCTGAAGGACACGCCGCGCGGGCCGATCAAGTTCGACGATCTCGGCAACGTGGTCGGTGACTTCTTTGTCCGCGAATGCCAGAAACGTTCGGACGCACCTTACGGCCTCAAGCTCTGGAACAAGACGGTGAAGACCTATCACGACGTCAGCCAGTTCTGGACCTGGCCGGAGAAGGAGTTCCTCGCCCATCCTGTCTATTCGCGCGACTATCCGCCGGTGAAGTGCTGATCTGATTTGTCGTCTCCCACGGGCGCCACAATGAGGGCGCCCGTGGAACCGACACACCGTCATTCCGGGGCGCGCGCGTAGCGAGCGAACCCGGAATCCATAACCCCAGCGCTGCGGCGTATGGATTCCGGGCCCGCCGCTTCGCGGCGTCCCGGAATGACAAGAAGAGTTACGCCACCGGCGCCTGACAGAAACGAAACAGGGACCCGGCATCAATGACGTTCTGGCTGCTGCTGACGGTCAACAGCATCTCCTTCGGCGGTCTGCTGTTCCTGTTGGCGGCGGGCTTCTCGCTGATCTTCGGCCTGATGCGTATTCCGAACCTGACGCATGGCTCGCTGTTCATGCTCGGAGCCTATGTCGGCGCTACCTTCGCCGGCGGCATGCTCGCCATGACCTTCAATTTCTGGATCGCGGTGATCTTCGCCGTGATCGTGGTCGCGCTGTTCGGCACCGTGATCGAACGTTTCCTGCTACGCCAGTTGCCGGGCCAGCAGATGGCGCAGGTGCTGGTGACGCTCGGCATCTCCTTTATCGTCGCCGATTTCTGCCTGATGGTTTGGGGCGGCGATCCGGTGCGCGTCGCAACCCCACCTGCGCTTGCCGGCTACGTGCACCAGGGCCCACTGCTTTTCCCGTACTACCGGCTGGCGATCATCGTCATCGCCGCGTTTACGGCGCTCGGCCTCTGGCTCCTGCTCGACCGCACCCGGCTCGGCGCCATGATCCGCGCCGGCGTCGACGATCCCGACATGGCGCGGGTGGTCGGCATCCGCGTCTCGCAACTCTTCACCATCGTGTTCGCGCTCGGCGCCGGACTTGCCGCCTTCGCCGGCATCATTGGCGCGCCGATCCTGTCGGTCTATCCCGGCCTCGACCAGGACATGCTGCCGCTGGCGCTGGTCGTCGTCATTCTCGGCGGCTCGGGCAGCCTGCTCGGCAGCTTCGTCGGCAGCATCATCATCGGCTTCATCTACAATTTCGGCCAGGCCCTGCTGCCGGAGCTGTCCTACTTCGTCCTCTTCCTTCCCATGCTGATCGTCTTGCTCGTGCGGCCACAGGGCTTGTTCGGCAGGTTCGTGCCATGAGCCGACAGACAATTGCCATCATCGTCGGCCTGGTCGCGCTCGTCGCGCTGCCCTACTGGATTCCCGGCGTCTATTACCTCAACGTCTCCAGCCAGATCCTGTTCTACGCGATCTTCGCGCTCGGCCTGAACATCTTGGCCGGCTACGGCGGCCTGGTCTCGCTCGGCCACGCCGGCCTGCTCGGCATCAGCGCCTACGCCGTCGGCTACATGCTGCAGCACGGCTTCGGCCATCCGGTCGCCATCCTCACCGCGCTGGTTGCCGGCCTCGCCTCGATGGCGCTCTACGCGGTGCTGTCGCTGCGCGCGAGCGGAATCGGCTTCATCATGATCACCCTGGCGCTAGGTGAGATCATCTGGGGCCTCGCCTACCGCTGGATTAGCATCACCGGCGGCGACAATGGCATCAACCTGCACGGCCGGCCAATGCCGTTCGGTATCTCGCTGATGCCGTCGGTCGCCTTCTATTACCTGACGCTGATCGTCTTCGTTGTCTCCTTCGCCGCGGTAGCGATCTTCGTGCGCTCGCCGCTCGGTGCCGCGCTGATGGGCACACGCGACCAGCCGCGCCGCATGAACGCGCTCGGCTATCACGTCTGGGCGATCCGCTTCTGGGCCTCTATGTTCTCCGGTCTGCTGACGGCGATCTCGGCCATTCTGTTCGTCTACTACAATCAATTCATCAGCCCGCAGGCGATCGACCTCACCGCGTCCGCCGAGGTGCTGCTAATGGTGATCTCCGGCGGCGCCGGGACGCTGCTCGGGCCGGTCGTTGGCGCCGCCCTGGTGATCGTGGTCAAGAGCGTGGTCAGCGGCTTTCTCGAGCGTTGGAACATGCTGCTCGGCGCCATCTTCGTCGTCATCGTGGTCTTCATGCCGGAAGGTCTCGTCCCCGGCACCGTACGGCTGTGGCGGCTGGCCTGGCGCAAACGCGGCGCGTCCCCTGCGGATGAGGCCAGCAAAGCCGAGGTGAAGTCATGAGCGCGTTGACCGTCAGCCGGTTGTCGAAATCGTTCGGCGGCCTGCACGTCACCCGCGGTGTCAATCTCGACGTAAAGCCGGGCGAGCGCCGTTTGATCATCGGCCCGAACGGCGCCGGCAAGACCACTTTGTTCAACCTGATCACCGGCGAACTCTCGCCCGACTCCGGCTCGGTGTCGTTGTTCGGCGAAGACGTCACGCGCATGCCGAGCCGGCGGCGGCCGCATATGGGCATGGCGCGCACCTACCAGATCATCACGCTGTTTCCCGAGGACACCATCATTCACAACGTATCGCTGGCGCTACTCGGCCTGTCCCGGCTGCGCTGGAACCCGTTCATCGATATGAGGCGGCAGGCGCACATTGCCGAACGGGCGTATGACGCGCTCGAGCGCATCGGCCTCGGGCATATCGCCGAGCGGCCGCTGGCGCAGACCTCCTACGGTGAACGCCGCCGCGTCGAAATTGCGATGGCGCTGGCGCAAAATCCGAAAGTGCTGTTGCTCGACGAACCTTTCGCCGGACTGTCGATCGACGAGCGCCAGGACGTGCATCAATTGCTGCTGGCCATTCCGCGCGACGTCACGATGGTGATGATCGAGCACAACATGGACGTGGCGCTCGAATTCGCCGAACGCATCACGCTTCTGCATTTCGGCGAAGTGATCGTCGAGGGCACCCGCGCCGAAGTCGTGGCCGACCCACGCACCCGGGAGGTCTATCTTGGCCACTGACGCGCTCACGCTCAGCCGGGTCGACGCCTATTACGGCGACAGCCACGTCCTGCACGAGGTCTCCTTTTCGTGCGGCGAGGCCAAGCTGCTCGGCCTGCTCGGCCGCAACGGCGCCGGCAAGTCGACCTGCATGAACGTCACCATGGGCCTGCTGCCGCCGCGCCGCGGCGAGGTCCGCGTATTCGGCGAACCGGCGACCGGCCAGCCGCCCGAGGATATCGCCGCGCGCGGCGTCGCGCTGGTGCCGCAGGGCCGCCGCATTTTCAAGAGCCTGACCGTGCGCGAGAACCTGATGGTGGCCGCGCGGAAACCGCGCGATGGCAAGCACGCGCAAAAGCACGACCCGTGGACGGCCGACACTGTCTTCACCATGTTCCCGCGCCTCGCCGAGCGGCGCAGTCAGATCGCCGCGCATTTGTCCGGCGGCGAACAGCAGATGCTGGCGATCGGCCGCGCGTTGATGGGCAACCCGCGCGTCCTTTTGATGGACGAACCTTCGGAAGGTCTGGCGCCGCAAATTGTGGCGGAAGTGATGGCGACCATCCGCAAGCTCAAGGAAAGCGGACTGTCGATCGTGCTGGTCGAGCAAAATCCGAAGCTGGTGTTCGACGTCGCCGACGACATCGTCATTCTCAACAGCGGCCACGTCGCGGTGGTATCGACGCCGGCGGAATTAAACAAGGAAGGCGTCGATCTGCATCAGCATCTGGGGGTATTCTAGAAACGACTTAGTACCGTCATGGCCGGGCTTATCCCGGCCATCCACGTCTTGCTGCAACAAGACAGTCGTGGATGCCCGGCACAAGGCCGGGCATGGCACTAACGAGAGGCAAGTGACATGGACGTCTGGAATAAATATGCCAACACCGCCGCCCGCAAGCACGGCAAGCCGGGACGCGAGGTGCGGCCGCAATCGACCACCATCGATTGCCACTGCCATATCGCGGTGCCGCGGGTCGCGGAGATCGTCGGACCGCATCTCAAGCAAGCCACCGATCCGCTGGTTCAAAGCTCGACGTCCGAGACACAGACCCTGATGGCAAAGCAGGCAGCGGACATCCGCTCACGCATCGGCACGACAGACGAACGCTTTGGCGTGATGGACGAGATGGGGGTCGACATGCAGCTCATCTGTCCGGCGCCGCCACAAATCTATTATAACCTGCCGCTCGACGTCGGCGTGCAAGCCGCCCGCGCGCTCAACGACGGCATCGCCGAATATGTCGGCAAGCACAGGGATCGCCTGGCGGCGCTCGGTGGCGTGCCGATGCAGGACGGCGACGAGGCGGCCAAGGAACTCGAGCGGGGCGTGAAACAGCTCGGCTTTAAAGGCGTCGAGATCCTCACGAACGTCAACGGCAAGGAGCTGTCCGATCCGGCTTTCGCGCCGTTCTGGAAGAAAGCCGAGGAGCTCGACGCGCTGGTGCTCATCCACCCGACCGGCTTCACGCAACCGCAGCGTTTTGGACGCTTTTACTTCAACAACGTCATCGGCAATCCACTCGACACCACGATGGCGCTGCACTATTTGATCTTCGATGGCGTGATCGAACGCCACCCGAAGCTGAAGATCCTCGCCGTGCACGGCGGCGGCTATCTCGGCGCCTATTCCGGCCGCATCGACCACGCCTGGGGCGCGCGCTCGGACGCGCATGGCAACCTACCGAAGCCGCCGACCAGTTACCTGAAGAAACTCTATGTCGACACCGTCGTGTTCACGCCGCATCAGTTGAAGGCGCTGGTCGATCTTTTCGGCGCCGATCACGTCCTGATGGGCACCGACTATCCCTTCGACATGATGGAATACGATCCGATCGGGCACATCGCCTCGGTCGACGGATTCGATGAGACGACGCGCGCCAAGCTCGCTGGCCAGAATTTGAAGACGTTGCTGGGGCTTTAGCCACGGCGGCAACGGCGGCCGCTCGATTCAGACAGCCTGTCATTTCAGGAGGCCACAGCGAGGTCTGCGACCGCCACTTCGCCATCTGTCACGTAGTGATTGACCTGACCGGCGCCGAGATGTTCGCCGGCTTGATAAGGGGTGACCGCTCCGATGACTCCGCTTTTTCTGAGCTCGGCAACGACGTAGTCCCGCTCCGCATTCGTATCCGAATCCGTGGCGTGCGTGATCTGGAACGTCAGCCGGGTAAGAGAAAAGCCGGTATCCTTCGTGCCGGCGCCGATCCAGTGAACGCGCGCATCGTCGGGCGGCCGATCGGTGTTCAGCCAAAAGCTCGCCGTGCCCAGGGCGGAATTGGCGTGCGCGAGGCTCAAGGCCCAAAATCGAACGTGATGTCGCTTGCGCGGACTATTGTCGATCGCCTTCTGAAAGCCGACATCCTGGCCGCGCCCAAAAAGATAGAGCGTGCTGAACGGCGCCGTCGGATAGGGCGTATTGAATACGAAGGCCCGGATCATGCGCCACGAGCTCGCCAGACCGAGCCGATCAGCCCCCGACCAGCCCGCCGCCGCGAACGCGGCCTCAAGCTGTTGCCGCGTGCCCGTCAGCACCAGGTTGACCGGATCGCCGGGCAACCCGTCGCCGGTCGTCGTGAAGCGAGGGATGTGTTTGCGCCGGAGGAGCTTCAGGCCCGTGCGGACGATACGCGGCAGGATGACATAGGCGGCGATGGCGTAAGTAAGACCCAATGCCACTAACGTCGGCACTTCGCGGTCCACCAGCCTGAACACGAAAGCGACGAGCCAGACAGCGACGATGCCTAGCGCCAAAATCAACAGCCGCTGCAATACGAGTATGAGCAATCTCACGATCTAGTGCCACACACGTTTAGCGTTTGATTTGGTCGACAACTTGAAGCTTTTGTCCATCGGCGGTGACAATAAGCTCTTTTGGTATCAATAAGAGTGTCGGAAGGATCAGCGCATAGACAACCGTAATTGCGATAATGCAGACGGTAAACCCACCAAATTCTTGGTAAAGGAATGTCCCGAGCACATCCCCAAATCGAGAGACGATCACGGTAAGTGCACCGGATGCCATAAGCATCGTGCCCTGCAGGCCCGCGGGGCAGGATCGAATGATCAGATCCATGTAGGCGGCAGTCGCAACGCCGCCCATGAGACCCATCACCACGGCTGCGATCAACGCCGATGTCGCCGAATGAACGAAGAGCAATGGAACCAGCTGCGGGATAGCGATGACGGTTCCCCAGAACAACAGGTTCTTGAGCGGAAATCTTCGGCAGAGCAATCCGAATACAATGTATGTTGGAACATATGAAACCTCTGAAATGGCGTTCCACTGTCCCCATACGGCGTCGCTCGTGTGGAGCGTGTCCTGAAAATAGTATTGAAGCGGCGTTTCGGAACCCGGCGCGAAGCACCACAAAGACCAAATCAGGAGCGCGGGGTAAATCGGCCAATGCCGAACAAGTTTTCGAATATGCTTTGCAGGCTCAACAGAACTGCCACGTTCGTTACGAAGGTTGTCGAATAAGCTTTTTGGTCTCAATGCACCATATGCGGCAACCAAGGCCATGATTGCAGCAGCACCGAGAAAGAGTGTACGGACGGCTCGGTCGGCACTTTCGCTTTCGAGCAGGGAGCTGAGACTGCCACCCAGAAGGAGCGCGGCAACGTTGGGAAGCGACGTGAAGATGTTCCACACCGTACTGATTTGGCCGGAAATGGCGTGTTGCTGACCGATAGTCGACGCCAGGCCGTTCTGAGCGCTCGCAACAAATAGAAATGATGTAATCAACAGCACATTCGCGGCCAGGAGCATGCCGTAGGAAACCGGTGCAAAAGCAAAGAAAGCATAGATGCCCGCAGTACTTGCTCCGAACAACAGCAGGAATCCTCGATCGCCCATTCCAAATGGGCTCCAAATGTCGCGAATGAATCCGAAGGCAAAGGACAGATAGACGGGAACAGCCGCAACGAGCAAATAGTCGGCCAGTTCTTGCGCCGTCAGGTGCAGCTTGTTTTTGAGAAAAAAGCTGATCGGAATACCGACCAATCCGCCAGACGGTTGACCGAAGGCTAGCAGAACGGTCAAGACGCCGAGATAAAGAAAGATCCTCCGCCGCGCCGCCGGTGGCAAAGCGGTGTGAGCGGCAATGACGTGCGTCACGGCGGATGGTGGATTGCCAGTCGTCATTGCGTAAAGTTTCCAGACCGCAAATGTCAGCCCGTACGCGTCAGTGCCTGCAATTGCACTGGCTAGGCGTACAGAAAATCCAGAACCGCGGTTTCCTCGATCACCGCCTCGTCGGTTTCATGCCTGCCGGCGCGCTCCTGCTCTTCTTCCGTCCGCGTCGCCTGCAGATAGGCGCCGAGATGGCGCGCGCGCTCGATGATGCTGTGGTTTTCCGGCAGCCGCGCCGCCTCGAATCGGGTGAGCGCCGCGGCGACATCGCGCTCCTTGCCGAGCGCCTCTACCAACGCGCTCGCATCGTCCGCCGCTTTCGAGACACCGGCCGCCACATGAGGGCGCGCGACGAAAGCGGCGTCGCCGAGCACCGCCACCCGGCCGAACGCCATGTGTGACGATTCAAGATCGTAGATCGGCTGCAAAATCAGTTCGTCGATCAACCGCACGATCTGGCGGAACTGTGGCGCCAGCAGCCGCTCGGCGTCGGCACGCATTTCCGCGATCGCCTCACGGCGGATGAGCGGCGGCGGGATTGAGATCGTGTGCGTTTGCCCGCTCTCGTCGGTGAGCAGCCATTGCAGTTTGGTTTTCTCGTCCGCCGGCCGGTACCAGACCACATTGCTGCGGCGTTGACCGGGGCGCAGATCGTCGTTCGGCCCCGCCACCGGATAGACGAGGAACTGCTCGCCCGGTGGCAGACCGAAGGCCATGACATCGAACAACTCGGCATGCACGCCGGGGGGCCACTTGCTTTCATCGATCAGCGCGCGCCAGGCGCTGTAGCCGGCATAAAGCGGCGTCACATCGGACGCGCAAAGCTGACGGACCGTCGAGCGAATGCCGTCGGCGCCGACGAGCAGGTCGGCCGATATATTTTCGCCATTGGAAAAATGCGCGACGACGGCATTGGCGTCTTGCGTAAACCCGGCGAGGCCGCATCCGCGGTGATAATGCTCGGGCGGGAAAGCGTCGCGCAGCAGCCGATAGACGCGCTCCCATGCGGTGAGCACTTGCCGGCATTCGGTTTCGTGAGTCAGGTGTCCTTGCGCGTCGAGGATCTTGCGCGTGGTGATGTGGACGCCGAGTTCCTCGGTCGCGAGTCCCAGACCGCGCAATCGATCGATCAATTCGTACTGTGCGACAATTCCGGCACCGCGGCCAGATAACTCGCTGTTCACCCGCTCATAGACGTCGACGTCCCACCCGGCGCGGCGCAGCGAAAGCCCGCACAGCAGGCCGCTCATGGAGCCACCGATGACGATGGCACGCCGCTTTTCGGATCCGGTCAATTGATCGTCCTCAAACTTTAAGTTCCAGCGACTATGCTATATACTGAAAAAAATAGCACTGGAGGAACTGTCATGGGTCTGACCATGCTCGACAAGCCCGCGGAGAAGAAAGACAAAGCGGCGTGGCCAGCGGATATTGCTGCCGAGTTCGCGCGTGAAGCGAAAAGCCCCAATCCGTGCGTGGGTACGACGCTGCTTTCGGAGAACGAAAGGACACGCGTGTGGATCATCCGTCTCGCGCCTGGCGAACGTGTCGGCTTCCACCGTCACGTCCTCGACTATTTCTGGACGTCGATCAGCGGCGGCCGCGCCCGCCAACACATGCAGGACGGCACCACCCTCGAATGCACGTATTCGCCCGGCGAAACGCGTCATGAAACTTACGGCAAGGACGAGTTCAAGGTGCACGATCTGGAAAATCTCAGCGACATGGAAATGGTGTTCATGACCGTCGAGTTCAAAGACAGCACCAACAAGCCGATTCCGCTGCCCGAGGGCGTACGCCCACAAGCCGCGGCTTGATTTTTCACTAACTAAAAATTTGCGCCCACCGCCCGCAAGCGGCGGGCGTTGCCATATGTCGCGGGCGAGACGCTTCGATTGACTAATCAATGGGCTAGCCAAGCCCCTCCCCTTCCTGCAAACTGCGGCGCCGCGCCCGACGCCGAGGCATGAAAACCACGGTGCGGGGGACAGCCGCCAGGCGCGAAAAAATAAGAACTGTTCACGGGGAGAAAACACCGGCAATTCGACCAGACCGCTTTCATCTCTGGGGCGCTTGCCCTCGCGAAGCACGCCTGAGATGAATGCGACCTGACGTTTTGGAGAGGCCGGTCAAGACGACATGGACTTCAGTCTTCTGATCAACGCGATCATTGCCGGGTTGCTGCTCGGCGGCTTCTACGCCGCCGTCACCATCGGCATTTCGATCTCCTTCGGCATGCTCGATATCGTCAATATCGCGCATCCGGCCTTCATCCTGATCGGTTCGTACATCGCGTATATCCTGAATGCGACTTTCGGCATCGATCCGATCATCGTCAGCATCTTGGTTCTGCCGGCCTTCTACTTTCTGGGCGGCATTGTCTACCAAGTGTACTACCTCTCGTTCGAAAAATTCGGCCAGGAATCGCTGCGCGGGCTCGCATTCTTCTTCGGCCTCCTGTTCGTGACCGAAGTCTGCCTGCTGCTGGCGTTCGGCGTCGACTACCGGTCGGTCAACGCAATCTATATCGGGCCGAGCTGGAATATCGGGGCGATGGAGTTTCCGTTGCGCCTGACGGTACCCTTCATCGTGTCGATGGTAATGTTCGCGGCCTTACAGGTTTTCCTGTCGCGCACCTTCATCGGACGCGCGATCATGGCGGTGTCGCAAGACCCGCTGGCGTTGCGGCTGATGGCGGTGGATCCCACCCGCATCAAGCGCATCGCCTTCGGCATTTCCATCGCCACCGCTTCGCTCGCCGGCGCCTTCCTGATCATCATCCAGCCGGTGATCCCCTCCGTCGGCCGCGACTACATCGGCCGCATCTTCGCCATCTGCGTGCTGGGCGGATTAGGCAGTCTGCCGGGCACCGTCATCGCAGCGCTGTTGCTCGGCGTCCTCGAAAGCCTGACCGCGACGTTTTACGGGCCATCCTGGGCGCCGGCGGTGTCTTTCGGCATCCTGTTGCTGACGCTCGCCATCCGCCCGTCCGGACTGATGGGACGCTAGCACCGTGCGCACGCCATTTTTCATCGCCATCCAATTCGTCGTCGGGCTCGCGTTCTATCTGCTGCTCGCGTACCTCAGCAACGACTACTGGTTCTTCGCCGGCTACACCGTGTTGCAATACATCGTACTGGCCACCGCCTGGAACATCCTCGGCGGCTACTGCGGTTATGTGAACTTCGGCAGCGCCGGATTCTTCGCGCTGGGCGCCTACACCAGTGTGTTCTTCTACACCGTCGGTCAAAACCTCGATGAGCTGTTTCCGGAATCGGTCGCTCACGCGCTGGGGGTGATTTTCCCAATCCCGGTACCGGTGCTCATTATCTTAAGCGGCATCGTCGCCGGTCTGGTGGGGCTCGGCACCGGCTATCTCACGCTGCGGCTGCGCGGCGTGTTCTTCGCCATCGCCACGCTCGCGCTCGCGGTCGTGCTGGAGACGCTGATTGTGAATTGGGATTTCGTCGGCGGCTCGCGCGGCGCCTATGTCATTCCGCCCGCCAGCGTGCCGGTGTTCGGACCCTATATCCAGTATCTGTTCGCGCTGATGCTCGTGCTGACGATCGTTGCCCTGACCATCGCGCGGCTGATCGAGCGTTCGCGCCTGGGTTACGGCCTCGCCACGATCCGCGACGATGAGCTGGCGGCGGAGGCCTGCGGCGTGCCGACGCTGCGCCTGAAACTGATCGCCACCGTGGTATCCGGCGCGCTTATGGGCATGGCGGGCGCGCCCTTTCCCTTCTATATCGGCTACGTGGAACCGGGTTCCGCGTTCAACCTGTCCTACGCGGTGAACTCGATTGCCATGCCGATGATCGGCGGCACGTCGAGCTGGGTCGGCCCCTTGGTCGGCGCTATCCTGCTCGGAACGTTGCAACAGGTCGCGACCGTGACCATTTCTTCGGTCCTCAACCTGCTCATTGTCGGCCTGCTGCTGATCGGCTTCGTCATCGTGGCGCCCAACGGCATCGTCGGTCTGTGGCGGGACTGGATGCGCAAGAGGTCGAAGGCATGAGCACTCCGCTGCTGCAAGTCGATCAAATTGGCAAGCGCTTCGGCGGCTTCGTCGCCCTCGATACCGTCGACCTGAGCGTTGCCGGCGGCGAGCGCGTGGGCCTGATCGGCCCCAACGGCTCGGGCAAGAGCACGCTGGTGAACTGCATCTGCGGCACGCTGCACAACGAAACCGGAAGCGTCACCTTCGCCGGCGAAAAGATGAACGGACTGATCGCGCACGAGCGTACACGGCGCGGACTGGCGCGCAGCTTCCAGCTCCCGCGTCCGTTCATGAGCATGACCGTCGCCGAAAACATTCGCGTGCCCTTGCTTTACACCGTGAACGCGCGCCAAGGCGCCAAACATCTGTCCCATGCCGAGTTGAACGATCGTTGCCACGAGCTTCTGAACCTTGTCGCGCTCGAGGCCAAGGCCGGACAAAACCCGCGCGATCTCACCCAGGTCGAGATGCGCAAGCTCGAGCTTGCCCGCGCCATGGCGGCCGATCCCAAGCTGCTGATCGCCGACGAAGCCATGGCCGGCCTGTCGCATTCCGAGGTCGAGGACATCGTCGCGCTGCTGATCCGGCTCAACGAGCGCGGCATTACCATCATCATGATCGAACACATCATGCGCGCGGTGATGACCTTCTCGCAGCGGCTGGTGGTGCTCGTCTCCGGCAAAAAGATCGCCGACGGCAAGCCCGACGACGTGATCAAGGACGAGGAAGTGGTGGGGGCGTATCTTGGCACCTAGCACCAACAGCATCACCATCGAGAATATCGACGCCGCCTACGGCTCGGTGCGCGTGCTCGAAAACGTCTCGCTGCGCGTCGGCAGCGGCGAAACCGTGGTGCTGCTCGGCACCAACGGTAACGGCAAAAGCACGCTGATGAAATGCGTGATGGGCATGGTGCGCCCGAGCCAGGGCAGCGTCACCGCCGAAATCGACGGCGAGACGCATAGTCTGGTTGGCCTTACCACCGAACAAATCGTCGATCTCGGCATCGCGCTGGTGCCGGAGGGCCGCCGGTTGTTTCCGCGGCAAACGGTCGAGGAAAACCTGCTGCTCGGCGCCTCACGCCGCAAGGCGCGTCCGCACATCAAGACAAACCTCGATTTCTGTTTCGAGGTCTTTCCCCGGCTGGCCGAGCGCCGCAGCCAGCTCGCCGGCTCCATGAGCGGCGGCGAGCAGCAGATGCTGGCGCTCGCGCGCGCCTTGATGTTGAACCCGCGCATTCTGTTGATCGACGAGCCATCGGTCGGCCTCGCGCCGGTTCTGGTGTCGCGCACCATCGAGGCGATCAAGCAGCTCAAGGATCATTACAACCTCACGGTGCTCATGGCCGAGCAGAATTTCACGCAGGCGCTGCGTATCGCGGACCGCGGCTACGTCATCGTCCACGGCAAAATCGAATTCGAAGGCGGCTCCGCCGCCGAGCTCAACAACAACGACCTGATCCGCCAGTTTTATCTGGGGATGTAGTGCGCCTTGCCCGAGCGCGGCGCAGCACGAAGTTGTGCGCCGCCGACCCGGACCGTTCCAAGCTCAGAAATCGTAACGATCCAACAAAAAACGGCGCCGCGGTTTCCCGCGGCGCCGCCGTCGTTGGTCGCTTGGCGAAGCGTCTTATTTGTGTGCCTTCTCGTAAGGATAGATCATGTTGCCGGTCTTCAGGTTCTTCGGCGTCAGCACGGTCTGGTAGCTCATGCCGCGCCAGGTCTCCAGGTTCGCGGCATCCGTGAGCCCGTGATACTGCACGGTCAGCATGCGACTTTCCGCCCACTCACCCTTTTTACCGAACTTGATCGGCCCCATGATGGTCTTGAAGGTGGCCTTGCGCATGTAGGCGGCGAGCTTGTCGTCGTTGATGCTCTTGGCGCCCTTGATGGCCTGTTCCAGCACCTCCATGCGGGCATAACCCCAGCCGGCCAGATAGTAGCCGAGCAGATCGGCACCGGCCGCCTTCGCGCGCGCCTGGTATTCCTTGAAGAAGGCTTGGGTGCCGTCATACATCTGCTTTGAGTCCGGTACCCAGGTCTCGTAATTGACGATGCCGTTGAGCTTCGACTTCAGCTTGTCTTTAAAGAACGTCGCCTGCAGGCCGACCATGGCGCCGCCGAACATCTTGGGCGTAAGGCCGACCTCGTTGGCCGCCTGCACCATACCGACCGAGTCGGCCGGATAGGCGCACACCACGACCAGATCGGCGTTGGCCGCCTTGAGCGCGCGCGTAATCGGCGTGAAGTCGGTGGTCTTCGGCGGGGGCGGATAGCTCTTGTCGTAGACGATCTTCATGCCGAGCTTCTTAGCGTTGGAACGGGCGCCATCGCAGGCATTCTGCGAGAAGTCAGCGTCAGCGTAGGACAGCGCCACCGTCTTCGGCTTCGGCTTCTGAGCCGCTGCGAGCTCGAAGAAACCTTCAGTGAACGAGCCCTTTGTGTCCTGGCCGGTCGGCAGAATCGAGAAGTATTTCGGATATTTGAACTTGGCGTTCACGTCGAGGCCGAACAGGCTGATGAACATCTTGCCTTTGCGGATGATGACCGGCATCGCTGGCGCAATGTCGTTTGTCGCATAGGCGGAGAGCACGATGTCGACGTGGTCGACGTCGAGCAGCTTGCTGTAGATGCCGGGGATTTCCGCACCGGAGCTTTTGTCGTCGTAATAGACGAGCTCGACCGGCCGTCCGAGCAGACCGCCGGCCTTGTTGACCTGGTCGCGCCAGATTTCGGTCGCGAGCAGCGCCTGCTTGCCGTTTGCCGACAGGAAGCCGGTCAGCGACATCGCAAAACCAATCTTGATCGGCTTCTTGTCCTGCGCGTTGGCCGAATTGACGACGAACATCGCGCCAGCTGTGAGAGTGAGGGCCACTCCCGCCACCCAGGCCAATGTCCGAGATTTCAGAGTACGAAGCATATTGTTCCTCCCGTTTCGATGTTGTTTTGAGGCATCTTACGCGTTTTTTGTCGGTAGATGCTAGAGGGTTCCGCTGATCAAATGGTGGGCTAAATCCCCTCCACCATGATGGTTTCCACCTCGCCTGCACCGCTGCGCCGGAACGCCGCAGCGCGGTTGTATTCATCCGACGCAAAGCAGGCGACCCCCTGCTCGAAAGTGGGGAATTCGATTACGACGAATCGACGGAATTTGTCGGGTCCTTCCATAATCTGAAAATTGCCCCCGCGCGCCAGCACCTTGCCGCCGTATTTGGCAATGATGTCAGGCACCAGATCGGCGTATTTCTTGTACTCGACCGGATCGTTAATCCTGGAACGCGCAACCCAATAAGCCGGCATTTTATTCTCCTTGCGCAATGTATTCGCGAATTCGGATTGAAGCGGATGCGCGGGAACCGGTCTACCCACGTGCGCGCGCGAGGGGAAACGTGCTTGCTTGTCGGGTGGGCCGAACGATACCATCAACTCAATAAACACGCGGGCGGGCGGGAGACACAAACGCCGACCGAACCCGCAAACAAGGGGGAGACACCATGGACAGACGCCGTTTCGTCGGCGGCACCGCTGCTGCGGCTGCCGCACTCGCAATCCGTCCGGGCTACGCCGCGGACGCCTATCCGTCACACGCCATCACCTTGATCAACCCGTTTCCGCCGGGTGGCGCCGCCGACAAAGTCGGTCAGCCACTCAAGGCGGTTCTCGAGCCGATTCTCAAGCAACCGGTGATCATCGAAAACAAGACCGGCGCCGCAGGCGCCGTCGGCGCGCAATATGCCGCCTCCGCCAAGCCGGACGGCTATACCTTGCTCATCCACATCACGTCGATCTCCGGCTTCGCCGAAGTCGACAAGCTGTTCGGTCGCACGCCGAAATTCACGCGCGCCAACTTCATCCCAATCGCGCGCTTCGTCGCCGACCCGTGCGTCTTCCTCGTCAACGACAAGCAGCCCTACAAGTCGCTGAAGGAATTCGTCGACGACGCCAAGAAGAAACCGGACCAGATCGTGTTCTCATCGTCCGGCCTTTACGGCGCGCTGCACATTCCGACCGCACAGTTCGAGAAGGCGGCGGGTATCAAGATGCGCCATCTGCCTACGCGCGGCGGTGGGCCGGCGCTCACCGCCTTCCTCGGCAACAACTCGCAAGTGCTGATCTCGTCGATCTCGGCCTCGCTCGCGCAGATCAAGGCCGGCAAGGCGCGGCCACTCGCCCAACTTGGCGCCAAGCGTTCCAAGGCGCTGCCCGATGTGCCGACCATGAAGGAGCTCGGCTACGACGTCGAATACTATTTGTGGGTCGGTTTATTTGCGCCCAAGGGCACGCCCGATAACGTGATCAAGACGTTACGCGAAGCGTGCGACAAGGGCGCGCACAGCGACGCGTTCAAGAAGGCGATGAACAATCTCGGCCAGGAACTCGACTATATGGACCAGCCCGATTTCGCCAAGTTCTGGAACAACGACGCGGCCAAAATCGAAGCCGCCGTCCAGGCGATCGGTAAGCAAGGCTGAACGAGCATGGAGGTCCTCTCCACGTCATGCCCGGCCTCGTGCCGGGCATCCACGTCTTTTTCTTCAACGTCGAACCAAGGCGTGGATGGCCGGGACAAGCCCGGCCATGACGCTTCGGGAGAGGCACCATGACGCTTCGCGCCGATCACGTGGCGGGCGCCTTCTTCGTGGCGGTCGGCGTGCTGGTGGTCGCCTTGAGCGGCGACCTGCCTCTCGGCGGGCTGTCGATGCCGGGCGCCGGCTTCATGCCGATCCTGGTGGCGGCGCTGATCATTATTTTTGGATTGTCGCTTTTCATACGCGCGCGCGAGAGCAAGCTCTTCGCGGAGATTGTCTGGGACGACGGCAAACACGCCGCCGCCGTTCTCGGCATCACCACGATCGCGGTCGCACTTTATGTGACGCTCGGCTTCGTCATCACCATGGTGCTGATGATGGTGGCGCTGCTGGTCATAGTCGAAAAGCGCAACATCGTCCGCGCCGGTCTCTATAGCGCCGTTGTCGCGGTCGTGACCTATCTCGTCTTCGTTCACATGTTGCAGTCGCCGCTGCCGCCCGGCGTGCTCGGATATTATTGAGGCCGCCTCGGTGGAAGACACTCTCATAAGTTTGGCGCACGGATTTGGCATCGCCTTTCAGCTCAATAACCTCTGGTATGCCTTCATTGGCTGCCTGGTCGGCACGCTGGTCGGCGTGCTGCCCGGCATCGGCCCTTTGTCCGGCATCTCGATCCTGCTGCCGGTAACCTTCGGGCTTGACGCCACCGAAGCGGTCATCATGTTGGCCGGCATCTATTACGGCTCGCAATATGGCGGCTCGACCACATCGATCCTGATGCGGATTCCGGGCGAGGCCTCCTCGGTGATGACCTGCATCGACGGCAACGCCATGGCCAAGAAAGGCCGTGCCGGCGCCGCGCTCTGTATCGCCGCGGTGGGCTCCTGGGTCGCCGGCACCTTCGGCATCCTGGTGCTGACGGTGATCGCGCCGCCGCTTGCCTCCATTGCCCTGCAATTCGGTCCGCCGGAATACACCGCATTGTTGGTCATGGGGCTGATCTTTCTCGCCTATATGTCATCGACGTCGCTGGTGCGCACGCTGCTGATGGCCTGCCTCGGGCTGATGCTCGGCATGATCGGTATCGACAACATGACCGGCCATTTTCGCTACTCGTTCGACTTGAACGAACTGGGCGACGGTCTCAGCATTGTGCCGGTTGCGGTCGGGTTGTTCGGCCTGGGCGAAATCCTGTCGACGCCCAGCCACAAGGTGATCGGCGAAGTGATCGCACCGAAATTGCGCGAACTGTTGCCGACGCGGCAGGAATGGCGCGATTCCTATTGGCCGATCGCGCGCGGCAGCGTGCTCGGCTTCGTCATCGGCATTATTCCCGGCTCCGCCCACATCATTTCGAGCTTTCTGTCCTATGCGTTGGAGCGGCGCATCTCCAAGCACCCGGAACGGTTCGGCCACGGCGCGGTGGAAGGTGTCGCGGGGCCTGAATCGGCCAATAACTCCGCTTCCACCGGCGCCTTTGTTCCGATGCTGGCGCTCGGCATCCCGACCGGACCGATCACCGCGGTGCTGATCGGTGCCTTGATGATCCACGGCGTACCGGCCGGACCGCAGCTCATGACTGAACATCGCGATCTGTTCTGGGGATTCGTCGCCTCGATGTATGTCGGCAATCTGATGTTGCTGCTGCTCAATCTGCCGCTGGTCGGCATTTTCGTCACCGTGCTGCGCATTCCCTATTCTTATCTCTATCCGCTCATCATCATGTTCTGCATCGTCGGCGTCTACGAGGTGAACCATTCCACCGTCGACGTCTGGATCATGCTGATCATGGGCGCGCTCGGTTACGCCTTGCGCAAATTCGAATTCGATCCGGCGCCGTTGGTGTTGGGCCTGGTGATTGCGCCGCTGCTCGAACAAAGCTTGCGCCAATCGCTGATCATGTCGAACGGCAACTACTTCATCTTCCTCAACCGGCCGATCTCGGCCGGGCTCTTGATTGTCAGCGCTTGCTTGCTGGCGATGGCCGCACTCTCGTTCGTCCTCAAGCGCCGCGATTGGCGCGCCGAGCTGGCGGAGGCGGAAGCCGGCGAGCCCACCACTTGATTGGCAAGGCGCCCGCGCCGATCATCACGCCATGAAAAACCTCGCCATCGATCCGGAGCGGCTGTGGGGCGACTTGATGGAGACCGCCGCCATCGGCGCCACACCGAAGGGCGGCATCTGCCGGCTGACCCTCACCGATCTCGACGCCCAGGTGCGCGACTGGTTCAAGGCGCGTTGCGAAGCGCTCGGCTGCACCGTCACCATCGACGATATGGGGAACATGTTTGCGCGGCGGCCGGGTCAGCGCGCCGACATTCCGCCCATCGCCATGGGCAGCCACCTCGACACGCAACCGACCGGCGGCAAGTTCGACGGCGCGCTCGGCGTGCTCGCCGCATTGGAAGCGCTGCGCACGCTGGTCAATGCCGGCTACGAGACCTTCGCGCCGATCGAAGTGGTGAACTGGACCAACGAGGAAGGCGCGCGCTTTGCGCCGGCGATGATCGCCTCCGGCGTGTTCGCCGGCGTGTTCACCCGCGACTGGGCGGCGGCGCGCGCCGACCGCAGCGGCGAAACCTTCGGCGCCGCGTTGGAAAAGATCGGCTATCGCGGACCGCAGAGATGCGGCGAGCACACGCTCTCGGCCTTCTTCGAAGTGCACATCGAGCAGGGCCCCTATCTCGAAGCGGAAGGCAAGGAGATCGGCATCGTCACCGGCGTGCAGGCGATGCGCTGGTACGAAGCGACGGTCAGCGGCCAGGACACCCATGCCGGCACCACGCCGATGCCGCGCCGGCACGACGCGCTGCTCGGCGCGGCGCGGTTGGTCGAAACGGTGAACGCCGCTGCGCTCCGTCATCCGACCGCCGTCGGAACCGTCGGTCTGCTGGAGGTGAAACCGGGCGCGCCCAACGTGGTGCCGGGCGAGGTCTTCTTCATGATCGACATGCGCGATCCCGATGCGGCCGTGCTTGACCGCATGGAAGCTGAGATTGCCGGCGCCGCGAAAAAGCTCGAAGCCGAACTCGGTCTTGTCATCGCCATCAAGAATATCTGGACGCAGCCGTTCCAGGCTTTCGATGCGGGCTGCATCGCCGCCGTGCGCGAAGCGGCGAGCGTGTCGGGCACCTCGAGCCGCGACATGATCTCAGGCGCCGGCCATGACGCGGCCTATGTCGCCCGCGTTGCGCCGGCGTCGATGATCTTCGTGCCGTGCAAGGACGGCATCAGCCACAACGAGGCCGAATTCTCATCGAAGGAGCAATGCGCGGCGGGCGCGCAGGTGCTGTTGCAGGCCGTACTCGCCTACGACCGGCAACTGGCGGAGACATTCGACGGGGACTAAGCCGCCTTGCGCGCGTTCAACGCCATGGCGATCAGCGCCGACCCGCCGAACAGCATGTTGATGCCGAGCAAGAGCCCGAGCGCCCAAGCGGCCGTACCCGGCAGACCGGCGAAGATGATGACGCCGAGGATCAGGTCGACGATACCGCTCACCAGCATCCAGCCCCATTGGCCGGTCAATTCGCGCTTGTGATCGAGCGCGAACATGATCGAGGCGATGCCTTCGATCAGGAAGAACGCCACCAGCACGATGGTCAGCGACACCGCGCCGGTGATCGGCCGCGCGAGCAGCAGCCCGCCGACAATCACCGCAAGCGCGGCCGAGATGAGCGACCACCAGAAGCCGGGCGCGTGCCGCATCATGAAGGTGGTGACCAGGCCGACAATGCCGCTGACCAGGAACAGCCAGCCGAACAGGATCGTGAGCGCCAAAGTCGCCAGCGGCGGCAGGACGATCGCCGCAAAGCCCAGCACCACCAGAACGATGCCTTCGAACAGATAGAGCTTCCAATGCTCGTGCAGCGATTTGCTGACGGCACGCTGGATTTCAGGGATATTTGGCTGACTGGATGACATGGCAACGCTCCGGCTGGACTCTTCCAAGCATGCATCATAGCACGCGGACGATGACGCCGAAACGTCGGTTGGCGATTACCTCACATCCAAAGCCGCTCGTTCTTCACGCCTTCATAGAGGCTGGCGACGTAGTCGCCATAGCCGTTATACAGCAATGTCGGGCGGCGTTCGCCGGTGCCGATCACTTCCTCGGTCGCCTGGCTCCAGCGCGGATGCGGCACCTTCGGGTTGACGTTGGCCCAGAAGCCGTATTCGGACGCCTGCAACTGCTCCCACATGCCTTTCGGCCGCTCCTCGACGAACGAGATGCGCACGATCGACTTGATCGACTTGAAGCCGTACTTCCACGGCAGGGCGAGCCGCAACGGCGCGCCGTGCTGCTTGGCGAGCGGATGACCGTAGGCGCCGGTGACCAGGAAGGCGAGCTCGTTGGTCGCTTCCGCCATGGTCACGCCCTCGACGTAAGGCCACGGATACCAGGATACGTTCTGGCCGGGCGCCATCTTGGGATCGAGGAAGGTTTCCATCTTCACGTATTTTGCCGAGCCCAAAGGCTTGGCGAAGTCGACCAGCTTCTTGAGCGGGAAGCCGGTCCAGGCGATCGCCATGCTCCAGGCCTCCACACAGCGGTGGCGGTAGGTGCGCTCTTCCAGTGTCATTTTCCGGATAAGATCGTCGATGCCGATTTCAAACGGCTTTTCCACCATGCCGTCGATCTTCACCGTCCAGGGCCGCGTCCGCAATTTCTGCGCGGCCGCTGCGATGTGCTTGGAGGTGCCGAACTCGTAGAAATTGTTGTAGTTGGCGTTGATCTTTTCGTCGGTGATCGGGCCATCGAGCTTGAAGGTCTCGTTGCGCTTGGCGGGATAGAGGTTGGCGGTCGGATCGCCCAGCTTGGCGACGTCTTCGACGCGCTGCGCACTGGCGGCGCCGGGGATCATAGCCAGCGCACTGGCACCGCCGGCCAGAAAAGTCCGGCGATTGAAAACCAGATGCTCCGGCGTTGCCTGACTTTCAGGGATTTCCCAGCCGCGGCGGTGAATGACGTGCATGAATTCGACCTCCGATTCGCCCTGCTATCAGGGGTACGGCAGGCCTGCGCTCACAGGCAAGTCACGCTTGCGGGAGCACACTTCGAAGATCGAACGCAGCGACCGGAAATCCGTTTCCAGCCAGAATGACCGGCCTTTGTCTCAGTTTAACGCCGAAAGAGTGCCGCAGAAGCGCCACGACGATAACCAGAGCGACCAAGCTGGCCAGCACGACGGTCGGCGGCACGAACCACAGAGCCATTGCGGGATTCCCCTGATGTCTGAACATCAATGAACCACGAAACCGCCCGGGGGCGGCCTCGCGTCTTGTTGGGAAAACTAATTGCCATGTTCGTGGCCTTAGGTCTCGCGACAGCCATGAAGGCCACATCACTGCACCTTGGGCGGAACATGATCGGGCTTATCGCGGGTCGCGGCTGCGTCGCGCTCCACCGCCGCTGCGAGGTTGATCGGATCGATCGTCAGCATTTCAACCGTCGTGTGATTGGACTGCGCTGGCGCCAACATCATTGTTGCGACACGGCGATAGACAGGAAACGACAAGCCCTCGATCAGCTCTTCATCGGTCACGACTTCATAATTGCCGCAGGGCAACATCCGGCCGACACCCTCAAGCGAGAACGCGTTGTGGAATGTCACGATTTCTCGGCGCGTTCGCGTAAGCATCGGATTCTTTCATTCTAGGCCGCCACGATCGATCCGGCAGCGATTTCGTCCATCTTTGAGGGTTTCGATTTGAAGGTCGCATGCGTGATAGATACGCTTGTTCCGCTTGAGTTGCTGGCGATATCCAGGACGGCGTCAAGCTGTCTCACCAATGCTTTGACAAGACTGGTGCCGAGCCCAGGCTTGGTGTCACCGGCGCTCACGTCGGGCTTGCCGACGCCGTTATCGGAAACCATCAGTTTCCAGTCGGTTCCCGCAACTTTGTATGAAACCAGGATCGCCGCGTCCGGATTCTCGCCGGGAAACGCATGCTTCAACCCATTCATTACCAATTCGGTGACGATCAGGCCGATGCTCACGGCATCTCGCGAGAGCGCAGTGCCGACATCGGCGTCGACCTTGAGCGAGACCGGCCGGCTGCTGCCGATCATCGATTGCGCCAGAGTTTCGCAGAGCTTGGTAAGGTAGTTTCGAAGCTCGATCGGCTCGTTCCGACCGCCGAGCTGCAAGTGTTGCTGAACCGCAGCGACCGAAAGAACGCGCTGATGCGCGTCTTCCAATTGCAGCCGGGTCTCTTCCGATTGCACGGTTCGAGCCTTAATAAGCAGAATGCTGGCAATGATCTGCAGACTGTTGGCGACGCGGTGCGCCATCTCCTGCAACAGCATGTCTTTTTCCCGCAGCAGTTCCTCCACCCGGTGCTCGATCGCACGCCGGTCGGTAATGTCCTCAAATGCCAGCAGAACCGTGGTGTGGGTGCCCTGCTCATAGTAAACCTTGCGGGCGTTGAGCAGCATGACGCGGTGTCCGATCGCGGGAAATTCGCGCTCGACCTCATATCCCTCGATCGTCGTCCGATTATTTGCAATCGTTTCTAAAAGGTCGCGAAGCTCCGGAATATCCCATTGGCCGCCATCGATCTCGTAAAGCAAGTGGCCGCGGACGTCTTCTCGCACGAGTTGAAATGTCTCGTAGAAGGACCGGCTCGCGGCGACGACGCGGAGATCATGGTCGAGCACCACCAGTGGATCGCGGACGGTATCGACAATGGCATGCGCGAGCGTGATGCCATCCTGGATATCGACGAACGGCGCATCCTTCGACAACGACGAAACTAGCATGTGAACTTTCCGCCCTGCTTTCGAGCAGGAGCCAGGCAGTGCGAATTTTCCTTAAATTGGCGCGAACGCCGGTGACGCTTTATTGAAGCGTCCACTAACAACAATGTTGCGCCTTTACTCGTGATTAGTCGAGTGTCTCGTCTTCACGGTAACGGGACAGAAATCGCGCCTTTGGCTGGCAACAGGATCGGCCGACAGCCCGAACGGCAGAATTTCTGTCGTTCGAGCGCCGAAAGAGTGCCGCAGAAGCGCCACGACGAAACCCAGAGCGACCAAACCGGCCGGCACGGCGATCGGCGGCACGAACCACAGAGCCATAGCGGGACTCCCCTGAAGTTTGAACATCGATAAACCACGAGACCGCCCGGAGGCGGCCTCGCGTTAGAACATCCAGATCAGATCTGGCGGCCCTTCATCACTGCATCGACATCACGCTGCGCCTGCGTCTTATCCATGCTGTACTTGGTGACGACCTGCGTGACGAGGTCATCCCTATTCTTGAGCGCGCCGAGTTCCTGCTCGGAAAACTTATTCCACTTGGCGCCGATGTCCTTGAGAAGGATCTGCTTGTTCTCGGCAGAATTTCCGGTGCTCGCCGAAGCGGCATTCGAGGTTGAGGCATTCATGAGCATAATCTCCAAAATATCGATGAAACATCATTTGAATGTGCATCATCCAAACTATAACCTTACATGGCGACGAATTGCGGTAACCACAGGGGCAAACGATCGCTGGCTCGAAATAAAGATCGGTTGCATCGCGCCTCGGCGAGCAAATCAGCCAGCAAGTCAGCCTATGACCAATCAATTCCGGAAATCGGATAATCGTCGTCGCAATTCGACCTGATCGTCCCCATATACGGTCAACACCTTACAAGCAGACATTGCGGCACCGTCGAGCGGGAGAGCGCTCGACCCGAGTGTCACGGAGGAAGCTTCCCATGTTCACGGCAGAGAAATTTCGCGCAAAAGCGGCGGAAAGCACCGAATTACTCAAACATACCGATGTTCCGAACGAAGTCCGAGCGCTTCGGCAATCGGAGCAAAGCTTCAAGGCGCTGGCAAAAAACGAAGACTGGCTTGCGGGCAATTTCGACAAAATCATCAATTCGCAAGACTTCCACCCGCAGGACGGAGTTCCCGGAAAAAGTGTCGAGCGCAGAACTGTCGCGGAAACCGAGGAGCATATCCTTCGCTGCCTCGGAGCGGCGGTTATCATGCAGTGGAGCACGATTCCGACGAAGCTCCAGCGCGAATTGTTCGATACCGCCGGGTCGCTCGGCGACTTGTTACAGACGTCGACGCTACGCGGGCAGATTGCGCGCTTCCTGCATGACCACAAAGACGACGAAACCTCAGTCGACGACGCTGCAAATTCGCACCCGACGAAAGGAATAGCCCAGTGACTCACAGGTTCAATATCGGCCAAATCGTTGAGCTCGAACCGAGGGTGCTTCGATCTTCGGCTCCTGGCTCCTATGAAATTCGTCGCCTCGTCCCTGCCTCGGACCGCGATCCCGGCGACCCGTGCTACTGCATCAAAAATATTGCCGAAAAGCATGAGCGGATCGCTCCCGAAAGCGAACTCACACTCGCGACCAGCGTTTTTGCATGACGCGTGCGCGTCGCGCGGGAATGACGTAGTCTGGCCGGCAACAGCGCCTCGTCACGGCAATGCCAGGGCTCGCATTGGTCACGCTCGGAATCCACCACAAGACAACCTATCGCTTCAATCGGCCGGTGAGCCTCGGGCCGCACCGCTTGATGCTTCGTCCGCGCGAAAGCCGCGACCTGCGGCTGACGTCGCACACTTTGGCAATCACGCCGGTCGCGACCGTGAAGTGGGCGCATGACGTCGCCGGCAATGCCGTCGCTACGGCCACATTCACGACGATGAACGATACGCTCGTGATCGACAGCGTCGCACAAATTCAGCTCTCCGCCGCCGCGTGGCCGGTATTCGACATCGCAGCCTCGGCGATTTATTTTCCGTTCCGCTATTCCGACGACGAATGGACCGATCTCGGTTCGTTGACCGTTCTTCAATATCCGGATCCAGCCGGACACTTGCGCGGCTGGGCACAAAGCTTTGTCCGCGGCAATCCGACCGATACGTTATCGTTGCTCAAGGACTTGAGCGTCGGCGTTGCGGAACGGATCAGTTATCAAGACCGCGAGGCCGAGGGCACCCAGTCGCCGAACCAGACGCTCGATCGCGGCTGGGGCTCGTGCCGCGATTTCGCCGTGCTGTTTGCCGAGGCGGTCCGGTGTCTCGGTTTCGGGGCGCGGATTGTCTCCGGCTACCTGCATAATCCGAATCAGGATCGCGTGGGTTCAACCGGCGCCGGGTCGACCCATGCATGGGCGGAAGTGTTTGTGCCCGGCGCGGGATGGATCACCTTCGATCCAACCAACCGCAGCGTCGGCAGCGCCAACCTGATCCCGGTCGCAGTCGTACGCGATATTCGGCAGGCTATGCCGGTGTCTGGCAGCTTCGTAGGTGAGAACGGCGCATTTCAGGGGATGGACGTGGAGGTGTCCGTCACATCTTAAACGCGGCGGACCTCTCGTCATGCGCGTCAAGCGGAAAACGCCTGCGGCCCTCCAAATTGCGTTCTCGCTTGCGCTACTCCGCCGCTCGCCGCGCCGCCACGATCTGGTCGGCCGTGCGGCCGGTCAGCTCCGCCATGTGGTCGAACTTGAAGGTGAAGGAGCCGACACCGGCCGTCGCCGAGCGCACCTCGATGATGAGATCGCCGATTTCGGCCTCCGCCATCTGCGCCTTGACCACGTCCCAGCCGTCCCAGCCTTCGCGCGTGTCGAAACCGAGGATGTGGCCGCGCCGGCCCGACAGGATGGCGTTCATCTTGGCGGTGGCGTCGTTCGGGCAAACGATCTCGACTTCAAAGATCGGCTCCAGTAGCACCGACTGGCATTGCGGTAATCCTTCGACAATGCCGATGCGGCCGGCGGTGCGGAACGCCTGATCGGACGAGTCTACCGTGTGATAGGAGCCGTCGACCAGCGCGACATGCAGGTCGACCACCGGAAAACCGAGCGGCCCGTGCTTGAGCGCGTCGGCGACGCCCTCTTTTACCGCCGGGATGTAGTTGCGCGGCACCACGCCGCCGGTGATGCGCTCCTCGAACTGGAAGCCGCTACTGCGCGGCAGCGGCTTGATCTCCAGCACCACGTCGCCGAACTGACCGTGGCCGCCGGATTGCTTCTTGTGGCGGCCGCGGATGGTGACCGGCTTGCGGATGGTTTCGCGGTAGCCGACGGTCGGCGGCTGTGTCGACACCGGCACCTGGAAGCGGTCGGCGAGCCGCTCGGTGGCGACGCGCAAGTGCATCTCGCCCTGCCCCCAGATCACAACCTCGTGGCTCTCGGCGTCGTGCACCACGACCAGCGACGGGTCTTCCTCGGTGAGCTTGGTGAAGGCAACACCGAGCTTGACGTCGTCCTTGCGTTCCTTGGCATGCACCGCGGTGGCGAGCACGGGCGGATAAGGGGTGACCTCGGCGAGCGCGGCATGCGGCTGCTTGCCGTCGGACAGCGTATCGCCGGTCCTGGCGCGGTCGAGCTTGCCGAAGGCGACCGTCTCGCCGGCCGAGGCCGGACCTCGTTTCTCGAAATGCTGGCCCATCAGCTTGAACACGCCGGAAACGCGGCCGGCTTCGCCGTCGGGCGTATTGAAGGTGGTGCCGTCGCCGGCCTGGCCCGACAGCAGGCGCGCGACTGACATCTTGCCGCCGTGGGTGGTGTGGAAGGTCTTCATCACCAGCGCCACCGCATCGCTGCCGGGCTCGAGCCCGAGCCGCTGCGCGGTTTCGGCCACGCCCGACGTTTCATGGCGCAACGCTTTCAGCAGGCGCAGCACGCCGTTCGAGCGCGCCGCGACGCCGAGCAAAACCGGCACCACCTGGCGCGCGCGCAATTCCTTGGCGAGATCGTCGAACACCTTGTCGCGCGGCGGCGGGATGTCTTCGAGCAACTGCTCCATCAGCTCGTCGTCGTGATCGGCCAGCGTCTCCAGCATGGTGAAGCGCGCTTCTTTCTCACGGGTCTCGTCCTCACCCTTCAGGTCGACGATCTCCGACGGCGCATGCTCCCTGTAGACATAGGCGCGCTCAAGCGCGAGATCGACGAAACCGGAAATAAGGTCACCGTTCCATATCGGAATCTGGCGCAGCAGAAGCGGCAGGCGCGAAGCGGGCTGCAACAACTGGATGGTCTCGCGCACGCGCTTGTCGGCCTTGTCGATCTTGTTGAGAAACAGGAAGTGCGGAATGTTCTGGTCTTCGAGCTGGCGCAGGATCAGTTGCAGCTGCGGCACTTTCTTCTCGTCCGCCTCGCAAACCACCACCGCGGCGTCGACCGCCGGCAGCACGCTGCGCATGTCTTGAATGAATTCAATCGAGCCGGGGCAATCGACGAAAACGTAATTGTCGCCCATGAAGTCGGTGGTGGCGAAGGTCGCCTCCACGCTCATCTTGTGGGCGCGCGCTTCCTTGCTGGCGTCGCCGAGCGAAGTACCCGCGTCGACCGCGCCTTGGCGCTGGACCGCGCCGGTGCGCGAAAGAATGGCTTCGAGCAGCGTTGTCTTGCCGCTTTGGAATGGGCCCACCAGCGCGACGCACCGGGGACCCTTTGGTCCCGAGCCATTTTGTCCCATATTTTATTCCTCCCTAGCCGGCCGGGAGTCGGACCTGTCCCGGCCCTGTCACAGTATCGTCGCAGCAGGAAGCGCGACTGGCAAGGGCGGAAAAAGCCATGCCAAACGATAGGCATGCGGTTTTGCAACGCGGGCGCGGGTCGTTGTCCGCGCCGTTCACGCGTTATGGATGGCGTGTGCCGTCAGACTATTCTTCCTCAGGCGGAGGCGGAGGCGGCGGAGCCGCCGCCGGAATCGAGACCGGCGTCTGCTGGCTGGGGAATACACTCGAATCCCAATGGTTCGGATCGTCCTCGCGTTGGCGACGGATCAAGCTCTTGTTGGTGTGGCCGAAGTAGAAACGCAAGCCGCCCCAGATTCCGTGATAGTCGCCTTCGCCGATGCGGCCTTCTGCAAAAAGTGAGGCCATCACGCCGTTCGTCAGCTGGAAACCCCATTCGCTGCCGAGCGCCAGTGCATTTTTGCCACCGAGATAGCGGTGACCGATGACCAATTTGAAATCGTCGGTGACGAAATACTCAAGATTGACCTGATCGAAGAAGCGAGTCTTCACATCATAGGTCGTCAAAAATCCGTTCTCGATCGCCGACGCGCTGTTGCCGAATTCCACGCCCGCTATGCCACGCAGGGTAAAGCGCCCAAAATACAACTCCGCTTCCGGGCTGATGTGAGAAACCGCTACGCCACCAAACTTGTCCCAGTTGGCATATGATCCGTACAGCCCGAGCAAGCCTTTGGCAGGATCACGCCAAAATACATGGCCGGCGACGGAACCAAGAAAACGGCCGTCGAAACTGGTCGCGTCCGCGTCAATCTGGGCGCCGATGCCGCAAGCGATCGGAAAAGCCGCGGTACCGGTCGCACCGTAAAGGGACTTGTTGTTGAGCGAACCGCCGAGCCCGGCGAACTCGGTATTCACGCCGTCGACGGCTTGCGGACAGGTTGCCGACGGCGCCCCCATCGCCGAACTTGCAACACATGCAACCACGGCGCACGCCAGCAGTGAACGCACCGCCACGAAACTCATTGTCCGCCCGCCTCAAAATACCGAACTAAGACCGCTTGAAACGGCGAGAACTATGGCACCACCGCAGAGGACCCGAAAGCCGGGCCGCAGCGGCTGTCACAATTGTGTAGCGGATTAGCCACAGCGAAAAGGCCGCATTTTCAGAGGTTTAAGTCTTGAATTGCGGCGTCGACCCGGCGCGGCCTACTTCAAATTCCCGCAGAAGCGCTGGATGCGCCGGCAGGCTTCTTCCAGGTCTTCGGTCTTGGTGGCGTATGAGATGCGGAAGTTCGGTCCGAGCCCGAAGGCCGTCCCCTGCACCACCGCCACGCCTTCGGCTTCCAGGAGTTCGGTGACGAAGTCCTCGTCGCTTGCGAGCTTCTTGCCCGTCGGCGCCGTCTTGCCGATGGTGCCTTCGCAGGAGGGATAGACGTAGAAGGCGCCTTCCGGCGTCGGGCACTTGATGCCGTTTGCCTGGTTAAGCATCGACACGACAAGATCGCGCCGCTCCTTGAAGATTTTGTTGTGCGCGGCGATGAAATCCTGCGGACCGGTCAGCGCCTCGACCGCCGCCCATTGCGATACCGCCGCCGGATTCGAGGTCGACTGCGATTGGATCATCGCCATCGCCTTGATCAGCGGTTCCGGTCCGCCGGCAAAGCCGATGCGCCAGCCGGTCATGCAATAGGCCTTCGACACGCCGTTGATGGTGAGCGTGCGCGCATAGAGCTCCGGCTCGACCTGCGCCGGCGTGGTGAATTCGAAATCGTCATAGACGAGGTGTTCGTACATGTCGTCGGTCATGACATGCACGTGCGGGTACTTTTTGAGTACCCCGGTCAGCGCCTTCATTTCGGTGCGTGTATAGGCGGCGCCCGACGGGTTGGACGGCGAGTTGAGCAGGAACCACTTGGACTTCGGCGTGATCGCGCGTTCGAGCTGTTCGGCCGTGATCTTGAAGCCGGTCGCCATGCTGGTGACGACCTCCACCGGCTCACCGCCGGCGAGCAGCACCATGTCCGGGTAGCTGACCCAATAGGGCGCCGGAATGATTACCTCGTCGCCCGGGTTCAACGTCGCCATGAAGGCGTTGTACAGCACCTGCTTGCCGCCGGTGCCGACCGTGATCTGCTTGGGCGTGTAGTCGAGGCCGTTCTCGCGCTTGAACTTCTTGGCGACGGCGTCCTTCAACTCGGCGATGCCGTCCACGTTGGTGTACTTCGACGCCTTGCCGTCGCGGATCGCCTTGATCGCCGCTTCCTTGATGTTGCCGGGCGTGTCGAAATCGGGTTCGCCGGCGCCGAGGCCGATGACATTGCGGCCGGCCGCTTTCAATGCACGCGCCTTATCGGTGACGGCAATGGTCGCCGATGGCTTGATGCGCTTGAGATAGTCGGCGAGGAAGGCCATGAGAATCTCCCTTTATCCCCGGCAGACACGGACGCGTGCTAGGTAAAGCGCTGCCGCCGCCACGGCAAGCGTGAAACCATGATCAATCCATCAAACGCGCTGATATTTGCATGTTTCATGACAATGGCAGCGGCGGCGGCGGCCGCCGCCGACAACCCGTGCGGGATGGCGCCGCGCGACTGGTGCCCGGCGCCACCCGGCGACCCTTGCGGGCGCCACCGCACCGTCGCCGCATGCAAAGCCGATCCAGCCTGTTATGGCATGCCGTATCGCGGGGAGTCGGTGATCGCCTGCCTGCCCGATCCGCGCGGTTTTTCCCCCAATTGCCCGACCGTCGGCTGCACCTCGACCCCGCCAGCGCGGCGCTGACGGCATTCAACTCTCCCTTAAGCCTGCGCTGCTAGACCGGCCCGCATGGCCACCGTAGCTGAGGCCCTGCGCACCGGAACCTGGCTGACCCGCGAGCGGGTGCGGCTGGTGGCGCTCGCCTTGTTGATCGCCGCGACGCTCGGCGCGGCCTTTGTCGCCGCCACCTCGGACGGGCTCAACGACCGCTTCGGCCGCCCGCTCGGCACCGATTTCTCCAATGTCTATGCCGCCGGCGGCTATGTGCTGGAAGGCAATGCCGCCGCGCCCTATGACCCGCACAAGCAATATGAGCGCGAGCAGGCGATCTTCGGCGCCGATACGCAATTCTATGGCTGGCACTATCCGCCGTTCTTCCTCGGCCTCGCCGCGCTGCTCGCCACGATGCCGTACTGGCTTGCGCTGCTGCTCTGGCAGGGTGTGACGCTCGTTCTCTATCTACTCGCTATTCACGCGATCCTCTCCGCATTTGTCCCCTCTCCCAACCCGAACTCGGGTTCACCCGAGTTCGGGAGAGTCTCGCGGCCGAAGTCGGATACATCCGACTTCGGTTGGGGAGAGGGACAGGGTGAGGGGGCGCGGCACTATCCGTTATCTCAGAATCCCCCTCACCCGGCCGCGCTTCGCGCGACCGACCTCTCCCCAACGGGGAGAGGTGAAGGAGGGGAGTCCTTCGTCGGCGACAAGCTCTGGCTCCTCCTCGCCCTCGCCTATCCGGCCGTCTTCATCAATCTCGGTCACGGCCATAACGGCTTTCTCACCGCGGCGCTGTTTGCCGGCGCCTTGACGTTTATCGACCGCCGGCCGCTGATCGCCGGCATCCTGTTCGGGCTGATCGCCTACAAGCCGCAATTCGGCTTGCTCATTCCGCTTGTGCTCGTTGTGAGCGGACGCTGGCGCGTATTCCTTTCCGCCGCTGTGACGGTCGCAGCACTTGCGCTCGCCGTGACATTGGCTTTCGGCATCGACGTGTGGGCCGCCTTCTTTGCCTCGACCAGGTTCACGCGCGACGTCGTGCTCGAGCAAGGCGGCACCGGCTGGTACAAAATCCAGAGCGTGTTCTCGTGGGTGCGGATGTGGGGCGGCGGAATCGATCTCGCCTACGCGGCGCAAGGCGTCGTCACGCTCGCGATTGCCGCCACGCTTGCCTGGCTCTGGCGCGGCCGCGAGTCGTTCGCAATGAAAGCGGCGGCGCTTCTGGTCGGCACCGTGCTCGCCACGCCATATGTGCTCGACTACGACCTGATGCTGCTCGCACCCGCGATCGCTTTCCTCACCGTCGACGGCATGCGGCGCGGCTTCGCGCCCTGGGACAAGACGATGCTGGCGGCATTGTGGCTCTTGCCGCTGGTCGCCCGCTCAATCGCGCAGGCAACCCTTATTCCATTAGCGGTTCCGCTGCTGCTGCTGCTGTTTGTGGTTTTGCTGCGCCGCGCCATAAGCGACAGCGGTACGCAACTCAACTGGCGTTTTTCCGCGCGCCATCTAGAATAACATCCAAGTGCCGGACAACGGCCTCCACTTTCGAGGGAGCGCGCGATGCGGCTTTCCAGCGAACAGCTCAAGGCCTTCGACGAGCAAGGCTACTGTTTCTTCCCCAATTGCTTCTCGGAGGAAGAGATTGAGCTGTTGCGCGCGGAAGCGGACACCATCCTCAAGCTCGACCGCCAGGAAGTCTGGCGCGAGAAGACCGGCGCGCCGCGCACCGCCTTTGCCGCGCACACCTTCAGCGAGGTGTTCCGCCTGTTGGCGCGCCACCCGCGCCTGATCGAGCCTCTAAGGCAATTGTTCGGAGAGGACGTCTACGTCCATCAGTTCAAGCTCAACGCCAAGGCCGCCTTCGAGGGCGATGTTTGGCAGTGGCACCAGGACTACGGCACGTGGCAGCGCGACGACGGCATGCCGGCGCCGCGCGCCATGAACATCGCGGTGTTCCTCGACGAGGTGATGGCGATCAACGGCCCGCTGCTGCTGGTCCCGAAAAGCCACAAGGCCGGGGTGCTGGACGCCGGCCACGACAAGGCCACCACGTCCTATCCGCTGTGGACGCTCGACAAGGACACGGTGACGCGGCTCGCGCGCGAGGCGGACGACGGCAGCGGCGTCGGCATCGTCGCGCCGACCGGCAAGCCGGGCTCCGTGCTGATGTTTCACGGCAACCTCGTGCACGCCTCACCGCCCAACATCACGCCCTATCCGCGCAAGATCGTGTACCTCACCCTCTGCGCCGTTTCCAACCACATCACCAAATTCACGCGGGCTGAATGGATCGCGCATCGCGACTTCACCCCGATCGTTCCTGCCGACGACGATGCGCTCTTGGCCTATGCCCGCGCACATCGCGTGGCTGCGGAATAGAATTCTCGTATACGCGCATTCAAAAGATTGTGTGTTCTATCACCGTCCTTAAAATAAGACGGAGCGTCATCTTCATGTTGTCTTGCCGCCTTGCAATTGCCGAACTCGGCGGGCCTGATTCCGCGCAAGCAAATCCGGGTCATAATTGAATCGGAATAGACTCAATGTACACGCTCTATTCGATGCAGCGTTCCGGCAACAGCTACAAGGTTCGCCTTGCGCTGGCGCGGCTCGGCGTGCCTTACAACCTCGTCGAGGTCGACATTCTGCAAGGCGAGAGCCGCACGCCCGAATTTCTCGCCAAGAATCCGAACGGACAGGTGCCGCTGCTCGAGGTCGCGCCCGGCCGTTACATTTCGGAATCGAACGCCATCCTATGGTACGTCGCCATCGGTTCCACGCTCGCGCCCGACGACCGCATCGCGCGCGCGGAAGCGCTGCAATGGATGTTCTTCGAACAGCACAGCCTGGAGCCGAATATCGGCGCCGCCTATTTCTGGCTGTCGCTGATCAAAGGCGGCCGCGACCTGCAGAGCCACGCGCTCGAAGATTGGATGGAAAACGGCTATCGCGCGCTCGGCGTGATGGAGATGCATCTCGCCAAGAACCGCTTCTTCATCGGCGAGCACTTCACCATCGCCGACATCGCGCTCTACGCCTACACCAGTCTCGCCGACCGTTGCGATTTCGACCTCGCCGGCTATCCGGCCGTATGCGCCTGGCTCACCCGCGTCGCCGCCGAGCCCGGCCACGTGCCGATGGAGTGGCAGCCCGAACCGCTGGCGGCGGCGGAATAGCGGCGCTTCCGCGGCGGCATTTACCCTTCATTAACCGTCGTCATGAAAACGCCCCGGTTCGCTACCGGGATTGCCCCAATCGGGCCGAATGGCCGCCCGTTTCTGCTGCGATTCTGGTTGCCTGGAACAAAGTGATTCCTTTGCCGTTTATAGATACATCATGCGCACGCCCATTGAAGATACCGGCTTCACGCCGCCGTCCCGCCATCCCCTCGGCCACGAGCACCGCAGCGTCGCGCTCGCCGAGCTGATGGCGATCGTCGCGCTCGCGCTCTCCACCATCGTCGTCGTTACGGTGGTGTCGACCGGCATCGCGCGCGCCGGCGTCGCCGACGGCGTCATCGGCCACGAAGGCAGCCTGTTCGGCATTGCCCTCTTGCTCGGCCTGATGTTCATCGGCGTCGGCGGCTTTTCGCTGCTGCCCGGCCGGCCCAAAAAGCGCTAGACGAAAAGTGACTTCCGGAACCGCTTGCGGTGTCGCACAGTCGGTGCGTCATTGATGGAGCGGGGCATGCAGTATCTTTTGGCGCTGGCGGCTTTGTTGTTGCTGGCGACACCTGCCGCAACGGCAGCCGAACAATTCCCCTCCTCCGGCGGCCCGCTCACGGTCGAGACCGTCGCCGGCGGCCTGGTGCATCCCTGGTCGCTCGCTTTCATGCCCGACGGACGCATGCTGGTGACCGAGCGTCCCGGCCGCATGCGCATCGTCACGCGCGGCGGACATCTGTCGCAGCCGGTGTCCGGGCTGCCGCGGGTCTATCAAGCCAGTCAGGCCGGCTTGATGGATGTAATCCTCGACCGCGACTACAAGAGCAACGGTCGAATCTATTTCTGCTACACCGAACCGTCCGGCGGCGGCGGCCGCATCGCGGTCGCGCAAGGCCGACTGGTCCAAGGCGACCGCTTGGTCGATCGCACCGATCCGCGCCTCGTCGCGGTCAAAGTCATCTTCCGTCAGAAGGGGCCGGTCTCGCGCGGCCTCAATACCGGCTGCCGCATCGCGCAGGCGCCCGACCGCAACCTGTTCGTCTCGCTCGGCGATCATTTCGCGAGTGCCGCACTCGCGCAGAAGCTCGACAACCACATCGGCAAGATCGTGCGCATCTCGCCCGAAGGCCAAGCGCCGAAGGACAATCCCTTCGTCGGCCGCGAAGACGCCTTGCCGGAAATCTGGGCCTACGGTCTGCGCAATCCGGAAGGTCTCGCCTTCAACCCGACCGACGGAAAACTGTGGGAGCAGGAGCACGGCCCCAAAGGCGGCGACGAAATCAACATCATCGAGAAGGGCGGCAACTACGGATGGCCGGTCGTCTCCTTCGGCGTCAACTATGACGGCTCGCCGGTCGGCGGCGGCAAACAACATCATAAAGGCATGATCGATCCGGTCTGGCACTGGACGCCGTCGATCGCGCCTTCGGGCATGATCTTCTACACCGGAGGCATGTTTCCCAGCTGGAAGGGCAGCCTGATCAACGGCGCCTTGAAATTCGAATTGATGTCGCGGCTTCAGCTCAACGGCGACAAAGTACTCAAGGAAGAGCGTAACCTGCACGACCTGCACGAGCGCATTCGCGACGTGCGGCAAGGGCCCGACGGCGCCATCTATCTGCTCACCGACAACGATTCCGGCCGTATCCTGCGCGTGTCGCCGAAGAGGTAGATTGGCTTCATGCGCGTCTTTCACCACTTGTGAAACACGAAGAACGCACCGGCCGCGATCAGCACGAAGCCAAAGCCCTGGCTCAAGGTAATCGGCTCGCGCAGATAGAGATACGAAAACGCGGCGAACACCGAGAAGGTAATCACCTCCTGCAGGGTTTTGAGTTGCGCCGGATTGTAGACCGCGCTGCCGTAACGATTGGCCGGCACCGCCAGACAATATTCGATCAGCGCCAGACCCCAACTGATCGCGATGACGTGCCACAAGGAAATTTCCTTGTAGCGCAAGTGCCAGTACCAGGCGGTCGTCATGAAGACGTTGGAGCCGATCAGCAGCACGACCGGCAGCGCGTAAGGTGATAATATCGGCATGGAGCACTCGGCTTGGCGCGCGGAGATCGCGCGAGCGGGCGGTATAGCCGAATTGTCACACGCCATCCACAGCCCGGCGCGATGTCAAGCTCCCGTCATATCCCTGCGTTATCGAGAGCCTGCTTCTGTCGTGTTGCGTAACGCGTAGCATCCCTTTGCGGTCCCGTGCGGCTGACCCTGCTCTCCCGGGACCGCAAATTTTTTTGGCCTCACCCGTAACGCAGTCTCATCGCCAGAATCACCGCCATCAACACGAGCGTGACCGCGTTGGAGCCGATCAGCGGCCAGTCGTTGATCGCAAGTCCGTAGACCAGCCACAGGCCGATACCGAACGTGAACGATGCCGTTGCGGGCAGCGACAAGGCGCCGGTGTCTTTCTCACGCAGGATCTTGAGCGCCTGCGGCAGCCAGCAAACGGTGGTGAGGGTCGCGCCCACGACCCCGATCAGATCGATCAAGCGGGGGAACATCCGGCCTGCCATAATGATGATTCGCCGCCGTTATGTGACAATCGATTCAGAACGGGCTCGCTTCGATGACCGCCACGCCACAGCCGAAACGCCGCCTCACTTGCGCGCGCTGCGGCGCGACGTTCGATTGCGGCCTGGACGGAGAATGCTGGTGCGCCGCCGAGCCCTACCGCTTGCCGCTCACGGCGGACCTGACCGAAGACTGCCTGTGCCCCGATTGCCTGCGCAAGGCCGCCGCAGCGCGAGCAAATGAGCCAGTAAGGAAATAGCAAGGCTGACGGCTCACCTTGGGGGCGACCTTGGGAACAGATCATGGCCGTCGCCGCCAACCCGCACGCTGCCCAGCCGCACGCTGCCGAAGAAATCCGTTCGGCGATCAAGGCCTTCGCCATTCTGGGCGGTTTCTTTTTCGCCGCAGCGCTCGGCATCTATCTCTACGGCTTGCACGCCGGACGAGCGATCCCGCGCGACGGCTCGACGCTCGTCGTCGGCCGCGACTTCTTGAATTTCTGGATGTATGGCCGCGCGGCCACGCACGCCGATCCCAGTCACTGGTATGACGCGGTCACCTATCAGAAGGCGCTCGCGGCTCTGCTCGGCCCCGGCTATCCGGGACAGAACTGGTCCTATCCGCCGACGGTGATGTTGCTGGCCGCGCCCTTCGGCCAACTCGGCTATCTGCCGGCACTGCTCCTTTGGACCGCGCTCAATCTCTCGGTCTTCCTTGCTGTCGCGATGCGCGCGATCGCCGACCGGCGCGCACTTCTCGCGCTGATGGTGTGTCCGGCGGCGGCGTTCTGCCTGATGTCCGGTCAAAGCTCGTTTCTCACGGCCGCCGCGCTGATCGGCAGCTTCGCGCTGCTCGACCGCCGGCCGCTGATCGCCGGTCTGCTGATCGGAATGCTGTCGGTGAAGCCGCAACTCGGCGTCTTGTTGCCGGTGATGCTGATTGCCTCGGGGCGCTGGCGCGTCTTCGTTGCCGCCACGGTCACGGCCCTTGCTCTCGCCGCGCTGTCCGCATCCCTGTTCGGCACGCAGAGCTGGATCGCCTTCGTCACGCAAGGCCTGCCCACACAGAACATCGTGCTGTCCGATCCGGACGGCATCGCCACGCCGTTCTATCCGACCGTGTTCATGAACCTCCACGGCATCGGGCTCGGTTATGCGCCGGCCATGGCGCTGCAACTGTGCTTCACTGTTGCCGCCGTCGTGGCGGTCGCCTGGGCCTTTCGCACGCGCGCAGACGCCGATCCACGTCTCTTGTTTGCACTGTTCGTCGCCTGCTCGATCGCCGCGGTGCCTTATCTCTTGGTCTACGACACGCTGGCGCTGACGTTTGCCGTGCTTGCGCTGCTGGCGGGCGGCATGCTCGACACCCGCGGGGCCTGGATTGCGCGCCCGGTCTACTGGCTGCCGCTTATCCAGATCGGCCTCGGCCAGTTGAACATTCCTGGCCCGGCGCTGATCGCGCCTTTGTTCGCTGTCTATCTTGTGCAGCGGCTGCGCAGCGAACCGGCGGCCGCCCTGCGCCCGGCCTTCAACCCGGGCTGATTGAGGTCCGCCGCGAGCGGAGATTTGTTTCATCGCGGCCGGCTCGTTCCAAAAGCGCATTGTCATCAGCCTGTCATATGTGACCGTCCCACTCCTCTCGCTCCCTGCAAGCCGAGAGGATGTGAGCCCATGCCCCCTAACGATTTGACCAGCAAAGACCTCGCCGATCCGGCCACCGGCATCGTCTGGGCCTTTCGGTTTAGTCCCGACGGTGTCGCCGCGCACGTTCCCAATAACGACGTCGATGCCGCGCTCGCCGATCCCGGCGCCGGCTGGGTCTGGGTGCATCTTGCGCTCGCCGACGTGCGCTGCCGCAACTGGGTCGCCCAACATGCGCCGGTGTCGGAACTCGCGCGCGAAGTTCTGACCGGCCCCGACGCGCATTTACGCCTCGAAAGTCTCGGCAGCGAGCTCATCGGCGTGGTGCCCGACCTGCACCAGGAGCTCACGCGCGCGAGCGAGGATCTGGTGCGGCTGCGCTTCGTGATGACCGACCGGATCGTGATCACCGCACGCCAGCGCCCGGTGCACTCGCTCGAGAACACGCGCCGCGCCATCGAGTCCGGCAGGCGCTTTCCCAGTCCGGCCGCATTTCTCGATGCGGTGATCGACCAGTTCGCCGACGCCATCGCGCGCTTGGCCGACCGCCTCGGCGACGAACTCGACCGGTTCGAGGATCATGTCATGGACGAAGAGCCGACCGATGACCGCCACCGTATCGGCCGTGTGCGTTTGAAGGCGGTGCGCGTGCATCGCCAGCTCGCGCAGATGCGCTCGATGTTTCACCGGCTGGAGCCGCGGCTCGCCCACGACCATCCGGAGGCGGCCATCGTCGTCGAAGCGCTGGCGCAGAAGCTCGATGCCATCGACTCCGAAGTCGCCTCGCTGCACGAGCGCGCACGGCTTCTGCTCGACGAGCTTGCCGCCAAGATGACCGAGGTCACCAACAAGCGCCTTTACACCCTGTCGATCCTGACCGCCTGCCTGTTGCCGCCGACCTTGGTCACCGGCTTCTTCGGCATGAACACCGAGGACCTGCCATTCCAGCACGCGCACGGCGGCACCTGGCTGGCGCTGGTGGTGGCGGCAATCTCCGTAATCGTCAGTTTCTGGGCGCTGCGCCGCATGCGCGCATTTTAGCGGCGTGAAAAGGCGCTACATCATCCGTTCGCGCTGGTTTTCCAGAATCCAGATCGTCCCACCAACCATCAGAACGATGATCAGGAACGAAAACAGGATCAGTTGCAGGTCGTCGCGCTTCGACTTCGACAGGTCAATGTGCAGGAAATAGCGCAAATGCACGATCATCTGAACGATGGCGGTGACCGCGATCACCCACAGGTCGGTCGCGCGCGTCCATCCGTCCCACGCCACGCAGCCGAAGGCGATCGCCGATAGCGCAATCGCCAGCCCGAGGCCGACGAGATAGGAGCGCAATTCGCGCCTGTATTCCATGCGCTGGCTCATCGGGCGAGCCCCTGCAGGTAGACGACCGAGAAAATCCCGATCCAGACGATGTCCAGGAAGTGCCAGAACAGCCCGAGCCGCAGGATGCGGATCTTCACATCGCGCTCGATCCCGAACACCAGCACTTGCGCCATCATGACGACGATCCAGATGCAGCCCGCGGTCACGTGAATGCCGTGGGTGGAAACCAGCGCGAAGAACGCCGACAGAAATCCGCTGCGCGAGGGATAAGCGCCCTTGGCGAACATCGCGAAAAAATCCCGCAGCTCGAAGCCGAGAAACACGGCGCCCAGCAGCAGGGTGACCGCCAGCCACAGGAGAAGGCGGCCACGGCTATTGCCGTATTTCATGGCGAGCGACGCCATCCCGAAGGTGAAGCTGCTGGTGAGCAGCACGGCGGTTTCGATGGCCGCGCTTGTGAGCGAGAACACATCTTTCCCGGTCGGACCGCCCGCCGTCGCCACGATCATTGTCGCGTAGGTGCCGAACAGCAGCGAAAACAGCACCAGGTCGCTCATCAGGAAGACCCAGAAGCCGAACACTTTCTCTTCGGCGCGCTCGTGGGTTTCCGGCTCGGTGTCCCCGATATTGATGCCGGGATATCTCAGGTCGTATGCGCTCATGCCGCGAGCACCTCCGCCACTCCGCGGTTGGCCGGTGTATCTTCGTCGTCACGGCCGATTTGCTGCGCCTCCGATACCGCCCGCAGCCAGCGCTCCTCGGTCCGCTTCACCTCCTCCGCGGGGATGACGCGCATGGTCTGCCGCACGAAGCTGCGGGCGATGACCGTGCCCCACACCGTCACAAAGCCCAAGATCGCGAGCCACCAGATGTACCAGACCAGCGCGAAGCCGACCGCCGCGCCGGTGACGCCGATGATCAAACCCACCGCGCTGTTGCGCGGCACCTCGATGTCCTCATAGACCGTAGGCGGTTTGTAGGCCTCGCCGCGGCACTTCATGGCGAAGAAAGCATCGCGTTCGTGCACCGTCGGCACGACCGCAAAATTGTATGCCGGCGGCGGACAGGAACTGGCCCATTCGAGCGTGCGCCCGTTCCAGGGATCGCCGGCGAACACGCGCGTCTCCTCGCGTCGGAGAATGCTCACCCCCAACTGCACGAACAGCCCGGCCAGCGCCGATAGTAGAAAGACCGCGCCGAACGCCGCCACGATGGTGTACGGCAGATAGGCGGGCTCGAAATATTCGACCGTGCGCCGCGGCAACCCCAATATGCCGAGCGCATAGAGCGGCATGAAGGCCAGCAGGAAGCCAACGACCCACAGCGCGCACACGATGCGCCCCAGCCTCTCGTCGAGCCGGAAACCGAAGGCCTTGGGAAACCAGTAGTGATAGCCGGCGAGCGCGCCGAACAGCACGCCCGGGATAATCACGTTGTGGAAGTGCGCCACCAGGAACAGCGTGTTGTGGACCTGATAGTCGACCCCAGGATGGGCCAGCAGAATTCCGGAAAGGCCGCCGATTGGAAACAGCAGCAGAAAGCCCAGCGCATAAAGCATCGGTACCGAAAACCGGATGCGCCCGCGGAACATGGTGAGGATCCAGTCGTAGACTTTGACGCCGGTCGGAATGCCGATCAGCATCGTCCCGATGCCGAAGGCCGCGTTGATATTGGCGCTCTGTCCCATGGTGAAGAAGTGGTGCAGCCAAACGGTGAAGGACAGCACCGCGATCGACATGGTCGCATAGACCAGCGACTTGTAGCCGTAGAGCGTCTTGGCGGAAAAATTGGCGATGACGGACGAATAAACGCCGAAGGCGGGAAGGATGAGAATGTAGACCTCGGGATGGCCGAACAGCCAGAACAGGTTGGCGAAGTTCATCATGTTGCCGCCGAGGGCATTGGTGAAGAAATGCATGTCGAGATAGCGGTCGAGCGCCAGTAGCGCCGTGGCGACCGTGAGCGGCGGCATGGCGAAGATCATCAGGATGCTGGTGCACAGCGCGGTCCAGCTGAACAGCGGCAGGAGAAACAGGCTCATGCCCGGCGCGCGCCTCTTGTAGATGGTGACCGCGAAGTTGATGCCGGTCATGGTCGTGCCGATCGAACTGAGCGTCAGCGCCCATATCCAGTAATCCGGCCCGACTCCGGGATTGAACGTCGCCTCCGTATAGGGCGGATAGCCGGTCCAGCCGCCGGTGGAGAATTTGCCGATCACCAGCGACACCATCATCAGTCCGGCGCCGCCCGCGGTCAGCCACAAGCTGATCGCGTTCATCAGCGGGAACGAGACGTCGCGCGCGCCGAGTTGCAGCGGCACCACGAAATTGATCAACCCGGTCAGGAACGGCATCGCCATGAAAAAGATCATGATGGTGCCGTGGGTGGTGAAAAGCTGCGAGAAATGCTCGGGCGCCAGATAGCCGGCGGAATCGAATGCCAGCGCCTGTTGCATGCGCATCATCGATCCTTCGATCACCGCGCGGGACAACATGATGAGCGACAACACGATGTACATGATGCCGATGCGCTTGTGATCTATGCTGGTGAACCATTCGCTCCAGAGATAGCGCCACTTGCCGAGCCAGGTGATGAGGACCACCACGGTGACGGCCCCGCCGACCACGACCGATGCGCCGCCGGCGGCGATGGCGCTGTAGAAAGGCAGCGCGTCGAAGGACAGCCTGCCGAAAATGAGAGACGACCAGTCGGTCCCGTTCATGGCGCGCCTTCAGCTCCCGTCCTGGCGCCGTGTCTTGGCGACGTGGCGATACTTGTCGACGATGTCGGTGAACAGGTTCGGTTTGACGCTGGAGAAATACAGCACCGGTCCCGCCGTCTGGTCCTGCGTCATGCCGAGTTGCGTCTTGGCCTGCGCGGCCGTGCTGCGCCGCGACAGCACGCGGTAGCTCGCGTCGTCGAGCGGTTTGCCGCGCGCGCGCACCGTCTCGACCCAGGCCGCAAATTCCTTCGGCGCCAGGACCGAAACGGTGAAGTGCTGCCGCTGAAATCCGTCGCCGTTGAATTGCGTGTTGCGGCCGATGATTTCGCCGAGCCGGTCGGCCTTGAGATTCAGTTTGGTCTCCATGCCGGCCATGGCGTAAATCTGGCTGCCCAGCGCCGGAATGAAGAACGACTGCATTACGGTGTCGCTGGTCAGCCGGAAGCGCACCGGGCGGCCGGACGGCACGCCGACGAAGCCGACCGTGGCGATCCGCTCATTCGGGTAAATGAACAGCCACTTCCAGTCGAGGCCGACCACCTGCACCTCGAGCGGCGGCTCCTGCGATGGTATCGCCGCATAGGGATCGAGCTGCCTTTCTTTGGACAGGATCACCACGGCGAGAATGGCGACGATCGCGACCGGCACGCCCCAAACCACAATTTCGATCGGCGTGGAAAACGTCCAATCCGGCCGGTACTTCGAGGCGGCGTTCTTGCGCCGGTAACGCCAGGCAAACAGCGGCACCAGGACGAAGACCGGGACCACCACGATCATCATCCAGCCGATGATCTCGAAAAACAGATGGCGCTGTGAAGCCGCAACCGGCCCGTGCGGGTCAAGGAAGGTGGAGTTTGTCAGCGAGCAGCCGGCCAGCGCCACGGCGCACAACAGCAGTACCGAGGCCCGCCGCAAATGCTTCAAGCTGAAAGAGACCATGGGCCGTCTCTTGCTTCGTCGGTGAAATGACGGCCCACACTCCCGTGAGCCAACGCGCCCTCATCTGCTTGGTTCCGGCAAGCGGTGGGCCATGTCCCGCCCTTTTCATCGCCGGGACCTCCGATCATAATGCCGCGCTTCACCTCCCGCCCCTATTGCGAAGGCTTTTCCCCATGATACTCGAAATCGCCCAGTTCGAAATTACACCCGGCATGGAAAGCCAGTTCGAGGCCGGGGTGAAACAGGCCACGCCGATCTTCAAGCGCGCCAAAGGCTGCAGCGCCATGATGCTGACGCGTTCGCACGAAAATCCGTCAGCGCTACCGGCTGTTCGTGCGCTGGGGCACGCTCGAAAATCACACGGTCGATTTTCGCGGCTCATCCGACTTTCAGGAGTGGCGCAGGCTGGTCGCCCACTGCTGGGCCGCGCCGCCGGCGGTCGAACACGTCACCGAAGTCGTACAAGGTTTCGGCGCGTGATCCCGAAAAGCTTGTCCTCGACCTGATCGGGGATGGAATCCGGTTTTCGGAAAAGATCACGCGCAAAAAGGAATAAGTCATGCATCGCAGCATCGACCGCATTCTCACCACGCACACCGGCAGCTTGCCGCGCACGGCGAAAGTCGTGGAGTTGCTGCTCGCTGAGGACAAGAACCCTGGGGCGCGCCACGCCGAATTGATGGCGGCCGTGCGCGAAGCGGTGAAATACGTGGTCGGCAAACAGATCGAATGCGGGCTCGACATCATCAATGACGGCGAGCAGGGCCGCACCGACTACACGGTCCATGTGCTCAATCGCCTGACCGGCTACGAAGGCGAAAGCGCGGCCCCGATGGGCACCGGCGAGCCGGAATTCCCCGAACTGGCCGAGATCCTCAAGCAGTTCGCCTCGCCGTTCCAGCATCGCCCGGCCTGCAACGGCCCGGTCGGCTGGAAAGATTGGCCGGCGGCGGAAGAAGACATCAGAATCGCCAAGGAGGCGGTCGCCGGCGCCAAGGCCCAAAATAAGTGCGAAGACATCTTCATGACCTCGCCGTCGCCCGGCCAAATCGCGCGCTACCTCAAGAACAGCTTTTACAAGACCGATGAGGAATACATCTTCGCGCTCGCCGACGTGATGCGGAAGGAATACAAGGCCATCGTCGAGGCAGGTTTCGTGCTGCAGCTCGACTGTCCCGACCTCGCGATGCTGCGGCACATGGTCTATCTCGACCTGCCGCTTGCCGACTACCGCAAGATCATCAGCATGAACGTCGCCGCGCTCAATCACGCGGTGCGCGATCTGCCGGCCGAACGCATGCGCATGCACATATGCTGGGGCTCGACCGTGGCGCCGCATCACACCGACGTCGAGATCAAGGACATCATCGATATCGCGCTCACCGGCCTGCCGCACGCGGTGTCGTTTCCGGCGGCCAATGCGCGCCATGAGCACGAATGGAAGGTCTGGCGCGATGTGAAATTGCCCGAGGGCAAGGTCATCATTCCGGGCGTGATCGATTCCACCGTCAACACGGTGGAGCATCCGGAAGTAGTCTGCGACCGCATCCTGAATTTCGCGTCCGTGGTCGGACGCGAGAATGTCGTCGCCGGCGTCGACTGCGGCTTCGGCACCTTTGCCGGCCGCGTGCAAGTGGATACGAAAATCGTCTGGATGAAGCTTGCTTCGCTCACCGAAGGCGCAAGACGGGCGTCGAAGCAATTGTGGGCAAAGGCGGCGTGATTACCAGATGACCCGGTCGGCACACTGCGCGCCGCCAAGATCGCAGGTCGAACGTTTACCGAGCAATTTGTACCGGTTCCGCGCAATCACACGATAGGCGCGGTCGCGCAGCGGCTTGGGCACGCATTTCACCACCCGCGTCCACTTCCACCCCGGCAAGATCGCGAGCGCGGCCAGCGCCGAATCCGAATAAAGAAAGAACTCGCCGTCGAGCAGAACCGCATTCGTCTGCGGCTCCAGTGGATCGATGCCGAGCTCTTGCGCCAGCGCGCGGCCGTATTCCGACTGGATGGCGGTGAACAAAAATTTGCGTTGCCGATCGCGCTTGGCGACGAAGCGAAACCAACCCGAACACAGCACACAGACGCCGTCGTAGAGCACCAGGCCGGGACCGCCCTTTTTGCCGATGTTTTCGGGTATGGCGGCGGGCGCGCTCATGCGGCTACCGGTCGTCCGCAATGGCGAGGGCGACCAACATCAGGATGACGGCCGGAAACGTCTTGACCAGCGCGCCGAGCGGCTCGATCCAGAGATCAGGCGTCAGCACAGCCGCACCAGCCATATAGAAAAGCGATGCGGCGATGCCGGCGATCAGCCCGACACGGCAGGTCCGCCGAAATGCGATCGCCAGGCCGATGCCGAAGTCCATGACGCTGCCGGCCACCGTCATCAATTGCGCCTCCGGGTCCGGGTATCCGCGCGTGGTCAAGATGGCGACCGCAGCCGGATATGCAACGGTCAGCGCGATCAGCGCGGATACGCACCAGAAAATGACGAGGCCGGCGACGATCAGCGCCTTGAGCAGGTAAAGTCTTGCAAACCACTTCTCCTGTACCGTCACCGGATGCATGCGCAAGATGTCATCGAACTGAAGCGGGGCGATGCCGGTCGTCGCCATCCAGGCGCGGGGATCGCCGGCGACACCGCGCTGCAACTCCGTAAGGGCCGTTGAACGGATCGGCGGCCGCCAACCGAGCCACGCGGCAAGGTCACCGGTCGAAGCGGCAAGAGTGAGCAGCATGCCGGGCACAGGAATTCGCCAACGCCATGCACTGCCGAGCCAGGCGCGCAAGTTTGCCACGGCGTCGCCGAGCGATCGCGTATCCGGCGCCATGAGATCCCAGCACGCGGCCTCCCCGCGGCCCGGCTCGTGCCAGCGCTGTGCCAGCACGGCAATGGTCTCGGCAACATCCTCCGCCGCGACGGCGGCAAAGGGACGCGCAGCGAGCGACGCCGGCAGGTCAAACGGCGATGCCGCAACGGCACGCAGCAGCGCGCTGCCACCATAGGCCGTCGGCGCGAAGACAAAGCCAGGCCGCAGGATCGCGTAGGGGACGCCGGATTGCATGATTGCCCGCTCGGCCGCACGTTTGCTGGCGGCGAATGCCGTGCGGTCGTCCTCTGCAGCGCCCGGTATAGACACGTGCACGAGCAGGACCGGTAGCGCAGCGGCACGCACGGCCGCGATCAACCGTTCGACAAAGGCCGCATGAACCTCACGCGTATTGTCGCTTGCGCTGTCCTGCAACACGCCGACGCAATTGACCACAACATCGGCTTTGCCTTCTTGCAGCAACCGTTCAAGTGCCGTGACATCAAGACCGACGAGCGGAACCTCACGCGCGCTGTCACCAAAAAAAATCGCCTGAGCGGGTGTGAAACGCCGCGCCGCCGCGGTCACGAAAAATCCGCGCCGGATCAGATCCGCCGCGACGAAATTCCCGATCAGGCCCGAAGCACCGAGAACCAGAACGCGTGTCGCATCTACCGCCATTGTCACAATCACTCAAAATGTCGGTTTGGCGATCATCAGCCACACGATCGCCAGCACCGAGCCAAAGCCGGGAAAGCCGAAGACGAACCACAGCCGGAACAGCCGACGATATTCGGCGCCCGGCGCCTCGCTGCGCGCGAGCGCCGCTGCGGCAAGGTCGCGCATGCGCATCTGCATCCACACCACCGGCAGCCAGAAAGCGCCCGCCAAAACATAGAGCGCGTACGACAACAGCAGCCAGCTTTCGGTCAACGGCAAGCCGAGCTCGCGCGCCAGCAGGAAGCCGGTGACCGGCTGCGCCACCACCGCCGTCGCGGTGAAGATGACATCGGCCAGCACCACGGTCTTGGCCGTACGAAAAATATGGCCGGCATCGCCGCTGCGGTGGGCCATTAGCATAAAAAATGCAATGCCGACGCCGGTGCCGAGCAGCACGACGGCGCCGAGAACGTGCAGATATTTCAGGATCAGATAGATCATCGAACTCTCCGCCGGCGGACAGGGAACAATGATCCGGCGCCCCCTCCGTGCGCAACCGCCCTTTCCTCGCCACAGGACTCGCCCCATATTCGAACGATGGCGACATCTCCTCCCAAAAAGCCGAAGAAGGACCCCGCCCGCGCGACGCGCGCCAAAGCCAACCGGCCCGACGCGCCGGCAATGCCGGATGACCTCGCCGACCTGCTCAATCCGGCCATCAACAAGGGCACGGCGGGACTAGGCTCGGGCACCGGCAAGAATCCGAACCTGGCGCAGCCGCCGGACAATTCCTGGGACCGCCGGCGCGATTTCTCCGCCGCCCACACCGCGCGCAAATCGGCCAAATCATCGACCGAGCCGAAAGTCGGTTTCGGCGAGGCGCCGCAAAATAAGTTCGATGCCGACTTTGACGGGCCGCCGGTGACGGGTCTCGATCCGAAACTCGCCGAAGAACTCGGTCTTTCGGACGACATAAAGTATCGGCTGCCGCGCGCCGACCTGCCGACGCAGAAAGGCGGTATCGCCGGCATCGCCAGCCAGGAGTCATTGGAAAGGCTCCTGCGCGAAGGGCGGCCGGAATTTTCGAACCAGGCCCATGGCGGGAAGGTTTGGACGCCGCACCGCCCGCCGCGGCCGGAGAAATCCGAAGGCGGCGTGCGCCTCGTCATCAAGTCGGAATTCGAGCCGCAGGGCGACCAGCCGGGCGCGATCAAGGAACTGGTCGAAGGCGTGCAACGGCATGACCGCACGCAGGTGCTGCTCGGCGTCACCGGCTCCGGCAAGACCTACACCATGGCCAAGGTGATCGAGCAGACGCAGCGCCCGGCCCTCATCCTCGCGCCCAACAAGACTTTGGCCGCGCAGCTTTACGGCGAGTTCAGGTCGTTCTTTCCCGACAACGCGGTCGAGTATTTCGTCTCCTATTACGACTACTACCAGCCGGAGGCCTACGTTCCGCGCACCGACACCTATATCGAGAAGGAATCCTCGATCAACGAGCAGATCGACCGCATGCGTCACTCCGCGACGCGCGCGCTGCTCGAGCGCGACGACGTGATCATCGTCGCGTCGGTGTCGTGCATCTACGGCATCGGCTCGGTGGAGACCTATTCCGCCATGACCTTCACGCTCAAGCAGGGCGCAGCAGTCAACCAGCGGCAACTGATCGCCGACCTGGTGGCGCTGCAATACAAGCGCACGCAGGGCGACTTCTTCCGCGGCTCGTTTCGCGTGCGCGGCGACACGCTCGACATTTTCCCGGCGCACTATGAAGACCGCGCCTGGCGCGTGCATCTGTTCGGCGATGAAATCGAAAAAATAGAAGAGATGGATCCGCTCACCGGCGCGAAAACCGACGAGCTGGAATTCGTCAAGGTCTACGCCAATTCGCACTATGTGACGCCACGCCCGACGCTGATCCAGGCGATGAATTCGATCAAGGCCGAGCTGCGCGCCCGCCTCGACCAGCTCAACGCCGCCGGCCGTCTGCTGGAAGCGCAACGGCTCGAACAGCGCACCGTCTTCGATCTCGAAATGATGGAAGCCACCGGTTCCTGCGCCGGCATCGAGAACTACTCGCGCTATCTGACGGGCCGCAAGCCGGGCGAGCCGCCGCCGACGCTGTTCGAGTATGTGCCCGACAACGCGCTGGTGTTCTGCGACGAGAGCCATGTCACCGTGCCGCAGCTCGGCGGCATGTTCCGCGGCGACTTCCGCCGCAAGGCGACGCTCGCCGAATACGGCTTCCGCCTGCCCTCCTGCATGGACAACCGTCCCTTGCGCTTCGAGGAATGGGACGCCATGCGCCCGCAGACGGTCGGCGTCTCCGCCACGCCCGGCGCCTGGGAGCTCAACGAGTTGGGTGGCGTCTTCGTCGAGCAGGTCATCCGCCCGACCGGCCTGATCGACCCGCCGGTCGAGGTGCGGCCCGCGCGCACGCAGGTCGACGATCTGGTCGGCGAGGTGCGCGCCGTCGCCGCCAAGGGCTACCGCGCGCTGGTCACCGTGCTCACCAAGCGCATGGCCGAGGACCTCACCGAATATCTGCACGAGCAAGGCATTCGCGTGCGCTACATGCACTCCGACATCGACACGCTGGAGCGCATCGAGATCATCCGCGACCTTCGGCTCGGCGCCTTCGACGCGCTGGTCGGCATTAACCTGTTGCGCGAGGGCCTCGACATTCCCGAATGCGCGCTGGTCGCCATTCTCGACGCCGACAAGGAAGGCTTCCTGCGCAGCGAAACCTCTCTCATTCAAACCATCGGCCGCGCCGCGCGCAACGTCGACTCCAACGTCATCTTGTATGCCGACCAGGTCACCGGTTCGATGCAGCGCGCCATGGAGGAAACGAACCGCCGGCGCGAGAAGCAGGTCGAGTACAACACCGCGCACGGCATCACGCCGGAAAGCATCAAGCGCTCGATCCACGACATTCTCGACAGCGTCTACGAACGCGACCATGTGCTGATTTCGACCGGTGACGGCAGCGAAGGCGGTTTCGAGGACGCCGCAACGATCGGCCACAATCTCGAAACCGTGGTCGCCGACATGGAAACGCGTATGCGCGAGGCGGCCGCCGATCTCGATTTCGAGGAGGCCGCGCGCCTGCGCGACGAAATCAAGCGCCTGCGCGCGACCGAGATGGCCGTGCTCGACAACCCGACGGCGAAGAACGTGATGGCGGCGCAGACCCGGGGGCTGCAGTCGCGCTCGAAAGGGCGAAGCCCGTCGTCCATCGAAAGACCGCACAAGCCCGACCTCGACGAGATGGGCATCGCGGTGACGCACGAGGTGAAGCCGTCGCGTGAATCGCCGCGCAGCAAGATGGGGCGGCCGGGCCAACGCGGCGGGTTCAAGAGCAACCGGCGGCGCTGAGGCGTGTCCGACATCGGCATTCTCAACGATCCCGCCAACCTGGCCGTCTTGGCCTTGATTTTCGGAAGCCCGGGTCTGCTGTTCGGCGCCGTCACCGGCGCGGTGCTTTGGCGCGGCCACCGTTTCGCCGGCGCCGGCATCGGCGCGGCCGCGGGATTTGCGCTCTGTCTGGCCGGCCTGATGGCGTGGAATGACGCGCTGTAGCTGCACCATCTTTCGACGCGATGGGCACAGGGAAGCGTTCGTGCTGGCCCGCAAGACTTCCCGTAAAATTGCTACGCTGCCGTTCTCCGTTCAAGCTTCCCCAGCGAAGGAGACGCCAATGCCACCACCCCTCGAACCGCGAAAAAGCAAGGTCGCGATTTCACTGCCGGACGAGGCCAGTCTCGCGCCGGACATCCGCCGGCGACTGGCGCAGTTGCCGCCGCTCAATAACCTGCGGATGTTCGCGAACGTGCCCCAATGCTTCTTGTCGATCACTACCCTGATCGACCAGCTCTTTCACGGCGGCAAGATCGACCCGAAGCTGCGCGAATACATGTATCTGCGGATCGCCATCAAATACGGGCTTTACTACGAGTACCGGCACAATCTCCTGTTCTCCGAGCAGCTTGGAATGACGGAGCCCGAGATTGCGGCGCTGCGAGCCGACGGACGTGTCGACAAGCTCGGCGAGGAGGGCAATCTGGTCTGCGCGGCTGCCGAGGAAATCACCGAGAACTTCTCCATCGGTGACGAGACGCTCGGCGCGCTGCTCGACCGCTTCGGCAAGGACGGCGCGTGCGAGATCATCTTGCTGGTGTCGTGGTTCAACCTTCTCATTCGCTACGTCGAATCGACGCGCGTCCCGTACGAAAAGGACCTCGCCGGCCTCATCAAAGGCGGCGCCCCGCTGAAATTGAGCTAGGTCGACCGCGATCGTCGGCGCGCGGGTTCACCGGACCCGCCGTTGATGTATGCTGCGCGCCTGGCGCTGTCTTCGAGGGATTCACTCTTCCAATGCGGATCGTGTGGGCCGGGGCCTTTCTGCTTTGCCTGAGCGCGGCGGCGTCCGCGCAATCGGCCAAAAATCGGCGAAGGATTTCACGCCGGCGGGGGCGTACATCACGGCGCCCGTGGCCAAGGAGCTGGGCCAGGCGCGCGCGAGCGAGTTCAGCAAGGCCGCCAGCTCGGCGGGCTTCACGACCAGAGAGACGCGCCTGATCGCGCGCGGGCTGCGCGACGCCACCATCAAGGTGGTCAACCCAAAGGCCAGCGCCTGGCGGCAAACGTTCAAGACGCTGCACGGCTCCGTGACGGTGAGCACGATCGAGCAGGCCGGATTGATCCGGCGCGCGATGGGCTACCTGCCCTACTCGGATTTTTTCGAGCAGTACGCCACGCTCCGCCTCAGCGTTCGCCCGGCCGCGCCGCGCGATTATAAGGTGACGATCGACGGCGACGTCTGCCCGACGACGAAAAAGGCCACCTATCTGGTCAAGCCCGGAAAGGTGAGCGTGACCGTCACCCGCGCGGGGAAGCCGGCGTGCAATTGGGCGGGGACGGTGGCGGGGAAGAAGGAGCGGAAGGTGGAGTGCGGGCTTTAGGGGGTGGCATGGCTGCGCTTGCGCTCGCACACGCCCACCTCGACGAGATGGGCATCGCGGTAACGCACGGGGTGAAGCCCGCGCGCGGAGATAGCCCGCAGTCGAATCTCGGCCGCCCCAGCATGCGGATTGGGGTTAAGCGTAAAGCGATTCAAAATTGGATTGTTTATTTTCCTCCCTCGCTTCCCCCAACTTCTTCATAACCCACTCCATCGCGGGGTTCGGGTGACGACCTTCGGAGGAATTAGCATCCATTCTCGTTGCGGGATTAAATGTCAGCTCGAAAAACGCCGTAGCGGCAATCCCCTCTTCCAACGAAGGTGCTTGTCGCTTAAATCCTTCTACTGACGAGGCAATTGAGTATTTGTATGAGTAGTGTTCTCGAAGACGGAAAAGGCGCTCATGCCTCGCCCCAGTGAAACGGACCAGCCATATTCCTGGAATGAGCAGCAACGCCCTCGCAAGCACCTGAGCGACTATGTCCGGCGTCGTATGGCTCTCAATACCTTTCGGAACCAAAATGCTTACATCAATTCCGGTCGCAGCCTTTAAAAACAGTTGGAGTCCTGGAAATACATAGAGAGCAATTGGCAAAGACAAAATCATGAGCATTAGAATGCTAAAATAAAAAGAATACCTAGCCCACTTCAATTCGGAATTTATTTTTTCCTGCAAACTAGAAAAACTTGAGGCTAACCCGACAGTCGTCGCGCCTCGAAGCATTCCCTCGGCTTCACTAGTCAGCCGTTTTATTTCATCCTCGTCCGAATTTAAGCGCTTGTGAATTGTATCTAAGTCGGCGTTCTCTTTTACAAACTTTTCTTCGCGTGATTTAAGCTGGTCATCGAAACGTTTGAAGTTGGCTTTGTATTCATTGACTGAGGCAGCCAGAGCAGTAGCCTCTTGGTGTGACGTTTGGACTGCGGCAATTTTTTGAGCACCTTCTGCAGCATATTCGCTCAGACTTTTTCGGTCATTTTGAGATTCTTTAAGCAGTCGACCCACCTCGTCGCGTTCACTGTTTGCTTGTGAAAATAAATTTGATATTTTCTTTTGTTCATCACCGACGATTTTTCCTAATTTGACGTTTTCATCAACAAGACGGCTCACGTCCGTTTGTCTCGCTGCCACGGCGTCCAGCATCCCGCCAAATTCGGCCAATCGTGGGCTATTAATGACCAGACGAAGCTGAAACCATGCAGCTAAAGCTGAATCAAGCAATGAATAAATTCTGCGGATGTGCTTAACGACGTTGGTTTGATTGCCATTCTGCGCAGTTATGACGAAGTTCTTTTTGTCTACAGTTTTAATACCGCCCTGTGTCTTAATTGCTTCGAGCGCTGTACGCACTGCATCGATTTGATTTTTTAGTTCTGTTATTTTAGTTGCTAGATTTTCAAGATACGAACGGGGCGTGACGATGCTCTGTTCTGAGGTGTCGATATTCTTGATAAATGACAAAAAGAATATGATTGCCGCATCGATATCTGAAAGCGAGTAATCCGTTTCCGGGACCGTAAGCGAGATATCAATCCCGTTGCCCTGAGAGTCCCGATTTTCCTCAATCGCCTTTTGAAACGCCTTTTGACTGTCGCTAAGTGCTAAGCCATTTGCGTAGATAGTTTGCAAAATCGTTTCGTGCATATCAAAGCCGCCGGTCTATGCGCGAGGCGCGGAGTTGGACGCACGCGAATCGCTATTGCGCAATAGTCCTGCATTGCCTACGCGCGCTCACAAGTTTCTCAACAAATGCGTGTGCAATCCCCATATTTCACAGTTGACTTAGCCTTTTTATAGGATAATATTCTTAATATCCCACCCAACCGAGGGCGTTGTCATGAGACGTCATTTCAGCGGGGTGGGTGCGGCGCCTGCGCGCGGGGTTCGTACCCCCGCACCCGGGAGGCCCGGGACACCGACCGGGGGGCACTATGACCCCTCCGCGAGGAGCTCGCTGGACTGGGACTGGCCGCAAGGCCTCGTCCCAGGAAGCGCGGACCCGGGGCCTGTGTCTCTGGCTTGGGCCGGAGGCGCGAAGCCGCGATGGAGCGCCGGAAGGTGACGCGCCCGCGTGATGGGCGCGGCTCGCCCGATGGCGAGAGGCTGATGGTTGCGCCTTTCGGCGCTCCATCCCCTCGGCCTGTGTCCGGGGGCGGACGGAAGGCCCCGCGTCACGCGGGGGAAATTACGGCGCACCCCGCGCCGCAAAGAACAGGGGCGACGGCGCGCGCCCGCGCTACCCGAACACGCCGAGCGACCACGCGGCGAGCGCAAACATGGCCAGCGCGATGACGGCGATGATCCAGGTCGCGCCGGTCGGGTTCTCCAGCGCCGCGGTGGTCGGGTTGGCGGGGTCGTAATGCACGGCGACCGCCCTGTCCTTGGGATATTTCGCCACCGTGCGCGCGGCCAGGCCCTCGCTGCCGCTGACCTGCATCATCAGCTTGATCTGGTTGCCGTGCAGTTCGCGGCCGTTCACCGCATAAGTATATTCGATCGCCGGCCGGTAGCTTTTCCGATAACGGCCGTCGCTGTCGCGCTCCTCGAATTGCTCGACTTCGCTCTTGACGATCGTGCCGCGCACCGACGGCCAGTTCGACGCCTGCTTCGAAGTGCGCCGCGCGGCGAAGAAGAACAGCAGCGCCGCCAGCCCGAAGCAGATCGCGAAGATCGAAAAGCGCGGGTCCGCCTTATGGTGGGGGAAATGCTTGTCGATGATATCCGGCCCGTAGGTGAACATCCAATAGATCGCGCCGCCGAACGCCGCGAGGATGGCGATGCCGCCGGCGCAGCCCCGCAGCAATTCGGGCTTGTTGACATCCGGCCCGCCGCGATCGAGCACGCATTGCATCGGATCGTCCGCGTCGTAGTAGACGGTGACATTGGCGCCGACCGGATAGCGCGCAAGCGTCGCCTCGGGATCCGCGAGCGCGTCGTCGCCGATGCCGATGCGGCTGCCGATCACCTTGCGCGTTCCGGCGTGGAATTCGTATCGAATCGCCGGCACGTTCTTCACCGTCTCCGGTTCGCCGGCGAACTGGTGGCGGCGCACCTCGATGCCGGAGCTCAGGATTCGGCCGGTGGTCCGCACCCAGCCCTTCGCCGCGCGAAACTCGACGAGCTTGGTGACGGCGGCCACCACCACCAGCGCGATCATGGGAAAGAAAATCAGCCCGACCCAGAAAAAGTCGGAATTGCCGTAGGGCATATGCTTGCGGACGGTGCCGGGGCTCCAATCCTCGATGGCGAAGATGGCGCCGACCAGAACGATGACGCCGATCATGACGATCATCGCCGGCAGCGGCGGCTGGTCGCCGCTTTTGCCCTTGAGCGGCCGCGTGTCGGGAACGAATTTCATCGACGGCTTGCCGCTTCGCCGGTCGTCCGGCCGGGACCGCGCGTCGGCAAGAAACGTCAGATAGGCGGCCTTCACGGCCGCGGCATCGACGGTCTCCGGCGGGCGCCGCTTGTCGTTGCCGTAAGAGAGATAGAATGTGCCGTCCGGCTGGGCCTGCGCGTCGAGGGTGCCGCCGGCGCCGTCGTCGAGCGCGATGTACCAGTCTTGCGGAAAGCTCCCGGCGTCCAGCGCGCGGACGATGTCGTCGGCGGCCGGCTTGGCAACGATCGTGCCGTTGACGTCAAGCTCCATGGGCTGAAATCTAGCCGAGGGCGGTGTCGTGCGACAGTCTGGGGACGCGGAATTGTTGCGCGGACCGTCAAGACTTCAGTCGCATCCGCACTGAGCCGGCGGCGACGCGCACGACGGCCCGGTGAAAGTCTCCGCACGCGGCGCGGCGCCAAAGCGCGGCACGGCCGAAACGCAAGGCCTCGTAAAGACCGCGGCGGCAAACATCTCGGCGCAAGGGCTTGCAAATGCCGGCCGGCTTTGAATAGTGGCGCGCCGTGGCTTCGCCGACCGGGAAACGCTTTACATGACGTTCCGCCGCATCGTTTTATGCCTTGCCCTCTTCACGCTTGCCGGCTGCAACACCGACGGCGGGGGGACGCCGAACCTGGCGGCCGCGCCCAGCGCCAAGCCGACCCTCAGCCACACCGAAGCGGCCAAGCAATGCTGGATGGCAATCGAGCATGGCAGCAGCAGCGCGTCGCTCGACAAGCGCGCCGACTTCGTCGCCAAATGTATCGACGACAAGATGAAGGCCGCCAACGCGCCGGCGCAGGCCAAACGCGCGCCGGACGCCACGCCGCAAAAGCCGAAGTCGTAAGCGGCGCCGGCGGGGACGCCTCGCTTACCGCCCCATGCCGGTGGTGAAACCGTCGCCTTTGGCGTTTCTGGCGTCTCTGGCCACTTGCAGGCAGGTCAGCACCTCGACGTAGCTCGGCGGACCGCCCAGCTGGGTGAGTTGCACGCAATGCGTTTTTTCCAGGCTGGTGTACTGATCCCATTCCTTCTTGAGCGTGTCGCGCGCGGCGTATTCCTCTGCGAGACAGCCCTTTTCGTCGCGTGTTTCGGTTACCTGGGTGGTCGCGGCGGCCTTGCAGCCGGGCCCCACGTTCAGTCGCGGCACGTCTTGCGCCACCAGCATGAGGTGCGAAGCGACCAGCATGACCGGCAGGATTGCGGACATCGTCTGCTCCTTTTGTCAGCAAGTTCCGCCAACAACGCGCAAGACAAAGTTCCGGTTGCAATTGGCCCGTCACGGCTTTGCCAAAGTTGTCAGGCACGTCGCAACCTTCGGTTAACCAGGCGCGCCGACAGTGGCGCCGCCGGCTCAACCGTTCGGAGTCATTCAAGAATGCGTCCAGGCGTAGCAGCCCTCGGCCTCTTGCGGGCGACGGTCGCGTTGGCGGGCGTGCTGGCGTTGCTGCCGGCCGCACGGGCGCAGGATGCGCAGAGTGCAACTGACGGCACCGACGCCTATGCCTTGGCGGCCGACGAAACGCAGCCGCTCAAGCCGCTGACGCCCGAGGAAAGCATCGAGCTCGGCAATGCTCTGATGTTCGATCCCGCCACGGTCACCGCCGACAAGCCGGCGCGCGCGCCGAAGCTGCCGATCCTGTCGAAGCCGCGCAAGCTGTCGGTCGACGGCAGCGAAAATCCGGACGGCAGCACCAAGGTCGTGGTGAAGAAGCCCTTGACGGTGCTGGATTGGAACGCCGATATCGGCGCCGACCTCAAGACCGCAGCGCCGCCGCCGACCAGTTATGTGCCCGGCAAACCGTTTCCCGGTACCGTCGATGACGCCGGCTCCGGCTCCGTCTGGGCGTCCATCGGTGTCGGCAGCCACACCTCTGTCGAAGCGCGCGTCACGCCCTCGCTCGATCAGGGACAGATCGGCGCCGGATTGAAGCATTCGATTCCGCTCGGCGACACGTTCTCGCTGACGTTGCAAGACAAGTATTCCGTCACCGAGACCTCTGCTGCCGCCACTACGCCGGCGTCTGTCGCCGGTCTGCCACTGATGACGGCGCCCGTGCCGAACGAACCGGCAACTCAAGGACCGTCGCAGATTATCGGCAACGACCGCTCGGTGAAGCTGAACATCAAGCCGACCGGAACGACACTCGGCGCCGGTTTCACCTCCGCCAGCAACGATCCCGTCACTCACAATACGCTGAGCGCCGATCAGCAGATCTACGGCCCGCTGCACGTGACGACATCGGTGACAGATGTCGGCGAAGCGACCAGCAGCAAGAGCATCACTGCCGGGTTCAGATTGAATTGGTGAGCTGCCGTCGCTGCCGCGAAGCCGCCCTGCCCGCGCCCCATGGCCGCCCAACTCCCGTGCGGATATCCACCGACTGGGGGGCGTCAGCGCAAATTATTTTGCGCCTGCGCAGGAGTTGAGCATGACGGCCATCAAACCCGATTGGCTTCCCGACAACAGCGTTCCGCAAACCGCTGAGGTAGAGCAATTTGCGCCGGCACGACGTGCGCCGCAAAAGCTGGGCGACGTCGATCACGCGGCCAACGTGTTCGAAGGCGAGATCCGCGATTTCGTTCGCCGCGACGTCACGTATCTGCGCCGGCAACATAGCGCCGCAGCACCTGCGGAGGAGTCCGCCGCGGACAATCTGAGCGCCGCAATCCGGCGCGTGTCCGGCGCCTCGATGGAGGAGATCGACCGCGTCATTCTGGAACTGCAAGGCGTACGCGAGCTGCTGCGCAAGGAAGGCGAGCGGGTGAATCGCGAAATCGCCGGCTACGCCAGCCTCAGCCACACTGCCATGACCGCGATGCGCGTGATCGGCGACGGCCTTCAGCAGTGGCGGGATGGCCCCACGCCTCCATCGCGGGACCGGCGGCCGGCCGGATAAGTGAGACGCGCTGGCAGGCACACTCCGATGACGCACGGACTTCTCCGATGGTGTCATCCGCTATGGATTCGGTGGGTAACCGACGCCGCGGGCGCTCGCCGGTTGTGGATAGGTGGGACAACGGCGTCCATTACCTCTATCTCCGACCATTGCAACCTAATGTGATTTCGCTCGAACGCGGCCATAGTCGCGTATGGCCGCTGACCGCCGCCGCTCGCGGCGACGAGGCAACCGGCGCGAGCGCGTCTCGAGCTCTCCTCCCCTTTACTTAGCCCCGCTTCGGCGGGGTTATTTTCACCGCCGCACGGCATGCCTCGCAAGCGTTTCGAGAGACGCAGACGCAAAGCGCCGGTGCGGTGAAATCAGTTAGCGGGGGTTTTCGCGACCTTGCGCGGGAGCGGATAGTCGGCGCTGTCGTAAAGACGGCGAATGCCGTTGCCGTCGAAACGTTTTTCTTCAACTTCGAGATAAGCGCCGAGCAGCAATTCCGGCGGCAGCTCTTCGATCGCAAAGCGGATCGCTTCCGCCGCGGTGGGAAAACGCTTGTATCCAATGGGGCGACGCGACTTACGGCTGCGGCTGGGAAAAAGCTCGGACGGCGCGTCGTAGTTAATCATCGACATTCTCAAAACTCCTCGGACGTTATTATGGCCCGAGAAGCGAGGAAAATCCAGCGTTGCAACGACGCGCGTGCTGCAACAAAGGGTAAACACGCCCTCAAAAAACATGAACGTGCCGGTCCGGACCGAATCGCTCATTGCATAGCTGCCATCTCATCAAATCAGGCAGCGTTACGCCGACCGTCGGTTCAGCGGGCGCATTGCAATAGTTGACAACTATGTAGTTTATCGGTTTCGGCCGCGGGCACCGCGGCTGCAACTTCTTCGGGTCCCTCGTCAAGCTTTGCGGCGGACGGCACGCGCATACCGACGCGGAAACTCGACACCGTCACAACGTGTGAGGCGGCTCGCCCTGGAGTTTAAGTTTAGCCTGGAGCATGGCGATGCGGATCGCCGCTTCCTTGCACGTGAGATGCGAACTGAACGCGTCCGGCTCGTAACCGTCGCGCGCAAGCCTACGCAGCAACGCTGCTTGTTCGGCGGTCATCAGGTCGCCCGCGCCGGTGGCGAGGATCGGCTGACGGCGAGCTTTGGATTTGGTCTTGGCTTTTGGCTGCTTCGGCTTCATCGCCACCGGTAACGACCAACAGGCGTTTTCGGTTCCGCTCCGTGACTCGATTCATGAGTCTTTTGAATCGCTTAGTGGCAAATGGACTCCTTTCGTTCGCCTTGGCCGCCCTGTGACTCCAATTCCACACCGCCAGCTTCACGTCGCTTTCGATTCAAGTTTTGCGTGACGTGGTGACTCGGGCTGCGTTACCAAAATACAGCACTGATTCGCCGAGGCCCGAGGGATGATTCTCGAAACGCTGTTCGGATTGTCGCTTGTGTTGAATGTCTCGCTCGATAGCCAAGACCCCGCTCCCGACCCTTCCGCGTGGATGCAGTTGTCGGTGCAGCAAAAGGATGCCGCGCTGTTGCCGCTGGTGCAGCGCGCGACCGAATGCATCCTGCGCCAAGCGTCCGACGATCCACGCTACAAGGCCGACATGTATACGGCCGAGATGAACGACGTAATCGTCGACTCGATTGCGGCCTGTCAGCGGTCGGTGCGCGCGATGATCGACGCGCATGATCGCATGTACGGCTACGGCTCGGGCGAGGCGTTTCTGCTCGGCCCTTATCTCGACGTGCTGCCGGCCGCCATGGTCAAGCACGTCCGGGTGAGGATGCCGGAACGTTAGGACGCGTCACGCGTTCCGCAGCAGCGCCGGACGCAACGCGACCGTGAGCGGCAACGTTACCAGCACGATGGCAGCAACCACCGTCAGCGCGACGGGTATGCCGACCGCATCGCCGAGCAAACCATAAAGCGCCGGCGATACCGCGCCCGCGCCGATGGTGCCGGTATAGAAGATGCCGAAGGCGCGCTGGCGCTTCGCGGGCGCCACCAGGTCGGGCACCGAGCCATAGAGCACCGACGAGGTGCCGTTGAGCGCCACGCCCACCAAGGGCAGAACGACGAGCGCCGCATCGAGCGGCAAAGGCAAAAGCACGACGATGCCGAGCGCGGTCACCGTTTCGGTCAGCCACACGGTTGCGACTGTGCCGATCCGCGCGCCGATAAATGCGCAGACGAGTTTGCCGGCGGCGCCGCCGGCAAACACCAGCGTGAGGGCCGCGCCGATCGTCGGCAGGCTGGCGCCTTTCGACGTGAGCACGAACGGCAAGAAGGTGAGAAAGGCCATGCGGGTCGCGCTGTCGACAACGCCGATCGACAGCAGCAGCGGAAATCCATAGCCGCGCGATGCACCGGCCGCCGCGCCGGCAATTTGTTTCGAAGCATTGGTGGCGGCGGCAAGGCGTGGCATGGCGGCGAATATCGCCATGGCCGCCAGGACACCGAGGCTTCCCAGCAGCATCACGCCGTGACGCCAGGACAACACCACGAACAACAGCGACGCGGCCGCCGGCAGCGTCATCTTGCCGATATCGCCGGCAAAGTTGTACGTGCCGAGCGCCTTGAGCGAGCGTTTGCCGGCAAACGTATTGGCAATCAACGACGATGCCAGCGGATGCTGGGTACTGGCGCCAAGTCCACCGACAAAAAGTGCAGCAACCAGCAACGGAACGCTCTCACTGAAGCCGGCGAGACAATAACCGAGGCCGGCGAGCGCCGAGCCGAATGCCAGCACAAAGGCCGCACCGCAACGCTCGGCGAGCAGCCCGGCAGGAATCTGCAAACCCGCGAGCGTGCCGGAAAAAACCGTCTTCATCAGTCCGAGCACGGCGTAGCTCAAGCCGAACTCGCTTTGCCAGATCGGCAGCAGCACATAGATCAGATCTGTATAGCCGTCGTGCAGCGCGTGCGCGCCGCAGGCAACGCCCATGGCACGATGCTCGATGCTTTTGTCGCCGGCGGCATCATCGAGCGGCGCCGACGTCATATCGCCCTCGGCTGGCGCTCGACGAAGGCGGTACTGAGAAAGCTGATGACGGCCTCGCCGTTCTGGTTGACCCCGGTCGACAGCAGCGTCATCAGGCCGAAGCCGGGCCGGCTGTTGGAAATTCGGGTCTCGGTCACTTCGCTGGCATAGTCGATGGTGTCGCCGACATAAACGGGCTTCAGCCATTTGAGTTCGCGAAAGCCGAGCGCGGGACCGACGCCGGCAACCGGCTCGCCGCGCGCACGCGCCGCGTCGGCCAGGCGGCGGCGATAATCGACCATCAGCCGCATCCAGACCACCGCAGTGTGCCAGCCGGAGGCGCAGAGCGCGCCGAAATGCGAGGCCGCCGCGGCGTCCTCGTCAAGGTGAAAGAGCTGCGGATCGAAGCGGGCGGCAAAAGCCTTGATCTCGTCGGCGTTGAAGGTGTAGCGGCCGACCGCATAGGTATCGCCAACCCGGATGTCCTCGAAATATTTCACGCGCCCGCTCCCGGCTGGCGTCGGCCGAACATGTGCGTGGTCGTCAGCGTCATGATGGCGGCATCGGACTCGTCCAGCATTTCGTAACTGAATTTGGTCAGACCCATCTCCGGTCGGCTCTTGGAGGGCCGCGACTCGACCACGGTCGCACGCACGCGCACGTTCGTTCCCGGCCGCAGCGGCCGGAGCCAGCGCACTTCGTCGACGCCCGGCCCGCCCATCGAACTGGAATCGAGAATGTAGCCGTCGGCAACGATGCGCATGAACACGCAGCAGGTGTGCCAGCCGGATGCGGCGAGCCCGCCGAGCAGCGTCTTGCGCGCGGCCTCTTCGTCGAGATGCATCGGCTGAGGATCAAACTCAGCGGCGAAGGCGACGATCTCCTCGCGCGTCACCAGCCGCGGACCGTAAACGGTCACCGCGCCGGGCTGGAAATCTTCCCAATAATGCGTCGGCATGGCGGTTCACATATCACGTCGCAAAGCGGAAATGCATCACGTCGCCGTCGGCGACCACGTAATCCTTGCCTTCCAGCCGCATCTTGCCGGCCTCCTTGGCGCCGGTTTCGCCGCTGCAGGCGATGTAGTCGTCGTAGCCGATGGTCTCGGCGCGGATGAAGCCCTTCTCGAAATCGGTATGGATGACGCCGGCCGCCTGCGGCGCCTTGGTGCCTTGCGTGATGGTCCAGGCGCGCGTCTCCTTCGGCCCGACAGTGAAATAGGTCACCAGGTGCAAAAGCGCGTAGCCGGCGCGGATCAGCCGGTCGAGGCCGGTTTCCTTTAGTCCGACGGCTTCGAGATAGTCGGCGCGTTCCTCCTGCGGCAGCACGGCGATTTCGGATTCGATCTTGGCCGAGATCACCACGACCACCGCGTCTTCCGCCCTGGCGCGCTCTTCGACCGTGCGCGAGAAAGCGTTGCCGGCGGCGGCGGAGGTCTCCTCGACGTTACAGGCATAAAGCACCGGAGCCGAGGTCAGCAGACCGAGCGAATGAAACAGCTTCTCTTCCTCAGGCTTGCGCACGACGAGACGCGCGGGCTTGCCCTCGCGCAGAAGCGCAAGCGCGCGCTTGACCAGATCGAGCGTCTCCTTGGCTTCCTTGTCGTTGCCTTTGGCCTTTTTCTCCAGCGCGTCCACGCGCTTTTCCAGACTGTCGAGGTCGGACAGCATCAACTCGGTGTCGATGATTTCGATGTCGGCAATCGGATCGATCTTGCCCGCCACATGCGTGACGTCTTCGTCTTCGAAACAACGCACGACGTGGACGATGGCGTCGACCTCGCGGATATTGGCGAGGAACTGGTTGCCGAGGCCCTCGCCTTTCGAGGCGCCCTTCACCAGGCCGGCAATGTCCACGAATGAAATGCGCGTCGGGATAATCTCGCCCGACTTCGCGAGCGCCGCGAGCTTATCAAGGCGCGGATCGGGCACGGCGATTTCACCGACATTCGGCTCGATGGTGCAAAATGGATAGTTCGCCGCCTGCGCAGTGGCGGTCTGAGTCGAACGCGTTGAAGAGCGTGGACTTGCCGACATTCGGCAAGCCGACGATGCCGCATTTGAATCCCATAATCGTTTCTCGTTGCTATTTTTCGTCGGAGTCGGGCGGCCCGTCGTCGTTGTCCTTGCCGAAACCCTTGGCGGTCATGGCGAGGTGTACCTTGTTCTGGAAGCCCGCATCACGGCCTTCGACCAGCAGCACGGCGTTGTCGGCGACGATATCGCAGAGCGCCTCCACCCAGGGCCATTCGCTCTTGGCGAAGTCCTGCAGCACGTAGCGTTCCATCAGATTCTTGTCGCCGGGATGGCCGACGCCCATGCGCACGCGGCGATAGTCGTTGCCGATATGCGCGGAGATCGAGCGCAGGCCGTTGTGGCCGGCATTGCCGCCGCCGATCTTCACCCGCACCTTGCCGGGCGGCAGTTCGACCTCGTCGTGAAACACTGTGACGCCGGCGGCCTCGACCTTGTAGAAGCGCGCGGCTTCCTGCACCGCCCGCCCGGACTCGTTCATGAAGGTGCCGGGCAACAGCAGCAGGATTTTTTCCCCGGCGATCGCGCCTTCCACCGCCACACCCTGAAACTTGCGGCGGAACGGCGCGATGTCGTGACGGCGCGCAATTCGCTCCACCGTCATGAAGCCGATGTTGTGCCGGTTGCCGGCATATTGCTGACCGGGATTGCCGAGGCCGACGAAAAGCAGCATGGCGTCAACGGCCGCGTGGCCGCCCTATCCCGATCTGTCGAAAGCCGAGGAGGCGGCTTAGAGCATGATCCCGAAAAGTGAGCGGCGGATTTCGGAAAAGATCATGCTCCGGTAAAAAAAGCCGACTCACTTCTTCTCAGGCGCAGCAGCAGCAGCAGCAGAGCAGCACCAGCAGCAGGCGCAGCACCCGGCGCAGCAGCAGCAGCACCTTCGGCGCCGGCAGCAGGAGCAGCCGCAGCAGCAGCGGCGGCGGCAGCCGCTTCGGCGGCGGCTTTGAGCTCTTCCGCGTAACCCGACGGCGGCACCACGGTGACCAGCGTCATGTCGGCGCGGCCGATCACCTTCACGTTCGGCGGCAACACCACGTCATTGAGATGCTTGGAATGGCTGATTTCCAGACCGGCGATGTCGACGTCGACCGACTCCGGAATGGCGTCGGCCGGGCACATGACATCCACGGTATGCGTCACGATATTGACGGCGCCGCCGCGCTTGACGCCCGGCGACTGATCGGTGTTGAGCACGTGCACCGGGATCTTGACGCGGATGGTGGCGCCTTCCGCCACCCGCAGGAAATCGACGTGCATCGGCAGGTCCTTGATGGCGTCGAGCTGGAAGTCGCGCGGGATCACGCGATGCTTTTCACCGTCCACGTCGAGCTCGTAGAGCGTGGTGAGAAAGCGCCCCGCATAGATGCGCTTCTTGAGCTCGTCGTGCTCGAGCAGCACCATCATCGGGGGCTTGCTTTCGCCGTAGATCACACCCGGCACGCGGCCGGAATACCGTGCAGCCCGCGCGGCCCCCTTGCCGCCTTTCGGGCGCACCGTCGCCTTCATTTGCTGGACGGTAGCCATGTCAAACCTCGTTTTGCGTCTTGCGCCGATTTTTGTCCGAAAACCGGTCTCCGCTTCTCGGACATCAGCACTAAACCAATGGAAAAAGGCGGCTTTTTCCGCCGCCCCACAACCGCGGTAAGCCTCCAGGGGTGCCGGGGACCGCGTGTCGCGCGGGGTTATAGCGGGGGGGTTCGCAAAGGGCAAGAAAGCCCGCAAACCTAAGAAATCACTCGGTTTCGGTGGCGCCTTTGGCTTTCTTGGCCGTCTTGCTTGCCGCCTTCGCCGGTGTCTTCCCCTCCAACACCTCGATCCGCGACTTCAGCGCCTCGTTTTCCTCGCGCGCCAGCCGGGCCATTTCCTTGACCGCCTCGAACTCGTCGCGCTGGACCACGTCGAGATCGCGCAGGATTCGCTCGGCCTGGGCGCGGAACAGCGTCTCGGCCTCCCGCCGCACCCCTTGCGCGACGCCGGCGGCGTCGTTCATCAAACGTGACATCTCGTCGAAAAAGCGGTTGCTGGTCTGCGTCATCTTTTCGCCTCCCGGCGCCGGTCATCGTCTAACAATGGCGAAGGGACAATCGGCCCGCAAGGCCTTGCGTGCTACATAGCGTCCCATTCACCCGCGAATCCGCGCGCCTCCCATCCGGACGTCACGATGCCCCCATTGGTCATTCCCTATCCCCATATCGACCCGGTCCTTGTGGAATTCGGGCCCCTTGTCATCCGCTGGTACGCGCTCGCCTACATCGGCGGCATTCTGCTCGGCTGGGTCTATGCCCGCGCCATCATCAAACGGCCGCGGCTCTGGGGCGGAAAGGCGCCGCTGACGGTTCTCGATTTCGACGATCTCATTCTGTGGATCACGCTCGGGGTGATCGTCGGCGGCCGCCTCGGCCAAGTGCTGTTCTACGATTTCTCCTATTACGCCGCGCATCCGCTTGAAATCGTGAAGGTCTGGCATGGCGGCATGTCGTTTCATGGCGGCTTTATCGGTTGCGTGATCGCGACCATCCTGTTCACTTACCTGCGCAAGATTCCGTTTCTCGCGGTCGCCGACCTGTGCTGCGGCGTGGTGCCGATCGGCCTGTTCCTCGGCCGCATCGCCAATTTCATCAACGGCGAACTTTGGGGGCGCCCGAGCGACGTGCCCTGGGCGATGGTGTTTCCGCGCGCGCCGGATGCATTGCCGCGCCATCCGAGCCAGCTTTACGAGGCGGGGCTGGAAGGCATCGTCCTGTTTGTGGTGTTGGGGCTGATGATGCGCGGCGGCGCGCTGAAGCGGCGCGGGCTCACCGCCGGCGCCTTCATGATCGGCTACGGCATCGCCCGCATCATCAGCGAATTCTTCCGCGAGCCAGATCCACCGCTGCTGAGCCACGGCCTCACCATGGGCATGGTCTTGTCGCTGCCGATGATCGTCGTCGGGATCGCCTTTATCGTCTACGCTTACACGCATCCGCAGCGCGGGGCCGAGCATGGCCGAGATCACGCCGCTTGAAACCGAAATTCGCCGGCGTATCGCAGCCGCCGGGCCGATGCCCGTCGGCGAATACATGGCATTGTGCCTGAGCGATCCGGAATACGGCTACTACACGACACGCGATCCGCTCGGGCAGCGCGGCGATTTCATCACCGCCCCGGAAATCAGCCAGATGTTCGGCGAGCTGATCGGCCTGTGGATGGCGGCGGTCTGGAAGCAGATGGGCGAGCCGGACAATGTGCGCGTCATCGAGCTCGGGCCCGGCCGCGGCACGATGATGAACGACGCGTTGCGCGCGACCAAGGTGAAGCCGTCGTTCCGCGCGGCGGTCGTGCTGCATCTGGTCGAGATCAGTCCGACCTTGCAGGCCATGCAGGAGCAGCTCTTGCAGCAATTGCCGGTGCCGACCTTCTGGCACGCATCGCTCGCCGACGTGCCGGCGGGCCCCGCCATCATCGTCGCCAACGAGTTTTTCGACGCGCTGCCGATCAATCAGGCGGTCAAGGGCGATCTCGGCTGGCACGAACGCCGCATCGCCATCGACGCCGACGGCAATCTCGCATTTGCCGTTGCGCCCGCGCCGATTGCTTTTTTCGACCGCGTCCTGCCGCCGGCCGTCCGCGACGCCCCAATCTCTTCGATTTTCGAATGGCGGTCCGACAAAGTCGCGCTCGAAATCGGCCGCCGGCTCGGCCGCGACGGCGGCGCGGCGCTGGCGATCGATTATGGTCACGCCGCAAGCGCGACCGGCGAAACATTGCAGGCGGTGGGCGAGCACGCCTATGCCGATCCCTTAAGCGCGCCGGGCACGATCGATCTGACCGCGCATGTGGACTTCGAAGCCCTCGCCAACGCCATGGATTCGATGGGCATCAACTGCTTCGGCCCGTTCGAGCAGGCGGAATTCCTGCACCGGCTCGGCATCGAAACGCGCGCCGCCGCGCTGAAGGCCAAGAATGACGGCGCGCGCGCCGGCTCCATCGACGCCGCTCTCGCGCGCCTGACCGCAGGCGGGCCGACCGCCATGGGCTCGCTGTTCAAGGCCGCCGCCTACGCGCATCGCGACATCGGCATCCCTCCGGGCTTCGAAGACTAGGCCGTGACTCATTAGCACGAAGCCAAATTCGGATTGCTGCAGTTTGACGAACGCAAAATAGTTGGCTGCAAGCTTGTCATATCGGGTCGCGACACGCCGACATTGCTTGATCTTGTTGAAGAACCGCTCGATCAAGTTCCGCGCGCGATACAAATGTAGGCTGCAGCAGATCGGGTCTTTGCGATTTCGTTTCGGCGGGATGTTCGCCCATGCTCCTTGTTGGCGAGCGAGTTCCCTGATCCAGTCTGCGTCGTATCCACGATTTGCGAGTAACATCGTTTGTGGAAGCAAGGCATTGAGGAGAACCGAATACAGCCGAATGTCGTGCGCCTCACCGGGAGTGAGAGCGAGGTGGACCGGCTGGCCATTGGTGTCCACGACCGCGTGAATTTTGCTCGTCAGGCCGCCTCGCGAGCGACCCATATCTTAGTGATTGTTGTCCGCAATACAGGCTCCGTGCTGGTAAACGTGGACTACGGAGGCATCAATTATCTGTACCGCCGCGTCATGACCGGCAGCCAGCGCTTCCATGATCTGACCCCAGACGCCAGTCAGCCGCCAACGAACGAAGCGATTGTAACAAGTGGTGCGGGGACCATAGGTCTCTGTTAGGTCGCGCCATGGCGCACCAGAGCGCAGAAGCCAAAAGATCCCATTGAGCACGCGACGATCATTTATACGCCGAACGCCGCGCGGCTTGTCGGGCAGCATCGGCTTTATCGCGGTCTATTCATAATCGCTGAGTTCGTAGCGCATGATTCGAGGCTCCAGTTTCGGAGCTTGAATTACGCACTGGCCTTTACCATCAACCCGCAAAAGGCCCGCTGTGGTGGCTGTTAATGCGCTAATTTTACTTCCGCTTTTGGGGCCACAGCCGACATGGCGGGACCTGCCGCTGGTCTCGTCCCGGTCGAAAGTGCCCCGAGGCTGAAGTCAATGGGTTAATCTCTACACCCCGAGCGAACCGCCAAGCGCGTTCACAGAGCGTCTGATATTTGCTAAATTTCACGAAGTGTCAGCGCGGGGGCAGACCCCACCGCCTCAATCCAATACGGGGCACCCTCAGGAGCGAAACATGAGCGGTATTTCGCGGCGGGTTTTTGTTTCGGCGACCATCATCACTATTGCGCTGTGCGTCGGCGCGTCGGCACAGCACGCTACGCCGAGCGCTGGTGCGCGCGTTGCGCTCAAGGGCTATGACCCGGTGTCCTATTTCACCAAAGGCAAGCCGGAAAAAGGTTCGAAGGAATTTACTTTCGCCTACGACGATACGACCTATTGGTTCAAAAGCGCTGCGCACCGCGAAAAGTTTGCGTCTAACCCTGAGCAATACGCGCCACAGTTCGATGGATATTGCGCGATCCAGCTCTCGCGCGGCCGTAAGGTCGAGGCCGATCCCGAGGCATGGGCCATCACCAACGGCAAGCTGTATGTCTTTTCGTTCAAAAAATCGGCGTGAAGAAATTCCGAAGCAAATCCGTCGCCATTGCCGATAAAGCCGAAGGGAACTGGTCGCATTTCCACAAGCGATAATACGCGAGGCTGTCCTAAAAGCCGGCCTTCTTCATTGCGGCGGTGAGCTTGGCGCGAAGTTCCGGCTTGCGCAGTAGCGAGCCGAAGCCAGCGCTGTCGAAGCGCGGATCAATTCCCTTCAATATTTCGGTTTGCCTCGATTTCGGCATCGGTTTGCCGGCCCGCCTGCGTCATAAGCCGCAGCTAACACCGCATTCGTATAGGGATCGGTCTTGTTGCGATCGAGCGAGCGTTCAAGCGTATGGATCGCATCGCCACTACGGTCGACGAGAATATATGCAACGCCGAGAAGAAACGCTTCGTTCGCCGTGAATTCAAGACCGAGATTGCGGGCGGCCTCGAAGGCTTTCACCGACGCATGGACGTCACCTGACCAAAGCAACGCGCCCGCCAGCCCAGCATAGGCATTCGGATCGCTGCTGTTCAATTTGACGGCTCGCTGCATTTCGTCAAGTGCGCGGTCGTATTCGCCAAAAAGGGAGTATGGCACTGCCGAGCAACACATGCGCCCCGGCGCTCGTCGGGTCGATGCCGATGGCCTTCTGGCTGAGAATCTCGATGCGCTGTAACGCGCCTTGGGGATCAGCAGTCCATCCCTGCAAGACGCCGTTCAAATCGACCCGTCCCAGCCCTACATAGGCGGGTGCATAGCCGGGATCGAGCTCGATGGCGCGTTTGAACAGCGCGCGCGCCTGCGAGTTGGCGGTGCGGTCGACGCGGCCGTAGAGATTGCGGCCGCGCAGGACAAGATCATAAGCTTCCAGCTTGGTTGGCGGCTTGGTACCAACCTTTGCCAGCTCCACATTGGTCAAACGGCTGACAAGCGTGCCCGCAATACGTCGGGTGATGTCGTCCTGCACCGAGAAGATATCCTTCGGCGCGATGTCATAACTCTCCGACCAGACGTGGGTGCCGCGCTCGGCGGTGGTCAGGCTGATTGAAATGCGGATGCGCTCGGGGTTGCGGCGGATGCTGCCTTCTACGATGTAGCGCACATCGAGCGCACGGCCGACAGCGGCAGGGTTCGGCGTTTTACCTTTATAGGCGAAGACGGCGTTGCGCGAGCGAACCGTATCGGAGAACCGCCCCAGCGCGGAAATGATGTCTTCAGTCAGGCCGTCCGCGAAGTAATCCTGCTTCTTGTCCGCCGCGAGCGAGACCAGCGGCAGCACCGCGATGGTCGGGCGCACGTCCATGCTGGACGGGACGGAGGGTTTGCGACGGCGTCGTGGTGCGTATCGCCCACCATACGGTACCGCCGGCAAGGATCGCCGCAGTGGCGACCGCCGCCGCCAGTAGCGCGCGCTTGCGCGTCTTGGCCGGCACGAAGCGGCCGACCGCCAGTTCAGGCGCTTCGGCGATGGCCTGCGCGGAAAGTGCAAAGACGCGGACCGGCCGGACGATGTTCTTGACCTGTTGCTCACCGCCATCGGTGAAAATCAATGGCAGCTTACCGCGAACCTGATCGCAAGCAGTATCGGAGATGCACAGGCCGCCCGGTTCGCAGATCGCTTCAAGTCGCGCGGCGATGTTCACGCCGTCACCGAAAATATCGTCGCCGTCTATAATAATGTCGCCGATATTGATACCGATGCGGAAAACGATGCACTTCTCATCCGAGACTTCCTTGTTGCGGTCGAGCATCTTGCGCTAAATCGCGACGGCGCAGGCGACCGCGTCCACAATGCTGGGAAAATCCACCAGGATACCATCGCCGATAGTTTTAACGATGCGTCCGCCGTGGGAGGCGATGGCCGGATCGACCTCGTCCTTGCGGACCCCTTTGAGCGCGCGCAGCGTGCCGACTTCGTCGGCTCCCATCAGGCGGCTATAACCGACGATGTCGGCGGCAAGAACGGCGGCGAGCTTGCGCTCTACGTGCTCATGCTTTTCCACACGGAAGGCCTTCACCGGCAAGTTTCGACTTAGGTTACCTTATTCCGAAATACTCTGCATAGGTCACCATCCGGTTCCGGTTCGACACTAATTTCCGCAATTGGCCCATCGCGTCGTTTCGCTGTGCAGTGGAATTTGGTCGCTATCGGAACATAGCTGAACTCCGGCAAGTCGTTCGCCCGGCAGATTTATGGGTTCACGGCCTAGGCCGCTCGCGCGACGGTGGCCGCGCGGGCGTGAACGCACTATCTATCGGCCAACCCGACATTCATCGGCCCGGACTGAAACCATGCTGCAGGCTCCCTCGCTCGCCGAACTTTCCGGAATCCGCCACGGCTTCTTCACGCGCAGCGGCGGTGTCTCGCAAGGCGTCTACGCCACGCTCAACGGCGGCACCGGCTCCGACGACGCGCCCGGCAAGGTGGCGGAAAACCGCGCGCGCATGGCGGCCGCGCTCGGTGTTTCGCCGGAGCGCCTGCTCACCGCTTACCAGATCCACTCGCCGGACGTGGTCGTCGCCGACCACCCCTGGCCGGCCGCCGAACGCCCGCGCGCCGACGCCATCGTCACCCGCACACCCGGCCTCGCAATCGGCGTGTCGACGGCCGACTGCGGGCCGCTTCTCTTCGCCGACGCCGAAGCCCGTGTGATCGGGGCCGCGCACGCCGGCTGGCGCGGCGCCTTCACCGGCGTGATCGAAGCGACCATCGCGGCCATGGAAAAGCTCGGCGCTACACGCGAGCGTATCGCCGTGGCGCTCGGCCCCACCATCCGGCAACGCAACTACGAGGTCGGCCCGGAATTCGTCGAGCGCTTCCAGGCCGCCGGCGGCGACAATGCCCGCTTTTTCACAGTTTCAAACCGGGCCGGGCACGCCATGTTCGACCTCACCGGTTATATCGCCGATCGTGTGGCGCGCGCCGGCGTCGAGAATTTCCATGATATTGGTTTGTGCACTTACGATGAGCCGGAGCGTTTCTACAGCTATCGCCGCATGACGCGCCTCGGCGAGAAGGACTACGGCCGCCACATCAACGCGATTGCTTTGAGCGGCTGACAAATTATTCCCGTGCGCCTTTCGTGGCTGGACTCCACCCCCTCCAAGCCGTTACCGTTAAGGTCTTCCGGTTGGGTCAATAACAAAATTCCGGTCGACAGAGGCGTTTATGGTGTTGGGTCTGTGCCGGTGCGCCTTTCGCGCAGCGGCGGGTCGCGTGGTCAGTCCTTTGCTTGCTGCCGTTTGCGTGCTGACGCTCGCCGGATGCGGACCGGACGGGCGGCCGGGCATCGTGGGCGAGCAGACGCGTGGCGCGACTGTCGCGTTCGAATCCATCGACGGACCGCCGCCCGAGCAATTCAAAAAACTGGTCCAGGACCTCAACGACCAGGCGAAATCGCGCCACATGGCCGTCGTGTCGCGCGACCAGCCGTCAGCCTATCGCGTGCGCGGCTACCTCTCCGCCGATGTCTCAAAGCACCGCACCAAGGTGTCCTGGGTGTGGGACGTATTCGATAAAAGCGAACGCCGCGCCCTGCGCATTACCGGCACGGAAACCGTCAAGGGCCGGCATCGCGGCTGGGCTGCCGCCAATGACGAGATGCTCAAGCGCGTGGCCCAAAGCAGCATGGACCAGCTCGCGGTATTCCTGACGTCACCCGAGGCCGTGCCGAATGCGCAAATTGCCGCCGCGCCCCAATCCAAGCCCGCTGCCTTCTTGGGCTGGCATGACGTGACGCCCGAAGCCGCAGGGATCTTCCGCATTTTCAAGCCGCAGATGACGGATGAGGCTGCGGCGCCCTCTGCCACCGGCACCGCCGCTGTCCCGCTTCCGCGCAGCCGTCCGACCGCCACCACCGCGGTTTCGGCCCGCCAGACGGTCACCTTATCGGCCCTGCGCACGCGCCTTGCCCGCTGAAATCCATCCGTTTTGCGAACCGGGCCAAGTTAGGCACAGCGCCTTCGCGCGCGTATTGCCCGCACCTGCCCGCCTTGTTATGACCACGCCGCGCGGCAGCCGGTGAGACAAGGGTAGAGGGAATGTCTGGCAAGAACGGAGCGATCAAGCTCGTCGCCGGCAATTCCAATCCCGCGCTGGCACAGGCGATCGGCGACTATCTGAAGACGCCGCTGACCAAGGCGGTGGTCAAGCGTTTCGCCGATATGGAAGTCTTCGTCGAGATTCAGGAAAACGTGCGCGGCGCCGACGTCTTCGTCGTGCAGTCGACCTCGTTCCCGGCCAACGATCACCTGATGGAACTCTTGATCATCATGGACGCGCTGCGCCGCGCCTCCTCGCGCCGCATCACCGCGGTGATCCCCTATTTCGGCTATGCCCGGCAGGACCGCAAACCGGGGCCGCGCGCGCCGATCTCCGCCAAGCTGGTCGCCAACCTGATCACGCGCGCGGGCGCCGACCGCGTGATGACGCTCGATCTGCATGCCGGGCAGATCCAGGGCTTCTTCGACATCCCGACCGACAATCTCTACGCCTCGCCGCTGATGGTGCGCGACATCAAGGAGCGCTTCGAACTCGATAACGTCATGGTGGTTTCGCCCGACGTCGGCGGCGTGGCGCGCGCACGCGGGCTTGCCAAGCGCATCAACGCGCCGCTCGCCATCGTCGATAAACGGCGCGAGCGGCCCGGCGAATCCGAAGTCATGAATGTGATCGGCGAGGTCGAAGGCTACACGTGCGTGTTGGTCGACGACATCGTCGACTCCGGCGGCACCTTGGTGAACGCGGCCGACGCCTTGCTGGCGCAGAAAGCGAAAGCCGTTTACGCCTACATCAGCCACGGCGTGCTTTCGAGCGGCGCGGTCGCGCGCGTCGCCAAGTCGCGGCTGAAGGAACTGGTCATCACCGACTCCATTCAGCCGACCAAAGAAGTGCAGGCGGCTGGCAACATCCGCACGCTGCCGGTCGCGCCTTTGATCGGAGAAGCGATCGCGCGCACGGCGTCCGAAGAGTCGGTGTCGAGCCTGTTCGACTGACCTGTCACAAAAAACTCAAAGGCGGCGACGCGCTGCCCGGAGGGCGGCACCGGAATCGGCCGCCCCTATTATCCACAGATGATTCAACTTGACGCAGCTTTGGCTGTGGAGAGTTGAGTCGGCGCGGTTGCCACGGAGTTGCAAATCACTGCGTATTGACACGCGAACGATGCCTTTGGCGGGTGGAATTGGATGGGTTATGGTCAGTTGACCGAGTGATTCGTGCCTGTCGTCAAGGCGTCCCCGTAATCCCTGCGTCGCACTCAATGGTCCGGGTGTTTCCGGATAGCGGTACCGTTCGCGTACGGTGGCGTGCGTTTCCTATCGCTCCATTCGGCAATGTGGAGACGTCATGTCCCTCGGCAATTACACGGACGAAGCACGACTCAATCCCCTCGACGTTGTGGAACGCCTGGCGACCGGCAATGACTGGTCGTTCGAGCGCGCGAGCGACGATGAGATCACCATTCTGGTCACCGGGCGCTGGGCCGACTACCAGCTCTCCTACACCTGGATGAACGACATCGAGGCGCTGCATCTGGCCTGCGCCTTCGACTTGCGGATACCGGAGCGGCGTTGCGCTGAAGTGCAGGCGCTGATCTCGCTGATCAACGAGCGCATGTGGGTCGGCCACTTCGATCTCTGGGTCAAGGAAGGCATCGTCATGTTCCGCCACGCGCTGGTGCTGGCGGGCGGCACGGAAGCCTCCGGCAAGCAATGCGAGGCGCTGCTCGGCACCGCGCTCGACGCCTGCGAGCGCTATTTCACCGCCTTTCAGTTCGTGGTCTGGGCCGGCAAGAGCGCGAAGGAAGCACTCGAGGCCGCCATGTTCGAGACCTCGGGCGAGGCGTAGCGCGCTATTTCGTCATGGCCGCGTTTGTCCCTGTCATTCGCGTCTTTATCCGAGAACGCCGAAGACGTGGATGCCCGGCACAAGGCCGGGCATGACGGCGCGTTTGCCGCTATGATCGCATAATGAAGAAGCCATTACTCAGGCAAAGCTCCCTCGCGAAATTCTCCGGCAATCTTGTCCTGCTCGGCGCCGGCAAGATGGGCCAAGCCATGCTCGACGGCTGGCTGACGCGCGGCTTGAGCGCGCGCAAGGTCGTCGTGCTCGAACCGCAGCCTCACAAATCGATCAAGGCGCTGACGCGGCGCGGTCTCAAGCTCAACCCGAAGGGAAAAGTGGTGGCGGCGACCGCTGTCGTCATCGCGGTGAAACCGCAAACCGCACCGGACGCACTGCCACCGATCGCGCCTTATGTCGGCAAGCACACGCTCGTTGTCTCGATCATGGCCGGGCGCACCATCGCGTTTCTGGACGCCGCGCTGTCGGGTGCCGCGATCGTGCGCGCCATGCCGAACACGCCAGCGGCCATCGGCCGCGGCATCACCACCGCCGTTCCGAACGCACGCGTTTCCGCGCGCCAACGCAAGCTCGCCTCCGATCTGCTCGCCGCCATCGGCGCCGTCGAATGGGTGAAGGACGAAGCCTTGATGGACGCGGTCACCGCGGTGTCCGGTTCCGGTCCCGCTTATGTCTTTCTGCTGGCCGAGACGATGACCAAGGCCGGCATCGCCGCCGGCCTGCCGGCGGATTTGGCCGCGCGGCTTGCGCGCGAAACGGTCGCCGGCTCGGGCGAGCTTCTGCATCGTTCCGATCTCGATGCCGCCACCTTGCGCCAGAACGTCACTTCGCCCGGCGGCACCACCGCTGCCGCGCTTGAAGTGCTTATGGGCCCGGGCGGTTTCGACGACCTGCTGAGAAGGGCCATCGCCGCCGCCACTCGCCGCGGCCGCGAACTGGCAGGCTGAATCTCCGGTTAGGGGCGCCCTAGAACGGTCGCCTTTGCGGTCCTACATTAAACAAAACCGCAGCCGATGGAGGTCGCCATGACCCGCAAGCCGAAACGTGAACGCAAAGCCCCGGCCGCAACCCCGCCGCGCGGAACCTCCGACCGCGACAAGGCGATCGACGCGTTGATCGCGTTGCTTGCCGAGCATCCTTTCGAGGACATCGGGCTTGCCGAAGTCGCCGGCCGCGCCGGCTTGAAACTATCCCAACTGCGCAGCGAGTTCGGCTCGACGCTCGCCATCTTCGCCGCGCACATCAAAGACATTGATCGGATCGTGCTCGCCGGCGGCGAGGACATGACGGATGAACCGCCACGCGAGCGGTTGTTCGATGTGCTGATGCGGCGGATCGAGGCGATGACGCCCTACAAGGAAGCGACACGCTCGATGCTGCGCTCGGCACGGCGCAACCCCGGCCTCGCCTTTGCGCTCAACGCCATGGCCGTGCGCTCGCAGACCTGGATGCTGGAAGCCGCCGGCATCACTGCGGCGGGCAAGAAAGGCGCGTTGCGTGCGCAAGGCGCCGCCTTGATGTTCGCGCGCGTCCTCGGCGTCTGGCTCGACGACGAGGACGAGGGCCTCGCCCGCACCATGGCCGCGCTCGACCGCGGCCTGTCGAGCGCCGAGCGCTGGTCCGGTTTCCTCGACGATCTGTGCTGCATCCCCGCCGCGCTCTGCCGCGGCGCGCGCCGCAGGCCGCGGCGCTACCGCGACGAGGAAGAAACGAAAGCGGCCTAGACCGGAACGCGTACCGTCGCGCGCAAGCCCCCGAGCGGTGAATCGCCCAGCGAGATGTCGCCGCCATGCGAGCGCGCGATGTCGCGGGCAATCGCCAGTCCCAAACCGGTGCCGCCCTCGTCCTGATTGCGTGCGTCGTCGAGGCGCAGAAACGGCTTGAACACGTCTTCGCGCATGGCCTGCGGAATGCCGGGACCGTCGTCGTCGATGGTCACGATGAGCCAGCGGTGGTCGCGCTGGCCGGCAATCGCGATGGTCTTTGCGAAGCGCGCGGCGTTCGACACGAGATTGCCGAGACAACGCTTGAAGGCGGCCGGCCGCACCGTCACGATCGGCGGGCCGTGGAAGATGACCGTTGCCTTGTGGCCGTTGCGCTCGGCATCGAGCCTGAGCTCCTCCAGGAACGCGGCCATGTCGGTCGGCTCCGGCTGCTCGCCAAAATCGCCGCGCGCAAAGGCGAGATAAGCCTCCAGCATGCGCGCCATCTCGTCGATGTCCTTCTTCATCGCCTCGACTTCCGGCGAGTTGCCGATCAGCGCGAGCTCGAGCTTGAAGCGGGTGAGCACCGTGCGCAGGTCGTGGCTGACGCCCGCCAGCATGGCGGTGCGCTGTTCCATGGCGCGCTCGACGCGCGACTTCATTTCGATGAAGGCGTTGGCGGCGCGGCGTACCTCGCGTGCGCCGCGCGGGCGGAAGTTCGGCACCTCGCGGCCCTTGCCGAAGCTTTCGGCGGCGTCGGCGAGACGCAAGATCGGTTTGATCTGATTGCGCAGGAAGATGATGGCAATGAACAACAGCACGCAGGCGGTGCCTACCATCCAGATCAGGAAGATTTGCGCGTTGGAGGCGTAGGCCGCGCTGCGGCGGGCGAACACCCGCATCACCGCGTCGTCGAGTTGGACGCGGATCTCGACCAGCGCCGATTTGCCGACGGTGTCGATCCAGAACGGCTTGCCGATCTGCTTACGCAACTCGTTGGACAAAGCGGAATCGAGTAGCGAGAAAAACGGTTTCGGGCCGGGCGGTGGCAGATCGCCAAGCGGCAAAAAATCAACCACCAGGCCGAGACGCTCCTGCGCAATGCGTTTGATCTGCGCGCGTTCCGTATCCTGCGGATAGCCACGATAAACGTCGATGAGCGCCGCAATATCGCTCACCACGCCGGCCGACAGGCGCTGGGTCATCTCGCTCCACTGCCGCTCGACGAAGACGAAGGCGAGCACCGATTGCAGGATCACCATCGGCAGGATGATGATGAGCAGCGCGCGCGCATAGAGGCCCTTCGGCATCACGCCGTTGAGCCAGCGGCTTAAACGCCGCCAGCCGTCGTTCATCTGCCCAAGCGCGCGATGGATGCGGCGGATCGGCGGCAGCGCATCGTACCATTCCCAGGCCGCACGCAGGCGCAACAGCGCGCTGCGCACACCATGTCCGATGTCGAGGCTGGTCATGCCGTCGTCACCAGCCGGTAGCCGATGCCGCGCACGGTCTGCACGTAAAGCGGATTGGCCGGATTGCGCTCGATCTTGCGCCGCAGCCGGTTCACCAGCACGTCGACGGCGCGCTCGCTGACGCTGCCGCCATTGCCGGCAAGGTCCATGCGCGAGACCGTCTCGCCCGGCGTGGTGGCGAGAACGCGCAGCATTTCGCGCTCGCGGTCGGTCAACTTGACGGCCTTTTCGCCTTTGCGCAATTCGCCGCGCCCGAGGTGATAAAAGAACGGGCCGAAGCGCACCGATTCCGGCGCCGGCGTTTCGGCCGGCTGCGCGCGCTTCAAGATGTTGGCAATGCGCAGCGACAATTCGCGCGGCTCGAACGGTTTCGACATGTAGTCGTCGGCGCCGATCTCGAGGCCCTTGATGCGGCTTTCGGCGGCGTCGCGCGCGGTCAGCATCAGGATCGGCACGTCGTTGGCGGCCGCGCGCATCGACTTGGCGAAATCGAAGCCGGATTCGCCCGGCATCATCACGTCGAGAATGAGCAGATCGAAACTGAGACTCTTCAGCTTGCCACGGGCGTCGGCCGCCGTATCGGCGGTGGTGACGCGATAGCCTTCGCTGGTGAGAAAGCGCGACAACAGATCGCGAATGCGGCGGTCATCGTCAACGATCAGCAAATGGGGCGCGTCGTCCGCGAGGGTGACCGGGAATGCCATCGCCCTAGCCTCGCGGTTTGGTGGCACGGTCGGCGCGCGCGATCAGCCGCAGCACGCCTTCGCGATTGTCCAGATCGATCATCGCTGTGAGAAAGCGGCGCGCGGCCTCGTGCATGCCCTCCCCGAGCTCGCCGAAAGCCCGCTTGATGCGTTCGGTTTGCAGACTGGCGAGCTTGAGCGACAGAGCTTCGCCCTTCGGCGTCACGTAGAGCAGGCGCTGGCGGCGATCCTGCGCGCCCTCCTTCTGCACGATATAGCCTTGGTCGACGAGCTGCTTGAGCACACGGCCGAGCGATTGCTTGGTGATGTTGAGGATGTCGAGCAGGTCGGCGACCTTCATACCGGGATTGCGGTTGACGAAATGCAAGACCCGATGATGCGCGCGGCCGAAGCCGAGTTTTCCCAGCACTTCGTCCGGATCGCCGACGAAATCGCGATAGGCGAAAAACAGCAGTTCGATGATGTCCCAAATGGGCTCGCCGTCGGCCGAAGCCGCGCCCGGCCGCGCGGCCAGGTCACTTGCCGCTGTAGGAGCACTCAATTTTATGTCAGCCATGTTGACATATTTTGATTTTATGTTACAAAAACTCGACCTTAGACGAAAGGATCGTACCGAAACGGCCCTTTTTTCTCGCATCGCGCGGGCTTTGCCGAAATAGGGCCGCTCCGGACCCATTCATATCGGTAGAAGCCTAGCGACGCAAAGTGTTGGAAGTGGCGCTAAAATTGCGCCATCAAGGCGGCAACGAAAAACGGGACTTAAGGGGCGGACGAAGGAGGAGACCATGGCAGCGCAGTCCTACGACCGGCTCGAAGGAGTCATCTGGTACGACGGCAAGCTCGTGCCGTGGGATAGCGCGAACCTGCACGTGCTCAGCCACGGACTGCATTACGCAAGCTGCGTGTTCGAGGGCGAACGCGCCTATGGCGGGCAGATCTACAAATGCACCGCGCATTCGGAGCGCCTGAAAAATTCGGCGCGTGTGCTCGACTTCGATATCCCCTACTCCGTTGCCGAAATCGATGCCGCCAAAAAGCTGGTGCTGGAAAAGAACGGCAAGAAGGAAGCCTATGTCCGCCCGGTGGCCTGGCGCGGCTCGGAGATGATGGGCGTGTCTGCGCAAACAAACACCATCCATCTCGCCATCGCGACCTGGGAATGGCCGAGCTATTTCGATCCGGAGCAGCGGCTCAAAGGCATCAAGCTCGACCTCGCCGACTATCGCCGCCCCGATCCGAAATGCGCGCCGGTGCACGCCAAGGCCGCCGGCCTTTACATGATCTGCACCATCTCCAAGCACGCGGCCGAGAAGAAAGGCTATGCCGATGCCATGATGCTGGACTGGCAAGGCCGCGTCGCCGAATGCACCGGCGCCAACATCTTCTTCGTCAAGGACGGCAAGATCCACACGCCGATCGCCGACTGCTTTCTTGACGGCCTGACGCGGAAAACGGCGATTGGCTTGGCGCGCAAGCGCGGCATTGAAGTGGTCGAGCGCCGCATTCTGCCGGACGAGCTCGACGATTTTACCGAATGCTTCATCACCGGTTCGGCGGCGGAAGTCACCGCGGTGTCGGAGATCGCCAACTGGCGTTTCACGCCCGGCGCCATCACCAAGACGCTGATGGACGACTACACGGCGGAAGTGAAGCCGAAGGCCGAAGCGGCGTAGGTTCACGCCGCCCGCTTCGGCTCCTGCGGCCGCACCACCGTGACGTAGCGCACGCCGTAGCGCGCGAGAAAACCGTCCATACGCTCGTCGACCACGCGACGGTGGGTTTCGGAGGCATGCCGCAGCATCAGCCGGTCGCGCACGAAGGCGACAAAGCCGGTGTGAAAATAATCGAGATCCGAGCGGTGGCTGACGAAGCCGACGATATCGCCGTCCTTCAACTGGCTCGTATTGGCGAGAAAGACGCCACGCGGGATGACGGTCATTACGAAGGTCCGCGGGCTCAGGCCTCGTTCGGAATCGACCCGCTTCCTGATCTTGACCGCGCCGGTCATGCTGAGCCAGTGGAAGACGCCGTTGTCGACATTGTGCTGGCACCACTCGAAGAAATAGTGATTGCGCTCGCGCCATTCGACCACGCCGTTGTGATAGCGGATCGTCTTCAGTTCGCCGGCGAAGGCGCCGATGTCGTGCACGCGCGCGGCCGCCAGCACCGTCTCGCAATAGGTCACGCAATCGAAGCCGTCGTCGCGCATTACGAATTGCTCGGGTTTGCGCGGGCCGCCGATCAACGAGTAGCCGAGATAGCGGCTGCCGCGCAGCGCCGCTGAAATGTAGTCGATGCGCTGCGAGATCCCCGAAAGGTCGCGCGCCTCGACGATGAGTTTGGCGATGCGGCTTTCACGCGCCGGCGTCGCGCGCACGCCGGCGGCCAGCACGATGCCGCCGGTCAGAAGGCGCAAAAGATCGCGGCGGCTGGTGTTTGAGTCGCACATGGTCTCACCTTGCCACAGAATTCTGCATTGCGTGTCCCGGATGCGATGCCGCACGCAGCGCCGCGGAGTGATGCATCGCTGATCCGGGACCATTCCTAATTCCGTGTTCGCGACGGTCCCGGGTCTGCAGCGCACCTTTCCGCCATAGCGGGTCGAAGACGCGCATAACCGCGCTTATGGCTCCACGCTGTGCCGCGCCCGGGACACGAGACTTCAATCCCGGATGACCACCAGCCGGTCGGTGCCGGATTCGGCTGCCCACAATTCGCCGGGCCGGCCGAGCATCTGCCGCACGTCGGCGCGGCGGCGGTTGCTCGGGAAGGTTTCGAATTTTTCGGTTCCCGGATCGAATCGCACGACCGCGTTGTTGGTCCAATCGGACAGCCAGACCTTGTCGTGATCGTCGACGAATACGGCGTAGCAGCCGGAGGTGCTCTGCGGCAGTGCCCACACTTTCCAGGTCTTGGCGATCGGATCGTAGCGGCCGACTTCGCCGGTATTCCAGAAGCTCACCCAGAGTTGGCCTTTGGAGTCCGACCAGATGCGGCGCGGGCCGACGCCGGGCTTGGGCGGCGACACCACCAGCGCGTCGCCGCTCACCGTGTCGATCTTGGCGATATAGTCGCCGGCCAGCGATGCGTACCAGACATCGCCGTTCGGCGTCGTGGCGATGCCGTAGGGACCCGTCCCTTTCGGCGCCTTCCAGGCCTCGACCTTGCCGGTCGCCGGATCGACGCGGCCGTAGACACCGTTCTGACCGGTGAACCAGAGAATGCCTTTGCGGTCGAAAGTCGCGGTGTTGAGGTTGGCGTCGGGAAATTCCTTCGGCAAGGCAAAGAGCTGCAAACTGTGGTTGGCGGGATCGACACGCACGATTGCATTTTGGCCACCGTCGGTGACCCAGGCCGCGCGGTCGGGCCCGATGATCACGCCATGCGGCGCCGAATCCGTGCCGAGCGGAAATTGCGTCAGCTTGCCGGTCTTTGGATCGAGCATGCCGAGCGCGCCCTGGTGTTGCGCGGTGTACCAGACCGTGCCGTCCGGCGCCGGCGCGACGTCATGGGGGTGCGCGCCGCGCTTCACGTTGTAGTACGAGGCTTGCGCGGCCCACGACGGCTCGAGCGCAAACACGAGCCCCACAAACACGGCGCCAGCAATTGCGATCCGGCGGCGCATGGTCATTCGGCTGCCTGTTCGCGGCGCGGCTGTTGCCAGCGGTCGGCGGCGGCATCGTCGCTCGTCTTGGCCTCGACCCAGGTCTTGTCACCCGCCTTCTCGACCTGTTTCCAGAACGGCGCGCGCGTCTTCAGATAGTCCATCAGGAACTCGGCGGCGGCAAAGGCGGCGGCGCGGTGCGACGACGCCGTCACCACCATGACGATGTCCTCGCCCGGTGCGATGCGGCCGAAGCGATGAATGACGGTGACGCCGACGAGCGGCCAGCGTTCGATCGCGTCCTGCACGTGACGCTCGATCTCGGCTTCCGCCATGCCGGGATAATGTTCCAGCGTCAGCGCCGCGATCGGTGCGCCGTCTTCGCTGCCGCGGCAGATGCCGGTGAAGGTGACCACGGCGCCGACATCGTCGCGGCCGCGCGACAGCGCCGCCGCTTCGGCGGCGACATCGAACGGCTCGCGCTGCAGGCGCACGGTGGATTGGGTTTTCATCACAACAATCTAGCGCATCGTCCTGTTGTCGTCATTCCGGGACGCCGCTCTAGCGGCGGGCCCGGAATCCATAGTCCGCAGCGCCGGGGTTATGGATTCCGGGCTCGCGGCCTAGCGGCCGCGCCCCGGAATGACGAGGAAGTTACCCGCCCGTCATCGGCGGGAAAAAGGCAATTTCCGCGGCCGCTTTGATCGGCGCGCCCGGCGGCACATGGGTGCGGTCGATGGCGACGCGGATCACCTTCGGGTTTTCGAAGGCATAGGCGTACTCCTCGCCGCGTCCGGCCAGCCAGGTCATGAGCTCCGCCGCCGTGGTCACGCTCGCCGGCAATTCGATGTCTTCTTCCGGCTTGCCGACGCGCTCGCGCACCCAGGCGAAATAACGCAGCTTCATGCCAAATTTCCCTGGCGCATGATCGTCTCCGAAACCCGGTTCGGGATCATTGCGCTATTCGTCGATCACGTAGCGCAAACCCGCGCGCATATAATCATAGCCGGTATAAAGCGTCAGCAGGGCCGACGCCCACAGCAAAAAGATGCCGAGATTCGTGGTGCCGGGAATGACCTTGTCACCGGCCTCGCCCGCGATCAGAAAGCCGATGGCGACCAGTTGGCCGGTGGTCTTCCACTTGGCGAGCCGCGTCACCGGCACGCTCACGCGCAATTCGGCGAGGTATTCGCGCAAGCCCGACACCAGGATTTCACGGCACAAGATGATCACGGCGGCGAGCAACGTCCAGCCGCGAATGGTTTCCTCGGCGGCCAGCATCAACAGGCAGGACGCGACCAGCAGTTTGTCGGCGATCGGATCGAGCATGCGGCCGAGCGACGACATCTGCCCCCACACGCGGGCGAAATATCCATCGAGAAAGTCGGTCACAGCAGCGGCGGCGAACACCGCGAGCGCCGCCCAGCGCAACCACAAGCCGCCGCCGACGATGCTCTGCCAATAAAGCAGTCCCACCACTACCGGCACGGCGGCGATTCGCCCATAGGTCAATATGTTCGGCAGCGCGAGCGGACGCGCCGGCAGGCGTGTGGAACTAACGGGATTCATGGCCGCAAAGGAACACCCGCGCCGCGGCAAGGTCAACTGGCGCGGGCGGGAAGCCGTCATTCGGGCCCGCGACGTTTTCGCCGTGGCATGCGCTTTTGGCAGACCGTTTACCGCTACGGCAAAGAAAGCCTACTGGATCGGCGGCTTCGGCAGGCGGGCCTTGCCCGGCTCCATCACGAAGGCCTGATCGAGCGAATACCATTCCCCCGTCACATCCGGCGCCGGGGCGTTGCCGTCATGACGGACATAGTTTGCGATCAGCGCCTTGGTGACGCCGAATTGCACATCGGTCTCCAGTTTGTCGTCGTCGTTGCTGTAGACCTGCGAGATCAGCGTCTTGTAGCCGTCCTTGAAAATCAGAAAGTGCAGATGGGCGGGCCGGAAATTGTGACGCTTGCCGGCGCGCACCAAGTCGCCGACCGGACCGTTGATGGGAATCGGATAGCCGGCGGGTTTGACGCTGCGGAACCAGAAGTGGCCGTCCTTGTCGGTCGTGAATTTTCCGCGCAGGTTCATGTCGGCCTGCTTGGGGTCCTGCTGCTCATAGAAGCCTTCCGGCGAGGAATGCCACACATCGACCTCGGCGCCTTCAATCGGCTTGCCGTTCTGGTCTTTCACGTAAGCATCGACGAAGATCGCCGGCCCCGGCGTCGGCGAACGCACGAGCGAGCCGCCGTTCTCGGTGGGCGGCGAGTTCATGCGCCAGAACGGCCCCAGCATATTGGCCGTCGTTTCGGTCTGGCCCTTGTTGCCGTTGTTGAGCAGGCAGATCAGCGCCGAGAAGCCGAGCGAACCCGCCATCAGCACCACTTCGTTGTGGCGCGCATCGCTCATCTGCCCCAACTTGGCGATGAGTTGCGTCGCCTTTTCGAATTCCTCCTCGGTGAGATGCACCTCGCGCGCAAAGGCGTGCAGGTGCTTCACCAGCGTCGTCACGATCTCGCGCAGGCGCGGGTCCTCGATATTGCCGTAAGCCTCGAGCACCGCCGGGGTGACGTCTTCCTGCCGCTGGATGATCATCTAATTTACTCCGCCCTTTCAGCCGCCATATCCGGATTTATGCAGGCATGACGAACACATTATTGCGCCGCCTGCTCATGAAAGAACTCATATATCTTTCGCGCGGTCTCCGCATTAATTCCCGGCACCTGCGCAAGGTCCGGCAGGCTCGCGCGTTCGATCGCTTTCACGGTGCCGAAATGGCGCAGCAAGGCGCGCTTGCGCGTGGGACCGATCCCCGGAATTTCTTGCAAGCCGGCCTCCCGGATGTCTTTCTTGCGGCGCGTGCGGTGGGAGCCCACGGCGAAGCGGTGGGCTTCATCGCGCAGGCGCTCGATGAAATAGAGTAAGGGATCGCGCGGCGGCAGTTTGAAAGGCGCGCGGCCCGCCATGAAAAATGTTTCGCGGCCGGCGTCGCGATCCGGGCCCTTGGCGATGGCGATGAGTGGGACATCGGTAACGCCAAGCTCGCTAAGCGTCTCGGTCGCCGCTTTGAGCTGCCCCTGCCCGCCGTCGATCAGCACGAGATCGGGCCAAGGCTGTTCAAGCGCCTGCTCGTCATCGACGTCGGCATGGCCGCTTTGCTCGGCGGCGATAGCGCCGTCGAGACTGATGCGCGGATGCTCCTCTAAGAGCCGGCTGAAACGCCGCTGCAACACTTCGCGCATCATGCCGTAGTCGTCGCCGGGGGTCAGTTCCTCCGAGCGGATGTTGAACTTGCGGTACTGGTTTTTGCGAAAGCCCTCCGGGCCGGCGACGATCATGGCGCCGACCGGATTGGTGCCGGCGATGTGGCTGTTGTCGTAGACCTCGATGCGGCGGGGGCTGCGCGGCAGCCCAAAGGTTTCGGTGAGCCCGCCGAGCAATTTCTGTTGCGACGAGGTATCGGCAAGCTTGCGCGCCAGCGCCTCGCGCGCATTGGCGAGAGCATGCAGCACCAGTTCCTTGCGCTCGCCGCGCTGCGGCGCCGAGACCTCGACCTTGCGCTCGCTCTTGGCGGTAAGGGCCGCGGCAAGCAACGCCCGGTCTTCGAAATCGTGCGAGACCAGAATGATCCGCGGCGGCGGCTTGTCGTCGTAGAACTGGGCGAGGAACGCAGCCAACACCTCGCCAGCCGCCAGCGCGCGGTCGGCTCTCGGAAAGTAAGCGCGGTTGCCCCAGTTCTGGCCGGTGCGGAAGAAGAACACTTCGACGCAGGTGTAGCCTCCGGCCTGATGCACGGCGAACACGTCGGCTTCTTCGAGGCTGCGCGGATTGATGCCCTGATGCGACTGCACCGCCGACAGCGCCGACAGGCGGTCGCGATAGACCGCGGCGTGCTCGAAATCGAGCGTAGCGGAGGCGTCATCCATCGCGCTCGCGAGATCCTTCTGCACCGACCGGCTGCGGCCGGAGAGAAAAGCATTCGCCTCGCGCACCAGTTCGCTATAGCCGGCATAGTCGATTTCGCCAGTGCACGGCGCCGAGCAACGCTTGATCTGGTAGAGCAGGCATGGCCGCGTGCGCGCTTCGAAGAAGCTGTCCGAGCAGGACCGCAGCAGAAAGGCGCGCTGCAGCGCGTTGATTGTGCGGTTGACCGCGCCGGCCGACGCGAACGGCCCGTAATATTGCCCCGGCCGCGTGCGCGCGCCGCGATGTTTCAGGATCTGCGGCGCCCAGTGATCCGACGTGATCAGAATGTAGGGAAACGACTTGTCGTCGCGTAACAGCACGTTGTAGCGCGGGCGCAAGCGCTTGATCAGGTTGGCCTCGAGCAGCAGCGCCTCGGTCTCGGTCTTGGTGGTAACGAACTCCATCGTCACCGTGGCCGCGATCATGCGTGCGATGCGTGCGTCGTAGGCGGTCGGCCGCGTGTAATTCAGCACACGCTTCTTGATGTGCTTCGCCTTGCCGACATAGAGCACCGCGCCCTTGGCATCGAGCATGCGGTAGACGCCGGGCGCCGGCGGCGCGAGCTTGGCGAAGCGCGCAATCGCGGCACGGCCGGCCTTCAACGTGCCGGGCTCGGCTTCTTCCGGCTCGAGCTCGGGCAGCGAGGTTTCCTCTTCGTCCTCGCGCAGATCTTCGCTCGCCGGATCGATGTCCTTCTTGGCGCCGTTCATGGCCAATAGATAATCATCCGCACGTTATTCCGCGATATCGCTGTCGGGCGTCTGCCAGGCGAGGTGCTGGCCACCGTCGACCGTGACGGTCATGCCGGTAACGCTTTTCGCTTGCGCGAGATAGACGACCGCGGCCGCGACATCTTCCGGCGTCGGGCCTTGTCCGAGCGGCAGGCTCGCCGCCTGTGCGGTGAATTGTTCGGGTGTCTGCCGCGGGCTCGGAAAGGTCGGACCGGGCGCCACGGCGTTGACGCGAATGTCCGGTGCCAGCGCCTGCGCCAGCGTCACGGTCGCGGTCGTCAGCGCGCTCTTGCTCAGCGTATAAGAGAGAAAGCGCGGCGTCGGCTTGAATACGCGCTGGTCCGTGATGTTGACGATCGAGGACCCCTTTGGCGCCTGCGCAGCAAAGGCTTGCGCGAGAAACAAGGGCGCGGCCAGGTTGACCGCCATTGTGTTTTCGAAACCGGCGCGCGAGAGCGTACCGATTTCGTCTGGCTCGAACGCGCCGGCGTTGTTGACCAGCAGCGTCAGCGGCCCGAAGGCCGCCGCGGCGGGGACGAGCCCACGCACAGCGTCGTGATCGGTGAGATCGGCCAGGACGACCAAGGCGCGGCCGCCTTTGCCGGCAATCTCCGCGGCAAGTTGTTCTGCGGCGTCGCGCGAACGATGCGCGTGCAGCACGACGGCAAAGCCTGCCTGCGCGAGCGCAAGCGCGATTGCGCGCCCGATGCGGCGGCCGCCGCCGGTGATCAGCGCAGTCGGATTCGATGGTGTGCGGTCTTGCGCCATGGCCTTAGAAGTCCCCGGCGCTTGTCATACGCCGTGCCACCGGTCGCCGCCACCCAGCGCGATCGGCGGCGCTTACGCTGCGGTATGGTGAATGAACGGTGAAGACCGCGTCGCCGCAAGCGGTGCAAGCCGCGCCGCTAACACTCTCTTAAGTGTAACGACTGCTCATCCTTACCGATTCATAACCGCTTAAGGTAAAATCCCCGATAAATCTTCCACGAAAATGTCGAACTTCCGCCGGTTCTCCGGCTTCGTCGCACCTGTTTTGCGCGGTCAAAGTCCCGCAAAGCGGCGCGGCAGCCGGTCAAGGCGAAGCAAGACACCAAGATCCGCCCGGCGCGATCGTGGGGCGGACGTAAGTGGAGGGTAAGATGAAGAACGTGATGCGGGGAATTGCCCTGACGGTGCTCTCGGGAGCAGCCTTGTCGGGAGCCTCGGCTGCCGACCTCCCGCGCAGCAACTACTACGCGCCCGCCCCGGCGGCGGCTCCGGCCGCCTATAACTGGCGCGGTTTCTATGCCGGTCTTAATGCCGGCTACGAATGGGGCAACATCACCAATAACGGCGCCGAGCCGTCCGGCCTCTTCGGTGGTGGCCAGGTCGGCTACAATTGGCAGTTCGGCCAGTTCGTGCTCGGTGCCGAAACCGACATTCAAGGATCCGGCGCAGACGACACCTTCGCGCCGTGGAAATTCTCCAACCCCTGGTTCGGCACCTTGCGCGGTCGCGCGGGCGTCGCGCTCAACAATATCCTCGTCTATGCGACCGCCGGCCTCGCCTATGGCGGCATCACCGGCGAGCTGGTCGGGCTCGATGAGAGCAAGACCCATGTTGGCTGGACCGGTGGCCTCGGCATGGAAGTTGGCCTCACGCCGAACTGGTCCGCCAAGGCCGAATACCTCTATATGGATCTGAGCGACAGCGCCTACTCGATTACCGGCGTCAGCAACGGGTATGAGTCCAACATGCTGCGCTTTGGCGTCAATTATCACTTCTGATCTGAGCAGCGCTTATCGCGTGGCGGAAGACCCCGGGTGCCAACCACCCGGGGTTTTTTTATGCGCTGTGGGCGCTTCGTGCGCTCGGCGCGACTTTGGTCGCAGGGTCATTGTGCAAGTTCCCGGTCATCTCTGCGGCGGCATGATGGCGATTTGTCGACAGAAATAAGTTCGCAATTTCAATAACTTATGAGGACATCTGTGTCTTTTCCGCACTAGACGCGCGGCCATTTCGGACTAGGTTCGCGCAACACAACGGGGCTGGGGGCTCTGTTACGGAGGTTACGAATGAAGCGTTTGGTTCTGGCGAGCACGAGTGCGCTCGCGATCGTAGCGATGATGGGAGCAGCAAACGCAGCCGACATGGGGCGTCGGCATCGTATGCCGACCAAGGCACCGGCCTATGTCGAGCCGTTCTACAACTGGACCGGATTCTACGCCGGTATCAACGGCGGCTACGGCTTCGGCAATTCGGAGTGGAGCGCGCCCGCCGGCACCACCAGCTTCGATATTAACGGCGGCCTGGTCGGCGGCACGCTCGGCTACAACTATCAAATGGGCCGCGTGGTCCTCGGTGTCGAAGGCGACGTCGACTGGAACGGAATCACGGGCAGCACGAGCAGTGCTCCGTGTCTCGGCACATCGTGCGAGACCGATACCAATTCGTGGCTGGCCACCGTGCGCGGCCGTGCCGGTTATGCCTTCGACCGCATCATGCCCTACATCACCGCGGGCGGCGCCTTCGGCGATGTGAAGATGAATGCCGTCGGCATCGGCAGCCAGACCGACACGCGCGTTGGCTGGACAGCGGGCGCCGGCGTCGAGTTTGCGCTCAGCGGTCCGTGGACGGCGAAGGTCGAATATCTCTATGTCGACCTTGGCGACAAGACATGCGGTGCGGCGATCTGCGGCACGTCCACCAATGTGGATTACACGTCCAACCTGGTGCGCGCCGGTATCAACTACCGCTTCTGATCCTCAAAGCCTGAAGCGGCCTAAAGCCCCGGGGCGAAAGCTCCGGGGTTTTTTTCATGCCGCGGCGCGCGGTCAAACGGGCGTGGTGGCCGCGTATGCCGGCACTTGCGCGGCGAACGCGTCGAGCCAGGCGACCAGATTGGGATGGTCCTGCCGCCATGTGCCGCCGAAACGCAGATCGTGATAGCCGAACACGCAGGCAAGCGTAATTTGTCCGACATCCGGCACCGGCGTCAGGTCGGGCGGCGCGTTCTCCAGCGCATCGAGCGCGCGGTCGATCTTGCCTTGCTGGCGGTCGACCCAGCTTTGCACGCGCTTGTCCTCCGGACGGTAGCGGCTCTCGTAGACGATCAGCACCGACGCGTCGAGCACGCCGTCGCACAACGCTTCCATCCGCAACGCCGCAAACCGCGCCGATGTCTCGCGCGGAATGATGCGGCCGCCGCCGGCGAGATGATCGAGATACTCAAGGATCACGCGCGAGTTGAAATAGGTGGTGCCGTCGTCCAGGATTAACGACGGGACCTTGCCGAGCGGATTTTGCGCGCGCAGCGTGTCGGACGGATCGTTGAGATCGACGTTCTCGTTCTCGATCTTGTCGGCAAGGCCGAGCACGCGCGCGGCGATGCTGACTTTACGCACGAATGGCGACGACGGAGAAAAACGCAGGATCATGGGACAACACCGGGAGGTACGACCGGCACGGACGGCCGATCGATCGATTGACGACCAAAATGGCGGACGGCGCGCGAGGCGCGTACGTTCAGCCGGTAATCACCAGGTTCACGGCTTTCGGACCTTTGCCCTTCTTGTCGGGCTCGACATCGAAACTGATGCTTTGCCCTTCGTTGAGGCCTTTCAGGCCCGCTTGTTCAACCGCGGTGATGTGAACGAAGACGTCGCGCCCGCCATCGTCCGGCTTGATGAATCCGTAGCCACGCTCACCATTGAAAAATTTCACGACACCCGTTTGCGCCAACTTAAGCCCTCCCCGCACTACTTGCCGCCAGCCCCCACGGCGCAGCGGCCCGGCTGGGACATCCACATTCGGGGAAAGCTTCGGCCGCGACCCCTCGCGGCCTCCGTCACTCCGCCGGCCCCCCACTTCCGGAAGGCGGAACGTCACTGCCACCAAGAGAACTATCCACCAACTACGTTCCGCTGGAAAGAGCCAACGCTAACGGGCGGCGGCTGTCTCGGCGGAGAGCCAGTCGAGCCGGAAGGCGCCTGACCGGCTGCCGAGGATTTTCGCCAGCGCCGGCAAGAGGATGGCGAGTTCGTCCGGGAGCTTCCAGGGCGGATTGACCAGGATGAGCCCACAGCCATTGAGACGGCTGGGATCGCTCGGTGGCGCCACTGTCAGCTCGGCGCGCAGCGTCTTGCCAAGGCCTAGCCGGCGCAACCGCTTGGCCAGCGCATCCGGCTCACCGCGATCCTTGATCGGATACCAGAGCATATAGACGCCGGTCGCCCATTTGCGGTGCGCCGCGGCAAGACCATGCGACAGGCGGTGAAAATCGGCCTCTGTCTCAAAAGGCGGATCGACCACGACCAGGCCGCGGCGCTCCTTCGGCGGCACATTGGCACCGAGCGCGGTCCAGCCGTCGATCGGCAGCGTCTTGATGCGCGCATCGCCGCGCAGATTGCGGCGCAGGGCATCCGCCGCCTTCGGCTCGAGCTCGCAAGCGAGAAGGCGGTCCTGCGGGCGCAGCCAGGCGCGCGCCAGCGCCGGCGATCCCGGGTAAACACGCAAGCTGCCGCGCTCGTTGAGCGCACCGATGACATCGAGATATGGCGCCAGCAGCGCCGCGACCGGCGCGGGCAAAGGCGCGGCGAGCAGACGCTCGATGCCCTCATGCCATTCACCGCCGCGCACTGCATCGGGACCAGCGAGATCGTAAAGCCCCGGGCCGGCATGCGTGTCGATGACGCGGAAGGCGGCCGGCTTCTCGCGCAGATAATGCAAAATGCGGCAGAGCACGGCGTGCTTGAACACGTCGGCGAAGCTGCCGGCATGAAACGCATGGCGATAGTTCACGGGTATCGCGCGCGGCTCCGGTTGGCGCAGGCCCTCAATGGGGTCCTCGAAAATGCCTTATGCCACAGAACGGTTCAGCGTGGCGGATTGCGCAGGCCGAAATGAGTGCGCGGCTTGACCTGGCGTAATGGGCGCAAAGGGCTGAGCGGCCTGCGGCGCGCGCGCCGCAACATGACAAGAGGGATGCGGGCGGCCGGCAGGGTCGCCACGCGCTGCATATGCGCACGCCGCCAGCGGGCGATGCCGCGCGCCATCAGCCACAAACAGACGCAAGCGGCCGCGGCAAGGCCGATCAATTGCAGGCCGGGCGGCAGCGCCAACGGATGCGGAAGATCGCAGAGGAACGCCAACGTCGAATAGGCGCACAGCAACGGCGCGCCGAAGGGCTGGCCGTGATCGAACGCCGTCAGCGGCCACAACACGATATAGCCGATGCCGAGCAGGCAAATCACAAAGCGGACATAGTCCGAAATTCGACCCATCACCGTCTTCCCCGACCGGATGTTCGTGCGCGGGAAGGTTGCGGTTATTCCTTACGGGAGTCTTTCGCAGATCGTCGAGACGGCGGACGTGTCACGTTACGTGACATTACGCCGGCCTGCAGCGTTAGTGGCGGCTTAACGCGATCGCGCAAACCAAGTCCGCGCGCGAACCCAGTTTCTTCAATCGCCGCGCACGGCCGGCATGACGATCTGGCTGCGCCGGCAGTTACGGCCGATCGACCTGCATTCGCGAAATGACAGATCCTTGTTCAGGCACAGCCGCACTTCGGTCAGCCGCGATTTGCGGCAACTGACCGCCACGGCCTTGGCCGGCAATCCCGGATTGGCATTGACGAAGGCTGCGATGACATTTGCCGGCGACACCGGCAGCGTCTTATCCGGATGGCGGTAGGCGATGGGAATCTTCACCGCCGCACGGGCCTTGCGCACCGCGTCGAAATAGCTTTGCGCGTCCAGCCCGCTGCAGGTGCCGTGCCGATTCCATTCGGCGTAGATCAACGGCCGGCTCGGCATCAGGTCGAGCATATTGTTGACCAGCGTGCGGTCGATCCGCGGCGCCGGCCTCTGGCAATTGAGCGGGTAGCCGTGGCTGTACTGCGGCCACAAGCCATGCACGACGAAGGCGAAAGGCTTGCCGCTGCATTGCAAAGTTGGCCTGCGGTTCGACGAACGCTGCTTCGCGCGCTCCTTGGCGTCCGCGCAATAAGTGGGCGACCAGGACAACGACAACACATAGAAATCGAAGCCGCGGGCCTTCTCGCCGGTCTCGGCGGGCGCGGCGTCCTTGGCCAGCGCGACGACCGCGAAGACGAACGTGAAGCTGAAGGCAATGGCGGCGATCTGCACCGCCCGGCGAATGCGATGAACCAGCATGGACGCCCCCTTAACGCCACTCCCGGCCAGAACCAAACGCGGCCAGAACAAATCGGAAATTGACGAAGCTCAACGGTTCCATAAAAAGATACCGCCAATACCTGAACAAATCAAGAACAAATTTTGAACGAAAGAAGATCGCGCGGAATGGCGGCCGCCGCTCAGGGCCGCGCCATCTTGCAGCGCGGGTTATAGGCCCAGTTGTGGTCGAAGCCGACCACACACCATTCCACACCCCAGCTGGCGCCGACAAAACCGGTGTCCTCGCCGATCGAATAATCGACGGCATGCTTGCGTCCGTCGTTGACGATGGCGACGGCGCGGCAGAAACGGCGCGGAATGGTTCCCGGCGCCCAGGGGCTATAGGCGATTTCCCGCACTCTCTCGAAGCTGAGAATTTGTGCCGAGGAGTTCCAGAAGCGCGCTTCCTTGATCGCGAACTCGGAAGCGATCATGCCGAGCCCGGCCTCACAGTCCGGCAGCAGGCCGGTGTAGCCCTGACCCCGCATATAGAGCTGCTTTTCCAGCCAGCCCGCACTCTGTGCCGGCGCGATTGCAGCCAAGCCGAACAGAATTGCCACCGCAGAAGCCAAAATCCAACAAGAGGCGCGTCGCATCTCACTCCTCCACCCCGTCGTGGGCCGACTTTATCACAGCTTTCGGCGGGCGGGAGCCGATTCGTGCACAGATTTAGGGCCCGCAGGAACTCGTGAGCGCGCTTGTGACCCTGCATTGTTTTTCTCGCGAATCGGGCTTGCACTACCTCGCGTAGCGTTTGCGTTGCGTCGGGCTCGATGTGTTGTGCGTCCCCATGTTTTTGGGGTTGGGGTTGTGAGTGGTCAAACGGCGTTGGTTGCCGGCTGTCTGCCGGCAACCACGCCGAAATTTTTTCAGGCGCGCCAGTCGCCCAGCACCGCCTGCACCAGCGCCAGCGCCGCCACGCCCGCGGTATCGGCGCGCAGGATGCGCGGTCCCAGCGCCAGCCGCACCGTGTTGGGCCGCTTGAGCAGCATTTCCCGCTCGTCCTCGGCAAATCCGCCTTCCGGACCGATCAGCACCGCCAGCGGAACCAGAGCCGTTGGCAACAAGGCGCCGCTCTGCGCCCGCACATGACCGAGGGCGGCGACCGGATCCTTCACTTCGGCATCTTCGTCACAAAAGACCAGGATGCGATCGGTTCCGGCGCTGCCGGTGAGCGCAGCGAACGGCGCCGGTTCCGTCACCTCCGGCACGGTCAATATGCCGCATTGTTGCACGGCCTCGATCACATTGGCGCGCATGCGATCGAGATTGACGCGCGCTACCTGCGTGTGTCGCGTGATCACCGGCTGGAGGCGCGAGGCGCCCATTTCCACCGCCTTCTGCACCATATAGTCGAGGCGGGCATGTTTAAGCGGAGCGAACAGAAAGTGCAGGTCGCTGACGGCCGGTTGCTCCCGCGCCTGCGTGACGACCGCCGCTCGCGCTTTTTTACCGGACCCGGTCAGGCGTGCCTGCCATTCCCCGTCCCGCCCATTGAACAGCAGCACCGTGTCGCCCTGCTTGCGGCGCAGCACGTTGAGCAGGTAATTGGCCTGATCGCGGTCGAGGGCGATCTCCTGCCCGGCGCCGAGCGGGGCATCGACAAAAAGGCGCGAAGCGCGAAAATCGTAGCGCGGCATGGCGAAATCGAGCCCAAAATCGAGACCAAAATCGAGACCTTGTCAGACAGCAGCTGCCGGTTTACGCCGGCTCTGGAGCCTTGGCGAGAGCCCTTGAATTCCACGCGGATTGCCGCGTTCCCGACGTATTCGGCAGCTTGGTAGTGGCCGTCAGTTCGAGCGAACACCTGTCCTGCGAGCTGGGAGGATGATGCGATGAACTTGCGTTGGCCTGTGTTTGTCGTGGCGTTCGCGTCGGCCCTGACGGGCGCCGCAATGCCGGCGGCTGCGCAGTTCCAGCAGCCGCAGAGTGCGCCACCTCCATGCGTCCAGAAGTTTCTCGAGTTGCGAGGCGTGGCCGAAAAGAGGGCGGGGGCGATCAAAGCCGCCGAGGGCAAGGCGACCCCGCAAGTCGCCTGCAAACTGTTCACGTCGTTTTTGGCGGCCGAAGCCAAGATGCTGAAATACGCTAGCGAAAATGGAACGTGGTGCGGCATTCCCGACGAGGCCGTCACCACCATGAAGCAGGCGCATGCGCGCACGTCCCAGACCCGCGCCAAAATTTGCAAGATTGCCGCCGCCGGACCGCCGCGGCCACGCGGCCCGAGCCTGAGCGACGCCTTGGGCGACACGGTTCCCAACTCCAGCAACATCAAGACCGGTCACGGAACCTTCGATACGCTGACCGGCTCGCCACTTGGCACGCGATGAGCAACAGTTCCGGACGCGTCGCCGATGCGACCGGAAACTGGGTTGACGGTCTCGCACCGACGTTCACGCGGCCCTACTTGCGGCTCGCGCGCCTCGACCGCCCGATTGGATCGTGGCTGCTGCTGATGCCGTGCTGGTGGTCGGTCGGCCTTGCCGGCATGCGCGCCGGTCATTTACCCGGCATCTGGCACATCGTCCTGTTTTTCGTCGGCGCCTTCGCCATGCGCGGCGCCGGCTGCACCTGGAACGACCTCGTCGACCGCAATCTCGATCGCCTGGTCGAGCGCACGCGGTCGCGGCCTATTCCTTCCGGGCAGGTGACGGTTATTCAGGCGGCCGCCTTCATGGCGGCACAGGCACTGATCGAACTCGTGGTGCTGCTTGAGTTCAACACCTTCACCATCGTCACCGGCCTCGTCTCGCTGGTCGTGGTGGTCGTCTACCCGTTCATGAAGCGGGTCACGAATTGGCCGCAGATCGGGCTCGGCCTCGCCTTTTCCTGGGGCGCACTGATGGGCTGGCCGGCCGCTTTCGCCGAACTCGGCTGGCCGGCGCTCGTGCTCTATGCCGGTTCGATCTGCTGGGTGATCGGCTATGACACGATCTATGCGCACCAGGACCGCGAGGACGATCTGCTGATCGGCATCAAATCGACAGCGCTTTTGTTCGGCGAGAACACCCGGCCGATGCTGGCGTGCTTTTATGCCGCCGCGGCGGCGCTGATCGCCGCCGCTGGCTTCATGGCCGGCGGCCGCCTCATTTTCGCGATCGGCGCGATTGCTTTCGCCGCGCATCTGGCCTGGCAGGCCGCACGCCTCAACATTGACGACCCGGCGCACTGCCTGGTGCTGTTCAAGTCGAACCGCGACGCGGGCTTGATTTTATTCGGCGCGATGCTGCTCGACGCGGCGGTCTAACGTTCCAGCGCCGACACCGCCACCGGTTGCCGCGGCGGCCTCGCAAAGGAAGCGATCAAGCGATCATGCCTCCCACCCGCATCCTCATTTCCGGCGGCGGCATCGCCGGGCTCACGCTCGCAATCGAGCTCAAGCGCCGCGGCTTCGATCCGGTGGTGATCGAGAAGGAACCGCAGCCTCGCCGCGAAGGCTACATGATGGATTTCTTCGGCTCCGGCTGGGACGTGGCCGAGCACATGGACTTGATCGATGCGTTGCGCGCCGTGCGCTACCCGATCGAGGCTTTGGACTTCGTCGACAAGAACGGCCGGCCTTTCGTGCATATGCCGATCGAGCGCGTGCGGCGTGCGCTGAACAATCGCTATGTCTATCTGCGCCGCCAGGATCTCGAACGCATCCTGGCGGAACGTGCGCGCAAGGCCGGCATCACGCCGCGCTATGGTTGTTCGCTGCAGGCGCTGTCGGAACATGCCGATACGGTGCGGGCGCGCTTTACCGACGGCAGCGAAGATGATTTTACACTCGTCGTCGGCGCCGACGGCGTGCACTCGCGCGTGCGCGAGCTCGTGTTCGGTCCCGAACGGCAGTTCGCTCGCTTCCTCGGACTTTCCGTCGCCGCGCTTCACGTCGCGCGCAACGGTCTACCGTTCATGCGCGCAGCGACGATCTACGAAGAACCGGACCGGCTGAGCATGGTCTATCCGCTCGACGACGAGCGGCTCGATGCCACCTTCGTGCTGCGCACAGCCGAGATGGGCCATCTGCCACATGACGATCGGCTCGCTTTCCTGCGTGAGCGTTTGCGCGGCGCCGGCTGGATCGTCGAGAACGTGCTTGCCGGCTGCCCGGCCGATGCGCCGGTCTTCTTCGACAGCGTGACGCAGATCGTGATGCCGGAATGGCATCGCGGACGAGTGGCGCTGATCGGGGATGCTTGCGGCTGCCTTACTCTGCTCGCGGGCCAGGGCTCGCATATGGCGATGGCTGGCGGCTATGTGCTCGCCGGCATGCTGGAGCGGCACAAAGACCACGCCGCGGCTTTCGCCGCTTATCAAGATTTTCTCAAGCCGGCGGTCGTTAAAAGACAGAATTCCGCCGCACGCTTTGCGCCTTTGTTCGTGCCCAAGCCAAATTCCTGGCCGTGGCTCAGGCGGCTGGCCATCAAACTGCTTTTCAGCCGTCCGCTAATAAAGTTCGGACTTGAAGCCTTCGGTGCCAAAAGCGTTCTGGCGGGCGGCGGCTGACGGCTTAACCGCGCTGTGCGTCACGACGGAGTCGGACTTTTCATCGTACTCGGTGACATAGCCGTCGGCTCCCGGTACGGCGGCGAGCACCTTATCGGCCTTTTCACCGATCGAGCCGGTATAGGCCGGCCCGTGGTGCTTGCCGGCGTAGCGCGAGCGCGCCTTGGCGGCGGCGACCTCACCCGGGATCGCTTCCGGCCGGCACGGATGATAACCGGAGGCGCGTTTCATCAGATCCACATGGATGTGGTCGTAGTGATAGACGTTGTAGCCGGGCGCCAGCACGGTGACGAAAGTGTTGCAGGCGAACAATTGGACGTCGTGCAGGAAGCCCTGCTCTTCCGGCGTGCCATGCCAGCCTTTCTTCACGGTGACGGTGCGCCCGTTGGCGAGCACGAAGCCTGCGATGTCGAGCGCGTTGCCGAACGAGTGTTCCGAAACGCCGGAGCCGCCGACCATGCCGCGGCACGAATAAGAACCGATTTGCTTGATCTCCGCCACCGGCGAGTTGAACCAGCGCAGCGCCGCCGGCTGCACGCCTTCGCTCACCCAGCGGTCGAGCGCGGAGATGAGCGGACAGGCGAGCGTCGCCGCCGGTTTCAGTTCCGCCGCCGGTATCGCCGTATAAGGCGCGCGCGCGGGACCGAGCTTCGGCATTTCGCGCCGCTGCGGCGGCCGGGTGCGCGGCGCATTGTAAGAGCGCTTCGGTTGCACCGGCACCGCGGCGCTGCCGCCTGGCGGAATGATCGCATCGTCTGGAATATCGCCCGGCCGCGCCGGCGCGCGCGGATAGGAACTGGGCTGCGCGGCCGGATAGGAGTTCCGGTATGTGCGCGACGGCGGCGGCGCGCGCATTAATTCACTTGGCGCCGGTCCCGCATCGGGCGGGCGGATCGACATCGGTGCGTCGGGCGCGCCCGATGCACCCTCGTGCGAAATATCGATCCCTTGCGGACCGGGCACCCAACGCATGCGTTCTCCCGGCATCGGCTTGACGTCGACCGGCTCCGGCGGCCCGGCGCGATAGACTTCAGGGCGCGCAGAACGCGGTTCGCCCGCCGGCCAGCGCGGCATAGAGCCATTGGGGATCGTTGCGGGCGGACGCAGATCGTCGCCGTAACTCAGCACCGGCGCTTCGCCGAGCGCCGACACTTTGAACGGAAAATCGGCGCCGCACATGCCTGGCCCTTCGATCGGATCGATGCGCTCGACACCGATCTTGACCGCGCCCGATTTAATGCAGGCGACTTCGGCATCATGGCGCCAGGCGGCGCGCTGGCCGTCCATGAGAAAGCTGCGCCCGCAGCCGGCAAGCGCCAGCAGAACCATGCCGGCGGCAATGGTGAGACCCCGTCCACGCGTCATGCCCGCAAAATGCGGTCGGTTTCTTTAACGAGGTTTCAACGCTCGGCGGCATGAATTCGTTAAGGATAAGAATTCCTTTCCTTGCGCCGGGCCTTGGCGCCCGACAACGCAACTGCGAAATGGCGCCGGGCTGCGTTCATATGCAGTTTTCCGCAACTGTCGTCATATGCATTTTTGCCGCCGCTATACGCGCGCGGCATCACGGCACCGCCTGTTGGCACGGCCAATCGCGGTGATTTGGCGCTAAAATTTCATGCGAAACTGCTTTTGCACCGCATGTTCTTTGAGCCCGCGCATTTTTATCCCGGCGGATCAAATATTTGGTTCCGCCATTCCGTCCACGCATGCCATTTTGGACAAAATTTCTACGCGCACCATGCAACTGCTTAGGCGGTGTGGCGTTGTGTGCTAGCTTTTCACCACATCAACAAGGGAGGCATTTCGTGGACCTTGCCTTGAGACTGAATGTGCTGGCCGTATGCGCCGTGTTTGTTTTCGTTGGCGCGGTCCTGCTGGGGGCATTCTGAGTTCAAGCGGCCGACGACTACGCCAAACTAAAAAGTCCGGTTCGTCCGGCAACGCAATACGACACCGGAGAGCGATTGAGCTCTCCGGTGTTTGTATTTGCCGAGCTGCTCGTGCGTTTTGAACCTTTTATCGACGCTTGAGCTTTTTCGAAGACAGGCTTGCCCTAATGCAAGCGCGGGCCGCGTAGAATTGCCTCAATGCGCCGCGTCGGTCACACTTGACCCTCGAACAGCCAAGGAGCCTTCCATGACCTGGAGTATCTATCTCTCCGGCGAAATCCACACCGACTGGCGCGAACACATCGAAGAGGGCGCCGCCGCCGCCAAGCTCGACGTGCGGTTTGCCGCCCCGGTCACGCATCATGAGGCGTCCGACGACTGTGGCGTCGCGATCCTCGGGCCCGAGCCCAACAAGTTCTGGCATGACCACAAGGGCGCGCAACTCAACGCCATCCTCACCCGCACGCTAATCGAGCAGGCCGATCTCGTGGTCGTGCGCTTCGGAGAGAAATATAAGCAATGGAACGCGGCGTTTGACGCCGGCTATGCCGCTGCACTCGGCAAGCCCATCATCGTCATCCACCAGCCCGAGCATCAACACGCCTTGAAAGAGGTCGACGCCGCCGCATTGGCGGTGGCGCAAACGCCGGAACAAGTGGTCGCGATGTTGCGCTACGTGATCAATGGCGAGCTCGCCGGCTACACCGATCAGAGCCAAGCCGCAGCGGAGTAGGCAAAACAGATCAAGCGTGCTCGGGCGCCAGCCAGAGCGGCGCCCGCCCCTCACGCCGCAGCAATACTCGGCGCGTGACGCGGATCGTAGTTGAGGACCGGCGCCAGCCAGCGTTCGGCTTCCGCAACGCTCCAACCTTTACGGCGCGCGTAGTCTTCCACTTGATCGCGCTCGATCTTGCCGACGCCGAAATAGGCGGCTTGCGGGTGACTAAAATAAAGTCCGCTCACGGCAGCGCCCGGCCACATCGCAAAGCTTTCGGTGAGCGTCATACCGATGCGTTCCGGCTGCAGCAGGCGGAACAAGGTCGCCTTCTCGGTGTGGTCGGGTTGCGCCGGATAACCAGGCGCCGGCCGGATGCCGCGATACTTCTCCGCGATCAGATCCACGTTCGACAATGTCTCGTCTGCGGCATAGCCCCAGAACTCGGTGCGCACCCTTTGATGCAGCCGCTCGGCGAAGGCTTCCGCCAGTCGGTCGGCGAGCGCCTTGACCATGATGGCCGAGTAGTCGTCGTTGGCGCGCTTGAAGCGTTCGGCGATGACATCCTCGCCAATGCCGGCGGTTACGGCAAAAGCGCCAACGTAATCGGGCACGCCTGAGTCACGCGGCGCCACGAAATCGCCGAGCGAAAGATTGTGGCGGCCTTCGCGCTTGAAGAGCTGCTGGCGCAAACCGTGCAAGTGCGCGATCGGCTGCCCGCGCGCCTCATCACCGAACAGCACAATGTCGTCGTCCTGCGCGTTCGCCGGCCAGAAGCCGAAGACGGCACGCGCGGTGAACCAGCGTTCTTTCACGATCTTGTCGAGCATGGCGCGGGCGTCGTCAAAGAGAGCGCGCGCGGCCTCGCCGACTTTGGCGTCCTTGAGAATGGCCGGATATCGGCCGCTCAGTTCCCAAGTCTGGAAGAAAGGCGTCCAGTCGATGACATCGACCAAATCATCGACCGGATAATCGTCCAGCACCTTGGTGCCGACGAATGATGGTTTCGGCGGCGTGTAAGCGCTCCAGTCGAGCTTGAGCGCGTTGGCGCGCGCGGCGGCCAGCGGCAGGCGCGACTTCTCTTCCTGCGCGCGCGCATGGGCGGCGGCGATCTTGGCGTAGTCCGCGCGCAGGTCAGAGATGGTCCCCGCTTTGGTCTGCGGCGCCAGCAAGGACTGCGCCACGCCGACCGCGCGGCTGGCGTCGGTGACATAGACCGCCTGGCCGCGCCGGTAGTTGGGATGGATCTTCACCGCGGTGTGCACGCGGCTGGTGGTGGCGCCGCCGATCAGCAGCGGCAGGTCGAAGCCCTGCCGTTCCATCTCGCCCGCCACATGGCACATCTCGTCGAGCGAGGGCGTAATGAGCCCGGAGAGCCCGATAATGTCGGCGCCGACGGCCCGCGCGGTCTCCAGGATTTTCGCCGCCGGCACCATGACGCCGAGGTCGATGACCTCGTAATTGTTGCACTGGAGCACGACGCCGACAATGTTTTTGCCGATGTCGTGCACATCGCCCTTCACGGTCGCCATCACGATCTTGCCGTTCGATGACGTATGCGCGCGGCCGTCCTTCTCCTGCTCCATGTACGGCATCAGATGGGCAACCGCCTGCTTCATCACACGCGCAGATTTCACCACTTGGGGCAGGAACATCTTGCCGGCGCCGAAAAGGTCGCCGACGATGTTCATACCGTCCATCAACGGGCCTTCGATCACGTGCAGCGGGCGCTCGGCCTTCAGCCGCGCTTCCTCGACGTCGCCCGCGATGAAATCGGTGATTCCGTGCACCAAAGCGTGCGCCAGCCGCTTTTCCACCGGCTGCTCGCGCCATGAGAGATCGGCGACCTTGGCCGCCTGGCCGCCGCCACGAAAGCGCTCGGCCAGTGCCAACAGCCGCTCGGCGGCGTCGGCGCGGCGGTTGAGCACCACGTCTTCGCAAGCCTCGCGCAATTCCGGATCGAGATCGTCATAGACCGCCATCTGTCCGGCATTGACGATGCCTAAATCCATGCCGGCCTGAATCGCGTGGCAGAGGAACACGGAGTGCATGGCCTCGCGCACGCGCTCGTTGCCGCGGAAAGAGAACGACAAATTCGAGACGCCGCCCGAGACATGCGCGAAGGGCAGGTTCTGCCTGATCCAGCGCGCGGCCTCGATGAAATCGACGCCGTAATTGTTGTGCTCCTCCATGCCGGTGGCGACGGCGAAGATGTTAGGATCGAAAATAATGTCCTCAGGAGGAAGCCCGACCTTGTTGACCAGCAGGTCATAGGCGCGCCGGCAGATCGCCGTCTTTCTCTCCTGCGTGTCGGCCTGGCCCTTTTCGTCGAAGGCCATGACCACCACCGCGGCGCCGTAGCGGCGCACGATGCGGGCGTGATCGAGGAAAGCCTCCTCACCTTCTTTCATCGAGATCGAATTGACCACCGCCTTGCCTTGCAGGCATTTCAGCCCCGCCTCGATCACCGAGAATTTCGATGAATCGACCATCACCGGCACGCGCGCGATGTCGGGCTCGGCCGCGATCAGGTTGAGGAAGGTGACCATGGCGGCTTCCGAATCGAGCAAGCCCTCGTCCATGTTGACGTCGATCACCTGCGCGCCGTTTTCGACCTGCGCGCGCGCGACCACGAGCGCGCCCGCATAATCGCCGGCAGTGATTAGCTTGCGAAATTTAGTAGAGCCGGTGACGTTGGTGCGCTCGCCGACATTGACGAAGGGAATGTCGGGCGTGAGCGCGAAGGCTTCCAGCCCCGACAGTCGCAACTGCCGCGGCGGCTCGGGGATCGCGCGTGGCGGCTGACCTTCGACGGCCTTGGCAATGGCGGCGATGTGCTCGGGCGTGGTGCCGCAGCAGCCGCCGATGACGTTGACCAGGCCGCTTTGCGCGAACTCGCCGAGCAGTTCCGCCATCGCTTCCGGGCTTTCGTCGTAATAGCCGAACTCGTTGGGCAGGCCGGCGTTCGGATAAGCGCAGACGAAGGTGTCGGCGATGCGCGCGAGCTCGGCAACGTGCGCGCGCATTTCCTTGGCGCCGAGCGCACAGTTCAGGCCGACGGTGATGGGATTGCCATGCCGCACCGACGTCCAGAACGCTTCCGGCGTCTGCCCCGACAGCAAGCGGCCGGAACGGTCGGTGATGGTGCCGGAGATCATGATCGGCACATCGAGGCTTCGCTCTTCGCACAGCTCGGCGATGGCATAGATCGCGGCCTTGGCGTTGAGCGTATCGAAGATAGTCTCGATCAGCAGCAGATCGGCGCCGCCGTCGATCAGGCCGCGCGCCTGCTCGCCATAGGCTATGCGCAACTCATCGAAGGTGATGGCGCGGAAGCCGGGATTACTCACATCGGGAGAAATCGAGGCGGTACGATTGGTCGGACCGAGCGCACCGGCCACAAAGCGGCGCTTGCCGTCTTCTTTCTCGGCCTGCACCGCCGCATCGCGCGCCAGCCGCGCGCCCGCCTCGTTTAGTTCGTAGGCGATCTTCTCCATGCCGTAATCGGCTTGCGCGACCGTCGTCGAGGAGAAGGTATTGGTGGAGACGATGTCGGCCCCGGCGCGGAAATAAGCGAGATGGATGTCGCGCACGGCGTCCGGCCGGCTCAAGTTCAAGAGGTCGTTATTGCCGCGCACCTCGCGGTTCCAGGCGTCGAAGCGCGCACCGCGATAGCCTTCCTCGTCGAGCTTGAGCGCCTGGATCATGGTGCCCATGGCGCCGTCGAGCACGAGGATGCGCTGGCGCAGCGCCTCGGTGAATGCGGTGCGGGGGCTTGGCTTGGTATTGCGCATTTGACTCACTGCTTGCTCAGGCCTGTACCCTCTCCCCGTTGGGGAGAGGGTTAGGGTGAGGGGGTTCCTGACTTGCCGTCGTGGCAATTGTCTCAACAACGCCGTTCAGATTGTTGAGCACATCGTTGTTCCAGAAGCGCAGAACCAGATAGCCATAAGCCTCGAGGTCAGCGGTTCGTTTAGCATCGCAAGCGCTGCGTACATCGTGCTGTCCGCCATCAAGCTCGATGATCAGTCGCGCCGACTCGCAGCAGAAGTCCACGACATAGGACTTGATCGGCATCTGCCTACGAAACTTCAATCCGTTCAGCCGGCGGTCTCGCAACTGAAACCACAACGCCCGCTCGGCGTCGGTTTGTGCCCGCCGTAGTTTTCTTGCCATTGCCACACGCGACGCCATGACCCCTCACCCGCCCGCGCTTCGCGCGGGCACCCTCTCCCCATGGGAGAGGGAAGAAAGAGGAGTGACCGGCCGCAGACCTAGCAGATGGCAGATCGCGTAGACGAGGTCGGCGCGGTTCATGGTGTAGAAGTGGAAATGGGTGACGCCGCGGTCGAACAGGTCGATCACCTGCTCGGCGGCAACGGCGGCGGCGATCAGTTTGCGCGTGACCGGGTCGTTGTCGAGGCCGTGGAAACGTTCGGCCAGCCACACCGGCACCGAGGCACCGGCGCGCGCGGCGAAATTCGTCGCCGCCTTGAAGTTCTGCACCGGCAGGATGCCAGGCACGATCGGAATGTCGATGCCGCGTGCGCGCACGCGCTCGAGATAACGGAAGTAGAGATCGTTATCAAAGAAGAATTGCGTCATCGCGCGCGAAGCGCCGGCATCGACCTTGGCCTTGAGCATGTCGATATCGGCTTCGACATTGCGGCTATCGGGATGTTTCTCCGGATAAGCAGAGACCGAGATTTCGAAGTTGTCGCTGACACGCTTGATACCGGCGACAAGATCGGCGGCGTTCTCGTAGCCGCCCGGATGCGGCGCGTATTTCGCTCCTGCGCCTTCAAACGGGTCGCCGCGCAGCGCCACGATGTGGCGCACGCCGGCGTCCGCATAGCTGCGCACGATGGCGTCGATCTCGTCGCGCGTGGCGGCGACGCAGGTCAAATGCGCGGCCGGCGTCAGCCCGGTTTCGGAGAGGATGCGTTTGACGGTGGCGTGCGTGCGCTCGCGCGTCGAACCGCCGGCGCCATAGGTCACGGAAACGAAATCGGGCGACAGCGGCGCGAGCCGTTCGATCGACTCCCACAAAATATTCTCCATGCCCTCGTCCTTGGGCGGGAAGAATTCGAACGACACCGCGATGCGCCGATGGCCTGCGGGCATGAAACGGCTGGGACGCAGGGCTGCGTTCATCACGCCACCTCCCGCGACGGCGTCGTCGCCATCAGCGCGCGGGCGTCGCGCGCGAGCCACAGCGACACCGCGATCTTGCCGCCGGAGCCGGGCTCCGGCGCCAGCCGCTTATGCATCACCGGCTCCAGGTTGGACGCCGTTATCCATTGCGTCACGGTTTCGGGCGCGAAGCCGAGACGGCGATGCGCATATTTCTCGCGCAGGAATTCTTCTTCATGCGGCGCAAAATCGACCACCAGCAGCCGCCCGCCGGGCCGCAGCACGCGCGCGGCTTCGTGGATCGCGCGCGCGCCGTCGTCGAGGAAGTGCAGCACCTGATGCAGGATCACGACGTCGAAGGATTCGTCCGCCAGCGGCAGATCGTAGATGTCGCCCTGCCGTACACTGCAATTCTTGAGACCCGCACGCTCCAGCCGGTCGCGCGCGAGATGCAACATATCGAGCGACAGATCGAGACCGAGCCCGCGCTCGATCTCCGGCCCGAACATTTCGAGCATGCGGCCGGTGCCGGTGCCGAGATCCAAAAGCGACCTGAACGGCTTGCCGGCGAGCGCCTTGCGGATCGCCGCCTCCACCGCCTCGTCGGCGACGTGCAGCTTGCGGATGCGGTCCCACTCGGCCGCGTGGGCGCGAAAGTAAGCTTGTGCGGCAGCGGCGCGCGTCTTGCGCACCGAGGCAAGCCGCGCGCGGTCGCGGGCGATGGTCTGGTCATCCGGATCGAGCCGCTCGAGCAGCGCGTGGGCAACTGCCGCCCCACCGCCGCTCTCGGCCAGCCGGAAGAAAGCCCAGGTGCCCTCGCGGAAGCGCTCGACCAGCCCCGCTTCCGCCAGCAGGCGCAGGTGGCGAGACATGCGCGGCTGCGACTGGCGCAGAATGTCGGTCAGGTCGGAAACGGTCAGTTCGGCCTCGGACAGCAGCGCCAACACGCGCAGGCGCGTCTCCTCGCCGGCCGCCTTCAGTGCCGCGTTGAGGGCCTCGAAACCGAGCTGGCTGCCACTGGAAGTCATGGGCCTCTTGAAATCGCTGTCGTGGCTGCCCGCGTCGCTTGGGCACCTTCCCACTACATAAAGATATCTTTATACCTTTAAACTCACGCTCGCAAGGGTCCCCTTCCGTCATCCTTAAGCCCGTGGCAAAGCGGGGCACGGAGGCGAGCTATGAGCATCAACACATTCGGCATCCGCGAGGGCGAAAAGGCGATCGACTTGCCCGAAAAGCCCGACGCGGGGGTCTATTTTCTCGGCCGCATCCGCACGCCCTGGAAAGAGCGCAAGGACTGCCCCAAGAACGCCCGCGGGTCCGATGCCGTCTGCACGGTCGAGCTCGATCCGCGCTTTGCCGATGGCTTAAAAGACGTCGAGACCTGCACCCATCTGGTGCTGCTCTACTGGATGGACCGCTCGCCGCGAAACCTGGTGCTGCAGGTGCCCGGCCATTACGGCGCGCAGCACGGCACTTTTGCCTTGCGCTCCCCGGCCCGCCCCAATCCGATCGCCATGAGCGTGGTGAAGCTTGTGGGCGTGAAAGAAGGCAACTTGAGCGTGGTCGGGCTCGACTGCCTCGACGGCACGCCGCTTCTCGACATCAAGCCCTATTTCGCCTCAACCGACGCGGTGCCGGAGGCGGTGGTGGGCTGGCACAAGCACAAGGATTGAACTCCGAGCTTAAACTTGCGGTAACCAGTGCGGCCGGAAAACGGCAGAACCTTCCGGTTCCGCACGATTTGAATTTTTTTGCGCAGGAACCTTTGAACCCCTTCATCGATTTTACTGTCGAACGAATGGGCGGGAATTCGACGAGGTTTCCATGCGCAAGTATCGCTATTTCGCTTCTTTTGGCGCGCTGATCGCCGCCGCTTCGATTGCGAACGCCCCGGCGCAGGCCCAGCAATTGTTCAGCTTTCTCGTGCCGCCGCCGACGCAGATTGCGCCCCAATATTCGGCCGCGCCACAGGCACAACCGCAGCGGGCAGCGCCTGCCGAGGTCGGTGATGAAAACGCCCGGCTCGCGCCGCGCCTGCGCCGGCAGGTCGTCGACTATCGAGCGAAAGAAGCGCCCGGCACCATCATCATCGATACGTCGCATACGTTTCTCTATTACGTGCTCGGCAACGGCAAGGCGATCCGCTACGGCATCGGCGTCGGCCGCCAGGGCTTCACCTGGGCGGGCGTGAAGTCGGTCGTGCGCAAGGCCGAGTGGCCGGACTGGTATCCGCCGCCGGAGATGCTGCAGCGTCAGCCGTATCTGCCGCGTATGATGGCCGGCGGCCCCAGCAATCCGCTCGGCGCGCGCGCGATGTATATCGGCGGCACGCAATACCGCATCCACGGCACCAACAATCCGGCGTCGATCGGCAAGCACGTGTCGTCGGGCTGCATCCGCATGACCAACGACAACGCCATCGATCTCTACAACCGCGTCAAGGTCGGGGCCAAGGTGATCGTGCTGCCGCAGTCCGGCGCACCGACGCGCGAAGCGAAAGCGCCGGCGCAAAAACGCCAGGCGCAAAATGGACGCCAAGATTCGCGTCAAGATGGACGTCAGGACTGGCGCGCCGAGGCGCAAGCGGCCATCGAACGCGCGCGGGCGCAAAACCAAACGCGGCACGCCTCGTTTGCCGCTGAGCCACGCAGCGCGGCGTCGGTGACCTGGAACGCGATCCACCTGCCAGGCCTTTACTGAAAAGGTCTTTACTGAAGCGACTGGTTCCTCCCAAGACTTGCCCGGCCATCGCGCCGGGCGATTTTTTTGCGGCCGGGTCTGCTAGCGCATGATCCCGAAAAGTCGGAACCGGTTTTCGGAAAAAATCATGCCAAAATAAAATGCTAGAGAAGCACAATGATTCAATCTAATGGATTGCGCTCTAACGTCTGCTGGTCTCCACGATAACAGTACCGACTCACCGGACGCGGGCGGCTCTTGTCACGCGAGACCGCCGCAGCTGCCGCAGCGGATTGCCGGTGACCACCTTCCGTAACGGTTGGTCAGCGGCTTCCAGGAAGGCTATGCTTTGCCCGCATTTTGAAGGAGCCAAGCAATGCGAATTGCAGTCATGGCGGCTGGCGCGGTGGGCGGCTATTTCGGCGCGCGGCTGGCGGCCGCTGACCATGACGTCTTCTTCATTGCACGCGGCGCGCACCGCGACGCCATGCTCAAGGACGGGTTGAAGGTCGAGAGCGTACACGGCGACGTGCACGTGCCGAAGCCGAACGTGAACGACGATCCGGCCGCCGTCGGCCCCGTCGATATCGTGCTGTTCGCGGTCAAGCTGTGGGACACCGAAAAGGCCGCCGAGCAGGCGAAACCGCTACTCGGAGCGAACACGCGCGTCATCACCTTGCAGAACGGCGTCGACAGCTACGAGCGCATCGCGCCGATCGTCGGCCAAGAGCGCGCCATTCCCGGCGTCACCTACGTCGTCACCGTGATCGACCGTCCCGGCGTCATCAAACAGACCAGCCAGTTCCAGTCGATCATCTGCGGCACCATCGACGGCCGCGCCGACGCGCCGCTTGCGGCCTTCGTCGAAGCCGCCAAAACCGCCGGCATCCCGATCACGCAGTCGGACAACATTCAGCGCGACCGCTGGCACAAATTCATCTTCCTGTCGGCGACTTCGGGCGCGACCGCGGTGACGGGCTCGACCATGGGGCCGATCCTCGGCGATCCCGATACACGCGCGCTGTTCCGCAACATCATGCGCGAGACATTATCCGTCGGCAAAGCAAAGGGCGTCGCGCTCGACGACGCCTTCGTCGACGAGCGCATGGCCTTTGCCGACAAGAACGTGCCGGCGAGCATGAAGGCCTCTATGGCCAACGATCTCGACCGCGGCAACCGGCTCGAGCTCGACTGGCTTGCCGGCGAGGTGCGCCGGCTCGGCAGGCAATTCAACGTGCCGACGCCGGTCAACGACACGATCTACGCCGCGCTCAAGTTCCACCGCATGGGCAAGGCGAAGGCGTGATTGGCTTCAGACGAAACGCGGAATCGGCCCGCGCTGCGGCGTCTTGTTGGGCAATTTGACAAATTCCTCATCGACATAACACCAGCCCCAGCCTTCCGGCGGATCGTAGCCTTCGATGATGGGGTGGCCGGTGACGTGAAAATGTTTGGTGGCGTGCCTGTTGGGAGAATCGTCACAGCAGCCGACATGACCGCAGATGCGGCACAGACGCAGGTGCACCCAGGGCGAGCCGATCTTGAGGCATTCCTCGCAACCGAGCGCGCTCGGCGTGACCGTCTGAACCTCCGCCACGTGTTCGCAGATTTTCGGGGCCATTTCATGCACCTCGTACGTTTGGATGTTTTGCCGCCAATGCCGCCGCCGGCACGCCGACAGCCACGTAGATGCCGCCCGCCAATGACAGCGCGGCGGCCGTCAACAGGCCCGCCTGAAAGCCGAACGAATAAGACGCCGCGCCGGCGGCAAGCGCGACGCCGGCAAGCTGCGCGATCCGGCTCATGGCATTGTTGATGCCGGACGCCAATCCTTCCTCGGCATCAGACAGGCTCGACATTACCGATGCCGTCAATGGCGCGACCAGCAGCGCAAACGAAATCCCCAGCAAAGTCATCGGCGCCAGCACGCCCGGCACGAACGGCGCACTCTTGCCGAGCGCGAGCCAGGCAAAGCCGGCGCAGGCGCCGAGCGGGCCCGCGATCAACATGGTGCGCGCACCGATCTTGTCGGCGATGGCGCCGAACGGACGCGACAGAAGTCCGACGCCGAGCGTAAACGGCAAGAACGATAGGCCGGCGTCGGTCGGCGACAAGCCACGCCGATCGATGAGATCGAAGGAGAGCAGGAAAAACATGATGGCGAGGCCCGCATAGAGCAAAAGCGTCACCACATTGAGTCCGACAAAGCCGTGATTGCGCATCAGCCGCGGCGGCGTCATCGGATGATCGGTCGCTCTTTCCCAGAACCCGTAGCCGACGAATCCGGCAAGCCCAATCAGCGCGGAACCGGCGATCAGACCAGGCATCGCGTCCGATCCGCCATGTGGGCCGATGCTGCTGAACGCCCAGGCGATCGCGGCAAGCGCGGCCGTAAGGATGGCGGCGCCGGGCAGGTCGAAGCGGCGCCGCTCGCGGCGGCCGGGCGGCGCAAATCGCACCAGCAAACCGATGGCAAAGAGTGCAAGCGGCGGATTGATCGCGAATACCCATTGCCAGCCGAAGGACTGAGTGAGCCAGCCGCCCAGCACCGGCCCCCCGGCGGTGGTCAACGCGGAGGCGGCCGCCCACACGCCGATCGCGCGGCTGCGTTCTTCTTTGGGAAATGTAGCGCCGATGAGTGCGAGGCTCGACGGCGTGAGAATTGCGGCGGAGATGCCTTGCACGACGCGCGCGGCGATCAGCCATTCGACCGTCGGTGCAACGCTACAGGCGACCGAAGCAAGCCCGAAGCCTAAACATCCAATTCCGAGCATGCGCGCCTTGCCGTAAACATCGGCGAGCGCGCCGCCGGTCAGCGTCAAGGCCGCCAAAGCCAGCACATAGGCGTTGAGCACCCATTGCACGGACGCCAGATCGGCCGCGAAATATTCGCGTAGGCGCGGCAGCGCAACGGTGAGCGCCGAGCCGTCGATGAAGCCCATCGACGACGCCAGGACGCAGGCGATCAGCACCATGCGCCTGCGCGGGCCGGCGATCTCGCGCTTAAGCGCGCGCGGGCACGGCTGCGATTCGATGAGGCCCCGGCTGCACGGTTCCACGAACGGCTGCGCCATGACGATCACGCCTCATGTCGGTGGCCGCGACGGAAACGACGCGTAACACACAGCGGCGCAACGAGCCACTGTGACAACCTGGAACTGGCGTGGCAGGGTGCGGACGACTACAATGACCCACGGCTCGCATAGCGGCGGACCCTCATGCCCAACATTCTCCGTTCTCGACGATTCCTGTTTCTGATCAGCGCCGTCATCGTGCTCGGCGCGTCCTTCTATGCCGCCTTGTGGGCGGTCGACCGCTATTTGCCGCAATCGGCGCCGCCGGCGGTGGTGAACCTGCCGCCGCTGCCGCCGCTCGAACCGGTGACGCGATCCTCCTACGTGATCGCGCCGGTAGCGATCTCGATCAACGCCATCCGCGAGAGCTTGGAAGGCGCTGCGCCACGCCAACTCGTCGACAAGAATAATAATCCGATTAACGCCATCCTCTCCTCTTCCGACGTCGGCATCGATATCGCGCGCGGGCCGATTCAGCTCGTTGGCCGTCCCGACGATCTCGCGGTCGGCGCGACGCTCAACGGCTCCGTGAAAATCAGCGGCGAGATCATGACGCAGGCCGGCAATCTGATCGGTTCAATCGCCGGCGCCATAACCGGAGACAAGTCCGGTTCTGGCAAGAACAGCGATAATCCACTCGGCGGGTTGATATCGGGCTTGTTTGGCGGCAGCGACAAGGACGACGAAGACGAACCATCGAAACGCGGCAACACAGGCAACAATAGCAACACAAGCAACAAGAAAGCCGCCGGCAACACGCCCACCAAAGTGCAGGATCAGAAAGCCGACATCCACGGACAGGTGGTGATGCATTCCCGGCCGGTGCTGACCGAAAACTGGCGGCTGCAACCCAACCTCAAAGCCCAACTCGATCTTGGCGACAGCTCAATGAAGATCGCCGGCCTCGACCTCAACATGACGCAAGAGGCCAAGCCGATGATCGACAACATGGTCAACGAGCAGGTCGCCGAACTCGAGAAATGGCTGCGCAACGCACCGATCATCGAAAACGTGGCGCGCGAACAGTGGGCCAAGATATGCCGCACCATCCCGCTGGGCGGCGGCGATACCGGCATGCCCAAGCTGTGGCTCGACGTGACTCCCGTGCGCGCCGCCGCCGCGCAACCGCGCATCGATCAGCAGAACGTCACCTTGACCGTCGGCGTGCTGGCGGAGACGCGCATCAGCTCGACCAACACCAAACCGAAATGCCCGTTTCCGGCCAAGCTCGAACTGGTGGCGCCGATGGACGACGGCCGCATCAAGGTCGACATGCCGATCGATGTTCCCTTTACCGAGATCAACAAGGTTCTGGAAGCCCAACTCAAGGGCCATCATTATCCGGAAGACAACAGCGCGCCGGTCGACGTCGAAGTGCGCGGTGTCAATATCGGCGCGGCAGGCGAGCGCATCCTGATCGCACTCGACGTGCGCGCACACGAGAAGAAGAGCTGGTTCGGCTTTGGCGCCAGTGCGACGGTGCAGGTCTGGGGCAGGCCGACGCTCGACGCTCAGAACCAGATCCTGCGGATGACCGACCTGACGGTAGCGGTCGATTCCGACGCCGGCTTCGGCCTGGTCGGACGGGCGGCGCGCGCGGCCCAGCCCTATCTCAAAAAGGCGCTCGAAGAGCACGCGGTGATCGATCTCAAGCCCTTCGCGGCCGATGCGCTGAAGCAGATCGGTGTCGCGCTCGCCGATTTCGAGCGCGACAACAAGGACGTCCGCATCAGCGCAAAAGTCAACGGCATGCGGCTGACCGGCATCGCTTTCGATTCGCATACGTTGCGGGTGATCGGCGAAGCCGACGGCAACGCCCGCATCGCGATCCTGCGCTTGCCGCCGATGTGAGGTTGGAATACCTCACATTGCGGACGGCGCAGCCGCTGCGCGCTCAGACCTGATAGTTGACGATCAACGATTGGATCTTGGAGATCAGGCTGTCACCGTTTGCGCCGTAGGTCGACGAACTGCTTTGCGAATCCTGAATTAGCTTCAGAAAATCCGACAACAGCTTGGACGTATCGGATTTACCGCTGCCGTCGGCCTCGTCGGAATTTTTCGCATCGTAAGCGAATTGTTCGGCCGCGCTGACGGTACCATCACCGTTGGTATCGGCAGGATCGGTGGAGGCCCCGCTTGCGCTGTCGCTGCCACCGCCAGGGCCACCGGGGCCACCGGGACCACCCGGACCGCCCTGAAACGCTTGCGCAAAGACATTCTTCAGTTCTGCGGCCTGGTCGCTGGTCAGCTTGCCATCGCTGACTTCGTTGGCGATCAGATCGTCGATCTTGGACTGGAACTCGCCCGGCGCCGGACGCGAACCACCGGATGGCGCCTGCGCCTTGAGCGCGGAATCGATGTCCGTGAGCGCGGAACTCAACGCGGACTGGTCATCGGAACTGATGGTTCCGGCCGAGACTTCGGATGCCAACTCATTCTGCAAGCGCGACAGAGGCGAGAAGGCTTGGGTGAGCGACGTTGCCGTGATCGAACTCATGATGCATACCCCTCGTTCAGCCGGCATATGGCGCCGACTTTTCGCCAATGAATAAGCGTCTTTTGCGGTTAACGGAGCCTTGCCGCGGAAGAGCGAGTTTGTTTCGGAGTATGTCGAAATCGCCGTCTGAAACATTCAGAAACAATTTTTTTCGCCCCATTTGTCGTCAATGCAATAACGCGAACTCGGATGACCAAGGTGCCGCACATTTTGGTGGTGGAGGATGACCGCGAGATCAGCGGGTTGATCGCACGCTATCTGCGTTCGAACGACTGCCGCGTCACGCTGACCGGAAGCGGTCGCGACGTCGATCATCTCATGGACGACAACCGCATCAACCTGATCGTACTCGACGTGATGCTGCCTGGAGAGGACGGCATCAGCATCTGCAAGCGCCTGCGGACCCACTCGCAGGTGCCGCAGACACGGATGGCGAAAACTTGTTTGAATTTCTCGAGCGGCATCTCGGCCCCGGCTTTCATGTTTCGGCGGCGTCTGGCGCGGCACCATCAAGCGATCCGCCTCTGCGCGATCTCATCGCCCGCATCACGCTTCCCGTCGGCGCACAGCAAGCCGACACCGCCCTTGCGGCCAAAGTCGCGTAAGGCTCCAATTGCGAGCACGAACTGAAGGCATCGCATGCCATATCCTGACCGGTTCTATCCTGTCGTCGACAGCCTCGCCTGGGTGGAGCGTCTTTGCGCGCTCGGCGTCGGCACCCTTCAATTGCGCGTCAAGGGCCTTACGCACCAACAGGTGATGATGCTGATACGGCCGGCAATCGCGGCGGCCGGCGCCGTTGGCGCAAAGCTGGTGATCAACGACTACTGGCGCGCGGCCATCGAGGCCGGCGCCGCACACCTGCACCTCGGTCATGAAGACCTGGCCACCGCCGACCTCGCCGCCATCCGCAAGGCCGGACTGACGCTCGGCCTGTCCACCCATGACGAGGCGGAACTCGAGGAGGCGCTCCGCCACGATCCCGATTACGTGGCGCTCGGGCCGATCTATACGACCACGGTCAAGACGATGACGGTTCCACCGCAGGGGCTCGCGCCGATTGCGCTGTGGAAAAAACGCATCGGCGCCGTCCCGCTGGTCGCCATCGGCGGCATCACGCTGGAAAAAGCGCCCGCCATCTACGCCGCCGGGGCCTCCTCCATCGCCGTCGTCACCGACATCACCCAAAGCGGCGATCCCGACGCGCGGGTGAAGGCCTGGCTGGAACTGGCCGGCTGACGCCATCCACCGCCACGACGCTATCCACCGCCACATTGACACCCCATGCGCGCGGCATACATTAGCCTTCGTTCCGAGGGGGGCCCCGCTTGAGGGGCTGAGAGACCGCAAGCGGCGGCGACCCTTTGAACCTGATCCGGGTCATGCCGGCGAAGGGACAGGACGCGAATGCCGATTTCTCACGATTCCGCCCGAGCGACGCAACGCAGGCCCTTCGCCCGCGGCGCTTTCGTGTCCGTTTTCGCCTGAACCGGAACAGGAAGAAGCGCCATGCAGCAGCGATCCATCTATCTTGCCAAGCTGATCGGGCCCGTCGCCACCGCGATCGGCATCGGCCTGTTGGCCAACGGCATCGTCTTCAAAGCAATGGCGGTGCAGTTCCTTGGCAGCAACGCCCTGATTTATCTGTCGGGCATTCTGACCATGACCGCCGGCATCGCGGTGATCCTGGCGCACAATGTCTGGGAAGCGGACTGGCGCGTGATCATCACGCTGTTCGGCTGGCTCGCGGCGATCGGCGGCGCGGTGCGCATCATGGTCCCCGACGAGGTGGCGCGCATCGGTTTCCGCTTCATCGACGTGCCGAGCCTGCCCGTTTTTGCCGGACTTCTCATCCTCGTGCTCGGCCTGGTGCTGAGCTATTTCGGCTATGCCGACCTGCTGGCGCCGCGCCACGAACAGCGGCGCAACGCGCGCAAACGGAGGGCGACATGAACACGGGAGCGGCGAAGGATTAGGATGCATGCGCACCTCCATGTTGATCGCGCGGCTGATCGGACCGCTGATGTCGATCATCGGCATCGGCATGCTGGTGAACGGCGAAGTCTACCGCCAGACGGCGGTACAGATCATTCAAGGCTACCCCTTCGTCTACTTTTCCGGGATTCTCCTGCTGGCCGCCGGCCTCGCCATCCTCAACGTGCACCACGACTGGACGGCCGACTGGCGCAGCCTGATCACGGCGATCGGCTGGATCTGTACCGGCGTCGGCACGTTCCGCCTCCTCGCGCCGCAGTTTCCCGCGTTCGTCGCCGGATCGATGATCGCGCACACCGGTTTCTTCGCCGGCGCCGGCGTTGTGCTGCTGGCGCTTGGCGGCTTCATCACTTTCAAAGGCTACGTGGCGGAAGCGCCGCACTGACATCGGAGACACTGACATGAACATCCACGACCCGCGCGTCACGCTGCCGAAGGTCACCACCGGGCCGTTGCCGGCATCGCAAAAGGACTATTCCTCGCCCGCGCGCGCGCCCGATCTCAAGGTTCCGCGGCGCCTGATCGAACTCGACCCGTCCTCGGGCGAGGCCGCCCTGCCCGTCTACGACACCACCGGTCCCTACACCGATCCGGCCGTGACGATCGACGTCGAGAAGGGGCTTGCCCGCACGCGCATTGAGTGGGTCAAGGAACGCGGCGGCGTCGAAGAGTATGACGGCCGCCCGATCAAGCCGGTCGACAACGGCAATGTCTCCGGCAAGCACCTGGCGCGCAACTTCCCGAATACGCCGAAGCCGTTCCGCGCGATTTCTTCTTATCCCTCCCCGCGCACCTCTTCTTCACCTCTCCCATTGGGAGAGGTCGGATCGCCATTAGCGCGTTCACGCGCGTCTTCGACGCGCTATGGCGATCTGGGTGAGGGGTTACAAACTAACGAGTCAGGAACCCCCTCACCCCAACCCTCTCCCCCTAAAGGGCGTTTACGCCCGTCTTCGACGGGCTATGGGGGAGAGGGAGCCCGCCCCGCCGGGTCGCAGAGTCAGCACCCCATCACCCAATTCGAATGGGCGCGCGCCGGCGTCATCACCAAGGAGATGATCTACGTCGCCGAGCGCGAAAACCTCGGCCGCCAGCAGATGTTGGAGCGCGCGCAAGCCGCGCTCGCCGACGGCGAGAGCTTCGGCGCCTCCGTGCCCGCCTTCATCACGCCGGAATTCGTGCGCGACGAGATCGCGCGCGGCCGCGCCATCATCCCGTCCAACATCAACCACGCCGAGCTCGAGCCGATGATCATCGGCCGCAATTTTCTCGTCAAGATCAACGCCAATATCGGCAACTCGGCGGTCACCTCCTCGGTCGAAGAGGAAGTCGAGAAGATGGTGTGGGCGATCCGCTGGGGCGCCGACACGGTGATGGACCTCTCCACCGGCCGCAACATCCACAACACGCGCGAATGGATCCTGCGCAATGCGCCGGTTCCGATCGGCACCGTTCCCATTTATCAGGCGCTGGAGAAGGTCGACGGCGATCCCGTCAAGCTCGACTGGGAGTGCTACAAGGACACTTTGATCGAGCAGTGCGAACAGGGCGTCGACTATTTCACCATCCACGCCGGCGTGCGGCTCGCCTATGTGCCGCTCACGGCGAACCGCGTCACCGGCATCGTTTCGCGCGGCGGCTCGATCATGGCCAAGTGGTGCCTGTCGCGGCACAAGGAAAGCTTCCTCTACGAGCGCTTCGAGGAAATCTGCGACATCATGCGCAAGTACGACGTGTCGTTCTCGCTCGGCGACGGCCTGCGCCCCGGCTCGATCGCCGACGCCAACGACCGCGCGCAGTTCGCCGAGCTGGAGACGCTCGGCGAGCTGACGCAGATCGCGTGGCAGAAAGGCTGCCAGGTCATGATCGAAGGCCCCGGCCACGTGCCGATGCACAAGATCAAGATCAACATGGACAAGCAGCTGAAGGAATGCGGCGAGGCGCCGTTCTACACGCTCGGGCCGCTGACGACCGACATCGCGCCGGGCTACGACCACATCACCTCAGGGATAGGCGCCGCCATGATCGGCTGGTTCGGCTGCGCCATGCTCTGCTACGTGACGCCGAAGGAGCATCTCGGCCTGCCCGACCGCGACGACGTCAAGGAAGGCGTCATCACCTACAAGATCGCGGCGCACGCCGCCGACCTGGCCAAGGGCCATCCGGCCGCGCAACTGCGTGACGACGCCTTGTCACGCGCGCGCTTCGACTTCCGCTGGCAGGACCAGTTCAACCTCGGGCTCGATCCCGATACGGCGAAGGAATACCACGACGAGACGCTGCCCAAGGAGGCGCACAAGGTGGCGCACTTCTGCTCCATGTGCGGCCCGAAGTTCTGCTCGATGAAGATTACGCAGGATGTGCGGGATTATGCGGCGACGTTGAACGAGAAGCAGGCGGGGATGGAGGAGATGTCGGAGAAGTTCCGGGAGATGGGCAATGAAGTTTATGTCGAGGCGGAGGCGGTGAAGAGGGACGAGAAGGCATCATGAGACAATCCGCTTCAACCTGATGAGCCGCCTAAGGCGATGACTTTAAGGATGGCGCGGGCCCACGGCCGATTAAGATCAGCGCGAAGAGCGAACCTCTAGCTAGCCAGCAACCTGATTTTTGGGAAAAGTATTTGCGTGAACGAATATTTCCAATGCTGCCCCGTGACTTGGGCTAGACCTTGCAAATCCCTGCTGCGACCGAACCCTTCCAAAGTCAGGCGCTGATACCACCAACGCGAGCCAACCAAAGTCGCTTTCAAAAGCACTATCAAGAGTATTCTTTAAGTCGTTGGGCTCAACGTCAGATAGAACCTTGCACCGATTTGCTAAGCCATTCGGCTCACCAAAATAAACGAATAAGGACTTTGATTTCGGATAGTAGAACGCAACACAGTTTGGTCCAATATATCCAGGAGAGATTTGCGCTATGGCGTAACCCGCGTTTTCGCCAGACGCAATCAAATCTACCTTATCGCTAAGATTTAAATCGTAACTATCGGTCTTAAAGGCCGGCCAATCGTGAAGCATGTCGCTATAAACTGAAAAACGGAAACAATTTCCTCGATTGCTGATAACGCATCCAAAACCGCCAACAGTTGGAACGGTCCTGTCGGCTATAACCTGCCTGAATGTGGAATAAAGACCGCTCGCAGGCGAGCCCTTCACTTCATCCGCAAATAAGACGCCGCTAATCGCTCTACCACGCTCCGCTTTGAAGCGCAGCTTTCGTTCGTGTTCTCTAAAAGCCTCGTAAGCCAATTGGTCACCTATCCAAACAGTCTTAGACAAGCTTGAGCGTCTACTTCCATCAACGATCTTTACCAATCGCGGCGGAGCGTCAAACGCAACCAGAAAGTCGTTTCCAGTTTTTTCGCTTGAAGCTTCAAAGAATTGAATTGTTTCTTCAAAACCGCATCGGAATCCAGAGCGCTTTTTAAAATCTCGCTTAGTGAACTGCTCAAAAAAACTCTTGAATGTTTTTTGTGCCAATTCCGGCGAATTAGAATAGGAGACGCAAAGGTTGCCCGGGAATATCCATGATTTCAGACTTCCTAGTTGCGGCGGAAGCGGCTTTGCATGTTCTGTTATCAGCGTGTCTGAGACCACGGCAATACGCCCGTGTTCAATTCTTGCCACGACAAGTGTCATGAGTCGCCGCCTTAGACGCCCTCGTCAGCTAGAAGCACAGATCGGATGGAGCGTAGCGAAATCCGGAACCAGATTTTCAAGACGCCCCCCGCATTCCACTTCACTCCATGTGGGCTACTTGCTTTTCTATCTCTAACGACGTGTGATCTGAACTATCGGCGTGCAAATGTCTAGAATTTCCTGCTGGAATTCTCTTAGCAGGAGCGATACTCGATCTATTCCTGGATAAATATCTCCCATTCCTTCCCAAATATCCGCCTCCCATTGATTCCGTTGTCTTTGAGCGTTTTCGTTCAATAGCCCGGCGTCGTCAATGGCACGCGTTAACATCTGTGCGGAAACTTCTACGTAGCGACGCGCTCTATGACATTTCACAAAGATCGATTCGGAGTCGCCACCAAATAATGCCATGAACTTTGGCTGTAGCTTAAATAGGCGCTCGAAGAAATCTTTATTGTGCGCAATCCGTGAATAGATGGCGTAATAGGGTCCCCGGCTCCCCCAGTGGTCTTCCGTTTCGTTAGGCCACTTCGGCATATCAGCCCACTCGGCGGAAGTTGATAGCGGACTACGAATATTTCGGAAGATAAATTGACACTCATGCGCTAAGGCCATTGCTTCAAGCGCTATTTCAATTTTCTTTTCCTCTAACTTCTCTTTGCGCCACCGACCAAATGTCCTGAAACCAAAAAGCGCAATGCAGATTGTTATCGCAAATCCTACCAAGGTTAAGAGCGGCGTCCATCCAAATGCCCAAGGATCATTTTTCATACTGCGCCCGCAAATTCCTAGAGGTGAAATTTCGTACCCGCAGCAAGCGTAGCCCGGATGAAGCGTCGCGAAATCTGGGACCGACCTCGCCGCAAATAATCCTGCTATTGATCCTCCGGGTCGACATAGTCGGACTTGAAATTTTCGGGCAGCTCGTAGGGCGGATTAGCGAAGCGTAATCCGCCATTTCGAATCCGGCAATCCGCATTGGCGAACGGCGCAATACGCTTCGCTATTGCGCCCTACAAAGCCTCGCCGAATTCGCCGACCACGTCCACATCGCCCGCCCAATCCTCCGGGGAAAATCCCACGCCGCACTGCCGCGACGCATGGAACGATCCCGCTGTCGCCGGGCCGGCCTACATCGCCGAATAGGCGGCGGTATCCTCCGGCAGCGCAAAGATGTCTGCCGGCAATGTCAGTTGCGCAAACCGCGAACAGGACTTGTCCAATATTCGCGTCATCCCGCGCATGACGACGAGACCCGACGTCGCCGCCGCGCCGACATTCGCGTTGCTGCCGCTGCTGTACACGATGTAGCTGAACTCGCCCTTCGTGAACCTCAGCTGATATTCCGTTCCCGCGTAGCGTTGCGTCATCTGAAAGATATTCCCGGCGGCCGCCGTTCCGACGATCGACATCTCCGCCTTCGCAGGTGTCCCGTAGCGGTAGACCAGGCTTTGGCCCACGACCGTCACCGTGACTGTCTTCTTGCCGATCGAACATGCAAACAATGTCGCGGTCGTCGTCTCGGCGGCGGCCGCACCCGCAAGGCGGAGCGGGATCAGCGCGGACAAGGCCAGCACGATGATGAGTCTCATGTCCCCTCCGGCAGCCGGTTTGACCCGGTCGCAGGTAGCACGCCTGCAGCCCCCGCGCCGCAAGGAATCCCGCATTGCGCTTTGCGCCATGCGGGCGACTTGCTATTCCCGGTCCAACGTCCCCTGCCAAGGACCTGCCCCATGCACCGCCGCCCTCGCCTCCTTGCCCTGACGCTGCTCACCGCATCCGCCTTCGCGCTCCCCGCATTCGCGCGCGACGCCGCGCCGCCCGCCAGCTATCCGGCGGTGCCGCTGCTCTCCACCGGCAAGACGATCGTCGGCGAGACCATCCATTATCCGAAGGGGCCGGCGCACGTCACCGCCGCCATCGTCACGCTGGCGCCGGGCGGCCGCACCATCGTGCACAAGCACGGCGTGCCGCTGTTTGCCTACATCCTGTCGGGTGAATTGACCGTGGACTACGGCACGCACGGCACGCGCACCTACAAGCAAGGCACGTCCTTCATGGAAGCGATGGACGTCGCGCATTTCGGCGTCAACAACGGCACCGCGCCGGTGAAGATCCTCGCGGTCTATATGGGCGCGGACGGCGCCGAAAACGTCATTCCCGTGAAAGAGAACGTCATCCCGGCGAAATGACGCCAAGCCCGGGCGCGTGAGGCGCGACACGCGAGGCGGCGCAAGCGGGGCGGCCTCCTGCCCTTGCCTCGCCATCAAGACCTCCTACATTTCCCCGGATGTGTTTCGCCGGGCGCCCCCGCGCCCGACGGCAGGATTCATGAGGGGAAATTCGCCATGTGGGCCGCTTTCGTCCGTCAATTCGCCGCCTACGCCCTCACCCGGCGCGGCAAGAAGCTGTTCGCCTTCCTCGGCGCGATGCTGCTGGTGTTCGCCACGACGCTGCTGGTCGACATGCAGCTCTATATGACCGCCGGCTTCACCGGCCTGATGGCGGCGATCGCGACCGGCGCCTACGGCGTGCAGCACGTCAAGCTCAGGCGCCGGCAGCGCGAGCGGCAACTGCGCAGCGTCGAAGACGCCATCCGCCGCGCCGAGCGGGCCAAGGCGCGAGCTGAAAAGATCGGCCAGACCAAGGCCGCCTTCACCGGCGCCATCGCCGGCGTCTGGAGCGGCGCCGCGCGGAAAGTATCGGACGCGGTCACGGACACGGCGCAGTTTTTCGCCGATGCCTTTGCCGAGATGGCGCAGGAAGTCTCGGACGCCTACGACGAGACGACGCAGACCATCGGCAACGCCGTCACCGGCACGGCGCAGGCCGTGTCGAGCGGCGCCGCGGGCTTCATGCAGGCGGGACGCGACACGCTCGCGCGCGGCTTTGCATTTTTCCGCCGCGCGAGTGAAGCGGCGCACGCACCCGCTATGGTCACCGAACGCCGGCTCGCGGGTCCGCATGCCATTCCACAGATTGGCCTCAGACCGGATCTGAACTGAGCGGATACGACGCGCTCAATCTCGCGCGCGCGTTGAACATGACAGCAAGGCCTTCCATCATTGTGCGAATGCAATTCGCGATGGGAGGATCTGCGTGGCGAAACGATCGAAGAAATCGCGGCGAAAAACAAAAGCCAAACGTTCGAAAAGTGCGCGGCGGCGCATAAGGCATAAAGAAGGCACGCGTCGTCAAAAAGACAAAGAAAAAGAAACACGGCAAAAAGAACAAGAACCACTGACGGCAGGCCGGGCGAATAGCCCGGCTTTTTTGCGCCGCCTTGTCAGGCCGTCTTGTTACGCCGTCTCAACTTACGCCGTCTCATCGCCGATCGCGCAGCCGTGTCGGCAGCACGCCGTTGAGCGATGTCGCAATGCCATGACGCCCGCCCGCGCGCCAAGCCACAACGCACACGCCGTCGCGTACGAAGACCGCGAAACGCAAAGCGATCCGCTGTGCGGACGATGAGCGGCTTGCCGCCGCTCACCTCACCGTAATCGCCAGGCCATTGAGGTCCGCGCTGACGATGGCGCCAACCGAGCGGCCGGTGAGCGTGAGCACCGCGCCCTTCGGGTTAGCCAGCACGATCGCCTGTGCGCCGCGGCCAACCGCAGCACCGACATTGCCTGCGGCATAGACGCCAGAGACATCCGACGGGCGGTGGATGTTGCTGACCGTGCCGCGGAAACGCGTCTCCGAGGCGCCGAAGGTGAAGCCGTAACTGATGCCGCCAATCCCGAGCCGGTAGGTCTTGCCGTGGAACGTGAGCGTGCCGGAGCCGCCCGAGCCGCCGATGACGAAACCGGCCTTGATCACGCTGAAGCGGATGGAGCCCTCATCGGCGCGCGCGGGCTGCGTGAGCGCTAAGACGGCGAGCGCAAGAAGCACGATCGCGGCGGTGCGGAGCGTTGTGCGGTGCATGACAGTTGTCTCCCGGACAGTGCGGGGGCCTGCAAATCAGCCCAGTGTCCGGCAACGATACTGCCTGCGCGGGACTTCGCCTACTTGCCGGCCTACACGCCGGCCTACTTGCCGGCCGCCCTGCGCAGGGCCGCATTGATGCGTTCCTGCCAGCCTGGCCCGTCGGCCTGAAAATAGTCGAGCACATCGCGGTCGATGCGCAGGGTGACCTGTTCCTTGGCGCCGGGCACCGACGGCGCCGCCGCCGGCAAGTCGGCCGGTTTGGTGGTTGCCGCCTTGAAGGCCTTCTCGGCCGCACTGCGGGCGTCGGGGGGGACAGGTCGACGGGACATGGCCGCGCTTATAGCACGGCCGGACTCAAAGGTTGCGAGACACGCTATCCTTCCCCCGACAAAATCGAGGGAGGAGATGTCATGCCCGGGCTTCTGCAAAACCACATCGCCGCCGTCACCGGCGCCGGCTCCGGCATCGGCCGCGCCATCGCGCTGGGCTATGCGCGCGAGGGCGCAAAGCTCGCGGTGCTCGACATCAATGGCGAGGCCGCGGAAAAAACCGCGGCCGAGATCCGCGCCGCCGGCGGCAGCGCAAAGAGTTTCGCGCTCGACGTCACCGACGCGAGCGCTTGCGACACCGTGGCGGCAAAGGTCGAAAAAGACATCGGTCCGGTCTCGGTGCTGGTCAACAATGCCGGCATCACACGGCGCAACGCCTTTGCGGGCGACGCGGCAGCCGCGCGCAAGGACTGGCAGGATGTCCTGGCGACCAACCTCAGCGGCCCCTTCAACGTCACGCAGGCGTTTCTCGCGCAACTGCGCGCCGGCAAGGGCCGCATCGTCAATCTCGGCTCGATCCAGTCTTTCGTGCATCTGCGCACGCCGACATCGACGGCCTACACCGCTTCCAAGCACGGCGTGCTCGGCTTCACCAAGGCGCTCGCCGCCGAACTCGGCAAGGACGGCGTGCGCGTCAACGCCATCGGCCCCGGATTTATCGAAACGCCGCTCAATGCGGCAACGCGCGCCAACCATCCGGACTACGTGAAGATGTTTCTCGACCACACGCCGCTCGGCCGCGCAGGCCAGCCGGAGGACATCGTCGGCCCGGCGATTTTCCTCGCTTCGGACTTGTCGGCTTACGTTACCGGCACGATCGTGATGGCCGACGGCGGCTATCTCACGGTATAGGAGCGAACGTCATGGCCTGGATTACGCTCATCGCCTTTTTCATCGTCACGCTCGGCGGCGGCTTGACGATCGGATACGTAACGCGGCCGGGCGAGTGGTACGCCTCACTCGCGAAGCCTGCGTTCAATCCGCCGGACTGGATCTTTGCGCCGGCCTGGACGCTGCTTTACGTTTTCATTGCCGTGGCCGGCTGGCAAATCTTTGTGCGTGAGCCCTTCAGCGCCGCCATGGCCGTTTGGGCCGCCGCGCTGGCGCTCAATTTTCTGTGGTCGCCGGTGTTCTTCGGCCTGCACCGGCCGGACGCGGCGCTCGTGGTCGTCGCCGCGCTGCTGGCGGCGATCCTTATCTTTATTGCACTCGCTGCGCGCATCGACGCGATCGCCGCCATCTTGTTTGCGCCATACGCATTGTGGGTCGGCTTCGCCACGCTGCTCAATGCGGCGATCTGGCGCCTCAACTGAATATGCAGCGCGTCCTTTTACCTCTTGAACAGCCCCATGATGCTCGCTTTTGCCAGCGTATTGAAATTGAGATTGAAGCCGACCACCGCGGCGGAGGTGTCGGCTTTGACCGGCAGGCTGTCGGCGGAGACGGCGAACACCGTGAACAGATAGCGGTGCGGGTGATCGCCTTCCGGCGGACACGGACCGCCATAGCCAGGCGCGCCGAAATCGGTGCGCGTCTGCAAGACGCCCGCCGGCATCTTGCCGCCCGCGCTGCCGGCGCCGGCAGGAAGCTCCGTCACGTTCGGTGGGATATTGACCACCAGCCAGTGCCAGAAGCCGGAGCCGGTCGGCGCGTCTGGATCGTAGCAGGTGACGGCGAAGCTTTTGGTGCCGGCCGGTGCGCCCGACCATTTCAGATGCGGCGAAGTATTGCCCCCGGCGCAACCGAAGCCGAAATCGGCCGAGAGGATGAAATCCTTGCCCAGATAGTCGCCGTCCTTGAAGCTGCCACTGGAAACCGTAAACGCCATGATCCCTCTCCTTTCACCTCACGATGCGATTTGAGCGACCGAGGCAACGAAGATTTCACCGCCGTGTGGTGATGTTAGCCGCAGTTTTTGCATCGTATCCCGGTCTGCAAACGCGCGAAGCGTAGTGCGGTTCGGTCCAATCGCAAAGAGGGCGGCAAGTGGGCAATCTGGACATAAGCGATCTCGTCGCGATGAACCCGTTCGACGCGGCGGTCTATGCCTGCCTGTTCGTCGCCGTGGTCATGGGCTTTCTGTCCGGCCTGCTGCGCAGCCTCGCCACCATCTTCGGCTATATCGGCGGCATGGGCGTGGCGGTGGCGGCCGCGCCGCCGCTGACGCCGGTGTTGAGCAGCCAGTTTCATTTGTCGCCGGCGCAATGGTGGCTGGTGTTCGGCGGGATTTTTCTGGCGGCCGGCTTCGCGCTCGGCGTGCTGCTGCGCTTCACCGTCGGCGAGATGACCGGCGCCACCGTCAGCATTCCCGACCGCGTCGCGGGCGCCGCGCTCGGCGCGGTGCGCGTCGGACTGTTGGCGGTGCTGCTGGTGGTCGTGTTCGACCGCATCATTCCGCCTGGCCGCGATCCCGCTTTCCTGCGCGGCTCGCAATGGCGCCCAGTCTTGTCGAAAGCCGGACAAGCCGGCCTGCAAAAACTGCCGCCGGACATCGAGGCCTATATCGACCGGCTCAAGCGCCAGCGCGGGCTTTGACACGTACGATCGTCAATAGCCTGAATTGAAATCGTAAATGTCGCCGTCGGGAATATCGGCACCGTCGATATTGTCTTCGTCCATGATCAGCCGTTCGGGATCCACGCCGCCGCCCTGCATATAATTGGGCAGTTGCGCCGTCCCCGCCTTGACCATGTCGCGATACGTTTTCATGGCATCTAAGCTGCCGAGAAACACGCATTTGCAGCTGTCCGGGTCGATATAGAGATAATAAGGCCTGCCATTTTTAGTCCGGCGCAAAAATTTTCGCGGTGGAAAAGCGCGCAAACGCGCGATCTGCTCTGGCGTGTCGGCGACACGGGTGACGAAGCCCGCATCTTCCAGATGCATGTCGGTCGCTTCCTGGCCGGCGGCGCCGGGATCGACGAAGAATCCGAGGATCAACAGCGCCAGCAGGCGCGGACTGTTCATTCGCACGGGCATCACCCCTTTTGTTTCGGCGGCGAGACTCCCATTCCGGCGCGGTTATGACAAGCCCGCCGCAGTGAGCGGCGGGCGATGCACTTGCGGGCCGGCTGGCCGCCGTGGCGATGCTATTTCAGATTCTGAATGACGCAGATATAGCGGCTACGCTCGCGTTGCCGGATGATGCCGTGGCCGTTGAGGCGCACCAGCTTCTTTCGAATGGAATCGCTCTCATTGCCTCCGATCGTCATGGCGTAGTTGCCTTGCGCATCGGAGCCGATCTCGATCACAATCGCCGAATGGGACGCGTAGCTGGTATGGGTACGCGCATAGTCATATGACAACGACTGGCCGCCCCGGTTGTTTTGAATGATGTCTCCGACCGCCGGCGGGCGGGCGGCGACCGGCAGCCCGCGGAAAACGCCTTCGCCGTTCAACGCGTTCTGGATGGCCTTGTGGACGAATTGCGAGTGCGCCGCGCTGAAATTGAATTCGGCTTTTGTGGCACCCGCTTGCTTGACGCACCAGGACACAAACACCGCCGACCAGGGCGTGCCGACGCCTGGAAAACGCAATTTGATTTCAGTCCAGTATTTCGCGATCTGCCGCGCGAGCGGCGGATCGGCTTCGCTGTCGAAATGATAGAGGTCGTACTGTTGCTCCGCGGCGCGCGCGAGCTTGTTTGCAAAAGCGCTTGCCATGTCTTGCCCCCTTTTTCACGATACAACCATAGATAGTATATTTTAAATATTCGCGCAGCCAAACAAAAACTCCTGCTCCTCCCGCGGAAAATCCGCGCTCCGGTCCGATCGTCGCCGGGGGATAACCGTGGCCGGGACCAGGCAGCGTGATCCGATCAAAGGTGATGCGAAGCGGCGGCAACCGGCGTCTCAAGTGCGGCCGAATCGGATAGCGTCCGGCCGCTTCGGGCGCAGTGAGATCGTCGTATTTCCTCCACACAGCGGAATGAGCTGGCATGAGCTTGGCCCACACGCCGGATGGGAGCGATCCGCGCTACGGCAAGCGGCTGGCCATCGTCGTGCCCTATCGCGACCGCACGCAGCATCTGGCGCAATTCGTGCCCCACATGACGACCTATTTCGAGCGCGACAAGCTCGACAAGCAGATCGACGTCACCATCAACATTATCGAGCAGAAAGGCGACACGCCGTTCAACCGCGGGCGGCTCGCCAATTGCGGCTTCCTGCTGAAGGAAAAAGAAGCGGACTATGTCTGCATCCACGACGTCGACTACCTGCCGATGTGGGCGGACTACTCATGGTCGAAAAACCCGGCGCGGCTGATCTGGCACGGTCTGTCTCTAAAAGAGGATCACTACAGCTTTTTTGGCGCCGTTACGCTGCTCGATAACGCCGTGTTCCGTCAGGTCAACGGCTTTCCGAATTGCTATTGGGGCTGGGGACCGGAGGACCGCGAGTTCGGCTTTCGCTGCCGCGCGCGAGGCCTCGAGATCGAGCGGCGCGACGGCACCTATATTCCGCTGCGTCACCAAAACGCCGGCTTTTCCTCGCCCGGCGTATGGACCGACGAGGCCCGCCGCACCAACGAGCTTTATCATAACCGCCAGACGCGCCTGCAGGCGTTGATCGACGAAGACGGCGTCAACCAGTTGAAATTCGATCTGGTGGTGAAGAAGCCGCTGAAGCTTGCCGGCGGACAGGCCGCGCCGAATGTGTGGCACTACATCGTCGATCTCGGCCCGCCCGAGACCGCGTGAGATCCGTGAGCGACGTCGTCACGATCCCGCGTAGCATCCCCGCTCGATCTCATCGATCAATGCCGGACCCGTCGGCAGCCACGTCAGTTCCGCGCGCGCGCGTTTGGCGCGCACGCGACTGTTCGAGCCCATGGTGTCGTTGGCAGGACTCTCGCCCCATTCTCGAGCGGCCTCCTCCACCGTCATGCTTTGCGTGCGGCCACCGAAACCCAGCATGCGGCTGATCGCCTCGCACATTTCGCGCATGGAATTTTCGCCGTTCTCGGCGAAATAGAAGGCGCCGGCCGGCGCCTTCTCGATCGCCAAGAGATAAAGCGTTACCAGATCGTCGATATGCACGTTCGCCCAGCGGTTCTCGCCCGAGCCGATGTGTTTGGCGACGCCGTATTTCCTGGCGAAGTCGATCAGCCACGGCACCTGGATGCTGTGCGGGTTGAGGCCGCGCCCGCGCCCGTAGATCAGGCTGGGCGCAATCACGACCGCGCGCACGTTACCGGCCGCCGCCACCCGCACCATCGTGTCGATCGCGACGCGCGGAGCGCGGTAGGGCGTCGGCGTAAACGGCGTGTCCTCGTCAAAGATGGCTTCGACGAATTCGCCCTGGGCGCGGGTGCCGACGATGCTGGAGCCGCTTGTGTGCACAAACGCTTTGCCGGTGCCGGCGAGCGCCTTGACCATGGCCTCGGCGGCGCCGCGGTGACCGGCATTGGCGGTGTTGACGGTGGCGTCGGCCGCGCGCGCGGCTTGCGCCAACACATCGGCATCGTCGAGCGTGCCGCGTACCGGCGCGATCCCGCGTTTGGCAAGCGCGGCGGCGGTCTCATCCGAGCGCGCGAGACCACTGACCTGATGGCCGGCGGCAATCAACGCATCCGCCACCGAGCCTCCGATATAGCCGCTGGCGCCGGTCATGAAGGCTTTCATGTGCGCCAGCCAAGCGTATTCCGAAGGCAAGCTCAAGCACCTTCGCCGGTCCCGCGCGATCGGCTAGATTGAGCGCCATGAAGACCATCTTGGCGATCCTGCTGAGCGCGGCTGGCGTTGATTTTGCCCATGCGGCCACGACCGCCGCCGACCGCGCCTGGATCGAACGCTGCATGACGCAACTGGCAAGCGAACATGACGACAAAAAAGCGGTTCGCATCTATTGCGGCTGCATGCACGGCTATTTCGAAGATAATGACGAGGTCACGCAAAATGAAATGGAGCATATGTTTCCGCCGGCGCATCGTCTTTGCCACGCCAAAGCCGGCTGGAAATAGGGCCCGCTTCACCATTCTCTCGCATTGACAATGACGCTCCTCCGCGCATTGTTCCCGGGTTCCCTGCAACCAAGCCGCAGGTGAAGCGTTCTGCGATCCAGAGTTCCGCGACAGGGTATCCAATGACCGAAGTCATCTACGAAATCGTCGAACACGACGGCGGCTGGGCCTACAAGGCCAACGGGTCCTTTTCGGAAAGCTTCCCGACCCATGCCGAGGCGCTGGCCGCAGCGCAAGCCGCCGCCGCCGAACAGCGGGTGCCCGGCTCCACGTCCGTCATCCAATACGAGGATGAGCAGGGTCACTGGCACACCGAAACCGCGCGCGGCAGCGATCGCCCGATCACCGAGGTGAAGGACAAGCCTTAAGCCTTTTCCCCTCGGGCGAGCGCCCATGAAGCCTTTCGACAGAGCTGCGGTTGTCAACGGCCTGCTCGCCTTCAACGGCGGCTACGTCGACGCTGCCGGCTTTCTCGGTCTGCAAGGTCTCTTTGTTTCTCACGTCACCGGCAATTTCGTCACGCTCGGTGCGGCAATCGTGCTCGGCAGCCACGGCATCTACGGCAAACTCCTGGCGCTGCCGGAATTCGTCGCCGTCGTCGCGCTGGCAAGGCTCGCCGGCGCCGCCTTGCGAGGGCGCGGACTCCCTGTCCTGCGTGTACTGTTTTCCGCGGAAGCCATTTTGCTGGTCGCGTTCTTCGTGTTGGCAATCCGGTACGGTCCTTTTGCTGACCCCGATAGCGTGCCGGCGCTGATCACCGGCTTTGCCGGCATCGCGGCGATGGCAATCCAGAATGCCGTGCAGCGGGTGCACTTCAGCGACCAACCGCCGACGACGATCATGACCGGCAACACCACGCAAGCCACGCTCGATGTTGTCGACCTGCTTGCGAGCGCCGGTCAGGACACAAAGGTGCGCGCGCGATTCATCCGCATCGCGCTCAGCATTGTCTATTTCGGCGCCGGCTGCGCCGCCGCCGCCCTGTTCTATTGGCTTGTCGGCTTCTGGTGCCTGGCGCTGCCGGCCGCCATCGGCGCGATCGTCGCAGGCGTTGCGCCGAGCGACCGGGCCAAGTGACGGGCCCGCGCAGCTTTCGTACCGGCGCCCGCCTAAACCCGCGCGGCGCGACGCCAGCGGATGCGAAAGTAGTTTCCTTGCGCATCCGGCAGCGCGCTCAAGGTGAGGTCGTCGCCGACGAGACTGACGCGGCGCAATTGCGTGGTGCCGACGAGATTGGGATTGAGCGACGAATAGATCGTGTGTTCGACGATGTCGCCCTTGAGCGCGTAGCGGCCGGTGTAAGCGACGACACCTTCGGCGGCCGCGGCACGCTCGGCGGCGCTGATGCCGTCGAGGCCCATCGGATTGGCGCCGGCGCTCACGCGCGGGCGCTCGGCCGGCGTGTTGACGACGCCCATGAAGCCGTCCGGCGTGTACATGATCTGGGAGGTGCGCGCGACGTCGGGCGTGACGCTGCCGTCGCCTTTCACGAATTCGCGGCCGAGCTCACGCCAGGCGCCAACCAGATCCTCGCTGCCCACCGTCTACTCCCATAACCCGTAGCTCGCCCATTTCGATTCAGGGATTTCGTCGCCAACCGTATAGCTGAACGAGGTCACCGCCAGATGATCGGATGCCGCCGTGCAATTGAAAGTCAACGCGTACCATTTCTTGCGGCTGCGGAAGGCGGCGTTCTTGGCGACGATCGTATGACCTTTGATTTGCGGATCGCCGCCGGCACCCGCCACCACCCGGTCGGGCCGGAACGGCTTGTGGTCCTTGCGAATGTGCTGCATCGCCGTGTAGCCGCAAAGCTGCTCGAGCCGGTCGACCGGCGCGAGCATCTGCAGGCTCTTTTCGAAGCGGGCGCGGACGTCGCGAGCGGCAGTGGGCGTCACAAGCATGGCCAAGGTGCCGATCGCGCCGATGGTCATTGCGAGCCGCCGCATCGGCACCCCCTTGAACGCATTGCAATTTTGCCCCGGCGCTTTTTACGCAACCGGGGTGGCATCAACAAGCACGCAACCCCGCTTATCCCGCGACAATCGCGAAAATTTGAGCGGTTTCAGGTGTATTTAGGGCTGCGTTCGAGCAATTCGATGGAAATGCCCTGCGGGCCACGCAAAAAACAGATCTTGATTCCAGGCCGCGGCACGTACGGCTCCTGTTTGAACTCGGCGCCCTTGGCCCTGAGCTCGTCGGCGATAGTGTCGATATCGGAGACCGACAGACCGATATGGTCGAGCCCCTGATAGGGCGTGGCCGGGGCTGGGTTGACGCCGTCACCCGGTGTCACCTGTGCGATGAATATTTTTGCGCCGCCCAGCTTCAGGTCGATGCGCGGCTTGCCCTGTTGCGTCGAGCGGATCACTTCGGCGCCCAGCATATGCTCGAACCATTGCGCGGTCGCCTCCGGATCGGGGCTGCGCAAGTGAACGTGATCCCAGGCAAGTTGCGGCATGGCGCTCTCCCGTCACTTGGTTTCGCTATTGTGGCCACGCGCGGAGGCTGCGCGCAACCGCGCAGCGGTTGTTCAGCGAGCCGCGGCGGCGCGAACGGGCTGGACGCCTTCAGCGGCGCGGCCGGCAAGACCAGCGCGCACCGCCAGCACGAACAGCGGCAGGATGAAGAGCGGGCCGTAGGTGAGCAAGGTGAGCCGCGCCAACGCGGACGCCATCAACGGCAGGATCAAAAACAGCGCCGATGTGACCTGCAAGGCGCCCTCGGACGGATAGAATTCGAGCGGCTGCTGCCAGAGCCAGACCACGACCAGCGCACTGAAGACGAGATCGTAGTCCTGCAGATAAGGCGTCGCCAGACAGGTGCCGAGCAGGAACACCGCATATTTGATGCCGGCCGGCGCGTCCTTGAACCAGATCACGGCGACGGCGATCGAAGCGGCGAGTGCAAACACCGCCTGCACGGCGTAAGCGGTGGCAATCGACGTGCCGAGCGGATGCACCGCCACGAATACCGACACCATGCGGTTGACCACGACATCCGACTCCAGAATGACGTGGCGCAACACGGTGGCGTTGCGGAAATATTCGGCCCACAGCGGCACGCCGAATGCGAGCGCGCTCGCGATGAGCAACCCGCCCGCCGTCGCCGCGGTCGCAAAAAATGTTTTCCATTTGCGTCCGGCCGCCAGCGCGATGGGGAGCAGAATGGCAAGCTGCGGCTTGTAGATCATCAGCCCGAACAAGCCGCCGGCGAGATAAGGCCGCCGCTCGAGCAGGCTCAGACCACCGCCAAGAAAGGCCGCCGACCAGCAGCCGTTCTGACCGCCGACGGCGTTGACCAGCACCGCCGGCGTCGCCAGCGCCAGCAAGAGCGCGCCACCCTCCCGCATGTTGGCTTTCAGCACGCGATAAAATGCGTACCAGCTCGTTCCCAGCCAGACGAACAGCGCCGGCACATAGGGAATGAGCGCAAGCGGCGCGCTCATAAGCAGCATCACCGGGGGATAGCTGTAGTGATAGCCGCCCACCGCCGGGCCGACGACACTTTGTTCGAAGGCGTGAAAGGCTTCGACGTCGTAGATTTCGGCGAGACGCCCGTGCAGCGTCAGGAAGGCGGCGGACCAGTAGTTGACGAAGTCGTCGCCGAAGGGCCGCCCATTGCCGTCGGTAAGATGATCAAGCGTCTGCGGCCAGAGGTTGATCAGATAGCCGATAACCGCCGCTGCCACGAAGCAGCGCGCGAGCGTGATGGCGACCGGTGGGACGGAGGCGGTCCGCATCCGCTGGATGTAACGATGCCGCGGTTAGGATTGCGTTAAGTGGTTACCGTCGCGCCGGCCACAGCAGTGACAATTTTGTGACGAGGATACCGGCCTTACACAGGCGCGAGAGTTGCCCACAAGGCGGCCGCGCGCGCGTGTTTTATCGCGGCAGTCGCTTGAATTTTTGCTAGACACGGACGCGGGTCGGGAATCGAACGGACGGTCAATGGCTCGCAGCCCCATCTACGCGGCAGGCGGAATTGTTTTACGCGGACGCTCGCCCGTGCTGATTGCCGTCGTGCAACGCAGCAAGGACGAGGCCTGGGTGCTGCCGCGCGGCAAGCTCAAGCGCGACGAAGATCCGATGGCCGGCGCGCGGCGCGAGGTGGTGGAAGAAACCGGTCATCGCGTGCAAGTGCACGAGTTTCTTGGCGCCATCACCTATCGCGCCGGCGGCCGCCCCAAGGTGGTGCAGTTCTGGCGCATGCAGGCCTATGAGCGGCCGAGCCGCGACATCATGAAAGACATCGTCGCGGTGGACTGGCTGCCGCTCGGCAAGGCGGTGCGGCGTCTGAGCTATCCGCTCGAGAAATTGTTTCTTCAACATGCCGGCAGCCGCGTGGTGAGCCACCACCGCAAAGCCAAGAAGCGGCGCAAGACACGTGCGGCGCGCAAATCAAAAACGACACGGCGAAAGACGCGGCCGCCACAGGCGCGGCGCAAAGCGCAAGCACGTTCGCGCGATATCGGCCCGCGCCCGCACCGGTCGGAGGCGCGCCGGCGCAAGGCACCCGCCGCGAGCAAGAGCCGCTCCGTGTTGCGGCGCATGTTCGGCCGCCTCGGCGGCTGAACGAACGCCGCCGCAGTTTTGCCGCAAGGCTTACGGGAACTTCGCCACCGATCTGCGCTCATGTGCGAAATATCCCGCTCATTCGGAGCGATTCGGAACATTCGGCTTTGTCCGCGCGTTTTTGCACCAACCGATCGCAGGGTCGTGGCGGCTGCGCCGTTTAATAATTGCGGGCAACGGATGGAGGATTGTCATGAGAAAGATCCTGACCGCCACCGCGGCGGCAGCGGCGCTTGTGGTCGCGACCGTCGCGGCTCCGCAGCACGCCGAGGCGCGCTATGGCCGCAACGCGGCGATCATCGGCGGGATCGCATTGGGCGTTCTGGCAGGCGCGGCGATCGCCAACGGCGGCTACTATTATTACGGCCCGCCGCGCCGTTACTATTACGACACGCCCCGTCGGGTTTATTACGGGCGGCACTGCTACTGGAGCCGTCACCGCGTCTGGAACGGCTATCGCTGGCACCGGGTGCGCGTTTGTCGTTAATGCCCGGAAAAGTGGAAATTCGAGAGGAAGAAAGCCCGGCATCGGAAGTATCCGGGCTCCATTTGAGGCCGGGCGACCGAAAAGCGAGAACACAATTCGGACAAATTGCCTCGGCCTCTTTCATCAATGCCGAAACCGGCATAGTGTGGCGCGACTTTGGGTCGGCTTCGGTCGACCTGCACCCTGGAGGGAAATTCCTATGAAGAAGGCTATTTTTGGCATCGCAGCAGCTGCAATCATTGCCGCGGGCACCGTTGCGGCTCCCAAACCTGCTCAGGCTGCAAACGGCCGCAACGCTCTCGCCATCGGCGCCGGCGTCCTCGGCGCGGCAATCGTCGGCTCCGCGATTGCCAATTCGCATGCGCGCGGCGGTTATGTGGTCTATGACGATTACGACAGACCGGCCCCAGGTGGCTGCCGCCGCGGCTATTGGGCGCGCCAGCGTCTCTACAACCGGTACGACGAATTCGTCGGCTGGAGCAGGCCGCACTACGTATGCAAGCGCTACTGGTAAGTTTCGCGTAACCCGTTTGGGTCATGATCCCTGCCGGCGACATTTCGTCGGCTCAAGGGACATCCCATGCGAAAAATCATCGTTGCAATCGCCGCGGCCGGCATGCTGGCTGCGGCGTTGCCGTCTTCGGCGCAGGCCCGCTGCCATGGCTGCGGCATCGCCGCCGGCGCCGCGGCAGGCATTGCCGCCGGCGCGATCATCGGTTCGGCGATTGCCGGTTCGGGACCGGTCTATGCCGCGCCGCCACCCCCGCCCCCGTCCGCGGTTTATTACGACGACGATGACGGGCCCGTGTGCCACGTCGAGCGCCACCGCACCTGGGTCGACGGCTGGGGCTGGCGTTACCGCCGCGTCGAGGTCTGCGACTGACGCCCAGGTCCCCGCTTGCGCGGGACCGACGGCTGTTCGATCAGCGCCGCACGTTCAGTGCCGCATGTGACCGAGCACGGCCGCCGTCGGCCAGCAATCGACCTTGAGCCCGTTCTTCTTCTGATAGGCGCCGAGCGCCGCGCGGGTGAGCATGCCGGCCTTGCCGTCGATCTTGTCGTGGTAGAGCCCGAGCGCGGTGAGGCGCTTCTGCATGGCTTCGACGTCGCGCGTCTTGAGCTGCTTGGCTTTGCTCCAGGGATGCTCGAACGGCTTGGCGCCGGCGATGCGGTCGCTCAGGTGCCCGACGAACAGCACGTAGAGATCGGAAAAATTATAATCCTTGATCACGTAATAGTTCTTCGGCGTGAGAAAGCCGGGGCCGTAAGTGCCTTCCGGCAGCAGCAGCGACGCCGGGATCGCGAGCACCGACGGCGCCAGCTTGCGGCCATAGGCCGGCACGAAGCCGGCTTTGAGCCACGCGCCGATCGTTTGCGTGTGGCCGGGCTCGGCCAGATTACAATCGACGGTCTTGGGCACGCGCACTTCGATCGCCCAGGGCTCGCCCTTCTGCCAGCCCTTGCCGGCGAGCTGCTTGGCGGTTGAAGCGAGCGCGTCCGGCGCCGAATGCCACAGATCGGCTTTGCCGTCGCCGTCGAAATCGACCGCGTATTTGTAGAACTCCGACGGCAGGAATTGCGTCAGGCCCATGGCGCCGCCCCAGGACGCGCGCATGTAGGCGCGCGGCACGCCGTCCTGCATCATCTTCATCGCGTGCAGAAGCTCGTTGCGGAAGAAGTCCTTGCGCTTGCCGACATAGGCTTGCGTCGCCAGGACGCGCAGCGCGTCGTGATTGAGCCGGTAGCCGCCGTAATCGGTCTCGCGCGCCCAGATCGCCAGCACGATATTGCCGGGCACGCCGAACTCGCGCTCGATGCGCGCGAGCACGTCGCGATATTGCGCGGCGTATTTCTTGCCGATCTTCGCCAGCCGGTCGAAACTGGCCTCGCGCAAATATTGCCCCGGCGTCTGCACGAACTCCGGTTGACCCGGCGGCGGCTTTTTCGGTTTTCCGGGGAGCGCCAGATCGGGCAGCGCGTAATCCGGCTCCAGGCCCTTGATGGCCTTGTCGAAGACGGCGCGCGAGACGCCAAGATGTTGCGCGTCCGGCCACAGGCTTTGCAGCCATTGCTGGAAGGCGGCGTCGGCGAAAGCGGGCGCCGTGCCGGCGGCCATCAAGCAAACGAGAAGCACGAATGTGAATCGCATGTTTGTCATCATAGCATGCGCACGCGCGGACCGGGCGGCGCGGCCGCGGCCTCGACCTCGGCCGCTTGCGGCGCTGCACGCGGCGCTGCACCTGGCACGTCCGGCGGCGCCTGCGTCGCGCGCCAGCGCGCGACCGCACGCGCAATCGCGGCCGCGATCTCGGGCCTGGAAAGCCCGGCGGCGCTGGCTTCCATGCCGGCGCGGAGGGAAATCCTGGTCTGCGCGGGAACCATCGACAGGAGAGGTGCGTCCTGGTGTCGGCTGGAAGCGCGGCAATCGCGTCGGCACGGCGAGCACATCGCCGGCCACGTGGCAAAAAACGGGATCACGGGACCGCCGGTGTTGTTCGCCGTCGGGAATCGGGATTACAGTTCGCCAACGTGCCCGGATGGGGCGAGCATCTGGGAAATGTCGGTTGGACAGTGGACAAAATCAGGCGATCTTGCCGTCAAGCGGCAGGCCACTTGGGGAATGTCGGTTAAAGTATCTCAATAGCACCATGGCTCAGGAGAATTGCATGCGCGCACCCATCGGAAGACTCGCACTGCTCGTGTCAGCGGCTTCGGCCCTGGCTTCAGGCTCGGCATTCGCTCAGGACAGGAACGCCTACTTCGGGCAGACCCACCAACACACGAGCTGGTCGCTGGATGCCTACCTCATGGGCAATACCGTGACGGGTCCGGCAGAGGCTTACCAGTATTCGATGGGGGAGACGATCAAGCATCCCGCCGGATACAACGTGAAGATCAAGACACCACTGGATTTTCAGGGCGTCACGGATCATTCTGAATATGTTGGCATATTGCGTTTGGCCAATGACCCGAGTTCTCCGATCAGCAAGCTGCCAATTGCCGAGAAGCTCCGGATTTCAAAAGACAACCCCATGGTAAAGATATTCCAATGGATGGCTGGCAGCCTTGCTGACGGCAAGCCGATCAAGCCTTTGCTACAACCCGAAATCATCGAGTCGGTATGGCAGAGCAATACTGAAATCGCAGACAAATACAACAAGCCCGGCAAATTCACCACTTTCTGCGCCTATGAGTGGACTTCGATGCCGCAGAACCAGAACATGCATCGCAATGTGTTCTTCAAAAGCTGCAACAACCTTCCCAAAGCACCGTTCTCGGCAATCGACTCGGACCATCCAGAAGACCTCTGGAACTGGATGGACGTTCAACGCAAGAACGGTACCGAGCTGCTGGCGATTTCACACAATGCCAATCTCTCAAACGGCCTGATGTTTCCGCTTGAGCTGGACAGCAAAGGCAAACCGATTGATGCGGCATGGGCGCAGGAGCGGATGAAGAACGAACCCTTGACCGAGATGAAGCAGGTCAAGGGCACTTCGGAGACCACGCCGGCGTTGTCGCCCAACGACGAATTCGCCGGGTTCGAGATCATGAATTACCTGATCGGTCTCGACAACAGTTTTTCGAAACCCAACGGAAGCTATATCCGTCAAGCATTCCAGAATGGCGTGGCCATGCAGGACGCTCGCGGCTACAACCCGTACAAGATGGGCGTACTGGGTGCCGGCGATTCGCACAACACTGCGACCTCCTATTCGCAATCCAACTATTTTGGCGACCACGGCGAAATCGACCCCACCCCTGCAGTTCGGCTGTCCGGGAAGGTCGTATCCGGTATGACCGTCTTGGAAACGGGAACGTCCGGCCTGGGCGGCGTCTGGGCGGAAGAAAATACGCGCGACTCGATCTTCGCCGCGATGCAGCGCCGGGAGGTATTCGCCACCAGCGGCGTCCGGCTCAAGGTTCGCATGTTCGGCGGATTCGGATACGACAAGGACATGCTGTCGAAGCCTGATTGGGTGAAGCAGGGCTATGCGCGTGGTGTGCCCATGGGGGGTGACCTGACCGACTCCAAGGGCAAGGCGCCGTCGTTCGTGGTCTGGGCCATGAAGGACCCTGTAGATGGCAACCTCGATCGCATCCAGGTCGTCAAGGGCTGGACCAAGGACGGCCAGATATTCGAAAAAATCTACAACGTTGCCTGGTCTGGTGACCGCAAGCTCGATCCCGTCACGGGCAAGCTGCAGGATGTCGGCAACACGGTCGATATCAGCAAGGCCACCTATACCAACGACATTGGTTCGGTAGAGCTGAAGGCGTTCTGGACAGATCCGGATTTCGACCCCACCCAGCACGCGTTCTACTATGCCCGCGCCATCCAGATCCCGACCCCGCGCTGGAGCACTTTCGATGCAGTCAAGCTGGGCGTACTTCCGCCCGGCAATGCGCCGGCAACAATTCAGGAACGCGCCTGGGGCACACCCATCTGGTATACGCCGACGGCAGCCGAGGCCGCCAAATCCAAGCGCGGTCTGATGATTGCCGACCTGACGAAGGGTAACGCCACCGCCCTCGGCGACACTGACTTGAAGGAGCTTGTTGTCGGCAAGAACCTGATCGTGCGCAACAACGTAACTGGGCACATGTCGAACGTGCTGTTCGGCCTGGACGGCAAGCGCATTACCACCCAGCGCGACAGCCAACTGTCGCAGGGCGGCAACCCGAACAAGGTCTCTAGTTCGTCGGCGGCGTATGAAATCAAGAACGGCCATATCGTGACGACCATCGATGGAACGCCGTTCGAACTGACGGTCTACCGTTCGGGCGACAAGTACGTGGCGGCTCGCAACGATGAATTTGGCCATGTCAACTATGAGTTGGTGAGAGCGGCGAAGTGATCGAGGCCAGTCATCAAGGGAGCGCGTCCAGGCGCGCCGCCAGCAGTGCAGCACTCGGTCCCGGAAGGCAAACGCAGGTGGTGCGCCGTCTGCTGGGTGAGCCCTTGCTTCACTTCTTCGCCGTCGGCGCGCTGGTGTTCGGCGCTTACTGGCTGCATGCCCCGGAACCTTCGGCGGCGGACAGCAAGAAGATCGAGATCAGTGCAGACAATGTTCGACAGATCGTTGTCGCGTGGCTTGCGCAAGGCCGATTGCCGCTGACCCGGAACCAGTTGCAAAGCCTGATCGACCAGAAGGTCTCCGAGGAAGTTCTTTTTCGCGAGGGGCTGGCGCTGGGTCTCGATCAGCACGACGAAATCATCAGGCGCAGGGTGGCCCAGAAGATGGATTTTCTGGCCGCCGACGTGGCTGCATTGCAGGAGCCGGATAAGGGCGAGCTCCAGAAGTGGTACGGCGCACATGCCGGGCGCTTTGCCGTGCCGCCTCACCTGAGTTTTCGTCAACTCTATTTTTCCCCCGACCAGCACCGTGGCACTGCGCACGAGGCTGCGCAGGCGGCGCTGGGCGCGATCGCCGGCAAGGCTGCTGACGCCGCCGAGGTGGCAGCGCTCGGCGACCCCACCACCTTGCGCAAATACTACAGCAACGTGACCCCGGAGCTCATGCTGAAGGAGTTCGGCCCCGCCTTTGCCACGCAACTGTTCAAGCTCGAGCCCGGCGGCTGGCGCGGCCCTGTCCAGTCTGGATACGGCTGGCATTTGGTGTGGATAGATTCCATCGAACCGGGTCGGCAGCCGGGCTTCGCCGAGGTCGAGACCGATGTGAAGTCCGCATGGCGCGACGCGCGTTACCTGGAAATCAAGCGCACCGCACTTGAAGAGATGCGCTCGCACTACACGGTCGTCGTGCCACCCCTGGATACGATCGACATGAGCAACCTGCTGGGTACCAAACCGGCACGCGCCGTATCACCGGAAATGGTCCCGCAGTGAGTCGTGCCTTTCGGTTCTGCCTGGCGGCCCGGGGCTTGCTGCTCGCGCTGGCGATGCTGGTTCTTGCGGTGCCCTTCAGCGCTTCGGCGCACGAGGCAAGGCCCGCCTACCTGCAAATCGATCAGGTGGGGCCAGCGCGCTACAACGTACTCTGGCGCACGCCGTTGTTGTCGGGAATGCGACTGCCCGTTGTTCTAAGGTTTTCCGACGGCATCAAACTGGTGACCGGGCCCGCGGAACGGGAACTGCCTGATTCCCTGGTCGAGCGCAGCATCATCGAAGTGCCTGACGGTCTCGTCGGACAGCGCATCACCTTTCTCGGCCTACAGGCAAGCATCACCGATGTGCTGGTTCGGGTGAAGCTGAAAGACGGCACGGTCACCACGACCTTGGTTCGTCCGTCGCAACCGTGGATAGAAGTTCAGGCCAAGGAGAGTTCCTTTCAGGTCGTCAAAGTGTTTGTTCTCGAGGGAATCGAGCACATCCTGTTCGGCTTCGACCATCTCCTGTTCGTTCTGGCGTTGATGCTGATCGTCAGAAGCACGCGCACCCTGCTGCTGACCATCACCGCGTTCACGGTTGCCCACTCGGTCACGCTCACGTTCGCGACGCTCGGGTGGGTGACGCTGCCATCCGGGCCTGTCGAGATCATGATTGCGTTCAGCATCGCCTTGGTGGCGGCCGAGATCGTTGCCATGCAGCGGGGGAAAACCAGCCTGACGATCTCGGCGCCGTGGATCGTGGCCTTTGCATTCGGCTTGCTGCACGGCTTCGGCTTTGCGAGCGCGCTGAAAAACCTGGGTCTGCCGCAAGGTGACATCCCCTTGGCCCTGTTCTGTTTCAACGTGGGTGTGGAGATCGGCCAGCTGATGTTTGTGGCCGTGATGCTTGCGCTGGCGGCGCTGGTTCGAAAGTTGTTCGAAGTACCTCGCAGGGCTCTTGAATTTTCGGCCTATGGCATCGGCATCGTCGCCGCATTCTGGACGCTTGAGCGCCTGCACTCAACGTTCGCCTAGCTTGCCTTCGGCCCGACGGAGCCGATACCTATAGTTGCGTGTTTCAAAAGGCTTGGCTTCGGCGGCAACCGATAGGAAGGCACCCTCCCACGTCATTCGTTGGGCACGAGCACGATCTTTCCTTCGAGGCCGCCCCGCTCGATACGAGCTAATGGCACTTAACGGACAATCGCGGCACTGCGACAATTCGGTCGTTATTGATGCCGCCTCAACCGATCGACGCAACACAGGCACTGAATCTCTCTGCTGGGGTCTCGAATTGCAAGGTCTCGCGCGGTCGCTCATTGAGCTGACGCGCCACTTTGTTCAGATGGACTTGCGAGTGCACCGACAGGTCGGTGCCCTTGGGAAAGTACTGCCTCAGCAGACCGTTGGTGTTCTCATTCGACCCGCGCTGCCAGGGACTTTGTGGATCGCAGAAGTAAACATCGATATTGGTCGCCAGCGTAAACCGGCGATGATCCGTCAGCTCCTTGCCGCGGTCCCAGGTCAGCGACTTATAGAGCTCACTCGGTAGCTTCTTGGCCTGCTTGATGAGCGCAGAGATGACCGTCTGGGTGTCCTTATTGGGCACCTTCGCCAACATCACGTAACGCGTATGCCGTTCGACCAAGGTCGCGATGTAGCTGTTCTTCGACCCCGACAGCAGATCGCCTTCCCAATGGCCAGGCACCGCCCGGTCTTCAACCGCGGCCGGCCGCTCACGGATCGAGACGATATCCTTGATCTGTCCCCGTCCATCGCCATTGCGACCCGCTTGCTTGGATCGGCGGATCGTCCGCTTCGACCGAAGATGGCACAGCAACTCCTTCTTAAGTGCCCCGCGGGCTTGCACAAAGAGGCTGCGATAAAGCGACCAGCAGCAAGACGATTACCAGCAGGTTGGACCTGGCGAACATGGGGTGTTTCGCAACGCTGCAAGGGTGAAGCGATGACGGTTAGAGCATGACTACCGGGGTGCCGGGCGGAACGTGATTGTAAAGATCGATGATCTCTTGAGTGAATAGGCGTATGCAGCCGCTTGAGACCGCGCTTCCGATCGTCGCCGGCTCACCATCCAGATGACGCATCCCGATGCGGTGATCTCTGGTCTGCTGATCAAAAAAGCCGTCAGATCATCTAGTCGACCAGAATGAAGGTGACTTTGAGATCGACCCGGTACTCAGAAATTTTCCCATTTTTGACAACGACCTTCTGTTCTTTAACCCATGCACCTTCGACGTTCTTAAGTGTCTTGACCGCACGGTCGATGCCTGTCTCGATGGCATCCTCGAAACTCTTGTTGGAACTGGAAATAATCTCCGTGACTCTGGCTACCGACATTGCTTCCTCCTCCACAGGCTAAAGATCACAACGAACTATTTTTGCGTATGAGCGGGGGCAGTTGAATTAGGCGTCGATGTCACTGACATCGACACATTGCCGTAACCGAAATAGACAAGAGCTCCGAACACGAGTGCGAATACGATTGCACTCATTAGGGCGCTGAGGAAGCGGTTGCCGAAACCGATCGAGTTGCCAACTAAATCAATGATGAACACCACGATGGTTGCAATGAGTACAGGTTCAAACCACGCGTATTGTGCGGGCAGCAACATAGATTGTCTCCCCAGAGTTTCGAAAGGGGCCACCGTTCAGAACCAATCAGCAGCCGCCGACATTCGCCTGTCATATCAAATGCGACCTATAAGAATCAGCACGACGACGATGATCAAAATTAGACCGATGACACCGATGCCGCCGTGACCAAAGCCGAAACCATAGCCTCCGAAGCGGCCACTGAAGCCACCGAGTAAGAAGATGACGAGGATGATGACGAGGATGAGTCCGAGCGACATGGCGCTAACCTCCTAGTGCCTGCATAGGAAAGGGCTTTCAGGCAGGGCCGACGCTTTACGCTCCGACAGCGCATACCTTCGAGTCTGTTCAAAAATGAACATATTTGAATTAGGCCCCCGCTAAGTTCAAACCAGGCCAATAGGGGTCATGTCCGCTTCGGGTCAATCGCGCCCGAGCCGTTGAGGCTCAGCGCCGATGTTTGTCCGTTGTTGGTCCGATAGCCGACAAACGTTTGCGGCGCAGCGAACGCAGCGAAGTGCCAAAAAGCGAAATTGCGCGCCCCGCGAGTGCTGACCGTTTTACCGCCGACGGCCGACATTAATCCGCTCATCGAAATCGGCACGCCTGACCCGGCAAGATAGGGGACGCCGCTGCAGGGAGGCCTTCTAACACGGGATTGATGCCCGCAACGTGGTTTGGACTTGCCAGTGACCGCCCGTGGTCACAGTCTCAGCTCACCAAAGCCAGCAATCGGATAGGCTGAATTTCGTTCACAGTTGTCCGTCCCGCATCATCTCTACCAGAGACGTAAGCAAGCACAGCCATCGAACCTAAAGAGGCAAGCAATGAAAAAGCATCATGGCGCCGATGCCACAGCGGTCTTTACGCCAGAAGAAGGCCACACGGTTGTCATCTATACGCATAAATTCAAGCCCGAGCATTACCGAAAGGGTATTGAAATTATCACGAGCGCCTTCTCCGACGCCGCTGTGGAGGCCAAACAGAGACGCCTCAACATTTTTCTGAAGCACGCGTCGACACACGAATTGGTCAACGTCTCTTTTTTCCACGAAAACGCCAATTTGGATGAATGGCACGAGTTTAAAGGCCGCCTAGCAACTCTCGAAAAATTACGACCATTGTTGGACGGACCTATTGACGTTCAGGTCTACGAAGTCGAACAGGTCATTGGTATCGGCGAAAAACTGTCCTAGCGGAAAATCACGGCCGCTTTCAGCAAATTTGGCGTTGGAGGCTGCGATACCCGTGGGGCCGTGCTCGCTCCCCGTCAATGATTGAAACTGACCGGCGGCGTTTTTGGTCGAGGAGCGCGATGATCTCAAGTGAGTCATTAGCGGACATTGTGACGCGCCCGCGCCATGTCCGCTCTGCCCCGAACGCGGGCATCGTGCGTGCTGATGCAAGTCCGCTCACGGGTGAATTTCTTATACTTCAGCCGGTGCGGAATGACGCCGTCCGTTCCCAATCGCCGCATCTTATCAGCCTTGGTGTCCTTGCAAGTTGCCCTCGAACCATTCGATGGCGACTGTCGTCCTCGAACGAGAGCCCGTAGGGCGGGTTAGCCGACGGCGTAACCCGCCCACGACCGACGGCGGATTACGCTTCGCTGATCCGCCCTACGCGCTTACCCCAATAGCCGACAAACTTGGGCGCAATTGTTTTGGGCGCTAAGTGCCAATCAGCGACATCGCGCCGCTACCGCTAATTTCGATTTTAATGAGGAAAGAGGACGTCAACTGGGGCGGCCTATAAAAATGGCAATACCAATTATTTCTTAGCTTCATTTGCCGTGCTCTAAATCTAATTTGTTTACTGACTACAAAGCTCAATTCGCAATAACTTGCAGATACGAGCCATTCTTTACAGCCGCTCTCCACCATCAAACCTAAGTTTGATCACGAGTGTCGCTCTCCGGTGGAAATAATCATGACGATAATACCGTGTTCTTCAAGCAAGACACCCAGCGCCGATCTTCCTCATTTCGCGCCATCCCAATGGTCTCAGCAAAAAGCAGGCAATATGCATTTAGCCACATTCATTCGTAAAAACGAGCAACCAATAATCGAAGACTGGGAAATCTTTGCGCGAACACTCGTGCCAGCCTCGGTAAACATGAGTCCGCTGAACCTGCGCAATCATATCAAGGACATGCTCAAGTTCGTTGCGAATGACATTGGCACCTCCCAAACCAATTCTGAGCAAATAATAAAATCAAAAGGAAAGAAACCAAAGACTACGGAGTATAGCGCAGCGGAAATTCATGCCTCTCTCCGCCAATCCGGCGGCTTTAGCTTGGACCAGATGGTTTCGGAGTTTCGCGCTCTTCGTGCCTGCGTGATTAGATTATGGGAAGCGCAACTGACGGAAGTGACCAAAGCGGACATTTTGGATTTGACACGGTTCAACGAATCCCTTGATCAATCAATAGCGGAAGCAATCAGTTCCTACACAAAGACAACCGATTATTCGAGGGATCTGTTATTAGCTATTTTAAGCCACGACCTGCGCAATCCCATCGGCTCTATGAAGATGTCGGCCCAGCTTGCTTTGAATATTGGACCGCTCAACGAACGGCAAACGATGTTGGAGTCCCAAATCGTCGCAAGCGCTGACCGTGCAATCGAAATTATCAATCATCTTCTCGACCTAACCCGCGCCCGGATTGGATCAGGGCTCCAGATTGTCAAAAAAGATATGGATATGGCCTTCGTAGGCAGACAACTGGTTGATGAGATGCGGACCATGCATCCAAATCGCACATTTCAATTGGAAATCTCTGGGGAGACGGAAGGGAATTGGGATAAGGCTCGTATTGGACAGGTTTTCTCAAACTTGCTTGGCAACGCAGTACAGTACGGTTTTAGGGACACGCCTATTGGCGTAACAATCAAGGGCGATCCAGCAACAGTCGTGGTATCCGTACACAACGACGGCGTTCCGATTTCCCCCGACGCAATAGGAGGAATATTCAATGCGTTAACTCGCGGCGGGGGAGAGAAAAGCGCTAATGGCAAAGAATCGACGAATCTTGGCTTAGGACTTTATATAACGAAGCAAATTGTTTCTGCCCATGGCGGAACGGTTGGCGTAACGTCTTCGGAAACGGATGGTACGACTTTTACTGCTTTATTCCCTCGTTAAATGAAAAATCTCGGACGAGCGTATAAAGTCATTGACATTTTGTTGGCCGAGGCAGCGCCAAAGATATCCCGCGGGGACGAGAGCGCGTGGGATGGGTTGTCGGCTTACCCTGCCAGCTCTAGCCCGTAGAGCGGGTGAGCCGACGGCGTAACCCGCCGCGAGATGAACACGACCGGCGGCGGATTACGCTTCGCTAATCCGCCCTACGCGCTGGCCACACCGTTCAGTGGCTCGCTATCCAGTTGGCGACAGCATCAACCGCCGCATCTTCGACTCCGAAAAATCCGTGCGGGGTGAAGCCCTGACAGGAATCTGTGCCATGAGGCGAACTGCCACCGGTCAGCAAGATAAGTTGTTTCGATGGTGCGCGTTTAAGCGCGCTCGTGAGCTTGCCGGCGTATCTTGGTGGACTGCATCCACAGGTATCCGCTCGATGCGAGATGATGAGAACGGGAACGTTGATCGCTGCCAGATTGGCATTGAACACGGTCCGGCCGCATAATCCAGCAACGAGTCGGGTCTGGGTCGACGTCAGAACGATGCCGTCGGGTCGCCGCAGCTCTGCCTTGTCCAGAATCGACGGCTTCAGATTTCTGTGCGGCAAGCGCGCCGCAATGCTCGCTGCGGAGATCGTTCCAGCGCTTGTCCCGACGAGCCAGACATTTCCACCTGCGGCCAGGTGACTGCGGACGTCCAGGATAACAACGCCCATGTCGGCCGCGTACTGCGCCGAAAGCCTAAGATTGCCACTGATTGGAACTTGGTTGGGCGTATCGATCACCACCACGAACAGGCCCTTCTGCGCGAATTTTGAACGCGAACGGACCAAGAAGTTCTTGCTGAGGCCCGTGGTGATCGCGTCGTCGGGTTGAAGGTTCAATAGCCCGTTGCCGCCGGCAAACAAGATAACAGCGGCCGAAGGCTTAGCTCTTATTGTCGGTTTCAAGGCAAGATATTTGACCGTCACGCCGGGCCGGACGTGGACTGCTGTCGGCGGCGTGACCTGAGTGGTGACCATCTGCGCACCAAGCGGGAGCACGGCGGTCAACATCATTGCAAATGCGACTGCAAGACGTCTTGGGTTCATGACTCTACCTTCAACGGTCTGGTCCGAAGCCGGTATCGACTAACGCTGACGTGAGCTTAAAATTATTGGCAGATAAACTAACCTGATACCTGCCCGCTTTCCAACCAAACCCAATCCTTGTGGATCGCTCCAATTCTGCAATTCGCATCACGCTTAGAAACGAATGCATGTTTCCAATCGTGAACCAAGATCGATTGGAGTGCCGGCCATGCTCACCGCCAAGGTGGTCTTTGAAACTTAAACTGTCGATCTTTCGCCTCCGCTGTTCAAGGCGGACATCGTGCGTGCTGACGCAAGTCACCTCACCGCTTAAACTTCTTATATTTCAGCCGGCGCGGGATGCCGCTGTCGGTGCCCAGCCGCCGCATCGTGTCGGCCTCGCCGTCCTCGCCAGTTGCCCTCGAACCATATGAAACTGGGGCATGCCGCCGGCATTCAATCCGGCCGCAGGTAACGCTCCAACTCCCGCCGGTAGCCGAGCATCGTGGCGACCGGCGCCAGCAACCGCGACTCGACATTCGTCTTGCGCGAGGCGGACCTTATGCTCCGGTGGAAATAGCGATGCAGAATGGCGCGTCGCAGCAGGCTGGGCATCCCCACCGCATTGGTCTTTCCATCGTTTGCCCACCCAATCAGGACTTCAAAGAACTCCTGCATTTGCAGCGCCGGGCGATATTCTTCAATCGCATAAACCTCGTCGTCCGTATCGTTGCGTTGAAAGTGCAATACCCCGGCCGGGATTATCGCCGTCTCTCCGGCCTTAATTTCCCGGTCAACGCCGTCAAGCGTGCAGGTGAGCGTTCCCGAAACAACATTGATCGTCATCTCTTGGTTCGGATGCGAATGCACATCTGCAATGGCAGCATGTGGCGACATCCGATAGCTCATTTGAAACAGCTCGCCTTGGGTCTCGCGCGCAGTTTTCAGGAAGGTGATCGTCTCGCCGGTCTTCGGATTTCGAAGCGTTCGGGCGCCCATGACATCCTCCACGCGGCATTTCGGCGGACCTTGGCCGGATACCCCAAAATGCTATTAAAAATCGGCATCGCTGCCAATGTGCCGATTGCGGCTGGTCCCGGCGGCGAACCGGCCGGCAATCCCCGCGTTACCAGCCGCGGCTAGCGGCTGAACTTCTTGTACTTCAGCCGGTGCGGAATGACGCTGTCGGTGCCCAGCCGCCGCATCTTGTCGGCCTCGTAGTCCTGGAAATTGCCCTCGAACCATTCGACGTGGCTGTCGCCTTCGAACGAGAGCATGTGGGTGGCGATGCGGTCGAGGAACCAGCGGTCATGGCTGATGATGACGGCGCAGCCGGCGAAATCCTCCAGCGCCTCTTCCAGCGCGCGCAAGGTGTCGACGTCGAGATCGTTGGTCGGCTCGTCGAGCAGCAGGAGGTTGGCGCCCGAGCGCAGCATCTTGGCGAGATGCACGCGGTTGCGCTCGCCGCCCGACAGCGTGCCGACCTTCTTCTGCTGGTCGGCGCCCTTGAAGTTGAACGAGGCGCAATAGGCGCGTGAGTTCATCTCCTTCTTGCCGAGCAGGATCATGTCATTGCCTTCGGAGATTTCCTCCCAGACGGTCTTCTTGCCGTCGAGCGAATCGCGCGACTGGTCGACATAGCCAAGGTGCACGCTCTCGCCGACCTTGATGGTGCCCTGGTCGGGCTTTTCCTGGCCGGTGATCATGCGGAACAACGTGGTCTTGCCGGCGCCGTTGGGCCCGATGACGCCGACGATGCCGCCGGGCGGCAGCTTGAAGGTCAGGTCCTCGATCAGCAGATTGTCGCCGAAGCCTTTGGTGAGGTGGTCGAAATCGACCACGTGCTGGCCGAGCCGCTCGGCCACCGGAATGGTGATCTGCGCCACGGTGTTGGTCTTGGCGTTGGCGATCTTGAGCAGGTCCTCGTAGCGCTGGTAGCGCGCCTTCGATTTCGCCTGCCGCGCTTTCGGCGAGGACGAGATCCACTCGCTCTCGCGCGCCAAGGTGCGCTGGCGCGCCTCGTCCTCGCGGCTTTCCTGCTGCAGGCGCTTTTGCTTCTGGTGCAGCCACGACGTGTAGTTGCCCTCGTAGGGAATGCCGCGGCCGTGATCGAGCTCGAGGATCCAGCCGGTGACGTTGTCGAGGAAGTAGCGGTCGTGGGTGACGATCAGGATGGCGCCGGGATAGCTGCGCAGATGGCCTTCCAGCCAGTTCACGCTCTCCGCATCGAGATGGTTGGTCGGCTCGTCGAGCAGCAGCAAATCGGGCGCATCGAGCAGCAGCTTGCACAGCGCCACGCGGCGGCGCTCGCCGCCCGAGAGCGTGGCCACATCGGCGTCGTCGGGCGGGCAGCGCAGCGCGTCCATCGCCAGATCGACCTGGCTGTCCAGATCCCACAGGTTCTTGGCGTCGATCTCGTCTTGGAGCTTGGCCATCTCGTCGGCGGTTTCGTCCGAATAGTTGGCGGCGATCTCGTTGTAGCGGTCGAGCAGCGCCTTCTTGGCGGCGACGCCTTCCATGACGTTCTCGCGCACCGTCTTGTCCGGATCGAGCTGCGGCTCCTGCTCGAGGTAGCCGACGCGGGCGCCCTCGGCGACCCAGCCTTCGCCGGTGAAGTCCTTGTCGATGCCGGCCATGATGCGCAGCAGCGTCGACTTGCCGGAACCGTTGACACCGAGCACGCCGATCTTGGCGTCCGGGTAAAAAGACAGATGGACGTTATCCAGCACCTTCTTGGAGGGCGGATAGGTCTTGGACAGACCCTGCATGTGGTAGATGAATTGGCGTCCGTTCATTGACGTCTAAGACCTTGATTATTTGGATGAATCCGCCCGGCGGCGCGTGGCGCGCCGGACCTGAGCCGTGTCGGGAATGCGGCCGCTGATGTAACGAGCGCGCGCGCAAAGGGCAAGCGCGGTGCCCGCCACCCCGCCGCTTCGAGGCAGCCGGTAAATTTTTAGAAAGGTTGATTGCAAATTTTCCGAGACGCGGAAGCCATATTGCACCGGCTTTAACCCGTAGCGCATGGCTCCCGGATAAGCTGAACCTGGCCGCTCGATGAGGCGACCAAGAACCATGCGGACGAGAAACGCCCGCCCTCGCGAAAGTATCGCGTCATGACCCGCGCCCTTTTGGCCATCTCCGGTTCCGCCACCGCGCTGTTGCCGCGGCCCCTGCTCAACCTCGGCCATGCCTTCGACACCGTCTGGCACCGCCTCGGCCACCGCATCTTCAACGGCTACCATCCCGAGCGGCACTATATGCGCGGCCCCGGTCCCGCCTGGCACGCCAAGCACGGTCCCACCGCTTAAGACCCCCACCAAGATACCCATCTTGTGATCGCAGCCGGCCTGTGGTTGGTCCGCAGTTTGCGGGCGCGCGAGCCCGTCGAGCGATAAGGACGCGCCATGGGCCTGAAGGTAGCCATCCTTGACGACTACCAGAACGTGGCGATGACCTATGCCGACTGGTCGCCAATCGCCAAGGACGTCGAGATCACGGTGTTCGACAAGCCGTTCGCCGGCGCGGACGAGGCGATCAAGGCCTTGCAGGGTTACGCCATCGTCGTCGGCATGCGCGAGCGCACGCCCTTCCCGCGCAAGGTGATCGAGGCGCTGCCGGACCTGAAGCTGCTGATTACCACCGGCGCCAAGAACAACGCCTTCGACGTCAAGGCCGCGGCCGAACGCGGGGTGACGGTCTGCGGCACCGGCGGCGGTCGGCACCCCGACCACCGGCATCGTGTTCGGGCTGATGCTCGAACTGACGCGCCATATCGGGTTTGAGAATGCGCGGCTGAAGGCGGGCGCGCCGTGGCAGGTGACGATCGGCCGCGATCTCGCAGGGCTCACCCTCGGCGTCGTCGGTCTCGGCAAGCTCGGCCAGCGCTCGGCGGCGGTGGGCAAGGCCTTCGGCATGAACGTGATCGCCTGGAGCCAGAACCTGACACCGGAGAAGGCCGCGGCCGGCGGCGCGCAGTATGCGACGCGCGAGGAGCTGTTCAGCAAATCCGATTTCATCACCATCCATCTGGTGCTGAGCGAGCGCTCGCGCGGGCTGATCGGCGCCGCCGACATCGGCCGCATGAAGAAGGACGCCTATCTCATCAACACCGCGCGCGCGCCGATCGTCGACCAGGCGGCGCTGCTGAAGGCGTTGCAGGACAAGGCAATTGCCGGCGCGGGTCTCGACGTGTTCGAGACCGAACCGCTGCCGCTCGATCACCCCTATCGCAAGCTCGACAATGTCGTGCTGACGCCGCATCTCGGCTATGTCAGCGAGCAGAATTACCGCAAATATTTTCCCGACATCGTCGAGGACATCCGCGCCTTCCTCGACGGCAAGCCGGTGCGGGTGATTGCGCCGTAGTCGCCGGCACCGTCATCCCGAGCGGTTGCATGTTTGACGGAATTCGCGGCGAGCACCGTTCACCTCTCCCATTGGGAGAGGTCGACGCGCGAAGCGCGTCGGGTGAGGGGTTATAGCCTCACGAGAGTCACGAACCCCCTCACCCCAACCCTCTCCCCGACGGGGAGAGGGAGTGCGCCGAATTCGCCGCGCTGTTTCCGTCTAATTCTGAAACGCTCTAACGTCTTTCTTCTTTTTCTTGACGTCTTCGGCCCCGGTCGTCCCGGGGTTGAAGGACGGCGGATCGCTCGCCGGAAAGCTCTCGTCGGAACTGATGACAACCTCGTCTTCTTCCTTCTCGATGCGTTCGCGCTCCTTCTCGGCGTGTTGCTTCGGTTTTTCCATGGGTTGCTCCGGGTTGCGGTACCGCTCCTCGCGGCGTTCTCCCGTTAACGGCCGGACAGCCGGGACGGTTCCGCCCGCGGCAACCGGCTGCTATGGGGTTTCATCGGACGAACGGAGATATTGATGGTACGCGCGGCCATTTGCGGCGCCGGGAACTGGGGCCGGCGGCTGATTGCGTCAGTGCAAGGGCGAAGCCCGACAATCCGTTTCGCCACGGCGGTGACGCGCAACCCGGCAGCGCTGCGCCCGCATGTCGCGCCGTTCGGCATGACCTTGACGGACAACTACGCCGCGGTTTTGTTCGACCCGACGATCGATGCCGTCGTGCTGGCGACACCGCATTCGCAACACGCCGACGAGGTCGTGGCGGCGGCGCAAGCCGGCAAGCACGTGTTCTGCGAGAAGCCGTTCACGCTGACGCGAAGCGACGCCGAACGCGCCATCGCGGCCTGCCGGCAGGCCGGCATCACGCTGCATGTCGGGTTCAACCGCCGCTACGCGCCCGCCTATGTCGAGATGGCTAAACGCATCGCGGCCGGCGAGATCGGCAAATTGCGCCACATCGAGGGCAATTTCTCCGGGCCGTCGAGCTACCAGACCGAACCGGGCAACTGGCGCGCCAATCAGACGGAAAGCCCGGGCGGCTCCATGACCGCGCGCGGCGTGCACGTGCTCGACAGCATGGTGAATTTGGCCGGACCGGTGAGGCGGGTGGCTGCGTTGAGCGAGCGGCTGCAGCACACAATCGACGTCGACGACACCACGTCGTGCCTGCTGCGTTTTGCCAGTGGCGCGACCGGCACGCTCGTCACCTTGCACGCAACAAGTCCGATCTATCGACTTCAGGTGTTCGGCTCAAAGGGCGCGCTGGACATGCGCGGCGAGACCGAACTGATCTGTTCCGACCTTGCCGGCAAGCAGCAGCAAATGACTTTCGCCGCCGTCGACAAAGAGCGCGCGGTGCTGGAAGCCTTTGCCGACGCGGTGAAGGCCGGCGTTCCGTTCGTGATCGCGCCCGAGCACATCGTCAATGTGGTGGCGGTGACGGAAGCGATTGTGGAGGCGGCAAGCAGCGGGCAGGCGGTGGATATTGATTAGCAGCTCGTCATTCCGGGGCGCCGCGAAGCGGCGAGTCCGGAATCCATAACCCCGGCGCTACCGCGTATGGATTCCGGGTCCACGCGCTACGCGCGTGTCCCGGAATGACAGGTCAGAGATCCTGCTTGATCCAGGTGTCCTGCACGGTCTCGACCCAGTTGCCGACGTTCCAGTCGCCCCAGGCGCCGAGCCCGCCCAATTCGTCCGGCCCGCAATAGACCGGCACGTGCACGACCGACAGACCATTGTGGGCGTGCGCGGACTTGAGCGCAGCGCGCAAGGATTCGGCCGTGTCGCCGCCGGAGAGCGCCAGCACGCCGGAGACCGCCGATGCCAGCCGCACATAGTCGACCGCCACATGATCGTTGGTGCGGAACTCTTGATTGTACTGGGCAAGTTGGAGGCCGGTGATGGCGGCCATGCGGCGGTTGTCGAAGATCACGATGAGCCCACGCACCTTGTGCTCGACGGCGTCGATCAGCACCTGCGGGTTCATCATGAAGGAGCCGTCGCCGGTAAACGCAATGGAATACCGTGGCGTGTCGGCCAACGCGGCGCCGAGCAGGGCGCTGACGGCGAAGCCCATATAGGAGGCGCCGGTCTCGGTGAAGGTGTCGCCGGTTTTGTCGTCCTCGACGATCTGGAAGCCGTTGGCCTGCACGTCGCCGGCGTCGAACACCTTGGCGGCATCGACCGCCTTGGCGAAATCGGCGACGATCTTGATGGCGGCCGGCTGCGGCAAGACGGGTTTCTGCCAGGCCTCGTCGCGCAAGGGGCCGCAGGCATAGCGCTTGGCCTTGTAGTCGGCCCATTCGGTCTTCTTGGCAGCGCAGGCTTTCAGCCACGCGGCCTTGTTGCCGGCGGCGCCCAGCTTTTCCAGCCTGGCGGCGAGGCGTTCCGCCACCGCGCCGATGTCGCCGATGAGCGCGGTCGTGTTGTTGTAATGAATGGCGTCGGCAAGGTCGCCGTTGATGTTGATGACGGCCTGCGCGTTCTTGTAGCCGATGCCGGAGCAGTCGGCCTGGCAGACGGCGCGCGAGCCGATGACGATCAGGACTTCGGCTTCGCCCATCGCGTAGTTGCCGCTGATCGAGCCTTTCGAGCCGCCGACATGCATGTTGAGCGCGTGCGCGTCCGGCAGCACGCCGGTCGCGCCGGGCGAGAGCACCACGGCCGCGCCGGCCGCTTCCGCCAGACGCCGCACCGACGCGTCGTAACCGCGCGTGCCGCCGCCGGCCTTGATCGCAACCTTATTTGCTTTGGCGATTACACTGGCAGCTTCATCAATTAGCTTATCGTCGGCGGGTGCGAGCCGGGGCAGGTCGGGCCGCGCCGGCAGCGCCGCCAGATTGACGGTAACGCGCGCGGGCTGCGTGTTGAGCGGCAACAGCAGATAAAACGGACCGGCGCGATAGGGGTGGTTGACGCACAAGGCGCCGCGGCGCAGCGCGTCGCGCACCGCGCCGGGCGTGTGCAACACGTAGGATTGGCCGAGGATCGCGGTCAGGCGGCCGAAGGCGCCCTGTTCTTCCTTCGGCACCTGCTGCATGTTGTAGCCTTCGCCGAGCGTCGTCTCGTCACCATAGATGTGATAGACGCCGACGCCGTTCGAGGCCGCCGCCAGCGAGCCGGCAAAAGCCTGCAACGCGCCCGGTCCGATCGAGGTGATGACGGCGGACAGTTCGCCGTATTGCCAGCGCAGCGCGGTCGCGGCATGCGCCATCTCGACCTCGTTGCGGCAGTTGATGGTGCGCGTTGCGCCTTCTTCCTCGTAGATGCGCAGCACGTTGCCGAGATCGGTCGAGCCGTGGCCGAAAATGGCGAAGAATTTTCGCACGCCCTGCTTGGCGAGCCCGAGCACCAGCGCTTCCGACAGCGTGACGTCGACGAGCTTAGGCAAACTGCCATCGCCAAGCGCAGCTTCGACACCGCCGGCCTTGGCGACGGCGCGCGCGCGCGCCCGCATCTGCCGGCCGGTCTCGCTTTCATCCGTCCGCGTCAACACGTCAAAAACTCCTATTCCGCCGCTTGTTCAGTTGCGCGCATGGCCTCCGCCTTGTTGCGCGCATTGCTCCAGAGTTGCAACACGATCACGACGAGCGCCAGCGCGAAGAAGAACATCGCGGTCGGCGAGGTGTAGAAAATGCTCAGGTGTCCTTCCGACATGATGATGGCGGTGCGGTATTGGCTTTCCAAAGTCGGTCCCAGCACCAGCCCGAGCACGACGGGCGTGACCGGAATGCGCGCGCGCAGCAGGAGGTAGCCCATCAGCCCGCAGGCGGCCAGCGTATAGACGTCGAAGACGGAGTCGCGAATGGCATAAGAGCCGATCACGCACATCACGATGACGGCGACGGACAGGATATGCGGCGGCACCAGCAAGATTTTCACGAACAGCCGCAGCCCGAACAACTGCACCACCAGGATCACGACATAAGCGAGGATAATCGCGAGATAGATGCCGTAGATCTCGGTCGGGTGCTCGCGGAACAGCATCGGCCCCGGAAACAGGCCGTGGATCAGCAGCCCTGACAGGATGACGGCGGTCGCCGGATCGCCCGGGATGCCGAGGCTGAGAAGCGGAATGAAAGTGCCGCCGCTCACCGCGTTGTTGGCGGTTTCCGGCGCGATCACGCCTTCCTCGATGCCCTTGCCGAAGCGTGCCTTGTCCTTGGAGAAGCGCCGCGCGTTGTCATAGGCGATGAAGGCGCCGATCGGGCCCGAAGCGCCGGGGATGGCGCCAATGACCGTGCCGATCAGCGACGAGCGCACCATCACGCTGAAAGCGCGCCGCATCAGCGCGAGCGAAGGCAGTTCGATGCGCGCGTCCTGCGGATCGGCTTTTTTCTGCAGGCCGGCGCGATAGATGGCGAAGGTCTGGATGATATGCGGGACGGCGAACAGTCCGATCATCGCCACCACCAGATTGACGCCCTGCTGGAACGTGACCGTGCCGAAGGTCAGACGCTGGTCGCCGGAAATCTCGTCGAGCCCGATGGTCATCAGCATCAGGCCGAGCACGCCTGCGATCAATCCGCGCACCAGCGATTTTTCGGCAAGCCCGCAGATGGTCGACATCCCGAACACGACCAGCGCGAAAATTTCCGCCGGGCCGAACTTGATCGCCAGCCGCGAGACCAGATTGACCGACACCACCATGATGAAAAGGCTGAACAGGCCGCCGACAGTGGAACTGATAACGGCAAGACCGAGCGCGAGGCTGGCCTTGCCGTTCTGCCGCATCGGATAGCCGTCGAGCACGGTCGCCGCCGCAGACGGCGTGCCCGGCACGCCGATCAGGATCGCCGACACCGAGCCGCCGGTCATGCCGCCGACGTAAGTCCCGACCAGCAAGGCCACCGCCGGCATGGTGGCGGCGCCGAAGGTGAGCGGCAGCACCAGCGACAGCGCCATCGTATAGGTGAGGCCGGGGATAGCGCCGAAGACGAGCCCGATCACCGTGCCAAGACTGACGGCTCCGAGCACGGTCGGATCGAACACCAGCGGAAAGGCATTGACGAAGGCGTCCATCGACTTTCCGCTAAGGTTGGATCATTTGGGGTTGAGGGGATTGCGGCCAGCGCGGCACGCTCCCTCTCCCCGCTGGGGAGAGGATCGGGGTGAGGGGGCAAGTGACTCTCGATAGGCTATGGCCCCTCACCCGGCGCGCTTTCGCGCGCCGACCTCTCCCCATGGGAGAGGTGAAGAGCGCCCGTGGCACACCCCGGTTCATTGCTACTTTCTCATTTTAAAAATAAATCGTGATGATTTCGCCGGGCGGCAGATAGGTTCCGAGCAATTTGCCGAACACCAGATAGCAGCCGAGCGAAAGACCGATCGCCATGCCGGCGACCAGCACCGGCGACGTGATACGCAAACCGAAAATCAGAAACGCGGTGACGACAACCGCGGTCGAGGGGATGAAGCCGAACGGCTCGAGCAGCATCCCATAGACGACGAGGCCGCCAACCGTCATCGCCACCGCGGCCCATTCGCGCGGCAAGGCGGTGTGTCCGTCGGATTCACTGGCCAGTTCGGGTTCGGACGGCCAGAATCCCTGCGCCAGCAGCAGCAGCGACAGGCCCGCCAGCACGTAGCCGAAGAACAACGGAAACGCGCGCGGGCCCGCTTCGCCGCCCTGGCCGGGCGTGATCGTCTGGTAGACGAGCACGATCCACACCAGGGCGACCGCAAGCAGGACGGCACCGGAAATCCGGTTACGCAGACTTGTCGACATCACGCGTCAACCGTTGTTGGCAACCGATTGCATCAGCTCTTCGGCGCCTTCTCGAGGCCGAGACCCTTCATGATCTTGTCGAGGCGGCCATTGTCCTCGACGATCAGCTTTCCGAAGGCTTCGTGATCGAGGAAGCTGACATTGGCGCCGAGCTTGGCGAGCGTCGCCTTGAAGGTCGGAGACTCGGCCGCCTTCTTGGCGGCTTCCTGCAGCTTCATGACGACGGCGGGCGGCGTTCCCTTGGGCGCCGCCAGACCGCGCCACATGGACAACGACACATCCACGCCTTGTTCCTTGGCCGTCGGCACGTTGGGGAACTCGGAGAGCCGCTCGCCGGCGGTCATGGCGATCATGCGGGCATCGCCGGACTTCACGAACGAGACGAACTGGCCGGGAAACTGCACAGCCACATCGAGGCGGCCGGCCACCAGTTCGGCCGGCACCTTGCCCTGGCCGCCGAGCGGCACGTAGATCACCTTGTCGCCGATGCCGAGCGCATCGAAGATCGCCGCGGCAGTGACGTGGGTGAACGAGCCCTTGGCGGCGGTACCCACTTTCAGCTTGTTCGGCGATTTCTTCGCCGCTGCGGCGATGTCCTTCAACGACTTCCAGGGACTGTCGCCCTTCACCGCCACGACCAGCGATTCCACGCTGATGCGCGCGATCGGCGCGAAGTCCTTGTAGCTCAGCTTCATGTTGCCGCGCAGATGCGAAGTGCTGATCGAATTGGAGTTCCACACGATCGCGTAGCCGTCCGCCGGTTGGCTGGCGACGTAAGTGTAGCCGACGGCGCCGCCACCGCCGGGCTTGAACACCGGCACCACCGGCTTGCCGAGCGCCTTGCTCATTTCGTCGGCCAGCACCTGGGCGATGGTCTTGGCGGTGGAGCCGAACAGCACGGTCATCTGCACCGGCTTGTCCGGAAATTGCGCCCGCGCCGCGCCGAGCGGCGCCAGCAGCAGCCCTGCGACGGCGGTTGCCGCCGCAGCCAGTCGAATTCCCAGTCTTTGTTTTATCATGGCGTTGTTCCTCCCACTTTCTGTTTTGCTTTGTCGTTCGGTTTATTCCGCAGCCTCGCGATGGACGGCGGTCGTGCGCTGCTCGCCGTGCACCGGCAGCGCGGCCTGCGCCGCGTTGGAGAGCACCCAGGCGTCACGGATGACGCGCTTGGCATTGGCGAGGATGATGTCGGAGGTTTCGCCCGCCAGCACGGGACGCACTTCCGCGCTGACGATCGGCCGCTTGGCCTGGCGAAAAAAGCCGTTGTCCTCGAGGATGTCGAAGAACGCGGTGACTTCCTCGGTGTCGATCTCGCCGCCCGGCACGCCGAAGCGCGGCTGGATGTCGCCATAGGCCGGATGCTTGCGGTCGCGGAAGGCGCAGTTTCCGAGATGAACCGAGTTGAGATAGCCCTTGATCACCGGGATCGCCTCTTCCGCCTTCTCGTCGAGCAGAGGGAAGTGCGAAAGGTCGGCGAGCAGGCCGAAGTTCGGATAGTCCGGCGCGATCACGTTGGCGACGTCGACCGCATCGGTGAAATGGCCGATCAGGTTCATCTTGTCGATGTCGCGGTCGAAAATCTTGAGCGTGAAGGCAATCGACCCTTCTTCCTTGCCGTACTCCAAAATCTGATGAAGCGAGTCGACGAGCAGCTTCTTGGCCTCTTCGCGCCTGGCGTCGCCCGGGTCCTTGCCGGCGATGATGCGCACCACTTCGGCGCCGAGATCGTAGGCCTCGTCGATGCAGTTCTTCACGGCGTTGATCGCCCTGTTGCGCTCGCTCGCCTCGAAGGCGTTGAGGTTGAGCTTGTTGCCGAGGATGCGCGGCTGCGTCGCATAAGCCACCGACAGATGCGCCTGGTCGAGCAGCATGCGGCAGGTGTTGCGCTCGCGGTAATCCTTCATCCAGCCGACTTCGACGGCGGTCCAGAAATCGTCGGCGCAGATTTTTTCAAGCGTGGCGGCGAGCGGTCCTTCGCCGGTTTCCAGCCCGGGGAAGGCCTTGAAGTGCACCACGCCCACCCGCATTTTCTGGTACATGCTGATCGTCATCGACGTTTCTCCCTCTCGCGCTATCCGACAAAGTTTCGAGTTCATTCCCGTGTCGTTACAAGTGTTCATATTGCCGCGCACCGTCATTCGGCGGCATGCGCGGCCTCCTCCATTTCCTTTTCACGCAGCGCCATCCGCACTTTTTCCGGCGTCGCCGGGAGTTCGGTGATGCGCACGCCGACCGCGTCGTAGATCGCGTTCATGATGGCGGGAATCGTCGGCACCATGGCCGGCTCGCCGATCGCCTTGACGCCGAGCGGACCGATCGGATCGTGGTCCTCGACGATGATCGAATTGATGCGCGGCACATCGAGCGAGGTCGGCAGGATGTATTTGGCGAAACCGGGCGTGGTCGTGTGGCCGTCCTTGAGCTGATAGTCCTCCATCAGGCCCTGGCCCAGCGCCTGCACCACGCCGCCCTCGATCTGGCCTTCGACGCCTTGCGGATTGACGGCGCGGCCGACGTCGTGGGCGGCCCAGATGCCGAGCACCTGCACTTCACCCGTGACGGTGTCGACTTCGACCTCGGCCACTTGCGTGCCGAACACATAGGCCTGCCAGGGCCGGCCCGAACCGTCGACCGGATCGAGCCCGGTGGTGTCGGTGCCGAAGGTGGCCGAGCCGACCGGCACCACGCCGCGGTTTTTCGCGGTCGCGACCGCCTCGCCCATGGTGATGCGGTGGTTGGTGGCCTCGGCCCAGATTTCGCCGTTGCCGGCTTTGATCTGCTCGGGGGCGACGTCCCAGACCTCTGCCATCACGTCGATGAGCCGTTTGCGCGCTTCTCTGCTGGCAAGAGCGACCGCATTGCCGATCATGTAGGTCTGGCGGCTGGCGCCGGCGTGTGCCGCTTCCGGTGAACGCGCGGTGTCGTTGTCGCCGATGACGACGTGTTCGGGCTTCACGCCCATTTCTTCCGCGGCGATCTGCGCCAGCACGGTGAGGATGCCCTCGCCGATTTCGGTCACGCCGGTCACGACTTTCGCGCTGCCGCCATCGTCGATCTCGACCCAGGCGGCGGCGCGGTCGACCGTGGCGGTGCGGGCGACGCCGTACCAGCAGGCAGCCATTCCACGTCCGCGACGCCGTGCCATTACGAACCTCTCCGACCGTCACCTCTCCCCAACGGGGAGAGGTCGGCTCTCGAGCGCAGCGAGAAAGCCGGGTGAGGGGGAAACTGAATCGATCGAGCCCCCTCACCCGACGCGCCATAGCGCGTCGAAGACGCGCGTAAACGCGCTGGTGGCGCGTCGACCTCTCCCCAGAGGGGAGAGGTGAAGAGAGGATGTGGCGCGGCCGAAAACATCTTCACTCCGCCGCCTCTTGTTTCACGACCGCACCAAAGCGCGCGCCGAGCGCGACCGGCGGACGGATGTCGGGACGGTTTAGATCCTTGCGCGTGCCGCCACGCGAGTTCGGTGCGCCTTTTTCCCAGCCCGAGCCTTTTTCCGCGGCATCGAGCGTGCGCGTGAGGCTGACGCTGCCGAGCGTCTGCTTTGTGTGCGTGACCGCGCCGTCGCGCATGGCGTTGACGCGCCGGATCTCGAAGGGATCGAGCCCGAGCCGCTCGGCGCAAATGTCGAGATGTGACTCCGTCGCAAACTGCGTCTGCAGCGCGCCGAAAGAGCGGAAGGCGCCGGATGGCGTGTTGTTGGTGTAGATGCCGTAGGTGTCGACGCGCACGTTCGGGATCGCATAGGGCCCGGCGCCGAGGATCGCCGCCTTGCGCATGACGCCTTCCGTCGACAGGCCGTAGGCGCCGCCGTCGCAAACCATCGTCATATGCGAGGCGAGGATGCGGCCGTTGCGCGTCAGACCCATGCGCAAGGTCGTGCGCGAGGGATGGCGCTTGGCGGTGGAGACGATCGACTCTTCGCGCGTGAACACCAGCCGCACGGGCGCGCACGTCTTCATCGCCAGCAGCGCCAGCATGCCCTGGTAGATCATGTCCTCCTTGCCGCCGAAGCCGCCGCCGACCGGGCTCATGATGAAGCGCACCTTGCTGATCGGCCTGGCGATGATGCGCGAGAGCATGTGGCGGTGATGGGTGATGTTCTGGCTGGGCGAGACGATGGTCACGACGTCGTCGGCATCCACGTAAGCGAGCCCCGCCTCCGGCTCGAGATAAGCGTGCTCGATGGCCTGCGTGGAATAGGTTTCCTCGACCACGAGATCGGAGGCGGCAAAGCCCATCTCGACGTCACCGACGCGGATCGGGATGTGCTTGGTGACGTTGCCGGGGGCGTAATCGTGAACGACCGGGGCGCCGGTGCGCAATGCGTCATCGACGTCGAACACCGCCGGTAACGGCTCGTACGCGACCTCGATCGCAGCCGCCGCACGCCTGGCAGTGAGCGGATCGGCAGCCGCCACCGCCGCCACCGCCTCGCCGACATAGCGCACCTTATCCCTGGCCATGATCGGCTGGTCGTTGACGAAGACGCCGAAGCCGTCCTCGCCCGGCACGTCGGTGGAGGTGATAACCGCCTCGACGCCGTCCATGGCCTCGGCAGCGGACGTATCGATCGACACGATGCGCGCATGCGCGTGCGGCGAGCGCAGCACTTGGACATGGAGCATGCCCGGCATGACCATGTCGCCCGCATATTTCAGCCGGCCGGAGACTTTGCTGGGCGCGTCGATGCGGCGCACGTTTTTGCCGATGAAATCGCCCGCCTCGGCGTCGATTTCTCCGAGCGCGGCCGCCGGTACGCGGCCATTCTGCACGTCGCGCGCAAGCTCAACCGCGTCGAAAATCTTCTGATAGCCGGTGCAGCGGCAGATATTGCCGCCGAGCCGCTCCTTGATTTCCTCGCGGTCGGCAAACGGATTGGCGCGCAGCGCGGCCGTCGCCGCCATCACCATGCCGGGAATGCAGTAGCCGCACTGGCTGGCGCCCATCTTGTGGAAGGCCTTTTGCAACACGCTCAACTCGCCGGTCTTCGCGAGCCCTTCCACGCTTTCGATGGTCGCGCCTTGCGCCTTCGCCACCGGCAGCAGGCAGGATTTCATCAAGACGCCGTCGACGAACACCGAGCAGGTTCCGCATTCGCCGGCACCGCAGCCTTCCTTGTTGCCGGTGAGGTTGAGGTCGTCGCGCAGGAAATCGAGCAGCCGTTGATGCGGTTTCGCGCTGCGCGTGACCTTCTTGCCGTTGATCGTCGCTTCGATGCGGAGGTCAGGCATAGGCCGCCTCCAGCTCAGGCGCGAGTGCGGCCGGATCGGCGCCGGCGCGGCGCGCGGCATTGATCAGTCCGCGCAACATGAAACCGCGCACCACTTCGCGGCGGTAGTCCTGGCGCGTGCGCGAGGCGACCAGCGACACCGGCATATCGGCGGCGTCTTCCAGTTTGGCGGCGCTGAGCGGCGCACCGCGCAAAAATTCTTCGACCTCGGTCAAACGCAAGGGCCGCGGCCCGATGCCGGCGATTGAAAGTCGCACATCCTCGATTCTCCGCCCCTGCGCGTCGAGCTTCACCAACGCGGCGAGGCAGACGAGCGAAATCACCAGCGAGCGGCGATGGCCGACCTTCTCAAAACTGCCGCCATAGGCCGGCAACGCATCGCATGCGATGGTTGTGAGCAATTCGCCGTCGGCAAGCTGCGTCTTGCCCGGCGCGGTGACGAAATCGGTGAGCGCCATCGTGCGCTTGCCGCGCGCGGACACCAACTCAACCGTCGCCGCGTGCGCGATCAGGCAGGGCGTGCCGTCGGCGGCCGGCGACGCGTTGACGATGTTGCCGCCAATGGTCGCCTGCGCGCGAATCTGGTCGTCCGCGAACCAGACCGCACAGCGCGGCATGGCGGGCAGCGCTTCCGCAAGCTTTGGGTCGTCAAGGAAGCGCTGGATCGGCGTCGCGGCGCCGAGCCGCACGCGCTTGTCGTCGATATGGCACGCGTTCAGTTCCGGGATTTTCGTCACGTCGATCAGCACCGGGATGTCGACGTCACCCGCCCTGCCCTCGCGCGCCCAGGGAAAGGTGTCGGTGCAGCCCGCGACCACGCGCGAACGCCCGCGATGCCGCTCAAGCGCGGCGAAAGCCTCGCTGAGTGTCGTCGGCGTCAGGTATTCGTCGCAGGTGAGCATGTGGCTCCTCAGCTTCCTATCCCTCCCCTGAAAGGGGAGGGTCGGCGAGCGAAGCGAGCCGGGGTGGGGTTTGTTTGCAAACACCCCCTCCGGCCGGCTTTGCCGGCCACCCTCCCCCACAAGGGGGAGGGATAAGAAAGAACTATTCCGCCGCTTCCTTTTGCGCGGCGTCCATCTTCGCCTTCACCACCACCTTGATGGCGTCTTCGACGCGGTCCTTGGCGTAGCGGATCGCGGTCGGCAGATCGTCGAGCGGGAACGTGTGAGTGTGAATCTTGGTGGCGTCGAAACGCTTCTGGCGCATAAACGCTTCGGCGCGGTGGGTCGCGCTTTTGCCCTCGCCGCGAATGCCGCACATGTAGATGTTGTTGCGCACGATATGCGCGACATCGACCGGCACTTCTTCATGCGCAAACGCCGCCAGGCAGACGCGGCCGCCGCGATTGACCATGTGCACGGCGTCGTTGACCGCGCTGGTGGCGGCTGAGCATTCGACCACGTAGTCGACGCCCATGCCGCCGTTGATTTTTTTGACTTCCTCGACCACGTCCGGCGTCTTGCGGATGTTGATGACCACGTCGGCGCCGAGCTCCTTGCCGATCTGCAAGCGGTTGTCGCGCGTGCCCGTGAGGATGACCGGCTGGGCGCCGAGCGCTTTGGCCACCGCGACCGTCAACAGACCGATCGGCCCGGGCCCCGTGACGCAGACGCTTTCGCCGGCCATCAGGCCGCCGAGCTCGGTCAACGCATACATGCCGGTGCCGGCGGTGACGACGAGGGTCGCCTCCTCGTCGGTCATGTCATCTTTAATCGGCACCAAAGTATTGATGTTGTTGACCTGGTATTCGCAGAAGCCGCCGTCGGTGGTGAAGCCGTTTGCGCGGTGGCCCTTGTCGACGTCGCCGTAGTTCATGCCGTAGTTGTGGCAGGAGGTGTACATGCCCTCGCGGCAGCGCTTGCACTGGCCGCAGCCGGCGTGGATTTCCACCGACACGCGTTGGCCAATATTGTATTCGTCGACGCCGTGTCCGAGTGCGACCACCGTGCCCATATATTCATGGCCGGGCGTGAAGCCCTTGTTGAACGGCTGCCCTCCCTGAATGAGCGCCGGGGGCCCGTGATAGATGATCTCGAGGTCGGTGGCGCAGATCGCCACCGCGTCGATGCGCACCAGGACTTCCGCCTTCTTCGGTACCGGCACCGGTTTCTGCGACATGCTGAGCTCGCCCGGGTCGCCGAGCACCCAGGCGCGCATCGTGTCCGGAATTGGAAATTCGTTATGGTTCGTTTTCACTCCGGCTGGTGCGTACATCGATCCTCCAGAAAATACGGAAACGCTTAAAACGATGCGATCAGTTGGCGGCGGCCTGCGGCCGCGCACCATTGGCCTGCGTGGCGGGCTCGCCGTATTCGGCGGAGAGCGCGCGCGTCGCCGCACCGATCTCTTTGCGAATGAGATCCATATGCTCGTCACTCGCACGCATGGTGGGGGTCGAAGCACTGATGGCGCCAATCACGGTGCCGACCTGGTCGCGTATGGGAGCGCCAACGCAGATCACGCCGGGGAAATGCTCCTCGCTGTCGATGGCGAAGCCCGTGCGCCGCACGATGCGCAAGGATTCGAGCAGCGCGGGGAAATCGGTGATGGTCTTGTCGGTGTAGCGCTTCATGCCGTGGCTGAGGATTCGCTTCATTTCATCTTCCGGCAGCCAGGCGAGGATCGCTTTACCGATGGAAGCGGCATGGGGAGCTTCCAGCCGACCGACCTTGTTGGTCTCCACGCGCACCGCGTGGCGCGCCTCGCGCACGGCCAGCGTCACCACGTTGTCGCCCTGCAGCGCCGCGAGATGCACGGTTTCGCCGGTCGAGCGGTTGATGTTTTCCAGATAGGGCTGCGCGCGGCGCGGCAGATCGACCTGCAAACAGGTGTGGCCGAGATAGAGAATGCGCGCGCCGAGCGCATAGAGCCTGCGCCCGGTTACTTTCGTTGCAAAGCCGCGCTGGATCAGCGTGGCAAGCAGATGGTGGCAGGTGGAGATGTTGAGACCGGTGCGGGTGGCCAGTTCGGTGAGCGATGCTTCACCGCCGGCTTCGGCGATGGTCTCGAGCAAAAACAGCGCGCGATCGACCGATTGGATGCTGTGGCGATCACCTTCGGCGCGTGCACGCGACGGGCGGGCCTTGACTCCGGGCCCGGGCAAGACAGTTGCGTCCATTGGTTCGTTTCTCCCTGCCGCCAAGGGAAAGGGTACGGCCGGAGGGAGTCAAGGAGATTTTCAGGATTGCGAATTTAACTTTCACGATCCGAAAAACATAGAAAAAATCCTATGTTTCCTTGGCGCATTTTCGTTGGGAAGACCGTCAGTGACATTTCAGGGCTTGGCCGATCAGGGTTTAGCCAGGCCAAGCTCGATTTCGATCGCGCCGCAGAGCATCTGCCCGAGCGCGATGTGCATTTCCTGGATGCGGGCCACGGTCTCGGAGGGCACCAGCAGCAGGTGATCGGCGAGGCCCTTGAGATCGCCGCCAGTCGCGCCGCTGAAGCCGACGGTGACGAGCTTCATGGCGCGCGCCTGCCGCAGGCCGGCGACGACGTTGGGGCTCTTGCCGGAGGTGGAGATGGCGATGGCGACGTCGCCGGCTTTGCCGAGCGCCTCGATCTGGCGGGCAAAAATCTGCTCGAAGCCGAAATCGTTGCCGGCGGCGGTGAGCGTAGAGGTATCGGTGGTGAGTGCCAGCGCGGCGATCGCCGGGCGGTTCGCCTTGTAACGCACGGTCAGTTCGGTCGCGAGATGCTGGGCATCCGCCGCGCTACCGCCGTTCCCGAAGAACAGAAGCTTGCCGCCGCCGCGGATCGACGCGACGCAAGCCGTGACGATGCCGGCAAACGCGGTTGCAAGCGCTGCCTCGGTTTTGCGCGCGACGTCGTGGTGCTCGGCGAATTCGGAATTGAAGAACTTATTCAGATCCACTGAAGGCCTCGCAAACCCCGTTCGTCCCCGCGAAAGCGGGGACCCAGGGTCAAGAATACCGGTTTTGCAGCACGCAATCCTGGATTCCCGCTTGCGCGGGAATGAACGGAGATTGTTGCTGCGCTTGTTTCATCATCACGCCGCTTCCCCGCGAAATTCCGGCACCGCGTCGCGCAGCGCCTGATAGATCACCGCGCGTTCGTTGCGGGCGAGCCCCTGTTCCAGCACCTTGACCCAGGTGCGGATCGCTTCCAGCGTCGGCTGCACGGGCTTGGCCGCCACGATGCCGGTAATACCGATGTCGGCGGTTTCTTCCTCGCGCGCGAACAGGATTTCGTGCAGCCGCTCGCCGGGACGGATGCCGGTGAAGGCGATCTTGATGTCACGGCCCGGTTCAAGGCCGCTCAGACGGATGATGCGCTCGGCCAAATCGACGATCTTCACCGGCTGGCCCATGTTGAGCACGTAAACCGAGACGTCGCCTTTTTCCGTTTCGATCGCGTGGCTCGCCGCCGTGATGACGAGATCGCAGGCTTCGCGGATGGTCATGAAATAGCGCACCATGTCGGGGTGCGTGACGGTGACCGGGCCGCCGGCATCGATCTGCGCCTTGAACTTCGGCACCACCGAGCCGTTCGATGCCAGCACGTTGCCGAAGCGCACCGAAATCAGCCGCGTGCCGTTCTTCTTGCCGCTCGCCTGCTTGTCGAGCGCTTCGCAATACATTTCCGCCAGCCGCTTGGTGGCGCCCAGCACGGAGACCGGCTCGATCGCCTTGTCGGTGGAGATCATCACCATGGCGGCGGCGCCCGCCGCCGCAGCCGCGTCGGCGACATTGATCGAGCCGAACACGTTGGTCTTGATGCCCTCGTCCCAATCCGTCTCCAGAAGCGGCACGTGCTTGAGGGCCGCGGCATGAAAGACGATGTCGGGCGCAAACTGCGCGATCAAAGCCATGACGCGCTTGCGCTCGCGCACGTCGGCAAGGCGCCCCGCTATCTCAGCCTGCACCTGCAGGCCCTTGAGCTTTTCCAGCACGGCATGCAGCGCCGGTTCGGAATTCTCCAAAACCAGAATCCGCGCCGCGCCGAAAATGAGCATGCGCTCGCAAATTTCGGAGCCGATCGAGCCGCCGCCGCCGGTGACGACGACCGCCTTGCCGGCCACAAAATGCTCGAGCCGGCGGTAGTCGATCTTGACGCTCGGACGCAGCAGCAGATCTTCCACCGCGACCGGCGTAAGCTGCACCGCGGGGCCGCCGGAATCGAGCGATGGCAACTGACTCAAACTCAGGCCGAGTTTGCGCGCGCGGATCAAAATCGATTCCGGTCTTGCTTCCGGCGACAAGGCCGACGGCGCCAGCACCGCGCGGGTAACCCGCGTGCCCTGATTGGCGAGATCACCGGCCACGCGTTCCAGATCGTCAACGTCGCCCAGAACCGGAATGCCGCGGATGGTCTGGCCGCGGTCGTTGCGCGAGGGAGAGAGAACGCCGACCGGCCAGATCTTCTTCACCGCGCCGCTTTCGATCGCGCGCAGCAAGACCTCGGCATCGGCGGCACGGCCGAGGATCAGGGCCGGCGTCGCGTCTCCGACCTTGGCGCGCTGGATCGTGCGACTGTAGTGGAAATAGCGGTAGGCGATGCGCGAGCCGCCCAGAAAAAACATCTGCAGAAACCAGTACAGCAGGATGGTGATCTTGCCGAAGAAGAACTGGCCGTAGATGTTGGGTGACAACAGCACATAGTCGAGCACAAGCAGCGACAGCGCGAGCACGGTTGTCGCGCGGAAGATGTTGTAGAGGTCGGGGACGGACGTAAAACGCCACTTGTTGCGGTGCAGGCCGAAGATGAAATAAACGACGGCCGCGTAGACGACGAAAAACGGCAGGAACAGTTCGAGGCCCGGCAGCTTCAGCGCGAGGACGTAGTCCTCAAAGCGCATGACGAAAGTCAGGACGATCGCCGCCACGGTGGCGATGAGATCGTGCGTGACGATCAGGATCTGGCGGGGGGTGAGACGCGGAAGCTTCATGGGGCGGGCGAAACGGATCTGCTCATCATCGTACTCGGTATGATCATCCTATCAGGCATGGTCGACGGCGTTGGGGGCACACGGCACCACCAAAAAGGACTGCCATAGAGGCACTCTATAGCGGTTCCGGGGGGTAGAAATCCACAAATTCGAAGAAAACCCCATGCAATAGGGCAAGATGTGTCAAATCGTGACATCGGGAACGGCATGGAACGGATGACGGTCGTGTGCAACACGCCGATCCCTCAAACGCCTCGCGCGGCCTGGGGCGGGACGTCATATTCTGGCGGTCACCGAAGCCGCCGCACCAGTCCTCGCCGGCACAGTCAATCAAGATGATCTCAGAGCGCGGCGGCCACGCCGACACCCCGGATGGCGCAACGCATGCGGCTGATCCCCGGCGCCTATCGTCGGCGGAACATCCCGTCTCGGACTAAGCAAGGTTGGTATCGACGACGCCGTCGAGCAACAGTCGTTCGTAACGCGTCGCGCAAACATCGAGCGAAAATTTTTCAACAGCCCGTAGATGCGCGGCAATCCCCAGCCCCGCGCGCAGGTTAAAGTCATGCTGCAATTGCCGCATGGCTTCGGCAAGCGCTTCGATATTGCCCGGCGGCACGATCATCCCTGTATCGCCCACGATCCGGCTTGCATCGCCGACGTCGGTGGCTATGACCGGCAAGCCGGCGGCCATCGCCTCGGCAATGGCATTCGACCAGCCTTCACCAAACGCGGAAGGCGATACAAGAGCATCAAAGGCCGGCAATATTTCCTCGACGTTGTTTCTCCGGCCCATGCCGAAAAATTGCTCAGACTGCTGCAACCTGTCGGTCCCCCGCCCCACCGCAACACAACGAACGCCCGGACAGCGGCGCAGCGCCTCTTGCAATATATCGTAGCCTTTCATCGGGTCGACACGCGCCACGATGCCGACAACGAATGCGTCCTTTGGAAAGCCAAACTCCTGCCGCCAACGATCGCGATTGCCGTCGTCTGGCCGGAAGCGATTGATATCGACGCCATTATCGAAGACCACGAGCTGCGATGTTCGATAACCAAGGCCGATATGCACCGCGGCACCGCGAAAAGAATTGACGACGATAAGATCGGGCAACGATGACAGCCACGCGCCGAGCCGCCTCGCCCAGGCCAGGGACCAGGTATATTGGCCGACATCCATATCGCTGCAGCGAATGCCCCAATAAATCCGCATCAAGCGTCGCCGCCGAGAGAGCATTGCGGCAAGGGTTCCGACCAGATTGGCGTGGTACATCCAGCATTTCATGACATCGGGCCGACGGGCACGGATCAAACGAGCGATCTGCATGATCGCACCCATCAGACTGGCAAGGCGGTGCAAATCAAATGGAACGACCTCAATTCCGGAGCGCTTCAAGATCGGACCGTAGATACCCATGCCGCTGAGCGACACAACGATTTGTTCAAGCGCCGGCCGTCCTTGCCCTTCCGAACGTTCGTGCAACACCAGATTAGCGAGAGCGCGTTCTGCGCCGCCGTCATCGAGGCCACTGATCACATGCATCACGAGTTTTGCGCGCGCGGATTTGGCAACTTCTTTTCTCGACGGCAGCAGCTTGGTGACTACGCGCTCATAGAACTGGCGGTTCCGAAACGGCCACGCGATGACCGAAGCCAAACCATAGAACACTGCCGCCGAAATCCTATTGGCACGATAGTTCGATGCGGCAGTTTCGATAAAAACCGTACTGGCGAGTCGCATCACATTCAGGGGCGATCGTTTGCACAACTGCCAGGCATGAAGCCGTAGAACCCTCATTGCGTTTCGCCGGACCGGCAGTGGATCGGCCGTGAGGGGGCTTTCGTCGACGGTGGTCAGCGGCCGGCCCAGCACGTCGATCCGGTATCGGTAGGCGGCACGCAGCAGCCAGTCCCAGTCCTCGAGACGCCGCATGTGCTCATCCTGAGGGCCAATTGCTTGCAGCGCTTCTCTTTTCGCGATCAATGTCGAGCCTGGGCTCAAATCGACACCCCATATCAGGTGCCGCACGTCCACACCGTCCGCCGGCAGTCGAAGTTCGGCATGACCCCGACTAAAGCGCCGGCGCAGCCAGAAGCCGGTGGTGCAGATCGTGCTGTCGGCGGCATGCATAAAAGCGAGCTGCGCCGCGAGCTTCTCCGGGTGCCAGATGTCATCGGAATCGAGAAACGCAATGTAGCTGCCGCGGGCCGCGGCGATGCCAATATTGCGCGCCGCCGCCGCGCCTCGATTGGTATCGCTGCGCAAAACGGTCGCACCATCGAACGCGCTCCGGCCCAGGGCAGTCTCGATCGGCGGGTCCGATGCATCGTCGACGATGATAATTTCGGCCGGTTGAAGTGTCTGCGCGCGCACCGACTTCAAGGCCCGCAGCAAGAGTTCGGGCCGATTCCGCACTGGAATTATGACGCTGATTGTCGACTCGTCCGGCTGGGGCATCGCGGGTGCGATTTCTTTGCGGCTTGTTTCGGCGCTTCAGTATCTAGACCGTGGATCATCCATTGCCCAGCGCCACGGTCAGATCAAGCAACACTTGCCACAAGGTCTGAACGCGACCTTGCGCGCTGGCCGGCATCCGAAGTCGCGGCACAGAGCTCTTCAACCCGGATGATTGGATCGGCGGCCGCAATCTTCGAACACCGCCCTCGTGGCAGAAATGGATCGACACATGCGACGCGTCAAACCGGCAAGAACCGCGGCTTCTCACCGGGCGACAGCGCAACGCAGGTCAGCCTGCCGGTCGCGAACGCGCCGGTATCGATACCGATCCGGTTGGGCCAGACTTCCGGCGCGCGCACAGGCGTGTGGCCGTGCACGACGATCTTTCCGAAATCGAGACTGCTGGTGAGAAACTCGTCGCGAATCCACAACAGGTCGTCATCGCTCTGGCGATCGAGTGGAACGCCGGGCCGAACCCCGGCGTGGCAGAAAAAATAGGGGCCGACGCTGAGCGACGTTTTCAGCGAGCGGAGAAAGCAGGTTTGGGCCGACGGCATCGCCCCCCGCAATCGATCTCTTGCTTTCGCAAAGCCGCTACGCGAAAGCGATCCAAGTCGAACACCGTAGGACTGCAAGGTCTGAAGCCCGCCTTGCTGGCGCCAGAAGGATGCGGTCGCGGGTTCGGCAAGGAAGTCCTCGAGCAGCGTCTCGTGGTTTCCCTTGAGTGCGACATAGGACGTCGGGAACGGGTTTTCCGTCAGCCGGTCAAGCACGCCGCACGACTGTGGACCGCGGTCGATGTAGTCGCCGAGCGTCACCGTCAGCGCCGCGGGCCCATGCTGCGTGACGTCGTGGCGAATGGCAGCGGCCGCCCGTTCGAGCAAGTCCAGCCGGCCATGAATGTCGCCGATCGCGTAGATGCGCCCGGAATCGTATGAGTTTTGGTTCGCAATCGTCATTGTTAATCGCTATCAGTCGGTTTGTAGTCGTTCCGGCAATTCGTAAAATCCTGCAACCTGCAGATATTTCCAAGTTCGGTGCGAATTTGCTAACGAGAGCGGGACGCCGTCGGAGCGGCGCATTGTCTCACGCCGCAACACACCGACCATGCGAGATCCGATCCCCAGCGAGCCGCGCGCGCGCCTTTTAACCGCGCTTTTGTTGCTTTGGCTCGTAGGCAATGCCTTGCGGCTGACCATTCTAGCCGTACCGCCGGTCATTCCGCTCATCCATGATGATCTTAACCTCAATGCCACCCAGATCGGCATACTGACCGGTCTGCCCTCCATGCTGTTTGCCGTCGCGGCGGTTCCCGGCTCGCTGCTGATCGCCCGCCTCGGCGTCGCGGCTGCGATGGTTGTCGGGCTCGCGCTCAACGCGATCGGCGGGGCGCTGCGCGGGGCGCTGCCCGACGTCACCTGGCTCTATGGCATGACCATCGTGATGGGCGCGGGCGTCGCCATCATCCAGGTCACCATGCCCACTGCGGTGCGGGCCTGGGCGCCGAGCCGGATCGGATTCGCCACCGCCGTCTATACAAACGGCCTGCTCATTGGCGAGCTGTTGCCGGTGGCATTGATGCTGCCGCTGGTTCTGCCGCTGGTCGGTGGTTGGCAGTGGGGCTTTGCTTTCTGGAGCGCGCCGGTTGTGGCGATCGCGGTGCTGGTGGTGACGCTGGCGCCGAAAGCACCCGCCCACCCCTCTGGCTCGGCGCCGCGGCGGCGCTGGTGGCCGGACTGGCGCAGTCCCTTGATCTGGCGCCTCGGCATCATGCTCGGCACCGTCAACGCCATGTACTTTGCGACCAACGCCTTCCTGCCCGACTATCTCAATGGGAACGGCCAGGGCGCCTGGATCAGCCCCGCCCTTACGGCCTTGAATGGGGGACAATTACCGGCCTCGGGCCTGCTCTTGATATTTGCGAGCCGGCTCGAACTCAGGGCCTGGCCCTACGTGATCAGCGGTCTGCTTTCCGTGCTGGGCGTTGCCGGCATCGTTTTCGGAAACGGACCTGTCGTGGTTGCCGCCGCAACGCTGATCGGTTTCGCGGCGGCCGGCACCCTCGTCCTGGTGCTGGCGCTTCCGCCGTTGCTGGCGCCGCCTGACGACGTCCACCGGGTCACGGCGGCGATGTTCACCATCAGCTACAGTTGCGCGGTGATCGTGCCGGTGATCAGCGGCCTGTCCTGGGATTTAAGCGGTATCGCCGCGCTGGCATTCCTGCCGATTGCGGTTGCCGGTATTCTGCTTGTCGCGCTTGCGCCGGCGATCAATCACGTGCCGCCGGCAGGAGGCTAGGCAACATGCGTCCGATTCCGGTTGGAGCCAAGGGACGCTACACATTGCGCGTGGCGCCCGCACATCTGGCGAACCAGTTCAAGGACGCGGCGCTGCCGCAGGTCTTCGCCACGCCGATGTTGGTGACGGCCATGGAGAACGCCGCCTTGAACGCGGTGCGCGACTATCTCGAACCGGGCGAAAGCGCGGTCGGGACATTGGTCAATGTACGGCACTTGGCGGCAACCCCGGTCGGACATCAGGTCACAGCCGAGGCCGAAGTGACCAAGGTCGATGGCCGGCGTATCGAATTCAAGGTAAGCGCGCGCGACGAGACCGAAGAGATCGGCTCCGGCACCCACGAGCGCATGGTGGTGAATCTCGACCGGCTGGACGCGCGGCTGGCGGCCAAAAAGCCGCGCTGAGCGTCAGCAAAATATAGCGAGGGGTCAGCCGATCGGCGGCGAGATCAGTGCGATTCGCTCGACGCCACAGCCCGCACCGTCGGGATTTCCACGACCGGCTTCTTCGGCTTGACCGGCGCAGGCTTGGGCAAAGTCGAAACCGCCGCCGGATGCTCCGGCTGCGCCGCCGGTCCCTGCTTCGGCTTCTGCGGCGGCAATGGCGGCACGCGTGACGCCGAACTGCGTGGCCGTGAGACGCCGGCATCCCGCAACGGCAGCTGTTCCTTGGCCAGGCCGTTCATCTCTCGCATGGCGGTCACAAAATCGGCCGGCTCCATCCAAATCGTGAATGGAACTTTCAGGCCCAAGTGCTCCGCGATATTGCGGCCGAAAGCGACGCAATTGTTCCACAAGGCGTTCCACAAGGGCGAATCCGCTTGTAGTTTGCGGATATAGCCATCGAGCTCCCGGTACTGAGCCCGGGTCAGCCAAACGCGAAAACGTGCGGTGACGTATTTTTCCTCGAGATCGCCGTCGCTTGCACCTGTCTCGGCCGGCACGAAAACCACGTGCCCAACCGTCCAGTTGAACAGGCTGCAATTGTAGCAGTTGGCCGCATCGCCGGCTGGATGCAGCCCGGCAATTCGGCTTTTAACGATTTCGTCGCGGCCATTCACGCGGCCATACAGCACATACATGTGGCCGTAGGTCGCGGCTGCACGCGAGCGAAATTCGACGAAATAAGGCTTATTGCCAGGACGCCGACCCTTTGTGGTCTCGACAGTCCATTGCTCTACCGGAGTGCCCGGAGTGGCCACTCTGGCTTGTTGCGCGTGTGCCGAAGGAGCACTGAATGCCAGCAAGGAGGCAGCCAAACCCGTGCCGATCAGGACAGCGAAGCCCCGAGCCGAGTTGCGCAAAACCCTCATAATCAAACTCCCTAACCCAGACTGAGGTTAGCATTCACACGACCTCAGCGCCCCCCTTGCCCAGAGACGCGAAATCCACCAGCTCTCGCCAGAGGATCGAGACCGGAACCTTCCCGCGAGCGGCAACCAAGAAAGGGCACGGCGTTAAAGCCGGCCCTATTCTTGTCGCCCTCGCGCGAGGTCTAAGCTTAGCCCTTGGTATGAACGACCGGGGCTTTGCCTTTTCCGACCGGCGCCTTGCCGGCGCAGCCAGCTACGCCAAGAGCAAGAATTGCCGAACAGACGATGACCAAGATCTTTTTCATGATGACGCCACCCATGTTTACCCTCAAAGCTTCCAACCTGTACAATCCATCCGAGCGCTCAGCTAGTGCGCAAAAGCCACACTCCACACATTTGTGCATAGCCGGATGTCGAAGAACTGCCGATTTATCAAGGGTCGGTGAGCTTTTGGCGGCTACATTCGGAAACGAACAAATAGAGAACGGCTATAGAGCTCGCTTCATCGGCACGGTGTTTCGTGGCGCGTAATTGGTTAATTGCGGGCAATTCAGTTCGCTGCCCATTCCGCGTTCACTTGTATTCTTCGCAGCTGCCGACCCGCGGATAAAGTTTGGGATATTTTTTGGCGATCCGGGCGTCGACCTTTTTCAGCTGCCGTTCGCATTCCTTTTCGCTCCGATACGGCGTGTAAACCTTGCGGCTGCCATCCGGGGTATAGCCGACAAACTGCCACCAGGCCGCGGCCGGCAAAATGGTTGCGGACAGCGCAGCACAAACGGTCAAAACATATGCGGTTGTTCGACACATCACGGAGGGCTCCCTTTTTTCATCAGTCTTGTTGCCCCCACGTCGCAGTTGCCGGCGACTTTTTTCACCGCAGCACAACCACCCGCGTGCCGTAGCTCACGCGTTGATAAAGGTCGAGAATGTCTTTGTTATACATGCGGATGCAGCCGTGCGACACGAAGCCGCCGACCGAGCCGGGATTGTTGGTTCCGTGGATCGCATATTCGCCGCCACCGCTCAGCGTCATCGCGGCCGCGCCCATCGGATTGTGCCGGCTGCCGCCTGGAATGACCGTCGGCAACCGCTTGTAATCCTTTCGGATCAACTCGGGCGCCGTCCAGCCGGGCTTGATGTATTTGCCGTCGATAAAGGCGGTTCCCGCCCAGGCCATGCCGCGCCGGCCGACGCCGACCGGGTAGCTGATCGCTTTGCCCTCGCCGATGACGTAGTAAAGGCGCCGCTGGTTCGTCTTGATGATGATCGTGCCCGGCGCATAACCGCTGAATCTGACGATGTTCCTGGCCTGCGATGGCGAAGGGGCCAGGGCGATGAAGACGGCAAAAAGGGCAAGACTTGCGAGCGAAATGATACGCATGTTTGACGCATCCCGACCGGTGTGAACGATTGACGCAAAATAATTCCATCCCTGCAGGACCGCCGTCAAGATTAAGCCGAGCGGCGAGCAGTATCCACGTCGCGGATCGACACGCGGCGCACCGCCTCGCCCACCGCGTATTTCGGCAATCCACGAAAGCCCGCTTCTCATGACGGAGACGATCGCCGCAGTCGTCTGGTTTGCCGGGCTTATCGGCTGGTACATCATTCGCCAACCCTTCCACCGCAGGGCAAAGAAGGTCGGCGTCCGCAACTCGCTGCTCGATTGGCGCGAGCGGGCGCTGCTTGTCATTGCATTTCTTGGCCTGCTCGTGATCCCCGGGATTTACGCTTTGACCGGGTTCCCGGCTGCGCTCGATTACCCGTTTGTGCCTGCGCTCGCCTGGCTCGGGCTCGTTCCCCTCGCCGCGGCGCTCTGGCTGTTTCGCCGCAGCCATGCCGATCTCGGCCGCAACTGGTCGATCACATTGCAGGTGCGCGACCAGCACGCGCTGGTGAAGACCGGCGTCTATCGCTTGATCCGCCATCCGATGTATTCTTCGTTCTTTCTTTTGGGCATCGCGCAAATGTTGTTGTTGCCGAACTGGTTGGCGGGCTTGTCCGGGGTAGTCGGCGCAGGGCTGCTTTACGGCTTCCGCGTGCGGCGGGAGGAGCGGATGATGCTTGCGACCTTCGGCGACGAATACCGCGCCTATATGGCCGACACCAAGCGCATCGTCCCGTGGCTCGTCTAGTGCGACATCATCCGATGCGGAGATAGCGCATGCGCGGGCGCATGATTCCTTTGTCGATACCGCGGCGCATGGTCGGCGATCTTCTATATTTCGCGCGCGGCCTTCCGACCGTACCGGTACAAAAACGTATGTCGCTTGCGCCCTTGGCGGCCGCGCGCGCCATTTGCCCCGAACGGCCGCGCTGGACGACGTTGTTCGCCAAGGGCTATGCGCTGATGGCGCGCGAATTTCCGCCTTTCCGGCGCGCCTTCGTCAAGCTTCCCTGGCCGCACCTTTATGAATACCCGGCCAGCAACGTGACGATCATCATTGAACGCGACTATCATGGCGAACCCGGCTTGTTCTCTATCTCGATTAAGCAACCGGAGTGCGAATCGCTCGTCGAGATCGGGCGGCAGCTCGAGCAGGCGTCGACCGCGCCGATTGAGTTGATCAAGGATTTCCGGCGCACGATCCAGTTCACCCGTCTGCCGCTGCCGCTGCGCCGCGCGTTCTGGTGGCTGTGCCTGAATATCGGCCGCCAGCGCGGCAACTATTTCGGCACCTTCGGCGTCTCGGTCTATTCCGCGCTGCAGGCGGAATTGCTGCATCCGTTGTCGCCGCTGACGACCTTGCTGAACTACGGCGTGATGAGCAGCGACCATACCGTCGACGTGCGCATTATCTACGACCACCGGGTGATGGATGGCGCCACCGTGGCGCGTGCGCTCGGACGGCTCGAACAGATCCTCAATACCGAGATCAAGGACGAAGTGACCGCGATAGCCCGAGCAGCCGGCGCTTCCGCCAAAGCCGAAAATTCATGACGCAGCCGCGTTTCCAAGCCACGGCAGCAGCCGTATACCGGTCCTTAGGCTAATTATCTGTAAAATAATGAGTTTTAGCTTTATTCAAAGCATTGGTTGCGCTTCGCAACCTTTTCAATTCAGGCGAAAGTTGTGGAGGTGTGGCTTTTTCGCACTAGAGGCAAAATATGGCACTGCAGTAATGAATAAGGCTCAAGGTGCGCGCGGCCGCAGCCACCTTCGACATTGAAGCGGCCTAGGCGAGGCTCGTGGCGTCGTGCGAATTTTTGTAGTTCTTGCTTCCATCATTCTGGCTGCCTCCGCTGTCGGTGGTTGCGCTACCACCGCGACCAACGGGACGCAGGCCTACGCTTCGGCAAAACCGAAATACACGGTCTCAAAGCAGCAAGTTTCCGCGCGCGATCCGTGGACGCTGCAGACGCCGTTCGGCATTCTCTACAGCGAGACGCCGCGCGAGACAGTGGCCTACAAAAGCGGTCAAGCGCCAGGCACCATCGTCGTCGATACCAAAAGTCGCTATCTCTATTACGTGACCGGTAGCAATCAGGCGATTCGATACAGCATCGCAGTCGGCCGCGAAGGCTATGGCTGGCATGGTGTCAGCACGGTTTCGCAAAAGCGTGAATGGCCGGATTGGACGCCGACGCCGGACATCCTGAAGGAGCATCCCGACCTGCCGCGACACGTCGCCGGCGGCTACGACAATCCGCTCGGCGCGCGCGCGCTCTATCTCGGCGCCACGCTTTATCGCATCCACGGCACCAACGAGCCGTGGCGCATCGGCTCGGCCGTGTCGTCGGGTTGTATCCGATTGTCGAACAACGACATCATCGACCTCTACGGCCGCGCTCATGTCGGCGCCAAGGTGATCGTGCGCTAATCGCGCGCGAAATTTTTTACCGGCAAGAATTTGAGCGGGCGCGAGAACAATCTCGCGCCCGTAGTCATTTGTGCCGAGTCGCTCGGATCATATCGCTGCCGCCTCACGATGCCTTGTCGGCCGTCTGCGCTAAGTGACGTCGCGGCTGGGCGGCTGCGCTATTCGTTGTGATGGTTCGGCCCAGCCTGTACGCAATTGCACAATTGCGCGGCTGAACGAGCACCGTCGGCCTTAATGCCCGTCGCACAGCGCTCGAAAGTGGGACGACGGCCAATGTCGAGGAGATCGGCAAGCTTTTACGCGCCGGCACCAATTGCGGCTCGTGCCTGCCCGAACTGAAAGTCATCGCCAGCGAGCCTGTCGCGCAAACAGCCTGAACGACACGCCGCGCCGAGACAATCAGTGAAACAACAGGCGCACGCCGGTCATGGATATGGCGGGCACGTAAGTGATCAAGCCGAGCGCGATCAGATAGAGCACGACGAAGGGGACAATGCCGCGATAAATCGTCTCCAGTCGGATTCCAAGCGCGGTTTGCGCAACGAAGATGTTGATGCCGAACGGTGGGTGAAACAGGCCGATCGCCAAATTGACCATGAACACGATGCCGAAATGGACCGAGTCGATACCGAGCGCCTTCGCCACCGGCACGAGCAGCGGCGTCAGCAGCAGGATCGCCGACAGAGGATCGATAAATGAGCCGACAACAAGCAGAAGCACGTTGACCACGAGCAGGAACTGCCATGCCGACACGTCGAAATGCTTGATCCACGCGACCATCGTTGCCGGCACCTGATTGACGGTCAGCAACCAGGCAAAGACGCCAGCGCAAGCCACAATGATGAGAATCTGCGATGTAAAACGAACCGTGGCGGCAGCCGCCGCGACCAGATCGCGGAGGTTCAGCTCGCGAAAAATCACCGTCGTTACGAACGCAGCATAGACGCAAGCCACCGCGGCCGCCTCGGTCGGCGAGAACACGCCGCCATAGATGCCGCCAAGAATGATTGCGGGCGCGCCCAGCGCCCACAGACTGCGGACGGCGGACCGCCGAAACGCACGGAAGTCGAACGGCTTGCGCTCGCCGAAACCGTTATGTTTGGCGCGCCAGACCACGTAGCCAGCGATAATGAGAGCGATGAGAAGGCCGGGAACGATGCCGGCGGCATAGAGACGCGGCACCGACTCCTGCGCCGCCGCGCCATAGACGATCATCGGAATGCTGGGCGGGATGATGATGTCGATGGCGCCGACCGCCGTCACCAGCCCCGCCGAGAATGCCGCCGGATAGCCGGCGTTCACCATCGACGGATACATGATCTTGCCGATGGTCGCGACCGCTGCCGCACTCACGCCCGAGATCGCGCCGAAGATCGTGGCGACACCGACCGTCGTGACGCCGAGGCTGCCGCGGACCGACCCGGCACCGTCCTGCACGAAATCGACCAGACGTTGCGCGACAGTGCCCCGGCCCATCAATTCGCCGGCGTAGATGAAATACGGAACCGCCAACAGCGCGTAGACATTGATCGAGCCGAACAGGTTCTGATGCAGGACCGCGAGCGGAATGTGCATGTAGAAGATCAGCGCGACTGAGGCGGCACTGAGCAACACCAGGAAGATCGGAAACCCGAGCAACAGCAGGACGACCGGAACCACGCCGAGCGCAAAACTCATTTTGAAATACCGGTCAGGGTTCGGTTGCGCGCGTCCGGCGCAGGAACGCGACGGCGCGGTCGAACGCGATCAGCGCCATCAGGCCGAAGCCGAGGCACACGGCGCTGTGCGGAATCCAGGTCGGCAACCGGGCTATGTCGCTGACGGCACCGAGCTGGAAGATGCGCTCGACGTAGAGGAACGATTGATAGGCGACAAAGCTCGTTACCAGAATCGTGACGATAATCTCGAAACCGGAGACTGCATGGCGCAAAGGCACCGGCAACGTCTTAACGAGCAGATCCATGCGCAAATGTGCGCCACGCCAGCTCACGACCGCGGCGTTGAGGAAGGCGATCCAGATCAACAGGTAGACTTCGATCTCGTCGACCCCGATCAAGGTGATGCCGGTGCCGTAGCGGCCGATCACATTGATGAAATTGAGCAGGATCGCGAGTATGAGTGCGATGCCGAGGGCGTGCTCGATCCCCGATGCGATCGAATCGCATCGGGGAGCGGGTCCATGCTGCTCGCGATCCATCGATTATTGTGCCAACTTTTTGGCCGTGTTCGAGAAGAGCTCGAAGTCGCTTTTCATCGTCGGGTTAGCGTTCAACACAGAAGGCGCGATCGATTCGACCTGGGCCAGATAGGCTTTGGCCTCGGCATCCGGAAGCGTAATCACTTCGCCGCCATGCTGCTTCCAGATTCCGGCGGTGCGGGCGACGTCGTCGATGGCGAATTTTTCGACCTTGCGCTGCGCTTTGAACGCTTCCTCGCGCACGGCTTTTTCCAGCTCAGGACCGAGCGACTTGAGCCACTTCTTATTGGCCATGGCCGTCACGATCAGGAACGATCGGGGCAGTGCGGTCATCGGCTTCGCGACGTCGTAATATTTAAATGCCGTAAACACGGCCGCAGCGGCGATCAAGCCATCGATCGTGTGATTTTGCATCGCTGGGAGCACTTCACCAAGCGGCATCGACACCGGCTGGGCGCCGAGCTTTTCAAACGGCTTGATCTGGAGGGGGGCGGCGCCCGGCACGCGGATTTTCTGGCCCTTGAAATCCGCGATCTTGCGGACCGCCTTGTGCGAGACGAGGTTGATCGGCCCGTGCGGCCATGCCGCGATCATTTCCAGGCCCTTGGACGACGCAAAGGTCGCAAGACGGGCGCGCACCGCAGGGTCGGCCAGAACATGTTGCGCGTGCGCCATGTCATGGAACAGGCCCGGTGCATCAAGAACCTGCATGCGTGGTTCGAGCCCAATGAGGAACCCGCTCGCCGGCGCCACCACCTCGATCGTTCCCATGGCGGCGCCTTCGACCGTCGCGGGGATTTTGCCGAGTTGGCTCGCCGGATAGAACTCGACCTTGATCTTGTCCCCGACCCGCGCCTTGAGGCCCTGGGCCAATTCCGTGGCCCATTGCTGGGTCACGTCCTTGATCGTCGGCGACGAGATTTTCATGGTGAATTGCTGTGCGCTTGCGGCCGTAGCAAACGCAATCGACAACACCGTCGCGACGATGCGAATGACAGATTTCATCAATTCCTCCCGATTTGTTATTCGTGCGCTTCTGCGCATTTGAATGGAAACGCCGCCTAGTACTGACCTCTCGGCTCGAGCCCAAAGACGTACTGCCCATACATGGCCGCGACCGAATCCCAGTTCAGGCTGATGTGCGAGCTGGCGGCGTGGATATCGCGCCAGAAGCGCTGCACTGGATGATGAAGGCCGAGCGCACCGCCGCCGCCGGCGACGAAGACGGCGTCAACCGCCTGCGTCAACAGCTTGGTCGCAAAGGAATGCGTGAGGCGGTTTCGCATCCGCAAGGCCACGTCGGCCTTGCCGGCCGCGGTCGCCGCCAGGGTATCGGCAATGTCGCGGTGGATCATGAGCTCGGCCGCGTCGATAGAGGCGGTCGCCTCGGCGACGCGCATCTGCACGGTCGCGAATTCGCACATCTTGTTGTTGCCACCGGCGACTGCACCGCGCGTCGTGCGGCCTGTGGCCTGCTCCCTGAAGGCTTGAAGCGCGCCTCGCGCCATGCCCAAGGCAGGCGCAACGAGACAGTGCGGGACAACGGCCAGCATCGGCTGCCGATAGAGCGGATTTGGATTGGTGGCCGTACCAGGACCGGTGCCGTTGAGCATGTCGACAAACGTGACCGTGCGGTAGGCCGGCACAAATTGATCGTCGACGACAAGGGTTTTGCTGCCCGTGCCCGACAACCCGACCGTGAACCAATCGTCATCGATCGTGTATTGCGATGACGGAAGTAGAAAAAAGCCCGGCTTCGGTCCGTCCTTCAGCGGTATCATGCCGCCCAAAATGGCCCAGTTAGCGTTGTCGCAGCCGCTGGCAAAACTGAATCGCCCCGACAAGCGATAGCCGTCCTTTTCGGCAACGGCTTTCCCGGTCGGCGCGTAAGACACGGCTGCGATCGCGTCACGATCTTGCGTCCAGACTTCCTGCTGCGCTTCTTCCGGATAGCAGGCAATGAGCCAGGGATGGACGGCACCGAGGCTGTAAACCCAGCCGGTCGACCCGTCCCCCGCGGCAATCGCGGCGACGAGCTCGACAAAGACATCATAGCCGTACTCAAACCCGCCGAAGCGCGCCGGCTGCATCACGCGGAACAACTCGGCGTCGCGCATCTTGCCGACCAGTTCGGCCGACACGTGCCGTTCCTTTTCGGTCTCAAGCGCCTGTTCGCGCGCGAGCGCGCTGATCGGGTGTGCGCGTGCAAGTAACTCCGCGACACTGGGCTTTGCAGGCGCTTGCGCTCTTGCGTCTTGAACGACACCGACAGCCATGGGGAAATCCTCCGGTCAGCAAGCCTAAGCCCGCCGCCGCGCCGGTCAAGAAATAATTTGCGTATGCAAGTATTTTCTCGCACCTGCGAAGAGACAGGAAATCGCTGGGCCCGGCTGCGCGTGCAAACCTCTCACCGCGCGCGGATAGCCGCCGCTTGCCTTCGCAATTGACGATGCGGTAGTTAAGATCGACGTTCCGGCCTTAAACAGCATGAAAAAAATCAGCTTCACGCTCGCCGATTTCATTCCCTATCTGCTCAACCGCGCCGGGGTGAAAATCGGGCTTTCCTTCGCGCGCGATATCGAACCCTTGGGCGTCAGCTTGCCGATGTGGCGGGTCATGGCCGTCCTTTGGGGTCAGGACAATCAGCGCCTGGGCGATATCGCCGAGCGCACCAGCATCGACATCTCGACATTGTCGCGGCTGCTGGTGGGGCTACAGCGCAAGCAACTCATCGTGCGCAACCGCTCGGGGAGCGACGGCCGTGCCCTGAGCGTCAGTCTGACGGAAAAAGGGCGCGTCATGACGGAACGCATCATTCCGATCGCCGCGCATTACGAGGAAGTCGCCATCCGTGGCATCAGCGACAACGATATGCGCCGCCTGAAGCGGATGTTGAACAGAATGTTTTCCAATATGGATACGTTCGACGAAGAATACGCACTTCGGCAGACTGCCAAAGCGCGCAAAAAACCGATCCGGCGCTGATAGCAAGTCCCGGACGTGACAGCCGGCCGCAGACATGCGGCCGGCTTCGGTTTCAGGGAACCAGGCTACTTCGCCTCTCTCGCCTTTTCGTAGGGATAGATAAACTTGCCGGTGGCGTACTTGTCCGGCCAGACGATGACCTGGTGCTTGGTATCCTTGAATTGCATGATGTTATTCGGCTCGACGTCGCGGAACTGCGTGAACACCATGCGCGATTGCGTCCACTCTCCGTCTTTGCCGAACGCAATCTTGCCGGCAACCGTATCGAACGTATGCGCGTGGATATACTTCGCGATTTTCTCCTGATCGAGACCGTTGGTCTTGGTCACGGCTTCCGCGAGGATCTGCCCGGCGGCGTAGCCGAACGGCACGAAGCCGTAGCCGAACGGATCGATCTTCTTGCCTTTCGCGCGCTTGCCATATTCAGCGAGCACCGGCTGCAGGCCGGGGAAGTTGAAAGTGGGCGCCGGCGTGAAGCTTTCCATGATCGTGATGCCGTTCATAAGCGGGCCGAGCTTCATCTTCAACGGTGTGACAAGCAACCCGATCATGGTGCCGCCGAACATTTTCGGCATGTAGCCGATCTCATGCGCGGCGTGGATGATACCGACCGTGTCCGGCGGATAGGACGCAACAAATACGACGTCCGGATCGGTCGCCCGGATGGCGCGTACCACCGGCGCGAAACCGCGACGCCGGTCTCATCTTTTCCGACCCTACTGAATTTTATGAAGGCGACCAGCGCGCACTTCCCTTTCCGCTATATCTTTCCAAACAAACTATTTATTACAATCCGGCTGCGCTCGTTGATCTGTTTCGACGCAACTACTTTCATATTTCCGCAAACACAGTCGTTTATCGCACCTCCGTTTTCCGCGAAGCAGGCGGCTACATCCCCGACTTGCACTGGTTTTCGGATTGGTTCGTCACAATCGTTGTCGCCCTACGATACGGCGCTTGTTATCTGCCGGAACGACTCACTTGCATAACGGTTCGACCGGATTCCTATTCGTCCCGGAATTTGCGTGACCGCAAGGCACAACGCCCTCTCCTGAATTACGTGCTTGATCTGCTTGCCACGCCCGCCTACGCGGACGTTGCCCCCAGCACTCGTCGGGCCGGGCTTTTACCGGAATATTATCTCCGCACGCTCCTTTGGCTCATCGCCAATCCGAAAGGCCGAAAATATATCACGCCGCATCTGGCCCTGCGGATCATCGGCCGATCCATGTGGGCACTCTTGCGGCCTTTGGCACCGGCCCAAAGCCGACGCCAGCTAAGGCGGCGACAGAGCGAGCGCACGCGTTCAGAGTGACGGCTTCAAGTATCGAATCCGGAACGAGCTTCTAACAGAACGCCCTAGCGAAAAGCCCCGGCTTCAGGCCGGGGCTTTCCGATTTGTTGGCGTCGAATATTAGTCTCTCGAGCGCCGTCCTCGAACGTTCGTCACTGCAAGCACTTCTGAATAAACTTGACGCGCTCGACAACGTCCAGCTTTTTCTCAATCGCCTGCTTGCGGCAATCTTTTATCTTGTCGACCCGGCCTTCGAGGCGTTGGACCCGAGTAATATCTGCCGAGACTGGCCCGTCCGCGGCGGCCTTCATCCCAGCCTCCAGTTTCTTGATGTCCTCGGGTGACAACTTCGGACGGTCGATCTTTATCGTCAGCTTGTTGAACTTTGCGGTCAACGGAAACGGCGGCTTGTAATCGGCGTCGTTCACGCCGGTGATCGTGTCGGAGCCGATGTCGAAGCTTTCGTCCCATTGCAGGATGATGGGGATCGTTTTTTCCATCCTTTTTGTGTCGACCACGTTGCCGTCCACCTTCAACGTCCCAGTGCCACCCTTGCCGATGCCGGAGAAGTTATTGTACGCGATCGTGCCGACACCGAGGCCGTCATACTTGAAGTCGAACTCAATAGTGTGACGACCTGGCGCGAGCGCCTGCGGGGCTTCCCACTTGATCCAATTGAGATCAAGCAAGTTCCAGCAGAACACCGGCTTGCCCTTAAGCAGGTAGAAACCCCAGCCCGCGAAACGCCCGCCGGAAGTCGCAATCATGCCCTCGGCGCCGCCTTCGGGCACGGTGATGTCTGCCGTGAGGCTGTAGGACGTGTCGAGCAGGTACGGCGCATCGCCCTGAGGAACGCCGGTCATCGGCCGCGTATAGACCAACTCGCTCAGGCCGGCGGTGAGGCTTGGACGCGGAGCCGCGACCCGGGCCCCCACCGACGCATTCAGGGGGAACACATGATACTTCTTTGCTTCCTCGACGAAGATTTTCCGCATCTCCGCGACCTTGTCCGGATGCTGCGCGGCGATGTCGTCGGACTGATTCCAGCTCTTGCTCAGATCGTAGAGCTGAAACACCTGGTTGTTGAGCGGATCCGGGTTAGCCGCTCCGAACGCGTCCCACGGCGCACGATTGACCTTGGTGCTCATCAGCCAGCCGCGGTCGTAAATCGCCCATTGGCCCATCATCTCGAAATACTGTCTTGTATGCCGTGATGGCGCCTTGGCGTTGGCGGCGTCGAAGGTGTAGGCGAAGCTTGTCCCCTCGATAGGCTTCTGCTTGATGCCGTCGACGTACTCGGGCGCCTTGATGCCAGTGGCTTCAAGCAGTGTAGGGACGATGTCGATGTCGTGCATAAACTGCTCGCGCAGACCACCCTTGTCCTTAATGCGCGCCGGCCATGACACCACCATGTTCTGGTTGGTGCCGCCGAACCGGGAAGCGTTCTGCTTGAACCAGTCGAACGGGGTATCAAATGCCCACGACCAGCCCGCCGACATGTGATTGTAGGCGAACTCGGTACCCCAGGCGTCGTAGAACTTCATCTGCACGTCCACCGGCGGGCGGAAGCCGTTGAAGAACGCGACTTCACTATATGTGCCTTCCGGTCCGCCTTCAGCGCTCGTGCCGTTATCGCCGTTCTGGTAGATAATCAGCGTGTTGTCGAGCCTGCCCAGGTCCTTGAACGCCTGGATCACCCGGCCGATCTCGTAATCGTTGTAGGCCGCATAGGCAGCGAAAACTTCGACCTGACGAATGAAGAGCTTCTTCGCGTCGGGCGTAAGCTTGTCCCATGGCGTCAGCATGTCGGCCGGCCACGGCGTCAGCTTCAGGCCCTTGGGGATGACGCCGAGTTTCTGCTGGTTCGCGAAGATGCGCTCGCGCAACTTCTCGTAGCCGTCGTCGAACAGATGCATCGCGTGGATCTTGTCCACCCACTCCTTCGGCGGGTGATGCGGCGCATGCGTGGCGCCAGGCACGTAATAGATAAACACCGGCTGCTTCGGGGCGGTCTGGTGAATCCGGTACATCCAGTCAATGGCGTCGTCGGCCATCGCAGTGACCAGGTTCCAGGAGGGCTCCTTGCCGGTGACCGGCCAGATCTTCGCCTTGGGATCCGACCGATCCATCTTCAAGGTGCCCTCGTGACCGATCCACGGATAGATCTGTGTCGTGTTGCGGAACAGGTTCGGCCCCCATTGGTTCGCGTCACCGCCGACGAAGCCGTAGAAGTAATCGAAGCCCATGCCGGTCGGCCACTGGGTGAACGGCCCGGCTTGGCTGGCCTGATAGGTCGGCGTGTTGTGGTCCTTGCCGAACCAGCTCGTCGCATAGCCATTGTCGCGCAAAATGCGGCCGATCGTCGCGTTGTCCACTCCGATGACGCTATCGTAGCCGGGGAAGCCGGTCGCCTGCTCGGCAATCACGCCGAAGCCGACCGAATGATGGTTGCGCCCCGTGATCGTCGCGGCGCGCGTGGGCGAGCACAGCGCGGTGGAGAAAATTCGATTATAGCGCAGACCGTTGGCCGCGATTCGGTCCATGGTCGGTGTCGGGATGACGCCGCCGAACGTGCTGGGGACGGCAAAGCCAGCGTCGTCCGTCATGATCAGAAGAATGTTAGGAGCGTTTTTCGGCGGCACAACCGTCGGTGGCCACCAGGATTTGGATTGAAACGCATCTTCCTTGATCACGCCGCCAAATTTAGGCGCTGGCGGCGGCAGCTGATTACCCGGGATCGTCGTCGTAGCACTTGGCGATCCGGGCGTGCCGGTGACTTGTTGAGAAATTGCGGCTGTAGTGCCGACGCCAAGGCAGCACGACGCGATAGCAGCGATTCTCAGCGTCCGCAGGCCTTTTTCACCAACGTACATATTCATGACATGATGTCCCATGTTTCCGGTTTCCTCGTGCCGCCAGGCAGTTAGGCTTTATCTCGCGTTCACATTGATCGCCTTGGTAAGCGAAGTGGATTTGTGCCGCTTGCAATAGTCTAGCACGCGTTTTGAGTTTGCTTCCAAACGCTGGAGATCCAAGACGTCGTTACCCCTGGAAGCGTTGTAGTAGCCGCTCATCCAGTACTTCACGAAGTTCTGATTTTCCCGGTCGTATCCCAGCAAGTCCCTGCACGTGATTTGGTTCATGTTCAGATTCACTTGCGCAGCCGCTGGTATTATAGCTGTGCCAAAGAAGGCAACGGCAAAGAACAGAGCCAATCGAAAATTTTGGGCCATGATCGCGCTCCAATCGTCCAAATGCGTCACTGTCCGGCGGCGGACTTGTCCAATCCGGACATGACCGTTTCTTGCGGATGATACCTGCACCAGGCTTGCACGTTGGCGATGTTCTTCCGATAGGCGACCAGGTCGACCCATGTCTTGCCAACTTTGTAGCTGTACCAGCCGCTCATCCACGCCGAGAAGGCGGCCGATTGCGCCGGCGTCAAAGCCAGATATTGCTGGCATTTGATGTTGCGCATTTCGATCGTGACCTGCGCATTTGCTGCCGTGGCGAAGATAAATGCGGTCACCACCACCGCGGCCAGCTTTATCGGAACGGAACAGTTTTTCATTGCTTCGCCCTCTATGTTTAATCTGCCAACGTCATCGGCGGCGACTCGTGAGCTAAAACATATGTGCGCCCTTTGGTCATCGAGTCGCTTCAAGCCCCGTGCCTGCCAACATCCGGCAAGCCCTCATCGGATGCATCGCTCGACGAAACGCAGCCGTTCAGCGGGACCGAGCCCTTTTGCTTCAGCCTGCCGGCGGCATTCCACGCGTTTGTCGACACGTTGCTCCACCCGCTGCAATACGGTTTCGTTTTCGTTCATCCCGTTGGTACCGCCCGAAACAAGCTCGATTTCGCTCGGCCGCCAGGTCTTGTCGAAGAACGACGGGAGCGGACTGTAGAGGCGTAGGATCGTGAACCACCCTTTGCCGGGTATGGTCTGGATCCAGTTGCCACGTTTCACTCCTTTCGGCTGCGTCGGACCGAAATAGACGGTCGTCGAGCCGTCGGCAGCCGCCTCGGCGGCGGGCGATGGAAAGGACTGGCTGCCGGCGCGCGGATACTTTTGCGGCGTCTGGAGCATCGAGCGGGTCTGGTTGTCATAGAGCGTGAAGGACCAAAACGCGCGGGCGGGTATGCCTTTCGGCAGTGTCACCTTGTAGGTCTTGGCGCCATCGAACGGCTCGCCGCCCGCGTCCAGAAAGCCCATCAGATACTGCGATCCGACGCCGGGAATGCGCATGATCATGCCCGGAGAATTGAGGGTGTAGCCGTAATAGAACGCCGCGCGTGAATCGAGTGTCCGCGCGCCCGTCGGCGGCAACGGTTTGAACATGCCATTCTCGAACAGCGGCGGTGGTGTTTCGAAGAAAGCGCCACCCTCAAACAGCATGTTGCCCCAATGAGAGCCGGGATAGTAGGCCCAGTCCGGATGCGCCAGGCTGTAGCGCCAGTTCAACGCCCGTCCGGCTGCATTGCCAACCGCCGCCGCCTCCGTGAGGATTTTGCGCATGCGGGCATCCGGCTTGAACGGCTTACCCTTGACGATGCCGATCGCGGCGAGCTGACCGGCGAGCTCGACGTCGTAGCTGGTCGCAGGCTCGTTCTGAACGTTCTCGTTGATCATCTCGAAGAAGCCGTAGTCGCCGGGCGGGATGGTGTTGAATGACTTGCCGCTGGCCTCGATGAACTTCATCTGCGGGATCTTCGGCTCCCCGGCGAGTTTGACCTTGCCGGTCAGCGCCTGGGCGATGCTGGTACCCTGGCTGCCAGGCGCGTAGGGGTAGATTTTCATATTGGCTTTGATGTTGTCGACGGCCGGTTTCGGGTCGTTGTTCACCAGGAATGCCCGTGCGGCATAAAGCACATAGTTCGTCTTCGAATGGGCGATGTAATAACCACCCTCGGGCAGCGGGCCGTCATAGCCCGGAGGTACGATAAGGTACTTGCCGCCCAGACCGCGGTCTGGTCCGGGGCGACCGATGTCGATCACCCACGAAAACCACATGTCGTTGATGGTGCCGAGCCCCTGCGATGGCTGCTCGATGACCATCGGGCCTTTGGTCAGGTCCACCACGGAAAGGTAATAGACGGTGTCGGCGTTGGCTGTGAGAAACAGCGAGTTCGAGTCCATCAGTGTCGGGAAGATGACAACATCGTTATATGCAGCGCCGATGCTCTTAAAGCCCTTGAGAATTGCGTAGGCGGACGCGCCGCGGAAGCTGTTGTTGTAGACGTTCAAGGCGCGGGTGAAGGCCAGGGTGTCATACACCTTCTCGGCGGTCGCCACGGTTGGCGCGCCGTCCTTGAATTCGAGTGTGCCGATACGCGACTGGACTTTGTTCGGCGTCACAAGGGACGGAGGGATTGCGGATGTCGACTGAGCTACCGCCAAGCCAGCTCCGACGACAACGCCTATTGTTGCAAGAACGCTCGCAAAGACGACATAGCTTGTGCAATTGCGCGTTAAGGCTCGAATCACCGGTCGCATTAAGTCGCCTCCTCATTTTCGCACCCTGGCGAGCTATTACGACGCCTTGAGGTACTACTTTCTTACCGAATTTCCGAAAAGTGTTGCTTTCGCCCGGCGCTTGCAGCTGTCCAGCGAGAGCGCTCGGCAACACAATGATCCCCGTGAAATCAGATCGCGGAGATCAAATCTTTCGCGGATTATTTTTTGACCGTCATCATTGCACCGTACGCTTTTTCGCGCGAGTTATCCAAGCAGAGGCCGATAAAGGCGTCAGTCTGCTTCGGCAGAGCACCGATATTGAATTTGGTTGAGCCCGCCTTTCCCTGCATATCGCCGCGGACAGAGGCCATCGATACCTCCCGAGCCTAGCTCTCGGATGACAATTGCAAGATTGACGTTAGTTCGCTGCACGCAATTTTAAAGCTGAAACACCCAACGCGACGTCAACCGCGACTGAGCCTTCGAGCGAGATTGGCTGCAATGCAACCGTACGGGCAGAGCCTCCTATCAAAACATTGGCGCCAGCGCCCAACCCAATTCCAATATCACCCGAAGCCCCGACGTATTCGCCGGCGAGTGCCCCGGCCGCTAAGCCGGCAGTCGGCGAAATCACGGCCCAACCGAGGACACCGCCCGCGCTGACGCCGATGTCAATGCCAACAGTGTTGAGCGCTCCTACATAATTTTGGGGCGGGTAGGCCGGCGTGCTTGGAACAAAGCGGCACTCCATCGACTGGTGGCCGGCAATGATGAAGCCGATGCTGGGATTGAGAGTACATCGGAGCAGGCCAACCTGCTTCCAGGTTTTCGGAACTTGCGCGGATGCTGGTGCAGATAAAATTGCTCCGAGCATCAATATTACAACTGCAACGCGTCGCATGCTTTGCGCTCCTTGGATCACTAACTAATTTAAGGCATTTCGGCGCGCACCTTGCGCGCCGAAGAGTTCAATAGCATGGCGGATACGGGTAGTAGCCGCAACGCGGAGGCGGATAGCCGTACGCATAAGGATGATAGTATGCGGCCGCAGCAGCGCCCGCCGCAGCGGCACCGGCATACGCAGCTCCACGATAAAAGGCGCCGCGACGCGCCATCCGGCGACCGACGCCGGCGTATGACAGCGGCGTCAGTGGCCTGCCGATGATGTCGATGAACACCGCCGCAGACCCATCTGCGCCTTTGAGATCGCCTTCAAGCACCTCGACGTCAAAAGTCAGACGTTCGCCTTCGAGCTTGGGCGATTTCAGCACGACCACGGCATCCTTGACGCCCGTCCCATCTTTCGTAAATGCCGAAACGGTTGCGTTCGGTGGATCTTTGGCAAAGCTGTCATTGCCTTGGCCCCAATCCTCGATGACGTGCTTTGTTAAATCGTGCCCTGCCGCACGGACGGGACGATCCGCGAAAATGATCGAATTGCCCGCGATCCCGTTAAGGACCAATTTTCCACCCTGTAAAGTCGCTTCCTTGGCGTTGAAAACGATGAGCGACGGAACAACCTTTGTTTTGCCTTCGCCGATCGTTTTCTGCAGCGGAACGTGGGCAGGCATGTTGTTTGTCGATTGAGCCAAGCTCGATTGCGGCACGTAAAGCAGGCCCACAAGAGCAATGGCGAGGCAGGCGAGCCGACAGTTCGGCATTTTGATCTCCTTCTGTTACCCAGGCAGGGCGCTCGTGAACGACGGTCGCATGCGCTACTAACGACAGACGTCACCTTCCCTGCGTATTCATAGTAGGAAAAACTAGTCTTGGCAGCAGGCCCCATCAAAAAGTTGCGGCTGCCCAAAATGCGCGCAAATACGATCTTCCGAAGCTGAAAATCGAGTTCGGCGCATGTATTCGTGGCTCTATTCCGCTCCGCGAGCGGGGGGCACTTTCTCCGCAGACGCACTTTGCCGCTATCCGATTCCTGCATTTAGCAGCCTCCCCGTTCATGCCGCAATGCAGCATTTACGGATACGCAATGTCATAAAGTTCGAAGCTAATATTACTATAGTGTATGCGATCAGAGGCGCGACATGACGACGACGGCCAGCAGCGTTCAATCGCCGAAGCTCCAAATTGCTCAAGGCATTTTCAACGACATCGACGCGCTGGCGGCACATGCGCTGGAGTGGGACCAGCACTATGAACAAATCGGTCGCGGTCAATTTCAAGGGCAGATAACGCAGCTTGTTTTGGAACGCCTTCAACTCGGACGACTACGGTGGTCGCCGGGCGTGTTGCAGCGCGGAGCCGCGCCAAAAGACACTTGGGTTTTTGGCCTTCCCATTAGAACCGAGGGGTCATTGCATGTGCGCCGTCGACCGGTTCAGGACGGCGAACTGCTCGCCGCAACATCGCGAGATGACGTTGGTTTCGCAGCGACCGGGCCAACCGAACTCATGGTCGTTGTTCTTCCTAACAAACTCATTCGCAGATGGATGCAGGTGCGACGCGGCAACAGTGGAATGGACCCTGATCTCCCTCCGCGTCATTGGACTGTATCGCGTGCAGAAATAATTCGCCGTTCAAACGCTTTATCAATCCTACTCGGCGAGTTGATGGGCCAATCCGAGGTCGAGGTAACAGCAGGCCTTGAGACGCGCTTGGAATCAAGAATTTCCGACGCCATTCTCGACATGATACCGTCGGCCGAAACGATTGAATCGTATCACAGCCGTGCACGAATCGCGCGGGCGGTTCTCGACGTGATGCGTGAGCGCCTCGATAACCCGCCGAGCGTCACAGATCTCTGCGAATTGGTTGGCGCCAGAGAGAGAACGCTCTTTTTGAGTTGCGTCGAGGCATTCGGCCGACCGCCCGCGCACCTGTTGCTGGAACTTCGGCTAAATGCGGCGTACCGCGCGCTCATTCATCCCGCATCGGGAACCACCGTCACCAGCGCGGCATCTCAATTTGGATTCACACATTTTGGCCGGTTTTCGGCAATGTATGCTAAGCAATTTGGCGAGCTGCCCTCGGCCACCCTCGCGAAATCGTCGGGTCAACGCCACATTTTTCTATGAGGCCGGAGCAAACGGCCCCTGTGCTTGTCCGACAAGGCAGATCACCGCAGCCGTCTCAACGTCACGCCAAACTTCAGAATTTATAATTCACGCCAACCAGCACGTTTTGTAGATTCGCCTTGCCGCTCCAGGTGCCGCAGGTCGCGCCGATGCACGTTGTGACGGCATTACTGAAGGTACCAAAGCCGAGGTAGTTGTATTCCAGGAACGCGGACCAATGCGGCAGGAACATCCATTCACCGCCGACGCCTGCAGTCCAGCCGGTTTTGGTCCCTGAAATCTCTCCGACTTGGGTCCCGCTACTGTTGAAAGTCACATCCCATCCCGTCCACGCCGCGCCACCTTGCACATAGAGCAAAAGATTCGGCTGCACGAGATAGCCCGCGCGCGCTGTCAGCGTATCGAACCAGTTGATGTGGGTGTTGATCGTGCCCGCGAAGGTCGGACCGGTATACGGTGTGTTCTTGCTGAGATCGCCGCCGTTGATGAGATTGCGGACACCAATAACCCATGAACCCATTTGGTAGTCGTAGCCAATTTGCCCGCCACCGGTAAAACCGCTGGCTCTGGGAGCGGTCGTTATGCCATTTGAGACGTCGGTGACTTCAAGGTCGCCCCAAGCACCACCGACGTTGCCACCGACATAAAACCCGGTCCAATTGTAGACTGGGACCGGAGACAGGACCGGAGGCGGCGTGTAGGCGGGTTTCATCGGCAGATCGGTCGCCGAAGCCGCGTGGCCGAGCGCCAGGCTCAGTCCCCCTGCAATGCAAAATGCTGATACTTTACGGAGCATGACCTGCCTCTTCGTCTGCGGTCGCGCGATCTCGCCATTATCCAGCACTGGCTACGCGGACCCGACACCCCAATACTGTCCAAAGAACGAAAGGCGCCTTACTCGGTTCCATCGTTCATGGGCAATTTCCTCGTCCTTGGCCCTTTAATAGCGACCCTCGAACGAATCGCTATCCGAATGCTGCAAAGCGATTGGAACGCCGGCACACCTGTGGCGGCAGCAACACACTGGTTTATCATGATGATTCGAACCCTGAAATTGGGCATTGCCGCCTATCCACATCGCCACGTCCATCTTGTAATATGCGTCAACGCCGGGGATATAAGCGCGTCGGTCAATAAATTGTCGTAGCGAAATCAAGAAGTGCTAGGAATCGTTCGTTGGTTTCCGGCTGCGGTTTACGCCGGACAAGGGGGCTCAGAATGATCGGGGCGTTGTCGCGCACAATTCGCAATATCGTTGTCTCGTCGGCGGTAATACTGTCGGCGGCGACAACACATTCACTGGCTGCGGACATGACCTTGCCCGCAAAAGCCCCCCTTGCTCCCGCCCCTGTGCTCGACGCGTGGACCTATCGCCTGACGCCGTATGGATGGGCGTTGGCGCTAAGTGGATCGACGACCGTCAAGGGATATACGACAGATATCGACGCAAGTTTCGCCGACATTCTCAACCATACGCAGTTTCCGAAAGGCTTGCTTGAATTTGCGGCCTTCGGAGAGGCGCGTTACGGCCGTTTCGCACTCCTCACCGACCTGGCTTACATGAAGCTCGGAATTGGCGGGGATATCTCGCGATCGCGCGACATCGGCCGATTGGCCACGTTGGGCATCGGCGCATCAGCCGGCCTTACAATTCAAATGTTCATTGCCGAGATCGCGGCGGCCTACGAGGTGGCTCATTGGGGTGCAACGATGGCTCCCGGTTCGGGCACCGCACTCGATCTTTATGCGGGAGCACGCATCTGGTGGCAGGAAGGCGAGGCACAATTTGCGGTCTCGGGCGCGTTGGCGGGTCTAGGCCCCCTTGGTCTCGCCTTGACCAAGGATGGCAATCTTTCGGCAAAAGGAACTGTCGACTGGGTCGATCCGGTTATCGGTGCGCGGCTGCGGCATCAGTTCTACCCCGGCCTGAACCTGCTCCTAAGCGGCGACGTCGGAGGGTTTGACGTTGGCAGCAAATTTTCATGGCAAGCCATCGCAGCCCTCGACTACGATTTCATGCGGTGGCGAGACGTTATCTGGAGTGGGATGATCGGATTCAAAGCTCTGAATGTCGACTATTCGCAAGGCAGCGGGCTCAGTCACTACGAATTCGACATGACGATGTATGGTCCGATCTTTGGCCTCACCGCCCGTTGGTAATAAAATAAGCCAGCAAGCAAACGTCTGCCTACGATCTTACTGCGGCAAGGTCGGCCAGGTCTTGCGGCCCCCGCCGGTGCGGCGCGTGACTGGGTGGCCGCGCCGATGACGAAGTTTGGATAAAGACAATGGCGGCGATAGACGAAGCTTATATTTTGCCCGGCCTCGAATCCGCCTTTCGATTTAGCGCAACCGGCGTCGCTGAAGAATTATCCATAGCGCAACCGTTGCCCGAGCTATCTGACGGTTTCCTATGGCTACATTTCGACTCCACGAACCCGGGCACACATAATTCTTTAGAGTCCATTTCTGATCTTCCCGCGGCGGCAAAAATATTGCTCGCTTGCGACGAGCACCGGCAGCAACTGTACGCCGACGAGGTTTGTATTTTTGGCGTATTCGTCGACCTGTTCGACGAAATTGACGACGCCAACAACGGCATTCGTTTCGTCCAGTTTGCCGTGACGAAGAACGAGCTTGTCACAAGTACGCGCTCTAATTTTAGGGTAGCAGACCTGATCCGGGAAATTACTCGTCGCCGTGAAAAGATAACGAGCACCGCAGTTCTCGTCGAGATGCTGTTCGGCAGCATTCTCGACCGCGCCAACGACTTCATAAAAACTCTCGCAGAAAAACTCGACGATATCGAAGAAATGGTCCTAAGCGACGAGCTCGATAATCAACGGCAAACACTCGTTCAGGTGAGGCGAACCACGGTTCGTCTCAGCCGTCAAATCGCAATTTCCCTCTCGCTCATTCGACGGTTTGAAAACGAGAATGCTCAGCGAGACCCCCCACCCGTCCGCCTCGCGACAGATAAGTTGGCGCAACGCCTCGATTGGCTGAATTCGGAAATCGTCGCAATCCGCGAGCGGGCGCATCTTCTTCAAGACGAAGTCATGCTCAAAACGGCCGACCAGACAAATCGCCATTTGCAAGTTTTAGCAATCGTGGCGACGGTGTTCATGCCCGCAACTTTGATTGCAGGTATTTTCGGCATGAATGTAAAGGGGCTTCCGTTGACCGCGGACAGCAGCGGCTTCCTCTGGTCGATGGCTTTGCTGGCCGGCGCGTCAGTTTTAGTATTCTGGCTGCTGAAAAGATCTGGCATATTGGATTTGTGATCCGAACTGCAAGCATCAATCGCGTCAGAAATTGGATCGCAAATGGCAGAACCAGTTCTGCACTTATAAAGGGCTTGAGTTGGCGGAAAGAAATAAAATAACTGCGCAACGCCGTATGTACTGAAACCTAAACTCGGACATAGTGGTGGTGACGAAGCGCCAAGGTTTAGGCGTGAGGTTATATTTTCGGTCCGCTGAACAAACAGATTGCAACCAGTGGCGCCAACCTCGGTACCGTGCGCCTGACCTTGGAGTTCTATCGTCGGCGGACCGAATTCGAGCCGGAAACGGTCTTGATGCGGAAATGGAACAACCGGTCCCATCGGCTGATGATCGGGAACCATCGATGTGGCTGGACCATGAACCAGAGGTCCTCGTTCGTCAGCCCAACCCGGTTTCACACCCAACGTCGCAAAAGCAATCGATGTCGGAGAACCGCATTCTCCGCCAGCCGACGCGCTAAGAAGCGCTTCCGATACGCTGAGCGAGGCGCGGAAACAAGTTCCGCAGATTTCGTTCGAAGATGGCCGCTCTCTCGGACTCGGAGAACCCTGCGTCCCGCACGGTCCGGAGCGGGTCCGGATCGGCCGGCGTAAACGAATAGTCGGTTCCGAGCGCAATTCGCTCGACCGAAACGCGGCTCGCCAGCCACTGCAGAATGGATGGGTCGTGCAGGATGGTGTCGTAATAGAAGCGCCGCAGGTAGGCGGACGGCGGCTGTGCGTCAACATAGGACTGCGCCGAGCGGTCCATTCGCTCATGCATGCAGTCGAAGCGCGCAGTGAGATACGGGAACGTGCCACCGCCATGCGAGAGCAGAATCCGCAACGTCGGATAACGGTCGAGGATGCCGGCTCCAACGAGTGAACCGACTGCCAACGTCGTATCGACCGTATATTGTACGACCTGAGACATAGCGAATTTCGCCGAGCGCGGCGCCGGCTGCGCTTGCACGGGGTGTATAAAGACGCAGACATCGAAATCGACGGCCGTCTGCAAAAAGGGGATCAAGGTTGAGTTCGCCGAGATTGACGCCCTCGACATTGGCGGCGATCACGGCGCCGACCGCTCCCAACTCTTTCACCGCGTAGACGAGTTCAGCCGCTGCTTCTTGCGCACAAGGCAGAGGCACCGAAGCCAGCAGCGAAAATCGTTTGTCCTGCGCAGCGCAAAGTCGAGCCAGATGTTCGTTGAGATAGCGGTGCCAAGCGCACGCCTGAGCCGCCGGTAGTCCATAGGCAAAAATGTCGGCCCAGACTGAAAGAACCTGGTGGTCGATGCCTTGCCCATCCATCGCCGCAAGCCGGTCGGCAACCGGCTCGATCAACTTTGGAAAAAACGGCCGTACCTTGAGGCCGTAATTGAAATGGAGCGCAAAAGCACATGATGGAGGATGCCGCACGACCGAGACACCAAACTCGCTTGCCCGCGCCTCGACGCTGTCGAAAATTGACGGTGGAACGTAGTGTGCGTGGACGTCGATCGGCATCAGTTTTCTCGGTATCCGAAGTTAACAAGACGTCGCGTTGTACGAGAGTCGGCGCATGCCATTAGGTCGCTCGCTTTCGTTTTGCCGTTTCGATCAGTCGCCAGATGCGAGCGGGTGTCAACGGCAATTCGTTGGGCTGAACGTCAAAGTCAGCCAGTGCCGCGGCCACGGCATTCGCAACCGTCGCCGCCACCGCGACGATGCCGCCTTCACCTGCGCCCTTGGCGCCGAGGGGGTTTGATGGCGAAGCCCGCAACTCGAGCGTAACGCCACGCACATTGGGAAAATCGGTCGCGAGCGGCAGTAGATAATCGGCGAAGGACGCATTCAGGAGCTGCGCATCGGCATCGTAGATCAGGTGGTCGAGAAAGACGCCGCCGAGGCCCTGCACGGCAGCACCGATCGCCTGGCCATGCACGATGGCCGGATTAACCGCACGCCCGACGTCCTCGACGGCGAGGTAGTCGACGACATCAACATGACCCGTGCCCGGATCGACCGCAACATGGGCGGCATGCGCGCCATAACTGTAGGTTCGTTTGGTGTTGGCGAAGGTGCCGTCCGACGAGATCGCGTCTTCGTCGGCAAACCGTGCCAGTTCGGCGAGACTTATCGCGCCTTGAGGACTCTTCACCTGGCCGTCGAGAAACGACACCTCATCCACTTTGCAGCCAAATCGCCCCGCCGCGGCGGCACGAATTGCTTCAATCAGCTTCTTGGCGCCGTCGAGGACGGCCGACCCACCCATGACGAGCGCGCGGGAGTGATAGGTGCCGAAGCCTTCGTGAACCAGTGTTGTCGAGCCATGGCGCACCTGAAAACGATCGAATGGCAAGTCGAGTGCATCGCCTGCGATCTGCGCAAAAACCGTTTCGAGTCCTTGCCCCAAGGCCGAGGAGCCGACGTCGATGCGGACCATGCCGTCACGCAGCAAAGTCAACTTGGCGTTTTCACGTGGCCCAGCGCCACCGCTTTCGACGAAACTCGTTGCGGCCAGGCCGTGATAGCGGCCATCGACCAGCTTTCCCTGCAGTTGCAGTTTGTCACTCCAGCCGAACTCCTTGAGGCAAGCGTCAAGCGCGGCATGGTAGTCGCCCGTATCGTATTCCGTCGGCGTCTCATACGGCACGAGTTGCCCGATCGAATACGGCAACTCCGCTTCAGTGATGAGGTTTTTGCGACGGAAGGCGATTGAGTCGATGCCGAGATCGCGGGCGGCCATGTCGAACAGCCTCTCGCGGAAAAAATTGGCCTCGAAACGCCCGGGGGCACGATAGGTGCCGACCGGAGTCTTGCTGGTCATGTAAGCCGCAACGTCGACTTTCAGATTCTTGACGCGGTATGGCCCGTGCAGGAACTGCGCCGCCTTAGCGGGAACGACCCCTCCATTCGTACGGATGTAGGCGCCCATGTCGCCGAAGATGCGGCCACGCATTCCCAGGATCGTGCCGTCGTGCTGGCAGGCAATCTCGAGTTCGCAGTCGATCTCGCGCGAATGATTGACCGATAGCAAATGCTCGCGACGGTCCTCGATCCATTTGACGTGCCGGCCGACATGACGAGCGGCGAACGGAATCAGGAAATCTTCCGGATAGAACTCGCCACGCACGCCGAAACCGCCGCCGACGTCGATCTCGATCATGTCGATATCGGCTTCCGTCAGCCCGAGCATTTTCGCCAGAGTGCGACGATTGAAAAACGTGACCTTGGTGGCCGCCGTGACCGTAAGTCGCTTGGTCTGCGCGTTCCATTCCGCGATAAGCCCGCGCGTCTCCATCGGAGCCGCCGTGTGGCGATGCGCACGGAAGCTTTCCTTGCGCACATAGTCGGCCTTCGCAAACGCCGCATTGGTGTCGCCGATCTCGGCGGAATAGCGGGTCGCGACATTCGTCCGGTTGTCCTCAAAAAGCAGACAGCGATCGGCTTCCGCGGTGCGCCAATCTGCGATCGCGTCGAGCGGCTCGATGTCGACCTCGACCGCTTCAAGAGCATCTTCTGCGATGGCGCGGCTGTCGGCCAGGATCACCGCTATCGGTTCGCCCGCATACCGCACTTTATCGTGGGCGATTACCGGCTGGAGATATTTGTCGAAACCGGCAATTGGCGCCAGCCGGAGCGGGATGACCGGAATTAAAGCTCCGATGTCCGCAGCAGCTAGAACGGCATGCACGCCGGGCATACGCAGTGCCGCGGCAGGATCGATTTTGCGAAGCCGCCCATGTGCGACCGAACTGCGCAGGATCGCAGCATGCAATGTGCCCACCGGCTCATAGTCGTCGGCGAACGTCCCCTTGCCAAGAAGGAAGCGGAGATCCTCGGCCCGCTCGACCGGCTGCCCGACCAGCGTATTCGGAGAAGCCCCGTGACCGTATGTGACCGCTCATCACCCTTCTTCCTTGTTGCGGTAGGCGGAGCGGGCTTCCAAGACCGCATCGATAATAGAGGTGTAGCCTGTGCAGCGGCAGATATTGCCGGACAACACATCCCGAATCCGGTCGGCATCGGCATCAGGCTCCTCGCTCAACAATGCGTGGGCCGTTGTCAGGATACCAGGGGTGCAATAGCCGCACTGCAGCGCATGGTGTTTTCGGAACGCCGCCTGAAGCGGCCCGAGCTTGTCACCATCGGACAAACCTTCAACCGTAACGATTTCGCAGCCATCGGCCTGGGCCGCGAGCATCAGACAGGAGCGAACTGCGGCGCCATCAACAATCACGGTGCATGCGCCGCACACGCCATGTTCACAGCCAAGATGCGTCCCGGTCAACTTCAATTCGCGACGCAGACAATCGGCCAAACTGGTGCGCGGCTCGACAGAGACCGAGACTTCGGCACCGTTGACGGTAAATCGGGACGTGAGCGGTTTCATTGTTTTGCCAGCCCGGCCGCGCGACGCAAGGCCCGTTCAAGCAAGATACCCAGAAGAGCGGACCGGTAGTCGGCAGGCGCATGAATGTCTTCATTGATCTGCACACCGTCTGCGGCAACCGCCGCGGCTTCGGCCACGGTTCGATCGTCCACGATACGATCTCGCAATACCTCTTCGGCCGCGCGGAGCCGCACCGGTGTGTCGGAAACGCCGATGCCAACGATGTGCGGGTCGGCCGCGGTACCGTCCGTTGCGCAATCGTAATGCAGGGCGACGCCTGCCAACGCGAAGTCGCCTTTCCGGCGCGCGAACTCCTCGAAGGCCCACCGGCGTCCGCACGGCCAAGCCGGCAGCCGGACACGCACGACGATCTCGTCAGACCTGAGTGCGGTAGTGAGCGGACCGGTCAGGAAGTCAGCCGCCATAATGCTCCGGCTACCCTGGGATGAGATAGCATCGATCATCGCATCGCATACGAGTGCAACGCCGGGCATCTCGGCCGCCGGATCGGCATGCGCCAGACTGCCGCCGACGGTTCCGCGGTTTCGGATCTGGTAGTGTGCAACATGCCGGATGGCCTCGCTTAGCAGTGGATGCGCGTCGGCGAGGCCCTTATGGCGCTCGATATCGCACCAGCGCACCAGCGCGCCCAGCGCCACGCCGTTATCCGAGACCACCAGAGATTTCAGTTCGTGCAGCCGCCCGATATCAACGAGAAGTCGCGGCGCCGCCAAGCGAAACGCAAGCATCGGCATCAAGCTCTGGCCGCCGGCGATAATCCTGACCATCATCGCGATTGGCCGCGAGCAGAGCGACTGCTTGCTCCAGCGTTTCCGGCCTGGCGTAGTCAAACTTGGCTGGTTTCATATTCGGGCGAAACTGTTGTAGTCAGCGCGGATAGTACGGCAGTGTAATTAGGTAAGCTTTCCAATCGCGGCGGCTAGTCGAGCAGAAGCTGGTCATCGGCGAGTTCGCTTCCCTCCTTTCGCCGAAAAAGTCGCAGCAAATCGTCGATGGACATCGAAGCTCGCTCTTCGCCGCTGATATCGAGGATAATCCGGCCCTGATGGAGCATGATAATGCGACTTCCGTAGTCGAGCGCCTGCCGCATACTGTGTGTGACCATGACCGTCGTAATCTCAAATCGCCTGACGATTTCGTCCGTCAGAGACATCACCAACTCGGCTGCGCTTGGATCGAGGGCGGCTGTATGCTCGTCCAGCAACAATATCTTCGCCGGCCCGAAGGTCGCCATAATAAGAGACAGCACCTGACGCTGGCCACCCGACAACAAGGCCACCTGGTCGTCGAGCCTCTTCTCCAACCCTAATTCAAGCATCGAAAGTCACTCGACGGTGTAATGAAGACGGACTGGCGAGATAAGGAGAGATTTATTTATAGGCGTTCGCGGAGAGTTTCGTATGGCGCTTTTCCATTGAAGGCGCCGTGCGGTCTCGAAAGATTATAGAAGGCTTACCATTCAGCAAGCCGCTTACGGAGGTCAACGTCATCGGTATAGGTGAGCAGTTGGTAGAACTCTTGCTGATCTGTTCGATGTGATCTTTCGTCCTTTCCGTTGAGCTGGGGTGAAGCAGGCTTGATGTAGGCATGACGGATTCCCTGGTCTTCGACACGCCAATGGAATTTGGCTTGGAACTCGTGACCATTATCAGTTCGCACTTCTCGGATGCGAAACGGGAACCTTGCGATGACGTGGTCGATAAAAGCGATCGACGTTGGCCTGAGTATGACGATCGTAGATCTTTAGCGCGCGGACGCGGGTCGCATCATCGATGGCTGTGTATTGGTAACGCCTGACGGCTTCACCGTCTTTCCCTCGGAAGGTAGATTTTGATGTCGTGATAGCGGGCAAGATACCAAACGATCCGGATTGGCCCGAGATGATAGGTCTGCCGCAAATACAGAATCTTCTTGACGATCTCGGGGGCTGTCCGGTTAGCAGGGTTCTTAGGGATCGTCTTGCGGTTCGCCAAGCCTGATACGCCTTGCCTTCGAAAGGCTACTTGCCAGCGATAATAGCTTGCCCGGCCTATCCCAAAATACCGACAGGTCTTGGACACGTCACCAATCTGCTCGGCGTGCCTGAGAATGCGGAGCTTGCGCTGGATTTCCCGTTCTGTCTGGAGCATTGAAGACACCCTTCCTGCTCAGTCGAGCCTCAAAAGAATGTCTCGTAAGTCCGTACATATCTACATGCCTGGTGTAAGCAACAAAATTCGAGCGCGGATGAGCAGAGCGCGAGCGAATAGTTGGACCGGGCTGACAACTTAAACGTAAGTCGCGGCGCTTCTACTTCGAAGAGGACTTGCTCAGCCGCACTCCTGGGCCGCCGCCGTTTTCGGCGATGAACTCGACGCCAGCGGCCTCTAAGGCACGACGGATTGCTTGATCGTTTGCCGATGTAAGAGACGTTTCGTTTTCTTTGAGTTCGGCCCGGCGGATAGTCGCGACGCTAAGAGAGCAGGCTTGCGCGAGATCCTCTGCGGTCCAGCGGACGAGCGACCGCGCTGCTCGAATTTGAGCGCTCGTGAGCGATTTCACACCCAATTTGACACCTAAAACCTAATATGCTATTAAAAATAGCATATGCGCTATATAAGCGCTTTGTTGAAAGCATTCGCCAGAGCTGGAGTCGCATCATGAACCTGGAATTCGCCGCCATCCACTACCGCGCACTGCGCGACCGCCTGCGGGCGGAAGACCCGCAGATCGACGAACGGACCTTAGCCGATACGGTCGAGGGCCTCACCGATTTGCACGAGATCCTCACAGCTATCATCCGGGCAGCACTGGCCGATGAGGCGCTGGCCACGGGGCTCAAAGGGCGGATCGCCGAGATGGAAGACCGCCTGGGGCGTCTCAAGGACCGGGCCGCCAAACGCCGCCAGATTGCTAAAGACACGATGGTCGAGCTCGACCTGAAGAAGATCGAGGCCCCCGACTTCACCGTGTCTGTTCGGCCCGGAATGCCCGTCACTGATGGTCATCGATGAGGCAGCCGTCCCGAGCCTCTACTGGGAGCCAAGAGAGCCAAGACTCAACCGCCAAGGACTGCTCGCCGACCTCAAACAGGGCGCCGAGATCACCGGCGTATCCCTCTCCAACCCCGAGCCCGTCTTGAGCGTGAGGACGAAGTGATGGGCTTCTCAGCAAAGCAGCTACAGGCTCTGCGCCGGCAACCCAATCGGGCTCATCTCCGCACCAGAGAAACCCATGGCCGGGAGTTCACCTACCTCGAGGGCTGGTACGCCATCTCGGAGGCAAACCGCATCTTTGGCTTTGATGGCTGGAGCCGGGAGACGCTGGAGACCCGCTGCGTCATGACGCGCGAGACGCGCGGCACTTTCCTCGCCGTCTATCTCGCCCGGGTGCGGATCACCGTGCAGGCAGATGGTGCGACCATCGTTCGAGAGGGTCATGGCACCGGCGAGGGCCGTGGCACCTCACCCGGCGAAGTGCACGATATTGCGCTCAAGGCCGCAGAGACCGACGCCACCAAACGGGCGCTCGCCACCTTTGGCAAACCGTTCGGGCTTGAGCTTTATCGCGGCGGTAGAGCTCCAGCGCGACAGGAAGTGCTGTCCCCTACTCCCGTCTCATCCGGCCCCGATCCTCGGGTCGGCTTTCATCCCGATGACACGACGCCTATTCCACGACCGTCCCGCTACTACGGCCGGCGGCAAGACCAGATCGCGGAACATTTCCGCGGCGAACGCAGACGAACGGACCGCACCACGGCCCCACCTTTGGCGCCGCCTGATCTTGCTCCCGGACCGATCGACAAAAGCCAACTCACGATTCGCCGAACCCAAGCGGCTGCGCGATAAGGAGCACCTCAAATTCGTGGCGTCTCAGCCCTGCCTCGTCTGTGGCCGGCAACCGTCCGATCCCCACCACTTACGCTTTGCACAGCCCCGCGCCATCGGCATGAAAGTCAGCGACGAGTTCACCGTACCGCTCTGCCGCGGCCATCATCGGCAACTGCATCAGGTCGGCAATGAGTTGGACTGGTGGGCAAACAACAAGATCGAGCCGCTGCACACCGCCAGAGAACTTTGGGAACAAACGCATCCGAGGTCCGCGGTGACACACCAACCAAGCGCCGATGCGGCCGCAGCCAAACCCGAGAGCAAGTGACAAAACGAACCAAAATAAGGGCTGGTGGCGGCGGGTACCAATCAGGCCACTCGGTCTTGCGCGCGATCGATTTGACGCCCGATCACGTGAACCCTTTCCGGCAAACACCGACGCCGTAGGGCATCGCCTTACCGCCGCCGAGGATATAGTAAAAATAGGTATGCGCCGTATCGACGATGATCGTGCCGGACGTTTCGCGACTTTCATAGTCTGACCGGCCCCACTGAGTGGTCCGGTTTCCGGGAAGCAGGTCAATTTTAATGACATGAGAACGCATTGGTCATTGAACAAAGATGCGCGCGTCTCACGTCCGGTTCGGCAAACCGGGATACAAAATCACACGCCCTGCTCGGCGAACTTCGCCACAATTACGTCCGCGATTAGGTTTTCGGAACACACAAGGATTGCAAACATCGCCATCAAAGATGCGATGATTTTACCCTACTATGCGAATCGAGGCCGGATGGAATTTTCGGAAAGGACAACGGTTCTACCAGGCACGCAATTTCAGGCCGGATTGAATTTTCGCATAGGACAGCATCGCTCGAACGCGATGCCGGTATTGATTGACAACCCCTGATCGCTCCCTATGATACCTAACTAGATAGTTAAGGCCGGCATGATTACGGGAACCACCCAACTTTACGCGATTATCGGCGATCCGATCGCGCACGTGCGCACGCCGATGGCGTTCAACGATTATTTCGCCGCCCGCAAGATCAACGCGGTGTGCCTGCCGATCCATATCCTTCGCGATGACCTGCCGCGCGGCTGGGGAGGATTAAAGTCATTCGCCAACCTTAAGGGCTTCATCGTCACGGCACCGCACAAGCAAGAGTTGGCGCAACTGTGTGACACGCTCGTTCAGGACGGCGCCTATACACAGGTCGTCAACACGGTGCGGCGCGAATCCGACGGAAAATTTGTAGGAACCCTGCTCGACGGCCGCGGCTTCGTCGCCGGCCTCAAATCGCACGGACACAAAGTCGAAGGTTGCAGCTTCTATATCGCGGGAGCCGGCGGCGCCGGGACCGCGCTTGCCTATGCGTTAGCGGCGAGTGGCGCCACTGCGATTACGATTCACAACCGGACCCGCACGAAGGCCGAGAACCTGGTGGCTGGCGTCGCCAAGGCGTTTCCAAATTGCAAGGTCAAACTCGGTACCAGCAATGCCTCAGGCCATGACGTCGCGGTCAACGCGACGTCGCTCGGGCTGAATCCCGACGACGGCCATTCGTTCGATCTGTCAAGCGTCGACAAATCATCTTTGGTGGCCGAAGTAGTCATGAAGCCGGAGCTGACGCCGCTCCTAATCGCGGCGACGGAACGCGGCTATGCGATTCATTTCGGCATCCACATGCTCAACGGCCAATTGGACCTGATGATGGAATTTCTCGGCGTTTGCGGCACGCCCCACCGCTAACGTCACCTTTCGCACGCGGAGAAATGGGCAACGCGATGACCTATGTCGTCACCGAAAATTGCATCAAGTGCAAATATCTTGACTGCGTGGAAGTTTGTCCTGTCGACTGCTTCTACGAAGGCGAGAATATGCTCGTCATCCATCCAGACGAGTGCATCGACTGCGGTGTGTGCGAGCCGGAGTGTCCGGCGGAAGCGATCAAGCCGGATACCGAGCCCGGCCTGGAACAATGGCTGGAGCTCAATGCCAAATATTCGCTGACCTGGCCGAACATTACCGAGAAAAAGGAACCGCCCGCGGACGGCAAGGTGTTCGACGGCGTGCCCGACAAATTCGATAAGTATTTCAGTCCAGAATCGGGGCTATGACAATGATTAGCCTCGCCGAACAGCTGGCCGCCGCCCGCGGCAAAGCGAGTATACTTGATGTGCAGTTGTGGCGTGACGCGGTCACGAGCGTTGCCGACGCATACGAGGTGCAGTCGGAGCTCGTGCGGCTTGCCGGCGGCGGCGTGCGCGCATGGAAGGTGACGGCGCTCTCGCTTGAGCAGCAAAAGGGGTATCGTAGCGATAAGCCGGTCGCCGGCGCCTTGCTCGCACGATTCGTCCAAGAGACGCCGGCCGAACTGGCCCTGAGCCAATTCGTGACGCCGCTCCTGGAGTGTGAAATCTCGTTTCTGCTCGGCCGCGACCTTCCGGCACGCGAACAGCCCTATCGCCGCGTCGACATCGAGGCCGCAATCGAGGCTATCGTTCCGGCCTTGGAAATCGCCGATTGCCGATGGCCGGCGGACGCACCTGATCTTCTCAAACTCGCCGACGACATGGGCAACGGCGCTTTCATCACCGGCAAACCGACGTCGAACTGGCGGGTGATCGACCTGACCGGCATCGGCATCGTGCTCACTTATGACGGAACGGACATCGAACACGGGAATGCCGCAAAGATCCTCGGCGATCCGCTGCTGGCGGTAAAGATGCTCGCCGATGCGCAGCCGCTGCCAGCCGGGGGCCTGAAGTGCGGGCAGATCGTCACGACCGGCACCTGCATCACGCCGGTTGCACTTAAGCGCGGCCGCTACGACGCCGATTTCGGCCAACTCGGCACGATATCCCTGACCATTCTCTAATATTGACGCTAAAATAGGTCGCTAAAATTTGGCGTCACGTTTTTCCTGAAAAGCCTTGATACCTTCGAGCCGTGCATTGTCGGACATGCAGATGGTGTGTAGTTCGTTCTCGTAGCGCAGCCCCTGCTCGAGCGACATCGACAGCGCCGCGCGTACGCCCGCCTTGACCGCCTGCGTCGCGACCGGGCTGAACGAAGCAACCTTTTGCGCCAGCACCATCACACGCTGCGCAACATCGGTATCCTCGACCACTTCCTCGACGAGACCGATCTGCAGCGCGGTACCGGCGTCCACCGGCTCGCCCGTGAGCAGGAGCCGCATCGCTTGCCCGACGCCCACCAGACGCGGCAACATCTGCGAAGCGCCGCCGCCGCCGATCCAGCCGCGTGTCACCTCCGGCCCGCCAATCTTGGCGCTGCGGCCAGCGACGCGAATATCGGCGGCGATCGCGATTTCCATGCCACCGCCGAGCACCCATCCCATGAGGCCAGCAATCACCGGTTTGCGAATATCGCGCACCAGCGCGGCATATTCGACCCGATCGCGAAATGCCAGCACATCGGTAATGTCGGCGAGCAGATTAAGATCGCTACCGGCCGAGAAGGCCCGCCCACCCGCGCCCATGATCGTGACAACGCGAACATCTTTGTTGGCGTCGATTTCCTTGCAGATGGTCTGCAACTCGACCGTCATCGCAGGTGTGATTGCATTGAGCTTGTCCGGGCGGTCGATGAGGATTTGCCCGATTCCGTCGGCCACAGAAATCGTAACGTGCGCCATTACGAAGCCTTCATTGTGTTGGTATCGGCACGCCGCTCGACTTCCTTGAGGATGCCGGAGACGTCGTTTCCTGTGCCGAACTTTTCGATCATGCTCGAGAACATGCCGACCAAACAGTCGAGCAACGTGAAATGCAATCCCGATTTGGTCGCAAGCGCCTGGGCCGTGCGCAAATCCTTGAGCTCGTATTCGGCAGGACCACCTGGCACAAAATTCCGCTCAATCATCCGCTGGCCGTGGATGTCGAGGATTTTGGAGTCGGCGAAGCCTCCCATCAGCGCGCGACGAAACGCGGCCGGATCGGCGCCACCGCGCACTGCGAAATGCATTGCCTCGGCGACCGCAACCATAGTGGCGCCGACGATGATCTGATTGGCGAGCTTCGTCATCTGGCCAGTGCCGACCGGCCCGATGTGGGTAACGCGGCCCATCGCGGCAAACACATCGGCTAACCGTTCGACCACCGGGCGTTCGCCGCCGGCCATAATGGCAAGCGTGCCATCGCGCGCGCCGGGTTCTCCGCCCGACACCGGCGCATCGAGATACGCGACGCCGGCGGCGGCGGCGCGGTTGCCCTGCTCCTGGCATGTCTCGACCGGAATAGAGCTCATCACCACCAGCGCACCGCCCGGCTTTAGCGCTTTGAACGGGGTGTGGCCCGCACGATCCGGGGAAAACATTACCTCCTCGACGACCGGGCCGTTGCTCAGCATCACGATAACAGCTTCAGCATCCCTACAAGCCGCGGTCGGGCTTTCGGCAACCTGCACGCCGAATTCTGCGAGCCTTTCAGCCTTACCGCGATCGCGGTTCCAAACCGTCACGGCGAAGCCGGCTTGCGCCAGCCGGCGCGCCATGTGCCCGCCCATGATACCGGTACCGATCAGCGCGATCTGTCGGACGGCTGTCATGGCCAGTTATGCCGACAAAGCTTTCTTCACGGACGCAAGTTGCTTGAACTCCGGCGACTTTTTGTAGTGGGTATCGAGTGGATAGCAGCCGGAGACAATGTCGTTGCGCGGCGCGGTCGTGCAGTCGCTGAAGGTGCGGCAATAACGCTTCTTCTGTAGCGGCTTGCCTTGCCGTATATCGTTCAGCAGTTCGGGATAGGCGAGCACCATGCGGCCGACGCCGACTATGTCGACCCACCCTTTGCGAACCACCGCCTGCGCGACATTCGGGAAGAATTCCTGGAGATAGGTGTAGCCGCTACCCATGAAGCACATATCCGGGAACGCGGCTTTGAGATCGCGCACGATCGTGAGATGGCGCATCACGCCGACGAAGGGATCTTCCGGCGGATGATAGCCGTCGGACGGCGGGTAGAGCGCCGGACGGATGATGTGCGGATTATAGTAAGGGCTGGCGAGCGTAACGTTGACGAAGTGAATGCCGAGGCCGTGCATGATTTCGAGGACAGCCTTCGGCTCGGTAAGGTCGGGCTCGAGCGGATTGTTCGGATTAGCACCGAAGGCGTATGAGTAAGGCAGTTTGGTCTCTTCCGGAATACCGGGCCCGAGCGCACCGGGCGCCGAGCGTGCCGGATCCGGTTTGAACGGCAACGAGTCGACGGCACTCAGCCGAACAGCCATCTTGAGGCCGGGCGCTTCGGCGCGGATACCTTCCACCACCTCGCGCAGGAAGCGCGTGCGGTTTTCCAGGCTTCCGCCATAAGGTCCCGGGCGATCAACCGCGCTCAGAAACTCGTGTGCGAGATAGCCGTGACAATGCTTGATATCGACGAAGTCGAAGCCGCACTGCTGCGCGCGCTTGGCGGCAACCACAAAATCCTGCACCAACCGCTTGATCTCATCGTCGGAAATTGGCTGCCGGTCGGCCGGTAAACCGAACTTGCGGTCAAGCAGCGGGTGATGATAGGCGACGACCGATTCAAACTTCGTATTGTCGTTTGGCTTGCAGAAGCGGCCGGAATGCGTGAGCTGGAGGCCTATCACGACATCGTCGCCGCTCTCGCCGGTCGCTTCCTTGTGCGCAGCGATGACGCTTTCGCGCATCTCTGCGATGTCCCGTTGGCTCTCTGCCGTCATGATCAGTTGCTTGGGATTGGCGCGGCCGTCCGGCCGCACGGCGCAAGCTTCCCCGCCCCAAACCAACTTTGCGCCGGTCAGCCCGAAGCGCCGCCAGCGCCGGCGCGTGTTGTCGGAGGGGCGTCCGTCGCGCTGGCAATCCCAGCCTTCCATCGGATGCACCGCAAGACGGTGACCGATCTTCATGCCATCGACTTCGACCGGCGAGGCTAGCGGCGACTGCGGCCCATGCGCGACGATGTCGTCACACGGCATGTCAAGTCCGAGCGATTGTACGTAATTGCGAAAACCAGTGACCCCGTCGAGAGAGCCCGCCTTTGGATAGTCGCCAAACTTCATGATCCCTCCCCTGACCCGGTCACCGGATTGAAATATCCGGCTATCTCATTTCGCCCTGACAAACGCCAGGATAACGTCGACGCAATGTTTGCGCCGCATTTTCTGCTCACTTTCGCTTAGCAATGGGCGTCCGAATGTCGCCGACAACGTGGCGGCGTTGGAAAAATAGAAATAACTCTCTGCCGACATGGATAGATAAAGATGCAGTGGATCGATGCCGGGACGGATCACGCGTTTCGCCACGCCAGCGGCAAGCACCTTGCGAATCACCTCGACCAACGACAGGTTCATGTCGCGCAATTTGCGCGACTGCTTGAGATATTTTGCTCCGAGCATGTTTTCACCGCTGAGCAGCGGGATCATCAGCGGATGTGCTTGGCAATAATCGAACTTGAACTCGACCAGCCTCTTGATCGCGTCGAGCGGTTCCAGATCTGTCAGGTTGAGTTCCCGCTCGGTTTTGCGCATCGCGATATAAGCACGCTCGATCACTGCCAGATATAGTTCCTCTTTCGAACCGAAGTAATAATAAAGCATCCGCTTGTTGGCACCTGCCTGATCGGCGATGACGTCGACGCGCGCGCCTGCGAGACCTTTGTTTGCAAATTCGATCTCGGCAGCCGCCATAATCATCTGCTGCGTTCGTTCCGCATCCCGCACCGGCTCAAGTCGCGTCTTTGTCTTTCCTGACGAACCGGATTTCTTTGATTTCGATGTGACGGCAAGCGTCATCAGGATGCTCCTCCGGGCTTGAACCGTTCCAGGCGTGCGGAGCGCGCCGGATGCCGGTTCGCCGCAATTATAGCAGACAGGTTCATCGGTTCGGTTCGGAAAATCCGTTCGTCCATCGTTTTGACGTTTGGCGATACGTCAGGCCGAAACTGCATCTGTGCAAAGATATCGCGATCGAGATCGATACCTGGCGCCATCTCAATCAGTTCAAGACGCCCGGAATCGTTACGCCGGAAGACAGCGCGCTCTGTCACATAAAGTGCGCGCTGGGCGTTACGGGCGGCAAGCGGACCTGAGTAAGTCACTTGCTCGACCGCACGCACGAATTTCTTCTCCGTACCTTCACGCACGATTCGCGTTCGGCCGCCGGGCCAACCGATGTCAAGTTCGCCGGCGGTGAAGGTGCCGCTGAAGACAATGGTTTTGGCGTTCTGGCTAATGTTGATAAAGCCGCCCGGACCGATGATACGACCGCCGAAGCGGCTGACATTGACGTTGCACCGCTCGTCAACTTCGGCGAACGACAGAAATGCGAGATCGAGGCCGCCGCCGTCGTAGAAGTCGAACTGATAAGGCTGATCGACCATCGCTTGATAGTTGCGGCCCGCGCCCGGCTCGTTGCCCGTGGCCGGTGCACCGCCGATTAGCCCCTGTTCGTTGGTGAGGACGACGGCATCGAGCGCCCCCTCCTCGGCGGCGATCGAGGCAATGCCGGTCGACACGCCCGAACCCAGATTGCAGATGGCATCGGGGAACAGTTCAAGCGCTGCGCGGCGCGCGATGACTTTGCGCGGCGAGAACGGCAGCGCGGCAATGCTCTTGAGCGGCACTTTCATTTCGCCGGCGTAAGCCGGATCGTGCACGGTGAAGAATGTCTGCGTCTGATCCGGATCGACCACGATCGCATCGACCAGCATGCCGGGGATTTTGACCTGCTTGGGCGGCAGCGTCCCGCGCAGCGCCATTCGCTTAACTTGTGCGACTACAATTCCGCCGCAGCGGCGGGCCGCCTGCGCCATCGAGATCATCTCGCCAAAGACCGCCTCATGCTCCATCGTGATGTTGCCGTCTTCGTCCGCGGTGGTGCCGCGGACAAATGCAACGTCGATGTGAAAGGGCTTGAAAAACAGATAGTCCTTTCCGCCGATATCGATTAGCTCGACCAGATCTTCTTGCGCGCGGACGCTCTGGCGGCCGCCGCCGTGGCGCGGATCGACAAAGGTGTCGAGCCCGACATGGGTTATAAGGCCAGGCCGGCCGGCTGCCATTTCACGGGTCAACTGCGACAAGCAACCCTGCGGCAAAGTATAGGCCTCGATTTCGTCTGCGGCGGCCATGCGCTCGACCGGCGGCGAGTCGACCAGCGTGCCACAAACCACGCGCTTCAACAGGCCAGGATGAGCAAGGTGGCCAATACCGCGCTCGGCGCGATCACCGAGGCCGACTGGATGCACAGTGGTGATATTGCGCGGCGCACCCTCGGCCTTGAAGCGTCTGGCGACGGCCGCAATCAACGTGTCCGGCACTGAATGGCCTGCGCCGGAGCCGCCGATTAGAATTGTGTCGTTGTCGGCCACCAGACTTGCAGCCTCATCCACGGTCAGGACGCGAACCGGCATTTTCTATCCACACGCCGCGACGCCATGCGTGCGCATAACGTCGTTCAATCGCGTAACCGCAAGATCGGGGTCGCGGATGAGGCCCGCCGCATCGGCGAGCTTGAAGGCTTCGATCAAATGCAGGAGCGAGCGCGCGCTCTGCTGTCCGCCCACCATGACAAAATGCGATTGATGACCGTTGAGATAGGCGATGAAAACGACGCCGGTCTTGTAAAACCGGGTTGGCGCCTTGAAGATATGGCGTGACAGTGGAACGGTCGGCTCGAAGATCTTCCAGTACTGATCGAGGTCGCCGCGCGCGTGGGCGGCAAGCGCGGCGGAAGCCGCCGGCGCGATCACATCGAAAATGCCGAGCAGCGCGTGCGAAAAGCCCTGCTCGTCGCCCGCGATCAGCTCGGCGAAATTAAAATCGTCGCCGGTATAAGTGCGCACGCCTTGCGGCAACCGGCGGCGCATGCGGATTTCCTTGTTCTTGTCGAGGAGCGAGAGCTTGACGCCGTCAACCTTGGCAGCGTGGTCTGTGATGATGTCGACACAGACATCCATCGCGGCAACATCATCGGCGCTGCCCCAGTAGCCGCTCAGTGCGGGATCGAACATGTCGCCGAGCCAGTGGATGATCACCGGCTCGCGGACCTGCTCGAGAATGCGGCCATACACTTTCGCGTAGTCGTCCGGCGACTTCGCTGCGGCGACCAGCGCACGGCTCGACATCAGGACGACACGGCCGCCAAATGCTTCGACCTCGGAAATCTGCTCTTCGTAAGCGCGGATTACGTCGTCAATCGTCACCGACGATGACGGCGAGAGATGATCGGTATTGACGCCGGAAAATACGACCGCGCCCGGGACCTCACGCGCGGCTTCGATGGAACGACGGATCAGTTCCTTCGCGTTCGGCCAGTCGAGTCCCATGCCGCGCTGCGCAGTATCCATCGCTTCTGCGACACCGAGACCGAGGCTCCACAGATAGCGCCGATAGGCGATGGTCGCGTCCCAGTCGATTGCAGGCGTGAGCCACGGATCGACATCTGCGAGCGGATTGGCAACGACATGCGCCGCGGCAAGTGCGATCCGGTCGAACTTACGCCCGCCGTTCTCGCTCCAGTTTTGCGGGCCACGTAGCCGATACGCCTCGGTCCGGCCCTCGCGCGTCGGCAAATTCACAACCGGCATCGTTGCCACCGAAATCGAACTTGAATAATTATCTAGTTAGTTATATAGCCGCCGCGCCAATTCTGTCAACGCAAGCGTACAACCACGAGACCCTATGAGCACGTTAAGCCAGGAGGTGGTCACCTCCGTACACCATTGGACTGACAGTCTTTTTAGTTTCACGACGACTCGTAATTCCGGCTTCCGGTTTCGCAACGGACAGTTCGCGATGATCGGAATAAAGATCGAAGGCCGCCCCCTGCTCCGGGCCTACAGTATGGCCAGCGCAAACTACGAGGAGCAGCTCGAGTTCTTTTCAATCAAGGTGCCCGATGGACCGCTAACGTCTCGGTTGCAGCACTTGCGGATCGGTGACGGCATTCTGATCAACGGAAAGCCGACCGGCACGCTCGTACTCGATAACCTGTTGCCCGGCCGACATCTGTATCTGATGGCCACGGGCACCGGTCTCGCGCCGTTTCTGAGCATCATCAAGGATCCCGCCACCTACGAGCGCTTCGACAAGGTCGTTCTGGTGCATGGATGCCGGCTTGTTTCCGAACTTGCCTATAACCAGCTCATCACCGAGGAACTGCCCAACCACGAGTTTCTCGGCAAGTTGATATCGGGAAAATTGATCTACTATCCGACCGTCACCCGCGAGCCGTTCCAGCACCGCGGACGGTTGACCGATCTCATCACATCCAAGAAGCTCTTCGACGATATCGGCCTTGAAGCGTTGGACGTCGCTCATGACCGGGTCATGATCTGCGGCAGTCCGGCGATGATCACCGAATTGGTCGAGATCGTCCGCGGTCTCGGCTTCCATGAAGGCAGCAGCAACGAGCCTGGTCACTACGTGATCGAAAAGGCGTTCGTCGAAAAATAGACAATGCAGTCGCGAAAACGATTGCGCCGGGCGGCGCTCAATCCATCGCCAATACGCCCTTCGACTTGAAAATCTTGCGGATATGGGTCGCGTATTCTCCGAACTTCGGCGACATCTGATCGAGCCGTCGCGGCCGCGGTAAATCGATATCAATCACTTCGACGATACGTCCCGGCCGCGGCCCCATGACGACCACGCGGTCGGCCAGCAGCACCGCTTCCGGAATGCTGTGCGTGATATGGAGCGCGGTCTTGCGTGTTTCCATCCACAGCCGCTGGATATCCATCGAAATTTGTTCACGTGTAAGCGCATCGAGCGCGCCGAACGGCTCGTCCATCAGCAGCATTTTCGGTCCGTGCACCAGGGCCCGGCAGATCGACACACGCTGACGCATGCCGCCGGAAAGTTCGTACGGCTTTTTCTTTTCAAACCCCGAAAGCCCGGTTGCTTTTAAGAGATCCAGCGCGATTGGCTCGTATTTGGCGCGATTCATCTTGCGAATGTCAACCTGAAGCATGACGTTCGCCAGAACATCGCGCCAGTCGAGCATGATGGATTCTTGGAACACGATGCCGACATCAGTCTGAGGCGCCTCGACCCGTGCGCCGCCGACCGTGATGGCACCCGAAGTATAAGGCTGCAGCCCGGCCACCATCTTCATGATCGTGGTTTTGCCGCAGCCGCTTGGGCCGACAATGGCGACAAACTCGGATTCCTTAATGTCGAGATTGATGTCGGAGCAGGCTTCGATCTCACCGCTTTTTGTCTGATAGATTTTTCCGACGTTGTGCAGCCGTATGTAAGGCGCATTCATTGCTATCAATCCCGATGGCGTCTCAATCCGCGATGTCTGACCTGCCGGCAGAAAACGATTGCCGGCGCCCTCCCCGCAGATTCCGCCGCGAAGAGGTCACCGGCAACCGGCCTTACTTTTTCGCCATGTAGGGAGGCTGCGACAGATACTCGTTGGTGTAGTATTTGCTCACATCCTTCACGTCAGCCATCTTGGCATATTTGTGCAGCAAGTCCTGGCTCTCCTGCCAATCTTCCTTTGCGGACCAGAACATCGGCTTGCCCTTCGTGTACTTGCTGTGAATGATCGTCATGGTGCCGTTGATCTCGAGCAACGCGATTTCCATGTTGAAAGCCGGCGCGTGCTTCACGAAGATCTTGGCCGCCTCTTCGCGATTCTTGTCGGCATAGGCCCAGCCGCGCTGCGATGCGCGCAGGAAGCGCGTCAATTTGTCAGCGTTTTTGGGATCTTTGACCCAGTCATTGTTGACAATGACGGCGCTCGAAAGCGTCGAAATGCCGGCCAAATCGTAAAGCCGGGTCCAACCCATCTTAACGCCGGTCTTGAGCTGCATTCGCGGGCCCTGGTCCATGAAATATCCCAACAGCGCGTCGGCCTGCTTGCTCAACACGGCCTGTTCCTTTGCCTGCGGGTTCGCCACCGTAATCATCTTCACGTCGCTGACCTTCATGTTGAGCTTGCCCATGAAGGCGGTGAAGATCGCAAGGCTGGCGTCGCCGGCTGTGATGGCGATGCGACTGCCTTTAATCTCCGACACCTTGGTTGGGCGCGCGGCGTCTGCCCGGTAGATGAAGGCCATCGGGCTCTGTTGCAATGCGACGCCGACCGCTTTGATTGGCATGCCGGCGTTGATGCCACGCATCATCGTCGCGGAATCGACATAGGCGACCGGATTGGTGCTGTTGGCAACCAGCTGCGCCACCGTGGTCGAGCCACTGCCTTCGAGAATTTCGACGTCGAGCCCTTCGTCCTTGTAGAATCCTTTGTCGAGCGCGACGAAGAATGGCGCATGCTCGCCGTAAAGCGTCCAATTCAGCCGGAACGGAAACTTGTCAGCAGCCTGCGCACTGGCGCCCGCAGCTAACACCGATGCGGCTGCAAGCGCAGCCATAAGCAGCTTGGTTTTCATAAACTTCATTGCCTTTCCTCCCTGATTAACCTCGTTGTTGCCGAAGCCGTTATTATCGCCACTTGTCCGCGCGGAGTTTCGCCGCGCGGGAAAACTCACATAGTGCCGGCCTCCTCGCGAATGCGATGCGTGACGTGCCACGGAATGAGCAGGCCCTCCAGCAGTTCCACCAGATAGTAGAAGACAAAACCGATGATCGTCAGCGCCACGATGGTGGCGAACATCAGCGGCGTTTCCAAATTGGAATTCGTCACCAGCAGCAAGTAGCCCAGGCCCTGGTCGGCGCCGACGAATTCGCCGACGACCGTTCCAGCGATCGCCAAGGTCGCCGCAACCTTCAGTCCGCTGAACAAATAAGGCAGGCTGGTCGGCAGGCGGAACTGCGTGAACACCTGCATCCGGGTTGCGCCCATCGAACGGGCCAAGTCGTGCATCTCCGGCGACATTGACCGCAAGCCAACCACGGCATCGATGACAATCGGGAAGAACGAGATTAGGAATGCGACCAAAATCTTCGGTGTGGCGCCGACGCCGAACCAGACAAGAAACAAAGGGGCAATCGCGACCTTGGGAACGATCTGAAAAAACAGCATCGTCGGCGTGACAAGTTCGTTAAAGACGCGCGACGATGTGATGGCGATTGCCAAAGGAACCGCCACACCGACAGCCAGCGCATAGCCAGCGATCATTTCATATACTGTCACCCAACCATGGTGCAGGAGATCTGGCAGCCGCTCGACGAATACGACAGCGATCGCCGTCGGCGTCGGCAGCAGATAAGTCGGCATCTTGTAGACGATGACGATCAGTTGCCACGCCAGTAGGAACCCGAAAATTCCAACGAGCGGCGTGAGCTTTTTCAGAAAGTTCAGGCCAATCTCGCCCACCGTGCCTGATTCTGATTTCGTGGAGGTACTCACGAGCGTCATCGACCCCTTCCCGTTTTCAGCTTGCTAGTTCCATTTTTATCATCAGCCTAGCAAAGCCCTCATGCCGGTAAAACATCTCTCTCGCGTGCAACCGGAGCCAATGATCTGAGGACGCGATCACTCGGTGTCACTCCGAGCCCCGCTCCAGTTGGTATCGGCATGACGTCGCCGCGCGCGCGGAATGCCGTATCACTGGTGCCGCGATCGGCAATATATTGCGGACCGTTGAGCGCGGCAGGGTAGCCGAGACCGGCCCAACCGAAGAAATGCGCCGATGCCGCCATCGAGAATTCGGGATCGGTCAAACCAGAGGCGAACAGCAGGAGCCCGTTGTCATGCAGCAGCTTCGCAATGCGCGAGGCGTGCCACAAACCACCGCAGCGTGCGACCTTCATTGCAATGCCGTCGAGCATCCCCAGCGCAATGAATTCACCCACCTCAATCGGCGACACGATGCCTTCGTCCATTAGAACCGGCAACGCGCCGAGGCGCTTTAGCGTTTGATAGTCGCGAATGCGGTTCGGGGGCAGCGGCGATTCAACGGCCTTCAATCCGAGATCAGCCAGTTTCGGCGCCATCGCAACCGCGGTGTCGAGCGTGTAGCTGGTATTGGCGTCACACCAGTGGAACCCATCCGGCGCGAAGCTCATCACTGTTCGTACCAGTTCGAGATCGTAGTCTGGCGTCTGCGGCGGACCGACCTTGATGTTAAAATGCGAATAGCCAAGCGCACGACCCTGTTCGAGCAACTGTTCGGCACCGGCAATCGTTGGCGATTGCACAGTCCAGCTTAGTTTGACATCCGTGGCGTTCGTTCCAGTGAGGCTACCGCCTTCCAGAAGACGGCTCGCCGGCTTGCCCACCTGCTTGCCCCACAGGTCATAGCAGGCGAGATCGACCGCAGCCTTGCAGAGTGGTTGTCCAACGGAGAACGACGGCCGGATCGCGCGTTCCATGCGAGCGTGAATGTCAGCGATGTCGCGCGGATCGGCGCCGAGGATAGCGGGCGCCAGATAATGGCGCAGCGTGCTCTCGACCGATTCAACGGTCTCATAGGTCCACGTCTCGACCGGAACCGACTGACCGTAGCCTTTTAAGCCGCTCTCGTCGGTGAGACGCAGCAAGATCGTCGGACGCCCTGGCGTTTTGAAAAACTTGAACTCGCCGACCAGGGGATAGTCGACCCGCGCGATATCGACGGCGACAATGAGAGCCATCCGACGGCTTCCTCCCGATGTTCCTCGTCCTCCCTTATTTTGCGGCGCCCACACGGGAGGTTGCCAAGTAGTTTAACTATCTGGTTAGGTCGTTGCGAGCAAAAAATTCAGGCGTGGCCATACTGCCGCCGTCGAGGGGGCTGGCCCCGCAAAGAATCACGGCATACCAATGAGATATGTCCCGCCCGCAAAGCCTGCTGCGTCATCCCACCGCGCCTTAGACGTCCGTATTAGCCCTGGATGAAACCGACGTGACAGCCGCCCCATCCTTCCGCATCCGCGACATCAAGTTGTACGAACGCGGCGTACGTCTGCGAATGCCGTTTCGCTTCGGTGTAGTGACACTGACCGAAGCGCCTCAGTGTTTTGTGCGGGTGCGGATCGAATACCCCGACGGGCGTTCACAATGGGGCGCCGCCGCCGAACTACTCGCGCCGAAGTGGTTCGACAAGAATCTTGCGCTATCGAACGAAGACAATTTCGACCAGCTGCGGCTGGCGCTGCGGCTCGCCGCGGAGGTCTATCTTGCGGGCGGCGCGAATACCGCGTTTGGGCATTTCGCCACGCATTATGACGAACAAATCGCTGCCGGCGCCAAGAAAGACCTCAATAAGCTCGTCTCTAATTTCGGTCCGGCGCAGATCGATCGCGCTATTCTCGACGCGCTGTGCCGACTCGAAGGCTGTTCATTTTACGACGCGATGCGCGCAAACCTCGCAGGCATCGAACCGCAGCTCCTGGCCGGACACATCGGCGATCTCAACGGTTTCGCCCTGGCACCGTTTTTTGCGAGCCTGGCTCCGGCGGCGAGCGTTGCGGCGCGCCACACCGTTGGGCTGGTCGACGTCATCGGCGGGCACCCAAAGCAGGTCAATGACGGCTTACCAGAATCGCTAGAAGAAGTCGTCGCCACCTACGGTCACACCTATTTTAAGCTTAAGGTCGGCGGAGATCCGGCATCCGATCTAAAACGGCTGACCGACATCGCGTCCGTGCTCAACCGTATCGAGGAGCCGTATTTCGTCTCACTCGATGGCAATGAGCAATATAACGACCTCGACGCCCTGCTCGCGCTGTGGCGGCTAATGAACGAGACGCCGGCCCTTGTGCGATTGATCGCGAGCATCGCATTCATCGAGCAGCCGATCACTCGCGCCCATGCCCTCGACCGAGACATTTCAGCACTCTCGGTAGTGAAGCCGGTCATCATCGATGAATTGGACGATGATTTCAGCGTCTTCCCGCGCGCCAGAATGCTCGGCTATGCTGGCGTATCCAGTAAATGTTGCAAGGGGCTCTACAAATCGATCATCAATGCCGCTCGCTGCGCCAAGTGGAACGCAGAAAGCGGCGCGCAGCGTTATTTCATGACGGGTGAAGATTTGACGACGCAATCCGGCCTTGCCGTCCAGCAGGACATCGCCCTCATCAACCTGATCGGGCTTACGCATGTGGAACGCAACGGCCACCACTACGTCAACGGCATGATGGGTCTGCCGGAGACGGAACAGGCGGCATTTCTCGCCGCTCATCCCGACCTCTACGAACGCAGCCACGGCGCAGTGCGGGTGAAGATCCGCGGCGGCCTGCTCGCGATTGGATCGCTGGCGTCAGCTGGATTCGCAGCGGGCGCCTACCCCGATTGGAACAGGCTCGCGCCACTCGCCAATCCTGACGTGAAAGCCTAATGCCGGCCCTCGTAAAGATCGCGGCCGCGCACCAGAGCGCGGATCTTGCCGTCGGCGATACTGCGCTTGAGCATCCAGAAGCCGCAATCGGGGTGAATGTACTTGACCCTGCCCGGCCCTAGCACCTTGTCGGCGCGCTCGATCGCGCGGGCGATGGCGTCAGGCGATTCGATGCCGGTCTGCTTGATGTCGACAACGCCAAGGCCGAAGCCGATCTCCGGCCGCAGCCGCTTGAAGACGTCTAATTCCTCGACCGGGCGGTGCGCGTTCTCCATGACGATATGATCGACATGCAGCGCATTGAGATAGTCAATGAGCTTGTCCCAACTGCCTTTCTGGATTGTCTGACCGCCATAATTGCCGAAACACAGATGCACCGCAGGCGTCGTCGGGATCGCCTTCAACACGCGATTCATCGCCTCGGCCGCCCACTTCCACTCCTCCGGAGCGCCGGGAAGATTGGCTTCGTCGACCTGGATGACGGGCGCGTCGATGTATTTCACTTGCTCCGCCAGCACATTAGCAATCGCAAAAGCGAGCGCTTCTTTGTCTTTGTAGTGGGTATTGAGCAGCATTTTGGCGAGCATATGTGGGCCAGTCAGCGTAAATTTGAGCGGCTTCGTCGCCAGCGTCTTGGCGCGCGCCCAAGCTGAGGGCAGATCGAGCGAACCGGGACCGAGCGGTGCAACGACAATGCCCGACGGCTTCGAGCGAAATTCCATACTCGGTTGCTTCTTGAACTCCATCCACTCGGCAAGTCCGATTTCGCGCCGTACGCCCGCCATCGGCAACACGAAATATTCGATCATGCCGTTGGTTTCAGGATGATTAACGTCAAAGCGGTAAAGCTCGCCGTCGCAGACGAGATCGATACCGGCTTTTTCCTGGGTGCCGATGACGACGCGGGTGGCGTCAATGAGCGCCTGCTCCGACGGCAGTGCGACGAGCCAATCCGGAACCGGGTAGGACCCGACCGTTGTTGTTTGAATACGCGGCGCCGGCATGTTTTGAGCACTCCTGGATTGCTGGGACTGGATTAATTGAGATTTTTCAAGCCGCCTTCAGTGACCGCTTCGATGCGATGCGAGCGCCCTCGACCAGAGCTTCAAACTTGGCCCATACGATGCTTTCGTGGATCTCGTCATTGCCGGCGAAGCTTGCGAAGCCGCAATCCGTGCCAGCGATGACGCGTTCGCGCCCGAAGGCATTAACCCAAATGCAGAGCCGCTGCGCGACCAGTTCCGGATGCTCGACCATGACGTTCGACTGTGTGATCATTCCGGGAATCATGACGACATCATCCGGCAGCTTGGCGTCCCGCCAACTGGTCCATTCGTGTTCGTGGCGCGGATTAGCGGCTTCGAATGAGAACGCGCCGGCATTGATGCGGCCGAGAATATCGATGATGTGCTTAACCTCGATGTCGTGGACGCGCGGGCCGAAATTAATTCCGTAGCAGGTATGGAAGCGGACACGGTCCCTGGGGATGCCGCGTAGCGCATGATTGATGGCATCGACGCGCAGCGCAATCCACTTACGGCAATCCTCCATCGATTTGTCAGGGTGGCAGACGTAGTAGGTGACGAGATGCGGATCGTCGACCTGCAGAATGAATCCGGCATCGACGATGGCGCGGTACTCCTCGCCGATCGCGTCGGCGAGCGCGGTGAGGTAGTCCTCGTCGTTCTTGTAGTAGCGATTTCGGTTCCAGTCCTCGATCGAGGATACCGAAGTTGCCGGCATGAAGGCTTCCTCGACTTGTACACCCTTTAGCGCCGCCTTTAGGTTTTCGAGATCGGTCTTGAGCTGTTGCTGGCCGCGATACGCGACGGGACCAGAGCAAATGAAGTGGACATGTCGGGTGTGCACGTTAGCGAGCTGAGGCGCATAAAAATCCGGAAATTCCTTGACCTCGCGTGAGCCGACCCAAGGGCTCTGGTTTCGGTCGGCCGTGTCGAGTTCGAAACCGGAGAGCCGGTCATTAATATAAGTAATGAAGCTGGGCTTGCTCATCTCGCCGTCGGAGACGACGTCGATGCCGAGGCCGGCCTGTTTGCGCACAATATCGGCCACAGACTGTTTGATCTTCGCCTGATAGGCGGCCTCGTCGACCGTTTCGCCCTTTTGGCGCGCAACCGTCATGGTGTGAAGATCGGCCGGACGCGGCAGGCTGCCTACATGGGTGGTCAGGATACGGTCGCGGCTGGTCTTCATGGCGTTTCACCCGTTCTTATGTAATTAACTAGATTGTTACTCCCTTGGTCCGGGATTTCAAGAAACGATCAAGGCCAGGCCGAGGGTCCGCGCAGCCGGCCGGGTTAACCGCCACGGCGGTCATGTTGGCGGCCATCGAACGCCACCAGGTACGGTCGATCAAATTCGAGCGGCGAGCGGTGCTTGTCCTTTCCGAAAATCATATCCGGACGTGTTTGTGATGCAATCCGGCCAAGATCGGAATGGCGACAATAGCGCCAGATCGCTAGACCGCTCGATGCAAAGGCGCATCTTTCTGTGTAATAATCCATGTAGCACGCAAGGATGTGGCGAAGGTGCTGCTCGCCTGTCACCACCACGTGATCCAGGCATTCCCGCCGGATTGAACCGATCAGCCGTCCGGCATACCCGTTCTGCCATGGCGAGTGTGCAGAAGTCGGGTGATCGCGAATGCCGAGCGATCGAACCCGGCGAACGAATAGACTGCCGAAACAAGCATCCCGATCGCGGATCAGGTCGCGAGGGACTTGCTCCCAGCCGCAGGCCGCAATTAGCTGGTTGGCGATCCATTCCGCCGTAGGGTGTGCTGTGACTCCGAGCCACAGAATTTGCCGCCGACCGTGCCTCATGATCAGCAAGCCATAGAGAAGCCGGAACGAAATGGTCGGCACGACAAACAGGTCCATCGTGGCGATACCATCCGCGTGGTTGCGCAGGAAAGTCTTCCAGCCTTGCGACGGTGGCCTTCTTCTTCGCATCATATACTTGGCCACGCTGGTCTGGCCAATGTCGATGCCGAGCTTGACCAGTTCGCCGTGTATGCGAGGTGCGCCCCACAATGGATTGGCAAGGCTCATCTCACGGATCAACTACCGGATCCCGGCCGGCACTCCGGGGCGACCCCATCGAGGCCGCGACTTCTAGCGCCAGTAATGGCGGAAACCTCCGCGATCCCACTGCATCACGGTCTCAGGCCGAACGATGGCAAGCGCTTCGCGAGTCTTCGGAAACAGCTGGCAGACCCAGCCCGATACCATCCTGTCGATGGCAAACAATGGCACTCGACCTTGCCTGCTCCGCCGCAGCACTATGATCTGTTGACGCAATACGAACATCTCGGCTTCTACCGCCGCGCGCGGCCGAAACAGATCGACGACAATCCCAAAAATTAGTCTGCAGAGACCCGACATCCGCAGAGGATCATCCGATTCTGCGTTTCACGCCAACCCGATGAAATTTGCGACAGGGACAACTAAAATGAATGCGTGGTGGCGCATGCGGTCGATGTCGAACCTGTCTCCGCACGGAATTTCCCTGCTAACAGGGAAATGAACAGGGAATTTTGTCGAATCCGCGCTCTCGTCACGATTTTGTTCGCGGACACGCGAGCAATCTCAAAAGCTTGCAGCGAAATTCGCTACGCAACAGAACGGGGAATTATTTTGTCGGAGTAGGAATTTTGACGAAGGAACAGGGAATCTCGGCCGCAAATACTGGAATCGTTTCCGGATAAGGTTTTCGGTACACACAGCCAGAAGTGAAGAAGTGAATATGACTCATCGCGCGTGTATTAAGTCGTATCGACTGCACGCATTGCTAGTCTGAACGTTTTTTGAGAATTAGCATTGGTCCATATTCGAGTGTAAAAATACCAAACGCACCGATCCAGGCGGCCGCGGCAACAACTAAAAGGTCAAAATAGAAGCTCGTCATGAATGATGCACCGATGCGCGCCAAGGCGGCGGCGCAGATCGCGCAGTAGATCAACATCGTGGGCGCCGTCGAAACAATCGCCCGCCCGGTGTGGCCACGCGTGGCCCGCGTCATGACCGCGACCGTCATTATGCCGATGGCGCCGGTGGTCCAGACGTGCATTGCGCCGCTCGGCGGCACCGCGTCGGGCCACAGGATCGACGCGCCCAGGATGAACGCTCCGAGTGGTATGAAGCCGTAGCCGAGGTGGAGAATGAGCACGATCGGCTCGCGCCAAGTGCGCGCGCCGGCCCAGCGGGCAAGACGCACCGCCTGTACGACACCAGCCGCGATCAGCAGAAGTCCCGTGCCTTGCCATGCGGGCGCTGCGATCCAGGAGATCAGCGCCAGCCCTGCCACCGCAAGCGCAACGATGTCGAAGCGGCCGAAAGACGCCGGCAGCGTTGTCGCGTTATTCTTCACCAGCCAGTTGCGCGTGAAGCTCGGCGTGATACGGCCGCCGACCAGCATGATCAGACCGATGATCGCCGCAGTTGCAACGCGAATGCCGATATCGGGCGCGCCAACCTCGACGGTCTCGAGATGAAAGAAAATATTGGCCGCGGCCAGCGCGGAGGTCAGCAAGACAATCGGCAGGTTACGCCAGTTTCGGCCGACGATGATCTCGCGCAAGATCACCGCACTCAAGACAGCGAGAAACGTGCTATCGACCGTGACCGCAATTGCGACGCCGATCCAGTCGGTCGACAACATGGCGATACGCCCGGCGATCCAGAGCGAAAACAGCGCCAGCAAGGATCCGCCCTGCAACGGCAGCCGTCCGGTCCAATTCGGAATTGCCGTCAGCAGAAAGCCACACAGTACCGCCGATACGTAACCGAACAAGAGCTCGTGCGCGTGCCAGGCAACGGCGCCATAGTTGCCCGCGAAGCTCCACTGCCCTGACACCATCCCGATCCATAGCACCATGGCGAGGCAGGCCCAGACGCCGGCGCCGAAAAAGAAAGGCCGGAAGCCGTAGCTGAGAAACGGTATTGCGCAGGGCTTGAGCCGCGGGATGCCGCCACGCGGGCGGCTCGAAACCGAGGCGGCGTTATGCGGCATAGCAGTCAAGGCCGTTCGTCCTCAGCGAGCACGTAGTCGAGCGCCTGCTTGAGACAGACGGCACCCGGATCCTGCGCGCGCGCCAGCGTCCCCATCAACGTTACCCAGCGTTCGTCGGAGGCTTCCGTCGCAAAGCGCCGCACCGCGGACGCGGCATAATCGCCGAGCGTTCGGCCGTCCGCTTCGGCGCGCTCGCGCAATCGCGTCATAAGGGCGAGATCGCCGAGCCGCAGCACCGTTTCGGTGGCAATGGATTCGTCGTCGAACCCAGCCAGCAGATCACCCAACAGCATTGCGCGTTCCTCAATTCACCAGGTGCGCTTCGACGCCTTCGAGTTCCAGCCCACCGATCTGCGCCGCAGACAACAGCCGCGCAACATATTGCGCCTGGGCGCGCCGCTGCACGCTCTCGCGCAGATAGTCGGCGATGCGTTCCGCCACGAGCTCGTAGGGTAGTGTGCGCCCCTCGTGTTTGCGATCGAGCCGGATGACGTGAAAGCCGTAATGGGTGGCGACCGGCTCGGCGCAGAGTTGACCCGGTTCGAGCGCAAGAAGCGCCCGCTCAAATCCCGGCGTGGTCTGCCCTTGCGTGATCTGGCCGAGATTGCCTCCTTGTGCCGCCGAAGAACAGCGCGAATAGGCGCGCGCCAGCGCTGCGAAAATTTCCGGACTATCCTGCAGCGTCGCCAGCACGGAGATCGCATCCGCTCGCGCTTGCGCGTAGCTCGCCTCGTCGGCAGGCTGGGCGGCGAACAGGATGTGCGAGGCCTCGTAAATGTCGGGCGAGCGGAAACGCGCCTGATTGCGCTCGAAATAGCGCCGGCAAGTTTCATCGTTCGGCTCCGGCACCGTCACTTCGCGCGCGATGAGCGCGCGGATGATGGCCTCCTCGTCGGTCTCACAGCGGCCATCGGCATCGGTCTGTGGCTCTGGCGTGAGGCCAAGATGGTACGCGCGTTGTAGCAGCAATTCACGCACGACCAGCGCGCGCGCCGCCTGCTGCCAGGCCGCGACCGGCTTGCCCGCCGGATGATGCTGCATCTCGCGCTGGATGGCATCGCGGGCGATGGTCACGCCATTGACGACGATTGGCGTCGATTGTGCTGCCGGAATATGCGCGTGAATCGAACAGCTCATCGCCCCAGCTCCGCCGGCACCGCGCGCGGTCCATTTGGACCATGGGGTCCATGCCGCCGCCCGTCGCTGCGCACCACCTGATAGCCGCGGCGACCGAGGTACCAGACCGGTGCGCTCCAGATGTGCACGAGGCGCGTGAACGGAAACACCAGGAAGATCGTCATGCCGAGGAACAGATGCGCCTTGAAGATCGGATTAACATCGGTGATCAGCGTGGACACGCCAGGCTGCAGTGTGAGAATGCCTTGCGCCCAGGTCATGAATTTCACCATCTCGTGGCCGTCGAGGTGATGGAGCGAGACATAGATGGTGCCGAGGCCGAGGATGAGCTGCGCGTAGAGCAACAGCAGGATGGCGATATCGCCGAACGATGACGTCCTGCGAATGCGTGCGTCGAACAGGCGTCGATGTACCAGCAGCGTGATGCCGATGAAGCAGGCAACGCCCGCAATGCCGCCGACCAGAATTGCCATCCATTGCTTGAAGGTGTGCGAGATGCCGATCGCATCAAAAACCCAGATCGGCGTCAGCAGCCCGACGAAATGGCCGAGGAAGATGACCAGGATGCCAACATGGAACAGGTTGGAACCCCACGACAGTTGTCGCCGGCGCAAGAGCTGGCTGGAGCCGCTGCGCCAAGTGTACTGCTCGCGGTCGAAGCGCAAGAGGCTGCCGAGCAGGAATACGGTGAGACAGAGATAGGGGTACAAGCCGTAGACGATGTAGATGATCGAGTCTCGCATGGTTCTGTCCTCACGAGCACGGATTGGACTTGGGCAAATCGGGCGCAGGCCGCATGGCCCCGCGCACGCGGGCAATGAGTCCGTCTTTGCAGCCATCGCCGCTGCCGGGGCCAAAATTCACCGGCTCGTCCTCCCAGGCGGCATCGAGCGCGGCGAGATCGGTCGCGTCCGGGTCGGGCAATTGCAGGAGTGCCGCAACTTCCTCGCCCTTCGGCTTCGCCGCCGAGAGCGCGACCAGCGCTCGGAATACTGCTTCGTAGGACGAGCCGCGTTTGCGCAGCCGCTCGGCAAGCGCCGCAAAGATGTGCGCCGGCTGGCCGAGCGTCGCGCAGGCTTCCTTGAGCGGCCGTGTGGCGAGATATTCCAGGAACAGCGGCAGGAAATCGGGCAGCTCCGCCGCGATCATGGCAAGACCGGCCTTCTCATACTGCGCCTTGAGATCGATCATGGCTTGGCCGCGGTCGCGGCTTTCGCCGTGCACGTGCTCGAATAGTTGCAGCGATAGCGAGCGCGTGCGGTCGAACAACAGAACGTAGCGTTCCTGAAGGTCGTAAAGATCGCCGGTGGCAATCTCGGTCGTCAGTTTGGAAAGCTGGCGCCACCCGCTCGCAGGGATGAGCTTGTCTTCAGCCAGCACCAACCCGATCTCGGGCGCCGCCTGTTGCAACTCGGCGGTCGGGTAGGTCAGCAGCATCGACAAGGCTTTCAGGGTCTTGCTCATCACGCCACCTCCATCGGGGTCTTCACCCGTTTGGGCGTGCCGAACAGATTGACCTCGCTCGATCCGCCCGAGCAGCCATTGCCAAACGAGAAACCGCAGGAGCCGCGCAGATCGTAGGCATCCTCATTGATTTCGCGATGCGCGGTCGGAATGACGAAGCGGTCCTCATAATTGGCAATCGCCATCACGTGATACATGTCTTCGATGGCGCCCGACGTGAGACCGACCCGCTTGGCGATGGCCTCGTCGACCACGCCGTCGATGGTCTTGGCGCGCATATAGGCGCGCATCGCCAGCATGCGCTCGAGCCCTTGCGCGATCGGCGCCTCGTCACCGGCGGTCAACAGATTGGCGAGATATCTGAGCGGAATGCGCAAAGAGCGCACATCCGGCATTTCTCCGTCGTGACCGATCTTGCCGGCCTGCGCCGCCGACTGGATCGGCGACAGCGGCGGCACGTACCAGACCATCGGCAGCGTGCGGTACTCCGGATGCAACGGGAAAGCGACCTTCCATTCCATCGCCATCTTCCATACCGGCGAGCGGCGCGCAGCCTCGAGCCAGTTGTCCGGCACGCCATCGGCGCGCGCCTGTGCGATCACGGCGTCGTCACGCGGATCCATGAAGATTCCGAGTTGAGCCTCGTATAAGTCCTGTTCGTCGGCCGTACTCGCCGCTTGCTCGATGCGGTCGGCGTCATAGAGCACGACGCCGAGATAGCGGATGCGGCCGACACAGGTTTCCGAGCACACCGTCGGCTGGCCGGCCTCGATGCGCGGATAGCAGAAGATGCACTTCTCGGATTTGCCGCTCGACCAGTTGTAATAGATCTTCTTGTAGGGACAGCCGGACACGCACATGCGCCAACCGCGGCACTTGTCTTGGTCGATCAGAACGATGCCGTCCTCTTCGCGCTTGTAGATGGCGCCGGACGGACACGCCGCGACGCAGGCCGGGTTGAGGCAGTGCTCGCACAGCCGCGGCAGGTACATCATGAAGGTGTTTTCGAACTGGCCGTAGATCTCCTTCTGGATGCCCTCAAAATTGACGTCCTTGGAACGCTTGGCGAATTCGGTGCCGAGGATTTCCTCCCAGTTCGGGCCCCACTCGATCTTCTCCATGCGCTCGCCGGTGATCAGCGAACGCGGCCGCGCGGTCGGCGAAGCCTTCAGCTCCGGCGCGTTCTGCAGGTGCTCGTAATCGAAGGTGAAAGGCTCGTAATAGTCGTCGATCTCCGGCAGGTCAGGATTGGCGAAGATGTTCGCCAGCACGCGCCATTTCGAACCGATGCGCGGCTCGATCTTGCCATTCTTCTTGCGCCGCCAGCCGCCGTTCCAGCGGTCCTGGTTTTCCCATTCCTTCGGGTAGCCGATGCCGGGCTTGGTCTCGACGTTGTTGAACCAGGCGTATTCCATGCCCTCCCGGTTGGTCCACACATTCTTGCAGGTGACCGAGCAGGTGTGACACCCGATGCACTTGTCGAGGTTCAGCACCATCGCGATTTGCGCGCGGATTTTCATTCTGCGGCCTCCAACTTGGTCTTGGTCGCGGCCTTGGGCGCGACGGTGAGCGGTTCGGGCTGATCGGCCGCGGGCTGGTCGAGCCAGTCGACTTTCGCCATCTTGCGCACGATGACGAATTCGTCGCGGTTGGTGCCGATCGTGCCGTAGTAGTTGAAGCCGTAGGATTGCTGGGCGTAGCCGCCGATCATGTGCGTCGGCTTGACCACCGTGCGGGTCACCGAATTATGGATGCCGCCGCGCTGGCCGGTTATTTCCGAGCCCGGCACGTTCACGATCTTCTCTTGCGCGTGATACATCAGGCACATGCCATCTTTCACGCGCTGCGAGACCACGGCACGCGCGACCAGCGCGCCATTGGCGTTGTAGGCTTCGATCCAGTCATTGTCGGCAATGCCAACTTTCTTGGCGTCGTTCTCGCTGATCCAGACGATCGGACCGCCACGCGAGAACGTGAGCATCAGCAGATTGTCGGTGTAGGTAGAGTGGATGCCCCATTTCTGATGCGGCGTAATGAAGTTGAGGACGATCTGTTCCTCGCCATTCGGCTTGGAGTCAATCACCGGCTTGACGGCCTTCAGGTCGATCGGCGGGCGATAGACGCAGAGCGCCTCGCCGAAGGCACGCATCCACAGATGATCCTGATAGAGCTGTTGGCGGCCTGACAAGGTGCGCCACGGGATCAACTCGTGCACGTTGGTATAGCCGGCGTTGTAGCAGACCTTCTCGGACTCCAGCCCCGACCAGGTCGGCGCCGAGATGATCTTACGCGGTTGCGCCACGACATCGCGAAAGCGGATCTTCTCGTCTTCCTTCGGCAGCGCGAGGTGCGAGTGATCAATCCCGGTCGTCTTCGACAGCGCCTCCCAAGCCTTCACGGCGACCTCGCCGTTGGTCTCAGGGGCGAGCGAGAGGATCACTTCGGTGGCGTCGATGTCAGTGTCGATGCGGGCGAGGCCCTTGCTGGCCCCCTCCTCCGTCACCTCGCCGTTGAGGCGCTTCAGGAGATCGACCTCGTGCTCGGTGTTCCAGGCGATGCCTTTGACGGCATTGCCGAGCTTGCTCATCAGCGGCCCCAGCGCGGTGAAGCGCTTATAGAGGTTCGGGTAGTCGCGCTCGACCACCGCGACGGCCGGCATGGTCTTGCCGGGGATCGGTTCGACCTCGCCTTTTTTCCATTCCTTGACGTCGAGCGCCTGCGCGATTTCGCCGGGCGAATCGTGCTGGATCGGCGTCAGCACCACATCCTTCTCGACGCCCAGTACTTCCGGAGCGACCCGCGAGAACGCCTTGGCGATTGCTTTGTAGATATCCCAGTCGCTCTTGCATTCCCACAGCGGATCCACCGCTGAAGTGAGCGGATGGATGAAGGGATGCATGTCCGACGTGTTGAGGTCGTTCTTTTCGTACCAGGTGGCCGTCGGCAGTACGATGTCCGAATAGACGCAGGTGGTGGACATGCGGAAGTCGAGCGTCACCAGCAGGTCGAGCTTTCCTTTCGGCGCGTCATCGTGCCAGGCGACTTCCAACGGTTTCTTGCGGCCATCCTCGCCCAGGTCCTTACCCTGTACGCCATGCGTGGTACCGAGCAGGTGCTTGAGAAAATACTCGTGGCCCTTGCCCGAGGAGCCGAGCAGATTGGAGCGCCACACGAACATGTTGCGCGGCCAGTTCGCAGGATCGTCCGGATCCTCGCAAGCCATCTGCAGTTCGCCTGACTTGAGCGCTTTGGCGACGTAGTCATTCGGCTCGAGACCGGCGGCCTGCGCTTTTGCGGCGACGGACAGCGGGTTCTGCTTGAGCTGCGGTGCCGACGGCAGCCAGCCCATGCGTTCGGCCCGAACGTTGTAGTCGATGAGTGCGCCGTCCCACGGGCCCGGAGGCGCGGTCGGCGACAGGATTTCGTCAACGCCCACCGTTTCATAGCGCCACTGGTCGGTGTGTGCGTAGAAGAACGAGGTCGAGTTCATCTGACGCGGCGGCCGGCTCCAGTCGAGGCCGAACGCCAAGGGCAGCCAACCCGATTGCGGGCGCAGCTTTTCCTGGCCGACATAGTGCGACCAGCCGCCGCCCGACTGCCCGACGCAACCGCACATCACCAGCATGTTGATGACGCCGCGGTAGTTCATGTCGGAGTGATACCAGTGGTTCATGGCGGCGCCGATGATCACCATCGAGCGGCCCTTGGTCTTCTCGGCGTTGAGCGCGAATTCACGCGCCACAGTAATAATCTGGTCACGCGGGACGCCGCTGATCTTCTCGGCCCAGGCCGGCGTATAGGGCACGTTATCGTCGTAGCTTTTCGCGACGTGCTCCCCGCCGAAACCTCGATCGAGACCGTAATTGGCAACGAACAGGTCGAACACCGAAGCGACCAACGTCTCGCCGTCCTTTAATTTCACACGCTTGGCCGGCACCTTGCGCACCAGCACGTCGGGATGATCGGTGCCGGCGAAATGGTCGTGCTCGCGATTGCCGAAATATGGAAAACCGACATCGGCAAGTTCATCCTTGATGTCGGCAAGGCTCAAGTGAAGTTTTGTCTCGATGCCGTTTGAGTTTTTCTCTTCAAGATTCCACTTGCCCTTCTCGCCCCAGCGGAAACCCACGGAGCCGCGCGGCACAACGATTGTCTTGGACGTTTCGTCGAAGGCGACGGTCTTCCACTCCGGATTGTTGGCCTCACCGAGGCTGTCCTTGAAATCGGACGCACGCAGCAGACGCCCCGGTACCAGCCGGCCGTCCTGCTCGGCGAGCTCGACCAGCATCGGCATGTCCGTGTACTGACGGACATAGTCTTGGAAATATTTCGTCTGCCGGTCGAGATAGAACTCGCGCAGAATGACGTGACCCATGGCCATGGCGAGCGCGGCATCGGTGCCCTGCTTCACCGAGATCCACAAATCGGCGAACTTGGAGGCTTCCGAATAGTCCGGGCAGATCACCACGCTCTTGGCGCCGCGATAGCGTGCTTCGGTGTAGAAGTGGGCATCCGGCGTGCGGGTCTGCGGAACGTTGGAGCCCCACAAAATCAGGAAGCCCGAATTGTACCAGTCGGCACTTTCGGGAACGTCGGTTTGCTCGCCCCAGGTTTGCGGTGAGGACGGCGGCAGGTCGCAATACCAGTCGTAGAATGACATGCAGACACCGCCGAGCAGCGACAGATAACGCGAGCCCGCTGCATAGGACACCATCGACATGGCCGGGATCGGCGAAAAGCCGACGACGCGGTCGGGCCCATGCGTCTTTGCGGTATAGGCGTTGGCCGCCGCGATAATCTCGGTGACCTCATTCCAGGTCGCGCGCACGAAGCCGCCCAGGCCGCGCTTGCTCGTATAGGCCTCGCGCTTTTTCGGATCTTCGACGATGGAGCCCCAAGCCGCCACCGGCGTGCGCAGCGCCCGCGCCTCGCGCCACAACTTCAACAGCCGCGAGCGCACGAGCGGATATTTCACGCGGTTGCCGGAATAGAGGTACCAGGAGTAGCTCGCCCCACGTGAGCAGCCGCGTGGCTCATGATTGGGCAATTCCGGCCGCGTGCGCGGGTAGTCGGTTTGTTGCGTCTCCCACGTAACGATGCCGCCCTTGACGTAGATTTTCCATGAGCACGAGCCGGTGCAGTTGGCGCCGTGCGTTGAGCGCACGATCTTGTCGTGCTGCCAACGCTTGCGATAGCCGTCCTCCCAGCGCCGGTCTTCGCGGGTGACCTGGCCACGACCGTCGGCGAAGTCGTCGACGACGCGGTTAAAGAAAGTCAGTCGGTCGAGAAAGTGACTCATGGACAATGTCCTTTATTCGGCCGGTTGCGGGGCGGCGGGCGGCAGCTTGCGGCCCCGTTCGATGTCACGCAGCAGGCCACCCGGTCGCGTGTAGAAGGCCCAGGTGATGATCACGCAGGTCACGTAGAAGGCCATGAAACCCCATAGCGCCATTTCCGGTCCGCCAGTCAGCGAGATCGAGGTGCCGTAGGCCTTCGGGATAAAGAAGGCACCATAGGCCGCCACCGCTGAGGTGAAGCCGATGATCGCTGCCGATTCCATTTCGGCCTGCTTTTGCCGCGCCGGCGCACCGAGTTTCGGCTCAAGCCGTGGAAGCTCCGCGCGCATGATCGCCGGGATCATCTGGAACGTCGATGCGTTGCCCACGCCGGTGGCAAAGAACAACACCATGAACATCGCGAAGAAGCCCCAGAACGCTTCCGGCTGGGTCTTGATGCCAAGGAAGTAAAGCACGCCGCCGACCGCCGCGATCATCACCGCGAACGTCCAGAAGGTGACGCGACCGCCGCCATACTTGTCCGACAACCAGCCGGTGGCCGAGCGCGACAGCGCGCCGACCAGTGGACCGAGAAAAACGAACTTCAGCGAATTGACATTCGGGAACTGGGTCTTGGCGAGCAGCGGGAAGCCGGCGGAATAGCCGATGAAAGAGCCGAAGGTGCCGGTATAGAGCCAGCACATCACCCAGTTATGCTTACGCTTGAAGATCACCGCCTGGTCGGCAAATGATGCCTTCATGGCGGCGATATCGTTCATACCGAACCAGGCCGCGGTAGCAGAGACAGCGATGAACGGCACCCAGATGAAGCCGGCGTTCTGCAGCCAGAGCTTCGTCGCACCGGTCGCCGCTTGCGGATCGCCGCCGACCCAGCCGAACACGCCGGCCGTGATCACAAACGGGATGACGAACTGAACGACGCTGACGCCGAGATTGCCGAGGCCGGCGTTGAGTGCCAGCGCATTGCCCTTCTCCGCCCTCGGGAAGAAGAAGCTGATATTGGCCATCGACGAAGCGAAGTTACCACCGCCAAGACCGCACAACAGCGCTAACGACAGGAAAAAAATGTAAGGCGTGTCGGGACTCTGCACCGCCAAGCCGATGCCGACCGCCGGGACCATTAGCGACCAGGTGGAGACTGAGGTCCAAAGCCGGCCACCGAAGATCGGCGGCATGAAGGAGTAGAAGATACGCAAGGTCGCGCCGGACAGGCCCGGCATGGCCGCGAGCCAGAACAGTTGGTCGGTGGTGAACTTGAAGCCGACGGCCGGCAACTTGGCGACAACCACCGACCACACCATCCAGACCGCGAAGGCGAGCAGCAAGGCCGGGATTGAGATCCACAAGTTGCGGCGGGCGATGGCACGGCCTTTCTCGTCCCAGAACGAGGGGTCTTCCGGCTTCCATTCCGCGAGCACATGACCGGACAGCGCGCCGACATGTTTCTCCTCGTGGATAGGCTGCATTTCCGGGAATTCGGGCAATTTGCGGAGCCCGGGCTGAAGGGCCTCGCGCTCCATGCGCTGAATGGCGAGATGCATCCAGATCAATGAGCCGGCAGCGATCAGGAACAGCAGCATGAAACAGCTGGTCCAGACTCCGGTGAGATCGTTGAGCACGCCGAAGGCAATCGGCAGCACGAAACCACCGAGACCGCCGATCATGCCGACGAGGCCGCCGACCGAACCAACGTTCTCCGGATAGTAAACAGGGATGTGCTTGTAGACCGCCGCCTTGCCCAAGCTCATGAAGAAACCGAGGACGAAGATCATGCAGGTGAATGTGACGACGCCGGTAGCCAGGTGAAACTCGATCGGCCCCTTCATTCCCTGCACGACGTAGTGCGTTGGTGGATAAGACAGGATGAAAGCGACGAGCGCGCAGACGCCGAACATCCAGTACATGACGCGGCGCGCGCCGTAGCGGTCGGACAGATGGCCGCCATAGGCGCGGAACAGGCTGGCGGGAATGGAATAGGCCGCGGCCAACATGCCGGCTGTCTCGATGTCGAGCTTGTATACGCCGATCATGTAGCGCGGCAGCCACAATGCCAGCGCGACGAAACCGCCGAAGGCGAAAAAGTAGTAGAGTGAGAAACGCCAAACCTGCAGGTTCTTCAGTGGCTCTAATTCAAGCCAGGCGCTGCGCGGGCGCTCACCTTTGGCGCGACGTTCGAGTTCCACCGGATCTTCTTTGGTGGTGAACCAGAACACGACCGCCATGATCGCTAGTGCCGTGGCCCAGACTTGCGCGGTCACGTGCCAGCCATAAGCGACCAGGACAAAGGGTGCGAAGAACTTGGTGACTGCGGCGCCGACATTGCCGGCGCCGAAAATGCCGAGCGCGGTGCCCTGCTTCTCGCGCGGATAGAACCGCGAGACATAGGCGATGCCGACGGCGAAAGAACCGCCCGCCACGCCGACGCCGAGCGCTGCGATCAGGATTTGAATGTAGGTATGCGCGTAGGTGAGCATGAACGTGGCGACCGCGGCCGCCAGCATGACCACCGTATAGACGCGGCGGCCGCCATATTGGTCGGTCCAGATGCCGAGGAAGATGCGGGTGAGCGAGCCGGTCAGGATCGGAGTGCCGACGAGTAGGCCGAACTCGGTCTCGTTCAGGCCGAGATCCTGCTTAATCTGCACACCGATGATCGCGAAAATGGTCCACACCGCGAAACAGACGGTGAAGGCGATGGTGGAAATCCAAAGCGCGCGGCTCTGATCCGCGCCGCTAACGGCAGACTTGCTTGGCATGATGGCGCCCCTCGCTTTCTCGACACTGAGAAATCCCAGGACGAGTAAAAGCGCAGGACCTGCAGATGCATTTTGAGGTCGATCAAATATACAGTGAAATACTTTGTATCTAATCGGATTTACTTATTTGGTATCGCTATTTGATCTTTGTAATACTAACGCTTGCTTTTTATCAAGTGTTGATGAGCACTCCGGTGTAGCCTCTCAGGAATGGCGCTGCACGGGAGGTAAGCCTTGCGTCAATCCGATTGCAAAATAATCCGCGCATTGCCGCTGTTCAGCGACATGAGCGAAGCTCATTTCGACGAATTGGTGCGCGCTGCATTCCTGCAACGATTCCCCCAGCATGTCATGCTGATCGAGGAAGGAGAATTGCCGGACTTCCTTCATATCGTTGTCGATGGATCGGTCGAACTGTTCAGCGCGCATAACGCCCACGAGACCACGATCGACATCATTCAACCGGTCACAACCTTCATTCTCGCGGCGGTCATTTGCGACGACGTATATTTGAAATCTGCTCGCACGCTGTCGCCCGCGCAGATTCTGATGATTCCGGCGCAAACGGTGCGTGACATATTTGGCCGCGACGCTGCCTTCGCCCGCGCGATCGTCTGCGAACTCGCAGAACGCTATCGCAGCGTCGTGCGAGCGCTCAAAAACGAAAAACTGCGTAACAGCGCCGAACGGCTCGCTAATTGGATTCTTCAGGCCAATGCCAAACAAGGCAATTCAAACAGTATTGAATTAACGTTCGATAAGCGCACACTCGCTTCGCGCTTGGGTATGACTCCGGAAAACCTGTCGCGGAATTTGGCTTTCTTATCGAAATACGGCGTTAAAAGCTCCGGGCGCGACATTGTTATCGAAGACTCGATGGCGCTACAGGGATTTGCTAAGCCGAATGTGTTGATCGACGATTGAAATCTGTTTTATAGCTTTGCTCGGCTATTTTAGACCAAACGCTGCATACCGATACAGCGCCAGAGCGGTGTGCGCGCCGAAAACCTAAACGCGAAAATAGTGGTGATGAAGCCGACCAAGGATCGAGCGTGAGCTAGTAATTCCAGTTCGCTAAGCGGGCCGAGAGATCGGCGCATCTTTATCCAAAAATCGATGTGTAGGCGATCACCGGAAAGACCAAAAGTTTTTCTGTGGTCGGCGAGAGCACAGCCCGTGCGAAGCGCAGCTAAACTTCTGAAAATATTGGTGGTGGATGCAGTCGCATTCGAACCCGTCTCCGAACGGAATTTCCCTGCTAACAGGGAAAAGAACAGGGAATTCCGTTGGATCCGCGCTCTCGACGCGATTTTGTACGCGGACAAGTGAGCAATCTCAAAAGCTTGCAGCGAAAATCCCTACGCAGCAGAACAGGGAATTATTTTTACGGAATAGGGAATTTTGACGAAAGAACAGGGAATTTCGACCGTAAATACTGGAGTGTTTTCCGGATGAGGTTTTCGGTACACACAGCGGTCGCTGACATTACTAATGTTCATGGCTATCGCGGTTCGCAACCAACGGATGATCAGATGATGGATCATGCCAACAAAACTGCGTAGTTGAAAACGGACAATGATCAGGTTCTGGGGCGTCGCTTGGCAAATTTCGCGATGACTCTAGTCGATGGTAACGGTTTTGCCGAAACGCCCTCTTCCAATGCGAGGTTTTCAATAATCGCAAGCAACACAATACGTGTTATTGCGACGTGTTTTGATCTGATGTTGTCAATTGCAACTCGGTTCACTTCTTCGGCAAGCGGTACGAGTGTCTTTTTCAAATCCCGCCCTTTTGGCGTTAGGTGGATAAATATCTTTTTGCGATCTCCTTTGCGCCGACGCCTAATGACATAACCAAGGCGCTCCATCGTATTGATTGCAGAGAAGGTGGTTGGCTCCATTACGCCCGCGCGCTCACTTAATTCGCGTTGCGTCAGTCCGTCGCCCACCCATAGCACGCGCAAAAATGCCCAGTGGCCGAATGACACTTGGTGTTCGGCGAGCCGGACGCTGAGCGAGCGCGTGAGCGCGCGTGCGGCATCGCGCACGAGATGCGCCAGCCGGTCGTCTGGCACGGCTTCGCGCCAGTGCACCAGCATGCTCTCGGTTTCGGACCGGCGGGTCGGGATCACTGCACCCCCACTTGATGCTGAAGCAAAACGTCTTGGCCTTCTCGCGCCGAACGCAACATGGCGAGGCAAACCTCAAGGGTCGCCATAGCCCAGGCACCGTCGTGCAACGGCGGCCGCCCCTCGGCCACGGCGGCGTAAAATTCATCAATGACTTCTGCGCGTGGTATTGCAGGCGTAGGCAGCGGATCGAGATGACCAACCCCGTCTTTGTGGATCATCACGCCGTTTGGAAGCGGCCGAAAATCGGCTTGTTCTGTGCTCACGATAAGCAAGCCGAAATGCTGGTGTAGCAATTTTTCATTTTGCGGCGGCTTCCAGCCGGCGCCGCCGTAGTTGCGCGCGGCTTTCCGCACAGCTTCCTGTATTGGGTCGTCGAATTGACGAACAGTGGCTTTGTCGCGCGGTTGCGTTTTTTGCCCCAATTCCCCGATCCAACCCATGAACTCATCCGAATCGAAGTGCCCATAGCCGTTATAGGTGAGCGAAGCGAAAGCGCCATCCTCGAATGTAAGCAAGGCGGCATAGGCTCCTTCCGTCGGGCGTCTGGTATCCCAGTTGCCGGTTATCGCCCGCACGCTTGCAACTCGGCCTCCGCCAAGCAGCCGGACGATGTCGACTTGATGCGGTGCCTGATTAAATATCGCGCCCCCGCCTTGCAAGGTGTCGAGCTCTTCTGGCCGACGCGGCCGATAGAGAAAGTCCGTAAAGTTCAAAGCTGATATCATACGCACGGCGCCAAAGCGGCCACTGGCAATCAATTCGCGCGTTCGCAGAATCGGCGCGTCGAAGGAATGGCTATGGCCGACCACCATTTGAACGCCGGCTGCGCGTGTCGAACTTATCATTGCTTGTGCGTCGCCGAGCGTAAGCGCAATTGGCTTTTCCACCAGCACATGTTTGCCGTACGATGCGGCAAGCCGCACATGTTCGGGATGAAGCTGATGCGGACTCGCGACGTAGACGGCCTCGATGTCCGTGTCTTCGCAAAGTGCGGCAACAGTCTCATAGGCAGCGCCGTCGAAGTCTTCCACAAATCGTTGGCGCGCCTCAAGTCGTGGGTCGGCAGCCGCGACAAGGGCAATACGCGGATCCCGCTGCAACGTCGGTAGCATGATCGAGAACGCGCGACCGAGGCCGGCGACGCCCAATCGTATGCGGCGGGGTAGCGATAGCGCCAAGATTGTTTCGGCTCGACAGCGAAGCCGCCTTCAATTAATCTTACTTAGATATCTAAGATAAATCGCGCGGTAACACAAAGGCCGCGCACTTGGGAGCGAATATCATGACGCCCGAGGAAAACGATCTCCTATGTCGCGTCGAAAAGAGTGCCCCGATGGGGCAGATTATGCGCCGACACTGGATAGCCGCATGTTTGTCCGAAGAGGTGGCGGAGCCCGATGGCACACCGAAGCGCGTGCGCCTGCTCGGTGAAAATCTGGTCGTTTTTCGGGATTCGAAGGGACGGCTCGGCGTGCTTGACGAGTATTGCGCTCATCGCCGCGCCTCACTCGTTTTTGCGCGCAACGAGGAATGTGGGCTGCGTTGCCTGTATCACGGCTGGAAGTTTGACGTGGAGGGCAACATTGTCGATTTCGCCTCCGAACCGCCCGACACTAATCTTTCGCAGCGCGTGAAACAGAAGGCTTATCCGGCCCGCGAAGCCGGAGGATTTGTCTGGACCTATCTCGGGCCACAGGAAAAGATGCGTGAATTCGAGCCTCCGGCCTTTGCCCCTACGCCCGATGCACGCGTTAGCGCCACCAAGGTGCGCGTGCGGTGCAATTGGGCGCAAATCCTCGAAGGGCAGATCGATTCCGCACATTCGTCCAGCCTGCATTCGTCAGACATGGTGCCGGCACAAGTCGATGGCGCCAAAGCCACCGACGTGAATTGGCTGCGGCCTTCGACCGACAAGGCTCCGCGTTTCCAGATCGAGCGCACGAGCTACGGCTTTCGCTATGCTGCGCTTCGGCGCCCGATCAAGAACGAGACTACGCACGATTACATTCGCACGACGGTCTATATCGCGCCATTCACGGCGCTCATTCCGCCTAACAACGTACACAACGTCGCGACCTTGCTGACGCCCGAAGACGACTACAACACGATATTCTATTTCATTGCCTGGAACGGTCCAGACAAACCCGGCATCGCGCGGGACATCTGGCGCAAATTCAATATGCTAGAATGGGGCGTCGACGTTGACGCCAACTTCGACAACGTGCGCACCGCCAACAATCTCTACCAGCAGGACCGCGCCGCGATGAAGGCCGGCAACTTCACCGGCATTTCAGGCATTCCCAATCAAGATATTGCAATGTGGGAATCGATGGGACCGATCGGCGACCGCAGCCAGGAACGTTTGGGAGCCAGCGATGTGGCGGTTGCCGCTTTCCGTCGCTTGATGGTGGAGGCTGCACGCACGATGAGAGACGGGGGAGACGCCATCGGCACCACGGATCCGCATGTGCCTCAAGCCAGTATCAGCTCCTTTGAAGGGGTCGTGCCTAAATCGGTGAATTGGCGTACGCTTGGCAGCGGTAGCGAAAGCGACGCAGTGCAGGAGGATCGGATCAGCGCAGCAGAATGAAGCTGACAACCGTGCTTTCGATAAAATATTCTCAATCAACCGGAAAGCACGAAGCAAAACAGTGGGAGGGAATAATGATGAAATTCGTGAAGGCAATAATAATGGCGACGGGCGTTGCCGCTCTGCTTGGCGCGAGCGCGCAGGCACAGACCTATCAACTCACTCTCGCAGGCGCGAGCCCTGGCGGTCTGTGGTCGACCATCGGCGCCGGTCTCGATAAGGCATTCGCCAAAGCCTATCCCGGCAGCACGGTGACTTATCAGACCGGATCCGGAGGTCTCGCCAATGCCAAACTGGTTGCCGATGGAAAGGTTCCCATGGGAATCGTCGGCGATATGGAGTTGGCTGCCGCCTATCGCGGAACTGGGCCATTCAAGGGACATCCGCTCAAGGACCTGCGGACTTTGTTCCGAACCTATTCGGCGCAAAGTCGATTTCAATACGACTACGTGCTGGTCAACGGCGACGTTGCCAAGCAGTACAACATCAAGACTATGGCCGACCTGAAGAAGAACGCCGGCAATATCCGTATCGCATTCAACCGTCCCGGCAACATGGATGGTGACATCGGCATAGCGATCATCGAGCAAAGCGGCATCCCAATCAAAAGCTTCAAGCAAGTGGTGCGCGCTGCATCCAAGGAACAGGCCTCGTTGATGCTCGATCGTCGCATCGACGCGATCGTGCTCGGCATTGCCTATAACCATCCGGTCATCCGCCAGATGGAAAACGGCATCCCCCTCACCATGCTGGATGTCGGCAAAGAAGTCGCGACCAAGGTCGCTGACGAGTTCGGTGGACAGCCCTGCACGATCAAGGCCAGTGAGCACAAATTCATCTCGGAGGACAAAGTCTCTGTATGCGTCGGAACGGTCGTGGTCGTGAACAAATCCATGTCCGATCAGGAAGCCTACAATTTAGCCAAGGGGCTGCTCGCAAATCTTGACGACTTCAAAAGCGCGCACCGCCTGTTAAAAAAGGTGACGACACCGAAAACGGTGGCCGAGCCGTCGGTGGCACCAGAGCATCCGGGCGCTGTAAAAGCTTTCAAGGAAGCCGGGCTGCAATAGCTTTCTAAGGCGTTATGCAGAAAAACGGCGGGGTGGCTGAGTAGCGATCCCCGCCGTACACTTTTTTATTCAGTTCAGGTGAGATCGCCTTTATGGCGCGCAGCAGGGTGTTCGACCCCGGCATTTGGTTTTCGGTCGGCTGCCGGCGTCGGCCGTCGGGTTGGCTCGGGTGGGTGATTCAACCGTTTGCGGTTGCGGTCGCCATCTACGTCATCTTGGCAGCGACCTATATCATCATCGATCCTTGGGTTCTGACCGCCGTATTTCTGTCGGGAATGATGACTCTCGCTTTTCTCACGGTCGGCGCGAGCGCGAATTCCGATACGGAGCGAGTGCCCTGGTACGATTTCGCCATGTCGCTGCTAAGCCTTGCGTCGGGCATCTATTTCTTTGCAATCGCCGATGACGAGGTGCAACGGATCAGTCTGCTTTTTCCGCTCGATTATTGGCATCTCGCGTTCGGAACCATCATTTGCGTTCTCACCCTCGAGTTGACGCGGCGCACGACCGGATTGGGACTAACCGTAATTGTTCTCATCTTCGTCATCTACAATATGTTCGGACATCGACTGAGCGGCGTGCTCTCGCACGGCTACATTGATTACAATCATTTCCTCGACATTATGGTCTACACAACCGATGGCATCATGGGGCTACCGTCGCGCGTTGCGGCAACCTACGCGTTTATGTTCGTGATGTTCGGAACATTCCTCTACTACGCGAAAGGTTCTGATTTTTTCTATGACTTCGCATCAGCAATCTCGGGCCGACAGGTTGGCGGGCCGGCCAAGATAGCGGTCATATCATCGGGCATGTATGGAATGATTTCCGGCAGCCCGACCTCAGACGTGGTCACCACGGGCGCCATTACCATTCCAATGATGAAGCGGCTTGGCTATCGTCCCGCGGTTGCAGCCGCGATCGAGGTCGCCGCCTCCACCGGTGGCAGTTTAATGCCACCGGTCATGGGTTCGGCAGCGTTCATCATGGCAGAATATACCGGCATCGAGTACGTCGATATCGCAAAGGCCGCGCTGTTGCCGGCGCTGCTCTATTACGTCAGCGTTTTCGCTCAGGTGCATTTTCGCGCGTATCGCCTTGGTCTCGGCGCGCTCAGCCCGGATCAAATTCCGAGGTTGCTGCCGACGCTGCGTAAGGGTGGGCTGTTCATCTTTCCAATGGCGGTGCTGGTTTGGGCATTGCTCGCTGGCTACACACCGACCAAAGTCGCCGTATTCGGCACAATGTCGGTAATTTGCGTGGCGATGTTTCGTGCTTCGACGCGTATCGGGCTTCTGACCGCATACAAAGTGCTCGCGGAAACCGCTACGCGCATGGTCCCCGTCGCTGGAGCCTGTGCCGCGGCCGGTCTCGTGATCGCCGGCATCACCATGACGGGTCTCTCCGGCAAATTCGCGCACGTGATTTATACGCTAACCGGAGCGCAACTGTTTCCGACACTGCTGGTGGCCGCCGCGCTCACCCTCGTGCTCGGAATGGGGATGCCAACACCATCAGCCTACATTCTTGCTGCGGTGTTGATTGGACCGCTGCTTGGACCGTTGCATATCGATCTGTTGCCCGGGCACATGTTTCTCCTCTATTTCGCGGTCATGAGCGCGCTCACGCCGCCTGTCGCGGTCGCGGCCTATGCCGCCTCGTCCATCGCAGAAGACAACCCTTTGGCGATTGCCGGCCATGCCGTCAAATTCGCGTTGGCCGCACTGGTCGTGCCCTTTACGTTCGTGTTCGGCCCGGAACTTTTGTGGGAGGGCCCGCTCTGGCAAACGGCACTCACCTTCATCACTGCCGGTGTCGGTCTCATAATTCTTGCCATGGCTATTGAAGGATACGAGCCGGTTTGCGCCGAATGGTGGGCCAGGATCCTCGTTGGTGTTTCTGGACTATGCATGATCACGCCATTCCATATTTCGACATTTACCGGCTTGGCGATTGCAGCGGCGACATTTGCAGCGAATCGTCTGTGGCTTGGCACTTGCGCTGGGAGGCAGCACGAATAGCGCTGGAACAGAAATTGTTCGCGCTCAAAACCCAAACCATCCCGGATGAAATTTTCGGTTGTGCCTGTCGTAAATCAAATCCGGATATACTGATGATGGAGCCCGCCTAGGATCGGACGGCAAAGAATATGACCAACGGTCCCAGCAGCGCGCGGTATGGGCGCATCCTTCTCTGGGGACAAATGCGTACGGAGCTGTCCTTTCCGAAAATCACATCCGAACGTATTGATGATGTAATCCGCCCAGCACCGGGATTACTGCAACCTCACCGATCCGCTGGACCGCCCGCCGCAATGGCGTATCCTTTTGGAGGGACCGATGCGGGCGCGTTTCGTTGTAATAGGCAGCATAAGTAAAGAACACCCGCGTAAGTGACGTTCGCCAAAAACAACGACGTGGTCCAGGCATTCGCGACGTAGCGTGCCGATTAGGCGTTCAGCTATGCCGTTTTGCCAGGGTGAATGTGGACTGATCGGACGATCACGGATGCCCATCGCTGTCACGCGGGTGATGAATGCGCTTCCGTAAGTCGGTCGTTGTCGCGAACGAGATAGGCCGGCACCGACGCCCACGGGAAGGCCTCCGTCATCTGGCGAGCCAGCCACTCCGCTGTCGGATGCCGAGTGACCTCAACCCACAGCAGCCGTCGTCGGTCATGGCCAACAACCAGAAAGGCAAAAAGCCGTTCAAACGTCACCGCTGGAACGACGCACATATCGATCGCCGCGATCGCATGGGCGTGATTGTGCAGAAATGTCTTCCAGCTCTGCGATGGCGGCCTTCGACCGCGCACTATATATTTTGACACCGTTGACTGGGCCACTTCAAAGCTCAGCATTAACAGTTCGCCGTGGATCCGGGACGCGCCCCACAATGGATTGTCCCGGCTCATGCGCTGGATCAGTTCTCGCAGGCCCCGGTCAATCCTGGGCCGCCCTGCCTTCCTTCGGGATTTCCAGCGCCAAACCGCCCTGAAGCCCGCCCGGTGCCAGCGGAGAACCGTCTCGGGCTTCACGACATGGACCGTTCCGAGGAGGTCGGGCCAGACCCTAACCATCCATCCCAAAATTGCCCTGTCGACGCTGCGCAGTCGTGGGCGCGCTTGCGTCTGCCGCAAAGCAATATTGAGCTGGTGGCGAAGTAAAATATTCTCGGCTTCAAGCCGTCTACGCGACTTGAACAGGTTGGCGACCACGATTGCAACAGCGTTCAGAACCGCGAACATCACCCGTCATAATGTGACGATTCTCCCTGACCACGCGAATCTGGACCGGATGGAATTTTCGGAAAGGACAACACCCTCGGTATGAGTTTCCAGCATTTAATAGAATCCGCTCTTTTGGGAGACGGAGATGCGTATTTATAGCGCATTCGCATTTTGCGCCGCACTTTGTGCTCGCAAACCGAACGTTTCTCAGCCCCATTTGTGGGAGACATGGGAAACAACATTCACTAAAATCCGTCTGCCGGCAGCGGAAATTATGCATGCTCGAAGCGGACATCCTATCGGCACTCATCGGCGAAATTTACGATGCAGCGCTCGATTCGAGCCTCTGGCCAATAGCGCTGCGCCATGCCGCTAAGTTTGTCGGCGGCTCAGCGGCAGCGCTCTATTCCAAGGACGCTACCAGCAAACGCGGGGCCGTCTACTTCGACGACGGCGGTGTCACGCCGCACTATCGGCAGCTCTATTTCGACAAATATATCCAGCTCGATCCCTCCACGACGGCTCAATATCTCGCGAAAGTCGGAGAGCCTTTCGGTACCGGCGATGTCATGTCTTACGACGAATTTTTGCGTTCGCGCTTTTACCAGGAATGGGTCAAACCGCAACGGCTTGTCGATTGCGTCAACGCTATTCTCGACAAAACCGCCACCAGCGTCGCCGTATTCGGCGTTTTCCGACACGAGCGGCACGGCGTTGTCGACGACGAATCGCGCCGGAGAATGTCTCTAATCATTCCACATGTCCGTCGGGCGGTTCTAGTAAGCAGAGTCATTGATCTGCGAACTGCGGAAGCGGCGACTTTCGCCGACATGCTCGACGGCATTACGACTGCCATGTTCCTCGTCGCCCGAAATGGTCGCATTGTGCATGCCAACGCTGCAGGCCATACGCTGCTCGTCGCTGGAGATGTTCTGCGCGCAACAGGAGACCGACTTGTCGCAACGGATGCCCAAATCGACCAGTCGCTACTTGATATTTTCGCGGCGGCAAGCAGCGGAGACATTGCGATAGGCACGAAAGGTGTTGCCTTGCCGCTGCCCGGCCGCGATGGGGGGCATCGCGTTGTACACGTTCTGCCGTTGACGTCAGGCGCGCGGCGAAACGCTGGCTCGGCATATGCGGCAGTTGCAGCCGTTTTCGTTCAAAAGGCCGCGCTGACGACCCCCTCGCCACCGGAAGTGATAGCCAAAGCCTACGCGCTCACGCCAAGTGAATTGCGCGTGTTGTTGGCCATCGTCAACGTCGGCGGCGTACCGGAAACCGCCACGGCGCTTGGCATTGCGGAAACGACCGTCAAGTTCCACCTGCGGCGCCTGTTTGAAAAGACGGGCGCCAAGCGCCAAGCCGATTTGGTCAAGCTTGTGGCCGGCTTCGCGAATCCGCTTGTCGATTAAACCCCAATGGCGGCGGTGAACCGCCATCGCGCTCAATCGGTCTTGTTGACCGGCGCCCGGTGGCCGTCGGTTCGCATGTTCAAGACATTTGTCGAAGACACGCGAGGGGGCATCCGCTAGTCTCACTCGCCGGTTTGGAAATCGCGCATGGCTGAAGCGGACGCCTTCTCGGCACTCGTAGCCGACATTTATGATGCCGTGCTCGACCCGCAGCTCTGGCCCGGCGTCCTTGAGCAGATCGCGCGTTTCGTCGGTGGCAGCGCGGCCGGGTTGCTCTCGAAGAACGCAGTCAGCAAGGCTGGTGACGCTCACTACCATTTCGGCATCAGCGACCGTTATCTTCGGCTCTATCGCGAGACATATTGGCAATTCGATCCCTTGGTTCCGCTGCTGTTCTACGATGTCGGCCGAGTGACCAAAGTGTCCGACTACATTCCTGATAGCGAGTTTCGTGACGGCCGTTTTTATAAGGAGTGGGTCGAGCCGCAAGGCTTTGTTGATTCGGCTAACGTCGTGCTGGAGAAATCCGCGGCGACCTGCGCGATCCTGAGCGTCATCCGTAGTGCGGCCGACGGCCTGATCGATGAAGGAGCGCGATGGCGTATGCAACTCATTACCCCGCATGTGCGCCGCGCGGTGCTGGTTGGCAACGCCATCGATCTCCGGTCGGCGGAGGCGGCGAACTTGGCCGACACGCTCGACGGCATCGCCGCCGGCATGTTTCTTGTCGATGCCAGCGGGCTCATTGTGCACGCCAATGCCGCCGGGCATGCGTTGCTCTCCGCCGGCGAGATCCTGCGCGCGGCCGGCGGCCGGCTCGTCGCCGGCGACGCCCAAACAGACCAGATATTCCTTGATATTTTCACAGCAGCAGGCCGCGGCGATGCGGCAGTCGGAACGACGGGCATTGCCGTGCCGCTGACCGCGCGTGATGGTGCACACCACGTCGCGCACGTGCTGCCGCTGACCTCCGGCGCGCGCCGGCGCGCGGGCACGGCCTACGCAGCGGTCGCGGCGATTTTCGTTCACAAGGCCGTATTGGCGACGCCGTCGCCGCCGGAAGTGATTGCCAAGACGTATTCACTGACGCCAAGCGAGCTGCGGGTCCTGCTGGCCATTGTTGAGGTCGGCGGCGTGCCGGAAACTGCCGCCGCACTCGGCGTTGCCGAGACCACCGTCAAGTTCCACCTGCGGCGCCTGTTTGAAAAGACCGGCGCCAAGCGCCAGGCCGACCTGGTCAAGCTCGTGGCCGGCTTCGGCAATCCGTTTGCCGGATGATCGCGATGCGGGACGACGAAAGACTTTCCCTTCTCATCGGCGACATCTACGACGCGGCACTTGACTCATCCTTGTGGTCAGACGTTTTAGAAAAGCTCTCTGAATTCATTGGTGGAACGGCGGCGACTCTTCACATCCGCAACAGCATCCAACGGGATGCGACGCCGCTCTACCATTTCGGTATCAACGCGCATTACACGGAACTCTATTTCGACAAATACATCAAGTTTGATCCTCTTAGCACTAGCTACTTCTGTCTCAACGTCGGCGACATGATCAGCAATTCCGAGGTCGTTCCTCATTCCGAACTCGTCGGAACGCGCTTCTATATGGAATGGGCACAACCCCAAGGTTTCATCGACAACATCGTGACATTACTCGACAAGTCGGCAACGAGCGTCGCCGTCTTTGCAGTTATCCGTCACGAGCGCCACGGATTTCACGGATGACGGCGCGCGCGGGCGCATGCAGCTCATCATCCCGCACCTGCGCCGCGCGGTGCTGGTCGGCAACGCGGTCGATTTGCGGGCAACAGAAGTGGCAACGTTTGCCGATACGCTCGATGGCATCGGCGCCGGCATGTTCCTCGTCGACGAAAGTGGGCGCATCGCACATTCCAATACCGCCGGGCGCGCGCTGCTCGCCGCCGGCGATATCCTGCGCGCGGCCGGGGACCGGCTCGCCGCGGTGGACACGCAAGCCGATGAAACGTTGCTTGATATTTTTAAGACGGCCGGCAACGGCGACGCTGCGATCGGCACGAAGGGTGTTGCCGTGCCGATGAGCGCGCGCAACGGCGAGCACCATGTTGCGCATGTGCTGCCGTTGACTTCCGGCGCTCGGCGACGCGCCGGCACAGCCTATGCGGCGATCGCGGCAGTCTTCGTGCACAAGGCCGCGTTGGCGACGCCGTCGCCGCCGGAAGTGATTGCCAAGGCGTATTCACTGACGCCAAGCGAACTGCGGGTCCTGCTGGCCATTGTTGAGGTCGGCGGCGTGCCGGAAACTGCCGCCGCGCTCGGCATCGCGGAGACGACGGTAAAGTTTCACCTCCGTCGCTTGTTTGAGAAAACGGGCGCCAAGCGTCAGGCCGATTTGGTCAAGCTTGTGGCTGGGTTTGCCAACCCAATGGCCGGCTGAGCCTCGCCGTATTTTTCATCCATTTTTCCCTCCGATCGGATGGCGCGGCGCCTTCTGCTTCTGGCTTAGCTATCGGTTGGGGACGCCGGTCGCGAGGGATCGTGATTGGACTGACGTGGATCAAGTGATCCTTCAAGTCAGTCGATACAGAAGGAGGCTCCAATGAAAAAGTTTGCTGTTCTGATTGCAGCGCTGGGAATTCTCCCGCTTGCATCGATTCAAGCATCAGCCACGAAGCTTACGCAACAGCAGGTAAAAAACGCCTGCGGGAGCAGTTATGGGACCGGCAGCGCCGGGGGCACAACCGTATCAGGTTGCGACAAGAAGTGTGGCAAGCATCAATGCGGCTACTATTGCTGTTCGGGAAAAAACTGCCCCGACGGAAAGGGTTGCGAGGGCTTCATTATCTATATCACGGCAGGTGGTAAAAAGATTAAGTCCAACCTGCCTGCTGCAACGCTAAAAGAAATCAAAAGAATATCGTCATCGCCAGCCCGCCCGCCAGGCAATGGTATTCTCAACACCAGCCCGGGGTTGGGCGGCAACGGCCCCGCTGCCACCGGAACCCCAGTCGCACCACCCCCGCCTACCGGCGGCCCCATCCTGCGCTGAACGGCGGACGCGCGACGATATTGCGCCAATGTTAGTGGTATTCGCAGGGGGCCGGACCGCCTTTGCCGAAACCCTCCGATCGGAGGGCGCGGCACCCCCTGCTTTTAGCGAAGCTTTCGGTCGGGGCGAGCACCGGTCGCGCAGGGGATCAACCGAAGGAGTAGTCACAATGCGCGTCTTCGTCCCGATAACCCTCGCCCTCATCGGTGCGGCAATATTCACGGCCTCACCCGCCGACGCGACCAACTACTCGCAAGCGGTCAAACTATGTAAAAAAAATCCGAAATGTGAGCAACATGGCCACGATTTTTGCGTCAATAGTTGCCACCAAGTGGTAACCTGTAACCCGGGAAAATACGGAAAGTGTTGGGTCGTCCATATCCAGTCTGACGGCGGGAAAAAGCATGTCCAGGGCAACGTCGGCGCGGTGCTGACCGCCTCTGGCAAGCCGCATCCGGTCCGCCGGCCAAGCGCTGGGTTGCTCGACACCAACCCCGGTCTCTCGCAGCAGGGCCCTGCCGCGACGGGTACGCCGACTGCGCCGCCACCGCCACCTTCGGTGCTGAAATGATCCGAGCCGACAGCCGTTCTGGCGTTTAGAACGTTTGTCCGAGGCCGGGCAGTCTGCCAAAATCTGCGGCACTCATGGACGATCGTCGCCTTTGTGAAATGCCCTCCGATCGGACGGCGCGCTGCGCCTGTTTTTGAACAATCTTGCACATCGTGCGGCGGGGCCGGCGTGGAGGGTTGACGTGCCACGGATGACGACGATTGGCGGCATCGCCATCGCGTTGGCGGCTTGTATGGACGGAACGGCCGGCGCCGAGCCGCAGGGCGACAGCGTCAGCCAACGCTGGAACCTCACGATGGCCGGCGAAGTCCGCTACTACGCCTGGAAAGGCGACCGCGGCACGCCGAGCACCGGCGGCACTGCGCCCGGCAGCGGCTCGGAGCTCTACGTTCCCTTTGCGGTGCAGCTTGCCGGACAACCGACCAGCGATTGGAAGGTCTCGCTGCTCGGACGCGGTGGCTGGGTGCAGGCCCAACAGTCGACTGCAGGGCTTGCCGGCAAGGTGGCAACTTTCACCGATACACAGGCCTTGAGCACCCTCACCTATCTAGGACTGCCCGGCTTTCAACCTTTCGTCTCGCTTAGTCTCAATCTGCCGACCGGGCAATCCGTGCTGCCCGGCGAACAGGCCAATGCGCGCATGGACCCCGACCTGGTCGGGATCGGCAGCTTCGGCGAAGGATTCAATATCGGCCCGACCGCCGGATTCAGCGTGCCAATTTCCAGCACAATGATCATCACGGCGAGCTTCGGCTATACTTGGCGCGGTGACTTCGACCGCGAGCGGTCCACGTCCGAGACCAATCCGGCAACGCAGGCGATGACGACTGTCGATCCGGGCGACGTTTGGACTGCAACGGTCGGCATCGGTTATCAGTATGGCGCATGGACGCTCAACCTCACCGGCACCATCTCGGAAGAAACCACGACGACGGAAAGCGGCATCGATCTTTACCGCGCCGGACGTCGTTACCTGGTCAGCGGTACCGCAACTTATGCGTGGCCCGGAAGTTGGGGATGGACGACGCTCACCGCTTCAACCGCACATTCCAACCGCAACGCGGTGCAATTCACCGGTGCGCCACAACTGATAAAGGAATTCTTCAACACCAATTCAAATTTGTATCGTGTTGGATTGGAGCACCAGTTCGCGTTTGGTCAACTCACGATTGGCCCAACGGGGAGCTTTCTCTATCGTGACAATAACGGCTATGATTCCACCACACTGCAGTTCGTGCCCGCGAAAGAACGTTGGGCGGCGGGCGCGGTGCTGCGCTATGCTGCAACAAACCAGGTGACGCTCAATGCCCGCGTCGAACACGTATGGGTGAACGAGGATGACAGACCGGCGGCGGGCGGACGATTGTTTAGCGTCCTCTTGGGACAATTCGTCGCCGGATCTTTTGTCCCGGAATTATCGAGCACCGGCTGGATGATCGGCGGCGGGCTCAATGTCACGTTTTGAGGAGGTGTCGATGAAACCTGTACTGGCCGCAAGCGTGCTGTTCGCCACGATCGCAATGGCGACCGGGGCATTGATGGCTCAGGACACCTGCGCCGACGGACGGGCCGCTGACGGGACATGCGTCAATGGCCCGCTCGCAAACCTCATGCGTCAAAACGCGATCATCTTTTCACAGCCGCTTATTTCTTACACTGCCTATCCGATGCTGCCGTCCGGCGATTGGACCTATCGCTACCCCAATCAGCTCATCCCCAACCCCCTCCCGCCGAGTTCGACAGGACAATCGTTGCCGCCACCACCGCCACCGTAAGTTCGCCCAGCTCAAGGCATTATTGGATGAGCTAGACCCTCATTCCGTGGATTCGAAGCGACACCGCAAATCTGACGACCTCCACTTTTGATGCTTTTTCGAGTCGCCCGTAGACATTAAAGTTTATCTAATAGGGGGTGGGTAATCATGCGCATTACTTTTGCCGTTGTTGTGGCGGTGCTGCTCGGTTTAAGCGTCAAAACGGCTGTGGCCAACTCGCCGGTCGTCAACAACTGGACCGGCTTTTACATCGGCGGCAATGTCGGGTGGGCTTGGGGTGAGTCCGATTTTTCATCCAACTTTAGTTGTTCTGGCACATTCGGGTCATGCTCCTACAACGCTCCCGTCAATTTCCCTTTTTTCAACGCGCAGGGTTCGGGCTCGCTTAACGACAACGGCTTCACTGGTGGCGTGCAGGGTGGCTACAATTGGCAATTTGGTGGTTTTGTCGTCGGCTTGGAAGCTGATTTCGGTGCGTTCAGCATCAATCCATCCCGCACTTTGATTGCATTCGGGCCGAGCACGTCGACTCCCATTACGATTACGGTTGAGAGCGAAACCAATTGGTTGCTGACGACGCGTGGGCGTTTGGGCTGGTTGGCGACGCCGAACGTCCTTCTTTTTGCGACTGGTGGGCTGGCGGTGACTGATTTGAGTATTTCGAATGCATTCAGTGACCAGGTGGCCCCAGTAACGTCTGGAAGCTCGAGCCATTCCAAAACCCTGGCCGGATTTGCGGTAGGAGGTGGGTTCGAATGGATGCTCGATCGTAACTGGTCGGTGAAAGGCGAATATCTCTACATCGACTTCGGCTCAGTCACGACAACCGCACAGATTACAATCCCTGGCGCTGGTCTTAGTCCCAATACGCTGGCAACATCGGCCGATGTCACGGCGCATGTCGCTCGCCTCGGTTTCAACTACGCGTTTCGGTGAAGCCGCGGCAATTGCCGAAAGACAGACAATGGAAGCTGTGATAGTTCTGTGAATTCTTCGGCATAATTGCTGTGCCTGTCGTAAATCAAATCCGGATATACTGATGATGGAATCCGCCCAGGATCGGACGGCAAAGAATATGACCAACGGTCCCAACAGCGCGCGGTACGGGCGCATCCTTCTCTAGAGGACAAATGCGTACGGACCTCATTGTCGTATTTCCTGTACGACAGCAGCACGTGACGAAGATGTCGTTCGTCCAAGACAATGATATATCGACGCATTCTCTACGGATCGAACCGATCAGCCGTTCAGCATATCCGTTTTGCCATGGAGAACGCGGCGATGTTGGTCGATCACGAATGCCCATTGATCGAAGTCTTCGGATCAGGATCTCACCATAGGCTCTGTCCCGGTCACGGATCAGATAGCGGGGGACTTGTTCCCAGCCGCAAGCTTCAGTGATCTGATTTGCGATCCATTCTGCGGTCGGATGTGCAGTGACGCCAAACCATAAGATCCGTCTTCGACCATGTCCCATGATCAACAAGCATTAGAGCAGGCGAAACGAGATCGTCGGCACGACAAACAGGTCCATCGCCGCGATGCCGTCGGCATGATTATGAAGGAACGTTTTCCACCCTTGAGATGGCGGGCCTCTTCGCCCGACCATATACTTGGTTACGCTCGTCTGCCGGATATCGATGCCGAGCTTGAGTAGTTCGCCATGGATCCGTGGCGCACCCCAGAGTGGATTGGCAAGGCTCATTTCGCAGATTAGCCGGCGAACCTCCAGTGGCACGGTAGGCCTGCCGCCGCGGCGTTTCGACTTCCAGCGCCAATACGATCTAAAACCCGCGCGATGCCAGCGAACAATGGTGTCCGGCTTAACGATCGCCAATGCATCGCAAACTCTAGGGAACAACCGATAGAGACCAACGAATATCTATCGGTCGATGGTATTGAAGGAGAGCTTCTTTGGAGCAGCCCGCCACAGCACGTCTATTTGCTGCCGCAAGGTCATAATCTCTGCCTCGAGCGTTATCCGCGACCGGAACAGATCGACGTTCGTCGAACCAATAAGTCGACAAAGATCCTTCATCCCACAGCAGGATTGCCTGATTCTCAATCAACTGCCAGCCGGATGAGATTTGCGACAGCGACAACTACGTGGCGGCGCACGCGAATTCAGGCGCTTGTGGTGAAATTCCCTGGTGCTCTCGATCGTCAAAGAAGAAGCCGATCATGTTCGCATGACCTTCGAACGCTATCTTGCCGTTGGGGGCGCTAACAAGCTGACGCTTGAGCTTCGCCAGCGCGACATCCGGACGAAGATTCGGCGGCTGTCGGACGGCACGACGCGAGTCGGCGTGCACTTCACCCAAAGGCCCCTCTTCTACCTTCTGCGCCAGCCGCCATCTAAGAAGTTTAAAGAGATCATGCTGCCAGCAGCAATTGAACGGCGCCGTGTTCGGCCGATCAAATTCGAGCGGCGAGCGGCACTTCTCAAATCCATCGCGCGAGAGCGCGCCTGGCTCGATGCGGACACAAGATTATCGCGGGCCAGGGATGCAGCGGTGTTGTTAGGACTCGATAAGGTCCCTGTGGTTCGTTTTTCGCATCTCGGCGATGACGAGAAGCGGGCCTTTCGCTGACATAAACGAAGGTCCGAGATCGACGTCTACTGGATGGCCCATAGACCAACGGCAGCCAGTATCGCGGCAGAAGCAAAGCCGATTAGAGCCAATAGCCCATTGACAAAGCGGTCCGGAAACGGGCGAAGAAGTAAAGGCGCCGCAAGCAGCATTGCGCCGCTGCTGATAATGATTGCAGGCCACGGCAGCACACGGATAGCGACGATCAGGGCGAAGATCCCTGCCACGCTTGCCACAACGAGCGTCGCCCATATGATTACAGTACCAATCCGTGTTTGAAGTTTCCGGCCCCGATATTCCGACGGGAAATGACCGCTCACCACGAGCCCATAGAGCGCGACCAGCACGATAGTGATAGCAAACAGCGCCACGTCGAACGCCAGCACCGTCATGATCCGATAAGCTCCTAAGGGTGGAATTTGCCGGCCACTTGACCGGACCACTCTATGATCCCTAGCATATTATAGATATATCAGAGTGCGATCGAGCCTCACGGAGGAATTTTTCAATGGCCCAAGTCGTAGCGAAAGACCAAGCGCCAGCTGCAGAACGCACCGCGGAACGCAAGAAGCGCACTATCACCGACATCCGCGATTCCAAAAAGACCGGCGAGAAGATGGTCTACATGTCGGTGCCCGATTACACCTCGGCGAAATGGGCTGAGGCCGCCGGCGTCGACGTCGCCGTCGTCGGCGACAGCCTGGCGATGATCGCGCATGGCCACCCTTCCACCATTCCCGCCACCATGGACATGATGGTGATGCATGCTCAGGCGATCCGCCGCGGCGCTCCCAACACGTTCGAACTGGGCTGCATGCCTTACCAGAGCTACCACACGGTCGAGCTCGCGCTGACCAACGCCACGCGCTTTATGCAAGAGGCAGCCTGCGACGCCGTCAAACCACAAGGCGGCAAATCGCAGGCGCATATCTTGAAGGCGCTGGTCGATGCCGGCATTCCGACTGCGTCGCATATCGGGCTGACGCCGCACACCATTGCGATGTTCGGTGGCTTCAAGATCCAAGGGCGCACGGCGGAGGCGGCCATGAAGATCCTAGAGGACGCGCTGGCGATCGAAGACACTGGCTGTTTCATGCTCGAGTTCGAGGCGGTTCCCGCACGGATCGCCAAGCTGATCTCGGAACAGCTCACTATCCCGACCATCGGCATCGGCGCCGGGGTTGGCACCGACGGGCAGATCCTGCTCTGCCACGACCTGCTCGGCGTGTTCACCGACTTCAAGCCGAAATTCACCAAGCGCTTCACCAAGCTGACCGAGGTCGCCGTTGCCGGCATCCAGCAATATATCAAGGAGGTAAAGGAGGGGTCGTTTCCCGACGATGAGCATTCCTACACCGTCAAGGAAGAAGAGTACGAGAAGTTTGCTCGCATGGTCGAGAAGCGCCGGCAGGTCTAGTATAGGTTGGCATCTGGTTCAGGGAGATTGATCGCGTATGTCAGAACGAGCTGCGCGCAAAGAGCGTTCGAGCACAAAACGCGCCGCAGGTCCCCGGAAGACCGGAGGCGCGACGCTGACCGACAAAGCCTATCGTGAGCTGGAAGAGCGGATTGTTACTCTGCAGCTCAAGCCCGGCGAATTTCTCTCCGAATATGCTTTGTCGAGCAGCCTGAAGATCGGCCGCACGCCAATTCGCGAGGCATTACAGAGGCTTGCTCGCGAAGACCTGGTTGCCATCCTGCCGCGCAAAGGCATCATGGTCTCCGGTACCGATCCGCGTAAGCAACTGCTGGTGCTGGAAGTGCGGCGCGAGCTGGAACGGCTCATTTGCCGGCTGGCGGCCCAGCGCGCGAGCGAAGCGCAGCGCGAGCGGTTGCGGGAGATCGCCGCCAGCATGGATCGCGCCGCCAAAACCAATGACGACATGATGTTCATGCGTCTCGACCGAGAATTGAACCTGATTCTGGTCGACGCGGCACAGAATGATTATGCGGCGCGCGCAATGCGTTTCCTGCAAGGGCATGCCCGGCGCTTCTGGTATCTGCATTACAAGCAGGCGGCCGACCTGCCATTGTGCGCGCGTTTGCACGCTACCCAAGCGCGTGCAGTGGCGGCGGGCGACACGAAAGCCGCGGCTGCGGCGTCGGACCGCCTGATCAACTACGTCGTGACCTTCACCCGGACGACGGTTACCGGCTTCTAAGCGCGGCTACTGCACCGCTGGTTTACAAGGCTTGCCCGGGTCGCTAACATACTCGTGATATATCTTTCACGGGCCGGGGGCCAAACCGCGTGAAGACTTACGAAGGCAAGCGTGAAATCGACGGCCTTGTGATTACCGTCGACGGCCGCCCGCTCAGCGAGCATTACGAAGTCAAGCAATTCACCAGTTGGGGCTTCGAATGGTCTTACGAAGGGGCGAGCCCGCAGCAGCTCGCCCTCGCCATCCTCTACGACCATCTCGGCGACCAGGATCGCGCCATCCGGCTTTCAGAACCGTTCATGAAGTCGGTAATCGCCAATCTCGACAACGACTGGACTCTCACGAGCGAGGAGATTGAGCGCGCGGTTGGTGCTCTCGCCTGAAAGCCAGCCAACGACCGAAGGGCGGCGCTCATCCGCCTAATGAAAAAGGGCAAACGCCCGCGAACCAGGAAACGCTAAGGGAGGAAACAATCATGCGAAGACTCACCCGTTCTACTGCGGCTGCTTTCGGCCTCGCGGTCGGCATAGCCGGTCTCGGGCTTGCATCCGCTTCCGCGCAGGAAATAGTCAAACTTGGCGAGATCGAGGCGCAGACCGGCGCGCTCAACACCTACGGCTGGATGTCGTCGCAGGGCGTGCGCATGGCGGTCGATAAAATCAACAAGGGCGGCGGCTTCACGGTTGCCGGCAAGAAATACAAGCTTCAGCTCATCAACCCCGACACTCAGGGCAATCCGCAACAAGCCCTTATCGAGCTCAAGAAATTGCTCGAGCAGGAACACGTCAAATACATATTCGGACCGTTCCTGACCAACGTCTACAAGGGCATTGCACCTTACGCCCAGGGTGACGACGGCAAGTTTCTGCTGTTGGGCGGGGCGACCGCCATCCACTTCGATCTCGGCAAGCCGAAACACGACTTCCTGATGCGCAGCTGGAATTGGGACGCCGGCCCGTCCGGCTTCGGCTCGCTCATGGTGAAAAATCTCAAACAGCGGGGCGCCAAGAAAGTCGCCATGCTGATGCAGAATGACGCCTTCGGGCACGTGGCGCGCGACATCTACGCCCCGCTGTTCAAGCAAGCCGGTATCGCGTTCGATGAGGAATGGTTCGAGCCCGGCACCACCGACTTCTCCAGCGTGCTCGCCAAGATCGCGGCCGGCAAGCCCGACTATCTCTTCCCGGGCTATACCGACGCCGTACTCTACGACATCGTGCGCCAGGCGACCGAAGTCGGAATCAACAAGTTCTGGCTGGTGCGCGGCTCGCTCGGTCCAGGCCTGAAGAACAAGGATGCCATCGACGAGTACATCATCTACATTCCGAAGTACTTCGAAAAAGCCGAGAAGACGGAGCCGAAGGTCAAGGCCTTCATCGCCGACTACAAGGCGTTCTACAAGACCAAGTTCCCCTACGACCAGGCGCCGTTGTGTTCGTCCTCGTGCTACGATCACGTGTTCATGCTGGTCGAGGCGATGAAGAAAGCCGGCACTGTGGATGACGTCGCCAAGGTCAAGAAGGCGTTGTTGTCGATTACCTATCCGGGCATGTGGAACATGCGCTTTGACAAGACCGGTGAGGCGGTGTTCGACTTCGACGTTGTCGACATCAAAAAAGGCGGCAAGATCGAAGTGACCCACATCTCGCCAAAGTAACGGTCGCACGTGGTTCAACTCATCGTTGGGCAGCTGCTGAACGGCATCATCGTCGGCACGCTGTACGGGATCATCGCGCTCGGGGTCACGCTGACCTTCGGCATCACCGGGATCGTCAATTTCGCGCTCGGTGCGTTCATGGCGATCGGCGCGTATCTCGGCTGGTATCTGACGGACGAAATCGGCATCGCCTATCCTTTGGCGGTGCCGCTCGCCGTCATCGGAACGGCGCTGTTCGGCCTGTTGGCCGACCAAGTGCTGTTTCGATTCACGCGCAACAACCTGATCAACGGACTCATCGTCTCGATCGGGCTGATCTCGGTGATCCAAAGCGTGCTGCTAATGGTGTGGACCACCACACCCAAGAACATGCACTACATCTTGCCCGGCATCTTTCATTTCGACTTCTTCATCGTGCCGAAGATGAAGGGCGTCGTCTTCCTCGTGTTGCTGGCAGTGATCTTGGCGACCTATGCCGCGCTTACCCGCACCTGGGCCGGGCGCGCGGCCTATGCCTTCGCGCAGGCGCCTGAAGCGGCAACGCTGATGGGCGTGCGCACACGACTCTTGCAGACCGGTGTCGTGGTCTATTCGACCGCGCTCGCCGGCCTCGGCGGCGCGCTCTATGCGAGTCTCTATTCGCTCGAAGTCTCCATGGGCTCGAGCTACATCCTGAAAGGAGTTGAGGCGGCCATCCTCGCCGGCATCGGCAGCGTGATGGGCTCGCTAGTAGGCGGCATCCTGCTCGGCGTCACCGAGGCGATCGGCTCGCTCTATTTTCCGCAGGCCTATCGCGACGCTTATGGCCTCGTCTTCCTGGTACTGATCCTGCTATTGCGGCCAGCCGGCCTGTTCGGAGGAAGGCGATGAAAGCGGCGCTTCTGTGGCTGCCGCTGTTCGCGTTACCACTGGTCCTGCACAACGACGTGGCGCTGACGGTGCTGGTATTCACCTTCATCCTCGGCATCCTCGCAGTCAGCTTCAATCTCATCTTCGGCTATACCGGTCAGCTCTCCATGTTCCACGCCGCCGCTTTCGGGATCGGGGCCTACGCCACGCATCTGTCGATGGCGCATCTCGACGTCTCGTTCTGGATCGGAACGGTAATCGCCGTGCTGATTGTGACTGCGATTTCGCTGGTGGTCGGCACTATCTGCTTCCGCTTCCGGCTGAAGGAGTTCTATTTCGCCATCGTGACGCTGGCGTTTTCCGAGATCGCACGGCTGGTCATCCTCAACTGGAGCAGCTTCACCAACGGCTCGCTCGGCGTCAATTTGACGACCAAGCCGATGATCTGGTGGCCGGGTAGCGGGCTGGTAGCGGTCGAAGGCACGCGCACGTGGTATTATCTGACACTGGTCGCGTTGATTGCGACCGTGTTCGTCTGCTCGCGCGTCATTCATTCGTGGATGGGACGCTGTTTTGCCGCCATCCGCCTCAACGACGAGCTCGCCGACACGCTCGGCATCAACGTGTTCCGCTACAAGCTGGTCTCGTTCCTGGTTGGCAATGCTGGCGCCGCCGTGGCCGGTGCGCTCTATGCCTATTATCTCAGCTATGTAGAGCCAAATTATCTGTCGATCGAGCAGTCGCTCGCGATCATCGCGATGGCGTTGCTCGGCGGGCGCCAGCCGGTGGTCGGGCCGATTCTTGGCGCTTTCATCCTGACCGCGCTGCCGCACGTTATCGATTTCTCAGCCGAACTGCGCGTCTTGATCTATGGCCTCATCCTCATTCTTACTATCCTGCTGATGCCGCGCGGCATCATGGGCATGTTCAACGGGCGCCGCCATGTTCTTTAAAATCGAAGGCATGACCAAACGGTTCGGCGGCCTCACCGCTGTCTCTAGTGTGTCTTTTTCGATCGCGCGCGGCGAAATTGTCGGCGTGTTCGGGCCCAACGGATCAGGCAAGACGACGCTGCTTAATCTCATTGCCGGTATCTACCGGCCGACCGAGGGTCGGTTGATCTGGAAGGACGAGCCACTCGACGCGCTCAAGCCGCATGAAGTGGCCGAGCGGGGCATCGTCAAGACGTTCCAGAACCCGCAACTTTTCGAGGAGCTCAGCGTCGCCGAGCACGTCTGGATCGCCGCGCATCTGCGGCTCAAGCGCAGCCTCGGCACCGGGCGGATCGCCACTTTGCTAAACCCGGCGCGCTATAACGGCGCGCTGCGCGAGCAGGTCGAGCGAGTCCTCAAGCTTTGCCGGCTCACCGAAATCCGCGACGAAGCGGCAGCCAACCTGTCCTATGGCAACGAGAAGATGCTCGGCGTCGCCATGGCATTAATGTGCGAGCCGGAGCTCTTGCTGCTCGACGAGCCCGCCACCGGGCTCGGTCATGATGAAATCCAGAATCTCGATGCGGTGCTGCGCGATTTGCGCGAGCACGGCACCACGCTGTGCATCATCGACCATAAGGTCGGTTTCCTCGGCAGTCTCGCCGACCGCGCTATCGCCATGCATCATGGCAGCAAGATCGCCGAAGGTCCGCCTTCGGCTGTTCTTGAGGACGCCGCGGTGATCGAAGCCTATCTAGGGCGCCAGCATGCTTGAGTTGAAAACCGTCAGCGTGCAATACGGCAAGCGTCCAGTGCTGCGTGAAGTCTCGCTCAAGATCGGGGCGGGCGAGGTGGTGTCGCTGGTCGGCGCCAATGCCGCCGGCAAGACGACCACGCTGCGCACTATCATGGGGCTCAAGGAGGCGACCGTCGGCACTGTTCTCTTTGACGGACAGACTGTGACGCATCTATCGACAGTCGAGCGCGTGCGCCGGGGCTTGGCGTTGTCTCCGGAAGGGCGGCAGATCTTTCCGAAATTCACTGTCGAAGAAAATCTACTAATGGGCGGATACCACCGGGCCGACCGCAATCATTTGAAAGGCGATATCGCCAAGGTCTACAAGATGTTCCCCCGGCTGGAGGAGCGGGTCGGGCAAAAGGCGGGTTCGATGTCCGGCGGCGAGCAGCAGATGCTGGCGATAGGCCGTGCGCTGATTTCGCAACCGCGTTGCCTGCTACTCGACGAGCCGACGCTGGGTCTTGCACCCATCGTGGTCGATGAAATCGGCGCCATCGTGCGTCAGTTGGCCGAGGACGGCATGGCCGTTCTACTCGCCGAGCAAAATGCCGCCATGGCGCTAGGTGTCGCCGACCGCGCCTATGTCATCGAGTCGGGCCGAATTTCGCTACAGGGCGAGGCTGCTGTGCTGCGGGAAACGGCTGAGGTGAAGCGGCTCTATCTCGGCGGCTAACGGATGTTTCTCTAACGCGATCAAATCGTTACCCACTTCTTGCCGCTTTCCACTGCTGCCGACGCCCGTTTGACGCGAAGATCAATCTGGTCTATCTGTGATATATCAGTGTAGCCGATGAGGCCCCCTCATGACCCCGCAAGAAGTGCTGTCGATAAAGCCGCGCGTCCTTACGCAGAAGCAGCGCGAGTTCTATTTCGAAAACGGCTATATCTTATTGGAGAAATTTCTGCCCGATAGCTGGATCGAGCGTTTGCGCGCGGTCACCGACGAGATAGTCGACCGCAGCCGCGATGTGACCAAGTCGGACGAGGTCTGGGACATCGACAAGGGCCACACGCGGGAGAACCCGCGGCTGCGGCGCCTGTCCAGCATGAACGACCATCATCCGGTCTATTGGGAATACGCTTCGGGCGCGAGTTCGCCGTTGCCCGACGCCATTGCCGATCTGGTCGGGCCGGACGTCAAATTCCACCAATCGAAGCTCAACTTCAAATGGTCGAAGGGCGGCGACGAGGTGAAATGGCACCAGGACATTTCATTCTGGCCGCATACAAATTATAGCCCGTGTACCGCCGGTACTTATGTCTTTAACTGCAATGCGGAGCAAGGGCCTTTGGGCGTGCTACCCGGCAGCCATGAGGGGCCGGTGGTCAACCAGTACAATGACAAGGACCAATGGGTCGGCTGCATGACGCCGGAAGACGCCGGCAAGATCGACATGAGCAAGGTGGTCTATTTGGAAGGCCCTGCAGGCTCGATCACTATCCACAATTGTCGCACGCTGCATTATTCCAAGGCCAACTGGTCGGAAACGCCGCGTCCGTTGCTGCTCAACGTCTATTCGGCGGCCGACGCCATGCCCTATACGTATAATCCGCTACCGTCGAAATATTACGGCGCGGTCGTGCGCGGCAAGCCCGCCCGCTGGGCCTATCACGATCCGCGTCCCTGCCTGTTGCCGCCGGACTGGTCGGGCGGATACACCTCGATTTTCGCCGTGCAACAGGAAGAAGATTGGAAGAAAGACCGGCCCAAAGCTGCCGCCGCGATGTGAGCGCGGCAAGGAGGATTCCATGATCAGCGAACGGCAGAAAGCCTTCCGCCACGAATACCGCTCCCGCATCATCGGCTGGTATGACGGCTATGTTCACGTCATCATCATTTACGCGATGGGCGCCGCGGCCTTCTACATCTACGTCGAGCACATCCACAATGTAACACCGCTCGAATGGCTGACCGTGCCGCTCACCTTTCTGTTCACCAACATGTTCGAATGGGCCGTGCACAAATACGTCATGCATCGGCCGATCAACATCAAAGGCATGCGCTCGGTCTATGAGCGCCACACGCTCAACCACCATCAGTTTTTCACCGACGAGGAAATGCGTTTCCGCGACAACAAGGATTGGCGCGTCACCGTATTCCCGCCCTACGCGCTGGTAGTCTTCATCTTGATGTCGATCCCGATCGCCGCAGTGCTCGGTCTACTGCTGACACCCAATATGGGTTGGCTTTTCATGTGCACGACCACCGGCATGTATCTGATCTATGAGTTCATGCATTTCTGCTGCCACGTCGACGAGAACTGGTTCGTGCGCAACTTCCCCTTCGTCAACACGCTGCGCCGCCATCACACCGCGCATCACAACGCGCGCCTGATGATGGAGGTCAACATGAACCTGACCTTCCCGATCGCCGACTGGGTGTTCGGCACCTCCGATCTCGATCGCGGCCTGCTCGGGCATCTGTTCAACGGCTACGATGACAGCCGCCTGAAGAAGAACCTACGCGGCCACCCGAAACGGCCGGACGAGGCCGCTGCAGTTCCAATGGGCAATTACTAGCCTGGAGCCGCACACCGAGCCCTCCGGTTTGCGAAATCGCCAAGGTGCCGCCATGCCGAATGACGTTAAAGCCTATCTGTCAGTGGCCGTGTTGATTGTCGCGGCTATCCTCGCCTATTGGCATGGTTCGCCGATCCAACCGAAGTTCGGAACCTTCGTGATGATCACCGCCGCATTCATGGTCGTGGCGATGTGGATATTTCCCGAGGCGGGTGCAAAAAAGCGCGCGCCGAACTAAGCGGCCAGATTGGCTACGCGCGCTTGAGCATGCGCGGAGATACGCTTCAAACCGATCTCGCCGTTTCTTTCTCAGTCACAACCGAACTGCGAAACCGTCCAGCGGAGAATTTACCGGCTTTTTCTCGCCGACTAATATCGGTAACCAAATACGGCCGATCAGAGAAACCCGAATTGAATAAATCAACCTGTCCTTTCCGAAAATCACATCCGAACGTATTGATGATGTAATCCGCCCAGCACCGGGATTACTGCAACCTCACCGATCCGCTGGACCGCCCGCCGCAATGGCGTATCCTTCTGGAGGGACCGATGCGGGCGCGTTTCGTTGTAATAGGCAGCATAAGTAAAGAGCACCCCGCGTAAGTGACGTTCGCCAAAAACAACGACGTGGTCCAGGCATTCGCGACGTAGCGTGCCGATTAGGCGTTCAGCTATGCCGTTTTGCCAAGGTGAATGTGGACTGATCGGACGATCACGGATGCCCATCGCTGTCACGCGGGTGGTGAATGCGCTTCCGTAAGCTCGGTCGTTGTCGCGAACGAGATAGGCCGGCACCGACGCCCACGGGAAGGCCTCCGTCATCTGGCGAGCCAGCCACTCCGCTGTCGGATGCCGAGTGACCTCAACCCACAGCAGCCGTCGTCGGTCATGGCCAACAACCAGAAAGGCAAAAAGCCGTTCAAACGTCACCGTTGGAACGACGCACATATCGATCGCTGCGATCGCATGGGCGTGATTGTGCAGAAATGTCTTCCAGCTCTGCGATGGCGGCCTTCGACCGCGCACTATGTATTTTGACACCGTTGACTGGGCCACTTCAAAGCCCAGCATTAACAGTTCGCCGTGGATCCGGGACGCGCCCCACAATGGATTGTCCCGGCTCATGCGCTGGATCAGTTCTCGCAGGCCCCGGTCAATCCTGGGCCGCCCTGCCTTCCTTCGGGATTTCCAGCGCCAAACCGCCCTGAAGCCCGCCCGGTGCCAGCGGAGAACCGTCTCGGGCTTCACGACATGGACCGTTCCGAGGAGATCGGGCCAGACCCTAACCATCCATCCCAAAATCGCCCTGTCGACGCTGCGCAGTCGTGGGCGCGCTTGCGTCTGCCGCAAAGCAATATTGAGCTGGTGGCGAAGTAAAATATTCTCGTCTTCAAGCCGTCTACGCGATTTGAACAGGTTGGCGACCACGATTGCAACAGCGTTCAGAACCGCGAACATCACCCGTCATAATGTGACGATTCTCCCTGACCACGCGAATCTGGACCGGATGGAATTTTCGGAAAAGACAGCTAGATAGGCCTCGGGGTCACCGGGCGCATAATTAGCTAAGCTATTGAAACGGAATCCGCCAAGGCTCGCCGCCACTCTTTGACGCGCGGACGCGAACGGCGCATCCATCTGCATTTTATTTTGTTGGTTACTTTGTTGGTAGCTTCATCGGCTACGCTTAAAATGTCTTGTTGGAATAGGTCGTTAGGTGAAAGGCTGGTGGCGGATGCAGTCGCATTCGAACCTGTCTCCGAACGGAATTTCCCTGCTAACAGGGAAATGAACAGTGAATTTCGTTAAAAGCGTCGGGGAGGCCCAATTTGGACGGCTGGCACGCGAGCGAATTCATACACTTGTGCCCAAATTCCCTGCGCAACGGAACAGGGAATTTCTTTGAATAATCAGCGAATTTCTCAAGTCAATCCGGGAATAGACATTGGCTTTGTCCATGTCTGCTGTAACCGCGATCTTGCGACTATCTCGGACCTAATGGCCGCAGCTCAACTCGGGCGAAAGCTGGCGCTGGCGGAGCGCCTAGCTCGAACCAGATTGCGCGCACGAGTGGGTCAAAACGGAAGTAAAGGCGTTTCACTTCGAAGTCCGTTCTGCTCCCGCTAGCGGACATCGATTGCGTAGCTCGGACGCTGCTGTCATTGCGCCAGCAATTCCAGCCACCACCAGCATCTTCAAACCGCTTTGAAACATTACAATCAATTTTTATTATATGAAACAAACGTTGCAACGGTTTCCTCGACTGGCTAACCTTCCCCGATGGTCCGCTCAATCGCCTTGGATACAAGGCTAAAAGCCGATTTTGAAAAGTTGTCTCCGCAGCTAAAGCAAGCGGCGCGCTGGGTCATCGACCATCCGACCGACGTTGCATTGCTGTCGCTGCGCGAGCAGGCGCGCCGGGCCGGGATTGCGCCGGCGACGCTGACGCGGCTCGCCAAGCGGCTCGGGCTCAGCGGCTACGACAAACTGCGCCAGGTTTACGCCGACGCGCTTCGCCGCCGGCCAGACAACTATCCCGACAGAGCGGAAGAATTGCTGCTGCGCCGCGACAGCGAAGGCGACTCCGCGCTTGTGCAGGACATTTTCGGCGCGCTGGCGGTGCATCTGCAAAATCTCTCATCACCAAACGCCGTCGAGCGTTTTGCTGCCGCGGCGGCTTCGATCGTATCGGCCGAGCGTGTGTTTTGCCTGGGGCAACGATCCAGCTTCGCGGTCGCTTATATTTTCAACTATGTGCGATCGCTGTTCGGTTCGAACTCTGTGCTGGTCGACGGCTCGGGCGGCAGCAGCCTCGACACCTTGCGCACCATCGGCGATGGCGACGTGCTGCTGGCGATCTCGGTCAATCGCTACGTGCGCCATACGATTGCCGCAGCGAAGTTTGCGCGCGAGCGCGGCGCGCGCATCATCGCAATCACCGACAGCGAGATTTCGCCTCTGATCGCGTTGGCCGACGACATTATTCTTGTCGGCACCGAGACGCCTTCGTTTTTCCACACGATGGCGCCCGCTTTTGCTGCCGCCGAGTGCCTGGCTGCACTGGTTGCTGCTCGTCGCGGCAAGGAAACGTTGGCGGCGCTCGAAGACAGCGAGCAACAGCTTGCGGCCTTCGGAACCTATGTCTTGCCACCCGCGAAAGGACGCAACGGCAAATGACCCACGTCTTGCATCGCGTCATCGGACACGATTATCCGACCGCCGTATCGGGTCAGGGCATCTTTATCAGCGACCAGACAGGCAAGCAGTATCTCGATGCCTCGGGGGGCGCCGCGGTCTCCTGCCTCGGTCATGGGCATCCCGACGTGCTGGCGGCGATGCGCGCGCAATTCGACACGCTCGAATACGCGCACACCAGCTTCTTCACCACGCAGGCCGCCGAACAGCTGGCTGATGATCTCGTCGCGAATGCCCCGCAAGGCATCGGCAAGGTGTTCTACGTCAGCGGCGGCTCCGAGGCCATCGAGGCGGCGCTCAAACTGGCGCGGCAATATTTTGTCGAGCGCGGTGAGGCGCAGCGGCGATACCTCATCGCGCGCCGGCAGAGCTATCACGGCATCACGCTTGGCGCGCTGTCGATCGGCGGCCGCGAACAGCAACGCCGCTCGTTTGCGCCGCTGCTCGTCGAAACGCATCATGTTTCGCCCGTCTATGAATATCGGGAGAAAAAGCCCGATGAGACGACAGAGGGCTATTGCGCGCGGTTGGCGCAGGAACTGGAAGCGAAAATCGTCGAGCTCGGCGGCGAAAACGTCATCGCCTTCGTTGCCGAACCGGTGGTCGGGGCGACGCTCGGCGCGGTGCCCGCCGTGCCCAACTATTTCAAGCGGGTGCGCGAGATCTGTGACCGGCACGGCATCCTGCTCATTCTCGACGAGGTCATGTGCGGCATGGGCCGTACCGGAACGCTACACGCCTGCGAACAGGAAGGCGTTGGCCCCGATATCATGGCGGTCGCCAAAGGATTGGGCGGCGGCTACATGCCGATCGGCGCCATGCTCTTGAGCGAGACGATCTTCAAGACGATTGCCGAGGGCTCCGGCGCCTTCCAGCACAGCCACACCTATACCGGCCATCCGGTCGCGTGCGCCGCCGCGCTTGCGGTCCAGCGCGTCATCCGCCGCGACAATCTCCTCGACAATGTCCGCAGGCAGGGCGCGTATCTGTTGCGCCGGCTGCAGGAACGCTTCAGCAATCATCCCTTCGTTGGCGACGTGCGTGGGCGCGGATTGTTTCAGGGCATCGAGATCGTCGCCGACCGCGGCACCAAGGAGCCCTTCGATCCGCAGCGCAAGCTGCATGCGCGCATCAAGCGCGAGGCGATGGCGCGCGGACTGATGGTTTACCCGATGGGTGGAACGACTGACGGAACGCGCGGCGATCACGTGTTGTTGGCGCCGCCTTTCATCGTCGACGAGCAGGCGATCGACACGATTGTCGAGCGGCTCGGCGACGCAATCGACGCCGCAATCGCCGATTGACCGGAGTTTGTGGCGCGCAATGAAGTCGAAGTTCGACAGTTAATGCAACGTTGTAAAAGGAGGAGGATGCTAATGACGATCAAATTCAAAGCCACCGGTTTGCTGGCAGCCGGCTTGCTGACATTGACGGCAGCCGGAAATCCGGCCGCCGCCCAGCAGAAGTTCATCACCATCGGCACCGGCGGCGTTACCGGCGTCTATTACGCGGTCGGCGGCGCCATCTGCCGTCTCATGAACAAGGAACGCGCCAAGACGGGCCTGCGCTGTTCGGTCGAATCGACCGGCGGTTCGGTGTTCAACACCAATGCCATCAAGGCCGGTGAGCTCGACTTCGGCATGGCGCAGTCCGACGTTCAGTACAACGCGACCAAGGGCGAGCGCCAGTTCAAGGACAAGCCGGTCACCGATCTGCGTGCCGTGTTCTCGGTGCATCCGGAGCCCTTCACCGTGGTGGCGCGCAAGGATGCCGGCGTGACCAAGTTCACGGACTTCAAGGGCAAACGCTTCAACGTCGGCAATCCGGGCTCCGGCACGCTCGCTTCGATGGAAGAGCTCCTGAAGCAAATGAACTGGACCATGAAGGACTTCTCGCTTGCCGCCCAGCTCAAGGCCGACGAGCAAGGCACCGCCCTCTGCGACAACAAGATCGACGGCTTTTTCTACGCCGTCGGACATCCGTCCGCCGCCATTCAGGATCCGACGACGGCCTGCGGCGCCAAGCTCGTTCCGCTCACCGGCTCCGCCGTCGACGCGCTGGTCAAGGCGCATCCTTACTACGCCAAGGCGGTCATTCCGGGCGGCATGTACGCTAACAATCCGAACCCGACGGAAACCTACGGCGTGCTCGCAACGTTGGTCACGTCGTCGAAGGTTCCAGACGCGGTCGTCTACGACCTCGTCAAGGCCGTGTTTGAAAATTTCGACGAGTTCAAGAAACTGCACCCAGCTTTCGCGCATCTTGACCCGAAGCTGATGGTCAAGAATGGCCTGTCGGCTCCGCTACATCCGGGCGCGATCAAGTACTACAAAGAAAAAGGCTGGCTGTAAGGCTTGCAAGCGAAGGGGCAGCCAAGCGCTGCCCCTTTTTGCTGATGGATGCGTGGGGACGCCGGGGGACAACATGACGGAAGAAGCCGACCGGTCAATTGCGAGCCGCGAAACGCTCGAGACCATGGTAGCGGAAGCCGACACCGGCGGGCGCAAACCGGAAGGCTCCGTCACCAAGGTCTACATCTTCACGATCGCGGTTTGCTGGGCGCTGTTCCAGCTCTGGTACGCCTCGCCCCTGCCCTACATGTTCAATGTCGGCGTGGTCAATGACGGCCAAGCGCGCGTCATCCATTTGACCTTCGCCTTCCTGCTTGCGTTTGCGACCTATCCCGCGTTCAGCGTGTCGTCGCGCAAATACATTCCGGTGTACGACTGGATTCTCGCGGGGCTTGCCGTTTGCGCGACCAGCTATCTGCTCGTCTTCTACAAGGACATCGCGCTACGCCCGGGTTTACCGACGACAGCCGATGTCGTCGTATCGGTGATCGGCGTCTTGCTGCTGCTCGAAGCGGCGCGGCGCGCGGTCGGGCCGGCGCTTGCGGCGATCGCTACCATCATGCTCGCCTACATCTTCACCGGGCCGTGGCTGCCCGGCATGCTGGCGCACAAAAGCGCGACGCTGTCGCGCGCCGCCTCGCAGATGTGGCTCACTTCGGAAGGCATTTTCGGCGTCGCGCTTGGCGTGTCGACCAGCGTGGTGTTTCTGTTCGTGCTGTTCGGCAGCCTGCTCGAGAAAGCCGGCGCCGGCAATTTCTTCATCCAGCTAGCCTTCGCCATGCTCGGCACTTACCGTGGCGGCCCGGCCAAAGCCGGCGTCGTCGCCTCGGGTCTGACCGGCATGATTTCCGGCTCCTCGATCGCCAACACGGTCACCACCGGCACCTTCACGATCCCGCTGATGAAGCGCGTCGGCTATTCGGCGGTGAAAGCAGGCGCCATCGAATGCGCCGCCGGCGTCAACGGCCAGTTGATGCCGCCGGTGATGGGTGCCGCCGCCTTCCTCATCGCCGAATATGTCGGCATCACCTATGCGGAAGTGGTCAAACACGCCTTTCTGCCGGCGTTCCTCACTTACGGCGCGCTGTTCTACATCGTCGACATCGAGGCGGCGAAGCTCGGTTTGCGCGGACTGCCGCGCGCATCGGCGTCGCCGATGCACCATTCGCTGCTGCGCGCGCTGATGACGATCTGTGGCATCATCATCCTCAGCGGCATCGTCTATTGGGGCATCGGCTGGACAAAGCTTGTGTTCGGCGCGGCCGCGAGCTGGATCCTCGGTGCCGCGCTGCTGGCCGTCTATGTCGGACTCATGCGCTACAAGGCGATGCATCCCGATCTGCCGCATGACGACCCGTCACAGGCGATCGTGAAGGTGCCGGACTTCTTCGACACCGCGCGCACCGGCCTGCATTATCTGCTGCCGGTCATCGTGCTCATCTGGTGCCTGATGGTGGAAGAACTCTCGCCCGGCCTGTCGGCTTTTTGGGGCACGGTCTTCCTCATCTTCATCATGGTGACGCAGCGCCCGCTGACGGCCCTATTCCGCGGTGAAGGCGCCTATGGCGCGCGTTTGCGCGATGGTTTCGATGACCTGATCGGCGCGTTTCAGGGTGCTTCCCGCAACATGACGGCGGTCGGCATCGCCACCGCAACTGCCGGCATTATCGTCGGCACGGTTTCGCTGACCGGGATCGGCCTGGTGATGACCGAAATCGTCGAGACCGTCTCCGGCGGCAATCTTATAATCATGCTGATGCTGACGGCCATGATCTGCATCGTCCTCGGCATGGGCATGCCGACGACGGCGAGCTATGTGGTCGTGGCGACGCTGATGGCGCCGGTCGTGGTCGAGCTCGCGGCCGAGAACGATCTCGCCGTGCCGCTCTTCGCGGTCCATCTCTTCGTCTTCTATTTCGGCCTGATGGCCGACGTCACGCCGCCGGTCGGCCTTGCCGCTTACGCCGCGGCTGCCATATCCGGCGCGGATCCAGTGAAAACTGGAATCCAGGGCTTCCGGTATGAAGTGCGTACCGGCCTTCTGCCTTTCATTTTTATTTTCAACACGGAATTACTGCTGATCGACGTCGGCAGCGTCGGGCATTTCCTTGTTGTCGTCGTCTGCGCGGTCGTCGCCATGGGTTGCTTCGTGGCGGCCAGCCAGAACTGGCTGCTGACCCGCAATCGCTGGTACGAAACGGTTGCGCTTCTGCTCATCGCGTTCACGCTCTTCCGCCCGGGGTTTTGGCTCGACAAGCTGCAGGCGCCTTTCGAGACAAGACCGCCTACCGAACTCAGCAAGGTCGTCGAGGCCATTCCGCAAGGATTGACCTTGCGCTTCCGCGTCAACAGTCAGTCGCGCGCCGGCGACGAAGTCGAGAAGCTCGTACGATTGACGATGCGCTCGGGTAAGACCGCGCGCGAACGCCTGCAGGCGGCTGGATTGTCGGTCATGACGGCCGGAAACAGCGTCACCGTGCAGCAGGTTCGCTTCGGCAGCGCGGCCGCCAAATACGGTCTCGCCGCCGGCGATCAAATCACGGCAGTGCTTGTCCCGGCGCGCCGGCCGAGCCGCTACTGGTTCGCGATCCCGGCGATCGCACTCCTAGCGATCGTCGTGCTGCTGCAGCGTCGGAGACAATTCCAGCTCGCGACCGCTAGATAGATCATCGAAGCAACGCGCGTTAAGCGGGGTTTGACGAGGTGTGTGATTTCGATAAGACTTTTGCTGTCCTGAGCCCAATGCCTCGCCGGGGCGTCCCTGCGAGAACTGCTAGCTATGTGCTAGCTCGGCCTCGGGGTCACCGGGCGCATAATTAGCTAAGCTATTGAAACGGAATCCGCCAAGGCTCGCCGCCACTCTTTGACGCGCGGACGCGAACGGCGCATCCATCTGCATTTTATTTTGTTGGTTACTTTGTTGGTAGCTTCATCGGCTACGCTTAAAATGTCTTGTTGGAATAGGTCGTTAGGTGAAAAGCTGGTGGGCCCGGCAGGACTCGAACCTGCAACCAGACCGTTATGAGCGGTCGGCTCTAACCAATTGAGCTACGGGCCCTGAACGCACCTTGTAGCCTTGTAGCAAAGACGCGTTAATCAAGCACGATGGCGGCTGGCGCCAGCCAATGCCGACATCGCCTCACATCTTGAGCAGCCGCCGGCAGTTACCGCTCAATATCTTCGCCTTGTCCTCGTCAGACAGCGGCACGCCGCTCATCCAATCGACCGCACCCTTGTTGTCTGGAACGAAGGGCCAATCAACCGCAAACAAGATGTGATCGACGCCCATCTCCATGACGCAGCACAACAGTGCCGGATCGGAGAAGAAGCCGCTGGTGGTGACGTAGAAGTTCTTGCAAAAAATGTCACGGAAGCTCATCGGCTTCTGCCCGGGGCGTTTGAGCGAGGCATCAATGCGCCAGACCAGAAACGGCAGTGTCTCGCCGAAATGGCCGAGGATGATCTTCAGATTAGGATGGGCATCGAACACGCCCGACAGCACCAGCCGGATCGCCTGCGTCGCCGTCTCCACCGTGTAGCCCCAGGCCGGCCGCACCACCAGCGGGAAATCCTTGGCGTAGTCCTGGTAGTAGATTTCGGTGACCCGCGCATCCGGCAGCGACGGATGAAGGTAAAGCGGCACGTCGAGCTTTTCGGCGCGCTCATAGATCGGCCAGAACTTTTTGAGGTCGAGGAACTCGCCGTTCGCCGTGCCGTGGATCATGGCGCCCTTGAAACCCAGCTTGTCGACCGCGCGCTCGAGCTCATCGGCAGCGGCCTTCGGATCGGCGGTCGGCAGCGCCGCGAAGCCGGCAAAGCGTTTCGGATTTGCTGCACAAACCTTGGCGAGGCGGTCATTGACCTCGGCGGTCAGTTTGGCGGCGATGTCGGCGGGAAGCTTCTGCGTCGAAGGCGCGCCATGCGAGAGCACCTGGATGTCGATGCCGGCCTCGTCCATCTGCTTCAGGCGCAGTTCGCCAAGATCGTAGAGCATCTTGTCGGTCTCGTTCCCGCGGCCCGCTTCCGGCCCCGTATAGTGTTTGGTCAGTTCCGGGTCCCAGTAGTGCTCCTCGATCGCGATAATCGGGCAATTCGGCTTCTTCATCATGACGGCTTCCTCCCGGCGGACATATCGAAGCCGCTTCCTAGCAACGCCACCCTATCCTTGTCATCGCCTGTCCCGCGTTCAATGCCGGGGAACGAATTGCTTTGCGTACTTTAAAAGAACACAAAATCGCCGTGGATTAGCTTTGGGTTTTTGCCCGACTCAGTTATGCACAGGCTATGCTGCCGATTTTACGCCTGATTCCAGTAGGCGGCGTAATCCTCGCCATCGTCATTCTGGTCTTGGCGCTCACCCCGCCGAGCGGTGTGCGTGCGCCTTTGTCGCCGGACATGGCGCCTGCGCGCGGCGCGCTGATTGCGAGCGCCGACCATCCGGAATGGCGGCAGATCTTCGTCAATGCCGCGCTGCGGCGGGCCGACGAACTCAACCAGCTCCGCCAGCTCCCCGACACGCCCGTTCGCACAGGAGATGAGGCGACAACAGCCGAGCCCAAACCTCCGCAAAAAGTGGAAGAGCTCGCCGGTGTGCCGACCGGTCAGCACGACACGGACCAAGAGGACGTCACTGGAACCGTGGAGCAGTCTCCGGATGCAGTGATCCCGGTCGAAATCGGCGAAGCGTCTTCGGCCGAATTGCCGCTGACCGAGCAAGAAGAGAGGCCGCCGGTCATCCGCGTGCCGCAGCGCACGAGGCCGCCGCACGAGAGCGACAACACGGCGCCCGCGCTTCCGACGCCCGCAACCGAGACCAGAGCTGAGACCAAGGCCGAGCAGGAAGCGGCAAAGCGAACTGTGGAAGCGAAGCAGGAAGAGCCGAAGCAGGAAAAGACGGCTGTCGAAGCGAAGAAGGCCAAGCCGGAAATTGAAAAGCCAGCCGCCGAAGCGACGACAGCCGAGCCGGCACCTGAAAAGCCAACCGTCGCAGCGAAGCGGGGTGAACCGGATGCTGCAAAGCCAGCTATGGAAACGAAGAGGGTCGCGCCGGAATCTGAAAAACAAATTGTGGAAGCGAAGAAGACTGAGCCGAGCCAGGAAAAGCCGACTTTGGCCGTGAAGAAGGCCGCATCAGAACCAGCTTCGCGACGGACGAGAAGAGTCTACCGCCGCACGCGCCATACCCGGAGCGCTGTCCAAACAACACAGCCCCGGCAGATTACAATTCTGGAATTCCTTTTCGCGAGCTTCCAGCCGCAATCGGCAAAGCGACGACAACGCTGAATTCCGCGCAGCGCTGCGTCGCCGGCCGATCCATTATGCCTTACCAGACACTGGGGGATTCTGCCGCAGCGGAGACGCTGGTCTGCCGGCGCGCCTTTTGACCCTTGCGTTTGGCCGCATAATAGTAACCGGCCGCGTAGTAGCGCACCGCCCGATCGGCGTTGCCGCCTGCGGCGTGATATGCGCCGGCGAGATATTTGACTGCATACGTCATATTGGTGTTGGCATCGAGCAGACCGGCTGCGCTGCCGCGGTAACCCATGGCGCGTGCGGTCCCGAGCCTGATCTGCATCAAGCCGTAATTACCCGCGTGCACGGCGCGCGGATTGCCGCGGCTTTCGCGCTTGATCACGCGGCGAACGAGACTTTCCGGCACACCGTTGGCGGCAGCATGGCTTGCGATCAACGCGTCGATATTGCCGTTGGCGTCGAGCGCCGCTGTCTGACGATGCTGCGCCAAGACAGGCGAGGAGGACGCAGCGAGCGCAAGAATGGTTGCGGCGAGAAGTGCGGTACGAATCATGTCAGCTCCATTGCTGGCGAGTCATCATCGGTTGATGTCGGGAATGCCGGCTTTTCTGATTCAAGTCGGGCGAGTTTGTGACGCTACGGCGTCGATCCTGCGGCACAGCATCACGAATTGAGTTGGGTTGTAATCGCCCGGACGTGCGGACGGCGCAGCGCATTGATGCAAATCAATTGCCAACCCTGGACCACGCATTAACTTTTTTCATCTTGCATAGGGAGGTCGCGCCATGCCGACTGAAACAGCTGTTATTGTCGCCGGGATTGTTGCCGCCTTTGCGATCTACGCAATGGCCTTGGCTTGGGCCGACTTCTACACTCACCACGGCCCGAACGCATAAGAATCGCCTCACTCCAGGAGCGGCATCGGCTGGCCATAAGTGGAACACAAGGCCGGGCTGGCTCCTGACTTGGCAGTTGACTTGGCAGTTCGGGTCTTGGCGGTTGGTCGGTTTCCCGATATGTCCAGCCTCGCGCTCCCTGCGCGCCGTCCCGAACATTTTGGCGCAGGGCCTACCGAAGCGGGCTGCCTTGATGCATTCGAACTTGCGCCCGATCGCCTCGTTGCTGCTGGCCGTCGCTTTTCTGCTTGCCGGCAACGGTTTGCAGTTCACGTTGCTGCCGTTGCGCGGTCATGAGGAAAACTTCGGCGCCTTTGCCATCGGCGTCATCGGGTCCGGCTATTACGTCGGTTTCGTCTCAGGCTGCCTGCTCGCGCCTTATATAATCTTGCGTGCCGGGCACATTCGCGCCTTTGCCGCGCTGGTCGCGCTCGCAGCGGCAGTCGGCCTCGCCTACCCGCTGACCGCCACAATCGTTGCCTGGATCGCGTTTCGTGTGCTCAACGGCTTCTGCATCGCCGGGTTCTATCTTGTCATCGAAAGCTGGCTCAACGACCGCGCCACCAATGAGACGCGCGGCCTCGTCATGTCGACCTACGTGATGGTGAACTTTTTTGCCTTCACCGCCGGACAGTTGATGGTGACTCTCTACCCGATCAAAGGCGCGGAGAATTTCATGGTCGCCGCCATGTTGATCTCGCTCGCCATCATACCGGTCGCGCTTACCCGTTCGGCGCAGCCGGCACCCATCACCCTCTTCAGCTTTCATCCGGCGCGGCTTTATGAGGCGGCGCCGGTCGGCTTGGTCGCAAGTCTAGTGATCGGTGCCGCCAACGGCGCCTTTCTAACACTCGGTCCGTTGTCGATCGCCGTCACCGATTTCAGCGTTGCGGAGGCGGCGATCTTCATGAGCGTCGCAACTCTCGCCGGCGCGCTGGCGCAGTGGCCGGTCGGCATTCTCTCCGATCGCATGGACCGACGGGTCGTATTGCTTACGTTGTTGATTGCAGCATCACTCGCCAGCATCGTGCTGTGGCTGTTTGCGGAGACCAGATTACTGCTATTAGGCTTCGGCTTTTTGTTCGGCGCGCTGGCCCTGCCCTGTTACGCGCTCGCCGCCGCCCATGCCTACGACAAGACGTCAGCGCGCGACACGGTGCAGACAGCAGCCACCGTTCTGCTCGCCAATGCCTGTGGCGCGGTAATCGGACCCATTTTGGCCGCGGAGACGATGGCGCTCGCAGGCCCGACTGCCCTTTTCCTGTTCACCGCAGTCACGCAAGGCTTGCTTGCCGCTTACGTGTTTTATCGCATCACCGTGCAGGCGGCCGTCGGCGAACCGGAAAAGACGGGCTTCGATCTCGCCGCCACTTCGCCGGTCGGCGCCGTCATGACCGGCGAGACGCCAGATCCATCGGATCCATCGGTAATAGTGCCGGAGACATACACGCCACCCGAGGGCGACAACACCGCCGGCCCTCGCTAGATTGCGTCACGCGCAATATGAAATGAAAAACCACATATCGGGAGAAGACGATGCCTAAGGCCTATTGGGTCGTGACCTATCGCGCTGTGAAAAACGCGGATGCCTGGCAGGCCTATGCCAAGCTCGCCGGACCAGCGCTCGAAGCCCTCGGCGGCCGCTATCTCATCCGCGGCAAGCCGGCAAAAACGATTGAGGCGGGACTGAATGAGCGCGTCGTCATTGTCGAATTCGACAGCTTGGACAAAGCGCTCGCCGCATACGAGGCCCCTGCCTACAAAGAAGCGCTCAAGACGCTGGGCAGCGGAAACGTAGAGCGGGACATTCGCGTGGTGGAAGGCGCCGCCTAGACGGCGCAATCACTACGCTCCTAATCAGGACGACGTGAAGTGATAACGCCGCTCGGCCTCATGCGCCATGCGCTGTGCCTCGGCGAACACGTCGAGCACTTCGGCCAAAAGTTTCGTAACCCTCGCAAAGCCGCCGAAAAGACGGCGCGACTTGCTCACATGCGGGGCGTGAATTTCCAACGTTGACATTATTTTCTCCTCGGCAGGCCGAAAGCCCGCCTTCAGGAACTAGCGTTGCGACAGGAAACGGCGCTCGATTTCGCGCTCCGATTCGTCGGTAAACTTGCTGCCGTGGCTGCTGAGGTAGCGCGCGATTTCACGCTCGGCGCGCTGCATGTTGGCCTGTTCGATAGCGTCGAGCAGACGACGAAGCACGCTGCGCTTAGCGCGCGCCGGCTTTTCGTGAACGACTGGGATATGTCCGACCGCGGATTCTGCGTAAGCCATAGGAAACCTTTCTATTTCGGCTCCCTGGCGTTCCCCGCATCGTTTCTTGTTGTTGTTGTTGCTGTTGCTGTTGTTGCAGTGCAATATAGCGGCGTTCGGAATTTTCACCAGATGCAAGACGACATTTGACCCATGCGCGAGACTCATGCGCCAGTCGCATTGATGTCGTCCCATAGCCGCAGAGCTGCCGCAAACAAATCAGCCGTTAACGATTGAGTAACCGTTTCCGCTTTGCCGGCATTTCGTGCAGGCGGATGCCCGTTAATCGAACATCGCCACCGCCCGCGTCCAACCGCCGGACGCGCCTTTAATCTTCGCCGGGAAACAAGCGACGGTGAAACCGTTGGGCGGCAGCTGCTCGAGATTGGTTAGCTTCTCCATGTGGCAATAGGGGATCTCGCGGCCGGCCTTGTGCCCCTCCCATATGATGGAGGGATCGTGCGTTTCCTCCCAAAGCTTTTTTGTATGCACGAAAGGCGCATCCCAACCCCAGGCATCGATGCCGGTCACGCGTACGCCGCGCGAGGTGAGATAAAGCGTGGCTTCGCGGCCCATGCCGATACCGGCACTTAGGTATTCGTCCCGACCGACCAAGCCGCCCGCGCGGGTATTGACCAGGACGATGTCGAACGGCTTGAGCTGATGACCGATACGCGCAAGCTCGGCCTCCACTTCCTTGGCGCTCACGATGTGGCCGTCGGGCAGCGCGCGGAAGTCGAGCTTGACGCCGGGACGGAAGAACCAGTCGAGCGGCACCTCGTCGATGGTGATCATGCGGTTCCCGTGGATGTCCCTGGACTGGTAGTGATACGGCGCGTCCATATGCGTGCCGTTATGGGTGGCAAGCTCCACCTGCTCGAAGGCCCAGCCTTCGCCGTCCGGCAGGTCGTCCGCCTTCAGCCCCGGAAAGCCTTCCAGCAGCATCCAGGCGTTTTCCTTGCCGGTCAGGTACTTGATCTTCGGCCGCATGAACGGCGGGTCGAGCACCGATTCATTGTCGAGCGCGATGGAAATATCGACGATGCGGCTTGGCAGTTTCATGTAAGGTCTCCCGGACTGGTTGCCTCAATGCTAGAAACTGGCGTAAGCGTGCGCAACCATACGGGAGACGACGATGCCCAAAGGCTACTGGATCACCAGCTATCGCGCGATCACGGACCCCGAGAAGCTGAAGGCCTATGCGGCACTCGCGCCGGGCGCGACAAAGCCTTTCGGCGCCAAGTATCTGTGCCGTGGCATGCCGCAGGCGATCTACGAGGCCGGGCAGAAGGAGCGCATCGTGGTCGCCGAGTTTCCCAGTTTGAAAGACGCGATCGCCGCGCACGATTGCCCCGCCTACCAGAAGGCGGTGGAAGTCCTGGGCGACGGCGCGGTGCGCGACGTCCGCATCATCGAAGGGCTCGAATGAACGCGCCGTTCCACCGCCAGCCGCTGATCCGCCTGCTTGGCGTGAACCTCGCCGCCGGCATCGCGGTTGCCGTGTTGATGCTCGGCGGGCTCATGGCGCTCAATCCCGGCAATTTGCGCGGGCTCATTCTCAACGACCGCACCGGGCCGGTGGCGCTCGGCCTGTTGCTGTTCGGCCTGGTGGTGACCTTCGGCAGCGTCGCCATGGGCACCGCGATCATGATGCTGGGCAAAGAGCGCAAGCGCGGCCATCGTGGCGGCGGCAAGGCGGAACCCGTGCGGGTGCGCGCCGGCGCGCGCTAGATTTCGATCCATTCCGCGTAAATCTGCAAAACCGTTCGTCCCCGCGAAAGCGGGGACCCAGGGCTAAAGAACTGGATTCCCGCTTGAGCGGGAATGAGCGGAGAACGCTGAAACCTCAGTGGATCACCCGCCAGCCGCCGCTTTGCAAACCCGCCTTGCAACCCCGCTTTGCAACCCCGATTTGCAAACCCCGTGCAATTTCCTATATACGCCACGACAAATCACACCCCGCCCGGCGCGGGGTTTTCAATTTCGACAGGTGACGGACATGGCGAAAAAGCCGGGAACCAACCCCAAAGGCGAATTCGCGTTCTTCAACGTGATCTATGAAGACGGTTCGCAGCGCTCGAACCGGCGCGTGCCGGCCGAACTGCTCGGCGGGCTGGAACAGGACGAGCCGGCGCGCGGCTTCCTCATCGAGCAGGACCGCGAGATCGCGGAGAAATCCGGCCGCCCGACGCTGAAGATCGTCTCGATCGCGCGCGTCGGCGCCAAGCCGAAGAAGGCGATGAAGGTCGGTTAGCGGGGGGCGTTTTGCACCGTCTTTTCACCTCTCCCTGAGGGAGAGGTCGACGCGCGAAGCGCGTCGGGTGAGGGGTTTTAGATTATCGAAAGTCACGATCCCCCTCACCCCAACCCTCTCCCCAACGGGGCGAGGGAGCGCGCCGTGGCTGTGGCTATTTCGACCTAAAACAAACTCGCTTTAGGGCGCCGTTCCTCACGGATGCCCGCCGAGCCGCTCGGCGAACAGCACCAGCGCGCGGCGGTAGATTTCCGAGCGGTTCCATTCGCGCATCACCTGGAAATTTTCCGTGCCCATATGGTAGGGCTGCCCGGCGCGCCAGCCGTTCATCTTCAATAAATTCGCGGTCGAGGCCAGCACGTCAGGCACCGAGTGGCGCAGATCGACGTGGCCGTTGCCGTCATAATCGACGCCGTACTTGATATAGGACGACGGCAGAAACTGCGTCTGCCCGATCTCGCCGGCAAACGCCCCGACCATCTGGCTCGGCGGCAGGTCGCCGCGCTGGACGATGCGCAGCGCCGCGATCAATTCGCGCTGGAACAATTCGGTGCGGCGGCAGTCCCAGGCGAGCGTCGCCTGCGTGCGGATGACTGGGCGCTTGCCCATGTCGCCGGTGCCGTTGTCGGTCTCCATGCTCCAGATCGCCATCAGCAATTCCTTCGGCACGCCGTATTGCCGCTCGATGCGATTGAGCAGCGCGGCGTTCTTGCGCATCAGCTTGGCGGCGCGGTTGACGCGGGCGGTGCCGACGCGCGTCTTGATGAAGGCCTCGAAATTGCCTTCGCGGCGGAAGGCGTGCGCCTGGCGCCGGTCGAAGCGCAGCACGGCCTCGTCGGGGGTCAGCCCGTTGAAGGACTGCGCGATGACGGCGCGCGAAATGCCTTGCGCCTGCGCGTCGCGCGCCATCTGCGAGAGGAACGCGTTGAAATTACCGCCGCATTGCGCAGCCAGGGCCGGCGCGGTGAGACACAGAAGAGAACCGAATACCGTCAGAATGCGCGCGATCATGCGGACCTCGTTGATTCGATGCCGACTATGCCATTGCCGGGCGACAGGCGCGACGCGCCGTTCTGGCGGCTGAAGCGGCCGCAATCCATGAGGCAAATTCGCACATACGGACTTATCGTTAAGGCGCGAGTTCGCGCCAGCGCACCCGGCCGGGGCCGCCTCGCAGATCAAGGCACAAACCTTAGGCTCGCGGGCGCCGCCACCACCCCACGTTAAGCAGTGTCCTGCAGAACGCCCCGCGCGAGCGGTGGCCGGCAATCGGAATACATGTTTTAGGAATATAGTCAAGGACTTTTTTTGTGGCGGCGAACACCCATATAGAGCAGTGTTCGCGATTTCAGCCTGACCTTGTCGTTTCGGCCCTCAACAGCCTTCTCCCAAGAACTCGCAAAAATCCGGATATGAGGCCCATGCGAATGGTTCGCATGGGGCATAGACGCACATTCTGCGTTTTCAAAAGGAGGCCATCGTGGCCACAGGTACCGTTAAGTTCTTCAATTCGCAAAAAGGCTTCGGCTTCATCGTGCAGGACGGCGGCGGCCCGGATGTGTTCGTTCACATCTCGGCGGTCGAGCAGGCCGGCATGAGCAATCTCAACGAAGGCCAGAAGCTCTCGTTCGACGTGCAGGCCGATCAGCGCAGCGGCAAATCCGCCGCCGCCAATCTGCAGACCGTCTGATTTAAGGTTTTCAACGACGACGCCGGCGCTGACCAAGCGCCGGCGTTTTTTATTTGGGCGGCTGATGGCCGCAAACCCTACGACGATAGCGGTTCATTAGCGCCTAACAAGAATTCTTCAGCGGGTTCAATGAAAAAGGCCATCGGGACACCCGACAAGTGCATCTCAGAGCTCGACATCAGAAGCAACCGGTTGACCGTATTGTCCTGCATGCCGCCCGGAGGGAAGACGCACAACATGCGCCCCTCCTTCAAGGGCACGCCCAACTTTTCGAATCCGGCCTGCGCCGCAGCATGCTCTTTGGCGAACCGGCCGACCAACTGCGCCTCGCGATTGGGTTTCGCCCCGCGCTCTTCGAGATTGGAAAGGTACTTGAAGAGGTCTCGGAGTAAATCCGGGTAGCCCGCACCTGTCTTGCTGAGGGCTGCGGCCACAACGTCGGTCGCGCTCTGCGGAAACGCGAATTTTGAGCGCTCGATATCGATCACGAGCGTGGCGAGGCCGGGCGTTGCCGCCTTATAGCGCTGACGGATCGCCCGCTGCACTTCGCTCCAGCGGAGTGGACTATCCGTGACGATGTAGGCCCCGGTTGCCTGGGCCAGGTACATTGTCATCTCAAAGTTCGGGACGAGCTTGAACATATTCATCTGTCCGCCGCCTTTGCCGCCTTCCAGGGAGCCTTCTTGAAGGACGGCCAGGGGGTCGAGCTCGCGCTGCCGCACGCTGTAGCGCATCACCGACTCGACTTGCTTCTCATCCAGATGCGGCATGAGCTTCCGGATTTGCCTGCGCATCGCGCCCGGTGACATCAGCATGATGCTGCGGCGGCTATCCTCGTCCATCTGCTTTTTCAGGCGAGGTTCTTGCTTCGGGTCGAGCTGCAGCCCGATGGAGCGATCGTCAGCCATCCGCATCATCTGTTGGCGAAGGTGGTAATCGAAGTCGCACGGGTCCGGTATGAGGTTGACCACGCCGAGATCGACGAGCGGCATAACGTTCAGGAAAAACAGGACGTCCTTCAGAAACTCTTGCCTATAGGACTTCGGATTCTCGGTCGGGCGGTACTCCTTTGCCATTACGCCGGAGTGGATGAACGGATGCGCCACGATCAACTCGCCGAAATACAGCGGAGCCGCTAAGGCGAAGTCGCTGATTAACGAAGGGTGGATCGATCCTGTGTAGACCGCGCGAGCTTCTCCATCAGGTTTCGGCAGCAGGGCGAGCAGATCGGTCTCAAGTGGCCACAGCGCTTCGTACAACCCGTATATTTTCGCGATCTTGTCGTCGGTCAGCTCGCGGCGAATCTGCACCCAATCCTTTCCGGACTTTAGCTCTAATACGTTCACGATGCCGTTTTGCAGCATCAGGTTTCGCTCGCGAATGCTCTTCTCGTTCCAGGCTGGCCGCAGCGCCTCGGGCTTGGACTGGCAGCATTCTTTGAACGATTTCCCCCGCCCGCATCCGCAGTAGTCGCCTGGCCGCAAGGGCTTGTCCGGCGGCTTCTTAATCAGGAATTCGCGCGGCTTCTCGGTTCGGCCGAACTCGTCCTGATAGTGGACATCGCCGCTCTCGTACTGCACGAATATCTCGCCGCCGAACTCGAACAGGCCGAGCTCCGGCGGCATCAGCGTTTTCCGAAGCTCGCTCCACGGCCGCGTCACGGTCCTTTCCGGGTACAGCCATTCCTTGCGCCCGCCGCCGATATAGCGGCGCGCACGCTTCTTTATGATGAAGTTGATTTCCGCGACTTCCTGCGCGGTGAGCTTCCGCTCACGGATAAAAGAGTCGATCTTGGTTACGGACTGTCGGTAGTTGCGCGCAAAAGTCCTCTTCTGGAGCGGGTCGGTGCTCGGGTCCTTCGCGTACTCCAGGTTCGTTAGGATCAGGCAGTGGTCGCGGTCCATCGGGTAAAGCGTCTGCGAACCCCGCAGCGCTATTCCGGGATCAAGCGGGTACGCGCACACGCCATCCGTGGGAGGGACCGCGTGGTTGTAGATCGTCACGGGATGGTCGCTCGTAATGAACTTCACGTCAGAGTCTTCGGCAGAAACAATCTCGCGCACGCCGCCGACCCAGATCGTGCAATGCAGCATGCGGATGCCCTGCATCTCGAACATCAGCTCGTTCTGTGAGATCGCGGGGTACTGGGCCTTGAGCCAGTCCAAGCCCTTCGGCGTGCGGATTTTCTGGATATCGAGGAATTCGAAGAAGGTCTCGAAATGCTGGTGCCATTCGCACTCGTCCGTGCCTATGAAAGCGCGAACGGCTTTTGAGCCCCTGCCGTCGATATCGCCAAACAGCCGGCGCTCAATCTCGTCGTTGACGGACGTGCCAAAGAAGGTTGAATACAAGTCCTTCTGGCGAAACGCCCTAGAGGTCGAAGTATCGTCCCATGCGGAGTTTTGAACGATCACGCGGCCGTCCGGTAGAACCCTCCGGTCCGGCGTCATGTCAACATAGGCAAGCGACGAGCGGCCGGGCTCAAAGAATCCCGCCTGGTACCACTGCGGCACGTAATGATTGTTTCTAGTGATCGACATCGCCGCGATTCGTTAGACGTTGCGACACCCAACGCACTAACCCGGGCAAACTAAAGGCGGAAGGCTTTCGCCTGTCGCCTTGCAACGATCAGTGCGACCGTGATCAGTTATCCAAAAAGCTCCTTAGCTTCCTACTCCGGCTCGGATGCTTCAGCTTTCGCGGCGCCTTGGCCTCGATCTGGCGGATGCGCTCGCGCGTGACCGAGAACTGCCGGCCGCAGAGCATTGCCCCCTTCCCCTCCCCCTGCGATAACGCGCCGATGATCACAAAAGCCGCCGTGTTCCGCGAAGTCGGCGCGCCGCTGAGCGTCGAGACCATCACCCTCGATGCCCCGCGCGCCAGTGAAGTGCAGGTGAAGGTGAAGGCCGTCGGCCTCTGCCGCACCGACCTTCACGTCATGCGCGGCGAGCGGCGCGTCGCCATGACGCCGATGGTGCTCGGCCACGAGGCGGCCGGCGTCGTCGAGGCCGTGGGCGAGGCCGTCACCGGCATCGTGCCCGGCGACCATGTCGTGCTCACCTTCATCCCCGGCTGCGGGCGCTGCCGCTGGTGCGCGCGCGGCCTGCATCATCTGTGCGCCGAGGGCCCGCGCATCACGCAAGGCCCGCAGCTCGACGGCACGTTTCGCCGGCGCGACGCTGACGGCACGGATGTCGGCGCCTTCTGCATGGTCGGCGGCTTTGCCGAGCGCACGGTGGTGGACGAGGCCTCCGTCGTCGTCATCGCACCCGACGTGCCGCTCGATCTCGCCGCGCTGGTGGCCTGCGGCGTGCCGGCCGGCGTCGGCGCCGCGCGCAACCGCGCCAAGGTGGCGGCGCGCGACAGCGTGCTGGTGGTCGGCTGCGGCGGCGACGGCATGAACGTGGTGCAGGGCGCGCGGCTGTGCGGCGCGACCACCATCATCGCCGCCGACATCGTGCAGGCCAAGCTCGATCTCGCGCGCGACTTCGGCGCGACGCACACGGTGAACGCGCAAGGCGAGGCGCTGACACGCGCGGTGCTGGAGATGACGGGCGGCCTCGGCGTCAACCACGCCTTCGTGTGCATCGATCCGGCGACGACCTTGTTGCCGGCGTTCCGCGCCACGCAGAAGGCCGGCAATGTGGTGGTGATGGCGATCACGCCCGACACGGTCAAGGCAAATCGACATCCCGCCGCTGGAGCTGTTCGCGACGCAGAAGGCGGTGATGGGCGCGGTCTACGGCTTCATGAGCCCGCGCGTGCAGATCCCGGAGCTGCTGCGGCTCTACCGCGCCGGCGACCTGAAGCTGCGCGAGCTGATCACGCGCACCTACACGCTCGACGAGATCAACCAGGGCTACGCCGACCTCGACGCCGGGCTGAACCTGCGCGGGATGGTGGTGTTCGACTGAGGCGGGCGGCGTGCCGGCGCGCGCCGCTTATCTGCCGCCGCAGAGCTGGCTCGACATCTGATCGCCGATCTTGATCAGGCCCTGCAGCACCGCGCCGGCGGTGGCGCCCGCGCCCGGGATGAAGATCGCGATTCCGGCGAGCAGTTCCAGGATCGGCTTGGCCTTCGGCCAGATGTTGCAGAAGTCCGGGGTCCCGGCCCCGGCCGCCAGGATCGCCGCGTCCGGCCGGGCCGTTCGGACGCTCGCGACCTCGCCCATGATGGTCGCGGCCATTTGGTTTGCATCGAATGCTGCCATGACACTCCCCCTCATTTTTTGGACGGGGATATCGAAAATCGGCCTGCGGCCCGTGTCAACTTAAAATTGCATTTCGTTGAATAATATTGCTATGGTTGTGTTCTCGCCGGGACACGTTTCCCGCGTCCGGCGCGATCGGGGGAGCACCCGTCATGCGGCGCGCCAAACGGCTCGCGTCGCTTCAAGTATCCGGATTACGCGGGCCGCGCGCGTTCGCCGCAAAACAAAACCCCGGCCGCGGCCGGGGTTTTTTATTCGTCAGGTGTCGCGGAAGCCGCGCAAGCTTGCGGCGTCTTTAGTTGTCCAGAAAACTTCGCAATTTTCTGGAGCGCGACGGATGCTTGAGCTTGCGCAGCGCCTTGGCCTCGATCTGCCTGATGCGCTCGCGGGTGACCGAGAACTGCTGGCCGACTTCCTCCAGCGTGTGATCGGTGTTCATGCCGATGCCGAACCTCATACGAAGCACGCGCTCCTCGCGCGGCGTCAGCGAAGCGAGCACGCGCGTCGTCGTCTCGCGCAGGTTCGACTGGATGGCCGCGTCGATCGGCAGGATGGCGTTCTTGTCCTCGATGAAATCGCCGAGGTGGCTGTCCTCCTCGTCGCCGATGGGCGTTTCCAGCGACAGCGGCTCCTTGGCGATCTTGAGGACCTTGCGCACCTTCTCCAGCGGCATGCCCAGTTTTTCGGCCAGCTCCTCCGGCGTCGGCTCGCGGCCGATCTCGTTGAGCATCTGCCGCGAGGTGCGCACGATCTTGTTGATGGTCTCGATCATGTGCACCGGGATGCGGATGGTGCGCGCCTGGTCGGCGATCGAGCGGGTGATCGCTTGGCGGATCCACCAGGTGGCGTAGGTCGAGAACTTGTAGCCGCGGCGGTACTCGAATTTGTCGACCGCCTTCATCAGGCCGATATTGCCTTCCTGGATCAGGTCGAGGAACTGCAGGCCGCGGTTGGTGTATTTCTTGGCGATGGAGATGACGAGACGCAGGTTCGCCTCCACCATCTCCTTCTTGGCGATGCGCGCCTCGCGCTCGCCCTTCTGCACCATGTGGACGATCTTGCGGAATTCGCCGATCTCGACGCCGGTCTGGGCCGCGAGATCGTGCACCATGGTGCGGATCTCCTTGATGCGGTCCTTTTCCTTGGCGACGAAATTCTTCCAGCCCTTGGCCGAGAGTTTGGAGACGCGGTTGAGCCAGCGCGGGTCGAGCTCGCCGCCCAGATACTGCTTGAGGAAGTCCTCGCGGATGACGCCGTAGCTTTCGCTGAGCCGCATCAGGCGGCCTTCGTTGGAGACCAGCCGCTTGTTGATGTCGTAGAGCTGCTCGACCAGTGAATCGATGCGCGCCTGGTTGAGGCGCAGCGACTTCACCTCGGTGATGATCTCTTCCTTCAGCTTCTTGTACTTGCGCTCCTGCGCCGGCGACAGCGAGGTCGAGCGCAGGCGGAACTGGATGTCCTGCTCCTGCAGGCGGCGCAGGCGCTTGAAGCTGTCGGCGATGGTGTCGAAGGTCTCGACGACTTTCGGCTTCAGCTCGGCTTCGATCGCGGCCAGCGAAAGCGAGCCCTCCATGTCGTCGTCGTCGTCGTAATCGCTCTCGGCGGCGGTTTCGGCGGGATCCTTCTGTTCGCTCTCCTCGCCGTCCGGCTTGGCCTTGAACGGCGTCGCGGCAGGAGGCGCGGCCGGCGGGGCCGCCGGCTGTTGCACGACCTGCAGATGCGGCGCACCGGGCACCGGCGTGCCGACCGGAAGCGGCTTGCCGTCGGGACCGATCTGCGGCGTCTGCATCTTCTGCGCGTCGGGGCCGGCGTAGGTCGCTTCCAGATCGATGATGTCGCGCAGGAAGACCTTGCCTTCATTCAACTCGTCGCGCCAGATGATGATGGCCTGGAAGGTAAGCGGGCTTTCGCACAGGCCGGCGATCATCGCCTCGCGGCCGGCTTCAATTCGTTTCGCAATTGCGATTTCGCCTTCGCGCGACAACAGCTCGACCGTGCCCATCTCGCGCAGATACATGCGCACGGGATCGTCGGTGCGCTCGGACGGCTCTTTCTTTTCGGTGGTGGCGAGCGCTTTCTGCTTCGACTCGACCAGCTCGTTGCCGGTTTCATCGTCGTCGTCGTCCGCCTCCTCGCCCTTCTCGCCATCTTCGGAATCGGCGTCTTCGGTCTCGACGACGTTGATGCCCATCTCGCTGAGCATCGACATGATGTCTTCGATCTGCTCGGGCGAGGTCGATTCAGAGGGCAGCACGGCGTTGAGCGCATCGAAGGTGACATAGCCGCGTTTCTTGGCGGCCTTGATCATCTTCTTCACCGCAGCATCGGAGAGATCGAGAAGCGGCAGCGGGGTATCGGGCGCGCCCTCTTCCTTCTCCGGGGTTTCTTCCTTGGCCTGCGCCGCTTTTGCCTTCGTTGCCATTCGTCTCTCCTGGACTTCCCCGTAACGCGCGATCCCTGGCAAAGGGTGCACACACAACCGAACGAAAGCGGCGCGCAAAGGCGCCTGCCCGAATCACATCACACGAGTGTCCCCGGAACCCGCTTAAGCTCCGATTAACCCTGAAAAGCCCGCGGGAATCGACACATTATTCCACGCCGGCCAGGCCGATAAAACCGCCCGTTTCAAGCCGCCGGGCATTTCTGACCGTCGGAACCCCTCGCCCTTGGCACCGGTCGGCGACGGCCGCTTTCATAGAGTACGAACGCCGCGACCGGAAGAGGCGCCGAAACCTTCGATGAGGGCCTCGGTTCCGTCCGCCTGCGCCAGGCGGGCCTTGACGTCTCGCAACCGTAAGTAATTGGCTTCGCTTGACTCTTGGCCGAGCGCCTGCTCGGCGTCCTTGAGCTCCTTAAGTAGGGAATGCCACTGCCGATGCAAGGCGACGAGTTGCTGCCAAGTGACAAGAACGTCGTCGGGGGCAGCTTCCGCCCCCACCCCCCAGACCGAAGCCGTGGTGATCGAGGCGCCGATGCGCGCGGCAATGGCGGAAAGCTCGCGGTGGACCAGTTCCGCCTTGAGGCCCTCGGTATCGAGCGCTGCGGACTGCGCCGCGATGTCGATGAGCGCACCTTTGAGTTTTTCGGCATCGGCATGACGGAACTCGAGCTGGCTCAGCTCTTCCAGGTGATCGTGCAACAGCCAGGGGTGGTTCAACGCCGCCTGCAGGATGAGCGCTTCGCGGCGGGGGACGGTGCTGTGGTGGCCGCGATGCACCGGGCTGATGGTGAGCTGCTGGCTCACGACCACATAAGGCGCCGAGCGTCCGCCGGCCGGCCGGCGCGATGAGCCGTTGCGCGGCGGCCAGTCGCGGCCGCGGCTTCCCCGCCAATTGCCCTGTCCGGTTTGATTGTCCTGCCGCCAGTTGCGCTCGGCGCGTTGGCCCTGCGCCGGAGCGAAGAAGGCGGACAGCCGCGCGTTGAAATCCTGCCGGTAATATCTGCGCACGGCTTCATCGCCGATCGAGGCCATGACCTCGTTCAGCCGCGCCTCCAGTGCCGCGCGCCGCTCCGGCGTGTCGAAGTTGTGGCCTTTGGTTTCACGCGCCCACAGCAAGGCGGCGAGCGGTTGGGCGCCGTCGATGACTTCCGCAATGGCTTCGCGTCCGCCCGAGCGCGCGAGATCGTCCGGGTCCTGCCCCTGCGGCAACGTTGCGAATTTCAGGCTCTTGCCCGGCTTCAGGCGCGGCATTGCGAGATCGACCGCGCGGAAGGCGGCACGCAAGCCCGCATTGTCGCCGTCGAAGCAGAGCACCGGCTCGTCCGCCATCTTCCAGAGCAACGCCAGTTGATCTTCGGTGAGCGCGGTACCGAGCGGCGCAACCGTTGCCGGAAAGCCCGCCGTCACCATGGCGATGACGTCGACATAACCTTCGACTGCGATCACTTGCGCGCCGTCATGCGCGGCCTGGCGCGCGGTGGCAATGTTGTAGAGCGTCGCACCCTTGTGAAAGAGCGGCGTCTCCGACGAGTTCAGATATTTCGCGAAGGCGTCCTTCTCGAGCGCGCGTCCGCCGAAGGCAATCACCCGGCCGCGCAGATCGGTGATCGGAAACATCACCCGGTCGCGAAAACGGTCGAACGGCAGCGGGACATTCTCGCCGGAACTGAGCAGGCCGGCTTCCACCATGTCCTCGACCGGGATGCCCTGCGCGCCGAGGTATTCCTTGAGCGCGAAACGTTCTGCCGGCGCATAGCCGAGACGGAATTTCAGTTGCGTGCCTGCATCGATGCCGCGGTCGGCGAGATAGCCGCGCGCCTTGGCGCCGGCCTTGGAGGCGAGCGTTTCCTCGAAGAACTTCGCCGCCAGCTCCATGACGTCGTGCAGCGTTCTGCGGTGCGCCTCGCGCTGCTCGTCCTCGTGCGAAACTTTCGGCAGCGGCACGCCGGCCATCTGCGCCAGTCGCTCGACCGCTTCCGGAAACGTGACGCCTTCGGTTTCCATAACGAAGCCGAAAATGTCGCCATGCTTGCCGGAGGAGAAATCGTGGAAGAAGCCCTTCTGGTCGTTGACCGTGAAGGACGGCGACTTCTCTTTATTGAAGGGCGAAAGGCCAACGAATTCGCGCCCCGTTTTGCGCAGCTTCACGCGGCGGCCGACCACCTCCGAGACCGGAAGGCGGGCACGCAGTTCGTCGAGGAAATGGGGCGTAAAGCGCATAAGCCTCCGGCGCGTCCAGGACGCGCAGGTTCGGTTGGCCAAGTTGGGGCGAATCGCCCTCCATCATAGGCCGAATGATGAGACTTTCCGTTCGCCAGCGCACACGCCATCGCCAAAGCGCGGATTTTGCCTGTTTTCCCGCCTTTCCACAGGGGCTTTTTATCGCCCCATCGGCATTCCGGGCAGCCTTGGCGGCTCGCCCGAAATGCGCTGGGGGTTTCCATGTCAGGCCGCCAGGCGGCGGTCGGCGTCCGCGGGGCAATCGGCCACGGCGTTGTGTTTGCGCCGGGCGGCGAGGAAATCGACCGGATCGTCGTCCGCCGGGCTGGTCAGAACGTCGATCACGTCATTGCGCGTGAGGCCGATGTCGCGCAGCAGGTGATCGTCGAAACTCAGCATGGGATCGAAAGCACGCCGGCTGCGCCGCCGGCCGATGGCCGACGCCATCGCGCCGATGCCGGCAGCCAGTTGATACACAAGAGAGGTCAGCATTGTCGTTATCTCCATCTCGGTTTGTCGCTTTTCGGTGCTTCTTGGTTCGAGGCCGGGACCCTAAAAAGCGGGAGCCCGGCCAGGTGCGGCCCATGAGGGTCAGGCCGCCTTGGCTTGCGCGTGCTCGGCTTTCGGTTGTTCGTCGAGCGTGCAGGCGATCGGCACGCCGTTTGTGAGCATGTCAAATACCGGCGAATAGGTTTCGGCCGTGGCGATCAACTCGCGCTTCTTGCCGTCGTCGCAGTCGGCGTCGATGTCGAAGCGGACGCGAATCTCCGAAAAGCCGCGCCGCACGTCCCTGGAGAGGCCGAGGAAGCCGCGCAGGTCCGCATCGCCCTCGAAGCGGGTCGCGATTCCCTTCACGACGATGCCGCGCGCCGCCGCGTGATAGACGAGCGACGTGGTCAGGCAGCCGGCGAGCGCGTGCAGCAAGTATTCGACCGGGTTTGCCCCGCGGTCCTCCGACAGCAACACCTCGGGCTCGTCGTTGACGAGAAAGAACGGGTGCTTGTGCCGCAGTTCCTGATTGGCGCCGGTGAAGTCGTCGATGCGCGAGCGGTTTTCGCCGCCGCCGACCCACTGGTTGTAGACGCGGAACTGAAAGTTGGCGATCGAGGGATCGGCTTGCACGGCCGCGATGGTGGCGTTGAGCTTTGCGGTGTCGACGCCGTTGACGATTGCTGTTTGTGGTGTGGTCATGATCAGGCTCTCTTGTCCGGCAGCCGCGCCGCGATGGCGACGCTTCAAAACATACCGTCTGGTATGTTTTATACAAACTATATAGTATGTTTTCAAGAAAAATGTAAGGTGTGCGACAATTGGTACAAATACAAATTATTTCAGCTACTTAATGCAGATGATCCTTGCGCATGCGGTTCCCTCTGGCTATATGACAAACCATAAGGTATGATTGGAATCGGCATGGCGGACAAGGGCACACAGACGCGCGAGCGCATCCTGGCGGCGGCCGAGCCGCTGATCCTGCAGCGGGGATTTGCCGGCACGTCGCTCGACGACGTCCTGGAAAAGGCCGAGCTGACCAAGGGTGCCTTCTTCCACCACTTCAAGGACAAGGGCGCCTTCGCCCGCGCCTTGATCGAGCGCTTTGCCACCAACGACACGATGCTGTTCATGCGCTTTGCGGCGGAAGCCGAGGCCGGAAGCGCGGACCCTTACGATCGGGCCGTGCATTTCCTGAAAGCGGCGGAAGATTTCGTCGAGCGTCTGCCGGAGCCGATCGCCGGCTGCATGTTCGCTTCCTACACCTACGAAATCATGCAGTTCGAGCCGTCGATCCAGAGTTTCGTCGCGCAGAGCTTCCGCCGCTGGTCGGAGCTGTATGAGAAGAAATTCGAGGCCGTGCTGGCGCGTTACACGCCGGCGAAGCCGGTGACGGCGCGCGACCTCGCCGAAACGGTGATGTCGATTTTCGAAGGCGCGCTCGTCCTGCAACGCAGCTACAACGATCCCGTCATTCTCGCGCGGCTGTTGCGGCAATTCCGGCAGTATTTCGAACTGTTGTTTGCCGCGCAGGTCCAGAAGGCGTCATAGCCAGTAGACGTCCTGGCAAGACAGGCGCGCCACGGGACCACCGGCTTTGCCGGCAAGCGGCGGACTGGTATTCTGCTGCCGCCATGTTTTTTCTCACCACACAACCGCTCTGGCTGTCGGCCTTCATTCTGATCGTGCCGACGACGCTGCTGTCGATGGCGGGGCCCTACATCGCCCGCCGCTACGTCGAGCTCAGCCACCTGCGCACCAACAACGAGGTGGCGGGCTTCAAGTTCGCGACCGTCGGCGTGCTCTACGCGGTGCTGCTCGCCTTCGCGGTCGTCGTGGTGTGGGAGAAATACAATCAGGCCGACTCGGAAGTCGCCAAGGAAGCCGGCGCCGCGGCCACCGTTTTCCGCCTGACCCGCGGGCTGGACGGCCCGCACGCGATCGCGATCCGCACGGCAACGGCGAACTACCTGAAAGTGGCCATCGCCAAGGACTGGCCGGCGATGGAGCGGGAGCGGGAAAGTCCGGAAACCACCGAGGCTCTGAACGAGATCTACCACGCGGTGCTCAAGTTCCACGCCTTCAACCCAGGTGAGAGCGTGGTCATCGCCGAACTGCTGCGGCAGGTGGACAGCATCAGCGATGCACGGCGCGAGCGCCTGGTCATGGCCGACGGCATCGTTCCCACCATCATCTGGATCGTGCTGTTCAGCGGCGCCGTACTGACCATCTCGTTCACGTTCTTCTTTGGCACGGCAAACTTACGCGCACAGTCCGCGATGACGGGCGTGCTGTCGGTGCTGATCTTTTCCGGGCTGTTGACGATCATCGCCATCGACCACCCGTTCGCCGGCACGGTGAAGGTCGGCCCGGAGGCGCTCGTCGATGTGGTGCACGATTTCGCCGGCGGGCCGGCGCCGCGATAAGCATGCCCGTCACGCCGCCAGATCGGCCTGCCATGCGTGTTCCGGATAATATTGCCGCATCAGCCGCGCGGTGTAGGCAACGAGATTGGGGTAGCTCTCGGCGCGGCGGCGCAGGGCTGACTCGAAGAAAGGCGTGAGGATGCCGGCAACCGCACCGAACATCGTTGCGTCAACAGCGGCCGGACGCTCGCCCATCAGATAGGGCTTGTCACCCAACAGCGCCGACAGCGCCAGCAATGAGCGGTCGCCGAGATCGACGATCTCGTCGGGTGAATGGCGCATCATGCCGACCTCGAACAGGCGCTTGGCGATGTTGTTGCGGGTGTCTTCCTGCACCTGCGCGCGGATGTTCTCCGGAACGTCGTCGAAGAAATGCGCCGGGCCGATCGCGAAATTCGCCGGGATCAGCCAGCGCGCGTAGGCCGACGCCCCGTTGAAATGGTTTTCCAGCATACGCTCGACGGCCCAGGCCTGCGCGCGGGCGGCCGCGTCGAGCCCATCGTCGAGGTCGACGCCGTATTTGCGTTCGATGTGGACACGGATGAAATGGGAATCGGCAATGCGCTCGCCAGCGTCCTCGATGAAGGGCATTTGGCCCTTGGGTGACGCGTCGGGCATGGCCTTCTCCTTGCGGTAGGGCAGGCCCGCCATTTTGAGCTGGATCTCGGTCTTGGTGCAGAACGGGCTCATCTCGGGAAGGCCGAGACCGGGGCCGAAAGCGAACAATGTGATCATGGGGGTGCTCCTTGCTGGAGCCTTGTCCTACTGCCATCCTGCTGCCAACATGGTGTCAGCAGTCTCGGGTTAATTAGGCGGCATGCGGCGCGCGGACCGGCTGTTCCAAATTATCCAAATCTTGCGGCGCAGTTCCCGCCCGGTGACGGCCAATTCAATCGCCGAAGAGCTCGAAGTTTCCAGGCGCTCGGTCTACCGCGACATGGCGGACCTGATCGGCCAGCGCGTGCCGATCCGTGGCGAGGCCGGCATGGGTTACGTGCTGGAATCAGGCTTCGACCTGCCGCCGCTGATGCTCACCGCCGACGAGATCGAGGCCGCCGTGCTCGGCGCGCAATGGGTGTCGCGCCGCGGCGACCCGGCGCTGGCGCGGGCCGCGCTCGACCTCATTGCGAAAATCGCGGCGTCGGTGCCCGACAAGCTCAGGCCCTATGCGCTTGAACCTTCCGCCGCCATGCCGCCGGCCTGGAAGAACGAAGCCGACACGATCGACATGGCGCTATTGCGACTGCAAATTCACGGCGGCCGCAAGATCGCGCTGCGCTATCGCGACGAAGCCGGCCGCGAGACCGCGCGAACGGTGTGGCCGATCGCGGTCGCCTATTTCGACACCGTGCGGTTGCTGGTGGCGTGGTGTGAGTTGCGCAAAGGTTTCCGCCACTTCCGCACCGACCGCGTGGCAGCGGCGGAGTTTCTCGACGAGCGCTATCCCGAGCGGCCGGCAAAGCTGCGCGCAGCGTGGCGCAAGACGCTGAAGAGGTCGTTGCCGCCGGAAAATTGAGCGGCCTGCCTCACGCAACAGCTCTTTCACTTCGTCACGGTGAAGCGCGCCACCATGCCAAGCTTGTAGTGGCCCGGCTGGTTGCAGAACACGACATATTTGCCGGCCTTCAGCACGAGCCGCATCGTCGCCTCGGCGAGCGGCTTCATGTCCTCCACGCCTTCAAGATTGGACAGCTTGTCCTCTTTCACTTGGCCCTTGGTGTCGTTGTAGGGCAGCGCCGTGATCTTGCCCTTCCAGGGACCAATCAGGAATTCGTGCATCTGGTCTTTCGACGAGTTCTTGACTTCGAACTCCACCGCGCCGGCTTTAACTTTATCGATGCTGAGAATGATGCGGTCATTGCCGCCCTTGTCCGACAGATCGACCTTCACGCTTGCCGGCTCGGCCGCGAGCGCGGCGGAAGCGATTGCGGAAGCGATTGCGGAAGCGGAGATGAGACCCAGGAGAACCGGTCGAATCGGGCGAACGACGCGATGCATGATGACGACCCTCTATGGTTGGCGGCGGTGCCATTCGGTCGCCCACGAACGGTCCATGCCGGCTGGAATCGCGGCGCATCATGCCGCAAGAGGGCCGCCGGCAAGATTACAAATTGTCAATCATCGGCGCCGGCTTATTGCAGCTTCGCCTTCACCAGCGCGCTCGCTTTGGCCATGTCCATCTGCCCGGCAAATTTGCCGCGCAAGACGCCGATCACCTTGCCCATGTCCTTCATCGAGGCGGCCGCCGTCTCCGCGATGGCGGCGTCGATGGCCGAAGCCATTTCGGCTTCGCTCATTTGCTTCGGCAGATAGCGGGTGATGATGGCGATCTCGCCCTCTTCCTGTTTCACCAGGTCGTCGCGGCCGCCCTTCTTGTACATCTCGACCGATTCCTGGCGCTGCTTGATCATCTTCTGCAGCACGCTCAGCACCTCGGCGTCGCCGAGCGGTTCTTTGCCCGCTCCACGCGCCTCGATGTCGGCGTTCTTGAGCGTGGAATTGACCATGCGCAGCGTCGACACCGCCCGCTCGTTCTTGGCCTTCATGGCCTCGGTCAAGGCCTTGTAGATGTCGTCGCGGATCATCGGAACTCTTTCTGTTGGACGGCGGCGTTGGGCTATTTCACCTTGCCCATTTCTTTCAGCGTTTCATTCGCCGCCTTGAAGGCGTCGAGGCCGGCCGGGATGCCGCAATAAGCCGTCGCATGGATTAAGACTTCCTTGATGTCATCGACGGTGAGGCCATTATTGATGGCGCCGCGCACGTGCAATTTGATCTCCGGCGCCTTGCCGAGCGCGGTCAGCATCGCGAGGTTGAGCATGCTGCGCGTCTTCTTGTCGAGCGTCGGGCGGCCCCACGCGTAACCCCAGGCGACTTCCGTGGTCATGTGCTGGAACGCCATCATGAAGTCGTTGGCGTTCTTCATCGAGTTGTCGACGTACTCGGCACCGAGCACCTCGCGCCGCAGCTTCATGCCGCGCTCGAACAGTTCGCCCATCGTTTCCTTGTGATCGTGCTGGTGGCCCATTTTGGCGTTTCCTCTTTTTTGAAGTTTAGTTGACCCGCTGATGGCCCTGGTTCTCGCCGAAAGCTTCCTCGCGGTAAAGCCCGAGCGCGCGCATGACCGGCAGATCGTTGAAGCAGAACAGGCAGGCGTCCTCCGTCTCCGACGCGTTGCCGTGCTCGTGGAAGGTCCAGGCCGGCACACAGAAGATGTCGCGCTTCTTCCAATCGAAGCGCTTGCCGCCGATGATCGAATAGCCCTCGCCCTTCGCCACTTGATAGATGTACGAGCCGGTGTGGCGGTGGGCCAACGTCTTCTCGCCCGGACGCAAGAGCTGCATCGAGGCGCCGATAGTCTGCATCACCGGACCGCCGGTCTGCGGATTGACGTATTCCATAAGCACGCCGTCATAGGCCGAGCCGTCGGTCACCTCGGCGTAGCGCGTGAGCGCCTCGTAGGTCGGCTCCCATTCGTATTTCAGGAGCGGCGAGTATGCCTTGTTCCAGTCGTTGCCGGCCGGCACCAGACCGGGCGCGCCCCAGGCGCCGCTGGCATCGTCGACCGGAAACGTCACCGGCTGCTTCAGGTCGGGATGAACCTTGTAGAAGTTCGCTTCCAGCGAATTGACCAGCGGGATGTCGAGGCCGTCCTGCCAGATGCATTCGGTGCCGGAGGCCTCGACGCCGTGCTCGTGCCAGCAGCCGTTCGGCGTCAGCACAAAATCGTTCTCGCCGAGCGTCATCTTGTGGCCGTCGACCACGGTGTAGGCGCCCTTGCCTTCCATGATGAAACGAAGAGCCGAGGCCGAATGCTGATGGGCGGAAGCGACCTCGCCCGGCTTCATCACCTGCAGACCGGAATAGAGCCAGCCGCAGGCGGCGGCGACGTCGCGCCGGCCGGGATTGTTCAAATAGATGACGCGGCGGCCGGCCTTTTCCGGCGACACCAGTTCGATCGATCGCAGCACATGGTCGCGCAAATCGGCATAGCGCCACAGCACCGGGACCGAATCGGACTTCGGCTCCCAGGGCTCGATCTTGTTGGCGACCGTCCACAACGCCGCGGTATCGAACCGCTCGAGGTCGTCGTAATAGGCGGCAAGCTCGGGCGTGTCCTCGACATTGGCGCGTCCGGCCACGTCCTCGCGGTAGTTTTCTCGTGCCGGTCCGGTCATGCTGACCTCCTGGAATCGTTTACAAAATCGAGCGGTGGGCGGCGGCCGGCCGCCCCTTGCCTCGTCTCTTATAATACGCAACTAAGACGCCATGACCCAGACGCAAACAACGTCCGCCGGGCTGTGGGAGGACCCCAAACCCACGGCCCTTTTGGTGCTGGCCGACGGAACTGTGTTGGAGGGTTTCGGGCTCGGCGCCACCGGCCATGCCGTCGGCGAAGTCTGCTTCAACACCGCCATGAGCGGCTACGAGGAGATCATGACCGATCCTTCTTATGCCGGGCAGATCATCACCTTCACCTTCCCACACATCGGCAATGTCGGCACCAACGAAGAGGATATCGAGAGCCTCAACATGGCGCAGCGGCCGGGCGCCTGCGGCGTCATTTTGCATAGCGCGATCACCGCGGCGTCGAACTACCGCGCCACCCGCAATTTCAACGACTGGCTTAAAAGCCGTGACATCATCGGCCTGGCCGGCATCGACACGCGCGCGCTCACCGCGCTCATCCGCGAGAAGGGCATGCCCAATGCCGTGATCGCGCATGCGCCCGACGGACAATTCGATCTCGAGACGCTGAAAAAGCAAGCGCGCGACTGGCCGGGCCTGGTCGGCATGGATCTGGTGCCGCAAGTGACGAGCGCGCAGCGCTTCACCTGGGACGAGACGCCGTGGGAGTGGAACAAAGGTTACGGCCGGCAGGAGAAGCCGGAGTTCCACGTCGTCGCGGTCGACTACGGCATCAAGCGCAACATCCTGCGGCTGCTTGCCGGCACCGGCTGCAAGGTGACGGTGGTGCCGGCCAAGACCACCGCCGACGAGATCATGGCGCTCAAGCCCGACGGCGTGTTCCTGTCGAACGGCCCGGGCGATCCGGCGGCGACCGGCGAATACGCGGTGCCGGTGATCAAGAAACTGATCGATTCGGGCACGCCGACCTTCGGCATCTGTCTCGGCCATCAGATGTTGGGAATCGCGGTCGGCGGCAAGACGCAAAAGATGCACCAGGGCCATCACGGCGCCAATCATCCGGTCAAGGATCTCACCACCGGCAAGGTCGAGATCACCTCGATGAACCACGGCTTCGCGGTGGATAAAGACACGCTGCCGAACAATGTCGAGCAGACGCACATCTCGTTGTTCGACGGCTCCAATTGCGGGCTGGCGCTCAAGGACAGACCGGTGTTCTCGGTGCAGTATCACCCGGAAGCATCGCCCGGCCCGCGCGACAGCCATTATCTCTTCACGCGCTTCGTCGAGATGATGCGGCAGGCGAAGCGCAAGATTGCGTAGAACCGCGCCCGCGGCCAGGCGTTGACCAGCATGACGTCCAAGCCACTCACTCTTTCGTTCAAGGACGATGGCTTAGTGCCGAACAATGCGCTGCCGGCGCTGCTTTATAAAAACGCGGTCGCGCTCGGCGCCGATGCGGAAGGCGAACTGGAAGGCTTGTTTGCGACGAACGGCTGGGGCCACGGCCAATGGCGCAACGGCATTTATCCGTTCCCGCACTATCATTCCATGATTCATGAGACGCTCGGCATCGCGCGCGGCACGGCGAAGGTGCGGCTCGGCGGCGACAAGGGTGACGTGGTCGAGCTTGCCGCCGGCGACGTCGCCGTGCTGCCGGCCGGCACTGGCCATCAGCGGCTGTCGGCGAGCGCCGATCTCGTCGTCATCGGCGCCTATCCGCCGCAGGGCCGCTACGATCTCTGCCGCGGCGACAATCCGTCCGATCACGCCAAGGCGCTGAAAACGATTCCGCTGGTGCCGGTGCCGAAAAGCGATCCGGTCGGCGGTGAGAATGGCGCGCTGCCGAAGCTGTGGCGTGGATAGTATGGTGTTGAACTGCTGCAAACGCGGCCTGCTCCCTCTCCCCGTTGGGGAGAGGGGGTTCCAAGACTTTCGATAGGCTATAACCCCTCACCCGGATCGCTTCGCGATCCGGCCTCTCCCCAAGGGAGAGGTGACCCGAATTCGCGGCAACCCATTGCGAATTACAAGCGGCGCCGATGTCCAACTGGATCGACTTCTACGACTTCAAGCATTCCGTGATCTACGTGAATGCGCGCCACCGCGACGTGCACTACCGCGTGATCGCCGAAGACATTCGCGCCTATGTGCCGTCACCGAGCGCCAACGTGCTCGACTACGGTTGCGGTGAAGCGACCTCAGCCGAGTTGTTGGCGAATGCGGCGGGGCATCTGACCATGGTCGAAGCCGCGCCCAATGTGCGCGCGGCCTTGGCGGCACGTTATGACGGCAATCCCAAGATCACGGTGATTGCCGCCGACGACATCGAAGCGCAGCCGGCGGCCTCGTTCGATCTCATCGTCATGCATTCGGTCGCGCAGTATCTCACCGAGGCGGACCTCATGCGGCTGCTGAAACTCTTTCATCGACTTGTGAAACCGGACGGTCTCGTCATCGTTGGCGACATCGTGCCGCCGCAACTGGCGGCGCCGTCTGCTGCGTGGGCCTTGCTGCGTTTCGGCGCGGCCAACGGATTTTTCTGGGCCGCCGTCGGCGGGCTGATCCGGATTTTCGTGTCGGATTATCTCAAACTGAAAAAGACGTTCGGGCTGTCGCATTACACGGAACGGGCGATGCTCGACAAACTCGCCGCCGCCGGTTTCAAGGCAACACGCGCGAAACGCAATATCGGCCACAATCAGCGCCGCATGACGTTTCTGGCGCGGGTTCTCCGTGGCGCATGATCGATTCCGAAAACCGGTTCCCACTTTTCGGGATCATGCGGGTTAGTGGCGCATGATCGATTCTGAAAACCGGTTCCCATTCCCGATCGCGTCGGGGACAAGCTATTCGGGATCATGCGGCGGGCGTAACCGGCCGTTAACTAAGGTGCATCGCCGACGGTACTCCTAACCTTACGTCAAGGCTCAAGACCTATTGCTGTCAACGGCCCGGTGGCGGAGTGGCGACGCAGAAGCCGTGCAAGTCTTCGAGCCTGGTTCGATTCCAGGCCGGGCCTCCAATTTCCTTGCAAATCAGCGCTTTTCGTCCACCGCCGATCGGGCGGGCGCCCTTCCCTGCCCGCCGAATCTGGTCTAAAGACCCGCTCGCGCGCGGGGCTTCGCCCTAGCGCCGAGTTCCCGGGACGCCGGCGCACGGCCAGCGAAAGTGGGTGAGGTTTTTCGTCCGGCCGCGCGCCACTTAATACCAGCGCGCTTTCCGGGCGGCTGACCAGTACCCACTCAGCCTGAAAGCGCGCGAATGCGCGCCCTTTTTTTGTGCCCGTCAGTCTGCGAGCGAATGCCGAAACGCACCGACATCAAATCGATCCTGATCATCGGCGCCGGCCCGATCGTCATCGGCCAGGCCTGTGAGTTCGATTATTCCGGCACGCAGGCCTGCAAGGCGCTCAAGGACGAAGGCTACCGGATCGTGCTGGTGAACTCGAATCCGGCGACGATCATGACCGATCCCGATCTTGCCGACGCGACCTATATCGAGCCGATCACGCCCGACATCGTCGCCAAGATCATCGAGAAGGAGCGCCCCGACGCGCTGCTGCCGACCATGGGCGGACAGACCGCGCTCAACTGCGCGCTGTCGCTCAAGAAAATGGGCACGCTCGACAAGTTCAACGTCAAGATGATCGGCGCCACCGCCGAGGCGATCGACAAGGCGGAAGACCGCGAACTGTTCCGCGAGGCGATGACAAAGATCGGCCTGGAGACGCCGCGCTCGCACCAGATCAAGACATTGGTGCAGGCCTTGCAGGCGCTCGACGATATCGGGCTGCCGGCGATCATCCGGCCGAGCTTCACGCTCGGCGGTACCGGCGGCGGCATCGCCTACAACAAGGCCGAGTTCATCGAGATCGTCGAGCGCGGCATCGACGCCTCCCCCACCAGCGAAGTGCTGATCGAAGAGTTGGTGCTGGGCTGGAAGGAATACGAGATGGAGGTGGTGCGCGACAAAAACGACAACTGCATCATCATCTGCTCGATTGAAAATGTCGATCCGATGGGCGTGCACACCGGCGATTCCATCACCATCGCGCCGGCGCTGACGCTCACGGACAAGGAATACCAGATCATGCGCGATGCCTCGATCGCGGTACTGCGCGAGATCGGGGTGGAGACCGGCGGCTCCAACGTGCAGTTCGCGGTCAACCCGGAAGACGGGCGGTTGGTCATCATCGAGATGAACCCGCGCGTGTCGCGCTCCTCGGCGCTGGCGTCGAAAGCGACCGGATTTCCCATCGCCAAGGTCGCGGCCAAGCTCGCGGTCGGCTACACGCTCGACGAAATCGCCAACGACATCACCGGCGGCGCAACGCCCGCCTCGTTCGAGCCGACCATCGACTACGTGGTCACCAAGATTCCGCGCTTCGCGTTCGAGAAGTTTCCCGGCGCCTCGCCGGTGCTCACCACCTCGATGAAGTCAGTGGGCGAAGCGATGGCGATCGGCCGCACCTTCCAGGAGAGCTTTCAGAAGGCGCTGCGCTCGCTGGAGACCGGCCTCACCGGCCTCGACGAAGTGGCCATCACGGGCTTCGACCCGGCCAAGGGCATCGACGATCCCGACAACAAGAACAACATCCGCGCGGCGCTCGGCACGCCGACGCCGGACCGCCTGCTCGCGCTGGCGCAAGCCATGCGGCTCGGCGCCGGCGACGAACTCATTCACAACGCCTGCCGCATCGACCCCTGGTTTCTTGGCGAAATCCGCGCGCTGGTCGGCGCCGAAGCCGAGATCAAGGCCAAGGGCCTGCCGACGACGGCGGGGCCGTTCCGCCGGTTGAAAGCGATGGGCTTTTCGGATGCGCGGCTCGCCAAACTCACCGGCCTGTCAACCGAGGAGGTCACGCAAAAGCGCCGTGCGCTCGACGTGCACCCCGTCTACAAGCGCATCGACACCTGCGCCGCCGAATTCGCGTCCCCCACCGCCTACATGTACTCGACCTACGAGACGCCGTTTGCCGGCAAGGCCGTAAACGAAGCAGCGCCGTCGGATAAAAAGAAAGTCGTCATCCTCGGCGGCGGGCCAAACCGCATCGGACAAGGCATCGAATTCGACTACTGCTGCTGCCACGCCGCCTTCGCGCTGAAGGAGGCCGGCTATGAGACCATCATGGTCAATTGCAATCCGGAGACGGTGTCGACGGATTACGACACGTCCGACCGTCTCTATTTCGAGCCGCTGACGCCGGAGGACGTGCTGGAGATCATCGACACCGAGCGTAGCAACGGCACGCTGCACGGCGTCATCGTGCAGTTCGGCGGGCAGACACCGCTCAAGCTTGCCGAGCCGTTGGAGAAAGCCAAAGTTCCGATCCTCGGCACCTCGCCCGACATGATCGATCTGGCCGAGGACCGCGACCGCTTCAAGAAGCTGCTCGACAAGCTCAAGCTGCGCCAGCCGAAAAACGGCATCGCCACCTCGCTCGGCACCGCGCGCGCGATCGCCGACGAGATTGGCTATCCGGTCGTGATCCGGCCGTCCAACGTGCTGGGCGGCCGCGCCATGGAGATCGTGCGCGACTCAGCCCAGCTCGACCGCTACGTGGCGCGCCTGGCCTCCGATCTCGACCGGCCGAGCGAACTCATCATCTCCAAGCGTAGCCCGCTGCTGATCGACCGTTATCTGTCGGACGCCACCGAAGTCGACGTCGATTGCCTCGCCGACGGCAAGGACACTTTCGTCGCCGGCATCATGGAGCACATCGAGGAAGCCGGCATTCATTCGGGCGACAGTGCCTGCGCGCTGCCGCCGCATTCGCTTTCCGACAAGACCATCGCCGAACTGGAACGGCAGACGCGCGCGCTCGCGCTCGCGCTCAATGTCGGCGGGCTGATGAACGTGCAGTACGCGATCAAGGGCGGCGATATCTACGTGCTCGAGGTCAACCCGCGCGCCTCGCGCACGGTGCCGTTCGTCGCCAAGGTGATCGGCCTGCCGGTCGCCAAGATCGCCGCGCGCGTCATGGCGGGCGAGGCGCTAAAATCGTTCGGCTTGAAACCGGCGCATCCCGGGCACCGTGCGGTGAAGGAAGCCGTGTTCCCGTTCGCCCGCTTCCCCGGCGTCGACACCGTGCTGGGACCGGAGATGAAATCGACCGGCGAGGTCATGGGCATCGACGTCTCCTTCGAGATCGCCTTCGCCAAGAGCCAGATTGGCGGCGGCACCAGCCTGCCGCGCGGCGGCACGGTGTTCGTATCGGTGCGGGACGAGGACAAGCCGCGCATCCTGCCGGCGGTGAAGCTGCTCGCCTCGCTCGGCTTCAAATGCATCGCCACCTCCGGCACCCAGCGCTATCTGGCGGAACAGGGGGTGGAGGCGGCCAAGATCAACAAAGTGCTGGAAGGCCGGCCCCACATCGTGGATGCCATTAAAAACGGGGGGGTTCAGCTCGTTTTCAACACCACCGAGGGGGCCACCGCGCTCGCCGACAGCCGCTCGCTACGCCATGCGGCCCTCTTGCATAAAGTGCCGTACTACACCACTCTTTCCGGTGCCGTCGCCGCGGCGCAGGGCATTAAAGCCTATCTCGGGGGTGACCTCGAGGTTCGCGCGCTGCAAAGCTACTACGGTGGCCGGGCCTGAGGGCCCTACCCAAAGCGGCGGTGCGAGTGAGGCCGGGAATTCCCAGGTCGCGGCGCAGGTAACGCCTCCCGCGGTCAGGTTTTTTTTGACCGGCCCTCGTTTCACTTGGCTCCGGTGTCGCGGGAAATTCCGTGGCCGGAGTTGAATTACGAGTTGAAGAACAACGTTTTCAGGATGGGAAGGGGCTTGGCGGCACTGCCTGTTTGTTTGAGTGACCGCTGGGAGGAGATGAGACGATGGACAAGATCCCAATGACCGCAGCCGGCTATACCGTGCTCGAAAAAGAGCTGAAGCACTGCCAGCAGGTAGAACGGCCGCGCATTATTCAACAGATCACCGAAGCACGCTCGCACGGCGACCTGTCGGAGAACGCGGAATATCATGCCGCCAAGGAGCAACAGTCGCTCAACGAGGGCCGCATCGCCGAGCTCGAGGACAAGCTCGCGCGCGCCGACGTCATCGACGTCTCCAAACTGTCGGGCGACACCATCAAGTTCGGCGCCACGGTGACGCTGGTCGACGAGGACACCGACGAGAAGAAGGTGTGGCAGCTCGTCGGCGAGCCGGAGGCTGACGCCAAGGCCGGCCGCATCTCCATCACCTCGCCGCTGGCGCGTGCGCTGATCGGCAAGGCCAAGGGCGCGGTCGTCGAGGTCAACGCGCCCGGCGGCGCCAAGGGCTATGAGGTGAAGAAGGTGGAGTGGCGCTAGCGCTTTTCTTTCAGCGCTTTCTGCGTCATGCCCGACCTGGTCGACAGCCACGTCTTTGGCGCCGAGCAAGCGAAATAAAGCCTCGAACAATGCCGGAGGCGCGGCCGCCGCCCTTCGAAAGCCGCGATTTCGTGGAACATTTCGACTACGGGGAAGTTTCCTGCCCTGGGCCAGTCGAAAGAACAATAATAATGAAAATCGCGCAGATCGCGCCCCTGATGGAAAGCGTTCCTCCACGGCTTTATGGCGGAACGGAGCGCATCGTCTCCTACCTGACCGAAGAACTGGTGGGCCTCGGTCATGACGTGACCCTATTCGCGAGCGGTGACTCCATCACCGCCGCCAATCTTGTCCCTTGCGTGCCCAAAGCGCTCCGCCTCGAGGCCACGGTCCGAGACCCGATCCCCTACTACATGTTGATGCTCGATCGCGTCCGCCAACGGGCCGGCGACTTCGACATCCTGCACTTCCATATCGATCAATTCCATTTTCCATTGTTTCGGCCGATTGCAGGCCGCACGGTCACCACGCTGCACGGCCGCCAGGATCTGGCCGATCTGCTCCCGCTCTACTTGGGCTTCGGCGACATGTCGCTGGTCTCAATTTCAAACGCACAGCGCCATCCGGTGCCGAACGCGAATTTCGCGGGGACGGTCCACCACGGCATTCCAACGCATTTGCATGGCGGCACGGCAGAAGCGCGCGGCGGCTACCTCGCCTTTCTCGGCCGCATCTCCCCTGAAAAACGTCCTGACCGCGCCATTGCCATCGCGCGGGCGCTGGGGATTCCGCTCAAGATCGCCGCCAAGGTCGACCGCGCCGACGAGGTATATTTCAAGACGGAGATCGAGCCCCTGCTCGGAGGCGGCGGCGTTGAATTCATCGGCGAGATCAGCGACCATCAAAAAACGCAATTCCTGGGCGACGCACAGGCGCTGCTATTTCCGGTCGACTGGCCGGAGCCTTTCGGGCTCTCGATGATCGAAGCAATGGCCTGCGGGACACCGGTCCTCGCGTTTCGCTGCGGCTCGGTACCGGAGATCATCGAGGACGGCCTCACAGGCGCCATCGTCGACACCATGGAAGAGGCGATCGCGGCCCTGCCGGCCGTCCTCGCGCTCGACCGCAAAAGGGTGCGTCAGCGCTTCGAGCAACGCTTTTCCGCCACCCGAATGGCGCTAGACTATGTTGATATCTATCGGTCGCTGCTTGCGACATCAGGCAAGCGCGAGCTGCAACATACTGCGCTTGTGCCGGCCGTCATGGAATCAAACAGTCTGAGGCCTCTCGTTGCTTCGCCATAGCCCGATCGTCGAACCGGTCGACGAGGTTCTGGAGACACCCTTCTACATTCCGGGAACAGGACCCTCGACTCGGCCGCGCCGCACCCTCAAGCAGGGCGATTGCTTCGCCATACTCGACAGTCATGCCGATATCGGGGCGGCGCCAGGTGGAACGGATGGCATTTTCTTTTGCGACACACGCTATCTTTCCCGGCTGGAAATTCTGCTGAATGGCGAACAGCCTTTGCTGCTGGGATCCGCTGTCCGCGACGACAACTCCTTCCTCACGGTCGACCTGACCAACCCGGACATCTATCTCGATCACAAGTTTGTGCAGCCGAAGGACATGCTGCACATTGTGCGCACAGTTTTTCTTTTGAACGGCGCCGCCTATCAGCGCTTGCGCGTGCAGAACCATGGTGACCGCCCCTTCGACGTCCGGCTTTCATTCACTTTCGCCAGTGATTTCGCCGACCTTTTCGAAGTGCGCGGAATGCGCCGCGCGCGGCGCGGCAGCGCAACCGTGCAAGTCGACAAAGACCAAGTGGCGTTGAATTACCACGGTCTCGACGGCGACCGGCGGCGAACGACGCTGCTGTTCGATCCGATACCGGCACAACTTTCCGGCGGCGCCGCGGCCTACGAGTTCATTCTGCAGCCCCACGAAGCCCGGTCGATCTATGTGACGGTGACATGCGACCGCGGCGTCGCGAAAAGCGTAGCCCTGCCGTTTCGCAAAGGCTTGCGTGCGGCGTTCCATAGTCGCCATGACGCGAGCCGCGGCGCGGCGACGATCACAAGCTCGAGCGAGATATTCAACGAGGTGGTGTGCCGCTCGATGGCCGACCTTGCGATGCTCACAACCGACACGCCGCAGGGCCTGTATCCTTACGCCGGGATACCTTGGTATTCGACCACGTTCGGCCGCGACGGCATCATCACCGCCCTGCAAATGCTATGGTGCGATTCCCGCATCGCCAAAGGCGTGCTGCAGCGGCTCGCCGCCTTTCAGGCCCGCGGCTACGATCCGCTCTCCGATGCCGAGCCGGGCAAAATTCTTCATGAGATGCGCGGCGGCGAGATGGCGGCGCTGCGCGAGGTTCCCTTTGGGCTTTATTACGGCAGTGTCGATGCAACACCATTGTTCGTCCTGTTGACCGGTCTATACGCCGAGCATACCGGCGACATAGAGACACTGCGTGCGCTATGGCCCAATGTCGAAGCGGCGCTGGGCTGGATCGATGGGCCGGGCGACCCCGACCGCGACGGCTTCGTCGAATATTGCCGCGCCGACGAGAGCGGTCTTGCCAATCAGGGCTGGAAGGATTCACAGGACGCGATTTTCCATGCTGACGGTTCGCCTGCGCAGGGGCCGATCGCGCTGTGCGAGGTGCAGGGGTACGTCTATGCGGCGAAGTGCCTGGCCGCACGCGGCGCCCGCCGGCTTGGCAAGCACGCGCTCGCCGACGCGCTCGACGTTCAGGCGAAAGAGCTCGCCGAACGATTTGAGTCGTCGTTCTGGTGCGAGGACATTGGCACCTATGCGCTCGCACTGGACGGGCAGAAGCAGCCGTGCCGCGTACGCACGTCGAACGCCGGGCAGGTTCTGTACAGCGGGATAGCGGCGCCGGAACGCGCGGAAGCCGTGATGCGCGACCTGATGCGACCATCGTTCTTTTCCGGATGGGGAATCCGCACGGTGGCCCGCGAGGAGCCGCGCTACAATCCGATGTCGTATCACAATGGCTCGGTCTGGCCACACGACAACTCGCTGATCGCAGCTGGCTTTGCGCGCTACGGACACAAGAACGCCGTCGATCGCATATTCAAGGGCCTGTTCGAAGCAGCCAGCTATATGGATCTGCGGCGGCTCCCGGAACTTTATTGCGGCTTCCAGCGCGGGCGCGAGCGCGGGCCGACACTCTACCCGGTGGCCTGTTCGCCGCAGGCCTGGGCCGCAGGCACGCCGCTTCTACTGCTGCAATCTTCTCTCGGCCTCGAATTCAACCCGGATCGCAATGAAATCCTACTGCGTAAGCCGCAACTGCCGCCATTCCTCGAGGAGGTGACGCTTCGCAATCTGCGTCTCGGCCAGTCGGTCGTGGACTTGATGCTGCGCAGGCACGGCAACGACGTTTCGCTTCAGGTGCTGCGCAACGAGGGGCAGATCATAGTGGCAGCTGTTTATTCCTGACGACCGCCGCAACGCTCAACCTTCCATCGGCACCATAGCCGCGTCCTTGGAAATGCGCAGCGTCAGCGACGTCTTCACGTTGCGCACATTGGGCGCGGCTGTCAGCCGTTCGACGAAGGCCTGAAACATCTTCAAATCGGGCGCCACGCATTTGAGAACAAAATCGATCTCGCCCGACAGCATCCAGCATTCGCGCACCAACGGCTCCGCGCGAACGAAGTTCTCGAACGCGATCAGATCGGCGTCCGCCTGGCTCGCCAGATGCACCATGGCGAAGACGGTGACTTCGTAGCCGAGCTTCTTCTCGTCGAGCAGCGCCCGATAGCCCTTGATGTAGCCCGCCTCCTCCAGCGCGCGCACGCGGCGCAGGCACGGCGGCGCCGAGATGCCGACGCGGCGCGCCAGTTCCACATTGGTGATGCGGCCGTCGTCCTGCAGCTCTTTCAGAATCTTCCGGTCGATGGCGTCGAGGCGCGCTGGCACGGGCTGCCTTCCTTCGAGGGGCCGATCAGGGCCGGCCGGAACATCCATACCGCGAAACTTTCTTTCGCGAAACATTATTGCGCGGCAGGCGGTAACCTACGACCGGACCACACGAAGCCTGCGACTCGAGGGGGTTGCGTATCTTGCATAGCTCCCCCCGAAGCCATACATCGTCCGGGCAACAAGAACCGGCCATCGGTCACGCCACCCGGGCGCAAAGCCGCCTGCCGACGCCCGAGCAGGGGGGCGCAAAAGCGATGTCGAAGACCACCCACGCCAAAGTCGTGATCATAGGCTCAGGTCCTGCCGGCTACACGGCGGCGATCTATGCCGCGCGCGCCATGCTGGAACCGATCATGATCCAGGGCATCCAGCCGGGCGGCCAGCTCACCATCACCACCGACGTGGAGAACTATCCGGGCTTTGCCGACGTCATTCAGGGTCCCTGGCTGATGGAGCAGATGCTGGCGCAGGCGACCCACGTCGGCACCAAAATCGTCACCGATACCGTGACCAAGGCGGAGCTTTCGCAACGGCCGTTCCGGCTCGAATGCGATTCCGGCGACGTCTATCTCGCCGACAGCCTGATCATCGCCACCGGCGCGCAGGCGCGCTGGCTCGATCTGCCGTCGGAGCAGAAGTTCAAGGGCTATGGCGTCTCGGCCTGCGCGACCTGTGACGGCTTCTTCTACCGCAACAAGGAAGTCATCGTGATCGGCGGCGGCAATACCGCGGTCGAGGAAGCGCTGTTCCTGACCAATTTTGCGTCCAAGGTCACGGTCGTGCACCGGCGCGATTCCTTCCGCGCCGAAAAGATTTTGCAGGACCGTTTGTTCAAGAACCCCAAGATCGAAGTTGTTTGGGACTCGGCGCTGGAGGACGTGCTCGGTTCCGACAATCCCCTGAAAGTCGCCAGTGTCAAATTGAAGAACGTGAAGACCGGCGCCGTCAGCGAGCGCAAGGTCGACGGCGTGTTCATCGCCATCGGACATTCGCCGTCGTCTGAACTGTTCAAAGACCAACTGCAGATGAAGCCCTCCGGCTACATCATTACCACCGGTCACTCGACCGCCACCTCGGTGGCGGGCGTGTTCGCTGCCGGCGACGTCACCGACGACATCTATCGGCAAGCGGTGACCGCGGCGGGCCAGGGCTGCATGGCGGCGCTCGAAGCGGAGAAATTTCTCGCCGCGCACGAGCAAGAGCGCGCGGCGGCGGAATAAATAATGGCCGGCACCAATAAAGGAATGGACTGGGACAAGCTGAAGGTGTTCCACGCGGCGGCCGAAGCCGGCTCGTTCACGCATGCGGGCGAGCGGCTTGGCCTGTCACAATCGGCGGTGTCGCGCCAGGTGTCGGCGCTGGAATCCGAACTGAGCGTGTCGCTGTTTCACCGGCACGCGCGCGGGCTGATCCTCACCGAACAGGGCGAGCTTCTCTATCGCACCGCGCACGAAGTGTTCATGAAGCTGGAAGCCGCGCGCACCAAGCTCACCGACAGCCGCGAGCGGCCGAACGGCGAATTGAAAGTGTCGACCACACCCGGCATCGGCATCCATTGGCTCACGCCGCGGCTCGGCGAGTTTCTCGACCTTTATCCGGACATCAACATCACATTGATCACCACCGACGAAGAACTCGATCTCGCCATGCGCGAGGCCGACGTCGCCATCCGCCTGCGCCAGCCGACGCAGCCCGACCTTATTCAGCGCAAATTGTTCTCGGTGCATTTCCACGCTTATGCCTCGCCCGATTATCTCAAGCGCTTCGGCACGCCGCGCGAAGAGGCCGAACTGGACGAACATCGCATCATCCTTTTGGGCGGCCCGGTGCCGGCGCATTTCGCCAACCGGCGGTGGCTGTTGGAAATGGGCCGCGAGGGCAAAGAGTCGCGGGTTCCGCACCTGACCGTCAACAATGTGCTGGGCGTATTACGCGCCTGCCAGCGCGGCCTGGGGATCGCGCTGCTACCGGATTATCTGGTCGAGGAAAACGGCGGCCTTGTGCAACTGTTCGGCGAAGCCGACATGCTCGCGCTCGATGCCTTCTTCGTCTATCCGGAAGAGCTCAAATCGGTGGCGCGGATCCAGGTCTTTCGTGATTTTCTGGTCGCCAACGCCCAGCGTTGGCACTTCTAGTTGTAATTGTTTGCAGTTGCAAACTTCGACTGCGACAAAATAGCGGCAACACATAGAATTATGGCGCGGCCGCGCATCGAAACGGCATGGCAGGCATGCGGCGACGGCGATTGCCCGACTACCGCACGGTTTGCATAGTCGAGGTCGCTGCATCACCGGGTGCGTATCCTCCCAGGTAAACCGATGATGCAGCATGTTCCCCTCTGGAATGTTGTCGGCCCCCCACGCCGGCATCACCTAACCGGGCCCCTCACGGGGCCCGGTTTTTTAATGCCCACTTTATTTCAAGCATGATCTTTGCCGAAAACCGGTGCCCACTTTTCGGGATCATGCTCTATTTCGCGCATGACCCTTGCCGAAAACCGGTGCCCACTTTTCGGGATCATGCTCTAGCGGCTGCGTCCGTAGGTCACGCGGTAGACCGCGCCGTTCCAATCGTCCGAAATCAGAAGTGAGCCATCGCGCATTTGCGCGATGTCCGCCGGCCGGCCGACGAAATTGTTGTTGTCGATGAAGCCTGTGAGAAACGGCTCCCGCGACTGCACGGTGCCTTCCTTGTTGAGGTAAAGCGCGATCACGTCGCCGCCGATTTTCTTGGTTCGATTCCACGAGCCGTGGCGCGCAATGAAAATGACGCCGCGATAGTCGCGCGGAAACATGCTGCCACTGTAGAAGCGCAAGCCCAGCGGGGCGACGTGAGGCCCAAGCAGAGCGATCGGCGCGGTGAACTCGCCGCAAGACCGGCCCCAGCCGAACTGCGGATCGGTGAGATTGCCCTGGTAGCAGTAGGGCGCACCGAAATCCTCCTCCCGCTTGGAAACACGATTGAGCTCGTCGCTGGGTGCGTCCTCCGACAGCCAATCGCGACCGTTATCTGTGAAGTACAGCATCTTGCTGCGCGGCGACCAGTCAAAGCCGAGCGAATTGCGCACGCCGCGCGCGACGACTTCTGCGTTGCCGTCGTCCGGATCGATGCGGCGGATTTCGCCCTGCCCTTCTGGCGGGACGCAATTGTTGCAGGACATGTCGACCGAGACATAGAGCTTGCCGTCGGGGCCGATGCCGATAAAGCGCAAGCCGTTTTTTTCCGCCTTTGGAAGGTCGCTATAGATCGGCGCTGGCGCCGGTGGATCGTCGAGCTTGTCTTCGACATCGTCGATTTTCGAGATCCGCGACGTTTCCGCGATGTAGAGCGTGCCCTTTTGCAGCGCGAGCCCGGCCGGCTTCTGCAGCCCCGAGGCGACGACCTTCACCTGGCGCCGGCGGCCATCGCCGCCGATCGCGTAGACCTTGTCCGAGCGGGCGCTGCCGACAAAAACGGTGCCGCCCTGGCCAACGCGCAAGGACCGCGCTCCGGCGATGCCGCTGGCATAGACCTCGATTCGGAAACCGGGCGGCAGCTTGAGCTTGTCGAGCGGGAGTTCGTCGCGCGGCGTTGGCTCCTCCGATGGCATCGGCGGGACGAGCCTGGCGGCAGCCGCGTCGCCGGGAGGCGGCCCGTTTTTGGCGGCGGTATTCCGTTCCTGCGCCGATAGCATTGCGGCCGGCTCGAAGGCGGCCGCCGCTGCGGCAATCAACAAAGTGGCGCTGAATCCGCGCATTGAACCGAAAACCGCCTGCTTGCGACCCACATTCATTGGCTTGCCCGTGTCCGGCGAGCCGACTGGCCGCAGCAACAGGCCGTTTTGCAGGGGATATAACCGTGGATAATTCGAGCAGAAATTGTGCTTTTTTTGCCCACGCCGTGGGCGAATCCCCGAAATTTACCATCACGAAGAAATCATCGGGCAGAGTTCCCAAGCCCCCTTGGGAACGACACGTTTAGGAAGCAGTTGCTATAGATTAAACGGCGGAAGAAGCAGGTGAATCCAGGGTCGGCGCGAGCGTTCTTCGCCTGTGCAAAATAGTCACAGTGACCCAGCGTTCATGCCTGCTAGGTCGTGGAGACGGTACTTCCGCCGACGTATCGGATAGTATTTGCCCTCGCGGGACCGCTGGGGCGGTGGAATTTGGGAGATCATGGTGAAGTCCGTGCAATTTGAGCGCCTTTTGGCGTCGACCGCGTTCGGCCTGATCTTGGCTATGAGCAGCCATGCCGGACTTGCCCAACAAAACGATCAGAAACCCGCTGCGGAAGTCGCGGCTCCGGCATCGACGGCCACGCCATCGACGGCTGCCAAAGATGACTCCGCAACCGACGACAACGCCGCGAAGGCCACCGAAGCCGCGAAGGACTCGGCCGAACCGGCAAAGATGGACGCTCCGAAGGCGGACACGGCGAAGACGGACACCGAGAGCAAGCCTGCCGCGGATGCTGCGGACACCGCCAAGATCGATAACAAGACCGATAGCAAGCCCACTGCGGGTGCTGCGGATACCGCCAAGGTCGATAGCAAGAGCGAGAGCAAGCCTGACGCGGCGACCGACTCGGCCAAAACCGAGAGCAAGCCCAAAGACACCGATTCGACCAAAGCCGCCGCCGCACCATCCCCGGTTACCATCGACACGCAGGCAGCCGTCGCGCTCAACGAGTTGATCACCGGCAAGCGGTTCGATCGCCTCGTCAGCCGCAAGGACGACCGCGCCGGCGTCGAGCAGTACTACAAGGAACACGGCAACAAGCCGATCTGGACCAGCAACGGCGCCGTCAACGATCGCGCCAAGGCGGCCATCGCCTATCTCCGGCAAGTGGATACCGTCGGGCTCGAGTTCGAGCGACTATCCGATCCCGGACCTGGCGTCGTCGGCCACGCCCGAGGATATTGCCGAGTACGAACTGAAGCTCACCTCATCGGTGCTTGGCTATGCGCACGACGCCGAAGTCGGCCGCATCCATTTCACCCGCGTCGACGGCGACATTTCCTTCAAGCTCGATCCGCCCGATCCGGCAAGCGTGCTTGCGAAACTCGCGGATGCAAGCGACGCGGGCGCAGCGCTCGACAGCTACAATCCGCCGCAGAAAGAGTTCAAGGCGCTGAAGGAAAAGCTCGGCGAATTGCGCGGCAATGGCGGACAGATCGCCAAGCCGAAGGAAGATGACAATCCCGGCGCCAACGTCAAAGTGCCGTCCGGTAAGATCTTGAGCGAGGGCATGAAGGACAAGCGCGTGGCCGCACTGCGCAAGCGTCTGAACATCGCCGGCGACAAGGAAAACCCGCTCTACGACGAGGCCGTGGTCGAGGCGGTGAAGGCCTTCCAGACCGGAGCCGATCTCGCGGCCGACGGCGCCGTCGGCCCGAACACCCTGGCCACGCTCAACGGCGAAATGCGGAAAGCGCGCGGGCCTGCGGCCAATCCGATCGACACCATTCTGGTCAACATGGAGCGCTGGCGCTGGCTGCCACGCAAGCTCGGCAACGACAATAACGATTACGTCGTGGAAAATACCCCGGACTTCACGCTCAGCCTGTTCCACCACGGCAAACTGTACTGGAAGACCAAGATCGTCGTGGGCAAGCCCGGCAAAGAGACGCCGATGCTCACCGCCGACATGAAGTACATCACGGTCAATCCGACCTGGAACGTGCCGCCGTCGATCATCGAGCGAGAGTACCTGCCGGCGCTGGCGCAGGATCCGACCGTGCTCGACCGCTACGGCCTGAAAATCTATCAGAGCCGCGACGGCACCGTGCACATCTATCAGCCGCCGGGAGCGGGCAACGCGCTCGGCCGTATCCGCTTCAACTTCCCCAACAAGTTCCTGGTCTATCAGCACGATACGCCGGACAAATACCTGTTCAAGCGGACAAAGCGCGCCTACAGCCACGGCTGCATGCGCGTGCAGGACCCGCTTGAATACGGCGAAAAGCTGTTGTCGCTCGAACTTCCGGAAAAAAACTACACCAAGGCCAAGCTGGAAAGCATGTTCGGCAGCAACGAGATCAACATCGATTTGCCCAATCCGATTCCGGTGCACCTAACCTACCAGACCGCCTTCGTCGACGAGGACGGCAAGCTACAACTGCGCGAGGACGTCTATGGCCGCGATGCCAAGATGATCCGGATCATGAAGGGCAGCGAGCGCAAGGTTGCCTACATCCCGATCGATCGGCCGCGTGACACGAGCGCCGCGCCGGTGCGAATGCCGGTCGGCACTTACGGCAGCTACGGCGATGACAATAACGGTTACAGCTATAGCTATGGCGGTGGTGGCAGCTTCTTCGACTTCCTGTTCGGCGGCGGCCAGCGCTCCGCGCCACGGCCGCGCGGCCAAGTCGGCGGCCATTCCGCCAGGAACGGCAACTTCTATCGACGCTGACCACCCGCATCATACTTGAAGACAACGCCGGCGACATTTTCGCCGGCGTTTTTTTTACGAGCTTGGATATAATGATTAGCGGCCGAGCTGGTACAGGTGGGTGGACTTGAACCACCGACCTCTGGTTCCACAGACCAGCGCTCTAACCAACTGAGCTACACCTGCATGATCGCCGGGATGCGACGTCGCGGGCGAACCTAGGTTCGCCACGCCGGTTTGGCAAGCCGCCGACCAAAGCAAAAGCCCGGGCGAAACACCCGGGCTTTGCTTGATATGCCTTGGCAACCGCACCGAAAAGCGCGGCGCGATATGGCCTCGTCAGGCGGCGACTTTGCCGAAGGCGTTGCTGAAGCTTTCCTTCATCGGCTCGGCCGTGTCGGTCGCCACCTTCTGCGCCTCCTCGGCCAGCTCCTTGGCCTGCGCAGTCACGGTCTCGAACTGCTTGCGCATATAGCCGCTCGCAAGCTCGACCGCCTCGGCATAGGACTTGGCCGAGAGCATCTGGCCCATCATATCGAACGCGGCGTTGGAATTGGTGCGCGTGGTCTCGATCAGCTTGAGGCCGTAGCCGGTGCACCCCTTGGAGGCGGTGCTGTAGGTCTCCTCGAGCACGTCGGTGGCCTCTTCGGCCGTGGTCTTCATCTTGTCGTAGTTTTCCTTCGCCATCGCGATGCCCTTTTCGGCCATTTCGCGGAAAGCGGACGGCATTTCGAACTTCGGCATGTCGAATTTCGGGAACTCAAAGACATTGGCGGGCATGGGTGCCGCCTTTTTCGATTTCGGCGCAGGGGTTTCGGTAGTTTCAGCCATCATCATCATCCTTCGACCTAGACGTGAACCCGACCGTGAAAGACCGGAGCCTTTCAGGCGCGCGAGGCGCTATCGGGTGCGATGAAAGACCACATAGCACAGTTTTTGGTGCATCGCAATATAAATATTGCATCGCACAAAATATCACAGGCAATCCCCTCCGGGCCCGCGGCCCGGCCAATCCTTTGAAAACGCTTAGACTCTTCTCAGTCCTTGGCCGCAGCCTTGGTCATCTTGGCCGCTTCCTGGCCCAAAGCGTCCGCCTGCTCCTTGAACGCGGCTATCTGGCTTTTCACGTAGTCGGCCTGCAGCCCCAGCACCTCCTGCGGATCCTTGGCGCGCACCAGACGCTGCGCAAAGGTGAAAGATTCTGTGATGTTGCGTTCGGCGAAGCGGACGGCGAGCGCCGAAAGCTCCTTGGCGCCAGTGGCTTGCTGATCGACCCCGGACATGGCCCGTTGGGCGGCCGACATGAAATTATCAAAGGCTTGGCGCGCCTGCTCGACGCTCTTCTCGGCGAAGGCGCGCATTTCGGCGGGCACTTCGAAATTCGGATAGTCCTGCTTTGCCATGGAGACCTCCTTGCCGTTCCGCCTGCCGCGTTAACTCTATTTGGGGCCGCTTCGTGCCTGCACCAGAGTGAAACGCCGCATCTTTGGCATAATTAACGATAGCAGCCGTTGATGCGGTATGGCGAGGCTCGTTTCATGGACGCCGCCGAGGTCGAGCCGTATTAATGCTTCGTTAGCCGTAATTGGCGTGTGCGACACAGCAATGAATGCAACCGGGTTTCATCTTACCGTCCTGAGCGAGCCGCGCCTTGCGGAACATGCGCTAAGCCCGCTGCCGGCGTGGCTTTGGAGCGCCGACGCACGCCGCATCCTATGGGCCAACGCGCCGGCGGCTGCCGTCTTCGATGCCGATTCGCCGGCTGCCGTTGCAGCGCTTTCATTCGAGGCGACCCATCCTGCTGCGGCGCAGATCGCCCGCCTTGCGGGCACGCTGCCGCACGGTGGCATGGCACGGCTCGAACGGCTGCGCGGTTTTGGCGCAAGCCTCGGCGGCGCGTTGGTCTGCTTGTGCTCGCGCCTTTGGCTTGCCGACGGCACCGACACCATCCTCGTGGTCGCGACCGAACGCATCGGCAAGGAGTTCGTTTTACCAGAGCGCGCGCGCCGTCTGCTGCAAGGCCTTGACCTGCCTGCGGCGATCTTCACCGCCGACGGGGAGTTGATCGTGGCGACGTCTGAGGTGAAAGCGCGCCTCGTTGCCGCAGCCGACTTGACGGCACTCGGTGCCGAAAAGCTTGCGCGTGAAGCCACTCTCAACGGGGCAGCAAAAGGCGAAATCGCCGCCGGCCCGCTCACGATTTTGCGGCTCGGCGCCGGCACCAGTGTGATCGCGTTGCTGGCAGCTTTTGACGTTCCGGCCGTTGCGCCTGCCGCCGACGCCAAACCCGAAACGCCCGTCCCAATGCCGTCTGCCGGGGCAAGTTCGTCAGCAACGGAAGATCGGCCGCGACGCTTTCCCTTCCGCTTCGTATGGCAGATGGACGCCGATACCCACTTCACGCTCGGTAGCGACGACCTCGTGCGCCTGCTCGGTGCGCACGCTGTTGTGCAAGACCGCCCGTGGGCCGAGATCGCAGATGAGCTTCAACTCGATCCCAAAGGCGAAGTCGCGGCGGCGCTTTTCGCCCGCGACACCTGGAGCGGCATCGTCGTACATTGGCCGGTGGACGACGACGGTGAGCGGTTGTCGATCGAAATGTCGGGACTGCCGGTGTTCGACCGCGACCGCGCGTTCGCCGGCTTTCGCGGCTTCGGTATCTGCCGCGATGTCGACCGTGTGGCAGAGCTGGAGCGCCGGCGCGCCGAGCCGCCACCACTCGCCGAACCATCGCCGCCACCGCCGAGCGAACCGCAGGGCAAGGTCGTTCAATTTCCGTCTGCCCCCGTGCTCAGCCCGGGCGAGCACAGCGCGTTTCAGGAGCTTGCCCGCGAACTCGGCGAACGCCTGAAAAAGCCCGGGGCGACAAACGGGCCGGCGTCGGACGATTTCGGACCGGAGCCGGTCATGCCGCAGAAGCCTGCGCCGAGCGCGCCGCAAATTCGGCCGGCCCAGCCAGGCGACGCCGCCCGCGACACGCAGGACGCGCGCACGATCTTCGACCGCCTCCCGGTCGGCATCCTCGTCTATCGGCTTAACAACCTGATCTACGCCAACCGCGCCTTTCTCGACTGGGCGGGCTTTTCCTCGCTTGATGCCCTCGGCGAAGCCGGCGGCCTGGAAACGCTGCTTATCGAAATCAAGAACGCCAGTTCGCAGGACGGCGCCAAACAGCTCGCCGTCACCAGCGTCGGCGGTGACGAGCAGCCGGTCGACGGCACTTTGTTCGGCACATCCTGGAATGGCGATAACGCGCTGGTGCTGATGCTGGCCGCGCCGCCGTCCCGCGCACACACGCAGGACAAACCACAAGACAGAACGAGCGAACTCGCGTTGCGCTGCGCGGAAGCAGAAAAGCGGGAACTGGAGACGATCCTCGACACCGCCATCGACGGCGTCTTGATGCTGGACCGCGCCGGCCAGGTGCTGTCCGCCAACCGCAGCGCCGAGGCGCTGTTCGGCTACAACAGCGGCGACATCAGTCAGCTTTCGTTGGCCGACCTGCTGGCGCCGGAAAGCCGCCGCCACGTGCTGGACCATCTCGACCGGCTGGCGCGTAACGGCGGCCCGGAAAGTCTGGACGCGGGCCGCGAAGCGATCGGCCAGGTGCGCCAGGGCGGGCTGGTGCCGCTCTACATCACGATGGGACGCATTGCGGACGGTGAGAAATTCTGCGCGGTGCTGCGCGACATCACCGCCTGGAAACGCACCGAAGAGGATCTGATCAACGCCAAGCAGGAAGCCGAAAAGGCTTCCAGCGCCAAGTCGGAATTCCTCGCCAAGATCAGCCACGACATCCGCACGCCGCTCAACGCCATCATCGGTTTCTCCGAGGTGATGATGGACGAGCGCTTCGGCCCGGTCGGCAACGAGCGCTATCGGCAATACCTCAAGGACATCCATGGCTCAGGTGGCCAGCTCATCACACTGCTCAACGACATGCTCGATCTGTCCAAGATCGAGGCCGGCAAGCTCGAACTCAGCTTCGTCAGCGTCAACGTGAACGATATCGTGCAGCAATGCGTCGCCGCCATGCAGGCCGAAGCCAACCGCGAACGCGTCATCATCCGCACCTCGCTGCCGGCAAAGCTGCCGCAGGTCGTGGCCGACGCGCGTTCGGTGCGCCAGATCGCGCTCAATCTGCTGGTGCATTCGATCAAATTCACCGGCCCGGGCGGCCAGGTCATCGTCTCCACCGCCGTGAGCGACGACCGGGAAGTGGTCTTGCGCGTGCGCGACACCGGACACGGCATGAGCGAGAAGGACTTGCAGATGGCGCTGGAGCCATTCGGCCAGGCCGCCGCCGGTTCTTCCTGGGGTGTGAACGGCTCGGGTCTCGGCCTGTCGATCAGCAAGGCGTTGGCGGAAGCCAACCATGCGCGCTTCCGCGTCAGCAGCCAGCTCGAAGGCGGAACCCTGGCGGAGGTAGCGTTCCCGGCGACCCGGGTGCTCACGCAATAGCCGCTATCGCCGTCCGCGCCGGCCATGAAAGGGTCACAGAGGCCTCGCAAGGTTTCCGGTAGCGGGACCGGTGATATAGTCCGTCGGCTTTTGAGACTGAAACAAGCGGAAAATCTCCTTTGACGGCCGCCACTGGCTTGAAACGCCTGGGAATAGCATTGCTCGCCGTGATCGCTGTCGGCGCCGGCGTGCTGACGACCGCTGGCTATCTGATCTCGCCGGAGACCGTGCGCGCCAAGGTCTTGGGGCAAATTCGCGCGGTGACCGGACTCAATCCGGTGCTCGGCGGCCGGACCAGCGTGACCCTTTTTCCCTCCGGCAGCGTCAGCTTCGGCGACGTCATCTTGGGCGACGCCAAAAAGCCTGCGCTCACCGCCGAACGCCTGACCGCGCGCCTGCGCTTTTTTCCGTTGCTGGTCGGCCGTGTGGAGATCGCCGATGTATCGCTGGAACGGCCGACCATCCTCGTCGACCTGGAGAAGAACGGCCGGTCGAACTGGTCAGGCCTGATCGAGGCGCTCGCGCGCAGCCAAAAGCCGGATGCGCAACGGGCCGCGGCATTCTCGGAGATGCGCATCAACAACGGCACCGTGGTAGTGCGCAACGAAGCCAAGAAGTTCTCCGAGACGTTCGACGATGTCGCCTTCTCGCTGGCCTGGCCGTCGATCTCCAAGAGCTTCGGCGCCACCGGCCACCTCGTTTGGCATAGCGAGCTGCTCGACGTGACCGTCTCGCTTGGCGACTTCGCCGCCGCGCTCGCGGGCCGACGCACCGGCGTCAAGCTGCGCGTCGCCGGCGATCCGATCAAGGCGGCGTTCGAGGGCTCGGTCAAACTCAAGCCGGCCGTGCAGATCGCCGGTACGGTTGCCGCCGATGCCACATCATTGCGACAAGCGCTGATCTGGGCCGGACAAAAGCCGTTGCCAGGCGGAGGCTTCGGGCGCTTCGCCATCAAGGCGAAAGCCGATGTGGTCGGCGGCACCATCGGCTTGTCCAACGTCAACGTCGAACTCGACGGCAACACTGCGGAAGGCGTATTGACCTTCGCCGCCGATGGGCGTCAGACATTGCAAGGCACGCTCGCAGCCGACACGCTCGACCTCACGCCCTATGTCTCCACCGTCAAGCTGCTCACCGCCAATCAACGCGCGTGGAACAATGGCCCCATCGCGCTCGATGGGCTAACCGGCACCGATTTCGACCTGCGGCTCTCGGCCGGCAAGGTGGTGCTGTCCGATGCCGCGCTCGGACGCACGGCGATCGGCGCCAATCTGCGCGGCGGCCATCTGGTCGTCACCATCGGCGAAGCGCAGGCCTATGGCGGTGTGATCAAGGGATCCTTGGCGCTCGCCAATTTCGATTCCGGCATTGACGTCAAATCGCAGCTGCAATTTTCCGGCGTCGATTTGGAAAGCTGCCTCGGCCAGTTATTCGGCCTGCACCGGCTCGAAGGCAAAGGCGACATTTCCTTTGCCGTCGAAGGCACCGGCGACAGCGTGCTCGCGGTCACGCATACGCTGAACGGGACGGCCACCCTGAACGGCAAGGACGGCGCGATCGCCGGCCTCGACGTCGAGAACCTTCTGCGCCGACTGGAGCGGCGGCCGCTATCCGGCGGCGGCGATTTCCGCAACGGCCGCACGCCTTATGATTCGATCGCGGTCGCGCTGAAGATCGAAAAAGGCAAGGTCACTGTCGACGGCGTCAAGGTCTCGGGCCCGGGTGTGAAGCTTGCGCTTGCCGGCTCCGCCTCGATCCCGATGCGCGAGCTCGACCTGACCGGCACGGCGGCGCTGGTCGCCGGGCCCAAGCCAGGCGTGGCGCCGTTCGAACTGCCCTTCATCGTGCAGGGTTCCTGGGACGACCCGATCATGTTGCCGGACGCGGAGGCGCTGATCCGCCGCTCGGGCGCGGCCGCGCCGCTGCTCAACGCCGTGCGCGGGCACACCGCGCGCGGCTCCGCCCGCTCGGTCATCGAGCGGCTGACCGGGAGCGCCGGCGCGGCGACCCCGGCGGCCGAGCAGACGACGGCCCCTGCTTCGGCCCCGGCTCCGGCGGCACAACAGACCAAATAAGCCGACAATTTGCGCGGAATGTACGCCGCGGCAAGTGCCGCTGACGCCGTCCTTTGTCTATGATTGCCTCCAAGGCGAATCACTTGCGCCGGCAGCCGGAGCCAGCGCGACGAGGCGCGGATGCTCTACGCAAGCCTGCGGAATTTGGCCAAGGTCGTCGCTGCCTCACTGGTGGTGGGAACGATTCTGGCGCATTTCGGCCTGACCGCGGACCGGCTCATGAACGAGTTTGGATTATCGGCCGACCGCGTCGAGGATTTCGCCCGCAAGGGCTTTGCCTGGGCTTGGCCCAACATGCTGCTCGGCGCGCTGGTGATCGTGCCGGTCTGGTTCTTGATCTTCCTGTTCCGCCCGCCGGGCGGCCAAAGCAGCAGCAGCGATAATTAAACTTGTTCGCCAATCAGACCTGCACACCGAGCCCTTCTCGTTCGCGCCTGACGGCACCGCGCTTCATCATCAGCGAGGCGATCACCGTCACCAGCGCCACCACCACGATCATGATGGTGCAGATGGCGTTGATCTCCGGCTTCACGCCGAGCCGCACCTGCGAATAGATGCGAATGGGAAGCGTGGTGGCGCCGGGGCCGGTGGTGAAGCTCGCGATCACCAGATCGTCGAGCGAGAGCGAAAAGGCGAGCATCCAGCCGGCAGCGATGGCGGGGAAAATCAGCGGCAGCGTAACGGTCAGAAACGTCTTCAGCGGCGGGCAGCCGAGATCCATGGCCGCTTCCTCGAGACTGCGGTCGAAGCCGACCAGACGCGCCTGCACGATCACCGTGACGAAACACAAGGTGAGCGTGGTGTGGGCGATGAAGATGGTCCAGAAGCCGCGGTCGACATTGACGGCCACGAACAGCAGCAGCAGCGACAGGCCGGTGATCACCTCAGGCATCACCAGCGGCGCATAGACCATGCCGGAGAAAAGCACGCGCCCGCGGAAACGGCCGAGCCGTGCGAGCGATAGCGCCGCGCAGGTGCCGAGCACGGTGGCCGCCGTTGCCGACAACGCCGCCACCCGCAGGCTGATCCAGGCGGCCTGCAGAATCGCATCGTCTTCAAGCAACGCGCGGTACCAGGCCAGCGACCAGCCGCCCCAGACCGTGACCAGCCGCGAGGCGTTGAAAGAATAGATCACCAGAACGGCGATCGGCAGATAAAGAAAGGCCAGCCCGAGCGCGACGGTGACGATGTTGAAGCGCGACATGCGGTACATGATCAGCGTTCGCCCCAATTGGGCCTCAGGCAGCGCGACAGGCTCTTTTCACCTCTCCCACGGGGAGAGGTCGACACGCGGAGCGCGTCGGGTGAGGGGATTTGCCCAAACAGAAGTCCAAGACCCCCTCACCCCAACCCTCTCCCCAACGGGGAGAGGGAGCAACCCGCGTTCGCGGCGATGCCTCGGCATCAAACAAGCCATCACCGCAAGGCCTCCAATTGGCGGCGTTGCAGGCGCTCGTAAAGCAGGATCGGCAGCACCAGCAAAGCGAGCAGCGTGACGGCGATGGCGGAGGCGACCGGCCAGTCGCGATTAAAGAAAAACTCCGTCCATAAGGTCTGCCCGATCATCAACGTGCGCGAGCCGCCGAGCAGGTCGGGGATCACGAACTCGCCGACGACCGGGATGAAACACAACAACGCACCCGCCGCCACGCCCGGCAGCGACAGCGGCAATGTGACCAGCCAGAACGTTTTCCAGCGCGGACAGCCGAGATCGGCCGCCGCCTCCAAGAGTGAGACGTCCAGCTTTTCGAGCGTGGCGTAGAGCGGCAGCACCATGAACGGCAGATAGGAGTAGACGATGCCGATATAGATCGCCGTGTCGGTGGACAAAAACGTGACCGGCTGGTTCACGATGTGCAGCGCCAGCAGCACGTCGTTGAGCAGGCCCCCGCGCTGGAGAATATTGATCCAGGCATAAACGCGGATCAGAAACGAGGTCCAGAACGGCAGCACCACCAGCATCACCAACAACGGCTGCCAGCGGCGGGGGGCGCGCGCGATACCGTAGGCCATCGGATAGCCGATCAGCAGCAGGATGGCGGTCGCGATGCCGGCAACTTCAAGACTCTTGAGATAGGAGGACAGATAGATCGGATCTGAGCCGATGAGCCGGTAGCCCTCGGCGGTCAGCCGCGTCACGAAATCCGTCAAGCCGGCCCAGCCGGCGGCCAGATCGAACACCGGCACGTAAGGCGGCTGCGCGATCGCCGTTTGTGAAAAGCTGATCTTGAGCACGATCGCGAATGGCGCCAGGAAAAACGCCGCCAGCCACAGATAGGGCAGCAGCAGAATGAGTCCGCGCGCGCCCATGCGTGCGCTTTTCTTGCGTTCGCTTTTTTTACGTTCGTTTTTGTTCGCCTCGGTCATGGTCTAGAGTACAATCCATTCAGGTTGAATCATTGTGCTCCCCTAATATTTTGTTGCGCATGATCCCTCGGGTCGAGCCGAGGGCATGCTTATCCGAAAACCGGTTCCCACTTTTCGGGATCATGCGCTATTCCGTCAGCAAAACGCCGGCTTCCGGCGGCCACGATACCCAAACGAGATCGTTGACGGCGAAAACCGGCTTGCCGCGCGCAGCGGTGTTGGCGAGCGCGGCCTTCATCAGCGAGCGGTCGGCGAGCCTGATCTTGTAGACCGAGGTGTCGCCGCGATAGCCGACTTCGGTGACAATACCGGCGGCGACATTGTTGCCACCGCCTTGCGGGCGCTCCGCCGCGAGGTGCAGTTTTTCCGGACGCAGCGCCAGCCAGACTTTTTGATTTGTCATTTTGTCTATCTCAACGCGATCGCCGGCGATGCGCAGCGGCCCAAGCCCGGTCGTCAATGTCCCGTCATCGTTGATATGACCTTCGAACAGCGTCACCTCACCGAGAAAATCGGCGACCCAGCGCGAATTCGGCCGCTCGTAAATTTCGGCAGGCTTCGCGACCTGCGCCAGCTTGCCGGCATTCATCACGGCGATACGGTCAGAAACGATCAACGCTTCTTCCTGATCGTGCGTGACGATGACGAAAGTCGTCCCGAGCCGGCGCTGTAGTTCCATCAGCTCGAACTGCGTTTCGTTACGCAATTTTTTGTCAAGCGCGGCCATCGGCTCGTCGAGCAACAAAACACGCGGTCGCTTGATCAGCGAGCGCGCCAGCGCGACCCGTTGGCGCTCGCCGCCGGACAACTGCCCGACGCGGCGCTTGCCGTAGTCCTGCAGCCGCACCAGCGCCAGCATGTCGGCGACGCGCTCGCGGCGTTCGCGGCGGCCGACTTTGTCCTGGCGGAGCCCGAAAGCAACATTGCCCTCCACCGTCAGGTGCGGGAACAGTGCGTAGTTCTGGAACATCATGTTGACGGGGCGGCGGTGCGGCGGCACGGCGCTCATGTCCTCGCCGTCGAGCAGGATGCGGCCCTCGCTCGGCACTTCGAAACCCGCGAGCATGCGCAAAAGTGTCGTCTTGCCGCAGCCGGAAGGGCCGAGCAGCGCGAAGAATTCGCTCTGCCGAATATCGAGCGTGAGCGCGTCGACCGCGGCCACCGGGCCGAAGCGCTTGCTCACATTTTCGAACCGGACCAATGGAGGCTTATCGTCCGCAACACGCTCATTTGTCCCGTCGTCATCCATAGATTGCTCAACCCTCACCCGCAGCACACGCTAGCGGGCAAGCGTGACACGCTCAACAGGACATCACGAATGATGGGGAGAAGGCCGCGCTCAGACGACGTCGGTCGGAATGTTGTCCGAACTCATCACCGGCGGCATGGAGGGCGCGCGCGGCGCCGGGCCGTAATATTCGCCGAGCCGAACGCTCTCGCGCGGCTTGAGCAGGATCGAGATCAGCCGGTCGAGCAGCGACCTGGCCGACACCGGCTTGCAGAGAAATTCGTTGACGCCGAGCTTGGCGGCCTGCTGCACGCGCCAGCGCTCACCATGGGCGGTGAGCATGATGATCGGGATATCCGGCATTGGGAACGCGCCGGGCGAACGCACGATTCGCACCATCTCGGGGCCGTTGAGCAGCGGCATTTCCCAATCCAGAATGACGACGTCGGGCATCAGCGAGCGGATCATCTCCAGCCCGGCGATCCCGTCGCCGGCTTCGAAGATTTTTCGCACGCCGATATTGGCGAGCATGTTGCGCACCAGGTTGCGCATGAATGGGTTGTCATCGACAACCAGCACGCGCAGCTGCTGAATCAACACATCGACATGTCTGGCGTTGATATTCATAACGCTCCCGCGCCCCAATACTGGGCAGAAATCCATCAAAGGGCCGTTAACGTCCGTCTTACAGCTTCGCGCCAGCCGTTATACTTGCGTTCACGCAATTTCGTATCCATGCGCGGCGTAAAGCGGCGGTCGAGCCGCCACTGTGCGCTGAACGCCTCGAGATCGGGACAGATGCCGGCGGTGCGGCCGGCGAGATAAGCCGCGCCGACGGCGGTCATCTCCATGACCTGCGGACGGTCGACCGGCATCGCCAGCATGTCCGCGAGAAACTGCATGGTGAAGTCGCTCGCCGTCATGCCGCCGTCGACGCGCAATGCCGACGGGCCTTGTGAGGTCCCCTGTGACGTCCCTTGCCCCGGCGCCGTCCAGTCGGCGCGGACGGCGTCGAGCAGATCGCGGGTCTGGTAGCCGATCGATTCCAGCGTGGCGCGGGCAATCTCGGCGTCGCCGGAATGACGCGTCAACCCAAAGATCGCGCCGCGCGCCTGCGCATCCCAATAAGGCGCGCCGAGGCCGACAAAGGCCGGCACCAGATAGACCTGCTCGGCCGGGTCGGCGACCGCCGCGAGCCGATTGACCTCCGGGGAATGGTCGATGATTTTCAGGCCGTCGCGCAGCCATTGCACCGCAGCACCGGCGATGAACAACGCGCCTTCCAGCGCGTAGGTGCGCTTGCCGTCGAGCTGGTAGGCAATCGTGGTGAGCAGACGGTTACGCGACGCGACCTGCTCCGCGCCGGTGTTGAGCACGAGGAAACAGCCCGTGCCATAGGTCGATTTCATCATGCCGGGCTTGAAGCAGCCGTGGCCGATGGTCGCCGCCTGCTGATCGCCGACCATGCCGAGGATCGGGATGGCGGCGCCGAACAGGTCCGGCGTGGTGACTCCGAATTCGCATGCATTGTCGCGCACCTTCGGCAGCAGGGCTTCGGGCACCTCGAAAAGCTTGAGCAAATCGGTATCCCACTTACCGGTCGCAATATTAAACAGCAGCGTGCGGGCGGCATTGCTGGCGTCGGTCGCATGCACCTTGCCACCGGTCAGCCGCCACAACAGAAAGCTGTCGATCGTGCCAAAGGCCAGCCGGCCGGCTTCGGCCGCCGCACGCGCACCGGCGACGTGCTCAAGCAGCCAGTGGATCTTGCTGGCGGAGAAGTAAGGATCGAGCAGTAATCCGGTCCTGGCGGCGATCTCCGGCTCGTGGCCACCCTCGCGCAGCGACGCGCACAGATCGGCGGTGCGGCGGTCCTGCCAGACGATGGCGTTGTGAATCGGCTTGCCGGTCGTGCGATCCCAGATCACCGTGGTTTCGCGCTGATTGGAGATGCCGATGGCGGCGACATCGCGCGCGGTCAATTCCGCCTGCGCCAGCGCATCGCGCACGACGGTCACGGCCGCAGACCAGATCGCTTCCGCGTCGTGTTCGACCAGGCCGGGCGCAGGGTAAATCTGGCGCAGCTCCTCCTGCGCGGTCGCAAGCGGCGTCAGCGCTGCGTCGAAAACGATAGCGCGCGTCGAAGTCGTGCCCTGGTCGATGGCGATGAGTGCGGCCAAGACGTTTCCCCGGCTGCCTTAGTCGATTCGATTATGCGGGTAGAGCTTAGTTGACGACGAACAGGCTGTTAATGGCCTCGTCGTTGTCGACGTTGATCGCCGCCATCATCTTGCGCGGCGCCGGGCCGTAATAGCCGTCGCTGCGCACCAGCGGCCGCGGCTTGACCAGCACCGAGATCAGGCGATCCTGCAAAGCCTTCGAGGACACCGGCTTGAGCAGGAATTCATTGACGCCGATCTTGACCGCTTCGACGACACGCGAGCGCTCGCCGTGGCCGGTCAGCATGATGATCGGAACGTCCGGATAGCAGAACGTCTCGGGCGAACGTACCATGCGCACGAAGGCCGGGCCGTCGATGCCCGGCATTTCCCAGTCGAGAATGACGACATGCGGCGCTATCGTGCGAATGAGCTCGAGACCGGTGGGCCCGTCGGGCGCCTCATGGATATCGCGCACGCCGATGCTCATGAGCATGGTGCGCACGACCTTGCGCATATAAGGCTCGTCGTCCACCAAGAGCACCTTGGCGTCGGCAAAGCGCGCAGCGAGAGACTTGCAGTCGATAGCCATCGGCGTCCGTTTCCCCTCGGGACGTTCAAACGCACTTAAGACATAAAGCTATGGCGATCGGTTGAAAGGTATCAGTGCAATTGCGCCCGTTCCGGTAAGGCTTTTTCAACCATAGCGGCGACGGGATCGGGATTGCGCTCTATGACGCAGGCGCGCGCGCGGCCGGCGCCGTGAGCGAGGCCATGAACTGGCCGAGCGCCGTGACATCTTCCTCGGTGGCTTCGATGCCGGCCTTGCTGCGCCTGTAAAGAACGTCGTCGGTGGTCAGCGCCCATTCGTGCTCGATCAGATAACGTACCTCCGCGCCGGTGAGGCCGCCGACGAAGCGGGGCCCGAGGTCGTCCATGCTCTGTGCCGAGCCGAGGATGCGTTCGACACGCCGGCCATAGGCATGCACCAGCCGCCGCGCGTCGTGTTCGGACAAGAACGGCCAGCGCGCCTGCGTCTCGGCGACCAGCGCGGAAAAGCCATCGGGCGCGAAGTCGCCGCCGGGCAGGCAAGCGCCCGCGGTCCAGGGTCCGCCCGCCGGGAAAAACGGACCGATCAGTTCGAGGGCTGCCTCCGCCAACTTGCGATAGGTCGTGATCTTGCCGCCATAGACGGTCAGCAGCGGCGCCTGCTCCGTCTTCTCGTCGAACGCAAGCACATAGTCGCGGGTGACGTCCTGCGGCTTGCGCGCGCCGTCGTCGAACAGCGAGCGCACGCCGGAGAACGACCATACAATTTCGTCTGGCATCAGCTTGTCGCGAAAATATTCGTTGACGGTGTTGCAGAGATAAACGATCTCGCGCCCGTCGACCGTCGGCGCATTCAAATCGCCGATGAAGGGCTCGTCCGTGGTGCCGATCAGCGTGTAGTCTTGCGCAAACGGCAGGGCGAAAACGATGCGCCCGTCGGCGCCTTCCATCACAACGCCGCACTCGTGCTCGACGCGGCGGTGCACCACGATGTGGCTGCCCTTGATGAGCCGCACCGGCGCCGGCAGCGGCTGCCGGATCACGGTGTCGGCGATTTCGCCGATCCAGGGGCCGGCGGCATTCACCAGCGCGCGGGCTGTCTTGACCTCGCGGCGGCCGTGGGCAAACAGCACCAGCTCCCAGTCGTTTTCGCGCCGCTCGGCGCGCATGCAGCGCGTGCGCGTCATGATGGTGGCGCCGTGTTCGGCGGCATCGACCGCGGTCAGCACGACCAGGCGTGAATCGTCGACCAGGCAGTCGGAATATTCAAAGCCGTATTGGATCGCGCGCTTGAGCGGCGCGCCCAGCGCATGATGGGTAAGGTCGATGCTTCGGCTGCGCGGCAACAGCTTGCGGGAGCCAAGCCAGTCGTAGATGAGCAGGCCGAGCCGCAACAGCAGCGGCGAGCGTCCGCCGATGCGCGGCGCGAGCAGAAAGCGCGCCGGACGGATGAGATGCGGCGCCATGCGCCAGAGCACTTCGCGCTCGCTCAGCGCCTCGCGCACCAGGCGGAATTTGCCGCGCTCCAGATAGCGCAAGCCGCCGTGAATGAGCTTGGACGAGGCCGACGAAGTGCCGGAACCGAGGTCTTTCATCTCGACCAGCAGCACGCGCATGCCGCGCCCGGCGGCGTCCCGGGCAATCCCGGTTCCGTTGATGCCGCCGCCGATGATGGCGAGGTCGAAGTCGCTCATGCCCGATGATTCGCTTTTGAGGCCAGAATGAGCGGCTTCATGCCTTCACTCAAGGCCGCAGAAACCCACAACAATTCGGCCACGATTGCCAAACAGGGTCGTTTTACCCATATGTCGTAAACAATGTCCTCGCGCCGCCCGTCCGGGGACTTTGCAAGCCCAATCCCATGTCCTCCTCCCCGCGCCTGCTCGTCATCGAAGGAAATACGCCGTCATCGATTGCCGAGCACCTCGGCGTCGGCGGCATCCAGGCCGGCATTGGCTATTCCAACCTGCTGTGCGAATTGCTGCCGGGGGCGGTGGTCGACATCTGTTATCCGGGCGATACGGCCGCATCGCTGCCGCAGGGCGATTCTCTGGAAGGCTATGACGGGATCGCCATTACCGGCTCGGCGCTGCACGTCTATGGCGGCGGAGCGGAGGTGACGCGGCAGGTGGACCTGGTGCGCGCCGCGCTTTCGACCGGAACGCCGCTGTTCGGCTCCTGTTGGGGCCTGCAGGTCATCGTCACGGCGGCCGGCGGCCATGTGCGCAAGAATCCGAAGGGCCGCGAGATCGGCTTCGGCCGCGGCATCCGTCTCACGGAGGCCGGCCGCAAGCATCCGATGTATGTCGGCAAGCTCGACGTATTCAACGCGCCGACAGTCCATCTCGACGAAGTCGACGCGCTGCCGCCGGGCTCGACGGTGCTCGCCAACAATGCGATGTCAGCGGTGCAGAGCGTCGAAATCCGCACCAACGGGTCGGTGGCCTGGGGCGTGCAGTACCATCCCGAATATCCCTTGCGCGAACTGGCGGCGATCGTGCGCCGCATCGGCACGCGGCTGATCGGCGAGGGTTTCTTCGCCGATGAGACGGGCGTCAACGACTTTGCGAAGGATCTCGACGCGCTCGACCGCGATCCCGCGTGCAAACGGCTGTCCTGGCTGCTCGGCATCAGCGAAAACGTGCTCGACAAGAAACTGCGAGTGAGCGAAGTGGCGAACTGGGTCGAATTCCAGGTGTTGCCGACGCGTACGAAGCGGGGACGGGGATGACTCACTGTCATTCCGGGGCGCGGCCGAAGGCCGCGAACCCGGAATCCATAACCCCTGCTGCGGAGTATGGATTCCGGGTCCGCCGCCATAGCGCGTCAAAGATGCGCGTATACGCACTGGTGGCGGCGTCCCGGAATGACAACAACAGGAACATCACGTCATGACGTTCTCCAGCAAGCACGTCGTCGTCACCGGCGGCACCGGCGCACTCGGCGGCGCAGTGGTGAAGGCGCTGCGCGCGGGCAGCGCAAGCTGCACCGTGCCTTATGTTCACGACGCCGAATTGGAACGCTTCGCGTTGCGCGACGACGCGCAGGTGAGACTGGTGAAAGTGGCAGATCTCAGCAACGAGGCCGATGTCGCCAAGGTCTATGGCGGCGGCGCGCTATGGGGCTCGATCCACATCGCCGGCGGCTTCGCCATGGGCGAGGTGGCCAAAACCGACAAGGCGGCTCTGATGGCGCAGCTCGACACCAATCTCGTCTCCTGTTTCTTGTGCTGCCGCGCCGCGGTGAATGCGATGCGCACAAGCGGCGGCCGCATCGTCAATGTGGCGGCGCGGCCCGCGCTCGAATGGCGCTCAGGCGCCGGCATGGCGGCCTACACAATTGCCAAGACAGGCGTTGCCGCGCTCACCGTCGCGCTCGCGGAGGAAGTCGCCAAGGACGGCATTTTGGTCAACGCCGTGGCACCGTCGATCATGGATACGCCGGCCAACCGCAAATCGATGCCGAAGGCCGATTTCGACAAATGGCCGAAGGCGGACGAGGTCGCGGAAACGATTCTTTTTCTGGCCTCGCCCGACAACAAGGTCACGCGCGGCGCGATCGTGCCAGTGTACGGCAAGGCATAAACCGCAAAAGATTATTCATGTCCGCTTGTCGCCGTTAGCGACTGAAAAAGTGTACATCGCTTACAAATTTTTTGCTCCGTCAAGTGCCATTAGCGACCATCAGGTCGGTATCCTCGACATTGGCACCAGGCTTTATTTACCGCTTAGCGCTCTATCGTGCGGCTACCAACGCCCGCCTCGCCGGACCAGCCTCACAATCACGAGCAGCAGCACCGCGCCGATGGTGGCGGCAATGATCGAGGCAACGATGCCGGCACCTAGATGAAGTCCGAGCTGGGGAAATAACCAACTGGCGATGAAGGCGCCGACGATTCCAATGATAATATCGCCAATCAGACCATAGCCCGTTCCTTGCACGATTTGGCCGGCCAGCCAGCCCGCCACAGCGCCGACGAACAATATAACGAGCAGACTTTCAGCAGACATATGCATGATTGTTTCCTCCGGTGAGCGCGATTTCGTACGATTGTTAGCCGATGATTTAATTTTGCCAGCAGGAGAAAGATGACCGTATCGGCTTAATCCCCTCTAGGGCGCGCTGCGAAGCGGCTCGCATGTGCGCTTTCTGCCAGATGCAGGAACTCCGACCGGACACAAGACCTACGCAATAGTCGGCCTTGCTGGCGTTCCCTGGATCTTGCGCATGTCCTCCATGGTGGACGATGACAACTTGTCATTGGCCCGGGCGATTCGCCATGAGCCAAATCTAAAACCAATTGACTCCCGCCAATGGCAGCACCCGCTGAAGGATCGCTCCCAAGCAGATCAGCACCACGAGCAGCTTAAGAAGATTGGTCAATCGACGATCTCTAACAAACTTATCGATGGCCCAAAAGCAGATTGCGCCAACAACGATTACGATAAGAACGCCGATCAGGACGGAAAGCATTGCAACCTCCAAAGACTTTGCAACCAAAGGTCAACGGTATTCCGACCGCGCCCGCGTCAGCCGTTGCGAGCCTTAGATGTCCACCATGGGTCAGAAGCCGACGTAACCGCGTCAATTAATAATGTCCACTTTACCTCTAAAAACAGACTTCAGCGAACGAAGTTGGACTGTCCGCTCAATGCCAACAGCGACCAATGCACCCCGGCAAGCAGCATCCTCATTCGATCAGCTCGTCGGCGCGGGCAGCCAGCGTCTTACCTAAAAAACGGGGACAAAGTCCTGGGGTTTCTGATTGGCAGGCGTTCAATCGGTCTGGAAATCAGCCGGTTGTCCACTCATGGACATGGATGGCGGTAGCCGTCATAGCCGAGATAAGTACCGCTACCCGGATCATAAGACCTGAACCGCTGCATACAGTAAGACACCGCGTTACCACCGTAGCCGCGGCCGTAGACGGAGGGGCCGGGCTCGTAGGCGTAGGCGCCGTAGCCGTAGTTCGGCGCGGCAAGAATTCCGCCGATGATGGCGCCGCCGAGCAATCCTGCCCCGACACCCCACCCAGGACCGTAGCGTCCACGGCCGTAGTATCCTCGCCCGCGGTATCCTCGGCCGCGCCATTGCACGGTCTCGATATTCGTCGGAGCAAAGTTTTTGAGTGCGGAAGCACCGACGACCGGCATCGCAGATGCATTATTCGAAAGCGGCACAATGCTCATTGCAAATAATGCCGCCGCAGCAAGGATAGACATTCGGTTTCTCATGGCCTGTTCTTTCACTGTTGGTTTGCGGCCCCGCCGCACAAAAGGACGACAAACAAAAGTAATTTCATTTGAAGCCTCCTTTAGATTGAGGCGTCGCGGAGATGTGTTACCGACAGCACCCGCGATGATCGGCGCCGTTTCAGACCCTATCGATTGGCTGAATACGTTTGCTAACACGCGCGGAGCCAAGAAGGTTCCAATCATAATGGCTGCTGTGGGTCATTCGCTGCGTGCCCATCGAGCCCCAGCGGTGCCCTTTGTCCGTTGTTAGTCCTCGCGGCGTTCCTGGTTGGAACCTCAGCCGCCCGGCCGGAGTTGACAGCCATGGCCTATCAGAGCGACATCCGCAGGGACAAACGAGACGACGAATTCTGTACATCGTGGATCATCGGCGGCGGCATTGTGCTCGCTGTCTTCATTGCAGCCCTTGTATTCACAAGCACGGGAAACCCCCCCGACCTCGGCGTGCCCCAAATAACCACAACAGTTCCTGCTCCTGGGTCTTGAAGACTTCTTGCTGGAATTCGGTCTAGTATAGAAAGAAAGCCCGGCTGGGGTGGACCGGGCTTTCTCGGATCACGCTGCGTGCGCGACCGAAGCATAGGCTGCGACCGGGGAATTGCGGCCTGCGCTAATAACCAGCATCGACATATCTTCGATGCCAAAAGGTATTAATGCATGCTCACAGAGGCGTGCGGGATCGCGCTCGCCATTTTTGGCGGCGTGCAACAATTCGCTTTGCGATCAGTTCACGCGCTGTGATTAATGTTCTGAAACGGCGGAGCGACATGCAAGCATGGTCGAAAGCTTCGCCCATAGCCAAGTTAGCGGTATCGTCGAACGAAACGTCTATGATCGGAATGATATTCATAGTGACCTCCCGTGAAGCACGGGCGGGAGCACGGTATTGTCTCTCAGTCACCGAGGCCCGAAGCCGTTTCGGTGATGAAATAGGCTATTCCTTCGGAAAGGACGATGGCTGAGCTATACAGACCACTTTTCGTTCTTTTAACGCTTTATTAACAACGCAATTCACGTCCAACACAGGCTTTCACGCGACCGTGTGCCAATACGCCGCGACCCAACGGCGTTCGATTGTCGTGGACCCCTATGTCTGGAAGCGTACACTGACGCATCACCTACAGCGGCCCTGTGCCAGGCGTCGGTGGCTGAGAGACAATTGAGCTCCCGCCTGAATGGAGGGAATCCGTGATGCCTCAAGCACGCAGACCAAGGCCCATCAAGGGAAGTTCAGGCCGCAAACCAGCGGGGGCTCCGCCGTTTGATCCTGCGGTATTTTTAGCGACGGCGGCCGTTGGTCGCGACATTTCCAAGCATTCAAAGAAAGAGGTCATTTTTGCTCAAGGCGACGCCGCAGATGCGGTCTTCTATATCAAGAAGGGCAAGGTCAAAGTCGCTGTCATATCCGAGCAAGGAAAGGAAGCCGTCGTCGCGCTTCTGGGGCCGGACGAATTTGTCGGCGAAGGATGCTTGATCGGACAGCCGAAGCGTTTGGCGACCGCATCTGCAATGACGGAATGCGAGACGATGCGAGTGGAAAAGACGAAAATCCAGCAGGTGATTCGTGACGAGCCCGCATTTTCGGAAATGTTCGTCTCGCATATCTTGACAAGGAATGCCCGGGTCGAAGAGGACTTGGTCGATCAGCTCTTCAACTCGACCGAAAAACGGCTTGCACGCCTGTTACTGCTATTGGCCAATTTTGGAAAGGAAGGCCGACCGGAGCCAATTCTCGCGAAGATCAGTCAGGAAACACTCGCGGAGATGATCGGCACGACCCGGTCGCGCGTGAGCCACTTCATGAACAAGTTTCGCCATTTGGGTTTCATCGATTACAACGGACATCTTGAAGTCCATAGTTCGTTGTTGGGTGTACTTCTGGCCGATGAGCCACGCACAGTGAGCCCGCCGAAGTGACATCTCGCATTGCTGACTGATGGCTTGTCGCATGTCTGCTTTGGGTCGATTTTGTTGAAAAACTCTCTAGTTGCGACGCAGGATGTTCGCTGATTCAGTCGCTGCTCTAGGCAGGACTGAAGATCATGATGGGACACCGGCAAGTCGAACAGGCTGCGTTGTTCTATGAGTTCTCGCTCGAAAGGCATGTTCCGCCAGATCACCTTTTGAGGTCGATCGACAGGTTCGTCGAGCTTGGCGAGCTAAGGCGAGAGCTGACGCCCTTCTACAGCAGCACGGGACGGCCCTCGATTGATCCCGAGCTGATGATCCGCATGCTGATTGTTGGCTACTGCTTCGGCATCCGCTCGGAGCGGCGTCTTTGCGAAGAGGTCCACCTTAATCTCGCTTATCGCTGGTTCTGCCGGCTGGGTCTTAACGGCCCGGTGCCGGACCATTCGACCTTCTCCAAGAACCGGCATGGCCGCTTCCGCCAGAGCGACCTGTTGCGGCGGCTGTTCGAGACGGTCCTGCAGCGCTGCATCAGGGAAGGTCTGGTCGGCGGCGACGGCTTTGCCGTCGATGCCAGCTTGATCAGGGCGGATGCCAACCGGCAGAAGGGCATCGAGGGCGAGAAGGGTCTGCCGCCGGAAGCCACAGGACGAGCGATCGAAGAGTATCTGTCCGTGCTCGATGATGCGGCATTCGGCGCGGCGACCGAGGTCACGCCCAAGTTCATCTCGCCGTCCGATCCAGCGGCGCGCTGGACCGGAGCGCACGGCGGGCAAGCGTTCTTCGGCTACTCGACCAATTACCTGATCGATGTCGAGAACGCGGTCATCGTCGATGTCGAGGCCACCACGGCGATCCGCCAGGCCGAGGTGCTTGCCGCCAAGCGCATGATCGAGCGCTCGATGGAGCGCTTCGATCTCTATCCGGCCAAAGTTATGGGCGACAGCGCCTATGGCTCGGCCGAGATGCTCGGCTGGTTGGTCTATGAGCATGGTATCGAGCCGCATGTAACAGTGTTCGACAAGTCAGCGCGCAAAGACGGCACGTTCTCGCGCGAGGACTTCACCTACGATCATGCCGGCGACGTCTACTACTGCCCTGGCGGCAAGATGCTCACCACGACCGGCTCGCTGCTTGACGGAACGACATTGCGTTACCGCGCGAGCAAGCACGATTGCCAAGCATGTCGCCTAAAGCCCCGATGCTGTCCAAAGGAGCCGGCTCGATACGTGCCGCGATCGATCCACGAGGGCGCTCGCGACATGGCCCGCCACATCGCACGATCCTGGGAAGGCCGCGTATCCCGGCGCCTACGCAAGAAAGTTGAGATGCTGTTCGCGCATCTCAAGCGCATCCTTAAGCTCGATCGGCTTAGACTGCGTGGGCCGAATGGGGCGCGTGATGAGTTCCTCCTCGCAGCCACCGCCCAGAACCTCAGGAAGCTGGCGAAGCTGATACCGGTGCCAAGCTTCCAGCCGGCGTGAAGACAAGCTCGATCAGCAGGCCGCTCCCCGTCGTCAGTTCAGCCAGAGCGACTTCGATTTACTGATCGAGTTTTTCAACGGAATCGGTCATAAGCAGACATCGGCGATATGCCGGCCATAGGTTCGCTTTAGCCGCAAACGGACATTTTCAGGCACACCACGCGTGTCGCACTGGCAAATCCAGTGGCACCCCAATGAAGTCGCGCTTCCGCGTCTCATCATTTTCGAGAATGCGATCTTCGATGGCTTGTCGCAGATGGGAGGACATCTCTCCGCGAAGCGCGAGAAAGGAAAATCACCCCGCGATCGGTACCAGTTCGAGCGGCGGGCGCAGCAGACGCTGCACAGTGTTGGAGGCGACCACGGTGCGGCCTTCGGCATAGGCCTCGTGGTTCTTCTCGATCTCGTCGAGATCGTAGAGATAATTGACCATCAGGCCGTCGGCCTGCGCCAGCGCCTTTTCCGACATATCGGCGAGCCAGTTGATGCGCTCGAGCCGCGCGCCGTTGCCCAGATGGAAGCGGGCGACCGGATCGAGCGCCCCGCCGCGCTTGTTGCGCGCGCGCAAGAAATACCAGGCCGCCGCGCGCATCAGCGGATCCTGCAGGCGTTCGGTCTTCTCGGCATCAAACCACCAGCCTTCTTCGTCGAGCAGAGAAAGCGTCGCCTTGTCGGTTTCCGCCAGGGCTTGCGAGTTTTCCTGCGCGCGCTCGCGCTTGAGCCAGGCGGTAAAGCCGGGCACCGGCGACAAGGTGACGAAGCTCGACAGCCGGGGCATTTCGCGGCTGATCTCCTCGACCACCTGTTTGATCAGGAAACTGCCGAACGACACGCCGGCAAGGCCGCGCTGGCAGTTGGAAATCGAATAGAAGGCGGCGGTGCGGTTCTTGTCGCTATCGCTGACCACGCGTTCGGTCGCGAGGATGGGCGCAATCGCGCCCGGAATGTCGCGGGTGAGCGCGACCTCGACGAAGATCAGCGGATCGTCGACCAGCGCCGGATGAAAGAACGCATAGCAGCGCCGGTCGGGTGGATCGATGCGCCGGCGCAGGTCTTCCCAGTCGTGAATGGCGTGCACCGCCTCGTAGCGAATGATCTTTTCCAGCACGATCGCCGGCGTCGACCAGTCGATGTGACGCAACACCAGGAAGCCGCGGTTGAACCAGGACGAGAACAGGTGGACGAAATCCTCGTCCACCGCGGTCAAATCGTCGCGGTTGGGCAGCGCGTCCATCAATTGCTCGCGCATGCGCACCAATGCGACCGTGCCGCCCGGCGCCAGATTGAGCCTGCGGAACAATTCCTGCCGGCGCGGCTCGGAGGCCGCATGCACGGCGGCGGCTGTCGTATCGGTCGGGTCGTCCCTCCAGGCGACGACGGCGGCCTCAAGCTTGTCCTTGTCGGGGCCGAAGCGTTCGGCGAGCGCTTCAAAAAACGCGATGCGTGGCCCGGTGGTGAGTTCGGCGAAGCGGCCGAGGATCTCGCGCGCGAGCGCGACGCCCGAGGCCTCACCGCGGCCGGAGAGCAGATGCTCGCACAGCTCGATCAGGCTTTCCGAGCGCGTCGAATCGACGCCGCGGCGCTCACGGGCACGGTCGATGAGCGCGCGTCCGCGCTCGGAGATGGTCTGCAGCAACTCGCCAAAAAATGAGGTGTTCATTCGGCCTTCCCGAAGCTGCCGGCGGAAGTGCCCGTCCGGCCGTCTACCCGGCACCCATCAGGTGATTAGGCAACCAAGTAGCGATACCAGGGAAGATAGACAAGATGATGATCCCCACAATCATCATAATGACATAGGGCACCGAGCCCCAGAGCACCTTCTTTGTCGGGACATCCGGCACAATGGCGTTAACGACGAAAAGATTGAGGCCGACCGGCGGGGTAATCAGCCCGACCTCCATGTTGATGGTGACGATGACGCCGAACCAGACCGGGTCGAAGCCGGCTGCCGTGACAATAGGCAGCAGGATCGGCGCGGTCATCAGGATGATGCCGGCCGGTGGCACGAAGCAGCCGCAGACCAGCAGGAACACGTTGACCATGCCCATCAGCACCCAGCGGTTGAAGTGCGCGTCGGCGATCGCCTGCGCCAGCGTCTGGGTGATGTAGAGCGAGGTCAGCATGTAGCCGAACAACGCGGCGGTGGCGATGATCATCAGGATCATCACCGACTCGCGCGTGGTCGAGCGCAGGATTTCCCACCACGATTTCGGGCTCCACATGCGATAAATGAAGACCGCCAGCAGCACGCAGAAGGCGGCGCCGACGCCTGCGGCTTCCGACGGCGTCGCAACGCCGCCGTACAGCACGTACATGACGCCGATCACCACCGCCAGGAACGGCGCGACCTTGGGCAGCGATTCGAATTTCTGCTTCCACGAGAATCGGAAATCGGGCGCGTAGGCGCGAAAGCCCTTGAACCAAATGTAGGCGAGCGTCCAGGCCATGAAGAGCGCGGTCAGCAGCAGGCCCGGAAACACGCCGGCGAGGAACAGCCGGCCGATCGATGTTTCGGTGGCGATGCCGTAGAGGATGAAGGTGATCGACGGCGGGATGAGAATGCCGAGCGTGCCGCCGGCGCAGATCGAACCGGTCGCGACCTCGTCCGGATAGCCGCGCTTGCGCATCTCGGGAATGCCCATCTTGCCGATGGCCGCGCAGGTCGCGGGCGAGGAGCCGGTAAGCGCGGCAAAGATCGCGCAGGCGCCGAGATTGGACACCACCAGTCCGCCGGGCACGCGATAGAGCCAGCGGTCGAGCGCCTCGTAGAGATCCTTGCCTGCCGGCGAGGAACCGATGGCCGCGCCCATCATGATGAACATCGGGATGGCGACCAGCGTGAACTCATCGAGACTGGAATAGAACGTTTCGGCCACGACCTGGATGCTGTCGAAGCCCTGGAACACCACCAGAAAGATCACCGCAACGGCGCCGAGGCCGAAGGCCACCGGGATGCCGCTCAGCAATGTCGCGATGGTGACGACAAGAACGATGGCGCCTTCGACCGGCGGGCTCATGCAACGTGCTCTTCGTGGCTGATCTGGAAGGGCGGCATGCGCCCGGTCGCAATCGACAACAAATCGGCGATGTATTGCAGCACCAAGAGACCAAGTCCGACCGGCATGGAGAAATAGGGAACCCAGAGCGGCGCGCGCCAGACCGTGTCCGAGTGCCAGTCGTTCGACCAGGCTTGCCACCAGAACTTGGTGCAAAGAACGAAAAGCACCGACGCAAAGGCAAGCGCCAGGCAATTTGCGAAAATCGCGAGCCAGTAGCGCGCGCGCGGGCCGAGATAGATCGGCAACACGTCGACATTGACGTGGCCGCGCGTCATCAGCACGTAGGCACTGCCGATAAACGTGGTGGCGATGATGGAATAGGTGACTACGTCGAGTTGCCAGATCGTGGTCAGATTGAAGATATACCGCTCGATCACCATGTCGCAGATCACGAACACGGCGAGCGCGATCAACAGCGAGGCCACGAGGCCGGCGGCGCGCGACAGCATCTGCACGACCCAGATAAAACGATCCATGAAACGCTAATTCCGGGTTGGCGGGGGCGGAACGACCGAAACGCGATGTTACCGGCAACGCGCTGCCGGCCGGCGGATGTCCGCCGGCCGACGCACATTGCAAGTCAGACTTATTTAACCGCGAGCGCCTCGTCGATCAATTTCTGACCGTTCGGCACTTTCTTGGCGAAATCGGCATAGGAGCTCTTTTTCGCGACTTCGAGCCAGGCCTTGTACTCGTCGTCGCTCAGGCTCACGACCTTCACCTTGTGCTTCTTGAAGGCATCGATCGCCTCGTTATTCACTTCGTCTGCCTTGCCTTCATAGAAGGCTTGCGCCTTCTTGCCGGCGGCGATGATCGCGTCCTGCTGCTTCTTGTTGAGCTTGGCGAAGCTCTTCTTCGACATCAGCACGGGCTCGTACATGAACCACAGCGCGTTGTCGCCAGGCGCGGTCAGACAGTCGGTGACTTCGTACAAACGCATCGAAGCGAAGCTGCCGAGGCTGGTGTCGGTGCCGTTGATCACGCCGCTCTGGAAGGCGTTGTAGATTTCATTCGACGGCGGACTGACGATCGACGCGCCGGCGTTCTTCCACATGTCGGCAAAGGTGATGCCGGCGGAGCGGAACTTGCGGCCCTTCATGTCGGCCGGCTTGGTGATGCAGCCGTCCTTGGAGGCCATGCCGCCGGCGAACCAGGCATCCGACAGAACCATCACGCCGTGCTTCTCGATGTCGGCGCGGATCGCTTTCATGAATTCCGAATTGTTGACGCGCTTGGCGCGGTTCTGGTTGCGGATCAGGCCCGGCATCAGCGTGGCATTGAAGGCCGGCACCTTGCCGCTGGCATAGGCGAGCGGGAACAACGAAATGTCGAGCTGGCCGTTGACCATGGCGTTCCACTGCTCTTTCGGCTTGATCAGCGAAGCGCCGGGATAAACCTGAATGTTGATGCCGACATTGGCCTTCTTGGCCTCGCTGGCGATCATCAGCACCATGTCGTCGCGCACGTCGTGCTTGCCGCCGGGGAACTGGTGCGACGCTTTCAGCGTCATCTGCGCCTGTGCCGAGACCGTCAGCAGCAAGACCGCCGCCGCGGTGGCAAACAAGGTTTTCGATAACTTCATCGGGATCCCTCCACTGGTGGATTTTCTAGAGCAGCAGTGATCCGCCGCTCGTTTTCGGTGGCCGGTAACCGCATTTGCCCCGGCCGTTCGTCCACATTAGCCGCAGGACGCAAGCCGCGCCATAGGCGAAATCTCAGATTTAGTCGTAAGTCCATGCGAAAACAGAATAATCCCTATGCTGGCCAGCGCCAGACGATGGTCTTATAACCGCGCGCACGCCGTCACCCTTTGCGTTTTCCGGGAGCTTTACCAACATGCCGAAGCCGCTTGCGGGCCTTCGCGTCCTCGAACTTGCCCGCATCCTCGCCGGTCCCTGGGCCGGCCAAATCCTCGCCGATCTCGGCGCCGACGTGATCAAAGCCGAGCGCAAGGGTGCCGGCGACGATACCCGCGGCTGGGGACCGCCCTTCGTGGAAGGCAAGGACGGCAAGCCGATCGGGTCCGCTTATTTCCACGGCGCCAACCGAGGCAAACGGTCGCTCGAGGTCGACTTCGACAGCGACGAAGGCAAGCGCATCATCCGCAAGCTTGCCGCGCGCTCGGACATTCTGATCGAGAATTTCAAGGTCGGCGGCCTCGCCAAATTCGGCCTCGACTACAACAGCCTGAAAGACGAGTGCCCGCGGCTGATCTACTGCTCCGTCACCGGCTTTGGCCAGGACGGACCTTATGCCAAACGCGCCGGCTACGATCTGATGGCGCAGGGCATGGGCGGCATCATGGAACTCACCGGCACCGCGGACGGCGAGCCAACCCGCATCGGCATTCCAATGTCCGATATTTTCACCGGCTGCTATTCGGCGATCGCCATCCTGGCGGCGCTGGCGCAGCGCGAGAAAACCGGCAAGGGCTGTTACATCGACACCGCGCTGGTCGATTCCACCGTCGGTGTCTTGTCGAACCAGGCGCTCAACTATCTGGTCTCCGGCAAGGTGCCGCAACGCATCGGCAACGCGCACGCCAATATCGTGCCCTATCAGGTGTTCCCGGTCGCCGACGGCTACGCCATCGTCGCCACCGGCAATGACGCGCAATATGTGAAATTCTGCAATGTGCTGGGAGCGCCCGAACTCGCCACCAATCCGGAGTACAAAGACAATGTCGGCCGGCTGAAGCACCGCGCGGAGCTCATCGGCAAGCTGTCGGCGCTGACCGCAACGATGAAGCGCGACGACCTGCTCGCCAAGCTGGAGGCGCAAAGCGTGCCGGCAGGTCCCATCAACAATCTCGAGCAGGTGTTCAACGATACGCAGGTGAAACACCGCGGCATGCAATTGTCGCTGCCGAGCGAAGCGGCCAAGGGCGGCACGATCCCGGGCGTGCGCACCCCGATCGTGATCGATGGCTGGAAGGCGGCGTCGGAACGCCCCTCCCCGCTGCTCGGCGAGCACTCGGCGGAGATTTTGAAAGAGATCGGGGAAGGTTGAGCGGGATCGTCAGCGATGGCGATTGGTGCTATATGTCGCCCTTGAAAGGCTAATGCCATGAAGACGATCTATGACCCGCAGGCCGACGCGCTCTATGTGCGCTTTGCCGACGCGACTGTGGTCGAAAGCGAAGAAGTCGCCGACGGCGTCGTGCTCGATTTCGACATCGAAGGTCGAATTGTGGCATTTGAGCTGCTGGAAGCACGCAAGCATCTAACCGCGGGCGCCAAACTCCCTACCGCTGCCGAATAGGCGCAAGGGCGCCGCTTGAGCCTTCAACATGGGCGAGCGACGCATCTCATTCTCTCGCCATGCAGAAGACATGTTGGCCGAACGCAACATCGACCCTGATTGGGTCGTGCAGACAATCAACAACGCAGAGTCAAGCGAGCAAGATCCTACGGGTCGAAATGTCTTTCGTGCCTTCTGATCGATCCCTCAGCATGGCGACCGCGTTCTCCGCGTCGTCTATTCAAAGGAGGAAGACGAAATTCGCATTATAACCGCCTTCTTCGACCGCGCGCGTCGGCGCTAGTCGACCGGGATCACCGCCGCCAGGCATTCGCCGCCCTTGACGCTGGTGCGATGGCCTTTGCCGTCGCCGTCTTCCATCAACACCGCCTCGCCTGGACCGAAGCTGCGTGTCTTGCCGTCGCTTGCGGTGACGTCAAGCTGGCCCTTCAGGCAGATGAGAAACTGCTTTTTCGGCACCTGAACGGCGTCGGCGCTCCAGCCCGCCGGCAGGCGAATGAACTGAACGCCGTCGGCCTGAAAGGTATGCGAGACGAACACCAGCGGCGCCGGCGGCCGATAATCGGCCTCGTCGAGACTAAGCGTGGCGTCTTCGAATTGCGAATTGCCGTTCTTGTCGGCAGTCAGTCGAACATATTTCATCATACGCTCCCTTCCTTCGCGCGGCGCCAAGGTCGAGACATTTGGCACCGCGTGCGCGGGACAACTTTGACCTGCGTCAAAGCCTCAAGGTCAGGCCACCGCAGGCGGCGCCAACGCCGCGATGTCGGTTGCGATATCAATCACCGCCGGACGTTTTGTCGCCAGCGCCTTGGCGAGCGCCGGCGCGATCTCGGATGGCTTTTCCACACGGATGCCGAGCGCGCCCATGTCCTCCGCGAGCCTGGCGAAATTCATCGGATTGTAGGTCCACAATTCGCGCGCCTGTTGCGTCTGCTCGCCGCCGTAGGCGCGATCGAAACCGCGTTTGGACTGATTGCCGCCGCCATTGTTGTTGACGATGGTGACGGATGCGATGTTCCAGCGCACGGCCGTTTCGATTTCGGCGATGTGGTACCAGAAGCCGGCATCGCCGGTGAACACAACCACCGGCCGCTCGGGACACGCCGCTTTCGCGCCGATACCGGCCGGAAAGGCCCAGCCGAGATGGCCGGCGCTGCGAATATAGCTCTGCGTCGGAACGCGCAAATCGTACATACCGCCCATCCACATGCCGGCGTGACCGGTGTCGACAACCACGATGGCGTCGTCGGGCATGGCTTGCGTGAGCTCGTGGCAGATGCGCGCCGGATGGATCGGCACGGCATCGGATTCGAGGTCGACTTTGTATTTGGCGTACCAGTCCTTGCAGGCGCGCTGCGCCGCCGCCACCCAGGGCTTTCGTTTGTCGGCGGTGGTTTTGTCGGCTTCGTCCAGCATCCGGATCAGCGTGACCTTGGCGTCGCCATTGACGGCGGCCTGCAATGGATAATTACGGCCCAGTGCTTCCGGATCGATGTCGATTTGAATCGCCCGCGTGCCGATTTTCGGTACGGCCCAAAAGTGCGTCGTCATGCCGCCGGTTTCGGTTCCGATGAAACAAACGAGATCGGCGTCGTTGACGACACGGTTGGCGCTTTCGCGCGAATAGGTGCCCACGACCCCGACCGACAACGGATGCGTGGCCGGAATTGAATCTTTGCCATTGAGCGACGTGGCGACCGGGATTTGCAGCGCCTCGGCAAGGGCAATCAAATCCTGACCGGCTCCCGACGCGCGCACGCCACCGCCCGCCACGATCACCGGGCGCTCGGCCTTTTCGAGAAGGTCGAGAGCATGAGCAACCGCGCTCTGCGTCGGTTCCGGGCGGAACGGCGGCACCTGGGCGAATTGCGTTTCGACCAGCGCCTCCATCTCGGCTTCCTCGACGTCAACTTGGCCCTCATTCCCGCGAAACTGCAGATGCACCGGCCCCGGCGCGCCGGTGGTCGCCGTGCGGAATGCCTGGCGCACCATGTCGGGAATGCGCGCCGCGTCGTCGATGGTGGCGTTCATTTTGGTGACCGGCTCGAAGGCCGGCACGTCGTCGACTTCCTGATAAACTTTTCGGAACTTGGTCCTGGGATCGCGGCCGCCGGTCATCGCGATCACCGGCGAATGCGCGAGCCAGGCGTCGCGCAAGCCGGCGGCAAGATTGAGCGCGCCGATCACCTGCGCCATGCAGATACCCGGCCTGCCGGAGGCACGCGCATAGCCGTCCGCCATATAGGCGGCGGATTTCTCGCCGTGGCAATGCACGCGCGCAATCTTTGTGCGCCGCTCCATCTCGGCGAAAGTGCGCCGCAACACCGCTGGCACCATGAAGACATGCGTGACGCCATAGCCGGCAAGCATGTCGGCGAGCACCTCGGCGCCGGTGCGTTTTGCATTGTGTCCCAGCATCGTTCGGCCGCTCCTGCTCTCTCGTGCTCTTAGATGGCACGGCGCGCGAGCCGCAGCCAAGCCTTTCGCGCCGGCAAACCGCGATTTCGCGGTCACGTTCCGCTATAGTTCTCCGCCGGATCAGGGAAACGTACAATGTACAGCGCGACAATCGGCGCCCGCCGCTACACGTTTCACGATCTTAAAACCCTGCTGGCGAAGGCCACCCCCTTGCGCAGCGGCGATCAACTTGCCGCGCTCGCCGCGCAATCCGGTGAGGAACGCGTTGCAGCGCAATACGCGTTGGCGGATTTGCCGCTGACAACCTTTCTCAACGAAGCGGTCATTCCTTACGAATCCGACGAGGTGACGCGGCTTATCATCGATCAACACGACGCAGCGGCCTTCGCTTCCATACGCCATCTCACCGTCGGCGGCTTGCGCGACTGGCTATTGTCGGACGAAGCAAACACCGAAACGCTCACCGCGCTTGCGCCCGCCATCACGCCGGAAATGGCCGCGGCCGTCAGCAAACTCTGCCGCCTGCAAGACCTGATGCTGATCGCGGCGAAATGCTCGGTGGTGACAAAATTCAACAATACCATCGGCCTGCCCGGCCACCTGTCTGTGCGGCTGCAACCCAATCATCCGACCGACGACGTCCGCGGCATCGCGGCCAGCATTCTCGACGGTCTTCTGCTCGGCTCCGGCGACGCGGTGATCGGCATCAATCCCGCTACCGACAGCCCCGAGCGAACGCTTCGCCTGTTGACGATGCTCGACGACATTCGTCGCAAGCTCGACATCCCCACGCAATGCTGCGTTCTGGCGCATGTCACCACCACGCTTGGGTTGATCGGGAAGGGTGCGCCGGTCGATCTTGTCTTTCAGTCCATTGCCGGGACCGAAGCCGCAAACAGGAGCTTCGGCATCGATCTGGCGCTGATCGCAGAGGCGCGCGAGGCGGCGCTGGCGCTCGGGCGCGGCACGCTGGGCGACAACGTCATGTATTTCGAGACCGGCCAGGGTAGCGCGCTGTCCGCCAATGCGCATCACGGCGTCGACCAGCAGACGCTCGAAGCGCGCGCTTATTCCGTTGCGCGGCATTTCGAGCCGTTGCTGGTCAACACGGTCGTCGGATTCATCGGGCCGGAATATCTCTATAACGGCAAACAGATCACCCGTGCCGGGCTCGAAGATCATTTCTGCGGCAAGCTGATGGGCGTGCCGATGGGGGTCGACGTCTGCTACACCAACCATGCCGAGGCCGATCAGGACGACATGGATGCGCTGCTTTCGCTTCTCGTTTCCGCCGGCGTCAACTTCGTCATGGGTGTGCCCGGCGCCGACGACATCATGCTCGGCTACCAAAGCACCTCGTTCCATGACGCGCTGGCCATGCGGGACCTCTTCGGCAAGAAGCCCGCACCGGAATTCGAAGCCTGGCTCGCGCGGCAAGGCTTAATAGACCGGACCGCGCGTATTCGTCCCGCCACCCTGCCGCCGCGCTTTCGCGCCCTGCTTCCGGAGCGCGCGGAATGAACGACGACAACGCCCTCTGGTCGCAGTTACGCCGTCTGACTGCGGCCCGTATCGGCCTTGCGCGCAGCGGCGCCTCGCTTGCAACCGGCCCGTTGCTCGATTTTCAGCTTGCGCATGCGCGGGCGCGGGATGCGGTCCATGACCCGCTCGACCGCGAGCGGCTGGCAACCGACCTGACGGCCACCGGCTTGCCGGTCATCAACGTCGCCACCGGCATCGGCGATCGGCAGGTATATCTGATGCGGCCCGACCTCGGCCGACAGCTGGCACCGGAAGCGCAAGCACGGCTTGCGGGCCATGCCGGCACTTTCGATGTCGTCTTTGTCGTTGCCGATGGTTTGTCCGCCCGCGCCGTGCAGAATCATGCCGCGCCGGTGCTGGGCCTCGTGATCCCGACGTTGAAAAAACAAGGCTGGCAGATCGCACCCGTAATCATTGCCTGCCAGGGCCGCGTCGCGATCGGCGACGCAATCGCCGCTGCGCTGCGGGCCGATTGCGTTGCCGTACTGATCGGCGAGCGGCCGGGCCTGACGGCACCCGACAGCATGGGCGCCTACCTCACCTGGAAGCCTGCGCCGCAGACCACCGACGCCGAACGCAACTGCATTTCCAATATCCGGCCGGACGGCATCGGCTATGACGAAGCTGCCTTCAAACTCGGCTATTTGCTGCAGGCGATGCGCGGCAGCCGCCTGTCCGGTGTCAAGCTCAAGGACGACTCCGACAGGCTGTGGCTCACAAAAAGCTAGCCGGGCGGCGCAAGCTCAATCTGGCCTGAAAGTCAGCGCCACGCCGTTGATGCAGTAGCGCAGGCCGGTCGGCGGCGGGCCGTCATCGAAGACGTGGCCGAGATGGCTGCCGCAGCGGCTGCAATGCACTTCGTCGCGCAACATGCCGTGGCTCGTGTCGGTGTCGCCCTCGACCGCGCCGGGGATCGGATCGTTGAAGCTCGGCCAGCCGGTGCCGCTTTCGAACTTGAGCTTGGAAGCAAACAGCGGCTGATCGCAAGCCGCGCAATGAAATATGCCGGCGCGCTTCTCGACGAGCAACGCGCAACTGCCCGGCATTTCGGTGCCTTGCTCGCGCATGATGGCATATTGCTCAGGCGTCAGAATCTTGCGCCATTCGGCTTCGGTGTGGGTGACGGGATATTGTTTGGCCATGTGCAAGGGTCCTACTTGATCGCCAGCGGGTTGACCGGCGAGCCGACAGCGCCGGTGATCGGCAGCGCCGGCGCCACGAAGAGAAACTCATAAACCTTGTCGGCGGCGCAGTCGTCGGCCAGTTCCTTCAGCTGGAAGATCTCGCCCATGGTCATGCCCATGATCGGGATCGTGATCCAGTGCCAGGGCTGGTTGATGCCCTCCTCGCTCTGGTTCGGCCGCACCTCGCAACCCCAGGTGTCGGACGCGAGCGCCGCCAGTTCGGTGTCCTTGACGAAATCCAGTGTCTCGAAGCCGAAGCCCGGCGCGTCTCCGCCGGGATAGCCGTCCCAGCTTCCCGCCTTCTGGCAGCGCTCCATCATGCCGGTGCGCACGATGACATAGTCGCCGCGCTTGAGGTCTACGTTCTGCTTCTTGGCGGTGCCGTAGAGGTCGTCGTTGGTGATGGCATAGCCGTCATCAAGCGACTCGACGCCCTTGAAGCGCGCCACATCGAGCAGCACGCCGCGGCCGACCATCTTGTTCTTGGTTTTCTCGATGCCGCACTTCTGCGCGCCGGCGCTCGTCACCTCGCGGCAGTCGTAACCGTTCCACATGTAATTTTCGTAGAAAACGTGGCCGAGCCCGTCCCATTGCGTGCCGCATTGCAAAGGCATGGTCACCATGTCGTCGGCGGCGCGGATGCCGCGCTTGTCGAGCACGCCGGAATAGGCGTCGGTGCCGGTGCGCAGCATGGTGTGGATGGGGTTGGTACGGCCCATGCTCGGATATTTGCTTTTTGCGCCCTGCGGGCCCGTGTAGTCGAAATTGAGCGCGAGCGAAATGACCTTGCCTTTCTTCACCAGCCGCGTGGCGGCGACGATGTCCTCCGCGCTCGTATAGTTGAGCGTGCCGACCTCATCGTCCGGGCCCCACTTGCCCCAGTTCTTGTAGGTCTCGGCGGCGTCACGCAGGTCCTGGCGCGTAACTTTCTTGGCGGCCATTTAGTTTCCTCTGGTGAAAGTTTGTTGGTGTGGCTGGCGCAAATTGAGCCCGTGCCGGCGCGCGATTGCAAGGCTTTGCTGACCGGTCATTGCCGGGCTTGACCCGCGCATCCCGCTTGGGGTGCCATCGCGGCGGACGGGACGAGACAAGATAATGCGCATCACTGACATCCGCGAAACCGCGATCCCGCTGAAGTCGCGTTTACGCAATTCGAGCTTCGACTTCTCCGAGATGACGACATCGGTCGTTGCGGTCGTCTCCGACGTGATGCGAGGCGGCAAGCCGGTCTGCGGCTTCGCCTTCAATTCCACCGGACGCTATGCTTGCGGCGCGCAGATGCGCGACCGCTTCATCCCGCGCATTCTCAAAGCACCGCCCGACAGCCTGTTGGACGCGCAGGGACTGCTCGACCCGACCAAAATCCTCGCCGTGATGATGACGCGCGAGAAAGCCGGCGGACATTCCGAACGTTCGATCGCGATCGGCACCATCGAAATCGCGGTTTGGGACGCACTCGCCAAGATCGTCGACAGGCCGCTGCACGCGTTGCTGGCCGAACGCTTCGGCAACGGCAACGTGCCGGAGAGCATGTTCTGTTACGTCGGCGGCGGCTGGTACTGGCCGGGACAGACCATCGGAGATTTGCAGGACGAAATGCACCGGCATCTCGCCGCCGGCTACACCATGGTGAAAATGAAAGTCGGCGGCGCGCCGCTCGACGAAGACCTGCGCCGGCTGGAAGCGGTGCTCGAAGTGGTCGGCACCGGCGCGCATCTCGCCGTCGACGCCAATTGCAAATTCGAACGCGACGAGGCGCTGCGCTATGCCAAGGCGCTGGCGCCGTTCAAGCTGCGCTGGTTCGAGGAGCCTTGCGACCCGCTCGACTTCGCGCTGTTCGCCGAACTCGCCGGCGCTTACGAGCCACCGCTCGCCACCGGCGAAAATCTCTATTCCACGCAGGACGTGGAAAACCTGGTGTGCTTCGGCGGCTTTCGCGCCGGCCACGATTTTATCCAGATCGATCCGCCGCAGGCCTACGGCATCACGCAATATGCCCGCACCGTCGCCATGCTGGAGGCGCGGGGCTGGCCGCGCACATCGCTTTATCCGCACGGCGGCAACCAGATGTCGCTTGCGATCGCCGCCGGTTTCGGACTCGGCGGCGCGGAATCCTATCCCGGCGTGTTCGGCGATTTCGGCGGCTTCGCCGACGATGCGCGTATTGAAGACGGCGTGGTTTCGCTCTCCGATCGTCCGGGCATCGGCTTCGAGGGCCAGAGCGCGCTCTACCGGATCATGAAAGACCTGGCGGGGCTTTGACGCGGCCTTCACACGCGCAGGAAAATCTGCCGTTTGTAGAGATACCGGGCGAGCCAAAGAACCAGCGCCAGTCCGACGAGGTTGGAGACGAAAGCACCCGTGCCATTCGTCACGACGCCATCGAAAAAATCACTGACATCGCCGCCGACCAGACGCAGCGCCAGAGGCTGGAAACCGGCGATGCTGTTGATGAAGTAGAGTAGAATGGCATTGGCGCCGATCCAGATCAAAGGCGTCGCCCACTTCTGGTAGCCCCAGACGTCGATGACCTGGTGAAAAATCCCGAGCAGGATCGCGCTGTAGCCGCCGACGACGAGGACGAAGGACGACGTCCAGATCGCCTTGATAATCGGGAATTGCAGCGCCCACAGATGCCCGGCCAGCACCAGCACGATGCCGGCACCGACCAGCGCCAGCGATTTCTGCTGCGGCGACAATCGCACGTCGCGCAACGTCAGGCCGGCGAACACACCGAGCAGGCAGGTACCGATCGCCGGCAGCATGCTCAACAGGCCTTCCGGATCACGGCTCGTATCCCACAAGCGGCCGGGCAGGTAATGCGCGTCGATCCAGTTGGCGAGATTCTTGTCGGGGCCGAAATTGCCGGCGCCGACGCCGGGTACCGGGACGAACGTCATCAAGGCCCAATAGCCGACGAGCAATGCAACAAAGGCAGCGATCAGTCCGCGCAGATTGAAATTCAAAAACATCAGCGACGCAAACAGGTAGCATATGGCGATGCGTTGCAGCACGCCGACATAACGAATTTCGTCGAAACCGTCCCGCAGTCCCTGGTAGTAGATCAAGCCAAGCACATAAAGCAGCAGCGCCCGGCGCAGCACGCGCAGATGCGCGGCGCGCCTACCCTCGCGCTCGACAAGGCGTGGCAGCGACAGCACGATGGCAACGCCCGTGATGAAGATGAACAGCGGAAAGATGAAATCGTAGAAGCGCAGGCCTTCCCACGAGACGTGGGTCAGTTGAAGACCGAGAAAGTGCCCGACGCGGCCGAAAATTGTCGTTTTGCCGGTCGACATCTGGTCGAGCGCCCACATGGCGCCGTCGCCGCCCAGGATCCAGATGAAGTTAAAGCCACGCAACGCGTCGAGCGAAACGACGCGCTTGCCTTGCAGAGCCGCAGGGGCGTCGACGGCGCGCATTCGGGTGTTGCACCATTGCCGGTTTACGAACCCGCCAAAAAGTTCGTTCAATAATAGTACAGCATTCGGCGTTGACCTTCATCAACGCTACCAGTGTACCCAATCTCAGTGCCGGCGGTTGCGGCGCTTTACCGAAGCGAGCGTGGTTTCGCCGCCGCAGACCCCGGATGGCTCCACAACCCGATAATAGTTCTTGCCGACATAGGAATTGTCATAGTGATGCCAGGCAGTGCCGTGGTCGAACGCCAGCACACCGGCCAGCGTCACCGCGAAAACGGAACTCTCCATGTCGCGTTGCGCGGGGCTCAAGTTCTGCGGCAACCTCGAACTGGCATAATCGATGTAGGAGACGCGCCGCACGCAGGGCAGATCCTTTGCCGCGTCGAATGCGGCACGCGCCGTCATCAAATGATCGGAATGGTCGCCCGGATTGCGGCGCTGATTAAGCTCAGCGGCATTGATCTGCAGCAGCGTCGCCCTGCCGCGCTCATGGCGGAGGATAGCGCGTACAGTCGCCACCAGATCGTCCCACCCATGATACACCGTGGAGCCATCGACCGCCGCCAGTGTGCTGATCTGGCCGTTTTGCAAACGCCGCAGCGACTGGAAATCGGTTTCGAAATAGCCGGTGCCATGCGGATTGCCGTCCGGCAAACGCAGAAAGTAGCCGACAGTGTTGCGGTAGGTCACTCGGTAGATCGAATGACCGTTGAATGCGATGTGGTTCGCGGCTTCATTGCCGGGTTCATCGTCGGCGTTCGCCATGAACCGCATCGCCGCTTCCGCGCCGTTTTCGCGCGCGAGGTAGTATTGCTTCTTGCGCCCGCCCCAGCCGACGCCGAGGCCGGCGTCGCCGGCGGTGACATGCACAAAGATAGTCTTAGCAGCACCCTTGCTCACGTCCTCGAAGGCGGACGGATTCATGAACAGCTGCCAGTCGTCCTCATGCGCGGCGAAGTAAACCGATACCTTGTCGGGCCGCTTCGCTTCGTCGGCAAGCGCCGGCGCGCTCGTCAACACGGCCATCGCAAGACAGAAAACGGAAATCGATCGCGCCGTCGTCATCCCCTAACCCCCGGCCTGGTGGCATATTCAGAAGTGGATATATGAGATGGGGCCCGGCCAATTCAAATAAAATTATGTTTCGAACGGCTTTGTTCGCAAATGCAGAAAACTGCCAGCCGGCCCGTTTATGACAGCTACATGAATGATCTGGCTCAATAAATCCGTCATGTGAACGTGCGTTAATTCGCGAAATTCGCGGGTCCTAAGGCATGAAATCGCAGATCATCGAAGAGCTTGGGCAGACCGATATCCTGCTGCCGGCGCTCGATTCATCTGCTCGAACGCGAATGCGCCGACGTGCAGGATGCCGAATTCACCATCGAAAACGGCAAATTGTGGATGCTGCAGACGCGGGCGGCCGAACGCACGCCGATCGCCGCGCTGCGCTTCGCCATCGATTTCGTCCGGCAAGGATCAATCTCGCCGGTGCAAGCGCTGCACCGCCTCGAAGGCGTCGATTTTGACAGGTTGGCGCGGCAGACGCTCACCGCGTGGGCGCACCGGCCGCGCGCGGGACGGCTGCATCTATCGGCGTCGCGGTCGGGCGCGCGGCCTTCGATTCCGCCAGCGCCCAGCGCATGGCCGCCGAGGGCGAGCCGGTCATACTGATGCGGCGCGACACCAGCACCGCCGATGTCGCAGGCTTTGCGGTGTCGGCTGGCATCGTCACCGCGGTCGGCGGCCGCACCGTGCACGCGGCGCTGGTGGCGCGGCAGATGGGCAAGCCGAGCGTGGTCGGCTGTGCCGCGCTCAAGGTCGACAGCGCCGCCCGCCGTGCGCGATTGGCCGGCCACGCGCTCAAGGAAGGCGATTGGTTCGCCATCGACGGCGAAGCAGGCCTCATCTATCGCGGACGCGGCACGGTTACGATCGAAAAGCCGCAGGCCGAACTGGACGAAGTCGCGCACTGGTGCGCGGCGGCGCACAAGCACAGCGCCGCCTGAGGTACGCCCCGCGCGCCCTGTCACCGCATGGTGATTATTTCGCGGCGCGGCGCAATTCGGATTTTGCCTTGCTCAAGGCCTCGGCGTACTGGCCCTGCATGCAGGCGCCCTGGATCTCATTGATTCCCTTTTGACTCTGATCACCGAGCACGTTCAGCCAGGATTCCAATTTCATGACCTGGCCCATCAGGAACATGCATCGGTTCCGATCTTTGGGAACCGGAAAACTGTCGATCGTTGCCAAAACCTGCTGCTTTGTAATTTTCGGCCTGTTGTCCGGCGCATGTTTCTGCGGCGGGATGAATTTCTTTGCCGGTGGTTCGACCTTTTTTTCAGGCGGCGGCCTGTCTTCCACCTTCACCGCATGCGCGATCTGATCCTCGAGCCATGCTTTCGACTCCGCCGAGGGAATAATTTGCCTGAGATCACGATCGCCATTCTTGTCTTTCCTCAACACCATGTCGTAAAGAACCAAAGCGTAGGTCTTTGCCGGAATCACACGGTCGAACGGATAGAACGCACGAAACCAACCGGTCACAGGATCATATGTTTGGGTGTTGACCAGCACGTGGCAAGGCTTGCTCGTTTTTTGCAACGCATATCCTTCATCGCCACTCTTAAATTTCTCGTAGCGCTTGGAGCGGCTGGTCAACACGATCATCAAGGTTTCGGATTCGTTTTCCATCGGATAGGTCGTGGCGTATGAGTTAAATCGCCACTCCTGGCCAGGACGAACGCTCGTCTTTCCATCATAAACCTTCGCGACGATCTCATCGTCCGTCGCCACGATCTCGTTCCCCATCGACAAGTTGGCGTGATTGAGGACGTATTTCAGTTTGACCGGCTCGCTTCGTTTGGCTTCTTCTTGCTTGTTAGGCCGCTCGCTCTTCTTACCTTCATTACCTTTTGATTCGCTGTTGCCATCCTTACCCTTTGACTCATCCTTGCTATCCTTCGCCGTATTTCGGTCGATTGTCGCGGTGGCATCTTTAGACAGCAGCGCTGCGCCGAGGCGAACGTCGCTACAATCAGAATTGATCAACTGAACGGACGCGAGGAGCGCGCGCCGTTTTCGCAACTCATCCTTTGCCTGAGCCAATTGATGGCGGACGTCATCCAGCCTGGCTTCGAGGCGCTTGACCTGGGAATTCAGCGCGTCGTTATCGCGCTTGAGCCTGGCCGCCAGCGCCTGCGCCTCGGTCAGCCGACGGCGCGCTTCTTCCAGGAGCCGCCGTAGTTCGCGCGGATCCTCCGTATACTGGCCGAGCTTCTTGAGGACATCCGACAACTGGCTCTGCGTTTGCTCGAGCTTCTTGGCGAGGTCTTCGGCGTTCTTTTCGCCGACCGGGCCCGACGAGTAGTACGGCATCAGCAGCAACATGATGACGAGAAACGCGCCCATCGCCTTGGTGACGACGGCCATCAGCGAGATGTCGAACACCTCGATGGAGCGGTTCGGTCGCCGCATCATCGGCTTGGCCTACTCTCCGGTGTAGATGCGGTTGATCAGGTTTTTCAGGCAATATTGCGCGGCGCGATTGAGCGTCTGCTCCTCGCGCCTCTGCACGATATTTTGCAGGAAAACGAGAATGGCGCTCAAGAGCAGCGCAAGAATGGTAGTGTAGAAGGCGACCGCCAGGCCCGACGTCACCTTGTCGAACGCGATGTTCTTGGGATCGCGCATGCCCTCAAGCGCGATCGAGATGCCGACCACCGTGCCGATGAAGCCCGTGGTCGGGATGATCCAGACCAAAAACCGCATGGTCTGGTATTGCAGGTCGAGCCGATGACTCATCAGCTCCAGCGTGCTGGTGAAAATCTTGACCGTCTGGTCGAGCGATTTGCTGGTGAAGAGCTGGAGAATCGAGAGCTCAACGAGCTGCGGCAGAAATGAGTTTTCGTCGGCCTTGAGCGCGGCGACCTTGCGCCGGATCGGCCCCAGATCCTCGATCTGCAGGATTTCGACGTCGTCCTCGGGAAGCAAGTTCAGCGCGAGATAGGACCGCTCGCGCTGCGTGGCGACATATCGCGTCCAGATGTCGGCCAGGCCGATCGCGGTCATGATATAGAGCGCGTTCTGGATGGTGAAGGGATAGATCGACGCGAAAAAGGACGTGCTGGAATAATCGAAGAGAAACACGCCCATCCCGGAATTTTCCGGAAAGACGATCGAGCCGATGAAGATCAAAATCACCGTCACGACGACGGCGATCAGATAGGGATTTCCCGCAAGCCGCGCCCAGTTCGGGGACGCAAGCGAAGTTGTTATTTCAGTCACGGCGTCCCCCAATTTTGCCTGCCCCCGCAGGCGGCGACAATTTATTCTACTCCGTCCGCATCGAATCGATGTCTACTGATTATTGCGAAGATAAGTCTCCAGCGCTTGCCGCGAATCCCGACCGAAACTGCCGCGCACACGGCCCGTATAGAATCCCGCATTGGCCAGGCGCGTTTCGATGGCCGCACGCAATCCGCGGCTCAGTTGCCGGGGATTCTGAAACAGCCCTTGAATGGCTTCCGAACTACCCTTCTTCGCGGCGTCGAGCGCAATCTTGGCCAGCAAATCGTCTTGCTTGTTCTTCGAATAGCGATCAAGCACCAGCACAAAACGCCACTCACCGTCGGCGCTGCCCGCATCCGCTGCCTTCTTGTACCATTTCACCGCTTGATCCAGATTGGGCGTCATGCCCTTCCCGTTCTGGGTCATCTCGCCCATGAACATCATCGAGCGGGCGTCGCCTTGGGCCGCCGCCTCTTCATAATATTGCCAGGCCTTGCTGAAATTTTGCGGCACGCCGTGACCGTATTCGTACATGAAGCCGATATTTCTCTTGGCGGCCGAGTTGCCGCGCGCCGCCGATTTTTCGTACCAGTTCCGCGCCAAGCCGTAATCGCGCGGAACCCCCTGCGCGGTGTCATAGGCATAGCCGAGCTGGAACATCGCATCTGCATTGCCTCCTTCAGCGGCTTTTTCGTACCACTGCCGCGCCGCCGCAAAATCCGCCGGACCGCCAAACTGCGCGAGGCGGTAAGCGTTGCCGAGTTCGCTCATCGCAGCCGCATCGCCATGCTGCGCGGCCTTGAGCAGCCATTTCCGCGCTTCCTCGTCTTCGCGTGGTCTAAGCTTCCCGCCGATCAGAAGTTGCGCGAGATGGCGCATGGCCCAGGTGTTGCCGGCGTCGGCGGCCTTCACGAATTGCGCGCGGGCGGCTGCCATATCCTTGTTGACGCCGGCTCCCCTCTCATAAACGACGCCAAGCCAGGCCATCCCGGTGGCGTTGTTTTGGTTGGCCGAACGCTCGAATAGCTCACGGGCTTTGGCGGGATCAGGCTGGCCGAGCTTGCCGTTCAGATACAGATTGCCAAGTGAATTGAGAGCTGGCGCATAATCTTTGTCCGCCGCGCGCTGATACCAGCGCGCAGCTTCCTGCACATCTTTGGCTCCGCCGGCACCGGATTCGAGCAGACCGCCGTAGTCGTCCATTGCGACAGGCATACCTGCTTCTGCCGCTTTCAGGAAAAGCGAGCGGGCGCCGGCAGGATTGCGCGTCATCGCATCGCCGTCCCGCATCATGACGCCGAGCGCAAATGCGGCGAACATCGAGCCTTTTTCCAGGCCGTGTTGGTAGGCGGCCGCCGCGCGAACCTGGTCGTTGGCCGCGCGATAGGCGCGGCCGAGATCCGCCCAATAACGAGCGGCGTCGGGGAAGTCCCGTGTGGCGCTTTCGCAGGCCGGGATGGCGACGGCGGTCTTGATGTCATGAATGTCCAGGACGCCTTGCACGTCCGCAATGCGATCCGGGTCGAACGGGCTCATCGCATAGCGATCGCAATCGTTTACGGGACCGCTGGATTTTTGGACTGCCTCTTGTGTTCCACTCGGCTTGTCCACCGATTCCGACGACGGCTTGCTCTCCGGAGAATCCTGTTTTGCCTCCGACTTCGATGATTTGCCGGGACCGCTTTTATTATTGTTGGCGTCCGCGACTTCTTCGTGCTTGACCGGCACGCCTGAATTTTCGTCCGGACCGGATGGGTCAAACAGGCCCAGCGCCCAGCCGCCGACAAGGAGCAAAAGCAGGACGCCAATGCCGCCCGCAACGAAGACGGATTGCGTATTCGGCTTGCTGCCACCGGTGTCGGTAGAGCTTTGCGAGCCGTTCTTTTCGGGTTTGTCGGTCTTTTCGCTGTGGGCTTGTTCCGATCCGCAGACCGGACATTTCTTATGAGTACGGCTGTCGTAGACGTGCCCCTCGATACAGCGGACCAGCTTCTGTGCCATTACCCCCGCCCACCATCGCCTCTACGTCCCTGTCCCGGCGGAATTTTCATCGAGGAGACGCGAATCCGGCCCTGAAAGTGAGAATATTCTAGCCCCCGTCGGCGACAATTCAACGTCAAGTTTCCGTCATTGGCGGCAGAGGCATGCGCGCTTTGCGTGGGTGTAGACGAGCGCCCTCGCTCAGTCGATGTCGATAAAGGTCAGCGGCCGCGCCACCGCCTCCAGGGATTTGCGCTCGGCGGCGACGCCCCAGCGCCAGGCGACGAGCCCGCCCAGCACCATCAACACCGCACCGAACAGATAACCGCCGAACACGCTGATGCGCGAGCCGGTATCGATCAACACGCCGAACAGCCAAGGCCCGATGACGCCACCGATGCCGGTGCCGACCGCATAGAAGAACGCAATCGCCAGCGCGCGAATTTCCAGCGGGAACGTTTCGCTCACCGTGAGGTAGGCGGAACTCGCTGCCGCCGACGCAAAAAAGAAAATCACCATCCAGCAGATCGTCTGCGTCTCCGCGGTGATGAGACCGCGCGCGAACAGAAAGCCGGTGCCGGCGAGCAGCAGCCCGGACACGATATAGGTGAAAGCGATCATCGGCCGCCGGCCCGCAGTGTCGAAGAAACGACCGAGCAGCACGGGTCCCAGGAAATTTCCTGCCGCGAAGGGCAAGATGTACCAACCGACGTGGTCGGACGGCACGTTGTAGAAATCGGTGAGGATCAAGGCGTAGGTGAAAAAGATCGCGTTGTAGAAGAACGCCTGCGCTGTCATCAGGCTCAGGCCCACGTAAGTGCGCTGACGATGGCGTTTGAACAAGGTCTGCGCAACCTCCCTGAGCGGCGTCGATTTACGCGTGCGCAATTTCACGCGCGGCAGATCGTGCGCCGGCGGCAGGTGATCGAAATGCGCTTCGATCTCATCGATCACGCGGTGCGCTTCGTCGGCGCGCCCATGCGTCATCAGCCAGCGCGGGCTTTCCGGCAGCCATAGCCGCATGAAAAAAATGACGAGCGCGAGACTGGCGCCGATCAGAAAGGCGAGCCGCCAGCCGATTTCCGGATCAATGACATTAGGATCGAGCAGCACCAGCGAGCCGAGCGCGCCCATCGCCGCGCCGACCCAGAAGCTGCCATTGATGCATAGATCGCTCCAGCCGCGCACGCGCGCCGGGATCAATTCTTGGATCGTCGAATTGATGGCGGCATATTCGCCGCCGATGCCGGCGCCGGTGACGAAACGAAACAGCGCAAAGCTCGCGAGGTTCCACGACGCGGCGGTCGCCGCGGTGGCGGTGAGATAGACCGTCAGCGTGATGAAAAACAGCTTCTTGCGGCCGAGCCGGTCGGTGAGCCAGCCGAAGAGCATCGCGCCGAGTACGGCGCCCGCGATATAGGCGCTCGAGGCCATACCGATATCGGTATTGGAAAAGCGCAGCACCGGGCTTTCTTTCAGGGCGCCGGCGAGCGTGCCGGCGAGCGTCACCTCCAGCCCGTCGAGGATCCAGGTGACGCCGAGGGCGGCCACAACCAAAGTGTGAAAACGACCCCAGGGCAGACGGTCGAGCCGCGCCGGAATGTCACTTTCAACGATGCGTCCCGCGGCCATCGGTGCCCTCGCTTGGGTGCCCTTGCCTGCCAGCGGCCGCCAGACTAGCGCCTCGACCAGCGCCGTGGTCGGCAAATTGCCGTTGGCGGCGATCATCGGCTATTGTGCATCCGATCCCCACCTTGCCGGACCCCGCATGGAAACCGAAGTCCTCCGCCGCTTGAACTATGCCGCCGCCATCGCCTGCGGCGTGTTTGCGGCCATCGCGATGCATATTCTGCTCACCGTGTTCGGTCTCGGCCTCGACACAGTGCTGCGCAGCGGCGCCGGCGCGACACGCCAGCAACTCATCTCGGCCTTGGCCTGGTGGGCCATTGCCGCCGCCGGCTTCGTCGGCGGCTGGGGCACCGGCGCCTATCTGATCGCGGCCACGCGCGAACGGGAATTCGTCTACCGGCTGGCGCGCGGGTTCCTGATCGCGCTGGTTTTCGCGGTCGCCACCGCCGGCGGCGTCATGAGCAAGACCGGCGACGTCGGCGGCACGGTCGACGTGATTGCCGGCGTGGCGGCACTCGGCCTCGGCGGCATCTGCGCTTATTGCGGCGCACGCCTTGCCTATCTCAACGCCGACCAAGTGTAGCGGTCCGCTCCCCGCCGTTCTAGGATAGGCTCAACAACAAAGAATAATAAGCTCCGGCAAACGGGGCGCAGGGAGGGAACGATGGAGATACTCGCCATCGCAGCCGTCACGCTGGCGGTTGTATGGATTATCGTGCTTTGGGGCTCGCGTTACTTCGGACCTCAATAGCCGTTCGCGCAGGCCTCCAATGTAGCAGGAGCGCCGCTTGACGGCGGCGGCTCCTGTCCGTAGCTATTGGCTGCCGGTTCGGTCCGGCAGGCGATGGGGTTCCGCCTTGTAACCGCCCATGGGGCTGATGACTCCTTTCACCGGTCGACGTCTCATCCGTCGACTTCGGAGGGGAGGAGTATGCTTTGCAACCCCAATTAACCATCCTGCACCGCTTCACTTTGTTCTGCGTAGCCGCAGAGCCGGGTATGCGTTCAAACGATGTCAGTGACGCGTGCGAACCGTGGAACGCCGGCAACCGCTTGCGGCTCGCTTCGCGTGCGTTCCGGTCCGCGCCAACAGGGAGCTGAGACAAGATGTTCGCTTATCTGTGGATCGCTCTCGGCAGCGCGCTCGGCGGAATGGCGCGCTATTGGTGTTCGGGTATCGCCGCGGTGTTGATCGGCGAGACCTTTCCGTGGGGCACGCTGATCGTCAACATCGCCGGATCGTTCATCATCGGCTTTTTCGCCACACTGACCGGCCCGGGCGGCCGAATCTTTGTGGGCACGGCCGCCTCACAATTCGTCATGCTCGGCTTCTGCGGCGGCTTCACGACATTTTCGTCCTTCAGTCTGCAGACGCTCAACCTGGTCGCCGATGGCGAATGGGTGCGCGCCGGCGCCAACATTGTCGGTTCGGTGATTTGTTGTCTTGTTGCAGTTTGGGCGGGTTATCTCTTCGCCACGAGTCTCAACACGTTGAAGTGGAGCTGACGCTATGCAGAACCCCCAGGAAGCCTCCCTGCTCCGCATCTTTTTCGGCGAAGACGACAAATACGAAAACCTGCCTTTGTACGAGGCGATCGTACTGAAGGCGCGCGAGATGCATCTCGGCGGCGCTACCGTGCTGCGCGGCAATGTCGGGTTCGGCCACTCCAGCCGCATTCACACGACCAAAATTCTGCGCTTGTCGCAGGACCTGCCGATGATCGTGGAGATCGTCGACTCCAAGGACAAAATCGACGCCTTTCTGCCGGTACTCGACAAGATGATCGGCGGCGGTCTCGTAACCATCGAAAAGGTGCAAGTGCTGCACTATGGCGACAATAGCAAGAAGGCCTAAGGGCGGCCAGGCTCAGCCCGTTGCTGCAAGTTCTTTGGGCGGCCCTCGTTTCGGCTCTCGTCCGACCATCTCGGCATAGTCCGCAATCGGCTTCGGCCGCCCGACCAAGTAGCCCTGAATACCGCTGCAGTGTTCGTTGGAGAGGAATTCAAGCTGCTTCTCGGTCTCGACGCCTTCCGCAACCACCGGCAGGTCAAGCCCGCGCCCGAGCGCAATGATCGCGCGGATGATGGTGACGGCCTGCTGGCTGTGGCCGAGATTGGCGATGAACGCCTGATCGATCTTGATCTTGTCGAAAGGAAACGACTGCAAGTACGACAGCGACGAATAGCCCGTGCCGAAGTCGTCCATGGCGATGCGCACGCCAAGGTTTTTCAGTTTTCGCAACGTGGTGACGACGCCACTAAAATCGCTGATCAGCACGCCTTCGGTAATTTCAAGCTCCAGCCGCGACGGCGATAATCCGGTCTCCAGCAGGACCTCGTGCACCAGTTTCGTGAGGTCGCCGCGATGGAACTGCACCGGCGACAGGTTGATGGCAATGCGCAATGGCCGCGGCCAGGACGCCGCCTCGCGGCAAGCGGCGCGCAAAATCCATTCGCCCAAGGCGCAGATGATGCCGGTTTCCTCGGCAAGCGGAATAAACGTGCTCGGACCGACCATGCCGAAGCGCGGGTGATGCCAGCGCGCGAGCGCTTCAAACCCGGTGATCTCACCGCTGATATGAGCCTGCGGCTGGTAGTGAAGATCGATCTCGTTGCGCGTGATGGCGTTGCGAAGGTCCTGTTGCAGGGCGCGCTTTTCACGCAATTGCTTGTCCATCGCGTTTTCGAAGAAACGAATCGAGCCGCGCGCTTCCACCTTGGCGCGGTACAATGCGGCATCGGCATTGGCGACCAGCGCCACCGCATCGGCGCCATCTTGCGGAAATACGGCAATGCCGATGGTCATGCCGACCGGCATGGAATTTCCTTCAAAGTCGATCTCATCTTCGAAGGCGGCGCAGATTTGTGCCGCGAGCGCTTCGGCCGCTTCGGGTTGCTGCCCGGTCGGCGTGACGATGGTGAATTCGTCACCGCCGACGCGTGCAAGAAACGCGCCCTCGCAGACCGTTTCCAGCCTGCGCGCCACCTCCCGTAACAGCATGTCTCCGGTGGCATGCCCGAAGACATCGTTGACGTTCTTGAAGCGGTCGAGATCGATGCAGAGGACGGCAAAGCTTTCGTCGGAGTTCGACGCCAAGTCGACCGTGGCGTTGATGCACTCGTTGAAGGCCGCACGGTTCGGCAAGTCGGTCAGCGCGTCGTGATGGGTCATATGGGCAATGCGCTGCTCATGGCGTTTGCGGTCGGTTATGTCGCTGATCACGTTGATGAGATATTGCGGCTTGCCGTCGGCGCCGTTCACCGGCAATCGCCTGGACGTCACGATGCGCGTGCCGTTGCCGGGCGTATCCATCGCGTGCTCGTCGACAACAACGATCTCGCCGGACTCGATCACCTTCCGATCTTCGAGCTCGATATGTTCGGCCGCAGCGCGCGTCATCACCTCGGCCGCATGTTTGCCAAGGATCGTGTTCCGGTCGACGCCAAGATAACCTTCAGCCGCGCGATTCATCAGAAGATAACGGCGACTTTTGACGTCCTTGACGATAATCGGCGATGGCACGTTCTCGATAATCGTATCGAGAAATGTGCGGGTGTGCTCGAGCTCGCGCTCGGCGCGCTTTCGTTCGGTAATATCCTCATGCGTCGCCACCCAGCCGCCGTCTTCGGTCGGTTGATTGACGACGGCAATGGTGCGCCCGTCGTTCAACCCGATGGTGAGCGTGAAGATTTTCCCCTGCTTGAGAGCGGCCCGCAGTTCGGCGTCATAGCTGGCAGGATCGAGCGGAAACGTGCCTGCCGCGATGCGCGCATCGAGCAGATCGCGAATCGTACAGCCCCGCCAAATGTGGCGCGGGTCGATGTCGTACATCGCCCGATAGCGCTCGTTCCAGACCAGCAGCCGGTTGTCCGCATCGAACATGCACAGGCCCTGGACCATGTTGTTGACGGCGCCGCCGAGAAGCCTGTTGTGCTCGGAGAGCGCCGCGCGCACCCGCCACGACCACAGCGCGCCGACGGCCGAAATGCTCATGAGCGCGCCGAGGGCGGCGGCCAGCGCGACCGACAGCGTGCCCACCGACACCGAAAAGGCCTCGATCGCCTCCAAGACCGCGAAGGCGGGGATGAAGCCGAGCGCGCCGGCTAAAGCGAAGACCTGCCAGTCGCGGTAGCGGCGAAGCGATGTCAGCTTTTGATGCATATTGTCCGAACTTGCTCGCTGACGCGCACTGCAATCTAGGGGCGAGGCTTCGGAGCGGCGTTAAAATCCGCCGGCCCGCAATCGCCAATCCGCGATTAGTGCTAAGCGGGCGTGAAGCCGGCCGCTGCAATTTTACCGGTAACACTGTACGGCTTGAGGAAGGCGAAGCCGCGCCGTCCTTGCCCATGAGGCCGAGGACGGTTGCCGAACCACCGCCGGCCACGACACCTCACCCGGGCCGGCGCACTGCCCTCACCTTCCCGCTGTTTCCGCCGCCGCAGAAGAAAGTGTCGCTGCCGTTCGACTCCAGCCCGGACACGATCACGCCCGGCGGCATGTCAATCTGCTCGAGGACCTCGCCGGTCTTGGAGTCGATGTGGCGAAGTTCGCTCTGGTCGGCTTCGAGTGTCGCGTGCCAGAGTTCGTCGCCGAGCCAGGTCACGCCGGTGACAAAGCGGTTCGAACTCGATGGTGCGCAGGATTGCGCCGGTCTCCGGGTCGACCTGATGAATCTTGCGGTTGCGATGCTGTCCGACCCAGAGCGAGCCTTCGGCCCAGGCCATGCCGGCGGCGCCGCCATCGGGGGTCGGGATCGTTGCCAGCACACGGCCGCTGTCCGGATCGATCTTCTGGATGCGATCACCGGAGATCTGGAACAGGTGCTGGCCGTCAAAGGCGGTGCCGGCATGTGCGGAAACACTCAGCGCGCGCACCGTTTTGCCGTTCTCCGGGTCGACAGCATTCAGCGTGTCGCCGGTCGCAATCCAGACATTGGTGCCGTCATAGCTGACGCCGTGGACGGCGCTCACGTCCGGGAAGGGGCCGTATTCGCGGACGATATTTGCTGTTGATCGCTTCATAAGCTCACCTGTCTCGTTGATGTTCGTGCGATGAGCCGACCCTAGCCACCCGGCAGCGCAGCCGGGAGTAACAAGGTTGTCGGGAAACCCGGCACCGGCGGCGCCATCCAGCGGCGCGCACGGCCATGGCCGATCGCCTGCACCTTGTTATCGGCTATCAGGTCGTCGAGCGCGCGTTGCACGGTGCGCGAGCTCGCGCCGAGTGCCAGGGCGAGCGCCGAGCTCGACCATGCTTCGCCGTCGGCGAGCAACGCGAGCACCGTTGCATGCGCTTCGTCGGTGGGCGGCGCGAGCACGACCACGTCGCGGGCGCGGTTCGGGATGAGCGTAAAGCCGTCCTTGGTTGCGTCAATGCCGGCGACGCCATGCAACGCCTTGCGCAGGCGGCCGATCTCGACGCGCAGCCGTGCGCGATGCGATTCATCGGCATGTTTCGCGCGGAACGCGCGTGCCAACAGCGTGGCTCGCTGCACGTCGTCGGGAAAGGCCTCGGCCAGCGCGCGGGCGAGCGCGAACAGCACCGGACGCGTCTCCAGCGAAATGACCTTGCCGGACTGGCAGATCACGCGGCGGCAAGCATCGACGACGAGCGCATTCGAGGCCAGCAGCGCTTCGATGTCGTCAAGCCGCACAGTCCGCGCTTTACCGCGCGTAATGAGCCGCGCCGCAGGTGTATCGAGGACGCGGCCAGCGCTTTCGACTTCGGCCGCGAGCGCGGGGATGCGGGCTTCGCGCGCAATGCGCTCGGCCTGCACCAGCGCGGCGCGCGCTGTCTTGATCTTGAGGCGGCGGATCGCGATGCCGGCGACGGTCAGTTCGTAGGCGGCCCGCGAGGCGACCGGCAGCGGCGCGGGGTCGAAGGTCTCGATCCGGCGCTCGGCTTGGTCAAGGCGACCGATCAGCAGCAGATGCCGGATCGCGAGATAGCGCGCATGCGCGGCGTTGGCGCGGTCGCCGTGCCGTTCGAGCACCGCCCGTGCGGCATCGAGCGGCTTGGCCGGCCAGCCGAGGTCGCGCGAGACCAGCGCGATTTCGGCCTCCGCGACTACGCAACGCGCGCGGGCGACCGCCTCCCGCGGGCCGAAGGCGCGTGCCGCGCGTCGCAGCAGCGTCCTGGCGCGAACGAGATCGCCGAGTTGCGCCATCGCGATGCCGCGCAACGCCAGCGCCGGCGCATCGTCACGCAAGGCGATAAAGTTCAATGCGCCGAGCGGTTCACCCGCAGCGAGGGCACGCGCCGCGGCGGTGATCAGAGAGTCCATTCAATTCCCGACACATTTGTCACTCCCGGCCTGCGAACAGCCGGCGCTAAATCTCTCTCACGATCAAGGCCCGGCAAGCGCCGGCCAGGAAAAGGAGAGACACGATGACGACCCATATCACGGTATCACGCGACAAGTGGCTGGAGGCGCGGCGCGACCTGCTCGCCGCCGAGAAGGACCTGACGCGGCGGAGCGACGAGGTCGCGCGGCTGCGCCGGCAGTTGCCCTGGGTGCGGGTCGAGAAGAACTACATCTTCGAAGGGCCCGACGGCCCGGTGACGCTCGCAGACCTGTTCGACGGCCGCTCGCAGCTCGTCGTGCAGCAATTCATGCTGGCCCCGGGCTGGGAGCAGGGGTGCAAGAGCTGCTCCTATATGGCCGACCACACCGACGGCATGACCGTTCATCTCGCGCATCGCGACGTCACGATGGTGGCTATCTCGCGCGCGCCGTTCGCCGAGATCGAGCGCTTCCGCCGGCGCATGGGCTGGCAGTTCAAGTGGGTGTCGTCGTACGGCACCGACTTCAATTACGACTTCGGCGTCAGCTTCACGCCGGAAGAGGTGGCCAAGGGTGCGCTCAATTACAACTACGGCAAGTGGCCGCTCAAGGGCGAGGAGTGGCCCGGCGTCAGCGTCGTTCTACAAGGACGACGCGGGCGACGTCTTCCACACCTATTCGACCTACGGCCGCGGCGTGGAAGTGATGATGGGGACCTACCGGATGCTCGATCTCACACCGAAGGGCCGCGACGAGGAGGCGGGTCGCGGCATGGCATGGGTGCGTCACCACGACCGCTACGAACCCGAACCGGCCGCGAAAGCCTTGCCGGCCGGCCGGCTTCGTGCTGCGCGGCACGCGCGTAAGGCTGCGGCCATGACCGACGTGTCCATGTCCCGCATCGTGCGGCAACGACGGCGAAACCTGTGCCGGGGGCGGCCCTGCCGCTTCCGGCGCGGCCGGCTGGCTCGCTCTTGCCGCGGCGCCGACCTTCGCACTCATGGCGCTGTGGACTGGCTTGTCCGGCGGCCAGGGCGACATGCTCTGTATGACGATGCAAGGCTCGTCGCCGTTGAACGGGATGGCGCTGATGTACGCGCTGATGAGCGCCTTTCATGCGGCGCCGTGGCTGCGGCTGCTCTCTCGTTGATCGCGGTGCGCCGGCACGATACCCGCGCCGGCCTTCAGCGGGCTTTCAGGAAGGCGAAGTCGCAGCCCTGGTCGGCGCCGAGGATTTCCTGGGCGTAGAGCCGGGCGTAGCCGCGCGCGGGCGGTTCTTCGGACCTTGGCCGCGCCGCCGCGCGGCTTTTCAATTCCGCGTCATCGACGAGAAGCTCGATACTGCGTTGCTTGACGGAGAGGCGAATACGATCGCCGTCGCGGACCAGGCTGAGCATGCCGCCCGACGCGGCATCGGGCGTCACGTGCAGCACGATGGTACCGAACGCGGTGCCGCTCATGCGGGCATCGGAGACGCGCACCATGTCTTTGACGCCTTTGGTCGCGAGCTTCTTCGGAATCGGCAGATAGCCCGCCTCCGGCATGGCCGCGGGCGAATGCGGGCCGGCATTTTGCAACACCAGAATGTCTTTTTCGGTGACGTCGAGACCGGCATCGTCGATGCGCGCCGACAAGTCTTCCAGCGACGAAAACACGACCGCCCTGCCCTCGTGCTCGAACAGATTGGCATCGGCAGCGGAGCGTTTAAGGATCGCACCTTGCGGCGCGAGATTGCCGAACAGCGCCACCAGCCCGCCTTGCGGCTCGAGCGGCTTGTTGCGTTCGGCGATGATGGTGCGATCGACCCAGGCATCCGCCGCTTCGGCACCAAGCCGTTCGCCGAGCGTTTCGCCGGTGACGGTCATGCAGTCGAGATGCAGCAAGTCCTTCAGTTCGCGCAGCAGCGCACCCACGCCGCCGCCGGCGAAAAAATCCTCCATGTAGCCGTTGCCGACCGGTTTGAGGTTTACCAGCACGGGCGTCGTATCGGACAATTCGTTGAGCCGCTGCAGCGACACCGGAAAGCCGGCACGGCCGGCAATCGCCGCCAGGTGAATCACGGCATTGGTCGAACCGCCGATCGCGAGCAGCACGCGCATGGCGTTCTCGACGGATTTCTCCGTGACGATCTTGTCGGGCGTCAGACCGGAGCCGATCAGCCGCACCGCGGCTTCGCCGGTGGCTTCGGCGGCACGCAAGCGGTCGGCATGCACTGCCGGAATGGCCGCGGTGCCCGGCAGGATCATGCCGAGCGCCTCGACAAGGCAAGCCATGGTCGAGGCCGTACCCATGACCGCGCAGGTACCGGCGGTGGTGGCGAGCTTGCCTTCAACCTCGGAAATCTCTCCGGCGTCGATCTTGCCGGCGCGGTATTGCGCCCAGTAGCGACGACAATCGGTGCAGGCGCCGAGCCGCTCGCCGTGATGGCGCCCGGTCATCATCGGGCCGCCGACCAGACCGATGGCGGGCTTGCCGGCGGACACCGCGCCCATCAGTTGCGCCGGCACGGTCTTGTCGCAACCGCCCATCAGGATGACCGCGTCCATCGGCTGCGCTCGGATCATCTCCTCCGTGTCGATCGACATCAGATTGCGAAATTTCAGACTGGTCGGCGAGAGAAAAACTTCACCCAGTGAAATTGTCGGAAATTCCAACGGCAGCGCGCCGGCCGCCAGCACGCCGCGTTTGACCGCCTCCAGCATGTCGGGGAAGTGGCGGTGGCAGTTATTGAAGCCGGACGGCGTGTAGGCGATGCCGACCACCGGCTTTGCCAGCATGGCGCGGGAATAGCCCATCGACTGCGCGAAGGAACGGCGCAGATAAAGAGAGAAATCGCGGTCGCCGTAATTGGTCAGGCCGTTTGCGATGCCGGTCGGGTGGTCGCTCATGCGGACACTTCTTGCAGCCGCGCGAGCCCCGATGCAAGCCGTCGCGCGACGGGATGGCCGGCGATGCGGCCGCAGAGGCCCGGATAACGGCGCGCAAGCCAATCGACGCCCACCTGCTGCATCCACACGGCCGCCACGACGCCGGTCAGGAACCAGGTGAGGAAATGGTAACGCGCGACGGCGGCGTTGTAGAAAAATGCAACGATATGCTGGCCGAGCGCCGCGGCGCCGATCAGCCTCAGCCAGGGATCGAAGCGGTGGCTGAAGACGACATAAATGAGGATTGCGACACCCGCGGCATTCAACGGAATGGTGGCATAGGATTCCGCCGGACCGGACAACCAATGTGCGATCTGCGCACCGATACGCGCAACGTGTTCGCCTGCGACATTCAGAGTAGCCAGTTCCCGCAGCGCGGCGTCATAAGTCGACGGCGGCATCACCAGCAAACCGGAGTCGGCCGAGTTCGAGCTGAACAGCACAAAGACGTGGCCGAAGAACCAGTTGTGCAACGCCATCGAGAACACCGGCAGAAACCCGATACACAGGCCCGCAAGCCGAAACCATTGGCGATAAAAAAGCGCGGCCATTCCGGCGCCGCCGAGAAGAATGGCTGCAGCCGGCGCGACGATCGGCTTCATGAAGATGGCGAGCGCAAACAGCAACGCGCTGAAAAACGCCGATAGAAATTCATCCCTTGGTCCGGATGACGGGCCAGCGAGCGGAAGGATTGCTGCGACGAAAAGAATGTAAGCGGCCGGATCGGCAAAACCGCGCGCAGCCCATTGCGAATATTGAAAGAATGTCGTGCCAAACAAAGTGCCGACCGGAATGGCAACAAAAACAAGCGTCAACGCCAACGACCAGTCGCGCGGCAAAAAGCGCCCGAACAATCCTTTGACGAAAAAGGGAAACAGCAAGACGAGCGAAGCGTAGCCGAGATAGCTTTCGCCGAAGACGATATGCTCGATAGCACGAAAATATCGCAGTCCAGGGCCGCCGTAATAAAAGACTTTTTCGCCGCCCTCGAGAAATCCGATGACGTCGCCGGCCAGCAATTTCTGCAGAATCTCGCGGCCAAGACCGTCGTAGAAGAGGCCGTCGTCGCCGCCGTCAAAGGGCCGAACACCGCCGAGGAACGAAAGGTCGTCGATCGTGATCACCAGCACGGCGAGGCCGATGAGGATAAAGGGCACGATGGTGCGCCGCGGCCGGTAACGCACGAGGAAAACGACGACGCCGACCACGGCAACTAACATCAGAACAAGCTTGCCGATCTGCATCAGCGCAACCCGCCACGGCGCCGACAACTGCATGGCGAGCGTGCCGGGCTTGATGGCGATGCCGAACACGCGCCGGCCGGCATCGGCCGTCTCGATGCTGCGGCAGCCGGGCCCGCGCCACAGCGAAAAGCCGTTGGCGCCTTCCCACATGATCTCGCCGCGCCAGCACAATTGCCCGCCGACATAGGCCGCCGGCAGCCGGATCACCTCGAACCAGGGCATCGCGAGATGCCAGCGGTCGTAGCCTTTCCAGAATTCACGCCGGCGATCGAGACGATGCACGTCGGGCGGCACGCTGCCCCAATTGTAACGCCTCTCATTGGTGAACCCGAGGCGCAGCCAGACCGGATCGGAAAAATCGATCGCCGCCACCGCACGCGACAAATCGGACGGATGAAAAACGCTGTCGGCGGAAAACGCGAAAGCGCGCGCGGGATGGCTGCCCTGCCAGCAGCCGACCGAGCCCGGCTTGCAACGCACCGCCGCCGGATAGAGCGCGTCAAATTTGTTCGCCATGTGACGATAGACCTGCGGCGGCAGTGCCCGTTGCAGGACGCCACCGCCGGGACCGGGCAGGAACACATTGTGCCCTTCGTCGATGCGCGGCGGCGACAACAACCATTGGCCCGCGACGGCGACGGCAACAAGGACCACTGTCAGCAGCCACGCGCGCGGGTGCGCCGTCACCGTGCCGGTGAAGATGACGACCGTGACGATTACCAGCAGCGCATAGATCGCGAGTTGATTGACCGGCAGGCCGACCACAACGACGGCCAGACCGAGCGCTCCGAGCTTGCGCCATCCGGCGCCGGCTGCCGGCGTGTCTTCACCGCTTGCGCTCATTGACGCGTCCCGACCCAAGCTCACTTCGGCCTTGCCTAGCATGGCGATTTGCCCCAAATCCATGGCGCGCGCAGGAAACCCATGATTTTTGCAGGGCTTACCAGACCGTGATCCGCCTCGGCATCGTCGGCAGCAATTTCGGGCGAACGGTGCAGTTGCCCGCTTTCCGCGCCGATCCGCGCTGCGAGGTGGTGGCGCTCGCCGGCAGCGACGCTAAGCGCACGACCGAGCGCGCCCACGCGGCCAACGTGCCCAAGGCCTATGGCGACTGGCGCGCGCTAGTCGACGACAAGGATGTGGATGCCGTGGCGATCGCCACCGTGCCGGCCTTGCAGGCGGAGATCGCCATCGCCGCGCTCGCGCTGGCCAAGCCGGTGTTCGCCGAAAAGCCGATGGCGAGCACGCTCGCCGATGCGCGCGCCATGTTGCGCAAAGCGCAATCAAGTGGTCGGCCCACCATGATCGATTTCAACTTCCATCAGATCGCGGTGTGGCAGCGCGCCAAGGCGCTGCTCGATGCGAACGCGGTCGGACGCCTGCGTCACGTCGCCGTGCATTGGCACACCGAAAACCGCGCCATCCAGATGCGCATGCGCAGCTGGAAAACCTTGAGCGACGACGGCGGCGGCGTGCTCGGCAATTTCATATCGCATTGTTTCCACTACCTCGAATGGTTTTGTGGGCCGGTGGCGCGTCTGTCGGCGCGGCTCGCCGGCCTGCCGGACGACGATAGTTTGCAAACCACGGTCGCCATGGCGCTGGAATTTCAGGCCGGAGTATTGGGAAGCCTGTCGATGAGTTGCGCGTCCTTTCTCGGCTCCGGCCACCGCATCGAATTCTACGGCGAGGACGGGACGCTGGTGTTGATCAACACCAGCGCCGATTACATGCGTGGTTTCGAGCTGTGGCACGCCAAGCGCCCGGCGGCAACGCTCGAGCGCGTCACCGTCGACGATCCGATCGATGCATTGTTCGACGATGGCCGCACGGCGCCGGTGTCACGGCTCGCCAAGCTCTTTCTCGATGCCATCGAAAGCGGCGGCAATGCGCAACCGGATTTTGCCGCGGGTTACCGCGTGCAACAGTTGATCGACGCCGCGCAGCGTTCGCACGCGCAAGGCAAGACGATCGCTGTTGCACCGGAACGCTAGCCAATTGAGTGAGAGAGCGCATACAAACTCCGTTCGTTCCCGCGCAAGCGGGAACCCAGGGGCCATTGGCACATCGCTCTCACAAGCAGCCCTGGGTCCCCGCTTGCGCGGGGACGAACGGGTGAGATTCCAGCGCGCGGCTGCACGGGAGATGCCCGCATGAGCAAAATCCTCGTCACTGGCGGCTCCGGCTTCATCGGCTCCGGCCTGGTGAAAGCGCTGGTCGCGGCGGGCCATAGCGTGCGCGTGTTCGACGATAATTCACGCGGGAGCCCGCGCCGGCTGAAAGACGTCGAAAAGGATATCGAGTTCATCGCCGGCGACATTCGCGACGCCGATGCGGTGGCGCGCGCCACCCAGGGCATGGACGAAGTGCATCACCTCGCTTTCGTCAACGGCACGGAATTCTTCTATTCGATGCCGGAGGTGGTGCTCGACGTCGGCGTGCGCGGCATGCTCAACGTGATCGACGCCTGCCGCAAACACGGCATCGGCACATTGGTGGTCGCCTCGTCTTCGGAGGTCTATCAGACGCCGCCGCAGGTGCCGACCGCGGAAGATGCACCCCTTAGCGTACCGGACGTGCTCAACCCGCGTTACTCCTACGGCGGCGGCAAATTGATCAGTGAACTGCTGGCGATCAATTTTGGCCGCAAGTTTTTCGAGCGCGTTCTCATCTTCCGCCCGCACAATATCTATGGGCCCGACATGGGCTGGGAGCACGTCATCCCGCAGTTTGCCCTGCGCCTGCACAAGCTCGCCGCCGCGCAACCGTCAGGCCCCCTACCCTTCGACATCCAGGGCTCGGGCGCGGAGACGCGCAGCTTCTGTTTCATCGACGACCTGGTGGCCGGCGTCCTGGTCATGCGCGAGAAAGGCGAGCATCTCGGCATCTACCACATCGGCACCATGGACGAAGTCTCGATCGCCGATCTCGCCCGCCGCGTGGCCAAAGCGGCCGGCCGCGACATCGACCTGGTGCCGGGACCCTTGCAGGCCGGCGGCACGCCGCGCCGCTGCCCCGATATTTCCAAGCTCGCCAAGCTCGGCTACGCGCCGCGCGTTCCGCTCGACGAAGGGCTTAAAACCACGCTCGGTTGGTACTGGCAAAACGCCGCGCTGGCGCCGGCGGGCTAGAGCCCACTCCCACGCACCTTACCGATATTTCATGTTGCCGCCGAACTGAGGTCGCATTCGCCGGCGTTCATGCGCTCCGGGTGGCGACCTCGTTGGAAATATCGACGCATGAATGAAATCGGCAAAGCCACCTTAAGCAAAGTCCCCGAGGTCACGCTTACTTTCTGGATCATCAAAGTTGCCGCCACAACGCTCGGCGAAACCGGCGGCGATTCAATTACGATGACATTGAACTGGGGCTATCTGGTCGGAACCGCGCTTTTTCTTTTCCTGTTGGTGGCCTTTGTTGTCTGGCAGATCGTTGCCAAGAAATTTCATCCCTTCTTGTATTGGGCCACGATTATTGCGTCGACGACGTTCGGCACCACCATGGCCGATTTTGCCGACCGCTCGTTGGGCATCGGTTACACAGGCGGATCGACGCTTCTGTTTGTCTGCCTGATGATCGTGCTCGGCCTCTGGTACTGGTCCGAAGGCACGATCTCGGTGAACACCGTGGCGACGCCCAAGGTCGAGGCATTCTATTGGGCGGCGATTACATTCTCTCAAACGCTCGGCACCGCGCTCGGCGACTGGCTGGCCGACACGGGCGGCCTCGGATACGAGGGCGGCGCGCTCGTCTTTGGCGCCGGTCTGCTCGTCGTCGCCGGCACCTATTATTGGACGAGTGTTTCGCGCGTCACGCTGTTCTGGGCGGCATTCATCCTGACGCGGCCGCTCGGCGCCACGGTCGGCGATTTTCTCGACAAGCCAATCAGTCACGGCGGCCTCGATCTGAGCCGTCCGCTGGCCTCGGCGGTGATCGCCGCTTTCATCGCGGCTTGCGTCCTTTTGTTGCCGCAACGCGCAGGGACGCATCCCGGCAAGACGCAGGCCGCCTAGCGAATAAGCCTTGTGCCGGCCGCCGAAGACCGACCGCGAGGCGGTCTTTCTTTCTGCGCGAGGCGCGGCTATCACTGCGCATACCGCTCGACGAGGGGCTCAATACCACCTTTTGGTGTTGGCAAGAAGCGAAAAAGTATTGAAAAATCAATGCGTCGCTTCATGCCATACGCGACGGCCGTTGCGCATGGTCAAAGCGGTACATACCTTGACTTGCAGCACCAATAACACTCTACTTTCAGTGTGGCGAGTTTCGGTTGGGAACTGGTTCCCGACGCAGGTCAGCAATAATGAAAAAAATTAGCCCTGACGCTCGCATACGCAGCTTTGTTGCTTGTTGCCGCTATTCCATTGCGCGGAGCGCACGCGTCCGTCATCTACTCCGAGGATTTCAATTCGGGTTTTCAAGGTAACACATTTTACGACCAAACCGGGAGCGCGGACCTTCATCCCAACACAACTGATCGAATTCGACCCATCATTATTCTATTCTCATTCTCGATGCCGGCGGCTCTACCTTCACCGGCAGCACGTATTTCGCCTTGGGGGGCGGAGCCACCCCCGAGACTTCGACCAATGGCGCCATCTATTTGAATGAGCCCGACGGCGTCGGCACGACGGTAGTCGGATTCAATCCGGCCCTAACGTACTCGCTCAGCTTCACCTACTGGGGCGATAATCAGCCCGGTGAAAGCTATAGCCTTTATGTTTCTGTGAACGCAACTGTCGTCGACACGATCGTCGGCGTCGATCAAAATCCTGGCACGAAATCCGGGAACGCTCGTGACGATTAATCGCCTTACCACGCTCGGTGATGGCAGTCTCACGTTGTCCTTCACACCGAATACCGCGCACGAAGGATCTCCGATCTTTGATGACGTCACGATTTCAACGATTGCAACTCCGCTGCCCGCAGCACTTCCGCTGTTTGCTCAGCGCCCTTCGGCGGTTTGGGCTTTCTCGCGTGACGTAGGAAACGAACAATACTGCGCGGTTCGCGGCGTAAACGAGCCTGAAGAGCTGCCAATAAGGCGGCGACGTACCGAAGTCGCCCTTCATAGAACAGGCAGCCGTTGTCGCCGGTAGGCAACAAGCAGACAACAAAGAACTATCGGCCAACCCGGCTATACGTCGCGCGTACCGCTCGACGAGCGGCTGAAAACCACGCGCGCCCGTGACGCGGGCGGATTTCCATTGTATGTCCACGCCGGCCCGTATTGGGCGTGGAGGCCTCAGTTTTGCGCCCGACGAAAATTGCCATCGCCGCCGGCACCGGCGCCAGTGTCCCGGTCGCGTGCTGCCAGGTGTGCGGCCACGCGCCGCTCGATAACGTGCTCTCGCTCGGCTACATGCCGCCGGTCAATCAAATGGTGAAGATCGGCGAGGTACCGCGCCAGCAGCCGTGGTTTCCGACCAATCTCCTGCACTGCCGCAATTGCGAGCTGGTGCAACTCGGCCTCGCCGTCGATCCGGTCATTATCTTCCCGCCGGAATACCCCTACACCAGCGGCACCACCAAACTGCTGCGCGACAATTTCGCCGACCTCCAGCGCGAGAGCGCCGGCATGTTGGGCCTGGGCGCCGACGATCTCGTCGTCGACATCGGCTCCAACGACGGCACGTTGCTGTCGAACTTCAAGACGGCGGGCATCCGCGTGCTCGGCATCGAGCCGACCGATGTCGGCGACATCGCCAACAGCCGCGGCGTCACGACGCTAAAGCGTTATTTCAGCATGCAGACCGCGCGCGAGGTCAAGCGCGAGCACGGCCCGGCGGCCATCGTCACCGCGGCGAACTGTTTTGCCCATATGGAGGACGTGCACGGCATCCTCGACGGCATCCAGGAGATGCTCAAGGACGACGGCGCCTTCATTTCCGAGTCGCACTATCTCATGCCGCTGCTCGACACGCTGCAATACGACACGGTCTATCACGAGCACCTGCGCTACTATTCGCTCGCGAGCCTCAAGCATTTGTTCGAGATGCACGGCATGGAAGTCTTTCACGCACGTCCGATCCCGAGCCATGGCGGCTCGATCCGCGTCTATGCGGCGCGGCATGGCGCGCACACCGTGCAGGATAGCGTGCGCCACATGCTGTCGGCGGAGCCGCGCGGCGGGGCTCTGATCAAGCGACTCGCGACCTTCCGTCACGACGTGCTGATGTCCAAGCTGCGCCTGTTGTCGATGCTGCGCGAATTGAAGGAAAAGGGTAAACGCGTCGCCGGCATCTCGGCGCCGTCGCGGGCGAGCACGCTGGTCAACTATGTCGGGCTCGACGAAGCGCTGATCGACTATGTCTGCGAGATCCCCGGCTCGCTCAAGATCGGCAAATACATGCCGGGCACGCAAATTCCGGTGGTGGACGAGGCGAAACTGTTCGAAGACCAGCCCGATTGCGCGGTGATCTTCTCCTGGCATATTGCGGATGAACTGGCGCCGAAACTGAAAGCCAAGGGCTTCCGCGGCCAGTTCATCTCGCCTTTGCCGGTACCGCGCGTGGTCGATTGACCCCTATCGAAACAAGTCGCGTCCTTTTATAGTTGCAGCAATGACCATTCGACCCGATATCGCCGCGCCCGGGGCGCCGACCACCGTCGAAAATGCCGACATCACCGTTGTCGGCGGCGCCGGCCATGTCGGCGTGCCCCTGGTGCTGGCGCTCGCCGAAGCGGGCCTGCGCGTCAACGTCAACGACCTCAACCAGACGACGCTCGACACGCTCAAAAGCGGCAAGCTGCCCTTCATCGAGGACGGCGCCGAACAGGTGCTGGCGGCGGCGCTCGCCGGCCGGCGGCTGGTGTTCACCAATTCGCCCGACCTGATCTCGAAAGGCGGGCCGGTCATCATCACCATCGGCACGCCGATCGACGAGTTCCTCAACCCGGTGCGGCGCGTGGTGCAGGAGTGCATCGACTGGATGCTACCCACGCTCGCCGACGGGCAACTGGTCGTGCTGCGCTCGACCGTCTTTCCCGGCACCACCGACTGGCTCAACACCTACATCAAGGACAAGGGCCGCAACCTGCCGGTCGCCTTCTGTCCCGAACGCGTGGTGCAGGGCTTCGGCCTGAAGGAATTGCGCGCCATGCCGCAGATCGTGTCGGGCTGCTCGCCGCAAGCCGCGCAGGAAGCAACCAAGCTGTTCGAGCGCATCACGCCGGAAGTGGTGGTGGTCGCGCCGATCGAGGCCGAATTCGCCAAGCTGTTCTCAAACGCCTATCGCTACATCGAATTCGCCGCCACCAACGAGTTCTATCTGGTCGCGAAATCCGCGGGCGTCGATTACAGCCGCGTGCTGCAGGCGATGAAGCACAATTACCCGCGCCTGAAGGCGATGCCGCGGCCGGGCTATGCCGCCGGCCCCTGCCTGGTCAAGGACACGATGCAGTTGTCGGCCTTCGCGCGCAACCAGTTCGGGCTCGGCCACGCCGCGCTGCTCATAAACGAGGGCCTCGCGCTGCACGTCATCGACGACCTCAAACGCCGCTACGATCTTGCAAATTCAACCGTCGGCCTGCTCGGCATGGCGTTCAAGGCCGAAAGCGACGATACGCGCGCTTCGCTCAGCTACAAGTTCAAGAATGCGTTGAACGGACAGGCGCGCGTCGTGCTGACCACCGATCCGTTCGTCACCACCGACCCGGATCTCAAACCGCTCGACGAGGTGATCGAGAAAAGTGACGTCATGATCCTGTGCGCCCCGCACGCGGTCTATGCCGAGACCGATTTCAGGGGCAAGCCGGTGTTCGACGTCTGGGGCCATCTCGCGGGCGCCAATATCATACGATGACGACGCCGCGCCTCGATATCGTCATTCCGGTCTACAACGAAGGCGCCAACATCGTGCCGACGCTGACCGCGCTTGCGCTGAACGTGAAGACGCAGGCGCGCGCGCTCATCTGCTACGACAACGAGGACGACAACACGCTGCCGGCGATCGAGGCCAACCGCGAGAAGTTCGGCGGCCTCGCCATCGACTTCGCGAAAAACCGCGGCTCAGGCGTGCATGGCGCGGTGATGACCGGCTTCGACGACAGTGAAGCGCCGTTCGTGCTGGTGTTTCCCGCCGACGACGATTTCAACACCAGCGTCATCGACAACATGGTGGCGAAGGGCGAGGCCGGTAACGACATCGTCTGCGCCAGCCGCTTCATGCCGGGCGGCGGCATGTATGGCTGTCCGTGGCTAAAAGCGGCGCTGGTGCGCGCCGGCAATTTCACGCTCTGTCATCTCGCGCGGCTGCCGACGCACGACGCCAGCAACGGCTTCCGCCTGTTCTCGCGCCACGCCATCGCGCAGATCGAGATCGAGTCGAAGGACGGCTTTTCCTTCAGCATCGAGATGCTGGTGAAATGCCACCGGCTCGGCTGGCGCATCGCCGAAGTGCCGGTGCGCTGGTTCCAGCGCAAGCACGGCGAAAGCCGCTTCCGCGTGCTGAAATGGCTGCCGGAATATCTGCGCTGGTACCGCTACGCTTTCGCCACGACCTATTTGTTCCGGCGGGGAGACACCGTGCCACGCAAACGCGCGACGCCTTAGACACGTTCACCGTTTCATGAAAACGGCGATCGTGTCTAAGTTTTAATTTTATCGCGTTTCCGGACGGCGAACCGGTTTCCACTTCGCCTGGAAACGCTCTAAAGGACGCGTGTCATGGCGGACGACTGGCCGAAGATCAAAGCGCGCCGCACCACCACCGTCTCGCCGTGGATGCAAATCATCGAGCGCGAGGTCGAATTCGCTTCCGGCGACGCGCCGCACCTTTATCACGCCGTCGCCCAGGCCGATTACATCGCCATCGTCGCGCGCACGCCGGAGGGACGCATTCCGATCGTGCGGCAATACCGGCCGGCGGTGGAAGGCTTCACCTGGGAATTGCCAGCGGGGATGGTCGACGACGGCGAAGCGCCGGAAGCCTGCTGCGTGCGGGAACTGCAAGAAGAGACCGGCTTTGCCGCGCGCAAAGTGCACGCGCTCGGCACTTACGCGCCCTGCACCGCGCGGCTGTCAAACCGCATCCATTCATTCTTTGTGGAGACCGGCGAGCAGGGTGAGCTGAGCGAAGCCGCCATCGACGTGAAACTGGTGAGCCCGCAAGAACTCGGCGCGCTGATTTTGTCGGGCGAGTTCGTGCTGCAATTGCACATCGGAGCGGTGATGCTGGCGGGGTTGCGGGGGTTTGTTGATCTCGGCGGTTTGAAAAGTACGCCTTAGCTCGTAGCTGAAGCGCACCCGATTTGTTCTACAAATCCGACGTTAATCTCAGGCTATCCACCCGCCTTGCGCGGGGCCTGTTAAAGAGCGGAATCGAAATCGGGCCGCCCGTTTTAAGCCTCTGATATATCGTAATATATTGAAATAATAGTACTTTCTATTGAATGATGTCGGGTTTTTGCCTATATTGGTTGTCGGGTTTTTGCAATGGACTGACAATGCCACGTCCCGAGACGCTACGCGAGAAGATCGAGGCGCGGATCGCCCGGAGGAAGGGCGAAGACGTGTTTCTGACGCGTGAATTCTCTGACCTTGGTGGTGAAGACCAAGTCTTGCGCGCACTACGAGGCGTCGTGCGCGAAGGCTCACTCGTGCGCCTCGGCTACGGCGTCTATGGGCGCGCCTTCAAGTCGAACCTAACGGGCAAGCCGGTGTTGAGAAGCGCCGATGGCTTCATTGGAGCAGCGCGACAAGCGCTCGACAAGCTAGGAGTGAAGTGGGACCTGACAGAAGCCCAGCGCGCCTACAATGAAGGCCGCTCTACGCAGATTCCAGTCAACCCAGTTGTCCGCGTGAAGGGCCGTTTTTCGCGGCACCTTCGTTATGGCAATTCGGAGCTAACACTTGAGCGATAGGCCAACCATCGAACAACTCGATGAAGTTCGGGACCATTTTGGCCTTCCTACGTCCTCATTGGTTGAAAAGGATTGGTACGTCGTAAAGGCCCTCACTGTTATCGCGGCAGTCGACACCGAAAACTTACGCCTCGTGTTTGGCGGAGGAACCGCGTTGGGGCGGGCCCACGGCCTTATTCGACGGATGTCCGAAGACATTGACCTTAAGATCGTGGCCGAGAAAGTGCCTTCGCGTCCCGCGCTTCGTGATCTTCGACGCAAGATAACCTCAGCGCTCTTAGAGGCAGGTTTCGAATTCGATCCAGCCAACGAAGAACACGTCAAGGTTATGCATGAGAGCAGCTTCACGCGCTATCAGCTTCCGTATCACGCTCTTGCGGAAGGCAAGGGCGTCCTGCGTCCGCAAATCCAAATCGAGACTTCCGTGTGGCCCATGCGTCGGCCTGCAGTCGAGCTGCAGGTAAAATCGTTCATTGCGGAGGCTTACGAACGGAAGCCTGAAGTTTCAGCCATTGAGCGTACGAGCGTGGTTGAGTTGGCGGCTGAAAAACTTGTGGCCCTAACACGCCGCGCCGGTGCCGAACTCGCCGGATTGCGTAAACACCGCGATTCAACACTCGTCCGTCATATTTACGACTTGCACGAGATCAAGGGCCGTCACGACGCTGCTGATGTTGCCGCGCTGGCGCGGGAGGTCATGATTGACAATGCGGCGACACGAGGTCGGGACTTCCCCGCCTACCAAAAGGAACCGCTCGCGGAGACAATCAAGGCGATTGGTGGCATCGCCACAGATGAACATTTCTCGAGCAGCTACGCTGCGTTCACCCGCGGGATGGTCTACGGAGCTGCGCCCGATTTCGCGATGGCAATGGGAACGCTGAGGGACTTAGCGGGCCACCTGGCAAAACCGCCTACCTAAACGAGCAAGTAACCCGGTGGAGCACAGCGAAACCCGGAGCAGCCTCTCAATCGTTTCCGGGTTTCGCTTCGCTCCCTCCGGGGCTACGAGGAAGCCAGTTAACTGACGGGCTCGCGACGATAACCCTGGCAAAAACGGCAATCACCATGAGGACGACGAAGAGCGGATCGAAGGAAGCCAAAGCAGGCGACTCTCCCTCCCAACTCATCGACACGCGGATCGCGGCGATGCGTGATTGGCGCGGCGAGACGCTCGCGCGGGTCCGAAAGCTCATCAAGGAAGCCGATCCCGATGTGGTCGAAGAAGTGAAATGGCGAAAGCCGTCGAACCCAATGGGGGTTCCGGTTTGGGAACACGCCGGCATCATCTGCACCGGCGAGACGTACAAGGACAAAGTAAAACTCACTTTCGCCAAAGGCGCCGCGCTCAGGGACCCTTCTCGCCTCTTCAACGCGAGCCTCGACGGCAATGTGAGGCGCGCCATCGATTTCCACGAGGGCGACAAGATCGATGACAAGGCGTTGAAGGCGCTCATTCGCGCCGCCGTGGCGCTGAACGCATCCAAAGCCGCCAAGCGGCCGACGAAGAGCAGCAAGCGTAGCAAGTAGCCCCGCGCGCCTTTATCGAACCGCCCTCGCCCGCCCTAACCCCGCCGCTGAATCCACTTCAGCGCGCGAAATGCACGAATCGCATTTGGTCGAAACACTGGCACGCGCGCGCGGCCGGGAAGACCCCCACCCTAACCCTTCCCCTTGCAGGGGGAGGGAACGGCAAGGTCGTCGCCCCCACGCCTTTGACCTCCATCAAGGCAGCCACTTTGGAATCCGGCGAATCTTGGCCTCGACAAAACCCCTGGAAGCCTTCTAAAAAGAGAGCCTTCCGGGGCGGGAAAGCAGAAAAAGTCCATGGATTACAACAGTTTTTTCGTGTCGGCCCTGGACCGGCTGCGCCACGAGCGCCGCTACCGCGTATTCGCCGATCTTGAGCGGATCGCCGGCCGTTTCCCCCACGCCCGCTGGCATTCGCCGCAAGGCCCGCGCGAGGTCGTGATCTGGTGCTCGAACGATTACTTAGGGATGGCCCAGCACCCGAAGGTGATCGGCGCCATGGTAGAGACCGCCGCCCGCATGGGCACCGGCGCCGGCGGCACCCGCAACATCGCCGGCACCAACCATCCGCTGGTCGAGCTTGAGCGCGAACTCGCCGACTTGCACGGCAAGCCGGCGGCACTGGTGTTCACCTCCGGCTACGTGTCGAACCAGACCGGCATCGCGACCATGGCGCGGCTGCTGCCGAACTGCCTGATCCTGTCGGATGCGCTCAACCACAATTCCATGATCGAGGGCGTGCGCCAGGCCGGCTGCGACAAGCAGATCTGGCGGCACAATGACGTTGGCCATCTCGAAGAGCTATTGAAGGCCGCCGATCCCGGCCGGCCCAAGCTCATCGCCTTCGAGAGCCTCTATTCGATGGACGGCGACGTGGCGCCCGTGCACGCGATCTGCGATCTGGCCAAGCGCTATAACGCCATGACCTATTGCGACGAGGTGCACGCGGTCGGCATGTACGGTCCGCGCGGCGGCGGCATCTGCGAGCGCGACAAGGCCATGGACCGCGTCGACGTGCTGGAAGGCACGCTTGCCAAGGCCTTCGGGTGTCTCGGCGGCTACATCGCCGGTAGCCCTGAGATGGTCGACGCCGTGCGCTCCTACGCGCCCGGTTTCATCTTCACCACCGCGCTGCCGCCGGCGATCTGCGCGGCCGCCACCGCCGCCATCCGCCACCTGAAAACCTCAAGCTGGGAGCGCGAGCGCCACCAGGACCGCGCCGCGCGCGTCAAAGCCGTGCTCAATGCCGCCGGGCTTCCTGTCATGCCGAGCGACACGCACATCGTTCCGCTGTTCGTCGGCGATCCGGAGAAGGTCAAGACCGCGAGCGACATGCTGCTGGCCGAGCACGGCATCTACATCCAGCCGATCAACTACCCGACCGTGCCGCGCGGCGCCGAACGCCTGCGCATCACGCCCTCGCCCTATCACGACGACGCGCTGGTCGACCGTCTGGCCGAAGCGCTGGTCGATGTGTGGGACCGGCTCGCGTTGCCGAACCGCGAACAGGCGCAGGCGGCGGAGTAAGCTCACCTACTACAAGTTTGATTTGCCTTAGAGCACGCAGCAAGTTCGGCGTGCTCCCTCTCCCCGTTGGGGAGAGGGTTGGGGTGAGGGAGATCGTGACTCTCGATGGGCCTAAACCCCTCACCCGACGCGCTTCGCGCGTCGACCTCTCCCCATGGGAGAGGTGAAGAGGGTGCGCGGCCAAGCCTAATCCAATCGGAACAAACGCGCTCCTGTTCTGTCAGGCTTACGAATAGACTCGTCTACAAATCCTCGAGCGCCGGCGGCTCGAACCAGTTCGTCAACGCCATGCCGCCGTCGATCACGATCGAGGCGCCGGTGATGTAGCCCGCCACCTTGTTCGACAGCACGGCAATCGCCATCGGCGCGAGGTCGTCGGCGTTGCCGAGGCGGCCGAGCGGAATATGCCGCGCCATGGCCGGATCGGCGACAAAACCGCCGGCGGCGATAGCGCCGGGCACCAACGCGTTCACCCGGATGTTGAAGCGGCCCAGCGTCTTGGCAAATTCCTTCACCATGATCGCGAGCGCCGCCTTGGCCGTTGAGTAATGCGGCAGGTTGCGCGGCGTCTCGGCATGCAGCGAAGTCAGGATCAGGAACGACCCGGGACTCTTCGCCGCGATGAGCTGGCGCGCCAACGCGCGAGACAGATGAAAGCCGGCGTCAATATTGACCGCATGCATGCGCCGCCAGGTCTCATCCGACACGCCGAAGATGGTGTCGCTCTCGTGCCGCGGCGGGGCGGCACTGTGAACGAAGTGCGTCACCTGGCCGACGGCGGACTTTGCAGCGGCAAGCAGCGCCTCGCGCGCGTCGTGATTTGCGAGATCGCCGACCCACGGGATCGCCAGTTCCGGCTGCGGCGACGCCTTCACCGCGGCGGTGACCGTTTCCTCGCGAATATCGGCAAAGACGGTACGTACGCCCTCGCCGACCAACGCTTGCGCGATGGCGCGGCCGATGCCGTTGCCGGCGCCGGTCACGAGGGCTGCTTCGCGCGCGGGGTCGAATGGTTTGTCGAAAATGCTCATGGTTTCAGAGTCTCACGCGCCTTCGAGAACGTCCGGACCGAAAGCTTCGCGTGTTCCGGTAACGATGACAACCCGGGTCGCAAGGCAGAGCACCTAGTCCTGAAACGTCGGCGGCTTGCGCGGCGGCTCGAGCGCGCTTGCCGGCACGCGCGCAATGCGGCGCGCGATGAGCGGCATGGCCAGCGATTGGAAGATGACGCGGCTGACGTGATGCGCGCCGACATAGACCGGGTCGATGTGCAGCGCCAGCGCCAGCAGCATCATGGCGTCGACCGAACCGGGAGCAAATGCAATCAGCACATCCTCAGCATGAAACGAGAGCATCGCGATGACGATGCCGGCGAAAGCCCCGGCAACACAGGCCGACACCACGAACGAACCGACCGAGGCGCCGAGATAGCTCGCCAGCATCCGCGGCGACATGCCGGCAAAACGCGCACCGGCGACGGCGCCGAGCGAAACCATGGCAGCATTAGCGACCCAGGGCGGCATCACCGCGTGCACAAGGCCGGTGCCGTGCAGAAAGCCGGAGGCAAACAGCGCGCCGAACAAGAGCCCGCCGGGAAAGCGGAAGCGATACGCCAGCACCGCCACCACCGTCGACACCGCCACCAGAATCGCGAGGTCGTCGGCGATCACCCAGGTCAGCGGCCCGTTGCCACGCCGCATCGCGCTGCCGGCCAGACCCGCCAGCGACATCGCCGACGGCAGACCGAGCGCGACAATGACCACGCGCATGCTCTGCACGATGGCGACGGCGCGAATATCGGCGCCCAACTCGGCAGCCATCACCAGTACCTGCGACATCGCGCCGGGCGACGAGGCGAGATAGGCCTGCAGCATCGGCCAGCCGTGCACGAGACGAAGATAGGCGGTGCAGACGATGCTGATGCAGATAATCGCGACGATCAGGACGGCGATGCTGGCGGGGTAGCTTGCCATGCCCCGCACGGTCTCCGGCGTGACCACGGAGCCGAGCGAAATGCCGATGACGATGAAAATCGCGCGCGTCAAAAGCTGCGGCATCAGCATCGGCCGGCCCAGGAATGAGGCCGCCGCGACGGTAAGGATGGCGCCGGACAGCCATCCGGCCGGCAGACCGGCAAGACCGAATGTGGTCCCGCCAGCGGCGGCAATGGCCAGCGTTTCCGCGACGCGGCGGGCGGTTGCTATGCGGTTGGCTGAAGACACGGGAGGCGATCAATGCCGGGCCTGGGCCGTGGCGTCAATCGCGCCTAGAACAACAAATCGCGCGTCAGGGTATCGAGATTGGCAACCGCCGACAGCGCCGACGCCAAATCGCGGCGCTGGACGCGGGAAAGCCGCCGGACCGCAACCTTGTTGCTGGGCGGCAGCCCCGCCTGCACGTCGGCGATCTGCTGATCGAGAATGAGATCGAGGAACAGCGCTTGCGCGTGCGCCAGCGCATCGAGGTCCTGCTGGCCGCGCCCGAGCGCGGCCGCGGCGGCAAGCCGCGCCGGCGTCGCGCGCTCGAGCAGATGATAGCGCACCGCGAGCACGCGCGCCGTCGACACAATGCCGAACAGGCCGACTTTTTTCAGATCGATGCGTCCGTTGTCGGCGCGCAAGCCACCGAACATGGTCAGCCCGGACGGCATTTGCCCCGAGGCATCCGCCAACAGCTTGGCGAAGACGGCGTTGCCTTGCGCGGCGTCGAAGGCGCCACGCCAAATGTCTTGCGCCAGCGCGGCGTCGCCATGCACGCCGACCAGATCGAAAAAGATGTCGACCGACAACAGGTCGTCCGGCTTCGAGCGGCCGATCCAGTCGCTAACGCGCGCGTGCCAGGTCGCAAGCGAGCCGCGCCAGGATGCGTTCTTGGCCATGACGCCGCCATTGCAATAGGGCACACCGACTTCGTTCAAGATATCGGCGACGATTTCGCCAAGCCGCGCGAACCATTTGTCGGCCGCGCCATCCGGCTCGCCTTCGGCGAACACGATGGCGTTGTCCTGATCCATGGCGAGCAGGCTTTCGCCGCGGCCGCCGGAACCCAGCACACAGAGCGCATAGGGGCACGGCGGATCGCCTCGGCCTTCTTCTGCCATGCGCCGCTCGGCCAAGAAGCCGGCGCGCCTTGTGACCGCACCCAACTCGCGTGAAATCACCGCGGCGATGTCGCGGCCGCTCACCCCTTCGGCAATCAAGGCGGCGGCGGCTTGCGGCAGGCGAGCCCATGAGCGGCCAAGCGCTGCGACGTCATTGCCCTCATCGAGCCCATCGCCGAGGACGGCGGCTTCCTGCCCGCGCAGGCGCAGCAGATCGCGCGCGCTAACCATGCCGCAAATCACGCCGTTGTCGTCCTCGACGCCGAGATGGCGAAGCTTGAGCCGGTTCATGCGGCCGAGCGCGCGGTAAACGAAAGCCGCGGCCGGAATGCTGGCGAGCGGCCGGCTGGCGAAGTCGCCGATGGGATGGGTCAGAGCCTCGGCGCCGTGCCTGGCGAGCGCACGCAACACGTCGCGTTCGGTAACAATGCCGGTGTCGGCCGGCAACGCCGCGGCGCCGGCCTTCCCCGTGTTCACCAGCAACGACGACACCTTGTCCTGCTCCATGCGCTGGAGCGCCTCGCCGAGCTTGACGCTGCCCGCGATGAATTTTGGCGGCGTGCTCATCACATCGGCGACGCGGTGGCGGTAGGGGTAAGGATCGATGCGGGACAGCGCGCGCTCGGCGCGCACGGCTGCGGCCGCGACCGGGTCCTCCCAGCCCACGCTGTGCTGCTGATCAAGCACGGTCGTCAGCGCAAGACAGGCTTGCTCGGCCTCGGCGAGCGTGCGGATGTTGCCATCGCGCAGCTTCGGGATGAGCGCGAGAAAAATCTTGGCGGTCAACGCGGCATCGCCCAACGCCGAATGCCGGCCCTCGACCGTGACGCCAAGCCAACTCGCCAGATGCTCAAGCGAATAGCCGCCGAGATAGGGCGCGGCCACCTGCGCCAGCAACGACGTGTCGAGCGTGCGCGGCGCCGTCCAGGACACGCCGGCACGCGCGCATTCGCGCTTGAGCACGGCGAGATCGAAGCCGACCGTATGACCGATGACGATTGAGCCCGATATGAACGACGCGAATTCTTTCCAGGCGTCCGCAAAGCCGGGCGCGGATGCGACCTTCGCATCGTCGATATGGTGAATGTCGCTTGCCGTCTTCGGGATCGGCACGCCGTGGATTGATCAGGCGGCGCAACGCGGCGCGTTCGTCGAGCCGGCCGCCTTTCAGCGGCACGCCGGCAATCTCGACGATGCGCGCCTTGCCCGGATCGAGCCCGGTCGTCTCGGTGTCGATGACGACGGCATCGAGCGCGATCAAGGGCGTTGCGTTGGTGACGATGGTCATCGGCCCCCCGGCCCGACGTCGTTTTAACCTTCGGCGGCAAGCATTCTTGCAACAAGGCGTCTTACAACAAGCCCTGCGTCTTAAGGCTTTCTGGCGGTTTTGCCCGTCGCCGCAACGGTTTGCCGGCCCATTCTATGGCGGCTTGGCCCGCGATCCACTACTTTAGATGCAGGGGGACCGGATGGGACCGGACGGACTGACCCCCATTCTGGAGCGCTTGATGCTGCAAGGCTGGGTCGTCATCGCGGTGGCGCTTGCCTATATCGGGCTCCTGTTCCTGGTCGCGAGCTACGGGGACCGGACCCGCAACTTGCGCCACGACGGGCGCACCCGGCTGCTCATCTATCCGCTGTCGCTGGCGATCTACTGCACCTCCTGGACCTTTTTCGGCTCGGTGGGCTCGGCCTCGCGCACGGGCTACGAGTTCCTCACCATCTATATCGGCCCGATGCTGATGGTCGGCCTGTTCGCACCGCTGATCGTGCGCATCGTGCGGCTGGCAAAGGCGCAGAACATCACCTCGATCGCCGACTTTATCGCCGCGCGCTACGGCAAGAGCCAGGCGGTGGCGGCGACGGTTGCGCTGATCGCGATCGTCGGCACCGTTCCCTACATCGCGCTGCAATTAAAGGCGGTGTCGTCGTCGCTGGAAACCATCATCGCGCATATCGCGCCGGATGGCGGCGTGACGCGGCCGCTGCTCGGCGACATCGCGCTGTTCGTAGCGCTGTCGATGGCGGCCTTCGCGGTGCTGTTCGGCACCCGCCACATCGACGCCACCGAGCATCAGGACGGGTTGATGCTGGCGGTCGCGGCCGAATCGATCGTCAAGCTGTTCGCTTTCCTGGCGGTCGGCATCTTCGTGACCTTCTGGATGTTCGGTGGCCCGGGCGCACTGCTCGAGGCCGCGCATCATCATCCGGCGACCGCAGCCATCTTCACACACCGGCCACCCTACGACACGTTGATCGCGACCACGCTGCTGTCGTTCGTCGCCATCATTCTGGTGCCGCGCCAGTTCCACGTCGCGGTGGTCGAGAACCACAACGAAGGCGAGATCAAGCGCGCACGGTGGCTGTTTCCGCTCTATCTGGTGCTGATCAATCTGTTCGTGGTGCCGATCGCGTTTGCCGGCCTGTTGACGTTTAAGGCCGGCAGCGTCGATTCCGACATGTTCGTGCTTGCATTGCCGCTGCATGCCGGCTCGAACGCGCTCGCCGTCGCCGCCTTCGTCGGCGGCCTGTCGGCGGCGACCGCCATGGTGATCGTGGAATCGGTCGCGCTCTCGATCATGGTGTCGAACGACCTCGTCATGCCGCTGGTGCTGCAGCGGCGCGAGACGCTGATTTCGGGCCGCGAGAACGTCGGCTCGCTCCTGCTGATCGTGCGCCGCGTGGCGATCTTCGCGCTGCTGCTGCTCGCCTACATGTATTACCGCTCGGCCGGCGAGACGCAGCTTTTCGCCATCGGCATTCTGTCGTTCGCGGCGATCGCACAGCTTGCGCCGGCCTTCTTCGGCGGCTTGTTCTGGCGCCGCGCCACCGCCGCCGGCGCCATTGCCGGCATGACCGCCGGCATCTTGGTCTGGGCCTATACGCTTCTGCTGCCGAGTTTTGCCGATATCGGCATTGTCGGACAGCAAATCCTCACCCAGGGGCCGTGGGGCATCGGCATCCTGCGGCCGCAACACCTGCTCGGGCTCGAACTGCCGCCGCTGGTTCACGGCGTGGTCTGGAGCCTGGCGATCAACATCCTCTGCTACGCCGTCTTCTCGCTGCGGCGGGAGGCCTCACCGATCGAGCGTTTGCAGGCCAATCTGTTCGTGCCGTCGGATCTTGCGCCCAGTGCGCCGAGCTTCAGGCTCTGGCGCTCTTCGGTAACCGTTGAGGAACTTGCGGCGACGGTTGCGCGCTATCTCGGCGAAGACCGTACGCGCAACGCCTTCGACAGCTTTGCCGCCAGCCAGCGCATCAGCATCGAGCCGAACGATGAAGCCGATTTCCGGCTGGTGCGTTACGCGGAGCACATTCTTTCCTCCGCCATCGGCGGCGCCTCCTCGCGGCTGGTGCTGTCGCTGCTGCTGCGCAAGCGCACGGTGTCGACCAAGGCGGCGCTCAAGCTGCTCGACGACGCCAACGCCGCGATCCAGTACAACCGCGAAATTCTGCAGACCGCGCTCGATCACGTGCGCCAAGGCATCGCCGTGTTCGACAAGGACCTGCAGCTCATTTGCTGGAACCGGCAATTCGGCGACATCCTCGACCTGCCGCCCAGCCTGATCCGCCCGGGCATCGGACTTGCCGAGATCCTGCGTTTCAATTCCGGCCGCAACAACATCGCAGCCGATCGCATCGACGAGTTCGTTCACAGCCAGCTTGCCCGCTACGTCTCCGCGGACGAACCTTTCCTGGAACGCTTCTCGCCCGGCATGGTGATCGAGGCCCGCGCCAACCGCATGCCGGACGGCGGCATCGCCACCACCTTCACCGACATCACCGCCAGCGTGGAGGCGGCCGAAGCGCTCGAGCGCGCCAACGAAACGCTGGAAAAGCGCGTCAACGAGCGCACCGAAGAGCTCACCTTGCTCAATGCCGCCCTGGCCAGGGCAAAAGGCGAAGCCGACGCCGCCAACATCTCCAAAACCAAGTTCCTGGCCGCCGCCAGCCACGACATCCTGCAACCGCTCAACGCCGCGCGGCTCTACGTCACCAGCCTGATCGAGCGCCGCCGCGGCAGCGAGGAAACGCACCTCATCGACAATATCGACGCCTCCTTGGAAGCTGTCGAAGAAATCTTCGGCGCCCTGCTCGATATTTCGCGGCTCGATACCGGCGCCATGCGGCCCGAGTTCATCAGCTTCCGCATCGACGAACTCATGCGCCAGATCGAGCTCGAATTCGCGCCGCTCGCCGCGGCCAAGGGGCTCGATCTGACCTTCGTGTCCTCTTCGGCGGTGGTGCGCGCCGACCGCCGGCTGCTGCGCCGGCTCATCCAGAACCTCGTCTCCAACGCCCTCAAATACACACCTTCGGGGCGCGTTCTGGTCGGCTGCCGCAGGCGCGGAAAGGCTTTGCGCATCGACGTCTACGACACCGGTGTCGGCATTCCGCAGAGCAAGCAACGCGACATCTTCATCGAATTCCACCGGCTCGACGAAGGCGCCAAGATCGCGCGCGGGCTGGGCCTCGGCCTCTCGATCGTCGAACGCGTCGCGCGCGTGCTCGACTGCGCGGTCGAGGTCCGCTCCGCCAGCGGCCACGGCTCGCATTTCGCGGTCACGGTGCCGATGTCGGATGCGGCGCCGATCGATCTGCCCACGCGCGAGGACGCACGCCACGACCCCGGCCAGCTCGTCGGCACCACGGCGCTGTGCATCGACAACGAGCCAGCGGTGCTCGACGGCATGGAGACCTTGCTGCGCGGCTGGGGCTGCGAGGTGATCAAGGCGCCGGATCTCGCGACCGCGCTCGCGCGCATCGCGGAAAGTGCCACCATGCCGAACGGGTTTCTGGTCGACTACCATCTCGACCACGGCAACGGCATCGACGCGATCGAGGCGCTGCGCCGGCGCTGCGGACCGGTGCCGGCGATTCTCATCACCGCCGACCGCTCGCCTGTGGTGCGCGAACAGGCACGCGCGAAAGGCGTTCAGTTGCTGCACAAGCCGATCAAGCCGGCGGCGTTGCGCGCGCTTCTGACACAGTGGCGGGTGCTGCGCGTGGCGGCGGCGGAGTAGCCTCAGCCTTCCACCGGCACGTTCTGCGGCCATTGGCCGGCTTCGATCTTGGCGGCGGCGATCACGGCCTGGGTGCGGCTTTCGACTCCGAGCTTCTGCAGGATAGCGGAGACGTGCGCTTTTACCGTCGCCTCCGACACGCCGAGCTGGTAGGCAATCTGCTTGTTGAGCAGACCTTCCGACAGCATCATCAACACGCGCACCTGCTGCGGCGTCAGCGTCGCCAAACGCGCCATCAGCTCGCTCGTTTCGACATCCGAACCCGCGGCCAGATCGACGTCGGGCGGGGTCCATACCCCGCCGTCGAGCACGCGGCGAATGGCGGCACGCATGGCCTCCACCCCCAACGTCTTCGGGATAAATCCGGAGGCGCCGAATTCCATGCAACGGCGAATGGCGCTTGGGTCGTCATTCGCCGAAACCACGATCACCGGGACGCTCGGATATTGCGCGCGCATGTACATCAACCCGGAAAAGCCGCGCACGCCGGGCATGGTCAGATCGAGCAGAACCAGATCGACATCGCTGCCACGTTCAAGCAATTCGGCGACCTCGTCGAAGGTGCCGGCTTCGGCAATATCCACCCGCGCCAGCAAGCCGGTCACCGCTTCGCGCAAGGCACCGCGAAACAGCGGGTGATCGTCGGCAATCACCAAGCGGTAATTCGTCGCATCGTCCAATTGAAACAATCCCTCGAAAGCCGGCCGCCATAGCCGACACGCACATGCCGACGATGTTCATACCTTAATTTCGCGGCGCGGCGACTCTGCGCGGCGCAAAGAAACAGTACAACTGACCGCTTTAGTGCAACGCACCATCATTTTGGTGCATAGCAACAGAATTCAGAACCGTGTTTCCCGAATTATTTCAATATACTTATAAAACCTCATTCTCCGAAAGTCGTATAAGGATGCGGATTACCCAATGTTAATCTAAAATTATGCGTAAGCGCCCGGCGCGAGTCCGGGCGTTGCGGCCAACCGGGGGCCCCGCACGTGTCACGCGCTCCCGCAAAAAAATAGGCCGGCTCCGATCACCAGAGCGCGGCAGCTTAGGGAGGTGACCGAATTCCATCGTGCACGGTGGCGGCCGTTCGTCAGCGACGGTCGGACAGCGGACGATGCGAAGCCATCCGGACAATCAATCAAACACCATCGTATGCGTACCGGAATCGGTTGCCGAAACGTGCGGACAGCAATGGTGCCTCAAGGTCTGGGCACGACAGAATGGAGGGAGCAAGCATGGCTGCAAACGAAGAACAAAGAGAACAACACTGGGCGAAAACACGAAACCTCACGATCGTCATCCTGATCTTCTGGGTGATCTTCTCGTTCGTGTTGCCGTGGTACGCGCATGCCCTGAACTCAACGAGCTTCATGGGTTTTCCGCTGGGCTTCTACTTCACCGCCCAGGGCTCACTGATCGCATTCGTCTTGATGATCTGGATCCAGAACTGGATGCAGGATCGGATCGACGACGAATGCGGCATGGGCGAAGAATAAAGGGGGCACATCATGGCATTCCTACAAGGCAGACTGGTCGATAACCTGCCGAAGATCTACGGCATCTATACCGGCGGGTTTATCGTCTTCATTCTCTTGATGGCCATCCTCAGCAAGCTGGGGGTGAGTGCAGCGACGATCGGCATCCTGTTTGTTGCCTTCACGATCTGCATTTACGCCATCATCGGCTGGCTCTCCCGCACCATGCAGCTCGACGCCTACTATGTGGCGGGCCGCGAAGTGCCGGCGGTCTATAACGGCATGGCGACGGCGGCCGACTGGATGTCGGGCGCATCGTTCGTCGCGCTGGCCGGCGGCGTCTACTTCGGCGGCTACGTCTACATGGGCTTCGTGGTCGGCTGGACCGGCGGCTATGTGCTGGTGAACGCGCTATTGGCGCCTTACCTGCGCAAGTTCGGCTGCTACACGGTGCCGGACTTCATCGGCACCCGTTACGGCGGCAACCTCGCCCGTCTGTGCGCGGTGGTCATCCTGGTGGTCGCCTCCTTCACCTACGTGACCGCGCAGATCAACGCCTCCGGCACCATCGCCGCGCGCGCGTTGCAGATACCGTTCAGCGTCGGCATCTGGGTTGGCTTGGCCGCCATCCTGCTGTGCTCGATGCTCGGCGGAATGCGGGCGGTGACCTGGACCCAGGTGGCACAGTACATCGTGCTGATTATCGCCTACCTGACGCCGGTGATCTGGATGTCCAACGTTCAGGGCTTCGGCTTCATCCCGCACTTCGACTACGGCGGTGCCGTCCACCGCATTCAGGAACTCCAGCCCACCATAGGCCTCGGGACCAAGGCTACGGAATCTTTCAAGGGTCTCAGCATCCTGTCGACGCCGATCAATGCGACCGGCAGTACGCTGGAGAGCTGGAAGTTCTTCACGCTCGCGCTGTGCATGATGACGGGCACGGCGTCGCTGCCGCACATCCTGATGCGGTACTTCACCACGCCGACCGTACGGGCGGCGCGCAAGTCGGTGGGTTGGTCGCTGTTCTTCATCTTCCTGCTGTACTTCACAGCGCCCTGCCTGGCGACGCTAACCAAGCTGCAGATCATTGATCCGAATTTGCCGACGTCCATCATCGGCAAGCCATTTGCCGCAGTGGCCGATCTGGCGTGGATCAAGAACTGGGCGGCGGTTGGGATGCTGCATATTTCCGACAGCAATCATGACGGGATTCTGCAGTTGAACGAGTTCTTCATGCGGCCCGACATCGTCGTGCTGGCGACCCCCGAAATGGCGGGCCTCCCGTACGTGATCTCAGGCCTCGTCGCTGCCGGCGGTTTGGCAGCGGCCATGTCGACCGCCGACGGCCTGCTGCTGGCGATCGCCAACGCGCTCAGCCACGACCTGTACTACAAGATGATCGACCCGAACGCGGACAGCCGGCTGCGGCTGGTGGTCGCCCGCGTCTTTCTGGTCATCATCGGCGTGGCGGCCTGCGCAATCGCATCGCTACAGCTCACCGGTATTCTCGGCGCGGTGGCCTGGGCGTTCTGCTTCGCCAACTCCGGTCTCTTCTTCCCGCTCGTGCTCGGCGTGTGGTGGAAGCGGGCCAACCGTGAAGGAGCGATCGCGGGCATGGTCTGCGGCTTCGTCGCCGGTGCCGGCTATCTCTGGTACATCCAGAGCGGCGGTGCGCCGTTGTGGGGCATCGACGGTCTGCGCTTCGGCATGATCGGCATGCCGGTCAGCCTGATCACCATGGTGGCAGTCACCTTGATGACTCCGGCGCCGGACGCCGAAACGCAACGGATGGTCGACGAGGTGCGCGTGCCGACCGGCGGCACCATCCTCGCCCAGACCCACTAAGCGTTACAGCAATCAATCGTGGGGGGCGGGACAATTTTCCCGCCCCTCATTTTTTGCGAAGCATGTTAAAGACACGCCATGGAAACCGCGCCGCTGACCGTCTTCCCGATCTGGGTCATCGTCATCGATTACGTCCTCGGCATTATCATGTGGACGCTGGTCGGACGCACGGCCATGGGGTTTTTCCTGCCGGAGAATTCAGATTTTTTCTTCATGAAGTTTTTCGTGCGCGCGACGAACCCGCTGCTCAAGCTGTTTTCGCCGATTACGCCGAGCTTTCTGCTCGACGCGCTGGTGCCGCTTTACGTCGCCTGGTTCTTCTTCTTGATCCGCTTCTATCTGATGCCCTGGCTGCTCGGCTATTCGGTGATGGGCATGCTCTCTTTCCCGCTGGAGAGCGAAGCGGCCGCCATGGTCTACCATTACTTCGGCAACAAATAACGCACGTCACACGCGCGAATGCTGCGCCCAGTCGGTGGCGACCGCGCTTGCTTTGAGCCGTTTCTGGAACTGCTCGCGAATGTCGCGCCAGGCGAACTTGACCGAGTTCTCGACGATCTCGCGGTCGAACTTCTTCAGCTTGTCCTCGATCGGCGCCCATTTGTACAAAGCCGGTGGGCTGCGCGTGAAATTTTCCGGCTGACGCGCGCCGTCTTGCCAATCCGTCATGGCAAGCCGCGTTTCGAATTCGTCGATGGCCGCCTGCGCGGAAAACGGTTCGGGTGCGTCATCGGTATTCCGGCGCAAGCCCGCAGCGTAGCAATGTCGCGCCAGCGCGCGATAGGCGTCGCTGCCCGCCCCACTCGCGTGCAGCGCATTGGCGACGGCATAGACGGTCAGGTCGGACAGGCAGGCAGCGACGACCTCCACCTTGGCGATATTGAGCGAGGCGATGATGGCCTTGTTCTCGAACATCGCGACATAGCGGATCCCCATGCGCGTCTTCACATATCCGTAGAGCGTTTTCTGAGCGATGTAGGCCGAGCGCGTGGCAACGAATTCTTCGAGCGAACCGACGTTGTCGACGGGGCCCGTATCGCGCCCCACCCCGAATAGGCTCGCGACGTTGCTCAAGAAGCCCGCGACTTTTTCCCCGACCGATGCCATCGCGCCGCCCCGCTCCGGTGCCATGATGCCAGCAAAGCCTTTCTGCGGCGCCAAAGCAGCCCCGATTCCCTAACAAGCGCCGTGCGGGCGAACAAGCCGCCGGCCACTGGAGGTACTCGGCAAAATTTAGGAATCCCCGTCGGAAAAAAGGAACTCATCGGCGGCAAACTGGTTTTGGGTCGAGGCGGCCGGTGCGTGCAAAAGAGGTTGGCACGGCGCTTGCTTTTTGTCGGCGGGGCCGGGGGATCATAAGGAGAGAGCATGAACCCCTTTGCGCGGTTTGCTTTTATTACCGTTGCACGTGACACAGCCTTCGTGACGCTGGCGGCCATGGTCCTGATGATGGCGTTCAGCTTCCGCCCGGAACTGTCATTCGAAATTGGCGCGTCGATCGCCCTGGTTTTTTCGGTTGCCCTCCTGGTTCGGGTCTATTTCCTGACCGAAGAGCGGTTCGAACGCAGCGAAGTCTGGCGCGTGCTGCCGGACGAAGAACGCCCGCCGGGCGATGAGGGGCGCCGCTGGGCCCAGGGTCATCTTGAAACGCTGCTGCTGCAATGCGCCAAAGGTGCGTCCGGTTTTGCCAGCGCGCTTTATTGCACCGCCTTCCTGGCCGCTTTCGCAAGCAGCCTGGCGCAGCCCGGGCCGACGCACCAGTTCGTGAGTTCCTTGGTCACGCAAGTCGCACTAAGATAGCTTCGTCCCGGCCGGGGGGCATCGGGGACCGAGAGCTTCATGGAACCGATGCGCCGCATCGCATTCCAGGTCGTGCAGCGCGCATGCATGTTCGGCGCGCTTGCGATTTTTTGCCTGATGGTCGGCCTGTCCTATGAGCTGCGGCTGTCGCTGCAGGCGGGCGGCACGTTGACGACCCTGATGGCCGTCATCCTCGTCTATAAGGCATATGAGGCGCGCACCAAGCCCTATCGCCGGACCGAGATGTGGATCGCGACGCCCAAGAACTTGCGCCCGCCCGACGCCTATGCGCAGCGCCTGAGCGCGACCGTGCTGCGGGAGACTTACCTCACCTTCGCCTTGTGGACGTCGGCTGTGGCGATCGTCCTCTGGACCATCGCCTTGCTGGTCATGCTGACCGGATTGCATATCGGCATTCGCTGATGTTTCAAGCGACCGACTTCCGGCTGCCGATGAATTGAAAAATCACTTCGCGGCTATGCGGCCGGCGCCGGTGCTCGACGAGATAGATGCCTTGCCAGGTCCCGAGTGCGAGCGCAGCCGCGCTCACCGGCACATGCAGCGACACGCCGTTGAGCATCGCCTTGACATGCGCCGGCATGTCGTCGGGACCTTCAACGTCGTGAATCCAGGGCGCGTCTTCCGGCGCCAGGCGTGCAAGCGCGGCGGTCAGAACGGCCTGCACGTCGGGATCGGCGTTTTCCTGGATCGTGAGAGAGGCCGAGGTGTGGCGCAAGTAAACCAGCAACAGGCCCTCGCCCGCATCCGCCTGGGCAACGAAGTCTACGGCATGGCCGGTGATATCGGTGAAGCCGACGCCGGGCGTATCGATGCGTAACGTTGCGGTTGCGATCAGTTGCGCGGGCGCCTCGCTGACGGAAGACAATTTTGCTTGGCGCATGATCTTGTCCGAAAACCGTTCCACACTTTTCGGGATCAAGCGCTGATTTGCTTGGCGCATGGTCTCGTCCGAAAACCGTTCCACATCCCCGATCAGGCCGGGGACATGCTCGTAGGGATTATGTGCTGAGCGGGCAAGGCTCGCTAGGGCGCATACGCATGAATCACGCTCTGTAAGAGTGGCTCTCTGAATGTCCGCTTCGCCCCGAAATCGACCGAATTGCTGCATCGCCGTGAATTGACGCGATGGGCCAACTGCAAACCTGGTGGCATTGAGATGAGTGGTCGACGACGCCGCACAGAAGCCGCCGATCGCTTCGGTTTCGAACGACGTCAGAGAGCTGAGCCGGCGTCCGGACGAATAGCGGAGCGTCGTCCCACGGATTCGCGGGTCTCCTTGGACCGTGACATGCGATAGCGACGGACAAAGCTAATAAATTCGTTTTCCCAGGAGTTGGGGATGCAATTCGATAGAAGCAGTTGCGCAATCGAACGAACCGCCGACACCTCTGTGGGTTGAGATCGACGCTTCCAGAACAGACGCATGACATTCGACAGGCGATACATGTCGCGATGTTTCTGCCGGATGTAACGCCATGTCGCGGCGTGCTTGTGGGATGAATGACCAAGCAACATGCCCTGCGTGCTGGCTGTATAGAGAAATAGCGGCTTCGGCACCTCGATGCCGGCATAGCCCGCGGCGATCAGCCGAAGATTGAACTCCCAATCCTCGTATCCATCGCGCATGCTTTCATCGTACCCGCCGGTCTTAAGCCATGCGGCTTTCCGTATCAGCATGCTGTAGCCAATGGTGTTTTTGAAAAGGATATCGAACGTATTGTAGTATCTTTTTTGGACACCGGTCGCCTCACCGACCAGCCGCACATGGCTGAAGGCAAAGCCCGCCTCCGGCCCGGCCAATTGCAACGCTGCCCATGTTTCCGCAAGATACGTCGGCTCCAGTTGATCGTCGCAGTCCAAATCCATAATCAGATCGGCATGCGCGGCCGCAAAGCCGGCATTGCGCGCCGCCGACAAGCCACGGTTCTCCTGGTGTACGACGCGAATGGCCGGGTCCAGCGCCGCTAGCCTTTCCTTCGTGGCGGGCTCCGTGGATCCATCATTGACGATAATGATCTCGAAGTCGCGAAACGTCTGCCGCGCCAGTGAAGCCGTGAGCTGATCGAGGAACTTGCCGCCGTTGTAACAAGGCACCACGACGCTGATTTTTGGCATGGCTGTCATTTCAATTGCCTTGATGCTATGCGCCGCCACCGGCATGGGCGCCGCCAACAAGGCTTACGAAAGTCACCGGGGTGCGGCGCAATACGCCGAACGATTTGACAATATCCAGGCGCAGCCCGGTCTTGCGTTTCGTTATGAGGGCCAGCGCTACCGTCCAGAATGCGGTCATCGCCGCGAAGGCCGCGGCAGCGCCGTTCAACCCGAATAACGGCACCAAAACCAAATTGCCAAGCGAGTAAAAGACAATGGCAATTGAGAATATCACCACGACATTCTTCTGCGCACCGGCCGAAATCAGAGTGAGCATCGTTGGCCCGAATGCCGCGCGAACAAACTGACAAGCGACCAGCACGACGAGGATTGGCAAGGCGCGAACAAAATCGGGGCCAAAAACGGAAAGTATAAACCGGCCAAATACGGCAACACCGACAAGCGCAACCAACGTTGAGCCGACGGCCGCGATGTTTACACGGGCGGCGACGCTCTCAATCGTTCCCGTTTGCTTGCGTGCGAGCGCATCGGAAATATCGGGTGCGGACAGTTCGTGGACCAGCGAAACCGCATATTCGACGATAACCGCCAGCTTCAAGCAGACGCCAAACACGGCGAGATCGGCTTTCGTTACGATGGTGCCAAGAAGCGCGAGGCTAAGATCGTTTATCAGGCTGCTAAAGCCAGCAAGAATTAGCAGCGGCGCGCTTGCCAGCCGCCATTGATGAATTTGTCGGCGGTCCGCGGCCGCCGACCCGACCATGCCCGGGAAATGTTTCAGCAAACCTTTGAACTGCACCGCGACAATGACGACCGCAACGAAGCTGAAGGCGCCGGACGCCATGATCGGCGACGGTGCGGTGACAATCATTGCGACGAGGCCCATCACCAGCAGAAAGAGGATGGGGCGCCACAACAGATTTAAGACATAAGACAGCGCGAACTGGCGGATTGCGGCGGCAACCGAGGCATAGAACCGCGACAACGCCAAGGCCGGTATGCCGATCGCAGCCGCCGCAACCGCAAGCCGCGTCGTGACGTCGCCGGGAATGACCGCGGCAAGCAGCATCCCGACGGCCATCGCAACAATGGAAACGATGGCCGTGTCGCGTTGCGCCCGATTGACGAATGCTTGTTTCAGCCCGAATTTTCCGCGCGTGCGGTAGCGGGAGATGAAGCGGACCGTCGCGACGGGATAACCGAAGGCCGCCACCGTACTCACGACATACGCGATACTGGTCGCGAAATAGAAGATGCCGAGGCCTTGCGGCTCCAGCATCCGCGCCAGCAATATTTGCGCGCCAAAGCCGGCGCCGAGCCCCACGACGCGCGCCGCCATAAGCAAGGCAGACGTCGAGAACAACCCGCCGAAAGCGCGGGTGCCCAGCGAAATCTTGCCGCGGATTATGGTCTGAAAAGCCAAGTGCATCAACGGCGCAACTTTCCAATCAGCGACCGGACCCCGTGGACCACCGGCCAGATCGACGGACTCCGCTTAATGAATCGCTTGAGCGCGCGCGTGCGCCTCGCCAAAACGGCAATCGGCCATCCCCGCGAAGTCGCCGGCGCCACATAGTCGTAAAGCTTCAGCTCACGATCGCACCATTCACGTTTGTAGGGCGCGTCGCCAATATTGAAATCGAATGTCGTGAAACCGCGCTCGAGGAAATAGCGCAATAGCTCCTGCAGGTGGATCGTACCGGGGCTGCATGATTCCAGTTCGCCACCACGGCATCCCGCCAAAACATAATCGTAGTTGCCGTGGAATGTCAGACCGAAGCTGGCGGCAACAATCGCGGGCCCGACTTTGACGCTGCTGACATGTACAAGTCGGCGGCACGTTGGATCACTGGCCAATTCCAGAAAAAATTCCCGATATCCCGGCCGCTCGAACATGTTGCCGACGCCAAGAGAAGCGTAGAGGCTTTTCTTTTGGTCGATGAGAGCGTCGAGCGCTTGTTCGATATCGTCTGCCTCGTCGGCCGTCGCGAATTCGACTTCGCCGAATTTAGCCAAACGGCGGCGCTTTTTAGCGTCGGTTTTCCGCCACGACGACGAACGCTTGGCGGCATAGAATTCTTCCCAAGCCCCGGACAGATGCGTCAGATACGTATCGTTGGCGTGCGGCGTGACTTGCAATGCGAGCAGCGGGTTGGCTTGCGTCCCGACAGTCTCGGGAATCTTGCTCATGTCGATGAGATCGTGGCGGAGTTCACGCCGCAAAAGCTGCACGACTTGCCGCCACAACAGCAAGAATTGCGTCGGACTGACGACCTCCGAAAAATTGCGCGCAAGCAGCGGCGCGTTGCTGTTATTCAAGAATGCCCCAAGCCAGACGACACGTCGCAATATCCCCGGCTGCAGCGCGAGCGGCACAATAAAGAGAATCTGTTCGCGGTGCCGACCGACCACGATCGCCGGTATTGCGCCCTCCTGGGCACCGATATGGCGCTGCCAAGCCGAGAGCCAATCGAATGTTTGGAAAGCGGTGCCATCGGCTTGCGCCTCAAACGCGCGCCATTCTTGTTCGAGCTCGGCAATATTATGATGGATTGAAAGACGAACATCGACGCTCAAATCGGCCGCGGCCGATTTGATTGTGTCAATTCGATCCAGAAAATCGACATCGGCGCGCTCATCGAACGCCGCTCGAGTCAGGTGTGCCATGACCGCCTGCGGTTCAAAGCCTGGTTGAAGCTACAATGCGTGGCAGTACTGTATAAACGAAGAATGTCGTAGATGAATTACGGGGCCCAATACAGTTTGGTAGATATATTGTTAATTTCGCTGCGGGCTCGAATGGTTAAGTTATCCCGGTATTGGCACTCGGTTAATCCTAAACGCCCATCGGTTAATGTTAAAAATCGATACCGGTAGCTCCGTGCTCGATTGAAATGGCTCCGTGTAAGAAATCTGGCATATAGATTGAACGATGCGCCAAGCCGATATCGCCATTGCCGGAGCCGGCCTCGCGGGTTCGACTGCGGCCGCCATGTTGACACGCGCTGGCTACGACGTGGTCTTGATCGATCCGCACGAAGTCTTTCCGCCGGACTTCCGCTGCGAAAAGCTCGATACCAGCCAGATCGAAATCCTGATAAAGACCGGACTGGCCGAGGCCGTCCTAAAAGTCGCAACGCCGGACCGCAGCCTTTCGATCGCGCGCTTTGGTCGCTTGGTCGAAAAGCGCGATGGCGCGCAGTGCGGCATATATTACGCCGACCTCGTAAATACCGTCCGGGCCGAGGTTCCTGGTGCCGCCTTCATAAACGCGAAAGTCACATCGCTCGCCACGAGCGACAACAGACAAATCGTGACCTTGTCCAGCGGCGAGGAGATATCCGCACGCCTGCTCATCCTGGCGAACGGGCTAAATATCGGCCTGCGTCATCAGCTCGGAATTGAGCGCAGGGTCGTGAGCGAGACCCATTCGATTGCCATCGGCTTCGACATCAAACCCGTCGGCAAGGCTGCTTTCGATTTTTCAGCTTTGACTTGCTATTCCGAGGGACCCGCAAGTCAGATGGCCTATATCGCGTTTTTCCCGATTGGCGCGACGACGCGCGCTAACATGTTCGTTTACCGCGGCATGCACGATTCTTGGCTCAAACGTTTTCGCGAAGCCCCAAAACAGACCCTGCTTGAAGTCATGCCGAGCCTGAACAAGCTTGTCGGGCCATTCGAGATCGACGACCTCATCAAGATACGACCCATCGATCTTTATGTTACCGAGGGTTATCGGCAGCCCGGCGTTGTCCTCATCGGCGATGCCTTCGCAACGTCATGTCCGGCGGCCGGAACCGGCGCCGGCAAAGCACTGATGGACGTCGAGCGTCTTTGCAACGTCCATGTTCCGCAATGGCTTGCTTCTCCCGGCATGGGCCTGGAAAAGATCGCGGCTTATTACGACGATCCGGTCAAACAAGCTTATGACGCTTTTTGTACAAAAAAGGCTTATGCTCTGAAGTCGCTTTCTCTCGACACGAGCCTGTCCTGGGTCGCGCAACGCTGGGCCAGGTTTGTTGTGCACGGGTTAAGAGGCGCGCTGCGGCAGGCCCATCGACGGCTCACCATCAAAACGCCGACGCTTGATCAAGCCTCCAGTCAGGGACGCCTCAACCCCTTCGCGGCGGCACGATCCCGGCGAATTCTGTAGCGGCCGGGCGTCGCATTATAAGAATTCGCCCGTCGCCCTCCCTTTTTTAAACGGCTCGCTGAACGTCCGGTTCGGGTCTTGCGCGACCGGGCTGCTTGGGTTCGGGCCCGGCATTTGTCCGCTCTTAGTTCAATAGCGACCGTCAACGCGGCAGTGCAGCGAACGACGCTTTGTGCCATTGACGTCCGATTTGCGTTTCGACGCACCGCAGCAAAGTTCGCTTCGCTATATGATGAGGCCGGCGGCGGCGTACGCGATATGACAGAGATAGACCGAACCGGTGAGCATGCTTAACTGTCGCGGTGCTAGCCCGTGGGCGCAAATCCGCTGAATGACGACTAGCTACGAGATAAGTGCAGCTGACGATTCGCTCCGGGTCAGCAAAGGAAAAGATGCGACGCGAACGAGCCCAGCCCCTCGATTAATGGCCGCGTAGTGAGCTAGATTATGGTCGATGCTGAACGAGCCGGCTCACAACTTCAATACGTACCACTTAGGCGGGCCAGGACAGGGCTCGCGAGAGAAACTCGATGAACACAGTCAATAACGCTCTGGCCCAGAAGAGTGGCGCCCTGATCCATGTACGTTCCGGCGACATGGTCGTCGAAGCCTTGCGCCAGATGCGCGATAACCGGGTCCGGTCGGTGCTGGTCATCGACGACGACGTATTGGTCGGTATCGTGACCCAGGGTGACTGCGCCATAAAAGTGCTGCTGCCCGGGCTCGATGCGAAGCAGACTCCGGTGGGCCAAGTGATGACAGGCGACCCGGTGACGGTCAAGCCGGACGACCAACTGGATGGCTGCATGGCAATGATGGCTGCGCGCGGCTTTCGCCATCTACCAGTGCTGGACGCGGGCAAGGTCGTGGGCGTGATCTCGATCGGAGACGTCGTCAAGGACATCATCCGAAATTTGGAGCACAAGGTGGGCGACCTGATGGGCTACATCATGACGGACGGCCCCGGGGGCTGACAGACGAACCGCGGTGCTGTCGCCGGCGTCCGGGAGGGAAAACGGAAGGGCACCGTTAACGGGCCACCCTCCGGCTGCCGAGGAGACTGCATCGTACCGGCTCAGGCAAATGTTTTGATAGAGCTGAGACTCGCTTCGCGCTGCAACATAAAACGCCGGACAATGTCGCTGCTGGGTCATGTGTGGACGGCGCCCACGGGTCAAGGGATTCTTTTGGCTTTCTGCTTGCGGTCGGGTGCAAGTCATGTGTCCGGCCTGTTTGTGCAGCGCTCATAGCCGCTGGCCCTGATGTAATTCGCAGATCGGGTCCCTATCATTCGCCCGCACTCAAGAGTGCTTGACCCATCGCGGGTTCTCCCGATCCCCGGTCCAACCGGTTCGCATCAAACCATCATCACCCTCGACGTTCCTGTACGCCCTCGACGTAACCTCACATTCCGAATACCAAACCGCTCAGGCCGCCGCTGCGATGGCGAGGCTGCTTGATCGTGTCGGTGCCCGATAGGTCTCTCCCATGGCCAGCACTGCCCAGGCGGTCCGCGCCATCTTGTTGGCCAGCGCCACCGCGGCCACTTTGGCCGGCCGACGCCCCAGCAGCTCGGTTACCCAGGGATACTTGTCCGGCCGCGTGCGTGCGGTCCTGACAATGGATATTGCACCGAGAACGAATAGTCGCCGTAGATAGCGATCGCCCTGCTTGGAAATCGAGCCAAGACGCTCCTTGCCGCCGGTGGAGTTCTGCCGCGGCACCAATCCGATCCAGGCAGCAAACTCGCGTCCGGTTCTGAACGCCTTTGGGTCCGCCATCGTCGCCACGACCGCCGTGGATAGGATCACGCCGAACCCTGGAATGGCTTCGAGTTGTTTGCTGTCCGCGTTGGCGCGATGGGCTTGCGTGATGCGCTTGTCGAGCCCGCTGATCTGGGTCTGCACGGCATGCAGCTGCGCAACGAGCGCCTGACAGGCAAAGCGGGCGTTACTCGGCAGCTGCTCATCGCTGCTCTCCGTCACGGCCATAACCAGTTGATGCAATCCTTCATGCCCCTTCGCTGCCACCAGCCCGAGTTCGGCCAGGTGGGCACGAAGTGCGTTGATCAGTTGCGTTCGCTGACGGATCAGAAGATCCCGTGTCCGGTGCAGCATCAACGCGCTCTGCTGCGCGATGCTCTTGATCGGCACAAACCGCATCGATGGCCGCGTCACAGCCTCGCAGATCGCTGCCGCGTCAGCCGCATCGTTCTTGCCGCGCTTCACGTAGGCTTTGACATAGGTCGGCGGCATGAGCCGAACGTCGTGCCCGAGCTTCTTGAGCTCGCGTGCCCACTGGTGCGCCGTTGCGCAGGCTTCCATGCCAACGAGGCAAGGCGGTGAACCACTGAAAAACTTAAGAACCTTCGCTCGACCAATACGCCTGCGAATGACCACCGCACCATCCGCATCGATGCCGTGAATCTGAAAAACCGACTTCGCAATATCGACCCCGATCGTGCTAACTTCGCCCATGGACGGCTCCCCTCAATGTGGTTGCGCTTCGACGCAACTACCCTATGGCACTTCGATGCCGCAGAGTGGGCGCCGTCCACCGCATCATTCGCGGCCTAGAAATTCGGCACCGATGGCGTGCGATGTCCGCTGTTAGTCTAATAGATGGGGTAATCGGCCGGCAGCTTGTGGATAGGCTGAAGATTTTGGGTGCTGCGCTTCAGGCTGATGGTGAAACGAGGTCACCGAGGTTACGGGCCTCAAGCATCAGAAGGAGAAGCGCAGCATGGATCATTTTGCTGGATTGGACGTTTCGGTCAAGCAGACCAGCATCTGCATTGTGGATGACACAGGCAGGATCGTTAGAGAAGTGAAGGTGGCGAGCGAACCGGACGTTCTGCTGCAGGTGCTGACGAACCCCGCTTACGGCTTCAAGCGGATCGGGTTGGAAGCTGGGCCGTTATCGCAGTGGCTGTTCAGTGCGTTGGCCGACGCGGGCTTGCCGGTGATCTGTGTCGAGACGCGGCATATGCGGGCGGTATTGAAGGCACAGATCAACAAGACCGACCGCAACGATGCGCGTGGCATGGCGCAGATGATGCGGGCGGGGCTTTACCGCCCAGTTCATGTGAAGACGCTACGCAGTCAGAAACTGCGCATGCTGCTGACCCATCGCAAACTGCTGCAGTCGAAGGCGATCGCTATCGACAATGACCTGCGCGGCACCTTGCGCAACTTCGGCCTCAAGGTCGGGATAGTCGGGACGGTGAAGTTCGAGGCGCGCATCAGAGAGTTGGTCGAGAACTTGTCCGACCTAGCAGTGCTGGTCGAACCACTGCTCATTGTCCGACGGGCGCTACGCGAGCAGTTCTGCATCCTGCACCGCCGGTTGCTCGCCATCGTGCGGGACGATGAGGTGTGCCGGCGCTTGATGACGGTACCCGGTGTTGGCCCGGTGGTGGCGCTAACCTATCGCGCAACTGTCGACGTGCCGGCGCGCTTTCGTAGGTCCAAAACGGTCGGGGCGGTGTTCGGACTGACGCCCGCCCAGCATCAATCGGGTGAAAGCAAACGACCCGGCGCGATATCAAAGTGCGGAGACGCGATGATGCGAGTGATGCTCTACGAAGCGGCCCAGATCATGCTGGTGCGTTCGACAAAATGGTCCTGGCTTAAGGCCTGGGCGATGAAGATCGCCAGGCACCGCGGGATGAAGAAGGCGATCGTGGCACTGGCGCGCCGGCTGGCCGTTATCATGCACCGGATATGGGTTGACGGCACCGAGTTCCAGTGGACCCGGGAAGAAGCCGCAACGCCATGAGAGTCGTGCAGGATCACATGCGATAGGAGAACACGCGAGCTCCACCACGCGGTGGAAAGATGTCCCTCGCGGGACGATGGATGAGGTGAGTTCGTAATGGTCGCTGGACCTGCTGTCAGTCTGACGCCAAGGCCGCCCAATAGATTGTTCCACCTCGTCTTCGAATCCCATGATGGAAGATGCTATGGGGCGGCGGCGAGGATATTGCATCCATCGTCGCTGATGTGAACCGATGGAGCGCCCCATGCAGAAGTTGAACGACCTGAGCCGATCTCTCACCGCCCTCGAACCGGACGGCACGCTAATCGCGGTCATCGAGATGAGCCTATCAAGCTGGCTCGTTGCCGGCATCGTGCCTGGCGTCGAGCGCCAGCCGTTGAAGAAGCTCGCGGTCGATGAGAGCACATTGCTGAAGCTGCTGTATCGATGGCGGGAGGAAGCGGAGAAAGCAGGGCGCCGTATCGAACGCATTGTAGTCGCCTTCGAGGCAGGCCGTGACGGCTTCTGGCTGGCGCGCTGGCTCAAGGCGTGCGGCATCGAGGCCTACGTCATCCACGCATCGAGCATCGCCGTATCGCGCGAGCACCGGCGCGCCAAGACCGATCGTCTCGACACCGAGCTGCTCAAACGGTCCTTTCTCGGCTGGCTGCGCGGCGAGCGTGATCACTGCAAGATGGTCGCGATCCCCACAATAAAGGACGAGGATGCCAAGCGGCCCAATCGCGAACGTGACAGCCTCATCCGAGAGCGAAGTCGGATCGTCAACCGAATGAAGGCGGCATTCGTTCGGCTCGGCATCCGCGGCTTCAATCCCAAGCTGAAAAGGGCCGCCGGACGCCTTGACGGCTTGCGCACACCTGAGGGCGAGCCGATCCCGCCCAACACGTCGGCTGAGCTGCGTCGCGACATGGAGCGCCGACGGCTCGTCAGTGATCAGATCCGACAGATCGAGGAAGCGCGCCTGGAGCGTATAGAACAGGCGCCTAGTGATGGACCGCACGCCATGGTGCGCCTATTGTCGCGCGTGATCGGGGTCGGCATCGAGACGGCCGACATGCTGGTGCACGAGGTGCTGTCGCGAAACATGCGTGACCGACGGGCCGTAGCGCGTTATGCCGGCCTCACTGGCTCGCCCGACGAGAGCGGGAGGAAACGCCGGGAAAAAGGGCTGGCCCGTTCCGGCAATGCTCGAGTCCGACGAGGCATGATTCAATTGGCGTGGCGGTTCCTATTGCACCAGAAGGACAGCGCCTTGACGCGGTGGTTTCGAGCTCGCACCGAGAACGCTCGCGGTACTCGAAAGCCCATGATCGTGGCCTTGGCGCGCAAGCTTCTGATCGCCCTGTGGCGGCTTGTGCGGGAGGGCGTAGTACCAGACGGCGTTGTTTTGCGTCCGGCACAATGAATGGAGGACGCTGAAGGCACCCCCACAGTTTCGGTCTCGTCCGTCCGCTTGTGACGAGGCGCCGATGACGGTTCGAGGTGGCGGAATCCCGGCATGTCCCTTGGCTTTTATGCCGAATGGAAGAATGGGTCCGCCGCTTCGGAGCTTCGCTGCCGATGCGCATGACTGCATCATGGTTCGGGTCCTTGGACCTACCGAATACAAGGTTGTGGCGCGATTGATCGCGCCCGAAAGCGGGCTCCCCTCTGATCGTCATCCCGACCGCACCAAGCGGTGCCATCGTGCTCGAAGCCGTCAAGGTGTGGCCTGGCAAGGCTGAAGCATGCCGCAAGGTTGGTACAACGGCCAACCTTGACAGCTTCTGCGCGCGCCAGCGCGAGTGAAACCACGGTCGGGACGAAGAAACAGACTTTCAAATCGAACAAAGAAACTGACGAAGAAAAAAGATGAACTGCCTTGCTTAAACTTCTTGACTCAAAAAGCCCCATACAAGGGCCTTGGTGCCGATTCCGAAGAGAAG
>CAWIXF010000019.1:0-33339 GCA_963840065.1 uncultured Alphaproteobacteria bacterium | reverse complement strand
CGGATAGCGGTTTTCGCGCCAGACGCCGCCGACGGCTTCCGATTTCTCGAGGATGACGAAGTCGGTGAGGCCGGCGTCCTTCAGCTTGAGCCCTAAGCCGATGCCGCCGAAGCCGGCGCCTATGATGACGACACGTGTCCGCGCCAGTTCCCCCGCCACCATTCCGTCCCCTCAAACGCGCTCACGAAGGCGTGTTATGCGGATTTGGGGCGGGCTTTTCAATGGTGCCCGGCGGGCCTGAGAAAAAAGCCCCGGCCGGGGGGCCGGGGCTTCAGATCGTGCGTCCTTGCGCTTGCGCTTATTCGCAGTTTTTGCAGGGCGGGAAGTTGCGGCTGTAGACCGGCTGCGCCAGGAACTTCGCCTTGTCGTAGGTCCAGAACTGGCTGACATGCGGGTAGGTCTTGATCACCACATTCCAGAGTTCGGCTTTGGGATAGCCGAACATTTTCTTTTCTCGACCTTCTTGATGTAGATCGGCCCGACGACCGTGTTGGTATCGTCGAGCGAAAGGTGCCCGCGCACCGCGTCGAGCTCGATGCCGCGCATCAGCTCGATGAACGGAAGCGCGCCGGGGAACTTGCCGCCGGCCTTCTTGATGGTCTCGTCGATCCACTGCGCGGTCGAGTAGTTGCCTTCCGAATAGTATGACGGCACCTTGCCGAACTGCGAGCGGTACGCCTTCACGAAGGCTGCGTTCTTCGGCGTATCGATCGCGGCGCTGTACATGAAGGCCGAGACGTCGCCGATCACTTCGTCGCCCATCGACGGCAGGATGAACTCGTCATAGCTGGTGCCGCCGGCGATGATCGGCTTCTTGTTGCCGGAGCGGCGCAACTGCTTGGGAAACTGCAGCGACATCGGTCCGACCATGAGCGTGAAGATGGCGTCGGCATCGCCCTTGATCTGCGGGATATAGGGTCCGAAATCCTTGGTGCCGATCGGCGGCCAGAGCTTCTGGATTACCTTGCCGCCGCAATCCTCGAAAGTTTGCTGGAAGCCGCCGAGCGTCTCGTAGCCGAAGGCATAATCGGCCGCGACGGTGACCACCTTTTTGTAGCCCTGGTCGCAGGCCCATTGCCCGAGCGGATGGGTGGGTTGCGAGGGCACGAAAGTGGGGCGCACCATATAGGGGTATTGTTTCTGCTTGCGCTGCCCGAGATCGTCGGCGGTCGCGATCGAGCCGATGTAGAGCACCTTGTGTTGCGTGGCGACCGGCGCCAGCGCATAGCCGGTCGTGGCGAGCACGCCGCCGACCAGCATGTCCACCTTGTCTTGCAAGATGAGCTTGTTGGCCTTGGCGACCGCGGTATCGGGCTTGCCTTGCGTGTCCTCGACGATGAACTTCACGTCCATGCCGCCGAGCTTGTTGCCGTGTTCCTTGAGATACATCTCGAAGCCGTTCTGCATGTCCACGCCAAGCTGCGTGAAGATACCCGTTTTCGGCGCCATGAAGCCGATCTTCAATTCGGCCGTTTGCGCTGGCGCGGCGAACGACACTGCGACACCGGCAACGCATAAGGCCGTCAACAGTCGCGATGACGTAAACTTTGTCATTCCTGATCCTCCCAATCGGCCGCTTCGTTCATTGTTTTATCGAGGGCGGCCACTGCCTGAATTATGACTCTATCGATGGCTTTGACAACGATGAAAGCGTGTGGCGAGGCGAAAGTTAATCTTATCGCGGCGGGCGTGCGCCCACTGCCGTTTCGCCATGACAAAAACAAAACCCCGGCCACGTGGGCCGGGGCTTGTTTCAGTCCGGACAGGCGGACCGGCTAGTTCTTGATGAACGTGCCAGCACGCAGTTCGGAGACGGCCTGTTGCAATTCGGCCTGGCTGTTCATCACGATCGGGCCGTACCAGGCGACCGGCTCCTGGATCGGTTTGCCGGACACCAGCAGGAAACGAATCCCTGTGTCGCCCGCCTGCACGGTGACCTCGTCGCCTTGGTCGAACAACACCAGCGAGCGGTCGCCGACCGGCTCGCGCAGGAGGATCTCCTCGCCGTCGATTTGCTTCTCGGCGAGCACGCCGAACGGCTTCGACGCGTATGAGAAGCTGCCGTCGCCCTCGAACACATAGGCGAATGCGTGGCGTTCGACTTCGACTTTGAGCGTCTTGCGTTTTCCCGCCGGCACGAACACGTCGAGATAACGCGGATCGGCGGCGACGCCGTCGACCGGGCCTTTTTTTCCCCAGAACTCGCCGCACACGACGCGCACGCGTGTGCCGTCATCGTCGACGATCTCCGGAATGGCGGCGGCTTCGACATCCTGATAGCGCGGCGCCGTCATCTTGAGCGAGGATGGAAGGTTCGCCCAGAGCTGGAAGCCGTGCATGCGGCCTTGCGCATCGCCCTGCGGCATTTCCTGATGCATGATGCCGCGGCCGGCGGTCATCCATTGCACGTCGCCTTTGTTGAGTTTGCCGCGATTGCCCAGACTGTCGCCGTGTTCGACCGAGCCTTCGAGCAGATAAGTGACGGTTTCGATGCCGCGGTGCGGATGCCAGGGAAAGCCGGCGAGGTAGTCCTGCGGGTTGTCGTTGCGGAAATCGTCGAGCAGGAGAAACGGATCGGTTTCCGCCGTGTCACCGAAACCGAAGGCGCGGCGCAGCTTCACGCCGGCGCCCTCCATGGTCGGCTTCGATTGGACGACTTTCTTGACGGGTCGGATGGACATGGCATTTGACCTCTATGCTGCGGCGGCGGTGCGGACGGCGAGTTGGCCCGCAAAGGCCGCAAACCTGTCGATGTAGTCTTTCAGAAACTTGCGCACGCTGTCGTCGGCAACGTTGCCGTCGGCGTCGATCAGGTCAGGCTTGAACTGAATATAGGCTTCGCCGCCAAAGGCGTGCAGCCCAAGGTTCCCGAGCACCGCGCGCAAGTGCTGTTGCGCAATGGCCGTCGAAATCGCGCCGCCCGAGGTGCCGATGATGGCGGCCGGCTTGTCCGGCCACGATGTCTTGCCGTAAGGGCGGGCGCCCCAATCGATGGCGTTCTTCAGAACCGCCGTGATCGAACGGCTGTGCTCGGGCGTGGCGAAGAGCAAGGCATCCGACGCCTCGACCGCGGACTTGAAGCGCGCCACCGCATCCGGCAGCGGCTGCTCGAGATCCTGGTTGTACATGGGCAGATCGTCGATCTGGATGAATGTGGCCTCGAAATCGCCGGAACCGAGCTTGGCCAACGCCTGCGCCAGGCGGCGATTGATGGAGTCGCGGCGGTTCGAGCCGACGACGATACCGAGCTTGTGCTTTGCCATCTTGTGCATAGTCATGGGGACCTCTATCTAATTCCGGCATATGGTTACGGTTTGATACCGAGGCTAGATAGATGACCAAGCGGATGGCGCAAGAAGGCACACGGGGCACACCAGGTAACCTGCATGTGCCCGAGGACTGCCGGGCGGTGAGCGAGGTGCTGTCCCGGGTCGGCGACAAATGGACCGTGCTGGTGGTGTCCACCCTCGGCAACGGCCCCAAGCGTTTCAATGAGCTACGCAAGGCGCTCGGCTCGATATCCCAGCGCATGCTGACCCTGACCCTGCGGGCGCTGGAGCGGGATGGGCTCGTGACCCGCACCGTCTTTCCGACCGTGCCGCCGCGGGTCGACTACGAATTGACGCGGCTCGGCCGCTCGCTGCTCGAGCCGGTGAGTGAGTTGGGACTGTGGGCGCGGAAAAATCGCATGGCGATTGCGGATGCGCGGGTCCGTTTCGACGCCGGTGCGCGGCAGAACGGCGGCTGACACATCGCCGTTGTTCGGTTGTCATAGAACAATAATACTGTGTATAATTCGTCCGTGGCCTTTGTATTGAGTAGCCATGTCGCGCTACTATTTCCACTTTTCTGACGGCAGACGCTTGTTTCGCGATGCCGCAGGAGCCGAGTTTGGTGGCGTTGGCGCGGCGCGCGCTTTCGCCATTCGGCATGTGCGCGAGTTGCGCGCGGCGATGTTCCAATCCCAGGTCAAGGACTTGTCCGGCTGGACTATGCTGGTCGCCGATGCGCGCGGCAGGCTGGTGTTTGAAATCGGCTTCGATCTGAAGCCCGTGCTTGAACACGCGCTTTAGCTTTTTTCATCCGTCTGTCTTCCCAATCGCGCACGCTCGTGGCGCTCCGGCCCCCCGCCGAAACGCTTAGTGCCTTGGCAATGCGAGCCATTTTTTCGTTGGATGGCTAGGAAAAAAAGCCTTGACAGCGTGCCGCTCCCTAGGTATGTATTCCGCATGCTCCCAAGTTGTGCCCGAACGGGACGCGCCAATTGGCGCCGGATGGAACAGGCAAGGCGGTTGCGCGTTTTTCCTTCAGAAGACAACCCGAAGGGGGAACGATGCCGCAGATCGAAGGCGATCATATCCGTGACGGCGATCATCTCGTCGGCACCGGCAACGAGGCGCGCGCCGGCGTCACCGGCCATAACGCACGATATGTGCTGGTATGGAGCACGCTCGGCTGTGCGGTATTATTCGTAGCCGTGTACCTCTATTTTTTCATGTCGTGAGTTAGAGTGCGGCCAATGTTCCGCGTCATGTCTTGCGTCAAGTTCCGCTTCAAATCTCGCGTCGAGCCGCCGCCGTCGGCGTCTGTCGGGGCTGAAAAGCTCGCCCATATCGAGCAATCGCAAACGCGATCTCCGACCGCGCAGCCGGTGCTGGCCGGATTCGTAATCGCCACCATTATTGGCATGATCGCGGTCGCCGCCTTCATTTACAAGTGACGAAAAGCAAACGCCTTAGATCTGCGCCGGCCGCTTGGCCGGCGTTTTGTTTTGTGGGGAGAGGTGATGGTTGCGAGAAAGCAGATTGCGCCGGAACTTCTTGCCGAAGCCCGGCGCCTGTACGAACAGACGCTGGCGCCGGTCGCCGACATTGCCGATATGATCGGCTTGTCGCGTTCGAATTTTTATAAACGGGTGAGAGAAGAAGGCTGGCGGGGACGCCGCGCGAACGCCGGCATCTTTCAATTCACCCGGGCGCTGAGCGGCAGTGCGGTGATGGCGCGCACCGGTGAACCGGCCGTGCAGCCGCGTGCCGAGCCGGAGGTCACCAAAGACACCGTTTCGCCGGAGCAGCGCGCGGCGCTCGCGCTTCGGATTCAGCAGATCGTCGAACGCGAAATGGACGCCGTCGAGCGCATCCTCGCCAACATCCAGCCCGCCGATCAGCTCGAGGCCGAGCATAGCGCGCGCACGCTGGCAAGCCAACGTTGCGTCCCGTCTTTGCGACGAGGTCAAGCCCGGGCAAATACTAATATGACCGTGTTCTTTTTCATTGAATTAGTTCAGCCATAAACGATGCATCATAATACCAGTCTTGCGAAATGACGCTCGCGCGTACTTATGCATTCTTGGGTTTACGTCAGCGTTGCGTACAAAATATGAAAAATAGACTGCTGGGTTTTTGCAAGTGTGCAATTTAATACAGACCGCGCCCGCCTCTCCGACATACAGCGCTGCGATAACAGTGTCGTCGTGATTCGCGTCACCCATGATCTGCGATCGCGAGGCGATCGGATTTTCCTTGCAGCCAGCACAGGAGAAACCGTCTGTTTTTACGCAGCACTCGCACCGAAGCGCGTCAGACGGGACGCGCCGGCATTGCGTCGGCAGCTAATTACCTTTGCCATCGCTGCCTCGCGCTCTTTGCCGCCGGCCAAAACGCGTGGATGCGCAAGTCCCGGACCAGATCGATATTGCGGCTGTCTGCGGCAAATTTTGCGATGGCTACGGACCGAGTTCAGGCGCGGCCGCCGACAACCATAATCGACCGGCATCGGGCAAGACTTTTGGCCTGTGTCGCGTTGGCAAATGTCGTGACAGGAATTGCGTTCGTCACGGCATTGACCTTGCAATGCGTCCCCGCATTCGCGGATGGCGGCGCCGGGGGTGCCGGCGGTGGCGGGATCGTCGCCGGTGCGGGCGGCACCGGCACAAGTGGAACGGGGGGCGCTGGAAGCGCAGGCACTGGCGTTAACGGCGGTGGTGGCGGCGGCGGCGGCGCCAGCGATGGCACGGGCGGTGCCGGCGGCGACGGCGGTGGCGGAGCGGGCGGCGCCGGCGGCGGAGCCGGTGCCGTCGGTACAGCTGGCACGGTCGGTACCGTCAATCTTGGCGGCGGTGGTGGCGGCGGCGGCGGCGGCGGCGCCAGTGGCGGCAGCGCAGCGAGTCTTCCCGGTGGAACTCTGACTGGCGTCGTCGGTGGTGCCGGTGGCGCTGGCGGCGCTTCGTCTGGCGTTGGCAATGGCGGCGGCGGCGGTGGTGGTGGCTCCGGCGGCTTCGGCGCCACCGTGACGGGAGCAACGGCCAACACGAACTCCGTTACCATTACAGGCGGTGTGGGCGGTGCAGGCGGTGCGGGCGGTGCGGCCGCCACCGGCATTGGTGGCGATGGCGGCGCTGGCGGCGGCGGCGGAACCGGTATCTTTTTCTCCACGCCCGGCGCCTCTCTGACCAACAGCGGCGCGGGCATCATTCAGGGAGGCGCGGGCGGCGCAGCTGGGGCGTTCGGAGCTGGCACGACGGCCGGCACCGCCGGGGCCGGCGGTGCTGGTGGGGTGGGCGTCGTCGGCAGCGGGCTCACGGTCATCAACAGCGGTAAGATTGCGGGCGGACTTGCCAGCGTTACGTTCACGCTCGCCAACGCGATCACGTTCACGGGCGGCGTCAACAGTTTGACGCTCCAAAGTGGCTTTTCGATTTTGGGCAACGTCGTCGCGGTCAGCGGCGGCACCGATACGTTCGCTCTCGGTGGCGCGACCAATAGCTCCTTTGATACGACGCAGATCGGGGCCCAGTATCAAAACTTCACGGTTTTCAATAAGACCGGCGCGAGTCAGTGGACACTCACTGGAACGCCAGGCCAGCCGACGACACCTTGGCTGATTTCGGATGGGACGCTACTGGCGGGCGCCGCCACCAACGTGTTTGGTCGCGACCAGCGGCATCACGGTCAATGCGCCGGGAATTCTCGATCTCGGCGGCTTCGACCAGACGATCGGCTCGCTCGCCGGCAGCGGCACCGTCACCAATAGCATTGCCGCGAGCGCGACCCTGACAATGGGTGATGCGACCGACACTCTCTTTAGCGGAGTGATCCAGGACGCCACTGGCCAGACAGCTCTTACCAAACAGGGTACGGGCAAATTTACGTTGACCGGCACCAACACCTATACCGGCGCGACCACGATCAACGCCGGAACGCTGGCGCTGACCGGCGGCGGCAGCATCGCCAATTCAAGCGCCGTGGACGTCGCCAACGCAGCGGGCACCTTCGACATCTCCGGCACGACCACCGGCGCTGCCATCACGACCTTGTCGGGCGTGACCAACAGTAGTGTGGTGCTCGGCGGCAAGACGCTGACGTTGTCGAACGCCTCAACCACCTACAACGGCATCATCAGCGGGACCAGTGGCGCGTTGACGCTCACGGCCGGCACGCAGACACTGACTGGCGCCAACACCTATACCGGCGCGACCACCATCAATGGCGGCACGCTGGCGCTGATCGGCAGCGGCGGGATCGCCGATTCAAGCGGCGTGGACGTCGCCAACGCGTCCGGCACCTTCGACATTTCCGGCACGACCACCGGCGCCTCCATCACGACATTGTCGGGCGTGGCTAATAGCATCGTCGCGCTCGGCGCCAAGACGCTGACTTTGTCGAATGCCTCAACGACCTACAACGGCGTCATCAGCGGAACCAACGGCGCGCTGACGCTCACGACCGGCACACAGACACTGACCGGCACCAACACCTATACCGGCGCGACCACCATCAATGGCGGCACGCTGCAGGTGCTTGGTTCGATTGCGACCTCGTCCTTGACCACGGTCAATAGCGGCGTTCTGTCGGGCACCGGAACGGTCGGCAATACCGGTGTCGCGAGCGGCGGCACCTTCCAGCCGGGTTCCGTCGCCCCGGGCTCGTCGATGACGGTGACCGGCGCTCTTGGTTTCGCACCGGGAAGTTTTTATGCCGTCAACCTCAATCCGACCACGTCTTCATTCGCCAGCGTATCCGGCACGGCGACGCTTGGCGGCGCAACGGTGAAGGCGACTTATGCCGCCGGCACCTATGTCGCCAAGCAATACACAATTCTTGATGCCGGCAGCGTGAGCGGCACATTCGGTTCAATCGTTAACACCAATCTGCCAGCCAATTTTGGCGCCAGCCTTGGCTATGACGGCACCCATGCTTACCTGAATCTGAAGTCTTAGCTTCACGCCGTCGTCGGGCAGCGGCCTCAACGTCAACCAGCAGAACGTCGCCAATGGGCTGAGCAATTCCTTCAATACCAATGGCGGCATTCCGGCGGTCTTTGGCTCACTTACTCCTGTCGGTCTGACTCAACTTTCGGGCGAACCCGGGGCGGGCTCGACGCAGGCCGGCTTCATGGCCGGTAATTTGTTTCTCAACCTGATAACCGACCCGTTCGTCGAGGGCCGTTCGCGCGACTCCGGGTTTGTCCCGGCTCTGGGCTTTGCAGAGGAATCGCCATCATCGGCCGTTGCGGGCGGAGCCTCTGCGTTTGCCTCCGTCAAAACTTACAACAAGCACGATCCACGCCACCGCGTGTGGGCGGCTGCCTATGGCGGCAGCGGCACAGTAAGCGGAAACGACACAACGGGTTCACATACGACCACGGGCCGGGCTTATGGCGTGGCGGCCGGTATAGACTATTCCATTACTCCCGACACTAAGGTCGGGTTTGCGCTCGGCGGGGGCGGTACGAACTGGGGGCTGAGTGAAGGTCTCGGTGGCGGCCGCTCCGATATATTCCAAGCGGGCCTCTACGCATTGACGCATTTCGAGCCGGCCTATCTGTCGGCGGGAGTGGCCTATACCTTCCATGGCGCGACTACGAACAGAACGGTGTCTGTCTCCGGCGTCGATACCCTTACCGGCGCTTTCCATGCGAATGGGCTCGCCGTCCGACTAGAGGGAGGCTATCGCATCCCGGCCGGCGGCTTCGGCCTGACGCCATATGCCGCCATTCAGGCACAGTGGATTGACCGGCCGTCCTATGCCGAGGCTGCAGCATCAGGTTCCAACCAGTTCGCGCTCTCTTACGCCTCGCAGTCAGCGACCGCGACACGTTCCGAACTCGGCTCTCGCATCGACTCCACACATCTGATCGATCGAACCGCAAAGCTCACCGTCTATATGCGAGCGGCGTGGGTGCATGACTTTGGCACTACGACGAGCGCGACCGCGCTGTTCCCGTCGCTGCCGGGCTCGACATTCGTCGTCAATGGCGCGAAGCCCGCACCCGACGGCGCGCTCCTCACCGCTGGCGCCCAATACAAGCTGGCGAACGGCTGGTCGCTCAGCGCCAAGTCTGACGGCGAGTTTTCGTATACCACCGCGATCTATTCCGGCAACGCCGTCATCAGAAAAGAGTGGTGAGTCTGCTGCTGGCGCGTCGTGTCATTCGCGGCAACGCAAAAGTTGGTCGCTACCGGACAAGAGCGGATATTGCGCGCGCCGTATGCGCCGCAAATAAAATCGACGAAGGCGTCGAATTCTTCCACCGGCACAAGCTTGCTGAGACGCTCGGCGTCACGTCGCATTGGAGATCGTCACGCGTGACGCCCGCTGGCGCTCTCTGTAACGCCTTTGGCGAAGCGCGCCTGCGGAAATCGATGGCGTAGTTGTCCCGGGTTCTTCGCATCCGATCTCGCTTTCTAGGCGGGCGGCAACACGACCGAGGACGGCGTTGATTTTTCGTTGCGCCACAGGATCAACCGCAACGTTCGCGCAGCCAGCGATTTCTGCCCGAACGATCTCCACGACATGGAGGGCCAACCTGACAGGCCGGTAACCACATGCATCGCACGGCTGCAAAGCTGCATGAACATCTACGGACATTGTTCCTCCATGTGACGCAAAGAAAGTGCAATAAAATTGAGCCCAAATACCCGCAAATTTCGGTAGGCGGCGGACCCGCATACGGTCATTTAGTTTGTACGGTCCCTGTTTTCTAGGGTGGGCGCATATGATCGCTGATCGCGTCGGAGACTCTGGCCCCGTGAATCCTTACACGCGTGCACGATGATAGCGCGCTTGGCGCGATCGCGGATCGAGCGGGCAAAGCCCGAAAAAAAGGCCCGCCAAAGGCTCCTTCGAGCGCACGTCATAATCGTCGCACTATCCAGTATCGCGCTACGGCGTGCAGTCGCAGTTTCAGCCTATGTTTTTTTGCAGTTGAAGTTTTGCCTTACCGGGCGGCGAGTTCGTCGGCAGCGAATTGCGAAAATCCGCAAGCACAGTTGCGCCAATCTCGGAGGCCGGAACCGGCCGGCCAAAATAGAAACCCTGCACTTGGTCCGCATCGGCACCGGTGAGGAAATCGGCCTGTTTCAAGGTCTCTACGCCCTCAACGGTCACCTGCATGCGCAGTTCCCGACCGAGCGCAATGATGCTCTTGACGACCGTCTCAACGTCTCGGCCCGACTTATCGAAGTCGCGCATGAAGCTGCGGTCTATCTTGATTTTATCGAAGGGGAATTTCCAAAGGTAATTTAGGCTTGAATAGCCGGTGCCGAAATCGTCCATCACGATAGAGACACCGAGAGCTTTGAGTTCGCGCAGCTGTTTCATCGTGCTTTCGCTGTTGCCAAGCAGAAGCACTTCGGTGATCTCCAACTCGAGCCGATTGGCATCCAGCCCCGACTCCTTCAGCGCGCCAGTAACGACCGCGACGATGGTTTCGGATTCGAACTGGGCAGGCGACAGGTTGACCGCGATTGTCAATTCTTTCGGCCATGCCGCGGCGGTGCGGCACGCTTCGTGCAGCACCAGGGCGCCGATCTTGTCGATGAGGTTCATATCCTCGGCCGCCGGAATGATTGTCGACGGCGGGATCAGCGTGCCGTCTGGTGCGGGCAAGCGCAACAGTGCTTCGAACCCGACCAGACGGGCGGTACCTATCTTAAAGACAGGTTGATAGTGCAGAACGAACCCGTCGTTCAAGGTCGCGTCCCGGATTGCCTTTTCGAGCGCGACGCGAGCCTGCAGCGCTTCGTCCATCTTCGGCATGAAGAAGCATATACGATTACGTCCGGTAGCCTTGCCACTATAGAGTGCAAGATCGGCATGCTTGAGTAGAAGTTCCGCGGTCTCGCCGTCATCCGGCGCTATCGCGACACCAATCGTGACATTAGCTCTTATTTCCTGCTCCTTGAAAATCATCGGCTCGCTCAACACAGACGCAATTCGCCGCGCGAAATCCTCGGCCTGTTCTTTGCCGACTACTCCCGTTTGAACCACCACAAATTCGTCGCCGCCGAGCCGGGCTACCATGTCCTCGATGCGCGAGAGCTCCCTCAAACGCCGGCCGAGCGTACTGAGCAGATAGTCGCCGGCGGCGTGCCCGAGGGTGTCGTTCACTTCCTTGAATCGGTCGATATCAAGGAAGTGTACGGCAACATGGCCGCCGGTTGCCGGCAGCATAGCGAGGGCGCTGTCCAGCCGTTCGATCAGGCGAGTGCGATTGGCAAGGCCGGTCAGTGCGTCGTGATGAGCCAGGAATTGAATGCGCCGGTCGGCTTGCTGCTTCTCCTTCGTGCGCAGATACCATCCGATTGCGGGTACGCCGAATGCCAACGCCGTGATCAGGCAGAGCACGACCGCCGCGACCATAATGTCCAAATAGTGTTGGCTGCGCGCTTTCGTTTCATCGACATATGCCGCTACGACTGCAATGGGGTCACCATTGGTAATGATCGGAACATAGGCACGAGCGAAATATTTTGGCAGACCGGCGGTTTTCCCATTTGATACATCGATGATGGTTTGTCCGGTTGCGATCGCGCGCGCGGCTTCGGCGCTGAATTCAGACATGCCGACTAAGCCAATCTTTTCGCGATCACCCAAGAGTTGCGAGTAGCCATGCCTGTTGAAGATCACAAACTGAAAAACCTGTCCATATCTTCGTGTTGCCTGCAAAAATGCCATGCTCGACGCATTCGGCAGTTCGCCGGCGGCGATTTGCTTGAGATCGGGAATATTCACCGCAATAAATTGAGCCCAGTCGCCGGCATCTCCTCGAGTATCGTCGCTTATGAGTTGGTCGGTTGTCAGTTTGACCGTCATCGCGCTGCCAGCCGCAAGGATGGCCACCGCAAAAACCATAAGGATAATGGCGCGCCGAAATGAAATTTCCGCCAGAATTGGCATTGATGCCCTCAGTTACCCGCGTGACCGTTCGCTCGAAACTTCGAAAGCACAGCTTCAGCGGCGTTGACGAGCTCGGCATTGTGGGGGTTGGCGGCCGCGTATGCACCGACGATGGATTTAAAAATGGCGTCGGCCGCTTTCATGTCCGCCTTCGATGGGATCACGACCTTCCGATGGGAATCCGACTTTAGGACGGTTATAATCAGCGCCGTCGACGAATCATTGATTCTATTATAGTTTTCTGCGAACCAGGCTCCGCTGTGTTTGCGAATGATCGCTTGCACATCGTTGGGCAGACTTTCGAATCTCTTTCGGGTCATGAGCAACGATTGCGGTACGCAGGACGTGGGGAGCATGTAATGGTTGGCAACGACCCGGCCGATGCCGAATTCGATCATGGGAACGGGCGGCACCATGGCGCCGTCCATTTTGCCGGCGCTTAAGGCTTCCGCCGTTTCGTTAAGGGGTATGAAGATGGGCTTGGCACCAAGCTTCTCGATAATCTTGTATTCCGTTTCGTTGTTGGCGCGAATGATCTTGCCCTTCAGACCGGCGAGCGAGGCAACCGGAGGGCGGGTATGGATGTTCTCCGGATCGCTGGCAAAGGCGCCAATCACAAAGTAATTCTTAAACCCGCGCATCAAGCCGCTCGCAACGAGGCGGGAGAAGACGTCTGTTGCCTCGCGGCCATCGCGATACAATCCGGGCAACTCAATGACGGGGCTATCCGGAAAGGCTTTGCGCTCGTACGGCTGCACGATGTAGGCAATGTCCGCGACGCCATCGCGCAGTAACTGAGTTTGCTTGGACAAATCGCTTCCCAGCTTGCCGCTGAGATAGACCTCGATCGCAACGCGGCCCTTGCCCTCGGCATTGACCGCGTCGACGAATGGCTTGATCGCGGAAAGGTACAAATGATTGCTGTCCGAGCTGAAGAACGCGAGCTTGAGCCTAATCGGCTCCGCGGTGGCCATCGCCGGAAGCAACGCAAGCGCCACTAATATTATGCGCAGTAATTTGACGATCATATTGACCTCGAAACACCCGCCGAGGAGTTCGGCACGGCGCGAGCCAATCAATATAATTGAATGCTTTCAGCCCGCTTACGACATTGACGAAAATTCGCGCGACAACATCCGCAAGCGTCCGAGGTAATATTGTATGCGATTGCGCGCTTCTGAAAGCTTAAATGGACCTAAGGATCGCGGACGCCCCACCGGAAGTCCCGACTGGCGGTGCTATTGGAAGCCGGGCCACGAAAACGAACCGCAGTACAAGCTCTTCGAACGTGTGGAGCGCAAATATAATCCGGTCCAACCGCTGGTGCCAGCGGGCAGCTCCGAGGGCGGGCAGTGGACGAGCGAGGGTGGCGTGGGGGGCACAGATACTATGTCAGGTGCCACGCCGCATATATTCAGCAAGCCGGCGACGCAGATTGCCGCGAGAATCTCGCCGCAACGTCGGGCCGAGTGTGAAGAGCAACTCCGCAATGACATATTTATTTTTAATACAATGCGCACCCGTAGTTGCTGGGCTCAGGCCGAGTTCCGTTACAGCCAATGCCTGATCGGCGGGTACGTGCCGCCAATATATCACTGAGGCGCTCCCATGTTGATCGCGACCCGGGTGCTCACGCTGCTGAATGGAAATGAGCAAATCAAAATTCCGATCCGGATTTTTACGCCGGAGGAATCTCAGAATGGCTCTTGGTTTTGTCGCTATGAAATCGACTGGCCGGGCGAGCAACACAAAATGGAAATAGGCGGATTTGATTCCACCCAAGCGCTTGTGTTGGCTCTGCATGCCATTGGAGCGGAAATTTACAGCAGTAATTACCACAAGTCGGGCAAGCTCTATCTCGATAAACCGGGTGACGGCTACGGCTTTCCGGTCGTGCCGACCTTGCGCGATCTATTGCAAGGCGACGACGCGAAATATCTCTGACGCGCGCCCGCTACTCCACCGCCCGCGCCACCCGAAACCCGACATCGATGTTGCGGAATTTCGACGGGCTGCCGTTGCGGGCGGCCGAGCGCGTCGCCCACGGGCCGTTGCTCCAGGAGCCGCCGCGCTGCACGCGGTTTTCGCACTTTTCGCCGAGCCAGGCCGAGCCGTCGGTGGGCGCGTCCTTATAGCCTTCATGAACGCAGTCGGCCGTCCACTGATAGACGTTGCCGAGCATGTCGTAGAGGCCGAAGGCGTTGGGCTTGAACGAGCCGACCTGGGAGCTGTAGGTCCAATGGTCGTTGCATTGAAAGACGCGGTTCTTGTCCGCCTTGTTCCACTTCAGGCGGTTGGCGCCGAAAATATCGGCGACATTGGCGTACTGGCAGGCTTGGCTGCGGTCGTTGCCCCAGAAGCGCGTGGTCGTCGTGCCCGCGCGCGCGGCATATTCCCATTCGGCTTCGCTCGGCAGCCGATACGCCTTGCCGGTCTTCTTGCTCAGCCATTGCACGTATAGCTGGGCTTCGCCGAAGGAGACGCACACGACCGGATGTTTGTCGGTCTGGATGTAGCCGGGGTTTTTCCAGCTGCGCTTCTGGTCGTTGAGCCATTTGCCGCTGGTGTACAACAGACAGCCTTTCGGATTATAGCCGGTCTCGCGCACGAAGACGGCAAACTCCCCGCGCGTGACGGGATACTCGCCGAGCGCGAAGGGCTTGGCGATGGTGACCTTATGCTCCGGCAATTCGTCGGCAATGTAGGGCTGCGCCATGGTTTCGCGCGTCGCTTCCTGTTCCGACGAGCCCATGGCGAAACTGCCGGCCGGCACGACGACCAGAGGCGGGCAATCCGCACAGTCCTTGATGATGTCCGCGGCCGATGCGCTGGCGCCAAAAGCCAGCAGCGCCGCGACGATTGCAACCGGATGACGCACGCAAAACATTCCGAAACCCCGGACTTATCGATACCAGAACCAGCATAGCAACCCGTCCGCGCGCTTGAAAGTTGCCTGCCGCATACGGCGCTTCGTCGCGGTTAACGTGCAAAGCGTGGCGCGACCGTGACACAAGCACAAAGACGTAAAAGGTCAAAATGACATGTTCGAACGCCTTCGCCATCTGCTCGGCGCACCGGAGCGCAAAGTCTCGCGCGCCGCGCGTCTGATCGCGCTGCAAGGTGGAGCCCAGGCGCGCTGGACGCCGCGCGACTATGCGACCCTTGCGCGCGAGGGCTATGCCAAAAACGCCATCTGATAGGCCCTGATTTTGTATGTTTGCTGTCGCTCCACGCAATGCGCGGCGGTGAGCACCAATTCGTGCGCCAACGACGTGCCGCTGCACAGATCGCCGCGCCCGTCCACGATCATGACGATCGGCCGCGCCGCCCAGCCGGTGGCCGGCGGCGCATGGCCGGTCAGCGCGAGCGCGGGCGCTGTAAGCGCAAGACTGGCGAGGGCAAGGACGGCGCGCATAGCGCGCCGTCCTTGACCTCGCCACTGGTCGCCGCCCGCGCCGTGTCGCCGGCCAGCCGCTTCTTGCCGGCCTCCAGGAATTCCTTGGACCAGGCGTAATAACGGCTCTCGGCAATGCCTTCACGGCGGCACAGTTCGGCGATGCTGGACTTGGCCCGCGCAGGCCGTCCAATACGATCCGGATCTTCTCTTCGGATGAATGGCGTTTGCGGGTTGCCCGGCGGATGGTCTTCACGAGCCGCTCAGACGGCGATTCAGGGTGTACGGATTTCTGTCTCATCTCCACCCCTTGATGGTTACGATGAGCCAGAAATCCTCCGTTCCTCAAGCCGCTAAATCTGTCTCACAGGCGCTGATGTCTTATGGGGAGTTGGCCTCCGTGCGATACGGAGGCCATGGCCCGGCACACTAAATATGCCGGGCCATGGTGGGGGACGGATCGGTTCTGTCTTGGTCGCCATGGAGCGCAGATGAGTGTGATCGCCCCCGCCTTTTCTTTCGGCCTGAACGGATACACGGGCTCCGGGCTCGCATGACAAGACAAGGCAGAGAAAAGCTCATGCAGATCACAATCGGCATCGATATCTCAAAAGATATGCTGGACGTCTACCGACTATCGGACAATCAACATATCCAGGTAACGAATGACAAAGCAGGCCATAAAACTCTGCTTCGTTAGATTGAAAATAATGAAAAGCCGCTGGTCGTATTCGAGGCGACGGGCGCATATCATCGTAAGCTTGAAGCAGCGCTTGCTGCCAGTAATATCGCCTTCGCCAAGGTCAATCCGCGACAGGCGCGCAGATTTGCTGAGCATCTGGACGTTGGCCAAGACCGATCGTGTCGATGCCGCTATGTTGGCGCAAATCCGCGCAGTTTTAGATCTCCAAAGACAGAAACCCAAGAGCGAAATCCTCCACATACTCAGAGAATTAATGACTGCGCGCCGCGCACTGATGAAAGACAAAGTTGCGGCGAAGACTCGCTGCAGACAACCACGCAGCCGTTGCTCAAAAAGCATATCAATGCGCGGCTCAAGCAAATTGCTACGCAAATTCAGGAGGTCGATGCTGCTATCGCCGATAATGTTGCGCAAGATCAGGAGCTTTCGAATAAGCTAGCCATCCTCACCAGTATTCCAGGCATCGCTGAAACAAGTGCGTTTTCTATAATAATCGAGATGCCAGAGTTGGGAACCCTCGGAGGGAAACAGGTCGCTAGTCTCGCTGGGCTCGCGCCGATGTCGAGACAATCTGGCAAATGCCGGCGAAGACGCATCCAAGGCGGGCGAACATTTCTTCGGCGGGCGATCTATATGCCCGCCCTGTCGCGACGCGCTACAATCCCGATCTCAAGGCAAAGTACGATCAGCTCATTCGCGCCGGCAAACCTGCTAAAGTCGCAATCGCAGCCATCATGCGAAAGCTCATAGTGATGGCGAACGCGCTTTTGCGAGATGACGAAAATGGTCAGAAATTATGCCTTGACCAAGACGGATACTCATCTCCACCCCTTGATGGTTACGATGAGCCAGAAATCCTTCGTTCCTCAAGCCGCTAAATCTGTCTCACAGGCGCTGATGTCGGACACTCAATAGCGGACAAACTTCTACAGCGCGGCGAACTATGGGAGCCTTTACGCAGGTCGCCCACTACGATCTCGCCGACCAGCGATCAACGTGTGCTTCGCCGTCTAATGATGTCCGCAAATACACGGCGCGCGGCGCCCTTCAGGGCCTATACAATCCGCAAAAGCTCCAGCACGTCAATACGCCTCTGTCCTCGTTCATAGTTGGATACGAACGATTGCGGCTTACGGAGTAGCTTCGATAGTTGCGCTTGTGTTAGGCCCGCGCGGTCCCTCGCAGCGGCTAGCATAGCGCCAAAGTGCTTGTATTCCTTTGGCTTAACCCATACTGCCAAGCCTCCGGACCGTTCGTTCAGGCATAGGAATTAGATCGAAAATCGAACATCGAAAAATCCGACATGAAGCGCTATTATAGATTGGGTGACTACCCCTCAATAATTTGAGCAGGCAGCAGGCTTTCTCTCGCTAGGTTCGATAAATAATGAGGTTCAGTTGGTTTTCAAAAATTCGGACTTGCGAGGACGCTAGCGAGGCAATTAAAAAAACCTCTGCGTTCTTAGTTTTGATTTGCGGATCACTCGCGATCCTCGCCTTTTGGACAGTCCAATCTGGACGAGTGCCCGCAACCACTAATGCTCGCGTGGTGATTTCGGGGTTCCTCATTTATTCCCTTCTTGCAATTATTATATGGTGGTTTCGGAGTAGAGTTGCTGCGGTTCTGCTGCTGATTTGTATTGTCCTTGGCCTCATTCCTTTCATTGCAGCGCTCTTCGACGATTTTGGCGGCAAAACTCAAGACTTTTTGATTACGGATTTTATTGCCATTGTTTTTGTGTCTGCTTTGTGGTGGGCCAGCGCACGTGCGGCTTTCGCAACATTCAAATTGCATAGAACTTTTGCCACAAAACAGGGTCTTGCTGACTCCCCAAGGCCTCCTGTGAATGAATAATATCATGTAATAGCAAATGAGGTTTCGAGTTTGGATCACAACACCGATCAGAGCCGCGGTACGCCCGAAGAGGCCGTTGCGATTGTCTAGCCCCCTTGGCCTGTACCAGTCATTTGGTGGTTCACTAAGATCGGGGAACTGACCCTGAGTTTGGTCCGGCTGTCATGCGACCTTTCGGGCTGATTGAAGTTGGGCCGCGAAGGCGCTCGGCGTCAAGTTACCGAGTGCCGAATGCGGCCGGATTTGGTTGTAGTCTTCCTTCCACTCAGTGATCCGCTGACGCGCGTCGGCCATCGACAGGAACCATGAGGCGTTCAGGCATTCTTGGCGGAGGCGGCTATTGAAGGCTTCGATGTATGCGTTGTCGCTGGGCTTTCCTGGCCGAGAGAAGTCCAGCTCGACCTTGTTGAGGTAGGCCCACTGGTCGAGCAGACGTCCGGCGAACTCCGGGCCATTGTCGACACGAATGCTTCGCGGCTTGCCCCTGACCTGGGCGATCCGGTCGAGGACATCGATCACCTGGTAGGCGCGGAAGTTGGTCCTCGCAACGCTCGCAAGAGCCTCTCTCGTGTGGCAGTCCACGACCGTCAGGATCCGGAAGGGACGGCCGTCAAACAGCTTGTCGGACACGAAGTCCATTGCCCAGACATCGTTGACCGCATCGATCTCGGATCGCCCGGAGCGATACCGGCAGGCTCGTCGCCGCCTTGGGCTGCGCGTGCGGATCGACAGCCCTTCTTCGCTGTAGAGCCGGTACACACATTTGTGGTTCACGCACCAGCCCTCCCGTTGCAACAGGATGTGGAGCCGCCGGTAGCCATAGCGTACCCGCGTCTCGGCCAACTCCTTCAGCCGCATCCGCAGCGCCAGCTGAGGATCGCGACGCGACTGATATCTGTGGGAAGCCCGTCCGAAGCCGGATGCCCGGCATGCCCTCCGTTCGGAGACCGCATAGGCCTCCTGGAAGTGCCGAACGATGTCGCGGCGACGGACGGGCTTCACCACTTTCGGCGCAGGGCATCCTGCAGCATCGTCTTGTCCAAGGTCAGATCGGCAACCAGGCGCTTGAGCTTGCCGTTCTCGTCCTCAAGCTGCTTGAGACGGCGGATCTCTGCCACCCCCATTCCGGCATAGGCCTTCTTCCACCTGTAAAATGTTGCTTCGGCCACGCCCATCTTGCGGCAGATCTCGCCAACCGTCGTTCCCGAATCCACCTGCCTCAGCGCAAAGGCAATCTGCTCCTCCGTGAATCGCTTCTTCGGCATCTGGGGCACTCCTTCCTTCCGGAATTGTGCCCGAAATCTCGCAATCAGTTTGGATCTGTTTTACGGGTCAGTTCCCGCATCGCAAAAATCACGCCGTCGACAGACAATGATGCGTAATCGAGTTTTGCAACAGATTCAGGAGTGAAACGGACATGGAAGTTCCGACGATACTAGTCCGTTTGCTGATGCATGTGTGCGAGATGGGGATGGCTTTGTACCCAAAGTGTTCTGGCAATTTCTAATGGCTTGATGCCGAGGTTTTTCCACCAGCCTCTTTCGTCGCCGACTTGATGAAGTTGACGATGGTGACCACGGCAGAGAGGCACCGTAAACTCATCGCTGACTTTCAGGCCGATTGCACGAGGTTGCGCGAACCTCAAATGATGGGGGTCGGAGGGTGACCGCCCGCAAACGAGGCATGGCTGTGAAGCGACAAATCTCAGATGAGCCTTGTCGCGCAAGCGTTTGGGTTCGGCGATTTTAAGGGCGCTCTTGTCGATCCTGTCGGGGCGCGGCTCCGATCCTTTCGGAGCAGGGCCCGGTGCCGGAGAGACATGCGTGGAATCTTGTAAATCCTTGGCGGTGAGCGGTGGGTGCCGCCGAGCATGATACTTCGATGGCCGCGGGATGGGTGTGGTGTCGTCCGGATGGAATCCGGTTCGTATTGCTTCATTGCTTACCGTTGTCGGCTGCAGGGGAGGGGCCCGCTCGACGTGCACGGTTTTGGTGCCTCGATAAAGCTCCAGCCCGAATGGCTTGCCGAAGGTCGCGAGCGCCCGTTTGGTGGCATCAGTTTCCGCGGCTTTGACCGCGATATCGTGGGTTGCGCCAGGCGAGGTGCCGCGGCCTTCTCCTGAGCCGTATCCTTCGCGGACTATGACCAGCTCACGCGCATGAACAGAGATCCGCACACGAGCAACGTAAACAGCCAGGAAAATACCCCGACTTTCGCGGGTCAACGCGCAGCGGGATTCGAGGGTCTCTCGGCTCCAGCCATCGAAACCGAAGATTCGGTTGGCTTCGGTGATGACGTGCCAACCTTCCAGATAGTGCAGTTCGCGTCCTTCCACCTGTCGGGTACGGACGCAGCGGTCGTCCAAATCACGCCGCAGTGCTGTTAATTGTTTTGCGGTGAAGCTCATTACTTGGTCCTCACGCTCAACACCGGTTCAGGATTGGAAAGGCCGACGCCGGCGATTTCCGTGCCTCCCTTGAGATGTGAAACGAGCTCTTTGCGGTCGAGCCGGGGCGCCGGTAGCTCCCAGTAGATGCTGGGGACGGCCGCTTCATCGATCACCATCAGGGCAGGGGTCCCAGGCCGGATTGATGCCGTGAAGTCCGGCGCCTGCAGCTTCTTGAGGTCGAGCTCGACCATCACGTCCTTGGCGATCTGGCGGCGCTTGGAAGCGCGGTCCTCGAAGCGATTGAGTCGCTCCTGCATTTCCCCGATCCGGCCTTTGAGCCCCTTGGCCAGGGCCTCATCGTGTAACGCCGAGCGAATGATGGCTTCGACGATTTGGTGCAGGTCGGTCAGCCCTTCGACCGTATCAGCCAACGTCCGCTCATCGATGTCTGGGTCTTGTGACCTGATACGGTCGCGGATGGCACGATAGGTAGCGGCAGCGAAATCGAGCGTACTCATGGGAGCCTCCTGTACATAGAAAAATTATTGTTACATAGAAAATATATGCTACCCTAAACCCCATGTCAACATTTTTTCTACGGAATTGTAGGAATCACCTGTTTAGGTCACTCTCTGCCGCGTCATGATCACCCCGGAGCAATGCAGGGCGGCTCGCGGCCTGTTGGCCTGGAGCCAGCAGGAGCTTGCCGAAAAGGCGGGTGTTAGGGGTGGTGACGGTGCACCAGCTCGAGGTCGGCACCAGCCAGCCCCGTCGGGCTACGCTCGACGTCATCCGGCGGGCCTTCGAGGCTGCCGGCGTACTTTTCATCGATGGAGATGGTGGCGGGCCCGGGGTGCGCCTAGAGACGCCAATCCCTAGGCGGCCGAGCGGGGGGACAAGTCGCGCCCTACGAGCAGCAGCGATTGACGCCGGCATGGTTTTTCTTACTTTGCTTGCCTAAGCGACCAATTCCAGTTCTCCGCGCAAGACGTGCGGCTTCTCCGAAGGGAGCAGGCTATGCACGATCGCGGTTCTCTCTATGCAGACTGGGCCAGCCAGGAAGCGCTCCAAGATGTGCGCTGGCGCCTGAGTCACCTCTACCGGATCACCGACAAAGACGGCAACACGGTGCTGTTCAAGCCGAACAAGCACCAGGGCGATCTTTTCGATAATATGTGGTGGCGCAACATCATCCTCAAAGCGCGCCAACTCGGTTTCTCGACCGCGATCCAGATTTTAATGCTCGACACCTGCCTGTTTCGGCCGAACACCAACGCAGCTGTCATTGCCCAGACCAAGGATGCCGCGACGGTGATCTTTCGCAAGATCAAGTTCGCTTACGATAATCTGCCGGCGCCGATCAAGGAGCTGCACCCCCTGGTGCGCGATAGCGATGAAGAGCTGATCATTGCCCATCCGGAAGGTGGTAACTCAAGTCTTCGTGTGGCGGTATCTGTCCGTTCGGCGACGCTGCAATTCCTGCATGTGTCCGAGTTCGGCAAGATTTGCGCTCACTTCCCCGAGCGCGCACGCGAAGTGGTGTCCGGCTCACTGCCGGCCGCGCAATCCGGCGTCACCTTCATCGAATCCACCGCGGAAGGGCAGGAGGGCGCCTTCTACGAGATGGCGAAGAAGGCGGAGGCCAACAGCATCGCCAAGAAGAAGCTCTCCCGGCTCGAATACAAGTTTCACTTCGCAAGCTGGTGGGATGATCCCGGTTACGTGACGGACCCCGCGCTTGTCGCGATCACCGGCAAAGAGCACGACTATTTTAACAAGATCGAGAGCCAAGTCGGCCGCAAGATCGAGCCCGAGCGCCGCGCTTGGTACATCGCCGTGCGCGACAACGAGTTTGCCGGCGACTGGCAGTTGATGAAGCAGGAATACCCCTCAATCCCCGAGGAGGCGTTCGAGCAGAGCCAAGAGGGCGTTTACTACGCCGAGCAGATGGCGGCGGCGCGCCGGCAGGGCCGGATTTGCGCCATCCCCTACGACCCGACCGTGCCGGTCAACACGTTCTGGGACTTGGGCAAGGACGATGACACCTCGATCTGGTTTCACCAGCACGTCAACGGCTGGGACAACTGGATCGACTACTTCGAGGCCAGCGACCAGGCTTTCAGCTTCTACGCCAAGGTGCTGCAAGAGCGGCCTTACGTGTATGGCAAGCACTACCTGCCGCATGACGGCAACCACCGACAATGGGGCGTCGATCAGCTTAAAACGTCCGAGACGCTCCTGAATGATGTCGGCGTGCGGCCGACGCAGGTGGTGCCGGTCACGCCCAACCTCACGATCGCCATCCGGCAGACGCGAGACGCCTTCCAGAAGTACCGCTTCGACGAGATGAAGACTGCAAGACCGGCGTCCACCACCTCGATCATTACCGGAAAACATGGAACGAGCAGGCTCGGCGCGTGGTCCGAGCACCGTTGAAGAACGGCCATCAGCACGCCGCGGATGCGATCCGCCAGCACGCGCAGGCCTTTCAAAAGCCAGCCGGTTGTCCCTCGCACGGCCGGCGCCGGAAGGTAAGCGGTTTGGCCGTCTAGGCTTGTGAGACGTTACCTCAGGGTATGAAAACTAGTGAATTTCTCCGACTTGGAGTGGACTTGAAGGGTCAGGTTGCGTAGACGGACAATTGCGATTAACCCCAAATCCCGCGCAAGACGTGCGAGATAAGCCGATGGAGCTTGTCTATGCCCGCTCGTTCTGCGCGTTCGTCCCGCCGCAAGCCGCGCCAATTTCCGCACGCCGAATCGATCCTGGGTCCCTCTCCTCTCTTTGAGGGAGAAGACCAAAAAGCATATGAAGCGTTGCTCAATAACGTCCGCGCAGCGATTAAGCCCCCGAACTTCTTGGTAGAGTTGCTGATCCCCGACATCGTCTATCACACGTGGTCGATCGCAAGGTACCGGCGCTACGAAGTCGAATTTTCGAAAAAGCTCGAAGAATCGGAAAAGATTTTTCACACTGACCGGTTGGGCGAACTTGCAATTATGATGGCGCGCTTGGCTCGGGTCCAGCAAATGATCGCTTCGTCCGAACAGCGACGCCTCAAGGCTTATAAGCAGATCGAATATCTGTCCACGAAGTTTGCAAAAGCGCTTCGTAAAGCAATCGCCGAGGCGCACCCCCAATACTGCGGGGAGCAAGCCGGCGGCGACGAACCTGCCGCGGGTCGAGCCGCCTAACAAATGACAGACGATCCTTCGAAGTCGTTCGACGCCGGCACCGGAGAGGTGCGTTCGGTCTATTGCCCCCATACTCATCCTGCCATCGCCGAGAAGCTCTATGCGCTCGGCGTAACGCAAAGCGACGTGGCGGAAGCTTTCGGCGTTTCCTTAGAAGAAAGTTCTCAATGGGAGAGCGATCATCCAGAATTTCACGATGCCTGTCAGCGAGGTCGTTCGGCAGCGGCGCATGAGCTCGAACACGCCTTGCATAAACGGGCGACCGGATATGTTCGAAATCGTGAGCGCTTGACGAAAATTCACGGTGTGCCCGTCATCATGAACGAGCAAAGTCATATACCTCCTAGTGTGTCCGCAATCCGGTTATTGCTGAATAGAGGAAAAACGGTTCGAGATGCCACCGGAGATGAAGCCAGGATTTTCAAGAAAATCGGAAAGCCGGAAACCACTTTCGATATTATCGCTGAAAACGAGAAAAAGCAGATAAAGGCGGTTCCCAGCGATGAGTAGTCTAACCAAGATTAACGCAAACCGCGCCAACGCAAAATTGAGCACCGGGCCGAAATCAAAAATTGGCCGCCTGCGTGCTTCCCGAAATGCCCGCCGCCATGGCTTGAGTGTTTCAATTCTGCTGGACCCGTGTCTTGCCCAAGAAGTCAAAAGCCTAGCTTTGCAACTATCGAATGGCCTCGAAAACTTGGGCACAGCTGACGGCGCATATTGTCTCGCCGAAACCGAGATTGATCTACGGCGTATCCGCAAAATCAGATACGAGCTTCTCCAGAAGCTGCGCGACCATCGGCCCTCAGCTGAGGCGTACAGAAATTCAGACGGCGAAAGCTCCGTATCCAACTCTTCGGGTTTGATCAGAGAAATGTCGCTGATTGATCGCTATGAGCGGCGGGCGCTCGCGCGTCGCAAGTCAGCCATCCGGCGGTTTGTAGCATTCGTGGAGGTGAATTCAGACAAGGCCTTCGAAATTTGGCAGAACGAAGCCAAAAAGATCAACGACTTCAATGAAGTCGTAACCAATACCACCGAGCGTAACGGTCGATCGATGTGATGGAACCCACCAGACGCTCGGAGCTCTCGGGGCTTCCGCGCCACCACAATTCGCGCAACGCTTGCGGAGTGCAGACCATGGACGTCTTCGAAGCCGTTGCTTCCCTTTATGCCGATGAGCGCGCGCCGATCAATCGATGGCGCGCGCCGCGCGCGCCGCTCGAGGATTTCGCGTCGTTCGAAGGATTTGAAAGTTAGCGTCCTCGGCGCATTCACTTGACGTTCACCGGCGCGCTCTTACGTTGGCGCATGATCTTGACCGAAAACCGGTCCCCACTTTTCGGGCTCATGCGCTATCTCCCCTCCATGCCGGTCCTCCCCCAACTCACAGCCATTCTGCTGATCGGCCTTCTGCCCGGTCTTGCCGCCGGAGCGGCGCAGGCCGCCGATCCCCCGCACCACGCTTGCCTGAGCAAGGCCGAACAGCGTGCCGCGGTCGCCAGCCACCGGGCGGTTTCGCTTGCCCAGGCGGTCAAGGCGGCCAAGGCACACTACCGCCGCAGCGAGTTGCTGCGGGCGCGGCTGTGCCGGCAAGGCGAAGGCCTTGCCTACGAGCTCACGCTGCTCGGCCACAAAGGCAAGGTCAAACGCGCCGCCGTTGACGCCGAAAACGGCAGGCTTATCAGAATCCGCTAGGCTTGGGCTTCCCCCTTCGATTTGCCGTATTGTCGGAGGAGGAACCGCCCGCCCGGCAAGTCCGAAACCATCGGACCATCCGCCGATGGCTTGAGAGAAACAGCCTTTGCGCCTTCTCGTCGTCGAGGACGACCCCGATCTCAACCGCCAGCTTGCCGCAGCGCTCGCCGGCGCGGGCTATGTCGTCGACCGCGCCTTCGACGGCGAGGAAGGCCATTACCTCGGCGAGCAGGAACCCTACGACGCCGTCATTCTCGACATCGGACTGCCGAAAATGGATGGCATATCGGTGCTGGAGGCCTGGCGGCGGGCCGGCCGCGCCATGCCGGTGTTGATGCTGACGGCGCGCGACCGCTGGAGCGACAAGGTGCAAGGCTTCGATGCCGGCGCCGACGATTACGTCGCCAAGCCGTTCCACCTGGAGGAGGTGCTCGCGCGCGTGCGCGCGCTGCTGCGCCGCTCCGCCGGGCACGCCAAGAGCGAACTTAGCTGCGGCCCGGTGCGGCTCGACACCCGCACCGGCCGCGTCTCGGTCAACGGCAACGCGATGAAACTGACCAGCCACGAATACCGGCTGCTGGCCTACCTCATGCATCATAGCGGGCGCGTGGTCTCGCGCACCGAACTGGTCGAGCACCTCTACGACCAGGACTTCGACCGCGACTCCAACACCATCGAAGTGTTCATCGGCCGCATCCGCAAGAAGCTCGGCGTCGAGATCATCCAGACCGTGCGCGGCCTCGGTTATCTGCTGTCGGCGCCCGAACCGCGCTAACGTGCATGATCCCGAAATGGGAGAACCGGTTTTCGGAAAAGTTCATGCGCAAACGTAAAGACCCCTAATGCGCGCCAATTCGCTCGCGCTGCGTCTGTTTCTCTCCGCCACCGCCTGGGCGGTGATCATCCTGCTCGTTACCTCCATTATCTTGTCTTCGCTCAACCGCCACAGCGTCGAGCGCGCTTTCGATCGCCGCCTCGGCGTCTATCTGCGTACCTTGGTCGCCGATCTTGCCGCGCCCGAGGAGGCGGCGAGCGCGAAATTTCCGCAGTCGCTCGGTGAACCGTTGTTCGAATTGCCGCTGTCGGGCTGGTACTGGCAGGTCGCGCGGCTTGATCCGGGAACACACGATGTGCGCTCGTCGCGGTCGCTCTGGGACCGCGGGCTGCCGCATCTTGAGAGCATGACGAGCGACGCCGACGGTACGCGCGAGGGCTATGTGGACGGCCCCCAGGGTCAGCACTTGCGGCTGCTCGAGCGCACCATCGATCTCGGCGCAGACGGGCATTTTCTCGTTTCGGTCGCCGGCGACTCCGCCGAGATCACGCAGGAGACGCGCGCCTTCGACCAGACCTTGGCCATCACCTTTTCGCTGCTGGCCGCGGTGCTGTTGCTGACTACCATGTTCCAGGTGCGCTTCGGCCTTGCGCCGCTCAAGCGCATCACCGACGGCCTTGCCGCCATTCGCGCCGGCAAGGCCGAGCAACTCGCGGGCCGCTTTCCCGACGAGATCGCGCCGCTCGCGCGCGAGACCAACGCGCTGATCGAAGCCAATAAGGAAATCGTCGAGCGCGCGCGCACCCATGTCGGCAATCTCGCGCATGCGCTGAAGACTCCGCTGTCGGTCGTGGTCAACGAGGCGACCGCGCATAAACGCGATCCCTTCGCCGCCAAAGTGCTCGAGCAGGCCGAGATCATGCGCGACCAGATCGCGCGCCATCTCGAGCGCGCGCGCATTGCCGCCCGGCAGACGGTGGTCGGTTCGGTGAGCGAGGTCGAGCCGGTGGTGAGCGCGCTTGCGCGCACCATGGAGAAGATTCACCGCGACCGAAAAATCGCCATCGCGGTGCACGCCGACAAGCAAGCGCGCTTTCGTGGCGAAAGGCCGGATCTCGAAGAAATGGTCGGCAATCTCGTGGACAATGCCTGCAAATGGGCGGCCACGCGCGTGTCGATCGAAGTCGCGCGCGAGCACCGCCCCGAGGCAGACATAGTACGCATCATGGTCGACGACGACGGCCGCGGGTTGTCGGCGGCCGAGCGCGAACAGGCGGGCAAGCGCGGCGGCCGGCTCGACGAAAGCAAGCCGGGCTCGGGCCTCGGTCTGTCGATCGTGCTCGAGCTTGCGCGCCTTTATGGCGGCGAACTCAATCTCGGCAGCGCGCCGATCGGCGGCTTGCGTGCCGAACTGGTGTTGCCAGCGGCATAAGAAAGGTCAATGCAGCTTTTTGCGCCGGACTTTCGCCCCATTCCTCCCCTTTCGATAGGTCGATTGTCTATTATTGTCTGTCGACTTCCGGGGGAACAATGTCCGCAGTCAAAATCGCCGCCGTTTCTGCTGTCGCATTGGCGCTTGCCGCTTGCGCCGGCGATTTGGAAAGCGGGCGCGGCCCACACGAGAACACCGGCATGCTGCTCGGTGGCGCCGGCGCGGCGGCTGGCTCGCAGGTCGGCTCGCAGGCCGGCACCCAGGCCGACACGCAGGCCGGTTTGCCGGTCGGCACGCAGGCCGACACGCAGTTCGGCGGTAGCGTTGGCGGCCATGTCGCGGGAGCGGCGGCCGGCGCCGGGCTCGGCGCGCTGATCGGCAACCGCATCGGTGCGGCGATGGACGATGAGGACCGCCAGCGCGCTTACCAAGCCCAGATCAGCGCGCTCGATAACGGTTCACCCGGCGCGCCGGTGTCCTGGAGCAATCCGGATTCGGGCCGGCACGGCACGGTGGTGCCGGGACCCTATTACGAGGCGCAAGGGAAGCGCTGCCGCTCCTATACGCACACCATTTACATCGACAGCCGCCCGCAAACCGCGCGCGGCACGGCCTGCCGCAATCCGGACGGGACCTGGGCGCGCCTGAGCTAGCAGGCCCGGTCGTCCAAGCGGAGCGGCTGGCTCCTATGCTTAATGAGTTGTTAACGCCCCCGGCGCTATCAAACAGCGTGAAGAAGACGCGGAAAACGCGGAGATGGCGGGCGCCGATACTATCGAACGATTGCGGCAATACCTGAGCGAGCTCTCGCCGCAGGCGCGTGCGCTGCTGATCGGCGAGTTCGAACGCAATCTTATAGGCGGTGGCGAGGCCGCCGGCACCGACCTCGTTCTCAATCAGTTGCGCGCCATCGTGCGCGAGCAACGCAACGGCGCCCCGCGCATCGGCCATTGCGCGCGGCTGTTCTTCAAGCCGCTCGAGCCGTTCATGGTCGACGACGATGCCGAGCACAATAATCCCGGCCGTATTGCGCGCGCCTCGCTTGCGACCTTGTGGACCTGGATCAGGCGCGACGTGTTGCCTGTTGAGGCCAAGACTTTGGCCGACGAAGTGACCGACGCGCTTCTCGCCGGCGACAACGATTTGGCCGAACGCCTCACCCGCGATTTTCAGGACAAGGCGGCTGCCGCAATGCAGGCAAGCTTCGCCGCCGCGGCGAGCGACGAAAGAAGCCATCGCCGCTTGCTCGCGCAGATTGGCACCGCGCGCCCCACTGAAGATGCCATGACGTTGAAATGTGTGATGGCCGGCCGCGATCAACTCGCGACCTTGGCAGGCCAGTTGCCCTTGCGCATCGTCCATCTCGCCAACGGCCAGCTCGATAACTGCAAGAAACTGATCGACAACCTTTCAGCCAACAACAGCGAGCTATTTCTTTATGCGTTGCTGACGGTGATGGGTCGCCTGGTCTCGCCTTGGCAGATCGTGCGCTTCGGCATCACGGCGGCGGCGAGCGACGTCGCCGCACGCGTCGCCGAGACGCATTACGGCGTGGCGGTCACCATCGTGTTGGCGGAACTCGACCGGATGATCGGCGAATTGCGCAACGACCTGCAGAGCGGACGCGGCGTGGCGGTGGGGGCGCTGCTCAAGACGATACACGATACCGCGCGCGGTTTGCGTACCGAGCTCGATTTGCCGATCGACTCGACTTGGGGACGCATGCTGGCCGCTTCGCGCGCGCAGATCGCCGAATTGTTGCGTGCCGAAATCGAGCAGACGCCCGGCCGGGTGCGGCGTTTGCTGCAGCCGCGGCCATCCTCCGAAATTCGCGCCAATTCCGTGCTCGATCCCGACGACGTCGCCGAAACAGAGGCCCTGCTCGAATTCGTCGGCAACTGCCGATTTTTCGCAGGCGAGCTCGCGCTCAATGAAATGACGCAGCGAACCTTCACGGCGATCCAGCAATATCTCGACAGCGCAACGCGCGCGCTGCTCGACGGCTTGCGCCACGCGGGCAAAGCCGATCGCAGCTTCCGCCAGAGCCAGGTGGACGCTTCGGTGCGTTTCTGCGCCAAGATGTTCGGGCAGGACTATGCGGGCCTGCTCGCCAAGGCGGGCGACGTGGCTGGCGCCGCCGACCGGCGCTCGCGGCAAGCCGGTTAGTTTGGCTCAGGCAGCCACGCTAATGCTGCCGTCCCGATTGTCGACCATCACCGGCGATTCGAAATATTCAATGGCCGGCGGTGAACCGTATTTCGCCTCGACCGTTTTTTTCCAATCGGCGTTGTAGACCCGCTCGGCGTCGGCGCGAGTTTCCCAAAGATAGGCACCGCCGGCGCGGGTGCCGTCTTCGCTGAGCAGGTAATTCTTGCGCACCAACCCGGCGAGACCCTGATATTTCGGCGCCGTGCTCTGAAAGATCGCGGTCGCCTCGGCGACCGTGAGTGGCTTTGGCAGGCGGAATGTGACGACGGCGATGATCATAGGCGGTCCTCCCTAAATTGGCTTGAAAGGCGGGGAATTATAGCGCCGGCCACCCTTTCAGACCAACGGGCGGCTTGATATTGCGCATTGCCGCCATGATTGGCCTTGATGTATGCCCCTGTCGCATATGTGGGCGCTTCCGCCCGGTAGAATGGTTCCATGACCCTGTGGCTGGTATTTGCGCTGATGACGGCGGCGGCGATTTTCGCCGTGCTGTGGCCGCTTGGCCGCCGCCCGTCTGAACGCGGCGGCAGCGATGTCGTCGTCTATCGCGACCAGCTCGATGAAATCGCGCGCGACCGTGAGGCCGGGCTGATCGGCGAGGCGGAGGCGGAAGCGGCGCGGGTCGAAGTCTCGCGCCGGCTGATTGCCGCCGCTGACGCGGCCGAGGCGGAGAAGCCGTCGGGCGTCGGTTCGCCGCTGTGGCGGCGGCGGCTGACTGCGGTCGCCGGGTTGGTGCTGGTGCCGATCGGCGCGGCGGCGCTTTATTTGATGGTCGGCTCGCCGCAGTTGCCGGGCGAGCCATTGCAGGCGCGCATGCGCGCCATTCATAATGACAAGTCGATCTCCAGCCTGGTGGCGCAGGTCGAGCAACATCTCGCGCGCAACCCGAACGACGTGCGCGGCTATGCCGTGCTGGCGCCGGTCTATCTCCAGCTCGGGCGTTTTGCCGACGCGGTGAGAGCGCGCCGCAAGGTGCTCGAACTTGCCGGCGAGAACGCGGAACGTCAGTCCGATCTCGGCGAAGCGATTACGGCGGAAGCAAACGGCATCGTCACGGCTGATGCCAAGAAAGCGTTCACGCGCGCGCTCGCGCTCGACTCCAACGAGATGAAGGCGAAATTCTTTGTCGGCCTCGCCGCCGAGCAGGATGGCGACCGCCACAAGGCAGCGGACGTGTGGCGCAGCATGCTGAAAGACGCGCCGGCCAATGCGCCGTGGGTTGCGACCGTGCGCGAGGCATTGTCGCGCATCGGCGCCGAAGTTCCGCCTGTTGCGTCAACGCCGCCGGCGTCGACGCCGCCGATCGCCGGCAATGCCGGACCGAGCGCCGCCGATGTCAAAGCCGCTGCGCAGATGAACGAGCAGGACCGCAATTCGATGATCCGCGGCATGGTGGCGCGGCTCGCCGACCGGCTGAAACAAAATGGCGGCGATATCGACGGTTGGCAGCGCCTGCTGCGCGCCTATATGGTGCTCAACGAGCGCGACAAGGCCCACGCGGCGGCCGGCGATGCGCGCAAGGCGCTGGCGAGCGAACCGGACAAGCTGCGGCAGATCGAGGACACTATAAAGAGCCTCGGGTTGGAAAGTTAGGCACATGATTTTGGCGAACCGGTTTTCGGACACGATCATGCGCAAGGACAAAGCATGACGCGCAAGCAGCGACGGCTTGTTTTGATCGGTGGCAGCGGCGCCGTGCTGGCGGTCGCGGTCGGGCTGGTCCTCAATGCCATGAGCGGCTCGATCGTCTTTTTCCAATCGCCGACCGAAGTCGCTGAAAAGCACATCGCGCCCGGCACGCGCATTCGCATCGGCGGACTGGTCAAGCCCGGCAGCGTCGAACGCGGCGCCGACTTGCGCGTCAAGTTCGAGGTGACTGACGGCAACAAGGACATTCCGGTACGGTATCAGGGCATCGTGCCGGATCTGTTTCGCGAAGGGCAGGGTGTCGTCGCCGAAGGCAAGCTTGAGCCCGGCGGATACGTTGCCGCCGACACCGTGCTCGCCAAGCACGACGAGCGCTACATGCCGAAAGAAGTGGTCGACGCGCTGAAGAAATCCGGCCGTTGGCAGGAAGGCAGCGTGGACGGCGTTGCCGGGATGGCGAAGAAATGATCCCCGAACTCGGCCATTACGCGCTGGTTCTGGCGCTGGCGCTTGGGCTGATGCAGGCGGTCGTGCCGCTGATCGGCGCGCAGCGGCGCGACGTCACGCTGATGAGTCTCGGCAATTCCACCGCGCTCACGCAGTTCTTTTTCGTCGCGCTGTCTTTTGCTGCGCTGACGGCCTGTTACGTCACGTCCGATTTTTCGGTGCGCACGGTCTTTGAGAACTCGCACTCGCAGATGCCGCTCATCTACAAGATGACGAGCGTATGGGGGAACCACGAAGGCTCCATGCTGTTGTGGGTCCTCATCCTGTCGTTGTTCGGCGCGCTGGTGGCGGGGTTCGGCTGCAATCTGCCGGCGACATTGAAGGCCAATGTGCTGGCGGTGCAGTCCTGGATCGCCTGCGCCTTCTATCTCTTTATTCTGCTGACCTCGAACCCGTTCCTGCGCCTGAATCCGGCGCCGTTCGAAGGCCGCGACCTCAATCCGATTTTGCAAGACCCCGGCCTCGCCATTCATCCGCCGCTGCTTTATCTCGGCTATGTCGGCTTCTCCATCGCCTTTTCCTTCGCGATCGCCGCGCTGATCGAAGGCCGCATCGATGCCGCCTGGGCGCGTTGGGTGCGGCCCTGGACGTTGATCGCCTGGATGTTTCTGACGCTGGGCATCGCCATGGGGTCGTACTGGGCCTATTACACGCTCGGCTGGGGCGGCTTCTGGTTCTGGGACCCGGTGGAGAATGCCTCCTTGATGCCGTGGCTTGCCGGCACGGCGTTGCTGCATTCGGCGGTGGTGATGGAAAAGCGCAACGCGCTGAAAATCTGGACCATCCTGCTCGCCATTCTCACCTTCTCGCTGTCGCTGATCGGCACCTTCCTGGTGCGCTCGGGCGTGCTCACCTCGGTGCATACCTTCGCCAACGATCCGCGCCGCGGCGTCTTCATCCTTGCCATCCTGGTGCTGTTCATCGGCGGCGGCCTGACGCTGTTTGCCTGGCGCGCGCTCGACGCTCAAACAGGGCGGGCTGTTCGCGCCGATCTCGCGCGAAGGCGCGCTGGTGTTCAACAATCTCTTCCTCACCACCGCCTGCCTCACCGTGCTCACCGGCACGCTTTATCCTCTGGCGCTGGAAGCGCTCACCGGCGCCAAGATCACGGTGGGCGGGCCGTTCTTCAATCTCACTTTCGGCCCGCTGTTCGTCGCGCTGATGTGCGATGCCGTTCGGGCCGTTGCTGGCCTGGAAGCGCGGCGATCTGTTGGGCGCGGCGCAGCGGCTGATGGCGGCTTTCGGCGTCGGCCTTTTGCGGTCGGCGTAGCCTTCGCGATCGCAGGCGGCAATCGGTGCTGGCGCCGTTCGGCGTCGGCCTGGCTTTCTATGTGATGACCGGCGCGCTGGTCGATC
>CAWIXF010000018.1:0-20108 GCA_963840065.1 uncultured Alphaproteobacteria bacterium | reverse complement strand
ATCTCGGCGGCTTCGACCAGACGATCGGCTCGCTCGCCGGCAGCGGCACCGTGACCAACAGCAATGCGGCCGGTGCGGTGCTGACCACAGGTGACGCCACCGATACGCTCTTCAGCGGCGTGATCCAGAACGGTGTAGGGCAGACGGCTCTCACCAAACAGGGTGCGGGCCAATTTACGTTGATTGGCACCAACATCTATACCGGTGCGACAACGATCAATGGCGGAACGCTGGCGCTGACCGGCGGCGGTAGCATCGCCAATTCGAGCGGCGTGGACGTCGCCAACGCGTCCGGCATCTTCGACATTTCCGGCACGACCACAGGTGCCTCCATCACGACTTTGGCGGGCGTGACCAACAGCAATGTGGTGCTCGGCGGCAAGACGCTGACCTTGTCAAATGCCTCAACCACCTACAACGGCATCATCAGCGGGACCAATGGCGCTCTGACGCTCACGACCGGCACGCAGACACTGACCGGAACCAACACATATACCGGTGCGACCACCATCAATGGCGGCACGCTGGCGCTCACCGGCGGCGGCAGCATCGCCAATTCGAGCGGCGTGGACGTCGCCAACGCGTCCGGCATCTTCGACATTTCCGGCACGACCACCGGCGCCTCCATCACGACATTGTCGGGCGTGACCAACAGCAATGTGGTGCTTGGCGGCAAGACGCTGACCTTGTCAAATGCCTCGACCATCTACAACGGCATCATCAGTGGAACCAATGGCGCGTTGACGCTCACCACCGGCACGCAGACACTAAGCGGGATTAACACTTATACCGGCGCGACGACAATCAACGGCGGCACGCTGCAGGTGCTTGGCTCGATTGCGAACTCGTCCTTGACCACGGTGAATAGCGGCGTTCTGTCTGGCACTGGAACGGTCGGTAATACTGGCGTCGCGAGCGGCGGCACCTTCCAGCCGGGCTCCGCCGCCCCGGGCTCGTCGATGACTGTGACCGGCACTCTTGGTTTTGCATTCGGGAGCTTTTACACCGTTAATCTCAATCCGACCACGTCTTCGTTCGCCAATGTTTCCGGCACGGCAACGCTCGGCGGCGCAACGGTGAACGCGACTTATGCCGCTGGCGCCTATGTCGCCAAGCAATACACAATTCTCGATGCCGCCAGCGTGAGCGGCACATTCGGTTCAATCGTTAACACCAATCTGCCAGCCAATTTTGGCGCCAGCCTTGGCTATGACGCCACCCATGCTTACCTGAATCTGAAGTCTTAGCTTCACGCCGTCGTCGGGCAGCGGCCTCAACGTCAACCAGCAGAACGTCGCCAATGGGCTGACCAATTCCTTCAATACCAATGGCGGCATTCCGGCGGTCTTTGGCTCACTTACTCCTGCCGGTCTGACCCAACTTTCGGGCGAACCCGGGGCGGGCTCGACGCAGGCCGGCTTCATGGCCGGTAATTTGTTTCTCAACCTGATAGCCGATCCATTCGTCGAGGGCCGTTCGCGCAACTCCGGGTTTGTCCCGGCTCTGGGCTTTGCAGAGGAATCGCCATCATCGGCCGTTGCGGGCGGAGCCTCTGCGTTTGCCTCCGTCAAAACTTACAACAAGCACGATCCACGCCACGGCGTGTGGGCGGCTGCCTATGGCGGCAGCGGCACAGTAAGCGGAAACGACACAACGGGTTCGCATACGACCACGGGCCGGGCTTATGGCGTGGCGGCCGGTATAGACTATTCCATCACTCCCGACACTAAGGTCGGGTTTGCGCTCGGCGGGGGCGGTACGAACTGGGGGCTGAGTGAAGGTCTCGGTGGCGGCCGCTCCGATATGTTCCAAGCGGGCCTCTACGCATTGACGCATTTCGAGCCGGCCTATCTGTCGGCGGGAGTGGCCTATACCTTCCATGGCGCGACTACGAACAGAACGGTGTCTGTCTCCGGCGTCGATACCCTTACCGGCGCTTTCCATGCGAATGGGCTCGCCGTCCGACTAGAGGGAGGCTATCGCATCCCGGCCGGCGGCTTCGGCCTGACGCCATACGCCGCCATTCAGGCACAGTGGATTGACCGGCCGTCCTATGCCGAGGCTGCAGCATCAGGTTCCAACCAGTTCGCGCTCTCTTACGCCTCGCAGTCAGCGACCGCGACACGTTCCGAACTCGGCTCTCGCATCAACTCCACACATCTGATCGATCGAACCGCAAAGCTCACCGTCTATATGCGAGCGGCGTGGGTGCATGACTTTGGCACTACGACGAGCGCGACCGCGCTGTTCCCGTCGCTGCCGGGCTCGACATTCGTCGTCAATGGCGCGAAGCCCGCACCCGACGGCGCGCTCCTCACCGCTGGCGCCCAATACAAGCTGGCGAACGGCTGGTCGCTCAGCGCCAAGTCTGACGGCGAGTTTTCGTATACCACCGCGATCTATTCCGGCAACGCCGTCATCAGAAAAGAGTGGTGAGTCTGCTGCTGGCGCGTCGTGTCATTCGCGGCAACGCAAAAGTTGGTCGCTACCGGACAAGAGCGGATATTGCGCGCGCCGTATGCGCCGCAAATAAAATCGACGAAGGCGTCGAATTCTTCCACCGGCACAAGCTTGCTGAGACGCTCGGCGTCACGTCGCGTTGGAGATCGTCACGCGTGACGCCCGCTGGCGCTCTCTGTAACGCCTTTGGCGAAGCGCGCCTGCGGAAATCGATGGCGCAGTTGTCCCGGGTTCTTCGCATCCGATCTCGCTTTCTAGGCGGGCGGCAACACGACCGAGGGCGGCGTTGATTTCTCGTTGCGCCACAGGATCAACCGCAATGTTCGCGCAGCCAGCGATTTCTGCCCGAACGATCTCGATGACATCGAGGGCCAACTTGACGGGCCGGTAGCCACACGCATCGCACGGCTGCAAAGCTGCATGAACATCTACGGACATTGTTCCTCCATGTGACGCAAAGAAAGTGCAATAAAATTGAGCCCAAATACCCGCAAATCCCGGTAGGCGGCGGACCCGCATACGGTCATTTAGTTTGTACGGTCCCTGTTTTCTAGGGTGGGCGCATATGATCGCTGATCGCGTCGGAGACTCTGGCCCCGTGAATCCTTACCCGCGTGCACGATGATAGCGCGCTTGGCGCGATCGCGGATCGAGCGGGCAAAGCCCGAAAAAAAGGCCCGCCAAAGGCCCCTTCGAGCGCACGTCATAATCGTCGCACTATCCAGTATCGCGCTACGGCGTGCAGTCGCAGTTTCAGCCTATGTTTTTTTGCAGTTGAAGTTTTGCCTTACCGGGCGGCGAGTTTGTCGGCAGCGAATTGCGGAAGTCCGCAAGCACAGTTGCGCCAAGCTCGGAGGCCGGAACCGGGCGGCCAAAATAGAACCCCTGCACTTGGTCCGCATCGGCACCGGTTAGAAAATCGGCCTGTTTCAAGGTCTCTACGCCCTCGACGGTCACCTGCATGCGCAGTTCCCGACCGAGCGCAATGATGCTCTTGACGACCGTCTTAACGTCACGGCCAGACTTATCGAAATCCTGCATGAAGCTGCGGTCTATCTTTATTTTGTCGAAGGGAAATTTCCAAAGGTAATTTAGGCTTGAATAGCCGGTTCCGAAATCGTCCATTACGATAGAGACACCGAGAGCTTTGAGTTCGCGCAGCTGTTTCATCGTGCTTTCGCTATTGCCAAGCAGAAGCACTTCGGTGATCTCCAACTCGAGTCGATTTGCATCCAACCCCGACTCTTTCAGCGCGTCTGTAACGACCGCGACGATGGTTTCGGATTCGAATTGGGCAGGCGACAGGTTGACCGCGATTGTCAATTCTTTCGGCCATGCCGCGGCGGTGCGGCACGCTTCGCGCAGCACCAAGGCGCCGACCTTGTCGATGAGGTACATTTCCTCGGCCGCCGGAATGATTGTCGCCGGCGAGATCAGCGTGCCGTCCGGCGCGGGCAGGCGCAACAGCGCTTCGAACCCGACCAGACGCGCGGTACCTATCTTAAAGACAGGTTGATAGTGGAGAACGAACCCATCGTTCAGGGTCGCGTCCCGGATCGCTTTTCCGAGCGCGACGCGAGCCTGCAGCGCTTTGTCCATCTCCAGCATGAAGAAGCATATACGATTGCGCCCGGCAGCCTTGCCACTATAGAGTGCAAGATCGGCGTGCTTGAGTAGAAGTTCCGCGGTCTCACCGTCTGCCGGCGCTATCGCGACACCAATCGTGACATTAGCTCTTATTTCTTGCTCCTTGAAAATCATCGGCTCGCTCAACACAGACGCAATTCGCCGCGCGAAATCCTCTGCCTGTTCTTTGCCGACTACTCCAGTTTGAACCACCACAAATTCGTCGCCGCCGAGCCGGGCTACCATGTCCTCGATGCGCGAGAGCTCTTTCAAACGCCGGCCGAGCGTACTGAGCAGAAAGTCGCCGGCGGCGTGCCCGAGGGTGTCGTTCACCTCCTTGAATCGATCGATATCAAGGAAGTGTACGGCAACATGGCCGCCGGTTGCCGGCAGCATAGCGAGGGCGCTGTCCAGCCGTTCGATCAGGCGGGTGCGATTGGCGAGGCCGGTCAGTGCGTCGTGATGAGCCAGGAATTGAATGCGTCGGTCGGCTTGCTGCTTCTCCTGCGTGCGCAGATACCATCCGATTGCGGGTACGCCGAATGCCAACGCCGTGATCAGGCAGAGCACGACCGCCGCGACCATAATGTCCAAATAGTGTTGGCTGCGCGCTTTCGTTTCATCGACATATGCCGCTACGACTGCAATGGGGTCACCATTGGTAATGATCGGAACATAGGCACGAGCGAAATATTTTGGCAGACCGGCGGTTTTCCCATTTGATACATCGATGATGGTTTGTCCGGTTGCGATCGCGCGCGCGGCTTCGGCGCTGAATTCAGACATGCCGACTAAGCCAATCTTTTCGCGATCACCCAAGAGTTGCGAGTAGCCATGCCTGTTGAAGATCACAAACTGAAAAACCTGTCCATATCTTCGTGTTGCCTGCAAAAATGCCATGCTCGACGCATTCGGCAGTTCGCCGGCGGCGATTTGCTTGAGATCGGGAATATTCACCGCAATAAATTGAGCCCAGTCGCCGGCATCTCCTCGAGTATCGTCGCTTATGAGTTGGTCGGTTGTCAGTTTGACCGTCATCGCGCTGCCAGCCGCAAGGATGGCCACCGCAAAAACCATAAGGATAATGGCGCGCCGAAATGAAATTTCCGCCAGAATTGGCATTGATGCCCTCAGTTACCCGCGTGACCGTTCGCTCGAAACTTCGAAAGCACAGCTTCAGCGGCGTTGACGAGCTCGGCATTGTGGGGGTTGGCGGCCGCGTATGCACCGACGATGGATTTAAAAATGGCGTCGGCCGCTTTCATGTCCGCCTTCGATGGGATCACGACCTTCCGATGGGAATCCGACTTTAGGACGGTTATAATCAGCGCCGTCGACGATTTATTGATTCTATTATAGTTTTCTGCGAACCAGGCTCCGCTGTGTTTGCGAATAATCACTTGCACATCGTTGGGCAGACCTTCGAATCTCTTTCGGGTCATGAGCAACGACTGCGGTACGCAGGACGTGGGAAGCATGTAGTGGTTGGCGGCGACCCGGCCGATGCCAAATTCGATCATGGGAACGGGCGGCACCATGGCGCCGTCCATTTTGCCGGCGCTTAAGGCTTCCGCCGTTTCGTTAAGGGGTATGAAGATGGGTTTGGCGCCAAGCTTCTCGATAATCTTGTATTCCGTTTCGTTGTTGGCGCGAATGATCTTGCCCTCCAGACCGGCGAGCGAGGCAACCGGTGGGCGGGTATGGATGTTCTCCGGATCGCTGGCAAAGGCGCCGATTACAAAGTAATTCTTAAATCCGCGCATCAAGCCGTTCGCAACAAGGCGGGAGAAGACCTCCGTTGCCTCGCGGCCATTGCGATACAACCCGGGCAACTCAATGACGGGGCTATCCGGAAAGGCTTTGCGCTCGTACGGCTGCACGATATAGGCAATGTCCGCGACGCCATCGCGCAGCAGCTGGGTTTGCTTGGACAAATCGCTTCCCAGTTTGCCGCTGAGATAGACGTCGATCGCAACGCGGCCCTTGCCCTCGGCATTAATTGCATCGACGAACGGCTTGATCGCGGAAAGGTACAGATGATTGCTGTCCGAACTGAAAAACGCGAGCTTGAGCCTGATCGGCTCCGCGGTGGCCGAAGCCGGCAGCAACGCAAACGCTAATAAAATAACGCGCAGAAATTTGGCGATCATATTGACCTCGAAACACCCGCCGAGGAGTTCGGCACGGCGCGAGCCAATCAATATAATTGAATGCTTTCAGCCCGCTTACGACATTGACGAAAATTCGCGCGACAACATCCGCAAGCGTCCGAGGTAATATTGTATGCGATTGCGCGCTTCTGAAAGCTTAAATGGACCTAAGGATCGCGGACGCCCCACCGGAAGTCCCGACTGGCGGTGCTATTGGAAGCCGGGCCACGAAAACGAACCGCAGTACTAGCTCTTCGAACGTGTGGAGCGCAAATATAATCCGGTCCAACCGCTGGTGCCAGCGGGCAGCTCAGAGGGCGGGCAGTGGACGAGCGAGGGTGGCGTGGGGGGCACAGATACTATGTCAGGTGCCACGCCGCATATATTCAGCAAGCCGGCGACGCAGATTGCCGCGAGAATCTCGCCGCAACGTCGGGCCGAGTGTGAAGAGCAACTCCGCAATGACATATTTATTTTTAATACAATGCGCACCCGTAGTTGCTGGGCTCAGGCCGAGTTCCGTTACAGCCAATGCCTGATCGGCGGGTACGTGCCGCCAATATATCACTGAGGCGCTCCCATGTTGATCGCGACCCGGGTGCTCACGCTGCTGAATGGAAATGAGCAAATCAAAATTCCGATCCGGATTTTTACGCCGGAGGAATCTCAGAATGGCTCTTGGTTTTGTCGCTATGAAATCGACTGGCCGGGCGAGCAACACAAAATGGAAATAGGCGGATTTAATTCCACCCAAGCGCTTGTGTTGGCTCTGCATGCCATTGGAGCGGAAATTTACAGCAGTAATTACCACAAGTCGGGCAAGCTCTATCTCGATAAACCGGGTGACGGCTACGGCTTTCCGGTCGTGCCGACCTTGCGCGATCTATTGCAAGGCGACGACGCGAAATATCTCTGACGCGCGCCCGCTACTCCACCGCCCGCGCCACCCGAAACCCGACATCGATGTTGCGGAATTTCGACGGGCTGCCGTTGCGGGCGGCCGAGCGCGTCGCCCACGGGCCGTTGCTCCAGGAGCCGCCGCGCTGCACGCGGTTTTCGCACTTTTCGCCGAGCCAGGCCGAGCCGTCGGTGGGCGCGTCCTTATAGCCTTCATGAACGCAGTCGGCCGTCCACTGATAGACGTTGCCGAGCATGTCGTAGAGGCCGAATGCGTTGGGCTTGAACGAGCCGACCTGGGAGCTGTAGGTCCAATGGTCGTTGCATTGAAAGACGCGGTTCTTGTCCGCCTTGTTCCACTTCAGGCGGTTGGCGCCGAAAATATCGGCGACATTGGCGTACTGGCAGGTTTGGCTGCGGTCGTTGCCCCAGAAGCGCGTGGTCGTCGTGCCCGCGCGCGCGGCATATTCCCATTCGGCTTCGCTCGGCAGCCGATACGCCTTGCCGGTCTTCTTGCTCAGCCATTGCAGGTATAGCTGGACTTCGCCGAAGGAGACGCACACGACCGGATGTTTGTCGGTCTGGATGTAGCCGGGGTTTTTCCAGCTGCGCTTCTGGTCGTTGAGCCATTTGCCGCTGGTGTACAACAGACAGCCTTTCGGATTATAGCCGGTCTCGCGCACGAAGACGGCAAACTCCCCGCGCGTGACGGGATACTCGCCGAGCGCGAAGGGCTTGGCGATGGTGACCTTATGCTCCGGCAATTCGTCGGCAATGTAGGGCTGGGCCATGGTTTCGCGCGTCGCTTCCTGTTCCGACGAGCCCATGGCGAAACTGCCGGCCGGCACGACGACCAGAGGCGGGCAATCCGCACAGTCCTTGATGATGTCCGCGGCCGATGCGCTGGCGCCAAAAGCCAGCAGCGCCGCGACGATTGCAACCGGATGACGCACGCAAAACATTCCGAAACCCCGGACCTATCGATACCAGAACCAGCATAGCAACCCGTCCGCGCGCTTGAAAGTTGCCTGCCGCATACGGCGCTTCATCGCGGTTAACGTGCAAAGCGTGGCGCGGCCGTGACACAAGCACAAAGACGAAAAAGGTCAAAATGACATGTTCGAACGCCTTCGCCATCTGCTCGGCGCATCGGAGCGCAAAGTCTCGCGCGCCGCGCGTCTGATCGCGCTGCAAGGTGGCGCCCAGGCGCGCTGGACGCCGCGCGACTATGCGGCCCTTGCGCGCGAGGGCTACTTCTCTTCGGATGAATGGCGTTTGCGGGTGGCCCGACGAATATTCTTTACGAGCCGCTCAGACGGCGATTCAGGGTGTACGGATTTCCGTCTCATCTCCACTCCTTGAAGGTTACGATGAGCCAGAAATCCTCCGCACCTCAAACCGCTAAATCTGTCTCACTGGCGCTGATGCCGGACAGGGGCGAGAAATTACTCACGGATGGCGTACGGTCCTTGGTATATAAGGAGATACGTCTGCTGTGCCGCTTCAAAATCAGGTCAGATCTTGTCGCGAGGGACGCCACGGGAGAACGGCTATAATGAGCGCTTCAATGGCACCTTGCGCCGGGGGATCCTGAATGTCGAATGGTTCGCTACCACCAGGCAGGCTCAGACCGTCATCAATCAATGGCTGCGCCAGTACAACCATGTCCGGCCGCACCACGCCCTCGGCATGCGACCGCCAGTCCCTGAAACAATCTTAGAGAATCACCAAATCACTGGTACTGAAAAAAGGGGCAAGGCAAATGGCTCAGATTTAAGGGGCAAAGACAGTGACCTGACGGATTTTTTGAACCAGCAGGATAGAGATTACTGCATCGGCATGATCTCATCTAGATGGGCTGCCGCGGGCGCGAATGTCTGTGGCGCCGGCGGCCGATAGTTGAGTGCTGAGTGCGGTCGGATTGTGTTGTAGTGCCTTCGCCATTGCTCGATGACGACCTGTGCTTCTTTCAAGCTGTAGAAGATTTCACCGTTCAGCAGCTCATCGCGTAGTTTCCCGTTGAATGACTCGCAGTAGCCATTCTCCCAGGGGCTGCCGGGCTCGATGAACAGGGTTTTGGCTCCAACCTGTGCCAGCCAGTTGCGCACGACCTTTGCCGTCATCTCGGCGCCGTTGTCGGATCGGATGTGCTCAGGCACACCGCGCATAAGCATGACATTGGCCATCGTCTCAAGCACGCCGAAGCTGTTGATCCGACGCGCCACCCTGATGGCCAGGCATTCGCGGGTATGCTCGTCAATCAACGTCATTAGCCGCAGCTTGCGGCCATCGTGGGTCTGCGCCTCCACAAAGTCGTAGGACCAGACATGATTGCGCCGCTCCGGCCTCAGCCGGATGCAGGATCCATCGTTGAGCCAGAGCCTGCCCCGTGGCCTTTGTTTCTTGGGTACTTTGAGCCCCTCGCGACGCCAGATCCGCTGTACCCGATCGCAGCCTACCTTCCACCCGGCTTCGCCCAGCAATGACTTGATCCGACGATAGCCGTATCGGCCGTACTGCGATGCCAACGCAATAATGGCCTGCGTCAGCGCGTCTTCATCAGCACGGACAATGGTGGTGTAACGCTGCGTTCCGCGCGGCTGACCCACAATCCGGCAGGCATGACGCTCCGAGAGACCATACTTCCCCCGAATGCGTTCAACCGCCTGCCGGCGCCGTTCGGGGCTTACAAGTTTCCCGAGGCAACGTCCTTGAGCACTTGCTTCTCAAGCGACAGATCGGCAACAAGACGCTTCAGGCGGACATTCTCGCGTTCAAGGTCCTTCATCCGCTTCGCCTGATCGATTTCAAGGCCGCCGTATTCCTTGCGCCAGCGATAATAACTCTGCATCGATATCCCCGCATCCCGGCAGGCCACCGGTGTCGCGTTTCCCTGCGCCATCGAAACTTCAATCTGACGAAGCAGTGTCACAATCTGCTCCGCGCTGAACCTCTTTTTCGGCATAACCAAGCTCCTTTCCAAGACCATTTTCTCACAACGCTTGGTCTAAAAAAGCCCGGTCAGGTCAATCTACGGCGTATCCGCAAAATCAGATACGAGCTTCTCCAGAAGCTGCGCGACCATCGGCCCTCAGCTGAGGCGTACAGAAATTCAAACGGCGAAAGCTCCGTATCCAACTCTTCGGGTTTGATCAGAGAAATGTCGCTGATTGATCGCTATGAGCGGCGGGCGCTCGCGCGTCGCAAGTCAGCCATCCGGCGGTTTGTAGCATTCGTGGAGGTGAATTCAGACAAGGCCTTCGAAATTTGGCAGAACGAAGCCAAAAAGATCAACGACTTCAATGAAGTCGTAACCAATACCACCGAGCGTAACGGTCGATCGATGTGATGGAACCCACCAGACGCTCGGAGCTCTCGGGGCTTCCGCGCCACCACAATTCGCGCAACGCTTGCGGAGTGCAGACCATGGACGTCTTCGAAGCCGTTGCTTCCCTTTATGCCGATGAGAGCGCGCCGATCAATCGATGGCGCGCGCCGCTCGAGGATTTCGCGTCGTTCGAAGGATTTGAAAGTTAGCGTCCTCGGCGCATTCACTTGACGTTCACCGGCGCGCTCTTACGTTGACGCATGATCTTGACCGAAAATCGGTCCCCACTTTTCGGGCTCATGCGCTATCTCCCCTCCATGCCGGTCCTCCCCCGACTCACAGCCATTCTGCTGATCGGCCTTCTGCCCGGTCTTGCCGCCGGAGCGGCGCAGGCCGCCGATCCCCCGCATCACGCTTGCCTGAGCAAGGCCGAACAGCGTGCCGCGGTCGCCAGCCACCGGGCGGTTTCGCTTGCCCAGGCGGTCAAGGCGGCCAAGGCACACTACCGCCGCAGCGAGTTGCTGCGGGCGCGGCTGTGCCGGCAAGGCGAAGGCCTTGCCTACGAGCTCACGCTGCTCGGCCACAAAGGCAAGGTCAAACGCGCCGCCGTTGACGCCGAAAACGGCAGGCTTATTAGAATCCGCTAGGCTTGGGCTTCCCCCTTCGATTTGCCGTATTGTCGGAGGAGGAACCGCCCGCCCGGCAAGTCCGAAACCATCGGACCATCCGCCGATGGCTTGAGAGAAACAGCCTTTGCGCCTTCTCGTCGTCGAGGACGACCCCGATCTCAACCGCCAGCTTGCCGCAGCGCTCGCCGGCGCGGGCTATGTCGTCGACCGCGCCTTCGACGGCGAGGAAGGCCATTACCTCGGCGAGCAGGAACCCTACGACGCCGTCATTCTCGACATCGGACTGCCGAAAATGGATGGCATATCGGTGCTGGAGGCCTGGCGGCGGGCCGGCCGCGCCATGCCGGTGTTGATGCTGACGGCGCGCGACCGCTGGAGCGACAAGGTGCAAGGCTTCGATGCCGGCGCCGACGATTACGTCGCCAAGCCGTTCCACCTGGAGGAGGTGCTCGCGCGCGTGCGCGCGCTGCTGCGCCGCTCCGCCGGGCACGCCAAGAGCGAACTTAGCTGCGGCCCGGTGCGGCTCGACACCCGCACCGGCCGCGTCTCGGTCAACGGCAACGCGATGAAACTGACCAGCCACGAATACCGGCTGCTGGCCTACCTCATGCATCATAGCGGGCGCGTGGTCTCGCGCACCGAACTGGTCGAGCACCTTTACGACCAGGACTTCGACCGCGACTCTAACACCATCGAAGTGTTCATCGGCCGCATCCGCAAGAAGCTCGGCGTCGAGATCATCCAGACCGTGCGCGGCCTCGGCTATCTGCTGTCGGCGCCCGAACCGCGCTAACGTGCATGATCCCGAAATGGGAGAACCGGTTTTCGGAAAAGTTCATGCGCAAACGTAAAGACCCCTAATGCGCGCCAATTCGCTCGCGCTGCGTCTGTTTCTCTCCGCCACCGCCTGGGCGGTGATCATCCTGCTCGTTACCTCCATTATCTTGTCGTCGCTCAACCGCCACAGCGTCGAGCGCGCTTTCGATCGCCGCCTCGGCGTCTATCTGCGTACCTTGGTAGCCGATCTTGCCGCGCCCGAGGAGGCGGCGAGCGCGAAATTTCCGCAATCGCTCGGCGAACCGTTGTTCGAATTGCCGCTGTCGGGCTGGTACTGGCAGGTAGCGCGGCTTGATCCGGGGACGCACGATGTGCGCTCGTCGCGGTCGCTCTGGGACCGCGGGCTGCCGCATCTTGAGAGCATGACGAGCGACGCCGACGGTACGCGCGAGGGCTATGTGGACGGCCCCCAGGGTCAGCACTTGCGGCTGCTCGAGCGCACCATCGATCTCGGCGCAGACGGGCATTTTCTCGTTTCGGTCGCCGGCAACTCCGCCGAGATCACGCAGGAGACGCGCGCCTTCGACCAGACCTTGGCCATCACCTTTTCGCTGCTGGCCGCGGTGCTGTTGCTGACTACCATGTTCCAGGTGCGCTTCGGCCTTGCGCCGCTCAAGCGCATCACCGACGGCCTTGCCGCCATTCGCGCCGGCAAGGCCGAGCAACTCGCGGGCCGCTTTCCCGACGAGATCGCGCCGCTCGCGCGCGAGACCAACGCGCTGATCGAAGCCAATAAGGAAATCGTCGAGCGCGCGCGCACCCATGTCGGCAATCTCGCGCATGCGCTGAAGACTCCGCTGTCGGTCGTGGTCAACGAGGCGACCGCGCATAAACGCGATCCCTTCGCCGCCAAAGTGCTCGAGCAGGCCGAGATCATGCGCGACCAGATCGCGCGCCATCTCGAGCGCGCGCGCATTGCCGCCCGGCAGACGGTGGTCGGTTCGGTGAGCGAGGTCGAGCCGGTGGTGAGCGCGCTTGCGCGCACCATGGAGAAGATTCACCGCGACCGAAAAATCGCCATCGCGGTGCACGCCGACAAGCAAGCGCGCTTTCGTGGCGAAAGGCCGGATCTCGAAGAAATGGTCGGCAATCTGGTGGACAATGCCTGCAAATGGGCGGCCACGCGCGTGTCGATCGAAGTCGCGCGCGAGCACCGCCCCGAGGCAGACATAGTACGCATCATGGTCGACGACGACGGCCGCGGGTTGTCGGCGGCCGAGCGCGAACAGGCGGGCAAGCGCGGCGGCCGGCTCGACGAAAGCAAGCCGGGCTCGGGCCTCGGTCTGTCGATCGTGCTCGAGCTTGCGCGCCTTTATGGCGGCGAACTCAATCTCGGCAGCGCGCCGATCGGCGGCTTGCGTGCCGAACTGGTGTTGCCAGCGGCATAAGAAAGGTCAATGCAGCTTTTTGCGCCGGACTTTCGCCCCATTCCTCCCCTTTCGATAGGTCGATTGTCTATTATTGTCTGTCGACTTCCGGGGGAACAATGTCCGCAGTCAAAATCGCCGCCGTTTCTGCTGTCGCATTGGCGCTTGCCGCTTGCGCCGGCGATTTGGAAAGCGGGCGCGGCCCACACGAGAACACCGGCATGCTGCTCGGTGGCGCCGGCGCGGCGGCTGGCTCGCAGGTCGGCTCGCAGGCCGGCACCCAGGCCGACACGCAGGCCGGTTTGCCGGTCGGCACGCAGGCCGACACGCAGTTCGGCGGTAGTGTTGGCGGCCATGTCGCGGGAGCGGCGGCCGGCGCCGGGCTCGGCGCGCTGATCGGCAACCGCATCGGTGCGGCGATGGACGATGAGGACCGCCAGCGCGCTTACCAAGCCCAGATCAGCGCGCTCGATAACGGTTCACCCGGCGCGCCGGTGTCCTGGAGCAATCCGGATTCGGGCCGGCACGGCACGGTGGTGCCGGGACCCTATTACGAGGCGCAAGGGAAGCGCTGCCGCTCCTATACGCACACCATTTACATCGACAGCCGCCCGCAAACCGCGCGCGGCACGGCCTGCCGCAATCCGGACGGGACCTGGGCGCGCCTGAGCTAGCAGGCCCGGTCGTCCAAGCGGAGCGGCTGGCTCCTATGCTTAATGAGTTGTTAACGCCCCCGGCGCTATCAAACAGCGTGAAGAAGACGCGGAAAACGCGGAGATGGCGGGCGCCGATACTATCGAACGATTGCGGCAATACCTGAGCGAGCTCTCGCCGCAGGCGCGTGCGCTGCTGATCGGCGAGTTCGAACGCAATCTTATAGGCGGTGGCGAGGCCGCCGGCACCGACCTCGTTCTCAATCAGTTGCGCGCCATCGTGCGCGAGCAACGCAACGGCGCCCCGCGCATCGGCCATTGCGCGCGGCTGTTCTTCAAGCCGCTCGAGCCGTTCATGGTCGACGACGATGCCGAGCACAATAATCCCGGCCGTATTGCGCGCGCCTCGCTTGTGACCTTGTGGACCTGGATCAGGCGCGACGTGTTGCCTGTTGAGGCCAAGACTTTGGCCGACGAAGTGACCGACGCGCTTCTCGCCGGCGACAACGATTTGGCCGAACGCCTCACCCGCGATTTTCAGGACAAGGCGGCTGCCGCAATGCAGGCAAGCTTCGCCGCCGCGGCGAGCGACGAAAGAAGCCATCGCCGCTTGCTCGCGCAGATTGGCACCGCGCGCCCCACTGAAGATGCCATGACGTTGAAATGTGTGATGGCCGGCCGCGATCAACTCGCGACCTTGGCAGGCCAGTTGCCCTTGCGCATCGTCCATCTCGCCAACGGCCAGCTCGATAACTGCAAGAAACTGATCGACAACCTTTCAGCCAACAACAGCGAGCTATTTCTTTATGCGTTGCTGACGGTGATGGGTCGCCTGGTCTCGCCTTGGCAGATCGTGCGCTTCGGCATCACGGCGGCGGCGAGCGACGTCGCCGCACGCGTCGCCGAGACGCATTACGGCGTGGCGGTCACCATCGTGTTGGCGGAACTCGACCGGATGATCGGCGAATTGCGCAACGACCTGCAGAGCGGACGCGGCGTGGCGGTGGGGGCGCTGCTCAAGACGATACACGACACCGCGCGCGGTTTGCGTACCGAGCTCGATTTGCCGATCAACTCGACCTGGGGACGCATGCTGGCCGCTTCGCGCGCGCAGATCGCCGAATTATTGCGCGCCGAAATCGAGCAGACGCCCGGCCGGGTGCGGCGTTTGCTGCAGCCGCGGCCATCCTCCGAAATTCGCGCCAATTCCGTGCTCGATCCCGACGACGTCGCCGAAACAGAGGCGCTGCTCGAATTCGTCGGCAACTGCCGATTTTTCGCCGGCGAGCTCGCGCTCAATGAAATGACGCAGCGAACCTTCACGGCGATCCAGCAATATCTCGACAGCGCAACGCGCGCGCTGCTCGACGGCTTGCGCCACGCGGGCAAAGCCGATCGCAGCTTCCGCCAGAGCCAGGTGGACGCTTCGGTGCGTTTCTGCGCCAAGATGTTCGGGCAGGACTATGCGGGCCTGCTCGCCAAGGCGGGCGACGTGGCTGGCGCCGCCGACCGGCGCTCGCGGCAAGCCGGTTAGTTTGGCTCAGGCAGCCACGCTAATGCTGCCGTCCCGATTGTCGACCATCACCGGCGATTCGAAATATTCAATGGCCGGCGGTGAACCGTATTTCGCCTCGACCGTTTTTTTCCAATCGGCGTTGTAGACCCGCTCGGCGTCGGCGCGAGTTTCCCAAAGATAGGCACCGCCGGCGCGGGTGCCGTCTTCGCTGAGCAGGTAATTCTTGCGCACCAACCCGGCGAGACCCTGATATTTCGGCGCCGTGCTCTGAAAGATCGCGGTCGCCTCGGCGACCGTGAGTGGCTTTGGCAGGCGGAATGTGACGACGGCGATGATCATAGGCGGTCTTCCTTAAATTGGCTTGAAAGGCGCGGAATTATAGCGCCGGCCACCCTTTCAGACCAACGGGCGGCTTGATATTGCGCATTGCCGCCATGATTGGCCTTGATGTATGCCCCTGTCGCATATGTGGGCGCTTCGGCCCGGTAGAATGGTTCCATGACCCTGTGGCTGGTATTTGCGCTGATGACGGCGGCGGCGATTTTCGCCGTGCTGTGGCCGCTTGGCCGCCGCCCGTCTGAACGCGGCGGCAGCGATGTCGTCGTCTATCGCGACCAGCTCGATGAAATCGCGCGCGACCGTGAGGCCGGGCTGATCGGCGAGGCGGAGGCGGAAGCGGCGCGGGTCGAAGTCTCGCGCCGGCTGATTGCCGCCGCTGACGCGGCCGAGGCGGAGAAGCCGTCGGGCGTCGGTTCGCCGCTGTGGCGGCGGCGGCTGACCGCGGTCGCCGGGTTGGTGCTGGTGCCGATCGGCGCGGCAGCGCTTTATTTGATGGTCGGCTCGCCACAGTTGCCGGGCGAGCCATTGCAGGCGCGCATGCGCGCCATTCATAATGACAAGTCGATCTCCAGCCTGGTGGCGCAGGTCGAGCAACATCTCGCGCGCAACCCGAACGACGTGCGCGGCTATGCCGTGCTGGCGCCGGTCTATCTCCAGCTCGGGCGTTTTGCCGACGCGGTGAGAGCGCGCCGCAAGGTGCTCGAACTTGCCGGCGAGAACGCGGAACGTCAGTCCGATCTCGGCGAAGCGATTACGGCGGAAGCAAACGGCATCGTCACGGCTGATGCCAAGAAAGCGTTTACGCGCGCGCTCGCGCTCAACTCCAACGAGATGAAGGCGAAATTCTTTGTCGGCCTCGCCGCCGAGCAGGATGGCGACCGCCACAAGGCAGCGGACGTGTGGCGCAGCATGCTGAAAGACGCGCCGGCCAATGCGTCGTGGGTTGCGACCGTGCGCGAGGCATTGTCGCGCATCGGCGCCGAAGTTCCGCCTGTTGCGTCAACGCCGCCGGCATCGACGCCGCCGATCGCCGGCAATGCCGGACCGAGCGCCGCCGATGTCAAAGCCGCTGCGCAGATGAACGAGCAGGACCGCAATTCGATGATCCGCGGCATGGTGGCGCGGCTCGCCGACCGGCTGAAACAAAATGGCGGCGATATCGACGGTTGGCAGCGCCTGCTGCGCGCCTATATGGTGCTCAACGAGCGCGACAAGGCCCACGCGGCGGCCGGCGATGCGCGCAAGGCGCTGGCGAGCGAACCGGACAAGCTGCGGCAGATCGAGGACACTATAAAGAGCCTCGGGTTGGAAAGTTAGGCACGTGATTTTGGCGAACCGGTTTTCGGACACGATCATGCGCAAGGACAAAGCATGACGCGCAAGCAGCGACGGCTTGTTTTGATCGGCGGCAGCGGCGCCGTGCTGGCGGTCGCGGTCGGGCTGGTCCTCAATGCCATGAGCGGCTCGATCGTCTTTTTCCAATCGCCGACCGAAGTCGCTGAAAAGCACATCGCGCCCGGCACGCGCATTCGCATCGGCGGACTGGTCAAGCCCGGCAGCGTCGAACGCGGCGCCGACTTGCGCGTCAAGTTCGAGGTGACTGACGGCAACAAGGACTTCCGGTACGGTATCAGGGCATCGTGCCGGATCTGTTTCGCGAAGGGCAGGGTGTCGTCGCCGAAGGCAAGCTCGAGCCCGGCGGATACGTAGCCGCCGACACCGTGCTCGCCAAGCACGACGAGCGCTACATGCCGAAGGAAGTGGTCGACGCGCTGAAGAAATCCGGCCGTTGGCAGGAAGGCAGCGTGGACGGCGGTGCCGGGATGGCGAAGAAATGATCCCCGAACTCGGCCATTACGCGCTGGTCCTGGCGCTGGCGCTTGGACTGATGCAGGCGGTCGTGCCGCTGATCGGCGCGCAGCGGCGCGACGTCACGCTGATGAGCCTCGGCAATTCCACCGCGCTCGCGCAGTTCTTTTTCGTCGCGCTGTCTTTTGCTGCGCTGACGGCCTGTTACGTCACGTCCGATTTTTCGGTGCGCACGGTCTTTGAGAACTCGCACTCGCAGATGCCGCTCATCTACAAGATGACGAGCGTATGGGGGAACCACGAGGGCTCCATGTTGTTGTGGGTCCTCATTCTCTCGTTGTTCGGTGCGCTGGTGGCGGGGTTCGGCTTCAATCTGCCGGCGACATTGAAGGCCAATGTGCTGGCGGTGCAGTCGTGGATCGCCTGCGCCTTCTATCTCTTTATTCTGCTGACCTCGAACCCGTTCGTGCGCCTGCATCCGGCGCCGTTCGAAGGCCGCGACCTCAATCCGATTTTGCAAGACCCCGGCCTCGCCATTCATCCGCCGCTGCTTTACCTCGGCTATGTCGGCTTCTCCATCGCCTTTTCCTTTGCGATCGCCGCGCTGATCGAAGGCCGTATCGATGCCGCCTGGGCGCGTTGGGTGCGGCCCTGGACGTTGATGGCCTGGATGTTTCTGACGCTGGGCATCGCCATGGGGTCGTACTGGGCCTATTACACGCTCGGCTGGGGCGGCTTCTGGTTCTGGGACCCGGTGGAGAATGCCTCCTTGATGCCGTGGCTTGCCGGCACGGCGTTGCTGCATTCGGCGGTGGTGATGGAAAAGCGCAACGCGCTGGTCTGGACCATCCTGCTCGCCATTCTCACCTTCTCGCTGTCGCTGATCGGCACCTTCCTGGTGCGCTCGGGCGTGCTCACCTCGGTGCATTCCTTCGCCAGCGATCCGCGCCGCGGCGTCTTCATCCTTGCCATTCTGATGATATTCATCGGCGGCGGCCTCACACTATTCGCCGCGCGCGCTTCCATGCTCAAGCAGGGCGGGCTGTTCGCGCCGATCTCGCGCGAGGGCGCGTTGGTGTTCAACAATCTCTTTCTCACCACCGCGTGCCTGACCGTGCTCATCGGCACGCTTTATCCCTTGGCGCTTGAAGCACTGACCGGTGCCAAGATCACGGTCGGCGGGCCGTTTTTTAATCTCACTTTCGGTCCGTTGTTTCTGGCGCTGATGGTTGCCATGCCGTTGGGCCGCTGCTCGCCTGGAAGCGCGGCGATCTACTGGGCGCGGCGCAGCGATTGATGGCGGCGTTCGGCGTCGCACTTGTTGCGATCGGCGTAACGTTCGCGATCGAAGGTGGCAATTCGGCGCTGGCGCCGTTCGGCGTCGGCCTGGCGTTCTATGTCATGACCGGCGCGCTGATCGATCTCGCCGAGCGCACCGGATTGTTCCGTGCGCCGTTCGCGACCGTACGCGCGCGCGCCTTCGGCCTGCCGCGCTCGATCTGGGGCACTGGCGTTGCGCATTTCGGCATTGCGCTGACGCTCCTGGGCATCGTCTGTGCGGGAACATGGGGCACCGAGCACATCGTCGCGGTGAAGCCGGGGCAGGGCGTGTCGCTCTCCGGCTACGACCTCACCTTCGACAGACTGGTCGAGCGGCCGGGCCCGAACTACTCGGAACAAGCGGCGCTGTTCACGGTGCGCGCAGGCGGCACCGTAATCGGCACCATGTCGCCGTCCAAGCGGCGCTTTTCCGCGCGCGGCATGGACAAGAACGAGGCGGCGCTGATGATGAGCGGCCTCGGCCAACTCTACCTGTCACTGGGCGAGACCAAAGCAGACGGCACGGTTGCCGTTAGGCTCTATTACAAGCCGATGGTGTTGCTGATCTGGATCGGCGCCGTGGTGATGATGCTGGGCGGCGGGCTATCGCTGTCCGACCGGCGCCTGCGCGTCGGCGCGCCGCAGCCGGCTGCGAAACCCGCGCTGCAGGCGGCGGAGTAGGGGTCATGCGCCGTTATCGCTTTTTTAATCGTGCTGGCCGCGCTGCTTTTGCGCCGGCCGCGCACCCCGTCACCCCCGACGAAATGTTGAAAGATCCGGCGTTGGAGGCGCGCGCGCGGCGGTTGTCGCAAGAACTGCGCTGCATGGTTTGTCAGAACCAAGATATCGACAATTCGAACGCCGCGTTAGCGCACGATTTGCGCGTATTGGTCCGTGACCGCCTCAAAGCGGGCGACTCCGACCGGCAGGTGCTCGATTTTCTGGTCGACCGCTACGGCGAATTTATTCTGCTCAAGCCGCGCTTCGAACTGCATACCCTGCTGCTCTGGGGCCTGCCGCCGCTCGTGCTGGTCGCCGGCGCGGCCGGCCTCATCGCCGCCATGCGCCGGCGCAAGCTCGCGCAAGCCGAACCCGCGCCGTTAAGCGAGGCCGAACGGCGCCGGGTTTCGACTTTGGTGGAATAGGGACCCGATGAGTTTCCGTTCAAGCTATTGAA
>CAWIXF010000017.1:0-191695 GCA_963840065.1 uncultured Alphaproteobacteria bacterium | reverse complement strand
TGACCTGTTCGAACGACGACAATAGCCGTTCGCGCGCCTCGCGGTTGAGGCTCTGGATGCCCTGGCGCAGCTTGGAGATCGCGGCCACCAGATCGTCGCGCTCGCCGGTCAGCGAGGTGTGCTGGGTCTCGACCTCGCGCAATTCCTCTTCGGCGCGCAGATTGACGGCGCCGAGACGCTCGCGCTCGCGACGCAGGCGCTCCAGCCGTTCTTCGATCGCGGTGAGATCGGGCAGCGCTTCGCCGTCCTTGAGTTCAGCAAGCTCGGCGGTGGCGGCCGGCTCGATCTCCAGCATGTCGCGGATTTCGCGGCCGATGTCGTCGAGCCGGCGCTTGGCGGCTTCGAAGCGTTCTTCCGCGCGGGCGAGTTCCTCGCGTGCCGCGCTTGCCGCTTCGAGCGCTGTGCGTGCGTCGCGGTCGGCTTCGGCCAATGCATTTTCCGCTTCCTGCAAACGGTCGGCGCAGGCGCGGCGTTCGGCTTCCGCCGTCTGGATTTCGCTCATCAGCCCAGAGCGCTTGTCGGCGAATATCTGCGGGGCGTTCTCGAGCTCGGCGCGGTCGCGCGTGGCTTCCGCAATGCGGCTTTCCAGCGTGGCAATCTGGGTGCGCGCGCCTTCGAGCCGCGTGCTCCAGCCGGCTTTGTCCGAGCCGAGCTGGGTCAGCCTGCGGTCGGCGAGTTCGGCTTCGCGCAGGATCGCCTGCTGCTCGGCGCGCGCTTCGGCGACTTTGGCGCGTTTGCCGGCGATGTCGTCGCGTACCGTATTGAGTTCGGCTTCCAGCCCGGCGACCGAAGCAAGTTCGGCGAGCGCGCTTTCGGCCTGTGCTTTGCCAGCCTCAGCTTCGTCGCGGCTGGCGGTAAGACGAACACGGCCTTCCGTCAGCGCCGAGAGGCGGGCGGCATGGCGGTTGACTTCGCGCTCGGCCGCGTCGTGCCGGTCGCGGGCGGCATTGGCTTCGCGTTGGCGATCGCGCGCGGCATTGCGTGCTTGTGTTTCGGCTGCGGCCGCTGCCTGCAACGCGGCTTCCGCCGCTTCGACAATGCCGCGGGCCTGTTCGGCTTCGGTACGGGCGATCTGCAATTCACCCTCGATGTCGGCGAAGCGGGCGCGCTCGGCGAGCCGGCGGGCGGCGCCGGTCGGCGCGTGCGCGGCGGCGGCAAAACCGTCCCAGCGCCAGAGATCGCCTTCAGGCGAGACCAGGCGCTGGCCGGGCTTGAGCGAGCCGGCGAGCCGATTACCGGTGTCTCGGTCGACGACACCGATCTGGGACAACCGACGGGCAAGCTCGGCCGGGGCCTGCACCTTGTCGGCCAGCTTCTCGATGCTTTCCGGCAGCGACGGATCGGCGGGATCGATGGCCGAGCCAATCCAGCGCATCGGCGCGGACGGATCGACAGGCGCATCGAGATCGTCGCCAAGAGCGGCGCCGAGCGCCTTCTCGTAGCCTTTCTCGACCGTGACATTGTCCATCACCGGTGGCCACAGATTCTTGGTCTCGACCGCCAGCACCTTGGACAGCGTCTTGGCTTCCGTCTCCAGCCGCTGCACGCGGCGCTCGGCTTCGGCGAGCGGAATGCGGGAAGCTTCAAGTGTGACACGCGTGGTGCCATGGGCGGCTTCCGCTTCGAGGGCGGCAGCTTCGGCAGCGGAAACGGCGGCCTGCACGTCTTCGACCGCGGCAGCGAGTGCGGCGACATTGGGTCCGTCGGTTGCCTGCAGACTATCGAGCTCACGCTCAATGTCGGCAATTTCGGCGGCAAGGCGGGTCGCGCGCTCGCCGTGTCCGCGCATGGTACTGTCCAAATGGTTGCGCTTGGCGGTGAGGTCGGCGAGCGCGGTGGTGAGGTCGGAGAAGATCTTTTCCGCGGCCGACAACTCAGCCTCCGCCTCGGCGAGCCGCGCATCGACGCCGCTGCGGCGCCCGGCGCTTTCACGCGCTTCGGTGCGAATTTGTTCTTCTTCGGCGCCAAGCCGCTCAAGGGCGGCGTCCGCATCGGCGGCAAGGCGCTGCTCGCGCTCGCCGTCGGCCGCGAATTGCTTCAAGCGCAGATCGAGTTCGGCGACGCGGTCCTTGGCGCGCTGCTCTTCGCGTTCAAGCTCCTGCAGGGCGACGTTCAGCCGGTGCAGGGCGGCACCCGCGCGCCCTTCCGCCTCGCGTAGGTCGGGGAGCGCCGCCTGCGCGGTGGCCTGACGCGTAGCCGCTTGCGCCTGCGCTGCCGTGCGGTCTGCAACCTCGCGCACGCCGATATCCTTGGCGCGTTCGGCGTCGGCAACCTCACCGGTGGCTGCCGTCCAGCGCAAATGGAAGAGGGTGGCTTCCGCCTTGCGCACCTGCCCGGAGACGGTGCGGTAGCGGATCGCCTGTTTGGCCTGCTTTTTCAAGCCGTCCATCTGGGCGGCGAGCTGGCCGATCACGTCTTCGACGCGCAGCAGGTTGGATTCCGCCGCCTTCAGACGCAGTTCGGCCTCGTGGCGGCGCGCATGCAGGCCGGAAATGCCGGCGGCTTCTTCCAGCACGCGGCGGCGCTGCTCGGGTTTGGCCTGGATGATCTCGCCGATGCGGCCTTGATGCACCAGCGCCGGTGAACGCGCGCCGGTGGAGGCGTCGGCGAACAGGATCTGCACGTCGCGGGCGCGCACCTCGCGGCCGTTGATGCGGTAGGCGGAACCCGCTTCGCGCTCGATGCGGCGCGCGATGTCGAGCGTCTCCTGGTCGTTGAAGGCTGACGGCGCCGAGCGGTCGGCGTTGTCGATCAGGATCGCCACTTCGGCATTGTTGCGCGCCGGGCGGGTGTTGGAACCGGAGAAGATGACATCCTCCATGGCGGAGGCGCGCATGGATTTGTGCGAGGATTCGCCCATCACCCAGCGCAGCGCTTCGACCAGGTTCGACTTGCCGCAACCGTTCGGACCGACCACGCCGGTCAGGCCCGGTTCGATCAGAAAATCGGTCGGCTCGACGAACGACTTGAAGCCAAGCAGGCGCAGCCGGGTGAGCTTCATATGTGTGGCCTCATCGCTTTCCCGTTGGCGCCACTAGCATTTCGCGCGCGAAGGGGAAACGCGTACACTTCCATTGTCTTGTCCATTGAGAGTTGTCAATCCGCTCCGGCGCCTGGCCCGGACAGAGTTGGGTTCCGGATGGCTTGGAGAATGAATTGCCGCGCGGTCTTGGGCAACTGCCGAACGGCCGGAAGTTTGTGGTTTTCCAGACCTTTCGGCGACGGTCTGCGGCCAACGCGGCCGGAACCGGCGCTCCAAAAGCCAAAAATCCCTTATCCCGCCTTGAGATAGGGGTCGATGGCCTTGCTCATTTCTTCGATCGTCAGAGCCCCCACATGGCGGGTTCCGTTGATGAAAAAGGTCGGCGTCGACTTCACTTTGTAGGTGTCAATGGCCTGCTGGCGCACCTTCTGGATGTCGTCGAGCAGCTTCTGATTCGCCAGACAAGCGTCGAATTTTTCCTTGGTGAAGCCGGCCTGCTTGGCGATGGCAAGCAGCGGCGGCAGCGGTTTCGCCACCGCCCAGGTCAGTTGCTGGCGGAACAGGGTATCGACCATGGCGTAATACCGGGTCGTATCCGTCTCCCCGGCACAGCGCGCCAGCATGAAAGCGGCGGCGGCCAGCGGGTCGAGCGGGAATTCGCGCAGGATGTACTTCACCTTGCCCGTGTCGACGTACTTCTTCTTGAACTCGGGGAAGGTGGTCTCGTCAAAATGTGCGCAATGCGGGCAGGTCATCGAGGCGTACTCGACGACGGTGACCGAGGCCTTCTCGCTGCCGATGACCATGTCGGTCAGGGCCTGCGGCTTCATAAGTTCCACTTCGGGCACGTCATCCTCGGCCCGCGCGGGCAAAGTCGGCAGCACCGAGGTGCCAATGACGGTGGCAAGCGCAAGGGTCGCGGCGCCCTGGCAAAACTGACGGCGATCGATCGGCAAAGGCACCTCCTCAACTCAAAAAAACGCCCCGCGGACGGCTCACCTAGCTGGATATCATGAATGTGGCAATGGCGGGCCGCAATCCGCCTCACTTTCGCTTGACGGCCGCTCCCAGCCGGGCAAGCGCCGCCCGTAAAGCGCCGTCCTCGACCTCCGGCAGGCTGGCGGCGATACGCTCTGCCGCGGCTGGATCGGGGGGAGGGGTTTGCGAATGCTCCCGGCGGCGCAAGGGTGCCTGCCGCAAGGCGATGCGGCCGATCGCCTGCCAGCCGAAGAAGCGGTTGACCCGTTCCAGGATCACGCCCGACAAATGCTGGATCTCGATCGCCGCCGGGCCTTCCACCCGCAGAACCAGGGTCGCCGGTTCCGGCGGCGCCTGGTCGCCGTCCTTGGTGCGCGGCCAGTTGATCTTGGCGGGCTCGGAATGGGCGGCGATCTCGGGGCCGGCAATCTCGGCCCAGCGCGCAATGATCTCGGTCGATGCAAAGCCCTGGCGCTTGAAGGCATCGCTTAAGGTCGCGCTGGCGAACTGCGAAAGCGGCCGGGGAAAACTGCGCGAAGGCTTCATCGAACGTCGTGTCCCGTGCCATCGTCGATGGTCATGACCGTAGCAGTCCGCTTGCCGTCGCGAAAGAAAGCCGCCGCGCCTGGGTCGGCCGAATTGCTCGCCTGGTACGACCGCTACGCCCGCGTGCTGCCGTGGCGTGCGCGCAAAGGCGAGCGGACCGAACCTTACCGGGTCTGGTTGTCGGAGATCATGTTGCAGCAGACCACGGTGAAGGCGGTGGCACCCTATTTCGCCCGCTTCGTTCAGCGCTGGCCGGCAGTCGAGGCGCTGGCCGCGGCGAAGCTCGACGACGTGCTGCGGGCCTGGGCCGGGCTCGGTTATTACGCGCGCGCGCGCAACCTGCATGCTTGCGCCCGCGCGGTGGTCGAACGCCATGGCGGAATTTTTCCGGCGGACATGGACGCCTTGCGCGCATTGCCCGGCATCGGCGACTACACGGCGGCGGCTGTCGCGGCGATCGCCTTCGATGCACCGGCAGTGCCGGTCGACGGCAATGTCGAGCGGGTGGTGACGCGGCTGTTCGCGGTGGAACAGGACATGCCGGCGGCCAAGCCGGAGATCAAGTTGCTGGCGACGTCGTTATTGCCGCCGCGGCGCTCCGGCGACTTCGCGCAAGCTTTGATGGATCTCGGCGCCACTATCTGCTCCCCGAAACGGCCGGCCTGCGCGCTCTGTCCGTGGACCGATGCGTGTCTCGCGCATAGGCGTGGCGACCCGGAGACGTTTCCGCGCAAGGCGCGCAAGCGCGAAGGCAAATTGCGGCGCGGCGCGGCCTTTGTCGTTCTGCGCGCCGACGGCCGCGTCCTGCTGCAAAAGCGCCCGGACAAGGGTCTCCTCGCCGCCATGACGGAAGTGCCGGGCAGCGCCTGGGCGCATGATTTCGATGTGAGTGATGCGTTGCGCCACGCGCCGCGCCTCGGCAAGTTGAAATGGCGCAAGCTTCCCGGCGTCGTGCGCCACGTCTTCACACATTTCCCGCTCGAATTGACGGTGTATGCGGCGCGCGCGCCCAAGGCGACACACGCTCCGAAAGGTGCGCGCTGGGTCAAGCGTGCCGATCTGCCGGGCGAAGCCTTGCCCAGCGTCATGCGAAAAGTGCTATCGCATGGCCTTGAACCGGAAACGAAAAGTGGAACGTCAAGAAGCGCAATAAGAGGAACACCATGAGCATCGAACGCAAGGAAGTCGGCTCGCGCATGAGCCAGATCGTCGTGCACGGCGACACCGTCTATCTCGCCGGCATCGTCGCGCAGGCCAACAAGGGCAAAAGCGTCACCGAGCAGACCAAGGAAATCCTCTCAACAATCGACAATTATCTGGCGCAGGCCGGCTCCGACAAAACGAAGGTTTTGCGCGCCAATATCTGGATCACCGACATGACGAATTTCGCCGAGATGAACGCGGTGTGGGATGCCTGGGTGTCGCCCGGCAACACGCCCGTGCGCGCCTGTGTCGAGGCCAAGCTTGCCGCGCCCGATTACAAGGTCGAGATCATGATGGTGGCGGCGAAATGACGGTCAATAGCTTCGGCAGGAACGAATGAATACCGGTGCAAAAAATAAAGTGCGCCGTTCGATCGAAACCGATTCCGGTAGCCGCTGCGTGGATATTTTTGTGCGGCCGGACGGGTCGTTTCGATTCGAAGAATATCGCCGCGACAGCGAAGACGGCCGCGGCTGGTTTCCGGTCGGATTTTATTCGGCGGATGTTTACGCAACCGAAGCCGCGGCACTCGGTGCCGCACTCGAAGCCGTTTCCTGGCTGCGCGAAGTGGTAGCGGCGAAGTAGCGCTACGGAGGAGGCGTCATGGCATTCGATTTCACGCCGCTGCTTGCGAAAGATACGCCGGCGCCGGCCGCGCGCTGGACCGGCTGGGCCAAATACAACTTCACCTTCGGCAACAACGACCCGGAGCGGATTGCGATCGACGACCTGAAGGCCGCGGTGGACGCAGCGCTCATGCGCGATGGGCGCAGGCTGGCGGATTATCGCCTGCTGATGGGGCCGCAGGGCTACAAGCCGCTGCGCGAATTTCTGGTCAAGAAGCTCAAGCGCGACGCCGGTATCGCGTGCAGCGCCGACGACATCATGATCACCTCGGGCTCATTGCAGGGTCTCGATCTCGTCAATGCGGCGCTGACCGAGCGCGGCGACACCATCATCTGCGAGCGCGACTGCTACGAGGGCACGCTCAATCGCTATGCCCGGCGCGGCATCAATGTCGTCGGCATCCCGCTCGACCAGGGCGGCATGCGCATGGACGCGCTGGAGACGGCTCTCGGCGATCTCAAGAGCAAGAACGTCCGGCCGAAATTCATCTATACCATTCCGACGGTGCAGAACCCGACGGCCACCGTTCTCGACGAGAACCGCCGCAAAAAGCTGCTCGAACTCGCCGAGCGCTACGGCGTGCCGATATTCGAGGACGACTGCTACGCGGACCTGACCTGGACCGGCGAGAGGCCGCCGGCGCTTTATGCGATGAGCCGGTCGCAGAACGTCATCCACATCGGCTCGTTCTCGAAGACGATCGCGCCGGCCTTGCGGGTCGGCTTTCTGGTCGCGCCCTGGGCGGTGATCTCGCGGCTGCTACCGCTGAAGTCCGACGCCGGCACGGGCGGGCTCGAACAGATGATGCTGGCGGACTATTGCGAGGCGCATTTCGCCGCGCATGTTCCAAAATTACGCAAGGCCTTCAAAGCCAAGCTCGACACGCTGGTGGCGGCGCTCAACGAGCAGTTCGGCACCGCCGCCGAGTTCGACACTCCGCCGGGCGGAATTTTTCTCTGGGTCAAGCTGCCCGACAATGTCGACACCATGAAGCTGCGCGAGGCGGCACTCGCCGCTGGCGTGCAGATCAATCCGGGCCCGGAGTGGTCGATCGACAAGACTTACAGCAGGAACCGCATGCGGCTGTGCTTTGCCAGCCCCACGCACGACGAAATCCGCGAGGGCATAAAGGTGCTGGCGGAAGTCTGCCGGCGCGAGTTCGGTGTGCCTGCGCGCAGCGCCAATGTCGATCGTGGATAAAGCGTGAGCGATATGAGCGATTACGGGCGTCCTAGCGATCTGGAACGACTGCCGCGCCGGTCACGAGGCCGAGTTCGAGACCTGGTTTCAAGGCGAGCATTTGCTGGAACGGCTCGCGGTGCCAGGTTTTCTGTTCGGCCGGCGGCACACGGCGATTTCCGGCTCGAACGGCTATTTCAATTTCTACCTGACCGAGACGCCGGCGGTGCTGACGTCGAAGTCCTACCTGGAGCGGCTCGACAATCCGACGCCGATGACGCGGCGGGTCATGTCGGACATTTTTATCAACATGAACCGCACCGTTTGCCGGCGCGTGCTGCGGCGCGGTGCCTTTCGCGGCGCCTACGTCGTGACGGTGCGTTTCAACGCCGCGCCGGTTGAGGCAGCGCTCGCCGCCGAGATCGATGCGTTGATGGCTGATCCGGCGAGGGTAGCGAATGCTGAAATCTGGATCGCGCTCGATCCGGCAGGCGCGCCGGTGTCAATGGAAGAGCAATTGCGCGGCGGCGACAAGAAGATCGCCGGCTGCCTGATGATCGACACGCTGCACCACGCCGATGCCGAGGCGATCGGCGCCAGTCTTGCCAGGAAATTTTCGGGAACAGACGTCGGCGTGTTCCGCGTGCTCTGCCAACTCGGGCGCGGCGACCTATGAAATCCATGCTGCCGCTGGCTGGAAAAATCGCCGCGCGCCTGATCGCGCGCAAAGAAACGGTTGTCGTTGCCGAATCCTCGACCGGCGGCCTGATCGCCGCGACGCTGCTCGCGGTACCGGGCGCGTCCGCTTACTTTCTCGGAGGCGCGGTCGTCTATACGCGCACATCGCGCGCAGCCCTGCTTGGCATTGGTGATGCCGACATGCAGGGTTTGCGTCCTTCGACCAAAGCGTACGCGCTAATGTTTGCGCGCCGCATACGCGAGAATCATCAAGCGACTTGGGCAATCGGCGAGACCGGTGCGACTGGGCCGACCGGCAATCGCTATGGCGACGCCGCCGGCCATAGCTGCATCGCGGTGGTTGGGCCGCAGGTCGAGCAGGCGATCACGCTTGAAACCGGCAGCGCCGACCGGCAGGCGAACATGAACGCCTTCGCGCGGCGGGCGCTTGAGCTTCTCGCCGAGGCGATAGGAGCCGAAGTCTAGGACTCGGGCGCACAAACGCGCCATCGAAAACCACCGCTCACGAGCCGCCTGCGAAAGTCGGCTTTCGGGGATGAAGCGGACATGGGCCGGGTGTCGCGAAATGCCCGATAGTGACCAGAAACCGGTTTCCTCTGACACTTCATTCGGTTACATTGGTGTGCCAAGCCTACCACAACTCATGAAATATTCTTCGCAACTGTCATCTTAGAGTGCGCTACCGCTTATTGGACCGTATAAACTTTCAAAAGCGCGGATTTAGGGGACGAGAGCGAAGCCAAATGCGTTGCCTTTCAATTCCGGCAATTGCCGGCCTTTTCGGTTTCGCTTTTGTTCAATTTGCCAACGCGGCCGATCTGCCCGTCAAAGCACCGCCGCTTGCACCGCCGCCACCGCCGCAATTCAGTTGGACCGGGTTTTACGTCAACGGCGGCGTCGGCTACGGCATGTACAATGCCGATACGGTTTGGACACTGCCCGGAGGAGCCACCTTTCTTCCTTTCACCCAGACGCAGGGCGGCCGCGGGTGGTTCGGCACCGTTGGCATCGGTTACGACTACCAGTTGACCGACAAAATTGTAGCCGGCGTGCTCGGCGATTACGATTTCGCCAGCATCAAGGGGACCATCCAGAATCATCCCTTCACCGTCGGCACGATGACGGAAAATTGGGCTTGGGCGGTCGGCGGCAGGCTGGGATGGCTCATCACGCCGCAAGTTCATGACCTATTTCACCGGCGGCTACACGCAGGCGCATTTCTCGTCAGTTAATATGATTAGAAACGCAGGCGGCTCTGGCGCTGCTTTTAGCACGGTGCCATCGCAAACATATGGCGGCTGGTTTCTTGGCAGCGGCGTTGAAACGAAACTGCCGTGGTTTGGAAACGGATGGTTTGCCCGAACCGAGTATCGTTATGCGTATTATGGAAGCCACAACCTTCCGGACAGCGCTGGTGGGACTCCTATCGCTTTTGTGTCGATCCGCCCGTATGTGCAGACTGTTCGCAGCGAGCTGGTTTATAAATTCAACCCGGGTGGAGCCGGCAGCACCTACAGCGCGCCCCCGCCAGCACCACCGCAACATGGCTGGACCGGGTTTTACGTCAACGGCGGCGTCGGCTACGGCATGTACAATGCCGATACGGTTTGGACGCTGCCCGGAGGAGGCACATTTCTTCCCTTCACCCAGACGCAGGGCGGCCGCGGTTGGCTCGGCACCGCCGGCGCTGGCTACGATTATCAGTTGACCGGCAACATCGTCGCCGGCGTGCTCGGCGACTACGATTTCGCCAGCATCAAGGGAACCATCCAGAACCAGGGCCCCTTCACCGTCGGCACGATGACGGAAAACTGGGCCTGGGCGGTCGGCGCCCGGATCGGCTGGCTGATCACGCCGGAGCTGTTGTCCTATGTCAACGGCGGCTACACCCAGGCGCATTTCTCGTCGGCTGACATGATTGTAAATTTCTCAGGCGCCGGCAACACGCTCAGCACGGTGCCATCGCACACGTATAGCGGCTGGTTTCTTGGCGGCGGTGTCGAAAGGAAACTGCCGTGGTTCGGCGAGGGATGGTTTATCAAAACAGAGTACCGCTACGCGTCCTACGACAGCGAAACGCTTCCGGACAACGCCATCGGCGGGGGGGCGCCCATTGCTTTCGTGTCGATCCGCCCCTACGTGCAGACGGTTCGCAGCGAGCTGGTTTATAAATTCAACTCGGCACAGTAATGGCGCGCGCTTTTACCCGTGTAGCGTTTCCTTTTGGCCGATTCCGTTGAAAAACTCATCAGTAAATCGGAGTCGCTCTGGCTGAACTGACGACGGGGAGCGGCCTGCTGATCGAGCTTGTCTTCACGCCGGCTGGAAGCTTGGCACCGGTATCAGCTTCGCCAGCTTCCTGAGGTTCTGGGCGGTGGCTGCGAGGAGGAACTCATCACGCGCCCCATTCGGCCCACGCAGTCTAAGCCGATCGAGCTTAAGGATGCGCTTGAGATGCGCGAACAGCATCTCAACTTTCTTGCGTAGGCGCCGGGATACGCGGCCTTCCCAGGATCGTGCGATGTGGCGGGCCATGTCGCGAGCGCCCTCGTGAATCGATCGCGGCACGTATCGAGCCGGCTCCGTTGGACAGCATCGGGGCTTTAGGCGACATGCTTGGCAATCGTGCTTGCTGGCGCGGTAACGCAATGTCGTTCCGTCAAGCAGCGAGCCGGTCGTGGTGAGCATCTTGCCGCCAGGGCAGTAGTAGACGTCACCGGCATGATCGTAAGTGAAGTCCTCGCGCGAGAACGTGCCGTCTTTGCGCGCTGACTTGTCGAACACTGTTACATGCGGCTCGATACCATGCTTATAGACCAACCAGCCGAGTATCTCGGCTGAGCCATAGGCGCTGTCACCCATAACTTTGGCCGGATAGAGATCGAAGCGCTGCATCGAGCGCTCGATCATGCGCTTGGCGGCAAGCACCTCGGCCTGGCGGATTGCCGTGGTGGCCTCGACATCGACGATGACCGCGTTCTCGACATCGATCAGGTAATTGGTCGAGTAACCGAAGAACGCTTGCCCGCCGTGCGCTCCGGTCCAGCGCGCCGCTGGATCGGACGGCGAGATGAACTTGGGCGTGACCTCGGTCGCTGCTCCGAACGCCGCATCGTCCAGCACGGTCAGATATTCCTCGACCGCCCGTCCGCTGGCGTCCGGTGGCAGGCCCTTGTCGCCTTCGATGCCTTTCTGGCGGTTGGCATCCGCCCTGATCAAGCTGGCATCGACGGCAAAGGCTTCACCACCAACCAGGCCCTCCCTGAGACAGCGTTGCAGCACTGTCTCAAACACACGCCGCAAAAGATCGCTCTGGCGGAAGCGACCGTGCCGGTTCTTGGAGAAGGTTGAGTGGTCCGGTACCGGGCCATTAAGACCCAGCCGGCAGAACCATCGATAAGCAAGATTAAGGTGGACCTCTTCGCAAAGACGCCGCTCCGAGCGAATGCCGAAGCCGTAGCCGATAATCAGCATGCGGATCATCAGCTCCGGATCAATCGAGGGCCGTCCGGTGCTGCTGTAGAACGGCGTCAGCTCTCGTCTTAGCTCGCCAAGCTCGACGAACCTGTCGATCGACCTCAAAAGGTGATCTGGCGGAACGTGCCGCTCAAGCGAGAACTCATAGAATAACGCAGCCTGTTCAACTTGCCGGTGTCCCATCATGATCTTTAGTCCTGCCTAATGCAGCGACTGAATCAGCGAACATCCTGCGTCGCAACTGGAGAGTTTTTCAACAAAATCGGCCCTTAGCCGACGTCTTGTTCGACGGGATCGACATCCGCTTACAGGGGGTAAAGCGGACAGCCGCGCTCGCGTGTGTCGGCTGTCGGGGACAAGGCGGACGTTTCGCACGGCGCAACTCGAAAACGCACTTTGAAGCGCCTTGGACCGAACGCCAAGCCTAGTCAGCCGCGTCCGCCATCTCGGCGCGCACCTGCGCGCGGAACTCGTCGATGAGCGTGAGACCTTTCGGCGTTTCCACGTGCCAGAAGGTCCAGCCGTTGCAGGCGTCGAGGCCCTGCACCAGCGCGCCGATCTTGTGGATCGAGCCGACCGCGCCTTCGAACGACACTGCGCCGTCGGCGCGCACCAGAGCCTTGTGCCGTTTCTTGGCGTCGACCAGCTTGGCGCCGGGCGACACAAGTCCGCGCTCGATCAGCGCCGAGAACGGCACGCGCGGCGCTTCGCGCGCGGTGACGAAGGGCGCGAGCGCCGGTGCTTCCAGCGGCTTCACCGCCGCGATGCGTTTCTCGGCGGCTTTCGCGTAAGCCGGGTCACGCTCGATGCCGATGTAGCGGCGGCCAAGATGCTTGGCGACCGCGCCGGTGGTACCGGTGCCGTTGAACGGGTCGAGGACGAGATCGTCGGGCCGCGAGCTCGACAGGATGACGCGCGCCAGCAGCGCTTCCGGTTTCTGCGTCGGATGCAGCTTCTTTCCGTCGCGGCCCTTCAGCCGCTCCTCGCCGGTGCACAGCGGCAGCGTCCAGTCGGAGCGGACCTGGATGTCCTCGTTGCCGGCTTTCAGCGTCTCGTAGTTGAAGGTGTATCCTTTGGCCTGTGGATCGCGCGACGCCCAGATCAGCGTCTCGTGCGCATTGGTGAAGCGCCGGCCGCGGAAATTCGGCATCGGATTCGATTTGCGCCAGATCACATCGTTGAGGATCCAGAAGCCGAGGTCCTGCATGATCGTGCCGACGCGGAAGATGTTATGATAAGAGCCGATCACCCAGATGGTGCCGGCGGGCTTCAAGACGCGCTTGGCGGCGGCGAGCCAGGTTTTCGTAAATTCGTCATAGGCGGCGAAGCTCGAAAACTTGTCCCAGTCGTCGTCGACGGCGTCGACGCGTGAATTGTCCGGACGCTTCAAATCGTTGGCGAGCTGGAGATTGTAGGGCGGGTCGGCGAAGACCAGATCGACCGAAGCGGCCGGCAGCTTTGCCATCTCGGCGGCGCATTCGCCGACCAGAATGCGGTGCGATGGGGTGGAGTTCTGAAACTCCACGGGGCGCCCGTGAGGGCGCCCCGCGACGCGACACAACCATGACTCAGAACTCTGACTCAGGTGACGCGGCCGGCGACGCGGGACCTACAACCGACAGGCCTGCATCATGCTCGGCCAAGGTAAAAAACGAGTTAGCGACGGGTCCTTTTTGCTAGGCAAAATATGCCTAAGAGCGCATGAGTTTCAGCGGCTTATCGGCGGCAATTCGAAGAACGATGGACACAGGCCGCTGGCCTTGGCAATGATCGCTCAAACATCCGTCGGAGGGTATTGCAGATGCGTTGGGATGACTTTCGCCGCAGCGACAACATCGAAGACGATCGTGAGAGCAGCGGCGGTTTGGGCGGCGGCATGGGTGGCGGCTTCGGCCGCCGCGGTATGGGTATCCCGGTCGGTCGCGGCGGCCTCGGCATCGGCACGGTCATCGTGCTCGGCCTGATCGGCTGGGCGCTCGGCATCGATCCCAGCATTCTCATCGGCGGCGCCGAGATCATCCAGGGCGGCGGCGGATCGCAATACCAGCAGCCGGCCAATCCGCAGAGCCGGCAGACCGGCGCGCCCAAGGACCAGACCGGCCAGTTCGTCGCAGCGGTTCTCGGCAACACCGAAGACGTCTGGGGCGAGATTTTCCGTGCCAGCGGCCGCAGCTACAGTCCCGCGCCCATCCGATTATACCGCGGCGGCGAGCAGGGCGGCTGCGGTTTCGCGCAAGCCACGATGGGTCCATTCTACTGCCCGCGCGACCGGCGCATTTATCTCGACACGTCGTTCTTCCGCGAGATCGAACAACGCTTTCACGGTTGCCAGGGCAAGGCTTGCGCGTTTGCCGAAGCTTATGTGATCGCGCATGAGGTCGGCCATCACGTGCAGGACCTGCTCGGCGTGCTGCCCAAGGTGCAGCGTGCGCAACAGGCCTCCGGCAGCAAGGCGGCCGCCAACCGCCTGCAGGTGCGCGTCGAGTTGCAGGCCGACTGCCTGGCCGGCGTGTGGGCGAACCATTCCAACCAGAAATGGAAATCGATCGAGCCGGGCGACGTCGAGGCGGCGCTGCAGACCGCCGCCGCGATCGGCGACGACCGGCTGCAAAAACAAGCGCAAGGCTACGTCGTACCCGACGCCTTCACGCACGGCTCCTCCGCGCAACGCCAGCGCTGGTTCTCGATCGGGCTGAAGGACGGCAAGGTCTCTTCTTGCGATACGTTCGCGGCGGCGCAGCTTTAGGGACCCGCTTGCGATGGCCGGCATCGACGAAAGCAGACAATTCGTGCCGCTGAAGATCGCGGTGCTCACCGTGTCGGACACGCGCGAGCTTGCCGACGACAAATCGGGCGCGACCCTGATCGAACGCATCAAGGCGGCCGGCCACGTGCTGGCGGAGCGCGGGATCGTGCAGGACGACATCGAGACGATCCGCCGCCGCGTGAAGGACTGGATCGAGGATAAATTCATCGACGTGGTGATTACCACCGGCGGCACGGGCTTCACCGGCCGCGACGTGACGCCGGAAGCGGTCGAGCCCCTGTTCGAAAAAAGAATGGATGGCTTCGCCACCATGTTCTTTTTGGTGAGTGAGAGGAAGATCGGCACCTCGGCGATCCAGACCCGCGCCACCGCAGGCGTTGCCAACGCAACTTATGTCTTCTGCCTGCCCGGCTCGCCCGGCGCCTGCAAGGACGCCTGGGACGAGATCCTGCGCTTCCAGCTCGACTACCGTTACCGGCCCTGCAATTTCGTGGAGATCATGCCGCGGCTCGACGAGCATTTGCGGCGGGCGAAGGCACGCACGCAATCAGGCTAAGTGGGAACCGGTTAGCCGCCCGGATTGCGTGCCAATGAATAGAAGCGAGCGCGCCGGACGCAAAACCGGTGCCCACTTTTGCTGGCGCGCTCGCAGGCGCGACGGCTTGATCTTGCTTCTCCCCGCAAGCGGGGGAGAGGGCGCTTCACAAATCCAGATCCCAATATTCCGCCACCACGTCCTTGCCCCAGCTGTGCTTGTTCTCGCTGGCCGTGAGCGTAAAGCCCGCCTTCTCATAGATGCGGCGGGCGGCCGTGAGCACTTCGTGGGTCCATAGCGTCACGCGCTTGTAGCCGGCCTGGCGCGCGAACCGTACGCATTCGTCGACCAGACGATGACCGAGCCCGATCCCGCGCGCCTTCGGATCGATCAGCAACAGCCGGATGCGCGCGACTTGCGCTGAATCCTTCGCCAGCATGATGCAGCCGACAGTCTCGCCGTTCATCTCGGCGATCCAGCAGCGTTCGCGCTTTTCGTCGAAATTGTTGATGAAGTCGGCGACGATCTGCGCGCACAGGCCCTCGAACTTGTCGGTCCAGCCGTACTCCCTGGCATAGAGCTCGCCGTGGCTGGAGACGATCCAGCCGAAATCGCCGTGCCGCGGTTCGCGCAAAGTGTAGCTGCGCTTCTCGTTTTCCTCGTGCGGCTCGCCCAGCAGCGTCTCGATCGCGTGCATGGCGCCGACCAGCCGCGCCTGCTCGTTAGGCTCGATCGTGCCGAGCATGGTCGCGACGAAATCCTGCGAGCGCTTTTCGAACGGCGCGAAGACCTTGGCGCCGCGCGACGTCAGCGAGATGTCGCTTTGGCGCGCGTCGGTGCGCGAGGTCTTGCGGCGGATCAGCCCGCGTTTCTCGAAATTGCGCAACACGCGCGAGAGGTAGCCGGCGTCGAGATCGAGTGCGTGGCCGATCTCGCTCGCGGTCTTTGTCTCGCCCTGCGACAGCTCATAGAGCACGCGCATCTCGCCGAGCGTGTACGGGCTGCCGAGATAATCCTTGCGCAGCACGCCGATCTGCCGCGTGTAGAAGCGGTTGAAGCGGCGCACCGCCGCGATGCGTTCCTTGGCTTGCCCGGCACCCATGACGTGACCCACGATGCGACCCATGACGCGAGGCTCGGGCAATTAGTTGACTAAGTCAAGTAACTAGATTCCGCGCGTCTCGGTACCCCGAACCGGCCGAAGGCCGGACCCGGATACGGGAATGAGCGGAGTGTGGGGTTTATCGCGGCGGCGCCGCGGCGCTCGCCAACATCGCGATGCGCCGGCGGCCGAGCTTGCGCAGAAGGGCTGTTTCCGCCTCCGCATCTCCCTCATGGCCGCCGAGCGCCTCGTACAAGCGCCGCGCGATCAGCAGGCCCTCGTCGGGGCCTGCGCCGCCGCCCAGTACCCCCCGCAGCAAGGTGAGCAATTCCGCCAAGCCTGGCCGCATGAGGTCGGCGCTGCTCTTGGGGCGAAAGACGGCTGCCTTGTCCTTGCCGCTCATGTCGTTGGCCTGAATGAAGCGCTCGACCGCCGCGATCCAGCCCGGTTCCGGCACGCAGCCGGGACGCAGGAACATCAGCCACGGCGTTCGCGTGCTCAGCGCCGCCGACTTCAGCCGCGCGCCCAGCGGCTCCTGCGAGGCGATAAAGCGGCAGCCGGCATAGTCGGCGACTTTCGCGGTCTCATCTGTGGAGCCTGCGTCGGTGACGACCACTTCAGCCAAAAGTCCTGCGGTGGCGCCGGGTACCAGCGCCGCCAGCGTCGGCACCAAGGTGCGCTCCGATTCGCGGGTTGCGACGATGACGCTCAGCATGGAAGCATGCGCTGACAAACAAGGTTCCCCATATGCTGTGGCGTCACATTCCACGGCCACGAGATCAAGACCCGGAAATGCCGAAATTGTGGGCCTTACAAATGTTCTTGTTATGTTCACAATTGCCGCCTAGGTTGCCGCCATGACACGGATATCGGCTCGTTCAAACACAGCCCCCAAGCGTCCGCCGGCGGCACGCCGTCAGGCTGAGTGGGAACCGGTCAGTCGCCCGGACGGCGTGCCCGCTTTAAGTGGCGCGCGGTCTGACGCAAAACCGGTGCCCACTTTTGCTGACCGCGCGCATGAGCTGCCCTCCTCGCCGGCGGACGCCTATGACGGCGTCAGCCAGCTGCTCGGCGTGGTCGTCGACCACGAGCGGCGGCGCGGGCGCGGCGCGCAGAGCAATGCGTCGGGCCGCTACGAGCCGCTGGCGCGCATTGCCTTCGACGACGGCTGGCAGTCGCTCGACGAATTGCCGCCGTTCAAGACGCAGGTGACGATCGATGCAACGCGCAAGATCATCGCCCGCAACGACAGCCCCGACATCGGCTTCGACCGCTCGATCAATCCCTATCGTGGCTGCGAGCACGGCTGCATCTACTGCTTCGCGCGGCCGACGCACGCCTATCTCGGCCTGTCGCCGGGCCTCGATTTCGAATCCAAGCTTCTCGTCAAGCCGGAGGCAGCCGACCTCCTTGAACGTGAGCTCTCCGCGGCGAACTACCAGCCGCGGGTGATCGCGATCGGCACCAATACCGACCCCTACCAGCCGATCGAGCGCAAATATCAGGTGATGCGCCGCATCCTCGAAGTGCTCGACCGCGCCGGCCATCCGGTCGGCATCGTCACCAAGTCGGCGCTGGTACTTCGCGATCTCGACATTCTCGCGCGCATGGCGACACGCAATCTGGTGAAGGTCGCGCTGTCGGTGACGACGATGGATAGCGAACTCGCGCGCAAGATGGAGCCGCGCGCCGCGACGCCGATGCGGCGGCTGGAAGCGCTGCGCCAGTTGAGTGCGGCTGGCGTACCGGCGGCCGTGATGGTGGCGCCGGTGATCCCCGCGCTCAATGACATGGAGATCGAGCGCATTCTCGATGCGGCCCACGCCGCCGGCGTGCGCGAGGCGGGCTACGTGATGTTGCGGCTGCCGCTCGAGATCCGCGACCTGTTTCGCGAATGGCTGCAGGAGAATTTCCCGCACCGCGAGGAACATGTGTTCAAGCTCATTCGCGAAATGCGCGGCGGCAAGGATTACGATTCAAAATGGTTCGAGCGGCAGAAGGGCAGGGGCCCTTATGCCTGGATGATCGGCCGCAGGTTTGAGATGGCGTGCGAGCGACTGGGGATGAATGAGAGACGCGCGCAGCTCACCACCGCGCATTTCAAGAAACCGAAGAAAAACAGCGCGCAATTGAGTCTTTTCGAGCAATGAGCACGCCAGAAGCGATCTTGTCGCTGCTGACGCTCGGCGTCTCCGATCTCGAGCGCAGCGTTACCTTCTATGAATCCCTCGGATTTGTCCGCAAGGCCAAGGGCGCCGGTGGCGTCGGCTTTTTCAAGGCCGGCGCGATGGCCTTCGCGGTGTGGCCTGCGGACGAACTCGCCAAGGATGCAAATGCCGATGCGGGTGACGTATCATCTTTTCGCGGCGTGGCGCTGGCGTGGAATTGCCGCTCGCAAGAGGAAGTCGATGCCGTTATCGCCCGTGCCCGCAGCGCCGGGGCCAAAGTACAGAAGCCGCCGCAAGAGACCTTCTGGGGTGGCTATAACGGCTATTTCACCGATCCGGACGGGCACCTCTGGGAGGTCGCGCATAATCCACACTGGCCGCTCAGCGAGGACGGGCAGCTGATGCTGCCGGACTAGACGTTCACATTTTCTCCTTGATGCCAGCGCGGATCAGCCACCAGTTCACCGGATAGCTGGTGACGAAGCCCGCGATCATGGCGATCTGCATGATGAACCAGAATTCGACCGTGTTCACCTCCAGCAATTTTCCAAGCAACGGTTTGAAATAGAAAAACTGCGCCGGCGCCATGAAGCCGTACATGCCGACCTGCCAGGCGGTCAGCGACAGCGTGTCGGCTTTCAAGGCGGCCACGATGCCGTCGCGCAAGCCGAGACCGCGCATTGGCGCGATGGCGAAATACTGAAAGACGATGCCGAACGCGAAAGCGAAGATGAAATCGACCACCCAGATCGCGAACATCTTCTCCGCAAAGATCGAATGCCAACCAAACCAGACGACGATCGTCGGCGCCGCAAAGCACAGCCATTCCGCTAAGATATCGCCGAGCGTACAGCCGGCGCCGCAATGGGTGGCGCCGATTCCGACCGCCGCGAAGAACGGCTTTCCTTGCCCATGGCCGCCGTGCCCCGCCGCGCGGCCGAATGCGTAATAACCCCAAAGCGCCAGCGGGCCGGCATAGAGGCCTGTGATCGGCCACACGACATCCATGATTCCCATGTGCTGCGGATGGCGGCGCACGTCGATGAGCAGGATGAGCGCGCTCGCTGCGCCGGCAAGCAATGCGACGATTGCCAGTGTGTGCAGCCAGATCGGAATCATGCCTCAGCCTTTCGTCCGCCGCATTCTCGGGTGAAACGCGACACCGCGCACAAAGTTTTGCGCGCGCCAATCCCGGTTTTTCACAAGCCACATCCGCGCAATTGACTTTCCGATGGCAGCGCCCGCATCGTGGCTCATGGCCAAAAAAGCAAAGCTCGCAAAATCAGGCAAGGCCGCGCAGCGTCTGCCGCTCAAGGAGCCTGCGCTCAAGCCCAGCTTCCGGCGCGAGGGCTACGCGCGCGGCAAGGGCATCTGGCCGATCGCCGGCTGCGACGAAGCGGGCAGGGGACCGCTCGCCGGTCCCGTGGTGGCCGCCGCGGTGATCCTCGATCCGACGCGCATTCCGCGCGGCCTCAACGACTCCAAAAAGCTCGACGCCGTTGCGCGTGAAAAGCTCTGCGAGAAGATTTGCCAGACGGCACAGGTGGCGGTCGCGTTCGGCTCGACCGCACGCATCGACCGCGACAACATCCTGCGTGCCTCGCTGTGGGCGCTCACCCGCGCGGTCAAGGCGTTGCCTGTTGCGCCCAAGCTGGTGTTCGTGGACGGCAATATCCGCATCGATTGCGGTTGCGAGTGCACGGCGGTGGTCTCGGGTGACGCGCTGGTGGCCTCGATCGCGGCCGCCTCGATCGTCGCCAAGGTCACGCGCGATCGGCTGATGAGGCGTCTCGGTCTGGTACACCCCGGCTACGGCTTCGAGCGCCACATGGGCTACAGCGTGCCCGAGCATTTCGCGGCGCTGGCGAAACTCGGCCCTACCGTCCACCACCGCAAATCCTTTGCACCGGTGGCGGAAAGGCTGGCGGAATTGGGCGGCGGTGCTTCCGACGAAGCGATTGGAGCGTTGTTGCCTCTTTAGCCGGCGTTCTTTATTCCTGCCTCTGCTCTTCATCCCGCTCCCTTTCAGGGGAGGGATCAAGCAACCCGTCCGGGCCGATGCATTACGTCTCCCTGATTATCGAATTCTTGCGCGGGCGCCCGGCGGTGGTGTTCTGGACCGTGGCGCTGACGCAGGCCTTTCTGTGGACGGTCATCCCCGCGCTTTTCTACAGCGCGCCGCCCGGTGAAGCGCCGCTTCTGCTCGCCATCGGTCACGAATTCGTGCTCGGCAGCTATCTCGGTCCGCCGCTGGCGTTCTGGATGGGCGAACTCGCCTATCGCATCGCCGGCGCCTTCGGATTTTATCTGCTGGCGCAAGCCTGCATCGTCGTCACCTATTGGGCGGTGTTCACGCTCGCGCGCGCGATCGTCGGCACCCGCCACGCGGTGCTCAGCGTTCTGCTTATGGTCGGCGTGGCCGCGTTTGCGGTGCCGACGCCCGCCTTCGGCGAAGCGGTGATGGCGGCGCCATTGTGGTCTTTGGCCTTGATGTACTACTGGCGCGCCGTCGGCGAGAGCCGGCGCGGTTACTGGTTCTTGCTGGCGCTCGTCCTCGGTCTGCTGCTGCTGGCGAGCTATGTCGGGATCATCCTGGTTGCATTGATGGCGGTGTTTACGCTGACGAGCGCCCGCGGCCGTCAGGCGCTCAGGGCGCCCGAGCCTTGGGTCGCGCTTTTACCGCTCGCCATCGTTATTTTTCCGCATGCCGCCTGGCTGTGGAGCGAACGTGGGCTCGTTCTCGGGGGCTTTGAGGACACCGCGGCGGCTAACGGCGCGCTGTCGCCGGCTTTGCGGTTGCTGCTGCTGCTGCTGCTCACGCATCTCGGTCTGCTGCTGTTGATCGCGCTTGGCAGCGGCTGGCCGCGCCGCCCGCGCGAACGCGCCCCGGAAATCGACCGCAATCCGACTGAGATGCTTGCCCGCGTCTTTGTCTATGTGTTTGCACTTGTGCCGGCACTCGTCGCAATTGCATTTGTTGTCGTGACCAAGCGGCTCGGGCCGTTCGGTCAAGTGGCGCCGCTGGTCGTGCTCTCGGGGCTCGCCGTGGTGGTGCTGGCTGGCGACCAAGTGCTGCTTTATCGCGAACGTTTGGTGTCGTCGGCCTGGCTTGGACTTCTGGTTGCGCCGCCAATCATGGTCGTGGTCGGGTTGGCTGTGTTGCCGTGGGTTGCGGGCACCGATCTGCAAATCGCGCAGCCCGCCAACAAAGAAGGCGCCTTCTTTGCCGACAACTATCAACGCCGCACCGGCAAGCCGCTGGAATACGTCACCGGCGATGCACGCATTGCGCCGCTGGTAGCGCTTGGGAGCCGGAGCCGGCCGCATGTCTATTTCGATTGGGCGCCTCAGCGCAGCCCTTGGGCGACCGTCGCCGACATGCGCGAGCACGGCGGCCTTCTGGTCTGGCCAGTCGGAGAACGATCGACAGCGCCGCCGGCAACGCTGAAGGCGCAGTTTCCTGATCTGGTATCCGAAGTGCCGCGTTCATTTGCGCGTGCGGTGCAGGGCTTTCTGCCGCTCATCCGTCTCGGCTGGGCGGTGGTGCGGCCGCAGCCACGGCAGCAGCAGCAGCAATAGCAATAGCAGCAGCGCTTAATGGTGATAACTCTCGCCCTCGCGCACCTTGCCGCGGAACAGCCAGTACACGAACGCGATGTAGCCGAGGATCATCGGCAACAGCACCAATGTGCCGAGCAGCATGAAGATCTGGCTCGCCGGCGCCGCCGCGGTGTCCCAGATCGTGAGTGACGGCGGCACCAGATAGGGAAAGTTGGAAATCACCAGCCCCAAATAGCCGAGCAGGAAGAGCGCGATCGTTGCGAGAAAGGGCGGGACTTCGCGGCCCTTATCGAGCCAGCGCCACAGCAGGAATGCGACCAGCGCGGTCACCAGCGGCACCGGCCACAAATAGAAGATATTGGGCGTGGAGAACCACCGCTCGGCGATGCGAGGCTCGACCAGCGGCGTCCACAGGCTGACCGCCGCCATGAAGCCGAGCACGGCCAGTAGAAAAATTTTTGCCTGTCCGCGCGCGCGGCGGGCGATGGCGCCTTCCGTCTTCAGCGTCAGCCAGGTGGCGCCGAGCAATCCGTAGCCCGCGATCATCGACACTCCGCAGAGTAACGAGAAGGGTGTCGCCCAATCGAGCGGGCCGCCGGCATAGGCGCCGTTGGCGACAGGAATGCCCTGAATGAGGCCGCCGAGAATGATGCCTTGCGCGAAGGCGGCAAGCGTCGAGCCGGCCGCGAACGCGAAATTGAGCCAACCCTTGCTGATTGAAACGGTGCGGAATTCAAACGCCACGCCGCGAAACACCAGCGCCAACAGCATGACGATCACGGGCAGATACAGCGCCGGCATGATCACGGTATAGGCTTGCGGAAACGCCACCCATAATCCGCCGCCGCCGAGAACGAGCCATGTCTCGTTGCCGTCCCAGAACGGCGCCACCGAGCGCATCATCTGGTCGCGCTCGCGTTCGTTGCCGGCGAAAGGAAACAGGATGCCGATGCCGAGATCGAAGCCGTCGAGAATGACGTACATGGCGACGGCGGTGCCGATCAGCGCAGCCCAGATCACAGGAAGATACCATTCCATGATGCAATCCTCCGCGCTCAGCCGCGCATCGTTTCACCGCTGCCGTGGGCAGCGGTGATGGGCGCGCCAACCAGTGGCCGCCGTGTCTGCGGCGGGTTTTCCGGTCCGCGGTTGATCAGGCGGTTGATGTAGTAGATGCCGAACGAGAACACGACGCCGTAAGCGAGCACGAACAGGATCAGCGTCACAAAAATACTCTCGCCGATGACCGGTGAGTTCGCGTCAGCCGTCCGCAGGATCTTCTCGACGATCCACGGTTGGCGTCCGCTTTCGGTGGTGATCCAGCCGGCAATCACCGCGACAAACCCGACCCACCAGCTATGCGCCATGATTTGCAGATACCAGCGCGTCTCGAACAACGTGCCGCGCCACCACAGGAACGCACCGAAGAGAGAAGCCGCGATCATCAACAGGCCGAGCCCGACCATGATGCGGAAGGCGAAGAACACGACCGCTACCGGCGGCCGGTCGGCCGGCGGCACGCTCTTGAGCCCCGGGAACAGGCCGTTCAGACGATGCGTGAGAATGAGCGAGGCGCCGTTGGGGATCGAAATGGAAAAGCGGTTGGTTTCCGCTTTCTCGTCGGGCCAGGCGAAGATCTCGAAATCGCCGGGCTTCGATCCGTCCCAGTGCGCCTCCATCGCCGCTATTTTGATCGGCTGGTGTTGCAGCGTATTGAGGCCGTGCTGGTCGCCGATGATGAGCTGCAGCGGCGCCAGGACCGCGGTCAGCCCGATCGCCATGCGCAGCATCGTTCGGCCTTCCTGGAGGTGACGACCGGCGACCAAAAAACGCGCGCCCACCGCCAGCACGACGAAACCGGTGGTGAGATAGGCTGCGTTGAGCATATGGGCGAAGCGGTAGGGAAAGCTTGGATTGAAGATGGCGGCGAGCCAATCGGTCGGATAGGCGATGCCGTTCTTCAGTTCATAGCCGGCCGGTGTCTGCATCCAGCTATTGGCCGACAGAATCCAGAATGCAGACATGGCGGTGCCGAAGGCGACGAAAGCGCCCGACAACACATAGAGCCAGGGTGGAACGCGATTGAAGCCGAACAGCAGCACGCCGAGGAATGTCGCTTCCAGGAAGAAAGCCGAGAGAACCTCATAGCCGATGAGCGGCCCGACAACGTTGCCGACGGTCAGCGAAAAGCGGCTCCAATTGGTGCCGAACTCGTAAGATAGCACGATGCCGGAAACGACGCCCATGGCGAAGGAGACGGCCAGGATCCGCGTCCAGAAGCGCATCAGATTGTGATAGCGATCTGCGCCGGTGCGCACCCACAAGACGCCGAGCGTGGCGATATAGGCCGACAGTCCGATCGTGAAGCTTGGAAAAATGATGTGGAATGTGACGGTGAAGGCGAACTGCAGGCGGGCTAGGAAGACTGGGTCAAATTCCATCGTCAGCTCCGGCCGATTCCCCCATGCGCGATCATATTCCAAATTTTTGTTCTGTGGGAACCGGGAATGCTCCCGGCAGCCCCGGCGCGGTACCAGCGCACGGCGCGTTCTCCACATCTCTCCACACCGCGCTTAACGCCGGGTGAGCAAAAGCGGGCGCGTTCCCGGGTTATCTCGCGGAATAGTGTTACCATTTAACGACGGCAAGGCTGCGGTGAACGCATGAATTTGGCATCGAGCTGGCAGTTCTGGGCGGTGCTTGCCGCGGTTTTTGCGGCGCTGACGGCGATTTTTGCCAAGATCGGCGTCGAGAACATCAACTCCGATTTCGCGACGTTTATTCGCACCATCGTCGTCCTTGTCACACTCGGCTTCATCCTGGCTGCCACCGGGCAGTTTCAGGCGCCGGGTTCGGTATCCGCGCGCAGCTATCTCTTTCTGCTGTTGTCGGGATTGGGGACCGGCGCGTCCTGGGTCTGCTATTTCCGCGCGCTTAAAGTGGGCGAGGCGGCCAAAGTCGCGCCCATCGACAAGTTGTCGGTGGTGCTGGTTGCGCTGTTCGGCGTGATTTTTCTCGGCGAGCGTTTGAGCGCGCCCAACTGGCTCGGCATCGCCTTGATCGCGGCCGGCGCGGTGCTGGTCGCTTACCGCTAGTACCCTTAGTGCGTCGGCGTCGAAAGCGTGAAGCCGAAATAGTCCGGCTCTAGCTCGGACGGATTTTCCCGCGGCACATTGTGATTGAGCAGTTTCGGGTCGACGGCGTCGACGCCGACACGCGGGATCGGATCGGTTTCCTTGCGATTGGTATCGAAGCGCAATTGCGCGGCGCCAAGATCGATCTCGGCAGGCAATTCTAGTCCGGAGTCCTTTTCGTGCCGCGGCTTGATGCCATCAGGTTTTTCGAAGCCGGGCGCCGGCGGCGGCAGCGAGTCGAGGGAAAGCGGCGTGGCGTCAGTGTTCTGCCTCTTGGCCGCAACAGCTCCGGACGCGGCGAGCGCAAAGAAACCCGCGGCCAAAACGATGGTCCTCACAGATCCGAATGTCATGAATTTCCCAGCCCGGGTCGATCCAACGACCAAATCATCTAGCCGGCTAGCGCCTTTTTTATGGCGAGGAAATCGCGCCAGGCAAAACGCTTCTGCAACGGGCTGCGCAGAAGAAAAGCCGGGTGGAAGGTCGGGATGGCGCGGATCTCGCGCTTGCCGGTGTCGAAGGTGAACCAACGGCCGCGCGTCTTGGTGATGCCTTCCTTGATGCCGAGCAACGTCTGCGCGGAAGGTCCGCCGAGGCAGACGAGGATGTCGGGATCGCAAAGCTCGATCTGGCGCAGCACGAAGGGCAGGCAGACTTGCAACTCCTGCGGCGTCGGCGTGCGATTTCCCGGTGGCCGCCAAGGCACGATGTTGGCGATGTAGACCTGGGTGCGGTCGAGGCCGATGGCCGCCAGCATGCGGTCGAGCAGTTTGCCTGAGCGGCCAACGAAGGGCAGGCCTTCGATGTCTTCGTCGCGGCCGGGCGCTTCGCCGACGAACATCACGCGCGCATCGGGATTGCCGTCGGCGAAAACGAGCTTCGTGGCCGTCGCTTTCAGCGCGCAGCCGTCGAAGCGGTCGAGAGCCGCGCGTAACTCGTCAAGCGTCTTGGCGTTTTTGGCTTCCTCGCGCGCCGATAGCGCCGCCTCGTCGGGGGTAGGCGGAGGCGCGCGTGACGGCGCTTGCGCCTTGGCCTTCTTTTCCAGCGAGTTCAGCCAGGCTTCATTGCGCTCGGATTTTGATGGAGGCGGTGCGGCCGTGTCGGCGAAGCGATCGACGGGCGCTTCGCCCAACACGGCATCGACGCCGGCTTCGCGGTAGAAATCGAGCAGGTCGCCGAGCGACTTTTGGGGCGCGGGCGTCATCGGCGAACGAAACACCCGCTCCGCGTCGCAGGCAAGCCGGCCGGTGGATTACTCTGCCGCTTGCGCCGGCAAATTCACGACCTCGCCGCGGGCCGGGTAATCTTTGTCCGCGATGAAGTCGAGAGCCGCCAGCAGGTCGGCGAAATGCGGGCGCGCAAACGGCATGGTCTGTACGCTGGCGCAGTAGAGCGTGCGGTCGGGTTTGATGAGAAACAGGCCGGGCTCGTTGAACAAGGTGGTCTCATCGATGCCGGCCGACGTCTTGCCACGGCTGGTCGAGATCCACAGGCCGAAGGCGCGCGCGGTGCTCAGCGGTAGACCGTAGCCGATGCGCAGGTTCTTCAAGCCCCATTCCGGTTTGGTGCGCTCGGCCCGTTCTGCGCTGTCGGGCGAAATCGCCACCACGGAGACGCCGCGCTTTTCGAATTCCGGCAGCTTCGCCTCAAGGTCGGTGAGTTGCTTGCGGCACTGCGGGCAGTGCAGGCCGCGATAGAATACGACGAGGGTAAATTTCTCTGGGGTTTCGGTCGACAGATCGAATTTGCCGCCGCCGGCGAGCGGGACGCTGAGTGGGGGGACCGGCTGGCGCGGAATGAGCGGGGTGATATCGGACATGGCGTACTCCCTCGATGGCGCCGGGGAGCATAGCGGTCTCGCCCGCGGTCGCCAGAAGCGGCGGCTTCAAACTTCGGTGAGCATATCGCCTGGCGAAAGGACGGCGCGAACGCATTGTCATGGCAGCGAAATCATGGAACACATCCAGGCGATGATCGATCTATATTTGATCGAGATTGGCGAAGAATTTTGCCGGACCCGACGATTGGGTCAGGCGCAAGTTCGGGCAGGCTTTAGGTGAGCGCATGAGCGAGCAAGATCTCCCCGCCCGCGAGTCCATGGATTTCGATTGCGTCATCGTCGGCGCAGGCCCGGCAGGCCTCGCCGCCGCCATCCGCCTCAAGCAGATCAACGCCGACATCAACGTGGTGGTGGTCGAGAAGGGCTCCGAGGTCGGCGCGCACATTCTTTCCGGCGCGGTGCTCGACCCGGCCGGTCTCGACGCGCTGCTGCCGGAATGGCGCTCCGAGGACACGCCGATCACGACCCCGGTCAGCGACGACCGTTTCTATTATCTCGGCGAAAGCGGTGCCTTGCGGCTGCCGAACATCATGATGCCGCCGCTGATGAACAATCACGGCAACTACATCGCCTCGCTCGGCAGTGTCTGCCGCTGGCTCGCGGGCAAGGCGGAAGCGCTCGGCGTCGAAATTTATCCGGGCTTTGCCGCGGCGGAAGTGCTCTACGACGACAAGGGCGCGGTCGCCGGCGTCGCCACCGGCGACATGGGGCTCGGCAAGTCTGGCGAGCCTAACGCCAGCTTCACCCGTGGCATGGAGTTGCGCGCCAAATACACTTTGTTCGCGGAAGGCGCGCGCGGCAATCTCGGCAAGCAGTTGATCGCGAATTTCGCTCTCGCCGACGGCCGCGAGCCGCAGAAGTTCGGGCTAGGCCTGAAAGAGTTGTGGCAGGTCGCGCCGGAGAAACACCGCAAAGGGCTGGTGCAGCATTCCTTCGGCTGGCCGCTCGACAATTCAACCGGCGGCGGGTCGTTTCTTTATCACTTCGACGACAATCTGGTGTCGGTCGGTTTCGTGGTGCATCTCAATTATGCGAATCCGTATTTGTCGCCATTCGAGGAATTCCAACGCTTCAAGACGCATCCTTTGGTGCGCGATACATTTGCCGGAGGAAAGCGACTCGCTTACGGCGCGCGCGCCTTGACCGAAGGCGGCTACCAGTCGGTGCCGAAGCTGACATTTCCCGGCGGTGCGCTGATCGGTTGCGACGCCGGATTCATGAACGTGCCGCGCATCAAGGGCAGCCACAACGCCATGCTGTCGGGCATGATGGCGGCTGACGCCGTTGCGGCTGCGCTCGCCGGCAGCCGCGGTTACGACGAACTTGCCGATTACAACGACACCTGGCGCATGTCCGCCATCGGCAAGGACCTCTGGCGTGTGCGCAATGCCAAGCCGCTATGGTCGAAATTCGGTACGCTCGCCGGCATCGCGCTCGGCGGGCTCGACATGTGGAGCAATACGTTCGGCTTTTCGCTGCTCGGCACGCTCAAGCATGGCAAACCCGACTATGCCGCGCTCAAACCGGCGGCCGGTTGCAAGCCGATTCCCTATCCGAAGCCGGATGGCACACTCACCTTTGACCGGTTGTCCTCGGTATATTTGTCCAACACCAATCACGAAGAGGACCAGCCGCCGCATCTCGTCGTCAAAGATCCGGCCTTACAAGTATCATCCGAGCATGACGTTTTTGCCGGTCCTTCGGCGCGCTACTGCCCGGCCGGCGTCTACGAATGGGTCGAGGATAGCGGCAGTCCGAAGTTCGTCATAAACGCGCAAAACTGCGTCCATTGCAAAACCTGCGACATCAAGGATCCGAATCAGAACATCATCTGGGTTCCGCCGGAGGGTAGCGGCGGTCCCAACTACCCGAATATGTGATCGACGGCGGCCGGTTCCGGCCACGATGCTGCCTATTTCGCGGTTTCCAAGAGCAGAGCAAGAGCAGAGGACGGCCGTTAGCGCTGTTCTTGCGGGGGCGGCGCAAAAAGGCCATTCTCGGCTTAACCTGGCGGCATCACGCGAATATCGCTGTGCCCGCCTTCATTGGAGCATCGCCAGTGTCTTCTTCGAGCCTCGCCCGCTGGATTGCGGGCAGTGCGCTGGCCGCCATTCTGGTGGCGGCCCCGATCACGCTTGCCGCACAGTCGCCGCAAGACCTGCGCGGGCTGACCGCCTCGGGCAGCTATCTCGCGGCCCGTCATGCCGGGCAAATGCGCGACGCGCTGGCGGCCGCCGCCTATTACCGCGCCGCCCTCAAACGCGACCCGAAAAACACCGAACTGCGCGACCGTGCCTTCCTGTCGCTGCTGGTGGGCGGTGACGTTCCGCAGGCGGTGCAGTTTGCCGAGCGTATCATCAAGGTCGACAAAAGTGACCGTGTCGCGCAACTCGTTCTGGGCGTGCATTCGATCGAGCAGAAGCACTACCGCTCGGCGCGCCGCCAGCTGTCGCAGTCGGTGCGCGGGCCGATCACCGATCTGACCGCGACGCTACTTTCGGCATGGAGTTTATCCGGTTCCGGCGATGCCAAAGACGCGGTCGCGACGATCGACAAACTCACCGGGCCCGACTGGTACGCGATCTTCAAGGATCTGCATGCCGGCCTGATCCTCGATCTGGCGGGCAAAAAGGCCGAAGCCGGCAAGCGGTTCGAGCAGGCCTACAAGCTCGATTCCTCGGCGCTGCGCGTGGTCGAGGCCTATGCCAGTTGGACGTCGCGCAACAAGTCGCCGAAGGACGCGGAAGCCATTCTCGAGTCCTTCGAAAAGACGCTGCCGAACCATCCGCTGATCGCCGCGGATATGGAGAAGCTCAAGAAGGGCGAGAAGTTGCCGCTGCTGATCGGCTCCGCCAAAAGCGGCGCGGCGGAAGCGCTTTATGGGCTCGGCGCATCGCTCGGCCGCCGCGGTGGCGAGGATCTCGGCCTCGTCTATCTGCAGCTTTCTCTCTATCTCGTGCCCAATCACCCGCTGGCGCTTCTGTCGCTCGCCGATCTCTACGAGTTGCTGAAGAAACCCGAACTCGCGATCAAGGCCTATGCACTTGTGCCGGCATCGTCGCCGCTGCATCGCAACGCCGCGATCCAGATGGCTTCCAATCTCGACTCGCTCGATCGCGGCGACGAGGCCGAAAAGCAGCTCAAGGAACTTATCAAAAAGCACCCGAAGGATCTCGAAGCCATTGTGGCGCTCGGCAATATCCTGCGCGGGCACAAGAAGTTCGCCGAATGCGCCGACGTCTATTCGCAAGGCATTGACACCATTGCGAATCCGACGAAGGCGAATTGGGTGATCTTCTACTTCCGCGGCATTTGCTACGAACGCTCGCATCAATGGCCGAAGTCGGAGGCCGATCTCAAGAAGGCGCTTGAGCTGTTCCCCGAGCAGCCGCATGTGCTCAACTATCTCGGCTATTCCTGGATCGATCAGGGCGTGCACCTCGACGAGGGCATGAACATGATCAAGCGCGCGGTGCAGCAACGTCCAGACGACGGCTATATCGTGGACTCGCTCGGCTGGGCCTATTTCCGCACGGGCAATTACGACGAAGCGGTCAAACAGCTCGATCGTGCAATCGAGCTCAAGCCGGAAGACCCGACCATCAACGACCATCTCGGCGATGCCTATTGGCGTGTCGGACGCACGCTGGAGGCTCGTTTCCAATGGGCCCATGCGCGCGATCTCAAGCCCGATGCGGAAGAGCTGCCGAAGATCGAGGCCAAGATAAAGAACGGCTTGCCGGATGAGACGTCGTCGCAGGCCAAGGCCGCCGACAAACCCGAGAAGAAGAGCGGCAACGGCGGCTGACGGCCGCCGCCGGGGGGCATTGTCGCGTGAGCGAGCCGCTGGTCGAAAAGGCACCGGCCAAGATCAATCTGACATTGCGCGTGCTCGGCCGGCGCGAGGACGGCTATCACGAGCTCGAGAGCTTGGTCGCTTTCACTAATCTTGCCGATCGGCTGAGCCTCGAGCCGGGCGCAAACACCTCGCTCGACATCACCGGTTCCTTCGCCGCCGCCTGCGGGCCGGTTGGCGACAATCTCGTGCTGAAGGCCTATGCCGCGCTGAGCGCGTGTGCCGGGCCCCTTAAAGGCGGGCGCTTTCATCTGGACAAGACGCTTCCGGTCGCGGCCGGCATTGGCGGCGGCTCGTCCGATGCGGCGGCGGCCCTGCGTTTGCTGGCGCAGGCGAACGACATCGCGCGCGACGATCCGCGGCTTGCCGCGGCGGCGCTCGCCGTCGGTGCCGACGTGCCGGTGTGCCTCGATCCGCGCACCCGAATCATGCGCGGTGTCGGCGATTTGCTCTCCGAGCGATTGACGATGCCGGTTTTGCCGGCGGTGTTGGTCAATCCGGGCGTGGCGGTGCCGACTCGAGATGTGTTCGTTGCTTTTGCCGGCCGCGAGGGCAGCAAGTCGCCGATTGACTTTCCGCCACGTGAGCGCGAGGCGGCGTTCAATTTCCTCGCGCGCTACGACAACGATCTGACGCAGCCGGCAATCGCCTGCGCACAGGTTATCACCGATGTCCTGATGGCATTGCGGGCAATGCCCGGCATGCGTCTTGCGCGTATGTCGGGGTCGGGATCGACCTGTTTTGCCCTGTTTCCGTCGCCGGGTGAGGCAGGCGCAGCCGCGCGCAGACTGCAGGCCGAGCACAAGGACTGGTGGGTCGCCGCAACGGTGATCGGGTAGGATAAGCCCCTTGAAATTGCCTGGATTGCTTTTCAAGTTGCGCTTTGGGCGAACTATTAGGAGTGCGGTGAGGGAGGTGCGAGATGAAATTCGTTTGGTTTAGCCTTGCGATCGTCGCAATGGCCATTCCGGCGGGCGATGTCGCGCAGGCGCGCGCCAAGCATCGCCGTGTTCCGCCGCAATGCGTCGATCGTCCCTTGCAATTCTCGCCGTGGAGTTTTCTCACCAATCCGGCGCCCAAGCCCAATGGTTGCGCGCCGCCGGTGTATGTCGGCAATGACTTTGTCGGCCAGGATCCCGACTTGAGCATCCGGTACCAGCTGCACCGCGACCCGGCCACCGGCTTTACGCCCAGCGACTATATGTGAGCCGGCGCCGCCGCGCGTCAGTGCGCGCGGCCGATGCAGAACGCCACCGCCTCCTCCAGCGCCGTCTTGACCTCAGACGGCGGCACCAGAGCAAGCGCATCGTTCGCGATGGCGCCGTAGTGGCGGGCGCGGCCGACCGTATCCTCGATGGCGTGGTGCTTGGCGATGAGCGCAATCGCGGTATCGAGATCGCCGTCGCGGATGTCGCCGCGCCCGAGCGTGCGGTTCCAAAACTCGCGCTCGCTGTCGGTGCCGCGCCGGAACGACAACACCACCGGCAGCGTAATTTTGCCCTCGCGGAAATCGTCGCCCACATTCTTGCCGAGCTTGGCAGATTTGCCGCCGTAGTCGAGCGCATCGTCGATGAGCTGGAAGGCGATGCCCAGATTCATGCCGAAGGAGCGGCAGGCGGCGATCTCGGACTTGTCCTTGACCGCCAGCGCGGGCCCCACCTCGCAGGCGGCGGCAAACAGCTCGGCCGTCTTGGCGCGGATCACGCTGAGATATTCGTCCTCGTTGGTCGCGGTGTTCTTGGCGGCGCCGAGCTGCATTACCTCGCCTTCGGCGATCACCGCGGCGGCCGACGACAGGATTTCCAGCGCATGCAGGTTGCCGACCTCGACCATCATGCGAAAGGCCTGGCCGAGCAGGAAGTCGCCGACCAGCACGCTCGCCTCGTTGCCCCAGAGCATGCGGGCGGCGAGCTTGCCCCGGCGCATGTCGCTTTCGTCGACCACGTCGTCGTGCAGCAGCGTTGCGGTGTGCATGAATTCGACCGCGGCGGCGAGCTTGATATGGCCTTGCCCGCCGTAGCCGCAGAGTTTGGCCATCGCCAAAGTGAGCATGGGGCGTAGCCGCTTGCCGCCCGACGAAATCAAGTGATTGGCGACCTCGGGGATCATGGTCACTTCCGAGCCGGTGCGGGCCAGAATCGCCGCGTTGACTCGCTCCATGTCCGGTGCCACCAGTTCGGCAAGCCGATCGAGCGAGGGGGCGTGCGGACTTTCGAACGGTACAACGACGGCCAAAACGCTTCTCCGGGTCGAAAAGAGCGGTCAGCATAGAAACGCAGCATTAACGCGGCAAGTGCATTAGTCGCTCGATCCGCAACGGAAATAAAGGCGGGGGCTCTCGGTTGGCAAAAAGCGTTGCAAAATCGGCGACCGCGAGGACCGGGCAGCTTGGCGCGTACAAAATCGCCGTGTTGGTGCCCTGCTACAACGAAGAAGCGGCGATCGCGAAAGTTGTAGCGGATTTCCGCGCGGTCCTGCCGGAAGCCACGATTTTCGTGTTCGACAACAATTCCACCGACCGGACCGCGGAAGTGGCCCGCGAGGCCGGCGCCGAGGTCTTCAAGGAAATGCACCAGGGCAAGGGCTTCGTCGTGCGGCGCATGTTCACCGACGTCGAAGCCGATCTCTACGTGCTGGTGGACGGCGATGCCACCTACGACGCGCCGAGCGCCCGGCGTATGATCGAGCGCCTGCTCGCGGAACGTCTCGACATGGTGGTGGGCAGCCGCGTCGATCGCGAAAAGGAGGCCTACCGGGCCGGCCACCGCACCGGCAACCGCCTGCTGACGGGCTTCGTCGCCTCGATGTTCGGCTCGACCTTCAAGGATATGCTCTCGGGCTACCGGATCTTTTCGCGCCGCTTCGTGAAATCGTTTCCGATGCTGTCGGCCGGCTTCGAGATCGAAGCCGAGCTCACCATCCACGCGCTCGAGCTCGGCCTGGCGGTCGCCGAAATCGACACACCCTATTACGCGCGGCCGGAAGGCTCCGCCTCCAAGCTCAACACTTGGCGCGACGGCTTTCGCATCCTGTCGACCATCGTCAAGCTCTATCGCGCCGAGCGGCCCTTGGCGTTCTACACCGGCATCGGCCTCGCTCTGGGCATTGCTTCGATTGGTTTTGCCATCCCGGTCTTCGTGACCTATGTGGAGACAGGGCTGGTGCCGCGCCTGCCGACCGCGATACTCTCGACGGGTCTGATGCTTGTCGCGTTTCTGTCGATCGGCGTCGGTTTGGTGCTCGACACGGTCACGCGCGGGCGGCGCGAGATGAAGCTGCTCGCTTACTTGTCGCATCGTGCGCCGGGCGAGGAACGCCGGCGCGCATGATCTCGAAAGGCATGTCCTCGACCCGGATCGGGGATGGCAATCGGTTTTCGGGTAAGATCATGCGCCGAGAAATAACGTTAGGGTGGCAAGTCGTTTCCTTAAGGCAGAGACCGGCGTGAAAGAGATCGTCCGCACCAACAATGCGGTCTTGCTTTCGGTGATCACGAGCTTGCTCGACGGCGCCAAGATTCAGCACATGGTGCTCGATCAGAACATGAGCATTCTGGAAGGCTCGGTCGGCATCATCCCGCGGCGGATTCTGGTGCTGGACGAGCAAGAGCTGCAGGCGCGGCACTTGCTCGAAGACGCCGGCCTCGGCCACGAGCTGCGGCCCGATGGCGGCTGAACGCGCCACATTTGCGGTCAGCGAAGATGCCGTGCTCGGCGGCCGCCTGCGTCTGCGCCAGCCGCTCAAAGGCCATCGCGTCGGCCATGACGCCATCCTGCTCGCAGCCGCGACTTCTGCCCGTGCCGGCGAGCACGCCGTCGATCTTGGCGCGGGCGTCGGAGGCGCCGGGCTTGCACTGGCCGCGCGCGTGCTGGGGCTCAAATTGACATTGGTCGAGATCGACGCCGGGCTTGCGAGACTTGCCGCCGACAATGCGCGGCTCAACCATATGGACGACCGCGTCACCGCGCTGACCTGCGACGTCGAAGATCGCGCAGCGCTTGTGGCCGCGGGGCTGACCGAGGGCTATGCCGACCACGCTCTCATGAACCCGCCGTTTCATGATGCGCGCCGCCACAATGTCTCGCCCGATGCGCGCCGTCGGCTCGCTCATGTGGGCGAACCCGGTTTGCTGGAGCGCTGGGTGGCTACCGCAGCTTTTCTGCTCAAACCCGGCGGTATTCTGACGCTGATCTGGCGGGGCGACGAGCGCGCGGGCGTTCTGGCCGCGCTCGCTTCCGAATTCGGCAATATGGTGGTGTTACCGGTGGCGCCGAGCCCCGGCGCTCAGCCGATCCGTATCCTGGTGCGGGCGCAACGGGGCGGCGGCCTCGAGCCGGTGGAATTGCCGCCGCTCATCCTCAATGACGCGCAAGGCCGCCCGACGCAGGCGTCCGAAGCCGTGTTGCGCGAAGCGCAAGCGCTGCCGCTGGCTGGGAGGGAGGCGGGAGGAACGCCGATCACCTAGATTTTGCGCCGCAGGCGCACCAGATTACGCCAGCGCCAATTGACCAAGGACCCGCGTGTCCGCTGCATCGCCTCGTCGCCAATATGGGACAGGACGGTCACCGTACCGATGAGCAGAAAGAGCATCGTGAGCTTGGATTCCATCGATCGGCCTCTCTATGGGTCACCGCAATCGGCGGCCTTCCTGCAACCTAAAACCTGCACCGCGGCGAAACGATGAGCGGTTTGTGGCGCTTCCGGGGTATCGCCGATGAAACGTTAAGGCTTTGACTCCGTTCCCAAGGCCGGCGTAACTGGCACATAAATATCGAGGCGTTATGCACCCATGCTGCACCCCGTGTCGTACCGATGGCGAATTCGATGAACCGCACCGTTGACCGCTTACGCATGCTGCTGCCGGCGCGCCTGCGCGCCGACATCCCGATCGTCCCGGTGGTGCGCCTGAACGGCGTCATCGGCGTGGTGACGCCGCTGCGGCCGGGACTGTTGCTGTCGACCGTCGCCCGCACGCTGGAGCGCGCATTCTCGGTTTCCAACGCGCGCGCGGTGGCGTTGGTCATCAACTCGCCGGGCGGCTCGCCCACGCAATCGAATCTGATTTTTCGCCGCATCCGCCAGCTCGCCGACGAAAAGAAAATTCCCGTGCTTGCCTTCATCGAAGACGTCGGCGCCTCCGGCGGCTACATGCTTTCGTGCGCCGCCGACGAGATCATCTGCGATCAATATTCGATCATCGGTTCGATCGGCGTGATCGGCGGCTCGTTCGGCTTTCCCAAATTGATGGAAAAGATCGGCATCGAGCGCAGGCTCTACACCTCCGGTGCAAATAAAGGGATGCTCGATCCGTTCCTGCCCGAGAACCCGGACGACGTGGAGCGCCTGAAGGCCGTACAGAAAGATATTCACGAGCATTTCATCGCGCTGGTCAAAGAGCGGCGCGGAGACAAGCTCAAAGCTGCGGACGACGTTCTGTTTACCGGCGAGTTCTGGTCGGCGCGCAAAGCGATCGAGTTGGGCCTCGCGGACTCTATCGGCGATGTGCGCTCCGTCCTGCGGGAACGTTTTGGCGAGAAGGTCCGCACGCCCCTGATTGCCGCCGAGCGTGGACTGCTTGGCCGTGCCAAGCCGGGCGTCAGCCTGACGCAAACCCTTGCAAATTCTTCCGGTCTCGCCGACGATCTGATCTCGGCGCTGGAAGTGCGGGCGCTCTGGTCGCGCTACGGGCTCTAGACGCCGCCAAGAGGCGAGCGGATCGCGAACTAGCCGCGAAAATGCCGTGATTGGCTGCAAAATAAAGGTTCTCGCTCAGGAGAAGGAGCACCGTCATGCCGCCGTTTCTGCTCTCGCCGCTGGTGAAGTGGACGCTTGCCGCCATGGGCGGCGCTATGGTCGTGCATTGGGCGGTGAAGGAAGCCCGCCGCATCAACGAAGAACTCGAACGTGCCAAGCGTGCCGCCAAAGTGCAGGATCGCCAGGTCATGCCGACGCTGCACCGCGACCCGGTCAGCGGCGAATATCGGCTCTGATTTTTCGACGAAAATTCGCGCCCGGCCGCGCTAGCGGCTGACGCTGCGGCCGTTGGTGACGAGAGCGCCGAAGAACAGCATAAAAATTACGCCGCCGACCAATTCAAATTCCAACATTCCAGTGCGCCCCGCAGCTTTGTTGTCTCTGGATATGTGGGTCGCTTGAATAGCAGATGCGGTTCAACGCGCAGTAAATTGCTACCGCCTTGACCCCTTCCGGGCCCGCCGATAGGGTCCAAACTCATTCCCGTCCTTAATAATTCGTAATCACACGATGGCTGACGCCGATCTTCTCGCTCGCGGCCGCTCGCGTCAGGGCAGTCTCGATCCTTCGCGTTCGTTTCAGGGGCTGATCCTGACGCTGCAGCAGTACTGGGCGAATTTGGGCTGCGTGATCTTGCAGCCCTACGACATGGAAGTGGGGGCGGGCACTTTTCACCCGGCGACCACGCTGCGCTCGCTTGGGCCGAAGCCCTGGCGCGCGGCCTATGTGCAGCCCTCGCGCCGGCCGAAGGACGGCCGCTACGGCGAGAACCCCAACCGGCTGCAGCACTACTATCAGTTCCAGGTGACGCTGAAGCCGTCGCCGCCGGACATCCAGGAGCTTTATCTGGAGTCGCTCAGGACGATCGGCATCGATCCGACCGTGCACGACATCCGCTTTGTCGAGGACGACTGGGAAAGCCCGACGCTCGGCGCCTGGGGGCTCGGCTGGGAGTGCTGGTGTGACGGCATGGAAGTGACGCAGTTCACCTACTTCCAGCAAGTCGCCGGGTTCGAATGCGCGCCGGTTACCGGCGAGATCACTTACGGGCTCGAGCGCCTTGCCATGTATGTGCAGGGCGTCGAGAACGTCTACGACCTCAACTTCAACGGCGGCGAGGGCGACGCCAAGGTCACCTATGGCGACGTGTTCTTGCAGGCCGAGCAGGAATATTCGCGGCACAATTTCGAGTTTGCCGACACGGCGATGCTGTTCGAGCAGTTCAAGATGGCGGAGGCCGCCTGCCAGAAATATCTTGGCGACGGCTGGAACAAGGACAAGACGCGCCACCTGATGGCCTTGCCGGCCTACGACCAGTGCATCAAGGCAAGCCACGTGTTCAATCTGCTCGACGCGCGCGGTGTCATCTCCGTGACGGAGCGGCAGAGCTATATCTTGCGCGTGCGCGAACTGGCGAAGGCCTGCGGCGCGGCCTGGCTTGCGACCGAAGGCGGCGGGGCGGGCTAGTCGCGGATTGCACGCGCTTCCTTTATCCTCCCCGTACATGGGAGGATAAACGAAGCGAGGTTACAATATGAGCGAACCCGAAATTGGCGGGCGCGAGCCGGTCACCGTCGAGGTGGTCGAGGGCGAGACCTATTGGTGGTGCCGTTGCGGGCGCTCGCAAACACAACCGTTCTGTGACGGCTCGCACAAGGTCACGGACTTCCAGCCGCTGGAATGGACCGCCAAGCGCTCGGGAAAACGAAATTTCTGCACCTGCAAGCGCACCAAGACACCGCCATTCTGCGACAACAGCCACTTGCGGCTATAATTGAACCTTCCGATTCGGCGGGCGACGAACGGTCATGCTGTTCTGGGTCATCCTTGCGGTTGTGGCGGTGACGATCGTTTACGCGGTCGTTGCCTTCAACGGCCTTGTACGCACGCGCCAGATGGCGAACGAGGCCTGGAGCGGCATCGACGTCCAGCTCAAGCGCCGCTCCGATCTCGTGCCCAATCTGGTCGACAGCGTGAAGGGCTATGCCGCCCATGAACGCTCGCTGCTCGAGGACGTCACGAAAAAACGAGGTCTCGCCCGCGCGCTGCCCGAGGGCGACGTCGCCGCCCGCGCGCAGGCGGAAACCGCGCTGTCGGTTTCGCTCGGCCGGCTGCTCGCCATTGCGGAGAACTACCCCGACCTGAAAGCCAGCACCAACTTCCTCGAATTGCAAAAGCAGTTGAGCGACTTGGAAAACGAGCTGCAGATGGCGCGGCGTTACTACAACGGCGCGGTGCGTAATCTCAACGTCTTGGTGCAGTCGTTTCCCAGCAATCTCATCGCCGTGGGATTCGGCTTTCGTCCGCGCGAATTTTTCGAATTGTCGGATGCGGCCGAGCGCGCCGTGCCGCAAGTCAAGCTGGCGACGTGAGGGGCACCATGGCAACGCTGCACCGGCATTGGCGCTTCGTCCCGAAGCGCGCCTTTTGTCTGTTGTCGGCGGCCGTGTTTGCCGGCTGGCTCGGCGGGGCGGCGCAGGCAGCCGAAGTCATTCACTCCTTCGATTCCGACGTGCAGGTGGCCAAGGACGGCGAGCTGACCGTCACCGAGACCTTGCGGGTGCGGGCGGAAGGGCGCGCTATCCGCCGCGGCATCTTCCGCGATTTTCCGACGACCTTCCGGGATGCCGCCGGAAAATTGCACAACGTCACCTTCAGCCTGCTCGGCGTCGAGCGTGACGGCCGTCCGGAACCCTATCACACCCAACGCAACCGAAACTTCATTCGCATCTATGCCGGCGCAAAGGACGTGTTCGTCACGCGCGGCGACCACACCTATGTCATTCGCTATCGCACCGGGCGGCAGGTGCGCTGGTTCGACGACAGGCCGGAATTGAACTGGAACGTCACCGGCAATTTCTGGGATTTCCCGATCACCGAAGCGACCTATCACCTGCATCTGCCGGGCGGCGCGCGGCCGGTGCGCTGGACGGCGTTCACCGGCCGGCTCGGCGCACGCGGCACCGATTGGAAAGGCGACATCGAGGCACTCGGCACGCTGACGGTAACGACCACGAAGCCGTTGACGCCGCGCGAGGGGCTCACCGTTGTTGCCGAAATCCCGCAAGGCGTGGTCGAGCCGCCGAGTGCGTCGACAATGTTCTGGTACGGCGTCCTCGACAACCTCGCATGGATATTGGGAGGCGCCGGTTTCCTGTTGGTCTTGGCCTATTACGTCTTCGCCTGGATCGCGGTCGGCCGCGATCCCAAGCGTGGCATCATCATTCCGCTCTTCCATCCGCCGAACGGTTTGTCGCCCGCGCTTGCCAACTACGTCTACAATTGGGGTTTGAGCCGCGACAAATGGCGTGCCTTCACGGCTGCCGCCTTATCGCTCGCGGTGCGCGGGCTCATTCGTTTCGACCAAAGCGGCAGCGCATTGAAACTGAAGAAAACCGGACAGGCGGTCGAGGGCGGCGTCGAGAGATTGCCGCCCGGCGAACGCGCAATCTTCACGTGGCTCAATGAGCGCGGCGGCAACGCGACGATCGACAGCGACCACGGTACCGCTGTGGCCAAGGTTGGCGACAGTTTCACCAAGAATATCGAAAAGGAATGCCGCAACCGATTTTTCCGCCGCAATCTCGGCTACGTCATCGCCGGTCTGGTCATGACGGCTGTGGTCGTTGTCGCAACCGTGATGTTTGGCGGATTGAGCGGCGATGAATTCGGCATTCTGTTCGGGACCATTTTCGGATGTTTCTGGCTTGGCATGTTCCTGGTGCCGTTGCTGATTTCACTCTTTCACGGCACCGGCTTCGCGCGGCTCGTGCGTGTCGCCATCACGCTGGTCTTCCTTGGCTTTTTCTTCTCTTTTGCGATGACCGCTCTGCGCGCGGTCTTTCCCGGAGGCTTTCAATCGGTGCTGCCGGTGCTGTCAGGCTTCGTCTCGACCTATCCCTTACCGTTTGCGCTGATCGGGTCGTTTGCCGCCCTGAACGGTTTGTTTCTTTATCTGATGCGCGCACCGACTGCGCTCGGCCGTCCGATCATGGACCGGCTCGAAGGGTTCCGGCTCTACCTCGAAACGGCGGAAGCCGACCGGCTCAACTATCAGGCGCCGGAGATCACCGCCGAACGCTTCGAGGCCCTCTTGCCCTATGCGGTGGCGCTCGACGTCGAAAAGCCGTGGGCGGACGCCTTTGAGGCGGCGCTACGGCGAGCCCATCCCGGCGAGGCCGCTCCGATGAGCCATTATCATCCGAACTGGACCAGCAGCGGCTCGAGTTGGTCGGCTGGCGATTTCGGCGGCGCTGTCGCGGCCAGTGTCGGCAGCGTCTCCAGCGCACTGGCGAGCGCGGTGCCGGTCTCGTCGGGCTCGTCCGGCTTCTCGGGCGGCGGCGGTGGAGGAGGCGGCTCGGGCGGCGGCGGGGGCGGCGGAGGCGGCGGCGGCTGGTGACCGCTTCCGCGTGACAGCAGGCGGCCTGCTTGCTAGGCAGGCACCGATTTCACACATCGCACTTGGTCCCAAATTCGGCCCCCAAACTTGGTCCTATGCCCGACCTTCTTCTTGAATTTTTATCGGAGGAAATCCCCGCGCGCATGCAGGCGCGCGCCGCCGGCGATCTGAAGAAAATCGTTACTGACCGGCTGGTGGCGGCGGGTCTCGTTTACGAGGGCGCTTCCGCCTTTGCGACGCCGCGCCGTCTGGCGCTGTCGGTGCATGGCGTGCCCGCCAGGCAACCTGACATTCGTGAAGAGAAAAAGGGCCCGCGCGTCGGCGCGCCGGACAATGCCATCGCCGGTTTCCTCAAGAGCGCGGGACTGAAATCGATCGATGAAGCAAAGGTGCAGGCCGACAAGAAAGGCGACTTTTACGTTGCGCTGATCGAGAAGCAGGGCCGGCCGGCGATCGAGGTGATCGCGGACATGTTGCCCGAAGTGGTGCGTACCTTCCCGTGGCCGAAGTCGATGCGCTGGGGCGATGGCAAGTTGTCCTGGGTGCGTCCGCTGCATTCGATTGTCGCTACCTTCGGGCCGGAGACCGAGGACCCGGACATCGTGCCGTTCAAGATCGGCGGCATTGCCGCCGGCGACCAAACGCGCGGCCACCGCTTCATGGCGCCGAAGCCGTTCAAGGTGCGCCGCTTCGACGACTATGCCGCCGGTTTGCAGCAGGCCAAGGTCGTGCTCGACGCTGGCCGCCGCGCCGAGATGATCCGCACCGACGCACGCAACCTTGCGTTCGCGCAGGGCTTCGAACTGGTCGAGGACGAGGTTTTGCTGGCCGAAGTCGCCGGTCTGGTCGAATGGCCGGTCGCGCTGATGGGCTCGTTCGACGAGGCGTTTCTTTCGATCCCCGACGAAGTGATCCGCTCCACCATCCGCAACAACCAGAAATGTTTTGTGCTGCGCGATCCGCAAAGCGCCAGGCTCGTCAATAAATTCATTCTGGTGGCGAACGAGGAAGCCAAGGATGGCGGCAAGCAAATCGTTGCTGGTAACGAGCGCGTCATTCGCGCACGCCTGTCCGACGCCAAGTTTTTCTACGAGACCGACCTGAAGACTCCGCTGGAAGCGCGCCTGCCGAAATTCGAAAACATCGTCTTTCATGAAAAGATCGGATCACAGGCCGAGCGCATCGCGCGCATCACCGGTCTGGCGCAAGACCTTGCCGAGATCATCGGCGCCGATCCGGTCAAAGCCGGACGCGCGGCGATCTTGTGCAAAACGGACTTGCTCACTGAAGTGGTCGGCGAGTTTCCCGAGTTGCAAGGCCTGATGGGCCGCTACTACGCCGAAGCGCAGAACGAAGACGAAGCGGTCGCCCACGCCATCGAGGATCACTACAAGCCGAAGGGGCCGGACGATCTGGTGCCGAGCGATCCGGTGGCGATCGCGGTTGCGCTCGCCGACAAGATCGACACCTTGGTCGGCTTCTGGTCGATCGAGGAAAAGCCGACCGGCTCAAAAGACCCTTATGCGTTGCGGCGCGCGGCCCTCGGCATCATCCGCATCGTGCTCGACAACGAATTGCGGCTATCGCTGCGCGCCTTGCTCTGGCGGCATTTCGGCGTGGTCGGGCGCGACGAGGCGCTCGCCGAAGCGGTCGCGCTCTTGCATCCGCTGCACGAGGATATCGTCAAGCTGAGCAAGACCGACGTCGAATTGGCCATCAAGCTCGAAGTGCTGGTCTCGGAGAAAAGCCGCCGGGTGACCGGACCGGTGCTGGTGCAGGCGCACGCCTTTCTGCACCAGACCCACGATCTGCTCGCCTTCTTCGCCGACCGCCTTAAGGTTCAACTGCGGGAACAAGGTGCACGCCACGATCTGGTCGATGCCGTCTTTGCGCTCGGCGGGCAGGACGATCTGTTGATGGTCGTTCGCCGCGTCGAGGCGCTCGGAAAATTCCTCGATACCGACGACGGCAGGAACCTGCTCGCCGGCGTCAAGCGCGCGAGCAACATCATCCGCATCGAGGAAAAGAAGGACGGCCGCGACTTTGCCGGCGCGCCGAACCCAGCGCTTTATCGGCAGACGGAGGAAAAGGCGCTCGCCGAGGCCATTGCCGTCGCCAAAGACGATGCGGGCGCGGCCACGGGCAGGGAAGACTTTGCCGCCGCCATGAGCGCGATCGCCGTGCTTCGGCCGAAGGTCGACGCCTTCTTCGACAAGGTCACCGTCAATGTGGACGATGCAGCCTTGCGCGAGAACCGGCTCAAGCTGCTCAACGAGATCCGCGCGGCCACGCGCAGCGTTGCCGACTTTTCTCGTATTGAAGGCTAGACGCCGCCTACAGGTCTTTGAACAAAACGCCGATCGCAAGCACTACATAGGCCGCGAGCGCAAGCCAGATCTGGTAGATCGTCAAGGTCGGCACATGTGCGAAGTGGCCGAGCAGTGCCAGAATGAAAAGGATGGCCGATATCAGAAAGACCGCTTGGGTCGGTGCCGATAGCTTCATGGATTCCCCTTATTGCCGGAAAGTGTGAGATTCCGGCGCTTCTACCTGTGCAAACTTGAGTGTGAACGATTCACCCGTATGACAATCCGGGATAATTTCCGGCGCACCGCCGCGGCGGTCGCTGGACCCGTCGCGACGCACTATAGATTTCCATACCCTTCCAAGCCAGGTGAAAACCATGACCATCGGTATCGCTCACTTGCAACCCATCATCGCGCTGATTGCCGGCGTTCTCATTCTCATCCTGCCGCGCCTGCTCAACTTCATCGTCGCGATCTATCTGATCCTGGTCGGCCTTTTCGGCCTCGGGATCCTCCACTAGCCCCGAGCCGGGCTTGCATCAGCGCAGCCGGACGTGTTCTTAGGGGCCGTCGCCCTCATTTGATCCATTGAGCCATGGCCAAAAAGAAGCCCAAACGCGTCAGCACCAAAGCCAAGAAACAGGCCGCCCGCCGCGCGCCCGCGCGCAAGCCGGCGGCCAAAGCCAAGACAACCAACGCCAAATCTTCCAAGGCGAAGGCAAAATGGGTCTATGCCTTCGGCGGCGGGCGCGCCGAGGGCAAAACCTCGATGCGCGACCTGCTCGGCGGCAAGGGGGCGGGTCTCGCCGAAATGGCCAATCTTGGTCTGCCGGTGCCGCCCGGCTTTACGATCACCACCGAGGTCTGCACCTACTACTACGCCAACGATCAGAAATACCCGCCCAAGCTGGTCGCCCAGGTCGAAGACGCTTTGGCCAAGGTCGGGCGTATCACGGGCAAGAAATTCGGCGACACGCAGAATCCCTTGCTGGTCTCGGTGCGCTCGGGCGCGCGCGCCTCGATGCCGGGCATGATGGACACCGTGCTCAATCTCGGCCTTAACGACGAGACCGTCGAGGCGCTGGCGAAAAAATCGGGCGACCGCCGTTTCGCCTTCGACAGCTATCGCCGCTTCATCACTATGTATTCCGATGTCGTGCTCGGCGTCGGCCACGAGCATTTCGAGGAACTGCTCGACCTGCACAAGGAAAGCCAGGGCTATCACCTCGACACCGACTTGAATGCCGACGATTGGGCGGCGCTGGTCGAGCGCTACAAGACGCGCCTGCTGCAGGAGCGTGGCGAGCCGTTCCCGCAGGATCCGCACGAGCAATTGTGGGGCGCGGTCGGCGCCGTGTTCCGCTCCTGGATGAACCAGCGCGCGATCACCTATCGCAGACTGCACAACCTTCCCGAAAGCTGGGGCACTGCGGTCAACGTGCAGGCCATGGTGTTCGGCAACATGGGTGAGACGTCGGCGACCGGCGTCGCCTTCACCCGCAATCCCTCGACCGGCGAGAAAAAGCTCTACGGCGAATTCCTCATCAACGCGCAGGGCGAAGACGTCGTCGCCGGCATTCGCACGCCGCAGGAAATCAGCGAGGCGGCGCGGCAAGAGTCCGGCTCCGAAAAGCCGTCGATGGAAAGGAAGATGCCCAAGGCCTACGCCGAGCTCAGGCGCATCTACAACATACTCGAGCGCCATTATCGCGACATGCAGGATCTTGAGTTCACCGTCGAGCAGGGCAAGCTGTGGATGCTGCAGACCCGCAACGGCAAACGCACCGCGAAGGCCGCGCTGCGCATTGCGGTAGAACTCGCCAATGAAGGCCTCATCTCCAAGAACGAAGCCGTCTTGCGCGTCGATCCGCTCTCGCTTGACCAACTCCTGCATCCGACCATCGATCCGCACGCCCACCGCAAGGTGATCGCCACCGGCCTGCCGGCGTCACCCGGAGCGGCGTCCGGCGAAATCATCTTCTCGGCGGACGAAGCCGCGCAGTTGAAGACGGACGGGCGCAAGGTCATTCTGGTGCGGGTGGAAACCTCGCCAGAAGACATTCACGGTATGCACGCGGCCGAAGGCATCCTCACAACCCGCGGCGGCATGACCTCGCACGCCGCTGTGGTGGCGCGCGGCATGGGCAAACCCTGCGTGTCCGGCGCCGGTTCGATCCGCGTCGACTACGCCGCCAAGACGATGACCGCCGGCAGCCAGACCTTCAAGCAAGGCGACTACATCACCGTCGACGGCTCCACCGGCCAGGTGCTTGCCGGCAAGGTCGATATGATCGAGCCGCAACTCACCGGCGAATTCGCCACGCTGATCGGCTGGGCCGACAAGGTGCGCAAACTCGGTGTGCGTGCCAATGCCGACACGCCGGCCGATGCAAAAGCGTCCGTGCGCTTTGGCGCCGAAGGCATTGGGCTTTGCCGCACGGAGCACATGTTCTTCGACGAGGAGCGCATCCAGGCGGTGCGCGAGATGATTCTTTCCGACGACGAGAACTCGCGCCGCGCCGCGCTCGCCAAGCTGTTGCCGATGCAGCGCGGCGATTTCCTCGCGCTGTTCGAGATTATGGGCGAGCGGCCGGTGACCATCCGTCTGCTCGATCCGCCGCTGCACGAATTCCTGCCGCATGGCGAGGAAGAGATCGCCGAAGTCGCGGCTGCGATGGGCGCCGATCCGCGCAAGCTCGCCGATCGTGCAAACGAATTGCACGAGTTTAATCCGATGCTTGGCTTTCGCGGCTGCCGCATCGCCATCGCTTACCCAGAGATCGCCGAAATGCAGGCGCGTGCGATTTTCGAGGCGGCGGTCGAAGCGCAAAAGCGCACCGGCAAAACGGTCAAGCTCGAAGTGATGGTGCCGCTGATCGCCACCAAGGCCGAGCTCGATATCGTCAAAGGCTGTATCGACGCCATGGCCGAGGCGGTGCAGAAGGAAACCGGCGCCAGGCTCGATTACGACGTCGGCACCATGATCGAGTTGCCGCGCGCGGCCTTGATGGCCGACGAAATCGCCGAGAGCGCCGAGTTCTTCTCTTTTGGCACCAACGACCTCACCCAAACCACCTACGGCATTTCACGCGACGACGCCGCGAGCTTCCTCGGCATCTATACGCAGCGCGGCATCCTGCCCAGCGACCCCTTCGTGTCGATCGACCAGCAGGGCGTCGGCGAACTGGTCAAGATCGGCGTCGAGCGCGGGCGCAAAGTGCGCCCGAAGCTGAAAGTCGGCATCTGCGGCGAGCACGGCGGCGATCCGGCTTCGGTTGCTTTCTGCCACGAGGCCAAGCTCGACTATGTGTCGTGTTCACCATTCCGCGTGCCGATCGCGCGGCTGGCGGCGGCGCAGGCAGCCCTCGGCAAGACGGCGGCGAGCCAGGCGTAGCGAACGACGGCGCAGTGAGGGAATAGCAATTGATCTCACGCAGACGGCTGATGGTCGGCGCGCTGGCTTGTGGCCCGGCCCTGTCGGCCGGAACATTCTCAGCGCGCGCGAGAGATGCGGAACGCTATGACCTGATTTCCGCGCTCGAGCTGCGACACGGCGGCCGGCTCGGTGTCGTGATCGTCGATACGGCGACGGACATGTCCGTCGCTTACCGCGGTGACGAACGCTTCGCTCTTTGCAGCACGTTCAAGTTCCTGACTGCCGCCTTTGTGCTGGCGCGCGTCGAGCGCAAGAAGGACAGTCTCGATCGCCGGATTGTCTACGCCACAAGCGATCTGATCACATATTCCCCGATCACCGAAAAGCACGTCGAAGATGGGCTGACCGTCGGCGAGTTGTGCAATGCCGCGGTTACGCTCAGCGACAACACGGCGGCAAACCTGCTGCTCGACAGCTTTGGCGGCCCCGCAGCGCTAACGGCTTATCTTCGCTCGCTGGGCGACGATGTTACGCGCCTGGACCGCCGCGAGCCTGTGCTGAACGAGAACAAGCCGGGTGATCCGCGCGACACGACGACCCCGTTCGCAATGCTTAAAACCATGCGAAAGCTTGTTCTGGGGACTGCGCTGTCTGCCGCCTCGCGCGCGCAACTTGTGACATGGCTTGTGGAATGCAAGACCGGCGGCAAGCGTTTGCGGGCCGGCGGTCCCAAGGATTGGCGTGTCGGCGATAAATCCGGCAGCGGCGGCAACAACGCGGCCAACGACATTGCGGTTTTCTGGCCCCCCGGGCGCGCCCCGATTGTCGTTACTGCCTACTACACGGGCGCCAACGCTTCTGCCGCCGAACGGGACATCGTGCTGGCGGAGGTCGGCCGGATCGCTGCCAAAACTTGATACTGTCGCTTGCACAGCCGTGCAGTCGTTGTTCGCTACACCGCCACCTTGGCGAGGAAGTCTTCCACTTCGAGGCGCAGGCCGCAGACGGCCGTTTCCACGGTTTGCGAGGCGTCGCGTACGGTCTCGGCCGACGCGCGCGTTTCGGTGGCGGCGTTGGTCACCTCGCTCAGCACCGCCACCGCATGACCGGTCGAATTGGCGGCGCCGGCGACGTTGCGCGAAATCTCGCCGGTCGCTGTATTCTGCTGCTCGACCGAAGTGGCGACCGCGGACGTGAAGCGGTTGATCTCCTGCATGCGCGCCGCGATCTGGCGCATGGCGTCGACCGCGCCGCTCGTCGAGCCCTGCACCGCAAGGATATGGCTGGCAATCTCTTCCGTCGCCTTGGCGGTCTGCACGGCAAGCGATTTCACTTCGCTGGCGACCACCGCAAACCCCTTGCCGGCTTCGCCTGCGCGGGCCGCCTCGATGGTGGCATTGAGCGCCAGAAGATTGGTCTGGCCGGCGATGTTGCGGATGAGTGTGACCACGTCGTCGATTTTTTTGGCGCCGTCGGCTAACCCCGCGATCTCGCTATCGGCCGAACGCGCCTCCTCGGTTGCCTGCATGACGATGCTGCTGGCGTGCGTGAGCTGGCGGCTAATTTCGGCGATCGAGTGCGACAGCTCGTCGGCGGCGATTGCCGCGGTCTCCACGTTGGCGGAGGCCTCTTGGAACGCCTCGACAGCGTTGCTTGCGCGCTGCGTGGTCTGGTCGGACGCGCCCAGCAGTGTGCCGGCGGTGTCGCGCATCGCGGCCGCGCTTTCGCCGACGCTCATGAGCAGACTTTCTACCTGCGGCCGAAATGAAGTGATGCTGACGTCGACGGCCTCGCGGCGGTTTTCCTGCTCCAGCGCGGCCGCGCGCTCCTGCTCGACTTGATGCTGCTCGGTGACGTCCTCGTGCGTCGACAGCCAGCCTCCGTCGTCGAGCGGAACGTTCTTGGCCAGCACGATGCGGCCGTCGCTCGCCGCAACGTAAAATGCTTTGATTTCTCCCGAGTGCACGTCGCTCAATATCTGCTCACAGTAGGCGACGACGTCGCCGGTAAAAAATCCGGTATCTTTGCGGTGCTGAATGAGTTCCTTGAGCGTGCAGCCGGGCTTCACGATTGCCGACGACAGGCCATACATTTCCAGATAACGGCGGTTGCGCACGACGATGCGGGTCTGGGCGTCGAACATGCAAAGGCCTTGCGACATATTGTCGAGTGCCATCGAGACCAGACGATTCTTGTCGCCGGCGCGCAAATAGGCGAATGCGGCAAACAGCAACGCGGAGACGCTGAGGCCCGCGATGAGCACCGCGTAGCTGGTCGTATCGGCAGGCAAACTAATTGAGGGCATGACGTTTCCGCGAGATCGAAAGACGGCCACTATCGCTGCCGGTAATTTCGATTTCGTTAACGTTTCATTCAGGATGTTCGGCGGAACTCGGTGCCTACTTCGGCCCCGGCCGGGCCGAGTTTTACGCAGCCTTCGGCGGCGTATCATGCTCGCGAAGCCGGCGGTTAACGCCATCGCAAGGTTAATCGGCTCATAAGAAAAAAGGTCGCTTTGTCGCGTTCGGGCGGCGGGCGCCGATACGAGCGTGCGGTGTAGCGTTGAGCGTATTCTTTGCAGTTGCGCAAAGGCGGCGGCGATGTTGGGCGTTGGCTGGATTGGGCGCCCTTATCGTCGTGCTCCTTCCTAACGCGATCGGCAACGACGAACTCGGCGCGCTTCTAGCGCGCCAGCCGGGCGTGGCCGCGCGCGCACGCGCGCATTTGATCGCGTCGCCGTTTGGCACCATTCACGCCGCGACCTTCTCGATGCTGCGGCCGGTCGGCACCGCCATTCCGCATCCGCCGATCTATGCGCTGGCGAATTTCGATCCCGGCGCCATCGCAACCTCGATCGGCGCGCAGCTGCTCGGCGATGCCGGCGCTCCGATCCAGTTTCCCACCGTCAACCGCAAGGACAAACGCGACTCGCTGATGTCGCGCGCGCGCAAGCCGATGCCGCCGCTGCCGCAGATATTGCCGATCGAGTCCATGCCCGACACTCAAGCCGATGCCGCGCTGCAAGCCGGTAAGAGCGAAAGCCGCTTCGATCGTTATTCCGAGTATGAATTCGCGGTCGTGCCCGAGACGCCTGAAGCAATCCCGCAGGCTGCGCCGCCGAAACGCGTGCTCCAAAAACAGTTCGCGCCGCCGGCGCCCAAAGCGAAAGAAGACGTGTTCTTCGGCGCAACGCCGATGGCGGCCGGCGAAGTGCCAGCAGAGATTAGGCCCTGGGCACCAGGAGAGGCTCCGAGCTTAAAGATGCCGCCTTCGGGCGATCCCGATCTGAAGATGGCGGCGCTCAACCCGGCTGACATGGGCGCTGACAAAGGCGGCGAGAGCATTGCCAACAAGGGCGAGGTGACCGGCGTCGATCAGCGGCCCAAGTCCCCGGCCGAGCGGTTGGCGTTGACGGGGGCGAGCTACGAGAAGGCGGAGAAATGTCTTTCCGACGTCGTTTACTTCGAGGCGCGAGGCGAAGCGGTGCGCGGACAGATTGCTGTTGCTCAGGTGATCATGAACCGCGTGTTCTCGCCTTTCTATCCCAACGACGTCTGCGGCGTGGTCCTTCAGCGCAACAGCCGCGGTTGCCAGTTCAGCTACAATTGCGACGGCATCCCCAACGTCGTGACCGAACCGATCGCCTATGTGCGCGCCAAGCACATCGCGCACGATATGCTGGTCGGCAAGCTCTGGATGCCGGAGGTTGCCAAGGCCACCCACTACCACGCCTATTGGGTGCATCCCGACTGGGTCAATGAGATGAAGACGATCTCCACGCTCGGTGTGCATACCTTCTATCGTCCGCGCACATGGGGGGACGGCGGCGATGAGCCGACCTGGGGCGACCCAAAGGCAACGCGCAAGGAAGCTGCCCTGTTCGAAAAGGAGTGGCCGGTCAGCCACAGCCGCGAATGGCTACGCTCGCCTGATGGAAGGGCGTGGGAGCGCGAAAACCGCAAGTAGCGCCCCGCGGATAGTGGGAGCCATGCGTCCCGTAAATGGCTCGGATCAGCATTATTTGTTTTGGGCGGGTGGGCGGTCCTTATATGGTGCCGCGTCGCGTCGCGCACAGGTTGTGCGCGAGGTGACAAAATCATCGAACCGGACACTTCGCAATGGAAGCTCAATCGGCGGGCGACCGCTTAGCAGATGCGGCCACGTGGCGTACGCCGTTGGTCATTGTGGTCTGCGGCTGTTTGATCGCGATGATCGGTTTCGGACCGCGTTCCGCGCTCGGCTTTTTTCTGACGCCGCTATCCCAGGACAACAATTGGGGCCGCGACGTCTTTGCGTTTGCGCTCGCCGTGCAGAACTTGCTGTGGGGCATCGGCCAACCTTTCGCCGGCGGGATTGCCGATCGTTTCGGTGCGCCACGCGTCCTGATGCTCGGTACGCTGCTTTATGCCGCCGGCCTCTATTTGATGGCCTATTCGACAACGCCGACGACACTCACTTTGACCGCCGGCGTCCTGATCGGCTTCGGCTTGTCGGGTTGCTCGTTCACCATCGTCGTCGGCGCTTTCGGAAAGCTGTTGCCGCCTGAATGGCGCTCCACCGCGTTCGGTCTCGGCACGGCGGCGGGCTCGTTCGGTCAATTTCTGTTTTCGCCGCTCGCGGTCGCGCTGATCGACTCGTTCGGCTGGCATGCGGCGCTTGTTGTCTTTGCCGGATTGATGCTGCTGATTATCCCGGTCTCGATCGTATTGTCGGCGCCGCGCAAGGTCGGACCTGGGCCGACGGGTGCAGCACCGTTGCAATCGGTGGGGCAGGCGATGAGCGAGGCGTTCGCTCACCGCAGCTATGTGCTGCTCGTGATTGGATTCTTCACGTGCGGATTCCAACTCGGCTTCACCACGGTGCATCTGCCGGCCTACCTGCTCGATCGCGGTCTGTCCGCGGAGGTCGGCGGTTGGACGCTTGCCGTCATCGGCTTGTTCAACATCATCGGCTCAATTGCGTCCGGCGTGCTCGGTGGCCGGATGCCGAAGCGCTACATCTTGTCGACCATCTATTTTTGTCGTGCGATTTCGATCGCCGTCTTCGTGTTGCTGCCGGCAAGCCCCGTTACGACATTGATCTATGGCGCGGTTACCGGGCTGCTGTGGCTTTCGACGGTGCCGCCGACATCAGGTCTGGTCGCGGTGATGTTCGGGACGCGCTGGCTCGCCATGTTGTTCGGCTTTGCGTTCCTCAGCCATCAGATCGGCAGTTTCCTTGGCGTATGGCTCGGCGGTCTCGTGTTCGATCATTTCGGCACCTACGACCCGGTCTGGTGGCTGGCGGTCGCGCTTGGCGTCGCTTCCGCCATCATCAACTTGCCCATTGTCGAGCAACCGGTCGAGCGCGCGGCGGCCGAAGCCGCGGTCTAGAGCATCAACCGTTTCGAATGGCTGTTCGCGGCGGACGGACCGCGGGCGTGGACTTTATTTGTGCGCAGCCAGCGGCTACTCAATCGAGATTGGTGACGACGCCCGTTTTCAGATCGTAGATCGCTGAGGTGATCTTCAATTTCCCAGCGCCAACGAGGCCAGCGATGAGAGTGCTCGTCGCGGTCAGCCGCCCGGCGGTCCGTTTGGCGCTCTCCTTGGCGGCGTTGTTGACGAAATCGCCAGGATTGGCTCTCACCGCAAGCGCTGCTGGCACAATTGGCTCGATCATCGGGCCGATCGCCCCGGGGTAGGTCGCATTCTTGGTGACGACGTCGCAGGCCGCCTTCACTGCGCCGCAACTTGTATGGGCGAGGACGACGATGAGTGGAGAACCGAGCACGGCGGCGCCGTATTCGACGGTACCAAGGGTCGCAGTGTCGACGAGATTGCCGGCGTTCCGTGCGACGAAGAGTTCGCCGACGCCGCGGCCACCGAAGATCAACTCTGGGGGTACGCGACTGTCGGCGCAGGAGATGATTGTCGCCCAGGGTGCCTGGTGCGCGGCGACAGCGTTCCGCCGCTTCGCGAGGTCGATCGAGCAGAGTTCCGGATGGCTCACATAGCGCTCGTTGCCCGACTTCAATTTGGCGAGCGCCTCGCCGGGGGAGAGCGAGCTTGCCGCGCCTTCGGCGGCGCGCGCCTGCCACGACACGCCGCCAAAGCCGAGGGCGGCGATCCCCGCCGCGCCGACCTTAAAAAGATCCCGCCGGCCGATCCCGCCGTTGTCACAATTGCTGCACATGATCCTGTCTCCTTTTTGTCCGCCAGGCCCCTAGGCAGACATGTGGTTCTAACTCAGCAATGTCTGCTTTCGGAGGTAGACCGGGCATCGCTGTCTAAGGCCTTACACCCCAAACGGATATGGTCTTAGCGTCCGCCAGCCGGCGCGGCGCGCTCGGCCAGTTGACTGGCTTCGTCGCCTGTTTCGGAAGCGCGCGCCTGCATTCGTAGCTTGCCGGGTTTCTCGATCGGCAACGGCACATCGACAACATCGCCGACGGCGATAGGCGCGATCGGCGCCCAGCGCGTCAGATTTCCGCAGGCGCGGCGCGAGGCGGGATAGGCCGCGCGCGTGATGACGCCGACCAGCCAGCCGCCGCGCAGCACCGGCCCGCCGGAATCGCCGTAGCAGGCGCTCGCGCTGATCGAGCCCTTGCGGTTGGGATCGATCAAAGTGAACCGGCTGTCGACGACGAGATCGGCTTTGCGCAGCGGGCTTGCGCCGCGCCGGCGTTCGCTGGTGACGCCGTAACCTGCGATGGTGAAGATTCCGCCCACACCCAGACCGATAGGCGCAGGTTGCACGGTTTCCGGCAGCGGTTTGTTGAAGTGCAGGATGACGGCATCACCTTTCACCTGCACGCGGGTGCCGTCGTCGAGCACCGCGTCGCGGGACGCGCGCGCGATACGGAAAATGCGTCCGCCGGCGAGCACGCTCATGCCACCGAGGCAATGGCGGGCAGTGACGACGGCGCGGCGTGCAATGACGGCGCCGCTGCAATAGCCGTTGCCGATCATGCGGACGGTGTAGGGAGCAAGCGCCGTGGTTCGCGTGCCCTTGACGATGGCTTGGGCGGGCGAGGCGGCAAGGATTGCGCCGGCCACGAAAAACGCTGCCATCGCACTTTGCCGGTGCGGCATCCCATCCCCTCGTGTTGTACGGGACCCTAGTCAAGCGGTCCGGCGCGAACAAGGGGCGAGGGCGCAGACGTAAGACGCGCGCTATGCGCTCTTGGCAGCACGCCTCGGCGACGATGCAGAAAACAACCTCGCATCAGTAGCCGACCATAATGGCCGCACCGTCTTGTGGGCGGAGCAGGGACCGTTCGGGTTGGCCCTATCGGCCGTTCGCGCCGACGGTACCAACGCATGGCAGCGTTGTTCGGTCGGCTGCCATGAAGCCAGCGACGGCTGGCAAGACTTCAACCGAAACGGTCGAATGACATGGCAGTACGACAGCGCTGGGCCGGGGGCCGTCACCATGATGGGGGAACTTCCTGCACAGGCAACACTCGCGCTCGGCTTTGGTACCAGCAAGGAGTTCGGCAGCTACGCTCGCCGTATCGAGCCTGATGGACGGATTTTCGGCGGAATGGGAGGCGCAATGTCGCGCCTGGGAAACATGGCTGGCGGAAGGCCAGCGTCCGAAGCTGGGCGACGATATCGACCGGATGCTCGCGCTCTCCGCCACAGTGCTGAAGGTCCACGAGGATCGGACCTATGGCGGTGCTGCAGTGGCAAGCCTGGCCGTGCCTTGGGGGGACAGCAGCCTGAGCCGCGGCGGCTACCATCTCGTCTGGTCGCGTGACCTGGTGGAAACCGCAGGCGCTCTTGTCGCCATGGAGGCTTATGACAGTGCGCGAGACGTGTTGCGCTACCTCATCGCCACGCAACAGGAAGATGGACACTGGTTCCAGAACCAATGGCTGGGAGGAAGAGCATTCTGGACAGGCGTTCAACTCGACGAGGCGGCATTCCCGATTCTTTTGGCGGCGCTGCTGCGCGAAAGGAATGCGCTGGGTGAAATTCCGGTCGCAGACATGATCAAACGAGCATTGTGCTTCATCGCCCGCGAAGGGCCGGCAGCGAGGCAAGATCGATGGGAGGAGGACGCCGGTATCAACATGTTTACGCTCGCCGTCGCCATTGCTGCCTTGGTCGAAGGCAGTGCCTTTCTCGAGAACGAGGCGCGGGAATTTGCCTTGCGGTTGGCCGACTGTTGGAATGCGCGGCTGGAGGATTGGGCTTTTGTCCGGGACACGCCGCTCGCGCGTCAACTCGGGCTGGAGGGATATTACATCCGCACCGCGCCGCTGGACGCGTTGACACGCAGCGGCGCACTTTCCGAAACCGTGCTCATTAAAAATCTTGCTCATGACCCGAATCTGCCGGCCAATGCGCAAATCTCCACCGATTTTTTGCAACTCGTGCGTTACGGGCTGCGGAGGGCGAACGATCCGTTCATTCTCGACAGCCTAAAAGCCGTCGATCACCTGTTGAAGTCAGATACGCCCAGCGGACCCGTCTGGCATCGGTACAACGATGACGGCTACGGGGAACATGATGACGGCAGCGCTTTCGACGGCACCGGCCGCGGCCGGGGCTGGCCTCTGCTGACTGGCGAACGCGGCCATTATGCGCTCGTTGCGGGTCAAGATGTTTTGCCTTACCTGGAATCCATGATGGCGATGAGCAGCCCATTGGGGCTGATTCCCGAGCAGGTATGAGACACGCGCTTGCGCCTGCGCGCCCGGCGCGCCATGAAGGACCGGCAATTTCAGGTCTTCATGAGACAGTGAGGCACGCGTGGCGAGTTTCAAGGCGATCGTGATCGAGAAAGCGGACGGTGGCGCCAAGGCCGCCACCAAGGCAGCTATGGCCGACTTCGACGAAGCCGATCTGATGGACGGCGACGTCACCGTCGGTGTCGAATATTCGACGATCAACTATAAAGACGGGCTTGCTATCACCGGTAAAGCGCCGGTAGTTCGCCGTTTTCCGATGATCGCCGGCATCGATTTCGCCGGTACGGTGGAAAGCTCGGATAATCCCGCCTGGAAGCCCGGCGACAGGGTCGTCCTCAACGGCTGGGGTCTCGGCGAGACCCATCTCGGCGCTTATGCCGAAAAAGCGCGCGTGAAGGGCGAGTGGCTGGTGCGCTTGCCGGCGGGGATAAGCACGCATGACGCCATGGCGATCGGCACTGCCGGTTACACCGCCATGCTTTGCGTGATGGCTTTGCAGCGCCACGGCCTGACGCCGGGAGCGGGACCAGTGGTGGTGACCGGCGCCGCCGGCGGCGTCGGCTCGGTGGCAGTGGCGATCCTGGCCAAGCTTGGCTTCACCGTGCACGCCGTGACCGGGCGCCCGCAGGAGGCGGACTATCTGAAAGGTCTGGGGGCGGCCGAGATCGTCGACCGCCAGGAGCTGTCGGCGCCGCCCAAGCCGCTTGCCAAGGAGCGCTGGGCGGGCGCCGTGGACGTCGCCGGCTCCACCGTGCTGGCCAATCTCTTGTCTATGACCCGCTACGGGGGCGCGGTGGCGGCCTGTGGGCTGGCCGCTGGCATGGACCTGCCGGCTTCCGTGGCGCCGTTCATTTTGCGCGGGGTGTGTCTTTACGGCATCGATTCCGTAATGTGCCCGCTGGCGCGCCGACAGGAGGCCTGGAAACGGCTGGAAACCGATCTGGACCGGCAAAAACTGGCCGCCATGACGCGAGAAATAGGCTTTTCCGACGTCTTGAACGTGGCGCCGGAGATCCTCAGCGGCCAGGTCCGCGGCCGCATCGTGGTCAAGATCGGGTAAATACGTTCATCATTTGTCGACGAAAACGCGGCATGTTGGCTAGGATTAGGCCGGTCAGGCCGCTTGTGAGTGGCGTCAGTCGGAGTAGCGGGAATGCTGTTGCGCGCGTGTGTGGTGCTGGCTGGTCTGTTGGCCAGTCTACCGGCGATGGCCGGCGAGATGAGCGCCAGCGAGGCGCGAAACTTCGTGATCGGCAAGTTGTTCTCCTACCATTGTTTCGAAGGCACCCGCGGCCAAGGCTTCGTCTTTGCGGACGGCTCGGTGACCGGCTCCATCCAGTTTCAAGGCCATGGCCGCATGCATTACGCGGCGCTGCCGCCCAACACGTTGCGGGTGAAAGGCGAAACAGTTTGCGCGTCGCTGCGCGGCTTGCCGATCCAGCCCTGCTTCAATCTCGTCCGGACCGGCAGCAACAGCTTCCGCGGCTCGATCTCCGGTCTCGGCTTTGCCTACTGCAATTTTACTCACAGCCACGAACGCGCGGAAATCACGCAGCGGCCAACCGAGATGGCGCACAAGGTCAGCGAAGAGGCTCACGAAGCCCATGCGAGTGCACCTTTGGCGTTACGTCCGACGCTCGCAGCCGAATAACGATACCAGCGACTTTTCGGCACTTACCGGCCGGATTTGGCTGCGTGTATAAGCCTCTCGATGAATAACCAGCAGACCAGCCGTTCGCGCGGCCCCAATTCTCCCGACGTCACCGGCTTCTACGAGGCCGCTACAGGCAGCATTCAATACGTGGTGAGCTGCCCGCGCACGAAGAAGGCCGCAATTATCGACGCCGTATGGAACTTCGACCTCAAGCGTGCGCGCACCGATACGCGCTCAGCCGATGAGCTTCTCGACTACGTCAAGGCGAAAGGCTTCTCGGTCGACTGGGTGCTCGACACCCACCCGCATGCCGACCACTTCATGGCTGGCGCCTACTTGAAGGAAAAGCTCGGCTGCTCGCAAGCGATTGGCGAAAAGGTGCGCGACATCGCGGTGCTGTGGCGTGGCTTCTACAACGAACCGGAGGCCTTCGACATCGGCGCGATTTTCGATCGGCTGTTCGCCGACGGCGACACATTTTCGCTCGGCACGCTGCCCGTGCGCGTGATGCTTTCGGCAGGCCATACGCTGGCTTCGATCACGTATGTCGTCGGCGCGGACGCCGCGTTCGTGCACGACACGTTGATGTATCCGGATTTAGGTTCCTCGCGCGCTGATTTTCCCGGTGGCGATGCAGCGACGCTCTTTCGCTCGATCCAGGCCATCCTCGCTTTGCCAGCGACGACGCGTCTGTTTGTCGGCCACGACTATTGCAAGGATGGTCGCGAGCCGAAATGGGAAGCAACGGTGGCGGAGCACAAGGCGAAGAACATCCACGTCAAGGACGGCGTCACGGAAGCCCAGTTCGTCAAGCTGCGCAACGAGCGCGACAAGACCTTGTCGCTGCCGGACCGCATGCTGCCCGCGCTGCAGGTCAATCTGCGCGGCGGGCGATTGCCGGAGCCGGAAAGCGATAGGCGCAGCTATTTCAAGATTCCGGCCAACCGCTTCTGATTCGGGCGCCTTATTGCGCCGCAAAATATCAATTCCGATTAATAAATCTGTGGTTGCGGCTCGATTGCATTTCAATGACAGCGATTCGGAGGCTAGATTGCAGGCACCGAGATTATTTTATCGGCTTTGATCCGCATGCCTTTTAGTCAGCGCTTGAGGCCGGACGAGCGGCCTTTGGAGCAAATCGACAGTGACGAAGACGGCCGACGGCCTGCTGCGGCTGCCGCGGCGCCTTGTGCCGACAATCGCTTCGATGCCGTACGCGAAACCATCGATCTGCTCGAGGCCGACCTTGCGGCAATGATCCGCGACGTTCATTCGACGGCGGACGCCGTCCGCCAGGGCGTGCAGGCCTCAAAGCTCGCGCTCTTGGGTATTCGCGAGCGCAGCGAAGCGCTGGCCGGACAGACGCGCGCCGCCAAAGACGACGCCGTCCAGCTTGCGTCTGCGACCGAAGAGTTTGCGGCCGAGTCGAGTGAAATCTTGCGGCAGGTGCGCGAGGCCGGCGAATTGAGCGAGGACGCAACCGCAGCGACCAAAGCCGCTGCCGGCAGCGTCGACCGGCTCAAATCATCGTCTGCCGAAATCGACAAGATCACGCATCTCATCGCCGCGATCGCGCGCCAAACGAACTTGCTGGCGCTCAATGCCAAGATCGAGGCTTCGCGTGCAGGCGAAGCCGGACTTGCCTTTGCCGTGGTCGCCGATGAGGTCAAGGAACTGTCGGCGAGAACACAGAATGCGATCGGCGAAATTGCAGCGATTGTCGATGCGCTGCGGGGCGATGCGGCGCAATCGATCGAGGCGATCGACAAGATCACAACCGCCATCGGCGCGCTGCGGCCCGTCTTCGGCGCCGTGTCAGAGTCGGTCGACAAGCAGACGGCCACGATCAGCGAACTGGCGCATAGCGCGAACGAAACCTCGCATTTCGTCACCAGCGTTGCCGAAAGCGCCAACGAGATTGTCGAGACCGCGGTCTTGGCGGCCGACCATGGCGATGCCACCAACCGTTCCGGTCAGGATGCGGCGAGGAAGGTCGAAAAGCTGCAGGGCCGCTTCGTCATGCTGTTGCGGCAGACCGAGTTCGGCGATCGCCGCCGGCATGATCGGCTGCCTTGCGATCTCAAAGTGACCCTCAAGGGCGCGGACGGCGACATCGAAGGGCAGACAGCCGACATCTCGGAGTGCGGCATGCTCGTGCGTGCAGGCGCTTCGGAGACGATTATGCCCGGCCGCGAGCTAGCCGTGGCGATCGGCGGCATCGGCAATTGCCAGGTGCATGTCGTGAACCGCTCCGAACTCGGCCTCCATCTGGAATTTGCCGATATGGATCGGGCTGTACGCTCCGCGCTCGACGCCAAGCTCGCTTCCATCCGCGACGAGAACAAGGAATTTATTGATCGTGCGATTGTTGCCGCACAGTGTCTCGCCGATGCGTTCACTGGACTGGTCGATACCGGTGCGCTCAGCCGCGACGACCTGTTCGACAACAACTATGTCCCGATCGCGAATACGAATCCGTCCCAATACCGCACACGATTTCTGGACGCGATAGAGAAAATCCTGCCGCCCATTCAGGAGCCACTGCTTGCGGCCGACGATCGCATGATTTTCTGTGTGGCGGTCGACCGCAACGGCTATCTAGGCGTGCACAACAAGATCTATTCCCATCCGCAGCGTCCCGACGACGTGGCCTGGAACACGGCGAATTCGCGCAACCGGCGCATCTTCGACGACCGCGCGGGACTGTCGGCGGCGCGCAACGTGCGGCCATACCTGATCCAGAATTATCCCCGCGATATGGGCAACGATACGATCATTTTGATGCGGGAGATCGACGTGCCAATCCGGGTTTTCGGCAAGCATTGGGGTGGGTTCCGCACCGCCTATAAGAGCTGACGCATTCTCAAGCCTTCGCTGGAAATATCATGCAGGTCGTGGTGGCGTGGGCATAGAGCTTGCCGTTGCCGTCTTTCAGGTCGCCTTCTGCTGTCGCAACCGTGCGCCCGCGATGCAGGATGCGGGCTTCCGCGCGCACCGGTCCGCTATCCTTGGTGAGGGGACGGACGAAATTGAGCTTGAGCTCGAGTGTGGTCCAGGCGTCGCCTTTCTTCAGCGTCGTGAAGATCGCGCAGCCGAGCGCGGAATTGAGCAACGTAGCGGCGTAGCCGCCATGGACGGTGCCGATCGGGTTGTAATAGCGATATTCCGGCAGCCCCTCGAAGGCCGCCCGGCCTTCCTCGGCCTCGATCAAATGAAAGCCGAGCGTTTCGCTGATCGGCGCCTGCGGTAGCGTGCCTGCGATGATGGCCTTGAGGAAATCGAGGCCGCTATAGGATTGCAGAACCTCCGGCGCCACAACCCCGTATTTTGCGCTCACTTCATTCTCCGTCTTGTAGATATTGGCGCCTTGTTGGCGGCCGACGACGATATTGCGCCGGTTTGACCGTGTCTATCGAGGTTATGGCGACATGAATTGTTTTGGGAGGGGCTGAACTTTTCTCATCAGACCCGCGACACATGCGCGGACACAGGCGTCGGGTCAAAGCCACACGCTCGGCACATTGTGTTCGGCACGCCCGCCCGACTTGTCGGGCGGGCGTGCCATATTGCGCGCAGACCAATGCAAAAAAGGCCGACCGCCGATGGACGACGGCGGAGTTTCAGTTTTTCGTGCTGCGTTAGAATGACAGTCGGACCAGGATAACGATCCCGTATCCGATGAGCACAATCCAGGCCGCGGTGAGCACCAGGCTCAACGCGATTATGTACGGACCCCATAGCCGGCGGGTAAGTGTGCCGTCTGAAGGTTTAACGCCCGCTGTTGCGATGGACGACGCGGAGTCGGTAAGTTTCCAGAGCATGGGCGCTCCCGTACGTTTAGTCGCACCAGAGCACCCTCGACTTCATACGGCGCGTTCATTCATTCGCCGCCCCGGCTGCGGCGACCGATTTCCCGCCGGCGGGGAAAAGTAGCCGCTGATAAAGCCAGCCGATGCCGACCAGAACCGCGCCCAGTCCGATGAATGAGAGGGCACGGAAGATGCCGGTCAGGCCAGCCATGTCGATGAGAAAGACTTTGCCGATGGTGAGAGTAACAACAGCGGCCGAGGCAAGCCGTATTGGCTGCGAGCGCAGTACGAAGCCTGCAGCCAGCAAGGCGACGCCGAAGACCAGCCATACGACGGAATACGTGTATTGCTCCGCATCGCTGGTCGGTAGCCACGGCGCCAGTTCGTTGCCATGGAACAGCCGGCGCACCTCCAATGATAAATAAAGCAGCGTCAGAACGATGGCGGTCGCCATCGCGATAGAGCGGTAGACGAGCGGTCGGCTGGTGCGCGCGACCAGCGCCAAGATCGCCGTCAGCAATGCCGGGATGCCATAGCTGAGCAAGATGAGATTGATGAATGGTCCGCCGACGTCCGTTTTTGTCAAGAACGGATTGAACGTCAGCGCCAGGCCAAACACGATCGCGGCCAAGGTGAGCCCGCCGACGATCAGCGCGCCGATGTCGTGAACGATGCTTTGGGTGCGCAGGCGCAGCCGTTCGAGACCGATGGTCAAGGCGAGGCCGACCGAGACCTGCATTGCAACTTCCATAAGTTCGGCAGCCGGCGCGAAGACATTGCCGTTGGTCATGAAGTGGCGAATTTCCAGGAGCGCCAGCAGCACCGTGAACAGAATGGCTGCGGCGTCCGTCGCGCGCGCCGGAGCATCGTCCGCCCGCTTGCGCAGCAGATAGCCGGCGTACCAGAAGGAAGCGGCCGGTAGGCCGTAGCCGTAGAGCAGCCAATTGAAGATCGGTGTGGTGCCGATATCGATGCCGACGATGCGCGGTTCGTAGCCGACGCGCAGCACCACCAGCGCGACCATGGCGGCGGCGAGATAGCGCAGCGCCGGAAGCGGGCGCTGCTCGCTGACCCAAGCGATGCCGGGCACCATCAGCGCAAGCGCGACGGTGAGCCAGCCCTTTTCGAGCGCGAAGGTGAGCGCCAGCGCAAGCGAGGCAATCGCGCCGGTGGCGAAGATGGAGGCCGACCCGGCATTTCCCGCTCGTGGCGCACGTTTGCTCAAGATTTCGGTGGCAAGGCCATAGAGCGCCGCCAGCAGCAGCGCCAGGCCGGCGAATGGAGCGGAACGATCGAATTCCGCAATGCGTAGATAAAGCGCGATCAGGATTGCGATCGGCGTCGCCGTTGCGGTCGCGCTCCAGATCAGCGCGATCGGCGCATTGTGTGAGCGCTTTTGCGCGGCGAAGCCGGCAAGCCCGAACAGGACCGCCAGCGCGCCGCCCAAGGCGATATGCGACCCTGTGCCGGTGGGTAGATCGGGAACAGCGCCGCGTGCGGGGCCAGGCGGCAGCACTAGGTCCGCGAACACATGAGGTGCGGTCCAGTGCAGCATCACCACGATGGACATCAGGCCGGCCGCCGGGAGTGCATAGAGCGCGGAATTGGTGCGCCAAGCTATTGCGACGGTGGCGGCGGCGAGCAATGTGAAAACGGCAAGCGCGGCAGGCGCGTGCAAGCTTCCGATCACCACGATCGTCGCGGCCAAAAGGTAAGCACCGATGGCGCCGGACGACGTTTCGTCGATCTTTCCGGGCTCGCTGTCAGGGCCGAACAACAGTCCGGAGACGATGAGCGCCGCCGCCAGCACGAAACCGGCGGCGACATGAAAGAAATGCGCGCCGAGCGCTTCGACTTGACCATATTCGGTGCCGGGCAGCGTCCAGAGCGCTCCCAATATCACGGCGGCGATTGCCAGCCAGCGCCAGAGCCGTATTCGAGCAAGGGTGAAAGCTGCGGCGTTGACGACAAAGAGGTAGATATAAAGTGCCCAATAGCTCGGCTCTTGCGAGGCCACCAGAAGTGGCGTCACAAACGCGCCGGCGACACCCAGTCCTGCGAGCGCCGGTCCGTGCAGCAGCGCGGCAGTGAGCGTTACTAGGGCCACCAGACCGAGCAGGATAAAGGCGGCGCCTGGCGACAGGAATTCATAGAGAGCATAGGCGGCATAGACAGTCGCATAAGCCGCGATAGTGCCGGCCGCAGTCAGGATGCTCGGAATTTGCCGGCTCGGAATGACGCTAAGCCCGGCAGCGATTTCTTTGCGCCGCGTCCATTCGCCGGCAGCGATCAGCGCTGCCGCAAACAGGCCGGCAAGAGCGATGCGCACACCCGGCCCGAGCAGACCTTGTTCGACCGTGTAGCGCACCAGAAAAATGGCGCCGAGCGCGAGCGCAAGCCCACCGATCCACACCACCCACTGCGTGCCGAACCGTTCTTCCAGCGTAGCCCCGGCCGGTGCCGGTGTCGGCGGCACACTGGCCGGCTCGGGCGGCGGGGTTTCGGCGGTGGACGGCTGCGCGACAGGCTCCTCGGCGGGTGGCGTTGCCGGCTCGGCCGATTGTTCGATGGGAGGCGGCGGATGTGGGAGAGCACGCGGCGGAAAGGCGGGGGGAGGCCCCTACTTCCAGCCGGGCAATGCGGATTTGCAATTCCCTTAAGACGCTGCGGTCGCGCAGCGCGATCACAAAGGCGGCGATGGCGATGATCGGAACGGCGAGAAGCAGTAGTGCCAGAAGTTCGAACATGCTTCGCCCCCGGGAATCGTTATCGTGCCATGGTAAGCAGCGGTTAGTCGGCGCGATAGCAGGGACGGTTCAGGGGCAGGCGCCGCGGTGCTCAGTGAATATCGAGCCGGAATGGATTGCCTTCCATGGCGGCGTCGCCGGGCCCGATCGCCTCGACGGCATGCACCATGCGTCCGTTGCGCGCCAGCAGGCGATCGGCAATCGACACGATGCGCGCATTGGGCTGGGCGGTGCGCGAGGCGCGCCGAATTGATTGCGCGATTTCTGTTTCGTCGCGCTCCGGATTGAGCGCGCAGGCCGCGACAAAGGCGCCGGCGGTCGAGCGGCTGATGCCGGCAAAGCAGTGGACCACCATCGGCGCGGTGCGGTCCCATCCGCCGACGAATTCGATCAGCCGCGCGACATGCTCGTCGCCGGGTGCAGTGTAGCCTTCCATCGGCGCGCTGATATCGTCGACCGCGAGCACGAGATGATTTTCCGGCGCGATGTGCGCCGGCCGCTCCACCCGGTCGGAGAGCCGCAGCAGCGTGACGATGTGGCGCGCACCGGACTTATCGACGGTGGCGTGCAGGCGGGCGAGCGAGCAGACGTGGATCATGGCGGCGCTATGGTCGATTCCTGCGTCATATCTATGACGCGTTTTGCAAAATGAAAGTTCAGCCCCGCATGAGCCTTTCCAGACGCTCGCGGAAGCGGCTTTCCGCGGTGCCCGCCGCCCAGGGCGTCAGATAGTCGCGCTCGATGGCGGCTGAATATTTCGGCGGCTGGCCGAAAAACCGCCGCGCTTCCGCTTCCTCAAAGCCGGCGAGGCGGGTGGCCTCCAGATAGGCCGCGCCGCGGTCGGCCGCCTTGATCAAGGTGGTCAGCCGCTCGGGCAGCCTGGCCGGCAGGGCGAAGCGCAGGTGGATGGCGGCGAGCAGGCGCCGTTCGACCGCCTTGTAGCTGTCGCCGATCACCGCCTTGAACGGCGAGATCATGTCGCCGATCACGTATTCGGGCGCGTCGTGCAGCAGCACCGCGCGGCGGCCGGCGGCGTCGAGTCGCGGCACTTTTGCGCGCGCCAGCGTCTCGACCAGCAGCGAATGCTGCGCGACCGAAAAGATATGTGCACCTTTGGTCTGTCCGTTCCAGCGCGCTACGCGCGCAAGCCCATGCGCGATATCGTCGATCTCGACATCGAGCGGGGAGGGATCGAGCAGATCGAGCCGCCGCCCCGACAGCATGCGCTGCCAGGCGCGGGCCGGAGTCGCCCGAACCTGTTTTTTTACCGGCTTGGCCGCCTTGCTCATTTTTTCTTGTTTGTCCTGGCAAGCTTGGCGCACGCGGCGTGCCGGTGGCAGTCCACCAGATGGTCGTTGACCATGCCGACAGCTTGCATGAAGGCATAGACAATGGTCGGGCCGACAAATTTGAAGCCACGCGCGGCAAGTTCTTTCGACATTTTTCGTGAAAGCTCGGTTGCTGCCGGGATCTGGCCGGGGCGCTTGAACGCGTTTTGTTTCGGCTCGCCGTCGAGAAAGTCCCACAGGAAATTCGAAAAGCCCGGTCCTTTCTCCATGATGTCGAGATAGCCACGTGCCGACAAGACCGCGCCCTCGATCTTGGCGCGGTTGCGCACGATGCCGGCGTCCTTCATCAGGCTCTCGATCTTGCGCTTCGGATAGCGGGCGATTTTATCCGGGTCGAATCCGCCGAAGGCGCGGCGAAAATTGTCACGCTTGCGCAGGATGGTGATCCAGGCGAGGCCAGCCTGGAAACCGTCGAGGATCAGTTTTTCGTACAGCGCACGGTCGTCAAACTCCGGCACGCCCCATTCGTCGTCGTGATAGGCGACGTAGAGCGGATCCTGTTTCGGCCACGGGCAACGAATGAGCCCGTCGGTATGGACAAGTTTTTCGTTCATGACGTCGGTTGTGTTTCTCCGGGCCAGGGAAATTTGGCCCAGTCCGGTTTAACGATGCGCAGGCCGACGCCGTCGCAGGTAAGCGGCGTGCCGGCCGCGAGCGCGTCTTGCACCCGGTCAAGTCTCAACAAGGCCAGTCCGTGGCCTTGCGCGGTTGCGCCCAAAGTACCGATCTGCTTTTCGCCCGCCGTCACTGGCGTTCCCGACGCAGGCCCCGGCCCTTCATATGCGACTGGCACGACACGGCTGCGCGCGCTGTTGCGGTGCTCGACGCGCGAGACCACTTCTTGGCCGACATAACAGCCCTTCTGGAAGTCCACGCCGCCGAGTTGATCCATGTCTGCCTCGTGTGGAAACGCATCGCCATAGGCGAAATCCTCGCCGCCGCGCGGCACGCCGAGCGCGATGCGATGCGCATCATAGACTTCGGGCGCAACCGGCGTGGCGCCGAGGTCTTCGGCTGCTTCGGCGGCAAGCGCCTCCGGCAGCATGACGCGCCAGCCGAGCGCGGCAAGCCGCGGATCGGCGTAGCTCGGCCCGTAATCGCTGACGCCCTGGCCGTCCCAGAACGCCATGACGCTGAGCGCCTGCGAGAGGTTTTCGACCGTCACCTTGGCGCGCAACTTGTAGAAGTTGAGCTTGTCCACCAGCGTGGCGGCGAGCGCCTTGGGCACGTCGAGGAAGAAGCCGCCGCCGTCGGCCGCTGGCGCCTCGGTGACCAGAAAATCGGCAACGATCTTGCCCTGCGGCGTCAACAGCGCCGCATAGCATGCCTGTCCCGGCACCGCCTTGGCGATGTCATTGGTGGCAAGGCCGTTGAGAAAATGCCGGGCGTCGTCTCCGGTGAGCTTGAGAACGCCGCGGTCGGGGAGAAGCGTTGCCTGCATGCAAATCTCTTCGGCTCGGTTTTCTTGGGTTCAGTGAAGCCTAGTCTCTTGCCAGAACTTGCGCCGAAACGTAAGCGCTGTTGGACGCGGCTCAAGTCTGGAGCAAGAACAGCTCGAAATATGGCGGAAACCTACGACCTCATTTTCAAGGGCGGCACCGTCGTAAATCACGACGGGATAGGAACGCGCGATATCGGCGTGCGCGCCGGCCGCTTCGCCGCCATCGGCGACCTCGCCCACGCCTCGGCCGGCGAGGTGATCGACTGCCACGGCCTGCACCTGCTGCCCGGGGTGATTGACAGCCACGTCCATTTCCGCGAGCCGGGACTGACCCACAAGGAAGACCTCGAGTCGGGCGCGCGCGGCGCTGTGCTCGGCGGCGTCACCGCCATTTTCGACATGCCGAACACCGACCCCACCACCACGACGGCGGAGGCGGTCGCCGACAAGGTCAAGCGTGCGCATCACCGCATGCACTGCGATTTCGCGTTCTACGTCGGCGCCACGCGCGAGAACACGGCGAGCTTGGGCGACCTCGAACGGCTGCCGGGCGTCGCCGGCGTGAAGGTGTTCATGGGATCGTCCACCGGCTCGCTGCTGATAGAGGACGATGACGGCGTGCGCGCGGTGCTGCAGGCGATCCGCCGCCGCGCCGCCTTTCATTCCGAAGACGAATATCGCCTGCGCGAGCGCATGAATTTGCGCGTCGAAGGCGATCCGCGCTCGCACCCGGTGTGGCGCGACGCAACCGCAGCGTTGATGTGCACGCAGCGTTTGATGACGCTCGCACGCGAAACCGGTAAGCGCGTCCACGTCCTACACGTCACCAGCAAGGAAGAGGCCGCTTTCCTCGCCGAATTCAAAGATGTTGCGACGGCGGAATGCACGCCGGCGCACCTCACGCTTGCGGCGCCCGACTGCTATGAACGGCTCGGCACGCTGGCGCAACTCAACCCGCCGATCCGCGATGCGGCTCACCGCGAAGGGCTTTGGCAGGGGATCGCGCAAGGCGTCATCGATACGATCGGTTCCGACCATTCCCCGCACACGCGCGCGGAAAAGGAGCATCCGTATCCCAAGACACATTCCGGCATGCCCGGCGTGCAGACGCTGGTGCCGCTCATGCTCGATCACGTCAATGCCGGCCGGCTGTCGCTACTGCGTCTTGTCGATCTGACCAGCGCGGGTCCGGCGCGCGTTTTCGGCGTGGCGGCCAAAGGGCGCATCGCTGTCGGCTATGATGCCGATATGACGGTTGTTGATCTCAAGCGGCGCGAGACTATCAGCGAACGTTGGATCGCCTCACGCGCCGGCTGGACGCCCTATCGCGACGTCACCGTCACCGGCTGGCCTGTGGGCACTGTGGTGCGTGGCCACAAAGTGATGTGGGAGGGCGCTTTGACCGCGCCGGGGCAGGGCGAGCCGGTCCGCTTCCAGGATGCGCTGGCGGGGGCCACTTCACAAGCGGCGACTAGCATTACTTGACGGTGGCGCTCGTTTTCGCCAAACCTTCATGCATTAAAGTCATTTAGAATTTCAGGCCTACGGCGGGCGGCCGTTCAAAATGCGGACGAACTCGTGTACGGGTTTGCCGGACTGCGGAAAACAGTACCATGAGCCTAGATCTCGTTTCGCTGCGTCTGCTGTTGGTCGTGGCCGCCCCATCACAACGCGATTTATGGCAAAAGGCCGCGGCCATGGCTTCGGTCCCGCTCGAGTTTATAGCCGAAAGCGCAGGAAATTCCGTCGTCATGCTTCGGCGCGGTGGCGTTGACATCTGCGTCGTGGATGCTGCCTTGACCGATAGCGACAAAGATGCGGTGGCGGACGCTGCGCGCAAAGCTCAGCCGGCGCCGCTGCTGTTTGCCTCGGTCATGCGCGATGGGAAGCGCCCCGCCAGTATCAATGCCGCATTGCCGCGCCCGGCCAGTGTCGATGACGCCCGCAAGCTGGTCGAGATTTGCGTGCGCGCAAAAGTGCCCAGCCGAGTTCTGATCGTGGACGACTCCGGCACCATGCGCAGTCTCGTGCGTAAGGTCTTGTCGGCCAGCCGATTTGCGCTCGATATCGAAGAAGCGGCGGAAGGGATCGTCGCGCTCGATCAACTGGACAACGAGCGATACGACCTTGTCCTTCTCGATTACAACATACCGGACGTCGACGGCGTCGAAATTTTGTCCGAGATCAAGCGCCGGGCGCCAAACGTGTCGGTGGTGATAATGACGGCTGGCGTCAGTGATGACGTGATCGAACGTGCGCAGGCGGCCGGTGCGCTGGCATTTCTCAAAAAGCCGTTTTATCCGGCCGACATCGACACTGTGCTCGAGCGCCATTTCGGTCTGCACGGGCCGATGGCGTGAATGCCTGCACGTCGTTACTGGCGCGACTGATCGAGCGAGAATTCGCCGTTGCGGATGCGGGCGCTCAGCCCTTCGGTGAAGGTGGCGGCCGCATCTTCGCCATAGGTAGCCACGAGTTCGGCGAGCGCCGAGAACAGGCACGCTTGCGCGAGACAATCGCCGTCGATGCCGTCGAGGCACGCCTCGGCCCAGGCTTCTTGCACGTAACCGAGCGCGAGACGTTTCTCTTCGCGATCGGATGCAGCATCGTTCGCCGATGCCTGCCCCGTTGTATTCATACCCACCTTGACGCCCCTTTGGCGCTTCAGGCGCCCGATCCAGAGTTCGATACCGACGTTACCATGCGGGTTCCAACGGGCCACCCGGACCTCGTGAAAAGGTTAACAGCGGCGGGTAATCAGTTCGCGTAGCGGGCGGTGATTTCGCGGGCGATTTTAGCACCCTCGTCGAGATAGCGGCGGATAGCGATGGTCGCTGACGGCGTGCAGGTGCGATAGGTCTGCTGAAAGCCGCGGTAACCACGATTGAAGCTGGCGGTGATCTTGTCGCGGCGTTCTCCGTTCGGCGCTTCGGAATTCAACAGCGCCTGCATCTGGTCGCGCCATTTCTGGCCTTCTTGGGCACCGCAAACCGCGCGTAGATAGTGCAGGGCGCCGAGAATCTCGGCCAGCCGCTGCAGTTCGTTGTCGTATGGGGCCGTTTCGACTTGGTCCACCGCGCGCGCTGGCGCAGCAAGGCATAAAAGAACCGATGCGACGGCGAAAAACTTCTTCACGTCCATTGAGCCAGTTCCGGTTGCCGGATGATATGCCTCCGCTCTAAGGCAACTGCAAGGCAGGCTTTTTCAGTCTTTATTTTCAAGGTAAGCGACAGCCGCAGCGACAATTTCGGCCAATCCATCGGTCGTTTTCAGGTTTGCGATCTCGGCCGGCGCAAGCCAGCGCGCGTCGTTGAGCTCTTCGTTGAGCACCGGCTCGCCGCCGAGCCAGCGCGCCGCAAAGCTCAAGATCACGAAATGCCGCTCTACCCGTCCTTCGCCATCGCGCATGATGACTTCGCGGTGACCGGCCAGTGCGACCGGCTCGATTGCCAGCTGTGTCTCCTCGCGCACCTCGCGCACCGCTGCATCGTGCAAGGTTTCGCCGGTTTCGACTGCGCCACCCGGCAGTGTGTAGATATTGAGTGCCGGCTTGCGCGCGCGGCGCACCACCAGCACCTTGCCGTCACGCACGATCGCCGCGCTGACGGCGAGAAAAGGACGGTTCGGATATAGGCGGCTGTCGGTCACTGGATGTTTCCCGGCAGGATGCGGCGATCAGCGCATCAGCCCGTCGATCGTCGCCTGCGGGGCCGCGGCTGTATCGTATCTTGGGTTCGGCTTCGCCGTTGATTACGGCACCGGCGCGTGCGACCAGCGGTTTGAGCCAGGCCGCGGCGGCTTCGGCGATGAGGTTGGCAGCGTCTTCCGGCATCCCCGAACGCAACGCCGTGCGCGTTGCCTCCAGCATCGCCGTCATCGTATCGGCGAGACCGTCGAGCGTATTGCGCGAGGCCGGGTCGGCGGCATCGTAAGCTGCGATCGCGAGATCGCGGCCCTTGAAGCTGGATGCCGCGAAGTGCTCGCGGTAGCTCGCCGGCTTCCAGGCCAGGAGGTCCTCTATGCACTCCGGGCAACCCGGCAGCATTTCGAGCAGCATGATCGCTTCGTTGAAATGATTGAGATAGTCGGTAGCGAGCCCGGTATGGGGGTTGATATTGGCCTCGCTCAAACGCCGCGCGGCCTCATTGTCCGGTGCTTGCACTGCCTCGGCGCAATTCTGATATGTCATCAAAGCCCTGCTGCCGAGATCTCGCCTGCCGACAGTGTTGCCGATCGCGGTTAAGGTGCGATTAACCAGACGCCGGGTCCGAAAACGGGGACGATTGCGACGATGTGCGGCCGCTACACCATCACGTCCGCCCCCGAGGCGATCCGCGCGTTGTTCGGCTATGCGGAACAGCCGAATTTTCCGCCGCGCTTTAATGTCGCGCCGACGCAGCCGATTCCCATCGTCAGACTCCACGAGGGCAAGCGCCAGTTTGCCCTGATGCGCTGGGGCTTGCTGCCGTCCTGGGTGAAGGACCTGAAGACCTTTTCCCTGCTCATCAATGCGCGCGGCGAAAGCGTCGTCGACAAACCGGCCTTTCGCGCGGCGATGAAGCGGCGGCGCTGCCTCATCCCGGCCGACGGATTCTACGAATGGCAGGCGGGCGGCACGCGCAAGCAACCGTTTTACATCCGCGCGAAGTCGGGGGCACCGCTCGCCTTCGCGGGGCTTTGGGAAACCTGGACTGGTCCGAACGGCGAAGAGCTCGACACGGCTGCCATCGTCACCACCAACGCCAACCGCACGCTCGCGCCTATCCACGGCCGCATGCCGGCAATCCTGGCCCCGGAGGCTTTCGATCTGTGGCTCAATTGTGCGGAGGTAGATTCGGAGACGGCGGCGGCGTTGATCCGGCCTGCGCCCGAAGACCTGCTGGAGGCTTACCCGATCTCCACAGCGGTCAACCGGGTGGCGAACGATAATCCGCAAATTATCGAACCGCTCACCGCCGGCGCCGAGCCCCAGCCGCCCAAGCCGGCTGCGCGTGTCAAACGAAAGCCGGAGAAGAAGAACAGCGGGCAGGGCGTGTTGTTCTAGTCCCCGAGTCGGTTCAGAGAACCTTCCCCGGATTCAGGATTCCGTTGGGGTCGAGCGTGCGTTTCAGGGCGCGCATCAGATCGAGCGCCACCGGGTCCTTGTAGTCCGGCAGTATGTCGCGCTTCATCACGCCGACGCCGTGCTCGGCCGAGATCGAGCCGCCGAGCTTCTGCACCACCGCAAACACGACTTTGTTGACCTCGTGCCAGCGCGCGAGAAATTGCTGCTTGTCGGCGCCTTCCGGCTGGATGACGTTGTAGTGGATGTTGCCGTCGCCGACATGGCCGAACGACAAGGGCCGGCAGCCGGGCATGAATTTCGTCACCGCGGCATCGGCTTCCTCGATGAACGCGGGCACGGCGGCAACGGGCACAGAGACATCGTGCTTGATGGAAGCGCCGACATGGCGCTGCACCTCGCTGAACATTTCGCGGATACGCCAGAAGCTTTTGGCCTGCTGCAGGCTGTCGGCGATCGACGCATCGCGCACGAAGCCTTTGTCGAGGCCGTCGCCGAGCAGCTCTTCCATGACCCCGCGCAGCCCCGAGCGCGCCGCCGAAGACAGTTCGATCAACACATACCAGTCATAGGGATTGCCGAGCGGCTCACGGCTCATGCTGTCATGCTTGACGACGGCCGCGACGCCGAAGCGTCCCATCAACTCGAACGAGGTGACACCGCCGCCGGTGCGCTCTTCCGCGAGGGTCAGCAGTTCGACAGAAGCCTGCGGGGAGGGCACGGCTACGAACGCCGTCTCCACCGAGCGCGGCCGCGGCACCAGCCGCAACACGGCGGCCGTGATCACGCCGAGCGTGCCTTCCGAACCGATGAACAGATTGCGCAGATCGTAGCCGGTGTTGTCCTTCTTCAGCTTGTTCAGGTCGCGCAGCACGCGCCCGTCGGCCAGCACCACTTCGAGGCCGAGCGCGTGCGAGCGCGCGATGCCGTGCGCCAAGGCCGTGGTGCCGCCGGCATTGGTCGACAGATTGCCGCCGATCGTGCAGGTGCCTTCCGACGGAAGCAGTTGCGGGTAGAGCCGGCCGGCTTCTTCGGCGGCTTCGCGCGCGCGCTGCAAGGTGACGCCGGATTCCACCGTCATGGAGTTGGAGACGGGATCGACTTCGCGCACACGATCGAGACGCGCGACCGAGAGCAGCACTTCGCCGTTGAATGGGATCTGCCCGCCGACCAGCCCGGTGTTGCCGCCCTGCGGCACAATTGAGGTTTTGGTTTCGTTGGCGAGCTTGAGGATGGCGGCGACTTCCTCGACTGTACCCGGCCGCAAGACGAGCGGCGTATGGCCATGATAGAGATCGCGCATCTCGACCAGATAAGGCTGCTGCGCGGCAACGTCGGTGATCGCGTATTTCTCACCGACGATGTCGGTGAAGCGCTTGAGCAGCGCGGGCGGCAACGAGGGTTTGGCCTGAACGTTCATCGCATTGCTCACTTCTGTGCGGCAGCGCGCGCCAGACGATCGTTGATCGCTTCGCCAAGGCCCTCGCGCGGCACTGTCATTACTGCGATGCGCTCGGCGCCTGAAGCATCCAGAGCGCGCAAATGCGAAAACAAATTGACCGCCGCCTCGCTGGTGTCGCCGTGCGGCGACAGATTAAGCGTCATGCCGTCGGCTGTCGGCGCGTCCGGCCCGAATGCGAGCAGGGCTTCGCCTGCATCGGGGTGATCGGCGTTCAGCCGCAGCCGCGCCTTCGGGGCATAATGCGAGGACAACATGCCAGGCGCGATCGGAGCGTCTTCCGGAACACTCGCAAGCGCAAGTGGACGGCCGAGCACGCGCTCGACCGCTTCGCGCGCGATGCCACCGTGCCGCAGCAGTGCCGGCTCGCCGAGGCACGACACGATAGTTGATTCGAGCCCCACCATGCAGGGGCCGCCATCGAGCACCAGGTCGATGCGTCCGCGCAAGTCCGCGAGCACGTGCGCTGCGATTGTCGGCGAGACATGGCCGGACCTGTTCGCAGATGGCGCGGCCACCGGCCCACCGAACGCGACCAGCAGGTCATGTGCGAGAGGATGTGCGGGCACGCGCAAGGCCACACTGTCGAGGCCGGCGAGCGCCAGATCGGAAATCGGGCAGCCGGGCATTCTCGGCAGCACGAGGGTCAGCGGCCCCGGCCAGAATGCGGCCGCGAACATCTCGGCTGCATCGTCGAAGCGGCCGAACATGCGCGCCGCCTCGAGGCTCTCCACATGAGCGATCAGCGGATTGAAGGACGGCCGCCCCTTGGCGGCATAGAGCCGCGCCACCGCCTCGCCATTGCGCGCGTCGGCGCCCAGGCCGTAGACGGTCTCGGTCGGGAAGGCGACCAGCCCGCTGGCCTTCAGGCAGGCCGCGGCTGCCGAAATGGCGTCAGGGGAGGCTGGCAGGACCCGGGTTCCCGGCTCGGCGGTCATGGCGTGCTCTTCGCTTGCGGCGTCGTTGCGACCGGGGTTATAAGGCCGGCCATCAGTCGGAGTGTAGCGCAGTCTGGTAGCGCACCTCGTTCGGGACGAGGGGGTCGCAGGTTCAAATCCTGCCACTCCGACCAGCTCTTAGCAGAATTTTGCAGCGCTTGGGCACCTGCCTCGCGGCGGCGGATGGATCGTCGCGCGGAAAAGGGGCCTGGTGCGGGGCTCTGCCCAAGCGCCGCTGTCGTGCGCGCCATTTTGTCCACTCAAGGCGTTCCAGGGGCGACTCAGATAGTCTTCTGGTCCACCTTGTCGCATTGACGGACAGATGATCCCCGCCAGCATCAAGAAAGTCGACTATCGCCCGGTCCCCAAGGCGCGCGACGAGATCAGGGCGTTCCTCGTGGTTCGCAACGAAGCCTTGCGGCTGCCGTCGACGCTGCGCCATCACCGTGCGATCGGCGTGCATCGATTTTTCGTGCTCGACAACGGCTCGACGGACGGCACGCTCGAATTGCTGACGAACGAGCCGGACGTTCATATTTTCAGAACCGCTGAAAGCTATGCGGCGAGCCAATGCGGGATAACCTGGACCAACGCGCTGCTCGATGCCTTCGGTGATGGCCGCTGGACTTTGACCATCGATGCCGACGAGCAGTTCATCTATCCGCACTACGAGGAGCAGGACGCGGGGCTGCTCTGCCGCTTTCTCGATTCCGTCGGGGCGCAGGGCCTAGTGTGCCTGTTGCTCGACATGTATTCGGATCGCCCGGTCAAGGACACCGTGCACGGTCCCGCGGCCTCGCTGATCGACACTTGCCGGTATTTCGACGCCGGCAATTACCGAATCCATCCAGTGGAGACTTGTCCGCGCTTCCAGATTTATGGCGGCGTGCGCGAGCGCATATTTCGCGACGTCGACAGCCAATTTCATCCGCCGACCATCAGCAAGGTGCCGCTGGTGCGCTGGCGGGCCGGCATGCGCTTCATCCACAGCACGCATACGCTCACGCCGATCGCAATTCCGAGAATGCTTGCCGGGCTTTTACATTTTAAATTTTTGAGCGACTTTCACGATAGGGTCGTGACGGAGGTTCGGCGCAGCGAGCACTATGCCGGTGCGCGCGAATATCGCGCCTATCTCGAACTCTTGCGTGACAATGGCGATGTCAGCTTTATCACCAAAGATTCGGTCCGCTTTCAGGACAGCGCGCAACTCGTCCGCCTCGGGTTGATGCGGACGGATGATGCCTTTGAACGGTCCGCGCAGCTGGCAATGGCCGCAAAGGCGCAGCCACAAGCTCCGTCGCAGCATGTTTCGAGCGCCTAGCGAACTTAGCGTGGCGGCGGAGCGCGGGCGGGCTGGCCAAATCGTGCAATCATTGATGCAGGTCAACAAGTCTTGACCCAGCGCTCACACTATCGATACACGAATCCGTGTGGGAGGAGGTCAAATGAAAAAAACGGCAATCGGCAGACTATTCATTGCCGGAGCATTCATATGCTATTGCGGGGCCGCTTCGGCGAAGGACCCCGATGTCGGGCAAGCAGAGTATCGCTCGAGCTGTGCGCCCTGCCACGGCCTCGACGGCAAAGGAGACGGACCGGTCAGCAAAGCGTTGAAGACGCGTCCTGCCGACCTGACCGTTCTAGCCAAGAAGAACAAGGGCGTTTTTCCGGTCAATTCGGTGTACCGAACCATCGATGGACGTGATCCGGTCGTCGGCCATGGATCGCGCGAAATGCCCGTTTGGGGCTACCGGTTCGTGCCGCTGACACAACACAACCAGAAATCCGCCGATGATTACATCCTGGAGCCGCCGGGATCGCCGGAAGCGATCGTTCACGCCCGCATCTTGGCGGTGATCGATTACCTCAGCCGCATCCAGCAGAAGTAGACGCCATCCCGCACTGCAAAAAATACGGCCGCATGTGCTGGCGTTACATGCCGGCGTCGTGGCGTAGACGCTACAAGCCTTCATCTTTGCGCACCTGTATTTCGTCGTCGTGCATCCGCTCTTCATACTGCCTGCGATGCGTATAATTCGGGTCGTTGAGAACGGTTCGCCACGCCCGTTGCAAGGCAGCGTCGTTCTTCGCCTTCGTGCTAGCCCGCTTCTTTCTCCGTATCCTCCATACGATCCACGCAATGCATGCAATCGCGAGAATGACGACAATTAGCTCCATCGCGCACCCTTCCGCGCATCCTTCGCGACCGCTGCCCGTCCAGGACTTTCAAACCGCAGTGGGTGCGTCCTGGCTCTGGTTGCCCAGTCTTTTCCAACAGAATTGGGTGCCCGACCCGGGCATCCCGAAACGCCCCGGCTCGATGCCTTAGGAACTACGCTCGTCTTGGTTTTGATGTGGTTCATACGACATTAGGACCCTACGGCTCCAACGATAGCTTAGGCATCTCCGGCGGTTTTCCAAGCCCGCGCCAGCACGCAAGCATCGAAACGGCCTCCGCCAACCCGGTGGTGAGCGGATGTGCGCACGCACGTCATTGTGTCGCTGCGCTGCCGCATAAGTCTGATCTCAGGCAACAAATCGCCGGGACGGGTGGGCACCGCTTGATCGTGCCTCTGAATGGGCTCAAACTACCGTCTCTACAATGGGACAAAAAATGATCCCAGAGGGAGGGGACCAATGAAAATTACACACAAGCTTGCCGCAGCCGCACCGCACCGTCACTGCGGTGCTCTTCGCGCCCGCCGCGCAGGCGCAGCAATTCGTGCGTATGGTATCGGGGCCGTCTGGCGGTTCATGGTATCCGCTCGGCGCCAAGATCATGCAAGTCTTCCAGGACAACATCAAAGGCATCAGCACGTCGAACCAGCCGGGTGGCGGCATCTCCAACATCCTGGCTGTCAACGGCGGTGACGCGCAGATCGGCTGGTCTTACGGCCATACGACCTTCAACGGCTACAAAGGCCAGGGCAAGTTCAAGAAGCCGAATCCGAACGTCATGTATTTTGCGACTCTCTATCCGGCGATGTTCCAGGTCGCGGTGCGCAAGGATTCGCCGATCAAATCCTTCGAGGACATGAAGGCCGCCAACATCAGTCCCGGCAAGGCGAAATGGACCGGAACGGCATTCGCGGAGTTGATTCTCAAGGCCTACGGGATAACCTTCGACAGCATCAAGAAGAACGGCGGTACGGTCTATCACGTCGACTACACCGAATCCGTGGCGCTGATGAAAGACAAGCACATCGACGTGTACATGGCCTCAACCTCGATGCCGCAGGCCTCGTTCATCGAGCTTGAGCAGAGTCCCGGCATTCGTTTCATCGGCATGTCCAAGAAAAAGCTGGATGAGATCATCGCGGCCAATCCTGGTTACATTCCGGGTGTCATGCCCAAGGGCGTCTATCAGAGCATCGATCACGACATCCTGACGCTCGGCATCGTCACCGATATGGTGGTGAGCAAGGACCTGCCCGCCGACCTCGTCTACAACATGTGCAAGGTGTTCTGGGCGCATCACGACGACTTCGCGCAGGTGAAGAAAATCTGGAACAAGGTCGAGCTCAAGAACGCCCTCAAGGGTGCGGCCATTCCGATCCATCCCGGCGCCAAGAAGTGTTACGACGAACTCGGCGTGAAGAGCTGACCGTGCGGCGCTGATGAAACGAACAGGGATGCCGGCTATAGCTGCCGGCATCCTCTCCATCGATTGCCCGGCTGCTTCGTTTGACCCGCCGCAACGGCTGCGCGGCGGATTTGAGATTGCGTCAAATTCGAGAGCGCGCCATGAGCGTTGAAACGCCCGGATTTTCCTATCAGGAACAGCACGAGCTCGGCTTTCTCGAAAGACTGCTGCTGGGCAAAGTGCACGGCGCCGTCAAGGCGGTGCTGCTGGTCTGCACGATCATGTCGATCGCGCTGGCCATCTTCCATCTCTTCGTTGCCGCGTTCGGCACGCCGGAGGGTCGTTCATTCCGCTCCGTGCACCTGACGGTCATGCTGACGCTGGCGATCTTCATGTTCCCGCTGTTCCGCCAGTCGATCCGCGACCCGATCGTCGTTGCCGGCGATCCACGCAACGGCTTGCGCATCTTCGGCTTCTGTATCGACCTCGCGCTGGTCGTGGCGGTGCTCATTGTCGAGATCTACACCATCTGGGACATCGAGGCGTTCCAGTTGCGCCTGGGCGACAAGTACACGCCGGACCTGATCGTCGGCGGGGTCCTGATCCTGCTCGTGCTCGAAGGCACCCGTCGCGCTGTCGGCTGGGCCATGGTTTTTGTGACCGGCTTCTTCCTTTTTCACACGCTTTTCGCGAATCATTTCTATGGCTTCTTCTATGGTCCGCCGGTGCGCTTTCCAAAGTTCATCGACACGTTGTTCGTGGCGAGCGATGGCATCTTCGGCATACCGCTGCACGTGGTCGCGACCTACATCGTGCTGTTCATCATTTTCGGCGCTGTCTTGATCCGATCCGGCGCCGGCCGCTTCTTCATCGATCTGGCGGTCGCCTTGACCGGCCACCGCATCGGTGGCCCGGCCAAGGCCGCCGCCGTCGCTAGCGGATTCATGGGAACCGTGTCGGGATCGGCCGTCGCCAATGTGGTCACCACCGGTTCCTTCACCATCCCGTTGATGAAGAAAATCGGTTACCGCCCCAAGTTTGCCGCCGCGGTCGAGGCCTGTGCGTCGTCGGGCGGACAAATCACGCCGCCGATCATGGGCGCCGCCGCCTTCATCATGGCGGAGTTTTTGGAGGTGCCGTACAGCACCATCATCATCGCCGCGGTGATCCCGGCATTTCTCTACTTCGCCACCATCTATTTCATGGTGCATCTGGAAGCCGACAAGCACGATATCGGCAGTATTCCGAAGGAACAGCTGCCGCGCGTGGGCGAAGTGCTGGCAGGAGGCTGGCACCTTTTGATCGCGCTGCTCGTCCTCATTTATTTTCTGATCGTCGGCTATACGCCGATGAAGTCGGCGATCTGGGAACTCGGGACGCTTTTCGTTCTCAGCTTCATTAAAAAAGAAACACGTATGAGCCCGGTCGACCTGCTGGCGGCGTTGGAGGCGGGCATCCGCGCCACGGTTCCCGTCACCATTGCCTGTGCCTGCGCCGGCCTCATCATCGGTTCGGTCTTTGTGTCCGGTCTCGGCCTCAAGTTCACGCAGTCGGTGATCGAGATATCCCACGGCAATTTGCTTGTGCTGCTGGCATTAACCGGGGTGTCGGCGATCGTGCTCGGCATGGGCATCACGACGACGGCGGTCTACATCACTGTCGCCGCGTTGATCGTGCCGGCGCTTATCAAGAGCGGTATCGTGCCGATCGCCGCGCACATGTTCGCCTTCTATTTCGGCGTCGTCTCGGCGATCACGCCGCCGGTGGCGCTGGCCTCCTTCGCCGCCGCCGCGATCGCCAAAACGCCGCCAATGGCGACCGCCGTCGAATCGACGCGGATCGGCATCGCGAAATACATTGTTCCGCTGGTTTTCGTTTACGATCCGTCCCTCTTATTCGTCGGCCCGCTGTGGTTGACAGCGGTGTCGACGGCGCTCGCCATGACCGGCTTGTGGGTACTTTCGATCGGCCTTGAGGGATGGTATCGCGGCCCGATCAATCCGCTGCAAAGAATGGCGGTCTTGATCGCGGCGGCACTGATCCTGTTGCCGCCGCTCGACCATATCGGCGACTTGCCGGGCTATGTCGCGGACGTCACCGGCCTTGTGCTGGCCTCCGCCATGCTTGCGCCGCGCATCATGAAGGCGCTTGTCGCGCAGGTGGAAAGGCAGGCCGCATGAGCAGTCTCTTCCTTGGTAAGCCGCTGCATTGGCTATTGCTGGTGGTGATCTGCGCGGGCCTGTGGTACGCGGGCGACCTGCGATTGCATATCGTTCATTTCGACGCTTTCATCCTCGCGCTGCTTGCGGTCAGCGCGGGGAGCGTGTTGATTGTTCTTTACGGTCCCGGCCACGACGAGCGCATCACGCGCGATGAAATCGTGCCGGACGAAACCGAATTGCGTTTGGACTAAAAGCCGGCCGCGCCGGGAGCCAGTAAATTACGGCTGATTATTCCAGAAATTCATCGCCGCCGAGGAGGCGGCGCCTCCGACCACGCACGGAATACCGAATTCGATCTGGCCCAACGCCGCGGCGGCAAGGCAGCCGCCTGCAATCGCGCTTTGCCCAATATAGCCCCACCAGGAGGCGTTGCGCTTGTAGGCGGGGCCCTTGCGGTTGAGCTCTGCGATGGAGGCAAGCGCTTCCTTGTGGATCGCGGCCGTGTCGACTGTTTCCGCCGCCTCGACCACATCTTTCAGCACCGCCACGGTCGTTGCCGGCTGGTTGTGCGCCTTGACCGAGGCTTTCAGCATCGCCAGCAGCACATCATCATGGGCGGCATTGCGGGCCAGGGTGTACTTGGCCATGTTGCCGACGGTCAGCCGCTCGACGTCGTCGCGGTCGCGCGACCAAGGCAGCAGCGCGATCAGGTGCATGACCGGCCCGTAGCTTTCGGTCGCGAAATAGTAGCCCCACAAGAGATCGAGCACGTCCTGGCTCGGCTGCAGCACGACTTTTTGCGGCAGCTTTTCAAGTTGAAGCTTGTCGCGCAGACGCTCGATCGGCGTCGGTGCCGGCGGCACGGTGAACTGCGCAAGCGTTGCCGTTTTGCCGTCGATGTAGTTTTCGGTCATCAGCGTGTAACGTGGCATGCGCGGCGAAAAATGGCGCAGTAGCGTCTTCCAGTTCGGAAGCCCCGAGTAAGCGACCGCACGAACGATCAGCCAGCGATCGGCTTTGCGCATTCTCAAGGTCCTGGCGATCAGCGTTTCGGCCTCGGACGGGTTGGCGCCGATTACGCCGGCGAGGAAGCCGATATAGACACCGCAGCGTTCGGGGTCGTTGAAGGCGCCCAGGCGGCTAAGCGCGCGCATGACCGTCGGCACACCTTTCGGGTCGGGCCTGTTGCGGTAGTCGCTGATCCAGTGGGTTGCGGCCTCTGTCGAGGCGAGGTCTGACGGCCGCGGCGCTGCCACGGCGGACGAGGCGGCAAGCAGTGCGAACAGACCGGCCAAAAGCCAGCGCATGGTCCCTCCCGCGGTCCCCAAGGTCCCGGCGCAGAGTTGAGCAAGCGCGAAAGACTTTTTCGTGGACGGGTGTTGGCGAAGTCATGGCTGAACGGTTGCAAAATTGGACCGCCGCGCGCGGCTCGCGTGTCCCAAATCGGGAAAGCCATTGACGGAAGCGGTTTGCGCGGGCATGTGCTCGTTACGATGAGCGACGATATCCCTTTCGACAAATCATTCGATCTTGCACCCGACACCGTGGATGAAGTGGTGCCGGGCGTGCGCCGGATCATGGCCAACAACCCGGGCCCTTTCACCTTCAAGGGCACGGTCAGCTACATCATCGGCAAGCGAAACGTCGCCATCGTCGACCCCGGACCCGACGATGAAGCGCATATCCATGCGCTGCTCGCGGCGGTGAACGGCGAACAGGTGACCCACATCTTCGTCACCCACACGCACCGCGATCATTCGCCGGCGACACCGGCGTTGAAAGCGGCAACCGGCGCCACGGTCTATGCCGAAGGCCCGCACCGTGCCGCTCGCCCGCTCCATATTGGCGAGCACAATCCGCTCGACGCAAGTGCCGACCGCGACTTCCGTCCGGACATCGTGCTCAAGGACGGAGAAAAGGTGCAAGGCGACGGCTGGACCATCGAAGCGGTGACGACGCCGGGTCACACCGCCAACCACATGGCGTATGCGCTGAAAGAGCAGAACCTGCTCTTTGCCGGTGATCATGTTATGGGCTGGGCGACATCGATCGTGGCGCCGCCGGACGGCGCCATGAGCGACTACATGGCTTCGCTGGAGAAGCTGAGCAAACGCAGCGAGACGATTTATCTGCCGGGTCATGGCCCGGCGATCAAAGACGCGCGGCGTTTCGTGAACTATTACATCCTGCACCGCAAAGCACGCGAAGCCTCGATTCTGCACCGGCTGGGCAAAGGCGAGACCGACATTCCGACCATCGTGCGCGCGATCTATATCGGCATCGATCCGCGACTGACCGGCGCCGCCGGTCTGTCGGTGCTGGCGCATCTGGAAGACCTGGTCGCGCGCGGGGTCGTTGCCACGGAAGGTCAGCCGTCGATCGACGGCGTCTACCGTCTGGCCGGCCGCTTGGACTGAGGCCGTTTGGATGGCGGCCGCTTGCTGGCCGGCTCTTTCGGCTCGACCGGCGGCCTGCTCATCGCATCGTCCATTGCATCGTCGATATCGGAGAGCAGGCTGGCGATGCGCCGCGCATTGGTGCCGAAATCGTGTGTGCCAAAGCGCGAAGCCGAACGCACGTCGATGCGGACGTTGCCACCCGCCGCATGCACGCGTATGGCGACGTCGTCACGGAAACCCATGATCAAGGTGCGCGCCACCGCCTCGATGGTGCCGTCCCGGCGTGGCGCCGGCGGAACGGCATCAACGATGTGCCAGCCCCGCTTGGTTACGATGTCGAGCGCAACCTTGTAGACCGTCGCGATCGGCGCCTCGTATTCGAGCGGATTAAGTTCCGGATAGCCTGCACGCTGCAGGGCTGCGACACGCCCGCCCGGATAGGCGCTCGAGCCGCGCGGGCGCAGGCGCGCCAGCACTTCAAAGCGCGGCGGGTTGGCGGTGTCGGTGGTGACGTCGGTGATGGTTGGCAGCTTGGTCGCCCGATAGGTGAGATAACCGGGATAGGCGAGCAGCATAAGACCGAGCAACAGTCCGGTCACCGCGCGGCCGAGGCCGCCGTGGCCCTGCTGCCAGATGACGACGAAGCCGCCGATGGCGAGCAGGATGGCGAATGCTGCGAACGCCAGCGACGCGCCGAAGGTGACGAGCGCCGGCACGATCTCGAGTATGCCGGAGCGCACGATAATGACGGAGAATATGGCCACGGCAAGCGCGAACCAGCCCAGCCGGCCGGACCACACCGCCATCTGCGACATCGGCACCTCGAAGACAGGGCCTCGCGCCATTGCTCTCATTTGGCTCTCATTCGCGCACGCACCTCACTGAGGGGGATCGCGTCATGGCATAATGCCTGGCGGTCGGACAGACAATATCTAGCCCACTTTTATGGGGGTTCCGGCCGCGAACCCCCCGCAATGGTTTCTTAACCGGGCTTAACTACTTTCTAAACGGTCCTGCGTGGCTTTGGTGTATTTGTGATGGCGTTGCGAACGGAAAACGGGTGGCTTCGGCGTGAACTGCGGCTGGTCTATGTGTTGCTGGTCTGGGTCGCCTTCGCGATCAGCTTCTTCTACTTCTTCAGTGGCGGCATCAGCTTCCGCAGCGCCTTTTCGCCGCCGCCGCACGAGCAGGCGCGAAAGCTCACCAGCGACGAAATCTATACGGGCTCGATCATCGTGGTGCCGCCGAAGGGCGACATGTGCCGGAAATTGAATTTCGACAACCGCACCGGCAGGATGTGGGAAACCGGCTACGTCAATTGCTACACTGCGGTGGGCAGTCTGGCGCAGAGCCGGCGCAGCGGCACCCTCAGCTCAGCGCGCATTAATTCGATCAGCGACGCCTTTCGCGGCAACTGACGACGCCAGCCGCCGCGGGCGCGCGGGTCGGTCACCGATAGGGAATCTCATAGATCGTCACTTTGTCGGCGACGCCGCGCAGGTGGGTGTCCTGCGGCGCGGGTGACAGTTTGCAGCCTTGCAGCATCGCGCTGACCTGCGGATTGTCCAGCACCGGTTTGGTGGCGAGGATTGCCTGCGAATCCGCAAGTCCCTGTACCCGCGCGGCGATATTGACCGTCTGGCCGAAATAATCGAGCCGGTCGTTCAACGTAACCGCGAGACAGGGGCCTTCATGGATGCCGATCTTGATCAAGAGATCATCTTGGATGGCGCCGACTGACTGACGCATGCGCAGCGCGGCGGCGAGCGCGCGGTCGGGGGTCGGGAACGTCGCCATCACCGCATCGCCGATGGTCTTCACCACGGCTCCCGCTTCCGCGGCGACGATCTCGTTGAGCACGCGGAAATGTGCGCTGACGAGCTCGTAAGCAGCAAAATCGCCGACGCGTTCGTATAGCTCGGTCGAACCTTTCAGGTCGGTGAACAAGAAGGTGAGGCTGGTCAGCTTCAATCCCTGATCGACGTCGAGTGTATCGGTGCGGTAGATGTCGCGGAAAATCTGGTTGCTCAAAAGCCGCTTGGCAGTGAGGAACGGTTTACGGTTGCCGAGCAGATCGTGCAGCGCCACATCGGCGATCCAGACGGTCGGCAGTGTGCGCAGCTCGGTGAGGTTTTCCACCGAAAGCCGCAACGGACCAGGGCGCATTTCCGTGGTAACGGTCCGGGCTTGTACCTTATTGTAGATGAGCGCGAGCTGCTGCCGATCCTTCGTCGTCTCGCCTTTCACGTCGATGAAATGCGCCGCATGGGTGACGGGCTCGAACACGATGAGAAAGCGCTCGGGCATTTGCATTGACATCTGCGCCTTTTGGCCCGGCGGCAATTCGAGGGAATCGAGAGTGATCTCGTCCATCAGCTCCTCGAAGCCGTCGTCCGGCAAGTTCACACCGTTTCCCCAAAAAATCTGCCGGAAATACTCCCACACGGGCAACATATGCGGATCGTGTGCGGCGATGTGGCGGATGCGGGGATTGATCGTGAATGCGACCTCGACCATTTCGTCGAGCGTCGGCTCGTAACCGGTAGCGCAGAGCGCGCAGTCATAGGCTTCTTTGCGCACGGACTTGAGCGTTTGCGCGGCATCGAGCACGCCGCCGCAACCGGGGCACAAGACGTTCCATGTCAAATCGAATATGCCGAGGCGCGCGGCATGCAGGAAGGCGCCGATCACCTTTTCCTCGTCGAGCCCGTTCCGGGCGGCAAACGAAAGGACATTGATGCGGCACAATTGCCGGTCAGTGCCGTCGGCGATCAGGGTTTCGATGGCGGCCCCGGCCTGGGGGTCAGCGGACTTGCGCAAAGCATCGAAGAGGGCACTTTTGTCGTCCACGGGATGAAGACCTGCACGAATGGCCGCGCGAGACGCGGGGCTCAATGAATTTTACCGTCGATCCGGGCCGGGCGGGAGTTGCCCTCGCAAGCCCCCGTGACACCGGCGCGTCTTGCGCGCTAGGATATGGTTGCAAACAACCATTGTGGCAAGGAGTGGTGTTATGCGTACAATCCATGCTGCGATACTTGTTGCCTGCGCTGTCGGTGCGCTGGCGATTGCGCCGGTCTTTTCCGTGACGAGTGCCGCGAAAGGCCTCGGCGGGCATCCGTCCGGCGGTTTTCGGTCTTCCGCCACCGGGCTCTCGAGGCCTCTTTTTCGGCCCAGGCCGTTCAGGAATTTTTCCCGGTGGCCGCTCGCCGGCTATTCGCAATGGCCGCGCTATGGCGGCTTTTACGGTGGCTATGTCGCGACCTCGCCCGATGGATCGGAGGCCGTCAGTTACGTCATGCCGGAGCGGGTTATCTACGTGCCATTGCCGCCGCAGGCGCTGACCTGCAAGCACAGCGTGGAGAAGGTGACCGTGCCGTCGTCGCTTGGTGGCACGCGCGAGATTACGGTGACGCGGTGTTAAATCACTCGGCGGCTTCGGACGTCGGCAGCCGGTAGTCCTTGAACTGCTGGCGCAGCGTGATCTTCTGGATCTTGCCGGTTGCGAGAGTACCGTACGCGTCGGTCTGTCCGGCGCCCACGGGATGTTCGCGCGTCGATCCCCGTCTTAGGCCGCCAGCCAGCGGGCGAGGTCTTCCGGCTTCGGCAGGCCGCCCGCATGCACTACCTTGCCGTCGACGACTAATCCCGGTGTCGAGGCGATGCCATAACCCGCGATGGCCGCGTAGTCGGTCACTTTTTCGATCGAGACCGGAACGCCGAGCTTGTCAGCTTCCGCTTGCACCATCTCGGCGGTGGCGACGCAGCGCTTGCAGCCGGGGCCGAGAACCTTGATGTCCTTCATGCGACGTCTCCGTTGACTAAAACAGCGCGTTGAACAGGAAGCCGACCGCCAGGATGCCGGCGCCAACGACGCCGACGAATACCGCGATCAGGCGGAGCGACAGCACCTTGCGCAGGATGATCATCTCGGGGACCGACAGCGCGATCACCGACATCATGAAGGCGAGCACGGTGCCGAGCGCCGCGCCTTTGGCGAGCAGCGCCTGTACCACGGGGATGATGCCGGCGGCATTCGAGTACATCGGGATGCCGATCAGGATCGCGGCCGGGACCGACCACCAGGCTCCTTTCCCCATGATCAACGCCAGAAAGTCCGTCGGCGCATAGCCGTGAATGAGTGCACCGGCGGCGATGCCGGCTATGATCCACGGCCATACCTTACCGACGATCTCGTGTACGGCTTCGATGCCGGCCTTGATGCGATCCACGGCGGTCACGTTTTCCGGCGGTAGCTCGGCCGCGCTCGAACGGATATTGCGAACCCATTCCTCCAGCCAGTTCTCGAGGTGCAAGCGGCCGATCGTCCAGCCGGCGGTGATGGCGACGGCGAGGCCGAAGCCAAGATAGATGAGCGCGATCTTCCAGCCGACGAGTTCGAACAGAAGCCCGAGCGCCACCTCGTTCACCATCGGCGCCGAGATCAGGAAAGAGAACGTGACGCCGAGCGGTACGCCGGCGCTGACGAAGCCGATGAACATTGGGACGGCGGAACATGAGCAGAAAGGCGTGAGCACGCCGAGGCCGGCCGCCAGCACGTTGCCGGCGCCTTCGCGTTTTCCGGCGAGCAGCGCCCGCGTCTTTTCGGGCGAGAAGAAACTGCGCACGACCCCCATGGCGAACACCACCAGCGTGAGCAGCAACAGCACCTTCGGGGTGTCGTATGCAAAAAAGCTGACGGCCGCGCCGAGATGGCTCTCAGGCTTCACCGGCAGCGTAGCGACGACCCAGTTCGAGAACGGGATCAACTGGCTATAGACAAGCCCCCACAGAATGAGGCCGGCGATGGTCGCGGCGATCCATTTCGCGGGCGACGGAACGGCGTGCGGCGCGCGTCCGGTAGCGGACCCGAGGCTCATGCGGCTTGCCTTTCCTGTGTTGTCGGCAGCGCCAGCGCGGCATCGACCAGGGCGACGACCTCTTGCGGCAACTGCGGTGCACGGCGGTAGCGGACCCACTGCGCGTCGCGCCGGTCGGTCACCAGGCCAGCCGCCTTGAGCGCAGCCATATGGCGCGACATGCGGGATTGGCTGGCGCCGAGCTCTTGCATCAATTCGCAGACGCAGTGCTCGCGCCCATCCCACACCAGCCGCAGGGCTTCGAGCCGGGTCGGCTCCGCCAGGGCGGAAAGAATTGTGATTGGATTCATAAGGCTACCACAATTATTCGCTTATGCGTCTAAGCGCATATAGTAGGCCTACGATTTTCTGCAAGGGCCGCAAGGCTCGAGGGTGTGGCCGTCGTGCCGCCCCTCACTCCGCCGCTTCCGACGTCGGCAGCCGGTAATCCTTGAACTGCTGGCGCAGCGTGATCTTCTGGATCTTGCCGGTCGCCGTGTGCGGGATTTCGTCGACGAACGCCACGTCGTCCGGCATCCACCATTTGGCGATCTTGCCCCGCATGAAGGCGAGGATGTCCTCCTTGGTGGCGCTCTCGCCTTTCTTGAGCACGATGACGAGGAGAGGGCGCTCGTCCCATTTCGGATGCGTGATGCCGATGACGGCGGCTTCGGCCACTTTGGGGTGGCCCACCGCCAGGTTCTCCAAATCAATTGAAGATATCCATTCGCCGCCCGACTTGATCACGTCCTTGGCGCGGTCGGTGACCTGCATGTAGCCGTATTGATCGATGGTCGCGACGTCGCCGGTGTCGAACCAGCCGTCGTTGTCGAACACCTCGCCGCCTTCGCCCTTGAAATAGGCCTTCGCCACCGCGGGCCCGCGCACCTTCAGCCGCCCGAAGGTCTTGCCGTCCCACGGCAGATCCTTGCCGGCGTCGTCGGTGATTTTCATTTCCACGCCGAACGGCGGGTGGCCCTGCTTCTGCTGGATGTCGAGCCGCGCGTCGCCCGAGAGCGCATGCGTATTCCGGCTTCATGGTGCAGAGCGAGCCGAGCGGGCTCATCTCTGTCATGCCCCAGGCGTGCACCACCTCGACGCCGTATTGCTCCTCGAAGGTCTTGGCCATGGCGCGCGGGCAGGCCGAGCCGCCGATCACCACGCGCTTGAGATAGGGCAGCTTGCCGCCGGTCTTTTCGAGATCCTGTAGCAGCATGAGCCATACCGTCGGCACCGCGGCGGTGAAGCTGACTTTATAGGTGTTGAGCAGTTCGTAGATCGAGGCGCCGTCCATCTTAGGCCCCGGCATCACCAGGCTTGCGCCGGTCATCGGGCAGGAGAAGGCGAGCGACCAGCCGTTGGCGTGGAAGAACGGCACCACCGGCAGCACCACGTCGCGCGAACTGATGCCCTTGGAATCCGGCAGCGACGCCATGAAGGCGTGCAGCACGTTGGAGCGGTGCGAGTAGAGAACGCCTTTCGGGTTTCCGGTGGTGCCGCTCGTGTAGCACATGCCGGCGGCGGTGTTCTCGTCGAACTCTCGCCAGGTAAAATCGCCATCGACTTCCGCCATCCAGTCTTCGTAGGCGACCGCGTTCTTCAAACTGGTCTTTGGCATATGCGCGCCGTCGGTGAGGATGACGTAGCGCTCGATGGTCGGCAGCTTGTCGGCGATTTTTTCCAGCAGTGGCACGAAGGTAAGGTCTGCGATCATCATGCGGTCTTCGGCATGATTGATGATCCAGGCGATCTGATCGGGGAACAGCCGCGGATTGACCGTGTGATAGACCGCGCCGATGCCGAGAATGCCGTACCAGGTCTCCAGATGCCGCGCGGTGTTCCAGGCCATGGTGGCGACGCGGTCGCCGAGCTTGATGCCATCCTTTTCCAGCCGCTTGGCGACCTTCAGCGCGCGAGCGCGGATCTCGGCATAGTTGGTCTCGACGATCGGCCCTTCCACCGAGCGGCTGATGACCTTGCGCCCGGCATGAAAGGCAGCGGCGTGATCGATGATGCGATGGCACAAAAGCGGCCAATCCTGCATCAGCCCAAGCATGGCATTTCCCCTCTTATGTCGGTTCCCGGCGTTTTCGCCGTATTGGGCCGGTATCCCCGCCGGCCTTGTATTAGGTTAGCCTTGAGCGCTCGCACGCGCAAAGCGTGCCGTCCGAGGCCCCAAAATGCCGCAATCGCGGCACAACCACCCTGTCATGCGGCAATTGATCTCGATTCTATTGCTTTGTTGCCTGGCGCAAGCGGCCGCTGCCAAACCCGTGCTCAAACCCGTACCTTTGCCGCGCCCGCGTCCGCACATCTGGGTCGAGCCGAAGTCCTTCGCTGAGGCTGTCGCCGGCCTCGATTTCGACGCGAGCAAAGTGACCGGCCAACCGACCGATTGCGACGAGCGGCTTGCCGCCATCAGCGAGCAGGTGCCGATGCCGCGGCTGATCGGGCCGGGCACCTGCGGTGGCAGCGACATGGTCGAGCTCAAGGCGGTGCTGCTCGCTGACAAGAGCCGCATCACCGTGACCCCGCCGGCCATGATCACCTGCCGCATGGCGGAATCGCTGGCCGGCTGGTTGCGCGATGAAGCCGCGCCCCGGGTCGCCAAGCTCGGCAGCACGCTCGTCGGCATTGAGAATTACGACGCCTACGAATGCCGTTCGCGGAACCGCGTTGCCGGCGCCAAGCTCAGCGAGCACGCCCATGGCAACGCGCTCGACGTGCGCGCCTTGCATCTGGCCGATGGCCGGCGGTTGGCGCTGACCGACGTCCATGTCGACAAGCCGTTGCGCGTGGGTTTGCAGGCAACCGCCTGCCGCCGCTTCACGACAGTGCTGGGACCAGGCGATCCGTTTCATTCGGGTCACATCCATCTCGACGTGATCCAGCGGCGCAACGGGTATCGTGTCTGCCAATGGAATGTACTGGAGCCACCGCCGCTGCCCGGAAAACAGCCGGTTCCCTTGCCGCGGCCACGGCCGACCGTCGCGGCTGCCCGTTAAGCATGCCCGCAAAGTGCCTTCGGCCATCCATTGTCCGTTCACAGTTGCTGGTTAGCTCTAGGCCATGCCCCCTCGCATAAAGGCGCCCCAGTTAACGCGCCGCGGCCTCATCAAGGCCGGGCTCGGCCTGACCGGTTTTGCCGGCGTCCTCATGCCAGGCACCACCGCCTATGCCGCTTCCGTTGCCGCCAACGATTTGATCATCACCGACTACCGGATAAGCCCGCCCGGCTGGCGCAAGGGCCAGCGCCTGACCATTACCGTCATTGCCGACCTCCATGCCGGCGGGCCCAATATGGGGCTTGAGCGCATCAAGCAGGTGATCGACGCTGGCAACGCGCTGGGCAGCGACCTCGTCGTCGTTCTGGGCGACTTCTTCGCAACCCATCCATTCGTCACCGAACACGTCCCGCACGACGCCTGGGCCGGCGAACTTGCGCGGTTGCGGGCTCCGCTCGGCGTCCATTGCATTCTCGGCAATCACGACTGGTGGTATGGCATCGATACCGTGCGCGAAGCGTTGGCCACGGTGCGGCTGCCGGTGATGGAAAACGATGCCGTCTTGCTCGGCCCCAAGGATCGCCGCTTCTGGCTCGCCGGTCTCGGCGACCAGGTTGCTTTCAGGCTGGGGCCGGGGGAATTCCGCGGCGTCGACGATCTTCCTGGAACGCTGAATCAGGTCACGACCGACGATCCCGTCGTCCTGCTGGTGCACGAGCCCGATATCTTCACGCAGGTGCCGGAGCGCGTTTCGCTGACCATTGCCGGCCACACCCATGGCGGCCAGATCCGTCTGCCGTTTGTGCCGCCGGTCTGGACCCCGTCGGCCTATGGTGCCCGCTTTGCTTACGGCCACATCGTCGAGCGGGGACGCCACATGATCGTCTCCGGCGGGCTCGGCTGCAGCAAGGTCCCGTTGCGCCTCGGCGTACCGCCCGAGATCGTCCGCATCGAACTGGTTGCCTGAGCGCGCTTTTTCGCAACGCAAAACGGCGCCGATCCGGCGCCGTCTGCCATCAAACGTTGTGCGCAGCTTCCCTATGGGGTCAAGCCGCGGCCGTTTGCCGCCACACGTGGATTGAACGGTGAATCGCCCTGATTCGGCGCCAACACGACGACCACCGTGCCCTTCTTGACCCGCTTGTAGAGGTCGATGATGTCCTCGTTGGTCATGCGGATGCAGCCTGACGAGATCGCTCGACCGATATATTCCGGCTGATTGGTGCCGTGGATGCGGTAGAGCGTGTCCTTGTTGCCCTCATAAAGGTATAGCGCGCGCGCGCCCATGGGATTTGCCGGGCCAGGGGCGACGTAGTTCGGCACGTCCATGCGCTTCTTGATCTCTGCGGTCGGCGTCCAGGACGGCCATTCCTGCAGGCGCTCGACCTTGGCGACGCCCGACCAAGCCAGCGCTTCATCGCCCACGGTCACCCCGTAGCGGATCGCCTTGCCGCCCGGCAGCACGTAGTAGAGGTAGCGCGCGTCGGCATCGACCACGATCGTGCCGGGCTGCTCTTTGCGATGATAAGTGACGATGTGCCGCTTATAGGTATCGGGGATCGTCGTTTCCCCGTCCGTATAGGGCGCCGCCGCCAACAGTTTCTTGTCGCGCGGGGTCAGGTTCGCCTGAGAGGGCGGCGCAAGCGTGGACTGCATGCAGCCACCGAGCGCGAGGCCCGCAGCGAACACGACCAGCAACAACCCCTTCTTCGTCATTTTTTTCCTCGTTTCGCCGCGCGAGCCCCCCAGCCCGTCGAAGCGGTAACTTGAAGCCGCAATTAACCGGAGAAGCTGCGCTAAAGCCATGACTTCCAACGCATTCACAGGCTCTTCCTGTGGACCTGTTGCAAGAATGCCGCATTTTGCCGTTGGACACCTGATGCCTCGAGCGCGACGACTCGATCGAGAGCAAGGGTGCGCTGCGGTACGTTACCAGGACGTTTAGGTTTACCCGCCATTAGGTCTGCCACGAGCGAGCGCTGACCGGCGTTCAGCAGGCTTGCCGAAATGTCACGATAGAATACGAAAACGAGCGCAATTCCGCCCCAGTCATCCACAAGAAAAGAATTCTGAGGCATACACGAGTAGGCGAGCACTGATTCACGTACGGCAAGAAAGGACCGTTTGGGACGATGGAAGCGACCAAGGCCACGGAGCAGCGCCAACAAGACTCCAGGCAACACGACGCCCGGCTGGATAACCGCTATGGCAAAATCGGGATTTCGGCCGTAGCGGCCGCGATCCGCCAGCACGCCCCGCGGCAGGTTCGGCAGGCAGAAGCGCTGATTCCCTACGATCGCGACTGATGTGACCACCGGCACGGCGAGCCGGCCCTTATTCTGCGCCCCCTTCAATAAAGTCGGAGACGCGTGCGGGGTGCGTTTGCGCGCGCGGCCAGCATTTATTGTCTTGCACAAGACCCGGCGCCGGATCATGAAAGTCGCACGGGGACTGCATGCTTTCGCTCTACGTTCCGCACGGCACAACGCTTGAGCGCGTGACGCCTGATTCCGGCGAGGCGTCGCGCGAGGCGGTTTGGATCGACCTTGTCACTCCGACTTTGCAGGAGGACAAAATGGTCGAGGGCCTGCTCGGCATTGCGGTGCCGAGTCGCGAGGAGATGCAGGAGATCGAAGTCTCCAGCCGCCTCTATGTCGAGAACGGCGCGCGCTACATGACGGCGACGCTGATGTGCCATTCGGACACGGCACCGGTGGCGACGCCGGTAACTTTCATCCTGACCGGTCATCGTCTTGTCACCGTCCGCTACGATGCGCCGCGTCCGTTCGCTATCGTCGAGCACAAGCTCGCCCGGCTTTGCCCGCCCAAGATATCCGGCGAAAGCGTGTTGATGGATTTGCTCGACGCCATCATCGACCGCTCCGCCGATATTCTCGAACGCGTGGGCGCCGAGATCGATCAATTGTCCCGTTCGATCTTCGAGCCGGACGAAGCGATGGAGCTTCCGTCCCACAACGACATTCTCAAGGCGCTCGGCCGCAAGGGCGACCTGACCTCGAAGGTGCGCGAAAGCCAGGTCTCGGTCGGCCGGCTGCTGTCGTTCCTGGCGCACGAATCCGAAGTGCTGAAATGGACGAAAGACTTCCGCACGCAATTGCAGTCGATGCAGCGCGACGTGATTTCGCTCACCGACCACGCCAGCTATCTCGGCAACAAGATCACCTTCCTGCTCGACGCCATGCTGGGCGTGGTCAATCTGCAGCAGAACGCCATCATCAAGATCTTCTCGGTCGCCGCCGTGGTGCTGATGCCGCCGACGCTGGTCGCCTCGATCTACGGCATGAACTTCAAGCATATGCCGGAGCTTGAATTGCCCTACGGCTATCCGATCGCGCTGTTCGTGATGGTGCTCGCCGCCGTGCTGCCGTATCTCTACTTCAAGTGGCGGAAGTGGTTGTGAGGCGAGGGCGCGACCCCTTCCCTTAAGGCTCGCCCCAAAACAGTGCGCGCAACAGCCCGACAACGACAGCGGTGGCCAGCAGCAGGATCATGAACGGCAGCAAGAAGAAGAACGCGGCGAAGAAGAAGATGACAAAAATGGCGGCCAGCATGCCAGCGATCAGCACCATCAGAACGATTCCGAACGGTCCCGGTTTGGCGACGTAAATGCGTTCCGTGCCGTCGGTGTCGACGAACACGTGCACGCGCGGCTGATCGCGCCCCGGCTGGCCGGTCTGCTCATGCGGCGGAATGATTTCCGGTTTTGAACGGGGATTTTTACGGTCCGGCATTGCCTCGCGCCTTCCGGGTCATTGCGTCGCTACGGAACTATTGCCTACACGTGCTGGCCGCCGTTGATGTGGATCTCGGCGCCGTTCACGTATGAACTCGTCTCGGTGCACAGCACGTAAATGATCTTGGCCACTTCGTCGGGCGTGCCGAGCCGGTGCAGCGGGATCTGTTCGACGATCTTGTCGGTGCCAGGCGACAGAATGGCGGTGTCGATCTCGCCCGGTGCGATCGCGTTGACGCGAATGCCGAGCTCGCCGAAGTCGAACGCCATCTCGCGCGTCAGCGAGGCAAGCGCCGCTTTCGAGGTCGCGTAGGCCGAGCCGGCGAACGGGTGCACGCGCGAGCCCGCAATCGAGGTCACGTTCACGATCGAGCCTTTCGCCGCTTTGAGCTGATCGACCAGCCCGCGCGCAAGCATGATCGGTCCGAAAAAATTGACCTGAAACACCTGGTGCCAGACGTCCATCGCCGTATCGATCGAGCCCATGCGCTTGCTGCCCTCGGCTTTCGGCGAAATGGCGGCGTTGTTGACCAGCGCGTGCAGTTCGTTGCTGTCCAGCCGGTTCTTGATTTCCTCAATCGCGTCCAGCGTCTTTGTTTCGTCGGCAAGGTCGACCTGGATGTGATCTTCCGGCCCTGCGTCCCACGGACAGTTTTCCGGAAACGGATGACGCGAACAGGTGATTACGCGCCAGCCAGCAGCCGAAAAGCGCTTGACGGTGGCGTGGCCGATGCCGCGGCTTGCCCCGGTGAGGAGCAGCGTGCGGCGCGGCTGGTTGCTTTGCGAATTGGGCATGGCTTTTAAATGCTAGCTCACGGATAGAGCCGCGTCTTGCGCCACGGCGCGCCGGGTTCCTTACGCTCGAAGACGATGCGGTCATGCAGGCGGAAGGGCCGGTCCTGCCAGAACTCGATCGAACGCGGCACGATCCGGTAGCCCGACCAGTGCGGCGGCCGCGGCACCTCGCCGATGGCGTATCTGGCGGCTGCGAGCGCAACCGCCTTCTCGAAGGCGAGCCGGCTTTCCAGCGGCGCGGACTGCTTGCTTGCCCAGGCGCCGATTTGCGCCTGCTTGGCGCGGCTGGCGAAATAGGCGTCGGCCTCCGCATCACTCACGCGCTCGGCGGACCCGCGCACCCGCACCTGCCGATTGATCGATTTCCAGTGAAAGACCAGCGCGGCGACCGGGCTGGCGGCGAGTTCGCGGCCCTTCTGGCTCTCTGTATTGGTGTAGAAGACGAAGCCGCGCTCGTCGGCACCCTTCAATAATACCATCCGCGCGTCAGGCAGCCCGTCAGCATCGACGGTGGCGAGCGTCATGGCGGTCGGATCGCGCGATTCTGACGCGCTCGCCGCCTCCAGCCAAGCCGCAAAAAGCCGCATGGGCTCGTCGGCGGCGGTGAAATCACCACTCGTTAACCAGCTTGGGTGTTCAATCGGTGCCGTATCAGACATCGGTGAGGGACGTTTCTGTGGCCGGTGCGTTAGGTCGTCGTTTGCGTGGTTATAATGGATGTGTGCCCGCCCGCCTATGGCGAGGACTGGCCGCCGTTGCGGCGTTGACGCTGGCGCTTGCGAGCGGCGGCTGCAGCATCTCCTATCAGTTGGATACTTTCTTCGGCGGCGACAAGTCCGACACAACCGCCTCGATCGCGCCGGCGCCGGGCGCCAAGCCGATCACCAAGCTGCCGCCCGATGGCGATCTGGCTTACGCGCGTGCGGCCGCCAGCGAAGTCCTCAAGCGCGGCAAGAAGGACGCCAGCCTCTCCTGGGAGAACCCGAAGAGCGGCGCGCGCGGCACCGTCACGCCGATTGCTCGAGCCTATACGCAGGACGGCCACACCTGCCGGAATTTCCTGGCGAGTTTCGTCAACGGCAGCGATCAGGCCTGGCTGCAAGGCGAGGCCTGCAGGCTGCGCGAGGGGGCTTGGGAAGTGCGCACGCTCAAGCCCTGGAAGCAGTCTTGAAGCGTCCCCCGATTTGGTGCGCGTTGAAACAAGCCGGCTGAAACCCCACATTTAGGCATTGAGTCGCCGGTGTTCCGCCGGGGGCAGGGGATTTCACGGAGAGTTTGCAAGAATGCGCGACCCCTATCAGGTCCTGGGGGTATCGAAGGGTGCGAGCGAGGCGGAGATCAAAAGCGCCTACCGCAAGCTCGCCAAGAAGCTGCACCCCGATGCCAACAAGCACGACCCCGAGGCGGCCTCGCGTTTTGCCGAGTTGAATGCCGCCTACGAGATCGTCGGCGACGATGAGAAGCGCAAGGCCTTCGACCGTGGCGAGATCGACGCCGAGGGCAAGCCGCGTTTCCAGGGCTACGAAGGCTTCGGTGCGCAACCTGGCGGCGGAGGCTTCCGCGGCACCGGCCCGGGCGGCGAGCATTTCGAAAGCTTCTCTTTCGGCCCCGACGGCTTCCAGCGCGCGACTGGCGGCGGTGGCGGCTTTCGCGGCGGCGGCTTCGAAGACGTGCTGCGCGGCATGTTCGGTGGTGCCGCGCACTCGGCGCGCGGCAGGCGCGCCGGCCCGCAGTTCGAGCCGGAGGACTTCGGTCAGCCTGCGCGCGGCCAGGATCTGCACGCCGCCTTGACCGTCGCGCTGCCGGAGGCGGCCAAGGGCGCCAAGAAGCGCGTGCACCTTCCCACGGGCAAAGACATCGAAGTCAAGATTCCGGCCGGCATCGGAAGCGGTCAGACAATCAGGCTGAAAGGGCAGGGCTGGCCGAGTGCCACCGGCAAGGCAGGCGACGCGCTCATCACCGTCAACGTCGCGCCACATCCGCTGTTCAAGCCGGACGGTTCGGACCTGCGGCTCGATCTGCCGATTACGCTTTATGAGGCGGCGCTCGGCGGCAAGGTGCGGGTGCCGACGCTCGACGGTGCGGTCGAACTCGCAATTCCCGCCGGCACCAATTCGGGCCGCACCTTCCGCCTCAAGGGCAAGGGTTTGAAAGCCAAAGGTGGCAGCGGCGACCTGCTCGCCACCGTGCGCATTATGCTGCCGGAGAAGACCGACCCGTCATTCAACAAGCTGATGTCGGTCTGGCGCGACGAGCAGCCCTACAATCCGCGCGAGGACATGGAGTAGCTCACGATTTCTTCGTGCCGCTCTTGTCCACCTGCTCGTAAATCGCCTTGGTAACCGCCTCGAGCCGCTTGCGATCGTCCGCTCCGCTCACCACGAAGCCGAAACTGCCGTCGACCCAGGTGAAGGCGGCGAATTGCTTGCCGGCCTTGAAGCGCAATGCGCTCTCAGGCTGCTTGGCCTTGGCGCAATAAAGCGTGAAGCGCTCGCCGGTCGGGCCCTCGTACATGTACATCGCGGCGGCGCCGGTCGGACCGGGCAGCAAGCGCCCGCCGACCAGCTTCAGCCCGATCGACTGCAGATCGGGAATGCGTTGCGCATAACCGAGCCGCTTCGACAGCCACGCCGTCATGTGCGCGCGCTCGTTGCCCGGCACTTCGACCGGGTGACGCACTTCGACGACGTAAAGCTTGTGCGCTTCGAGCGCGTCGGCGGTGAGGGAGCCGGCGCTTTCAGGCGCGGCGGCGGATGCGCCGTGCGCGAACCAACCGGTGGCACCACCGATCATGAAGGCAGCGACGGCAGCGGCCGCGGCCATTGCGGCAAGCGAGCGGCGCGAGCCGCCTTGCCGCACGATGCGCTCGATCTTCAGCCGTTCCGGCACGGCTTCGTCGACGATTGCACCATAGCGCGCGCGGATGCTGTCGGCCTGCGCGCGCCAGGCGGCGACCGTGGCCGCCTGCTCGGGATGCGCGGCGAGCCAGGCCGCGACGGCGTCCATGCGCTCGGCGGGCAATTCGCCGTCCACGTAGGCGTGCAGCTCGTCCTCGGTCACGGGTGAATTGGTGTCGGTCATTGCTTCACCTTGTCTTTCATTTCACGCGGCGTAAGGGCGGACGTCCGCCGTCGAGATAGTTCTTGATCTGCGCGCGCGCGCGCGCGAGCCGCGACATCACGGTTCCGATCGGCACGCCCTGCACCTCGGCGATCTCGCGGTAGCTCAGGCCTTCCAGCACCACGAGCAGCAACGCGGTGCGCTGCTCCTCGACCAGCAGCGCCAGCGCGCGTTCGATGTCGCGGCCGCCGGATTCCGGTCCGGCGAGGTCGGGCGCGTCGTTATCGTCGATCGACGCCAGCACCGGCCGGCGCGCGAGTGCGCGCAGCCGGTTGCGGTTGAGGTTGGTCAGGATCGTGTAGAGCCAGCTCCTGACCTCCTCGCCTTCGAACAAGTGCTCCGAGCGCAGCGCCCGCACCAACGTGTCCTGCACCAGGTCGTCGGCGATGTCGGCATCGCGCGTCAGCGCCCGCGCGTAACGGCGCAGCGCGGGAATCGCCGCCTCGACCTTCTGCCGGAACGTGGCCAAGCCGGCCCTCCTGAGTTCAACCGTTACGAAAACCCCTGGAAGCGGGACATATTCCCAAGGGCGAATGGAATTAACAGCGCATATGCGCCGAATCTGCTCGTTGCTTGATGGCCCGAATACCCTATGCCATAGGGAGATCGCCGGCACGCATCCGGCCAAGACAGGGACGGACATGCCGGAAAGCTCGGGTCTGATGCGCGGCAAACGCGGCCTGATCATGGGCGTTGCCAATAACCGCTCGATCGCCTGGGGAGTTGCGCGCGCCTGCCGCGACCATGGGGCGGAACTCGCGTTTACCTATCAAGGCGACGCGCTCAGGAAGCGGGTCGAGCCGTTGGCGCAGGAGGTGGGCGGCCTGGTAGTCGGCCATTGCGACGTTTCCGATCCCAAAACGATCGACGCGGTCTTCGCCGAGGTGCAGAAGGCCTGGGGCTCGCTCGACTTTCTGCTGCATGCGATCGCTTTCTCCGACAAGGATCAGCTCGACGGCCGTTACGTCGACACCTCGGAAGACAATTTCACCAAGACCATGCTCATCAGTTGCTATTCGTTCACGGCGGTCGCGCAGCGCGCCGAGAAACTGATGACCAATGGCGGCTCGATGCTCACGCTCAGCTATTACGGTGCCGAGAAGTGGATGCCGCATTACAACGTCATGGGGCTGGCAAAAGCCGCGCTTGAATGTTCGGTGCGCTATATCGCCGCCGATCTCGGCGAGAAGAACATCCGCGTCAACGCCATCTCGTCGGGCCCGATCAAGACCTTGGCCGCTTCCGGCATCGGCGACTTCCGCTACATCCTGCGCTGGAACGAATACAACACGCCGCTGCGGCGCAACGTGACAATTGAGGATGTCGGCAAGACCGGCGTCTATTTCCTCTCCGACATGGCTAGCGGTGTCACCGGCGAGGTGCACCACGTCGATGCCGGCTATCACATCGTCGGCATGAAGCATCCGGACGCGCCCGACATCACGGTCGGCAAGGGCGACTAGCGCGGTGACCGCGCCGACCATCTACTACATCCGTCACGGCGAAACAGACTGGAACGTCGAACGCCGGTTGCAAGGCCATCAGGACATTCCGCTCAATGCGCGCGGGCGCGCGCAGGCGGCGCATTGCGGCGAGATCTTGCGTGACCTGTTTGCCGGCAAAGGCGTCGACCCGTCCAAACTCGATTTCGTGTCGAGCCCGCTTGGGCGCGCCCGCGAAACCATGGAATTGACGCGCTCCGAACTCGGGCTCGATGCGCAAGGCTATCGCCTCGAACAGAAGCTGATGGAGATTTCCTTCGGCGATTGGGAGCGCTTCACCATCGCCCAACTGCGCACGCGCGATCCAGCCGGGATTGCCGCGCGCGAGCACGACAAATGGCACTTCGTGCCGCCGGGCGGGGAAAGCTACAAGGCAGTCGCGCAGCGTATGCGCGACTGGTACGAGACCTTGCGCCAGGACACCGTCGTCACCGCCCACGGCGGCACCGCGCGCGGGCTGATGGCATCGCTCGGCATCGCCAAGCCGGCCGCCGCCCCGCTCATCGATATCGCGCAAGGGGTGGTTTATGTATTTCAGGACGAAAGGCTGACCCGTTATACGTGACGATTCTTGCATGCGGCCGGGCGCGCCGGGATGAACTGGGAAGAAAGAAGCGATGAAACGACCCGTGGTCGGCGTTGTCGGGAGCGCCCATCTTGTCGAGAATCGATTTCCCGCCCAGCGTGTCGGTGAACGAAATTTGTTGGCGGTGGCCGACGTTGTCGGCGCATTGCCACTTATCTTTGCCGGCGATCCGGCCATCACGGATATCGACGCCTTGTTAGAGACGGTCGATGGCGTGCTCCTGACCGGTGCCCGCGCCAATGTCCATCCGATGTATTTCGGTGCCGAAGAACATTCTAGCTACGAGCCTTACGACAGGCGCCGTGACGCATTGGTGCTGCAGTTGGTCAAGATCTGCGTCGAGCGCGGCGTACCGCTGTTCGGTGTCTGTCGCGGCTTCCAGGAAATGAACGTGGCCTTCGGCGGTTCGTTGCACCCAGAGATCAGGGACTTGCCGGGTCGCTTGAATCACCGCATGCCGCGACTGCCGAATGGTGAAATCCATCCTGACCAGGAAGTGCTCTTCGGCGAGCGTCATGACGTGCGCCTGATGCCGGACGGTGTTTTCGCAAACCTCCTGGGCCAAAAGACGATTCGCGTGAACTCGCTGCACGGCCAGGGTATTCTCAAGCCGGGCGAGCGCATCGTCGTTGAGGGGGTGGCGGAGGACGGCACTATCGAGGCGATCCGCGTCGCCGATGCGCCGGGCTTTGCCTTGGGCGTGCAATGGCACGCTGAGTACGATCCGCAACAAAATGCCGTCAACCGCGCGCTGTTTCAGGCTTTCGGCGCGGCGGTGTCCGAACGTAAACGCCACAGTTAAGGGCTCGGCGGTAGACGTAACCGGCATTGGCGGCTGATTTGACCGCGGGCGGGGCGCGCGTTACCAACCGCGGCGACAAACGGATCGTCCATGTCCTTCAACACGTTCGGCCACATGTTTCGCTTCACCAGCTTCGGCGAAAGCCACGGGGCGGCGATCGGCTGCGTGGTCGACGGCTGTCCGCCGCGCATTCCACTCACGGTCGAAGACATCCAGCGTCAGCTCGAGCGCCGCCGGCCGGGGCAGTCGCGCTTCACTACCCAGCGGCAGGAGCCGGACACGGTGAAGATCATGTCCGGCGTGTTTGCCGACGAGAAGACGGGCGAGCAGGTCACCACCGGCACGCCGATCATGCTGATGATCGAGAACGTCGACCAGCGCTCGAAGGATTATTCCGAGATCAAGGACAAGTACCGCCCCGGCCACGCCGGCTACACCTACGATGTGAAGTACGGCATCACCGATTACCGCGGCGGCGGCCGGGCGTCGGCGCGCGAGACCGCGGCGCGCGTTGCCGCCGGCGCCATCGCGCGCAAGATCTTGCCCGGTGTCACCGTGCGCGCCGCGCTGGTGCAAATGGGCCCGCACGCGATCGATCGCGCGCGCTGGGACTGGAACGAGGTCGGCAACAATCCGTTCTTCTGTCCCGACGCCAAGCAGGCGAAATTCTTCGAGAACTATCTCGACGACGTGCGCAAGTCGGGTTCGTCGGTCGGCGCGGTGATCGAAGTCGTTGCCGATGGCGTGCCGCCTGGCCTCGGCGCCCCGGTCTACGCCAAGCTTGACGCCGATCTTGCCTCCGCGCTCATGGGCATCAATGCCGTCAAGGGTGTCGAAATCGGCGATGGCTTTGCCACCGCCGCGATGAGCGGCGAGGACAATGCCGATGAAATGCGGATGGGCAATGACGGCAAGCCGCTGTTCCTGTCCAACCATGCCGGCGGTATCCTCGGCGGCATCGCGACCGGCCAGCAGATCGTCGCCCGCTTCGCCGTCAAGCCGACTTCGTCGATCCTCACCCCCCGCAAGACCGTCGATCGTTACGGTCACGACGTCGAGGTCGTGACCAAGGGCCGTCACGACCCGTGCGTCGGCATCCGGGCGGTGCCGATCGGCGAAGCCATGGTGGCGTGCGTGCTCGCCGATCACTATCTGATGCATCGCGGCCAAATGGGCGAGGGGACGGCGTGGCCGTTCAAGCCGTAACGCCGTCTTCGAGGTCAAAGCGTGCCCAACAGCCATCACCGCATCGACGCCGCGATTAAAGCCTTCGCCAGGGGCGAGATCGTGGTCGTCACCGACGACGACGACCGCGAGAACGAAGGCGACCTGTTCGTCGCCGCCGCACACTGCACGCCGGAGAAGATGGCCTTCATCATCCGCAACACGTCGGGCATCGTCTGCGTCCCGGTCAGCGCCGAGCTTGCCCGCAGGCTGCAGCTCGATCCCATGGTGGCGGAGAACGATGCGCCGCTTGGCACGGCCTTCACCGTGTCGGTCGATGTGCGACATGGGCTCACTACCGGCATCTCGGCGGAAGAGCGCTGCAACACCGTGCGCGCACTCGCCAACGACAATAGCGGCGCGTCTGACTTCGTGCGGCCCGGCCACGTGTTTCCGCTGGTCGCGCGCCAGGGTGGCGTGCTGATGCGCTCCGGCCATACCGAGGCGTGCGTCGACCTCTGCCGTCTCGCCGGGCTGCCGCCCGTCGGCGTGCTGTCCGAACTCACCAATGACGACGGCACGGTGATGCGCGGGCCGCAGGTGACGGCCTTTGCCGAGAAACACAAATTTGCGCAGGTCTCGATAGCCGAATTGATTGCCTACCGACAAAACCGCGACAAGCTGGTCGAGCGGGTCGGCGAGTTTCATGTTGATAGCGAGATCGGGGCGCTGCAAGGCTATGCCTACGTCACGCCTTTCGATCGCGTGCACCACATGGCTTTTGTGTATGGCGACATCGGCGACGGCATGAACATGCCGGCGCGGCTGCACCGCGCCGACGTGCTCGGCGATGTGTTTGGCGGTGCAAAAACGATCCGTGCCTCGCTGGCGCGATTCAAGACGGCTGGCCGCGGCGTGATCATTTATTTGCGCGACGGCACAGCCGGCGTGCCGGTCGCGGAAATACCGCATGAGGGGGCGACCGATACCGACGCCGCCCGCTCGCGGCAATGGCGCGAAGTCGGCCTCGGCGCACAGATCCTCAAGGACCTCGGCATCGCCTCGATCCAGCTGCTCTCGTCCAGCAATCGCACCTACGTGGGCCTCGGCGGCTTCGGCATCGAGATCGCCGGAACGGAAACGCTCGAAAGTTAACGGCGCGGTTATACGGTGCCGCGGCGCCCGGGCCGCGAAACCATAACCGGTCAAAGAGGCAACAGCGGCCTTTTTTTTGCCCCCGCCGCGTGCCAGCATTCTCGCATCAGACCGGGGAGTGGCACATGAGTCGCTCAGGGACGTATTGGGCCGCAGGCACAGCGGCGGTCGTAATTGCGGCTTGTACGGTTGCCGTTTGGGCGGCCCCCGGCCGCCCGCAGCTTGCCGACAGGCATTCCGGCGCCGTCCCTGTCGATGTCGAACTCGTGCTCGCGGTCGACGTGTCCTATTCGATGGATCCTGACGAGCAGGCCTTGCAGCGCGAAGGCTATGCTACCGCGCTCACCTCGAAGGAATTCATGCAGGCGCTGCGCGAAGGCGCCAACGGCAAGATCGCCGTCACCTATATCGAATGGGCCGGACAATACGATCAGCGCGTGGTCGTGCCATGGCGATTGATCGAAGGCCCGGAATCGGCCGACGCGGTTGCCGCCGAGATTGCGGCTGCGCCTTATCGCCGGGCTTCGCGCACCTCGATTTCCGGTGGCATGCGCTTTGCCAGCACCTTGTTCGAGAACAGCGGCTATCGCGGCGTGCGCCGCGTCATCGACGTTTCCGGTGACGGCGCCAACAATTCCGGTCCGTTGGTTGCGCCGACACGCGACGAGGTGATCGCGTCGGGCATCACCATCAACGGCCTGCCGATCATGCTCAAGCGCGCCAATCCGGGCACCATGGATATCAAGAATCTCGACGTCTATTACGAGGATTGCGTGATCGGCGGTCCGGGCGCTTTCGTGGTGCCGATCCGCGAGCGCGAGAAGTTCATCGAGGCAACCCGCACGAAACTGGTGCTGGAAGTCGCCGGGCGCCAACCCGAGCCGCGGGTCATGCGCGCCTCGGCGCAGGCGCCGCGCGTGTCCTGCACCGTCGGCGAAACCATGTGGCAGGAGCGCTGGGGCGGCTTCGACTTCCATTGAACGTTAACTCCGTCGCCCTTCGAGGCTCGCTTTCGCTCGCACCTCAGGATGACGGATCAGCGCGCAAACTTCGCCACCACTTCGACGTGGTGGGAATAGCGGAATTGGTCGACCGGCGTGATGGCGTGCGGTGTGTAGCCGCCGTCAACCAACGTCTTGCAGTCGCGCGCAAAAGTCAGCGCATCGCACGACACCGCCACCACCACCGGCACCGCGCTTTTGGCGATTTCGCGCGCTTGCGCTTCCGCGCCTTGGCGCGGCGGGTCGAAGACGACCGCATCGAATGCTTTGAGTTCAGACGCCACCAGCGGGTGGCGAAAAAGATCGCGCGCCGTCGCATCGATAGGCTTCAGCCCAGGCGTGGCTGACGCCGCGCGCTTGAGGGCATCGATCGCGTTCTGCTCACTATCGGCAGCCGTAACGCGCGCGCGCTCGGCGAGCCGCAGTGCAAATGGTCCGACGCCGGCAAACAGATCGGCGACGCGCCTGGCGTTGCCGAAATGCTCGGCGACGAGCCGCGCCAAGGTGACTTCGCCTTCGGTTGTTGCTTGCAGGAATGCGCCCGGCGGCAGCGCCACGCTAGCGCGGCCCATCGCGAGCATGGGTTGCGCTGATTGCGCGACCAATTCGCCGTGGCGGGTGAGGCGGGCAAGCTTGTGCTTCGCCGCGACGCCGGCAAGCGCGGCGGTTGATTGCGCGTCGAGCGGACCGGAGCCGCGCACGTCGATATCGAGGCCGGTGTCGGTTGCGGTTGCCTGAATGTCGAGCGGCTTGCGTGTGGGCTTTAAAATTTCAGCAATCGCCCAGGCGGCCGGGATGGCGCCGTCGAGACCGGGCGCCAACACCGGGCAGGTGTCGATGGCGACGATGTGATGGGCGCGCGGCGCGGTAAAGCCGACTTCGAGCACGTCGCGCGTTCCGCGCCGCGCATGCAGCACCGCGCGGCGGCGGCCATCGCCGTGCGCATCGATCAGCGTGGCGACCGGCGCCACCACGCCGGCCTTGGCGAGCGCTTCGACCACCTGTTCGCGCTTCCACAAATGATAGTCGGCGAGTGACCAGTGCTGCATGGCGCAGCCGCCGCACTGGCCGAAGTGTTTGCAGATCGGCTGCACGCGTGTCGGGCTGGGCTTGTCGATATGGACGAGATGGCGACGGTCCGGGTGACCAGCGACCGGCGTGACGGTCACCGTCTCGCCCGGCAGCGTGTAGGGCACATAGACGACCCCGCGCGGAGTGTCCGCCAAGCCATCGCCGCGGCGGCCGAGGCCAGTGATTGTGAGCTGTTCAGTCACGCGCCGCCCCGAGCAGGAATTCCGCATTGCCGTCGCCGCCGGCGATTGGCGACGGCTTAACGCCGAGCACGCGCCAGCCGAGCGACGTAACGACCGCCGAAATGTGTGCGCACACCGTTGCATGCACGGCCTGGTCACGCACCACGCCTTTCTTGAGCGATGCGCGGCCGGCTTCGAATTGCGGCTTGATCAGTGCCACCAGTTGGGCCGGCGACTTTGCCAGGGCGAGCGCTGGCGGCAGGACATGCTTGAGCGAGATAAAGCTGACGTCGACAGTGACCAGATCGGGCGGTTCACTCAAGCGGTCAGGTGTGAGCGTGCGGATATCGGTGCCTTCCAGCGAGATCACCTGCGGCCGCATGCGCAGGCTCTCGTGCAATTGCCCGTGGCCGACATCGACCGCGTAGACTTTTTTCGCGCCTTGCTCCAGCAGCGCCTGCGTGAAGCCGCCGGTGGAGGCGCCGACGTCGAGGCAGATGCGCCCTTTGGGATCGAAACCAAAATGGCCGAGCGCGGCGGCGAGCTTCACCCCGCCGCGCGAGACGTAAGGATGCGCGGGGCTTGCGCGCAACGCGGCGTCGACCGGGATTTCCTCCGAGGCCTTGTGCACGGGAACATCGTTGGCGCTCACCAGGCCGGCGGCGATGGCCGCTTGCGCCTTGGCGCGGCTCTCGAACAGACCACGCGCGACCAGCAGCCTATCGGCGCGTTGGCGGGATGCAGCCAAGCGCTAAGCCAGCTTCACCGTCTCCGCCGCGACGTCCTTGCCGAGCGCCTCGAACACCTTGGCGACGATGCCTTTGGCGTCGAGGCCGGCAGTCGCGTACATGGCCGCAGGCGAATCCTGATCGATGAAGGCGTCCGGCAGCACCATGGCACGGATCTTCAGACCGCGGTCGAGCATGCCGTGCTCGGCGAGCGATTGCAGCGCCTGAGACCCGAAGCCGCCAATCGAGCCTTCCTCGACGGTGACCAGTACCTCGTGTTCGCGCGCAAGGCGCAGCAGCAGATCGACATCGAGCGGCTTGGCAAAACGCGCGTCGGCAACAGTCGTCGACAGGCCGAGCGCGGCCAGTTCGTCGGCGGCTTTGAGACATTCGCCGAGACGGGCGCCGAACGAGAGCAGCGCCACTTTGTGACCTTCGCGCACGATGCGGCCCTTGCCGATCTCGAGCGGGACGCCCTGATCCGGCATCGGCACGCCCATGCCTTCGCCGCGCGGATAGCGCAGCGCGCTTGGACGATCGTCGATCGCGACCTGCGTCGCCACCATGTTGACCATCTCCGCCTCGTCGGCGGCGGCCATGATCACGAAGCCCGGCAGGCAACCGAGATAGGCCACGTCGAAGGCGCCGGCATGGGTCGGGCCGTCGGCGCCGACGAGCCCGGCACGATCCATGGCGAAACGTACCGGCAGCCGCTGGATCGCCACGTCGTGCACGATCTGGTCGTAGCCGCGCTGCAGGAACGTTGAGTAGATCGTGGCGAACGGCTTGAAACCTTCCGACGCCAGACCGGCTGCGAAGGTGACGGCGTGTTGCTCGGCAATGCCGACATCGAAACAGCGCTCCGGGAATTCCTTCTGGAACAGGTCGAGGCCCGTGCCTGAAGGCATCGCCGCGGTGATGGCGACGATCTTGTCGTCCTTGCGCGCTTCCTTGATCAGGCTCTGCGCGAACACCTTGGTGTATTGCGGGATGGATGATTTCGACTTGGCCTGTGTGCCGGTGGCGACGTCGAACTTGACCACGCCATGATATTTGTCGGCGGAGTTTTCGGCCGGTGTGTAGCCCTTGCCCTTCTGCGTGATGACGTGCACCAGGATCGGCCCGTTCTCGGCGTCGCGGACGTTGCGCAAGACCGGCAGCAAGTGATCGAGATTGTGGCCGTCGATCGGGCCGACGTAAAAGAACCCGAGCTCTTCGAACAACGTGCCGCCCGTCACCATGGCGCGGGCAAATTCCTCGGCGCGCGCAGCGCGCTCCTCGAAGAATTTCGGCAGGTGATGCGCAAGCTGCTTTCCGAAGTCGCGCAACGATTGGTAGGTCTTGCCGGAAATCAGCCGCGCGAGATAAGCCGACATGGCGCCGACCGGCGGCGCAATCGACATGTCGTTGTCGTTCAAGATCACGATCAGGCGCGAATCCATCGCGCCGGCGTTGTTCATGGCTTCATAGGCCATGCCGGCGGACATCGCGCCGTCGCCGATAACGGCGATGACATTGTTCTTTTTCTTGGCCAGGTCGCGTGCGACGGCCATACCAAGTCCGGCGGAGATCGAAGTCGAAGAATGCGCGGCGCCGAAGGGATCGTATTCGCTTTCCGCGCGCTTGGTGAAGCCGGACAGCCCGCCGCCCTGGCGGATGGTGCGGATGCGTTCGCGGCGGCCGGTGAGGATTTTGTGCGGATAGGCTTGATGACCGACGTCCCAGATCAGCCGGTCGTCGGGCGTGTCGAAAACATAGTGGAGAGCGACGGTCAGTTCGACCACGCCGAGGCCGGCGCCGAGGTGACCGCCGGTCTTGGCGACGGCGTCGATGGTTTCCCACCGCAGCTCATCGGCGAGTTGTTTGAGCTGTTCGGGCGATAGGTTTTTCAGGTCGCGCGGAAAGTTGACGCGGTCGAGCAGGGGCGTCTGAGAAGCTTTGGGCAAGGAGTCCACTCCACAGGTGGCGGCCGGGGGCGCCCCGTGTCGCCCCATAGGCACAATTACTTCACGCTTATACTAGTTTCAGCCCCTGTGGCAATTCAGCCGGAGGCCGCCTCCTGGGGAACATTTTGAGGCTTCAGCGCGGACAGGGCTTCGGACGGCTTAGTTGCACGCGTGACCAAATCCACCGGGCCGCAGCAGATGAGATAGTAGTCGTAAACCACGCCTGGCTGTTCATTGGCGCGCAAGAATTGGAAATGAGCGTCGAAAAAGCGCCAGCGCCGCCGATGGAAGCTTCCCGGGCCCCAGAGGTCGCGGAAGCTGATGGGAATCACCAGCGGATTGCGCCGCTCCCCGCCGAGCGCGATTTCGTGGCCGGAAATGGGATCGAACGGCCAGAAATTCATGACGTCATGGCGCGACTGATAGTCGACCCAGACCAGATCCGGCGAAACGGCCAGCCGGCGCAAGCGGTCGCGGAACCATTGCGCGCTCTTGTGGAAGCCGACGATGGGCAGATTGGCCCCGATCGTGAGGAGCCGCAGAGGCGGGCCATTGTGCGCGCCTTGGCGACCGAGCTCCGGGTCGATTTGGAATGCACGATCGGCCACGTCGATCGCCAAAAACGAGCCGGAACTATGGCCGATAATCACCGCCTCGTCGGCGTCGCTTGCGCGCACTTCCGCGACGACTTGGTGCGCGAAGGCATCGAGCCGCTCTTCCCAATCCGGCCGCCGCCCGTGCGCGAACTGATACGTGGAGACGCCATCGTCGCAGAGATAGAGTAAATAGGTTTGCCGCTCGGTGAACCGGATGAAGGCGGCAAACGTTGCAACAACGGCCGCCGCGCCGGCAATAGCGGCGGCGAGCGCGGGTGCGCCGAGCGCCTTTGCAAGCTGTCCGGCGGCGAGGCCGACCACGCCGCCGAGCAGCAGCCAGAACGTCATCAGCACGAACGGGTAAAACAAAAACAGGCCAAAGCGCCAGTGCGCATGGAAAATACGCGCGACGACACCGTCAAGGAGTGTAAGCGTGAATGTGCGGTACAAGTGCAGAATCTTCCACCACGCCGGCCGCGCGAAGTCCTTGCGGATGATGTCCTCCCAGCGCAGGAACACGTAACGCGTATCGACCTGCCAGCGGTCGCCGCGGGTGACGGCATTCCACGTTGTAATGTGGCGGTCGGGATCGCTCTCGGTGCTGCTGACGCTGCCGCTCAGGCCATAGAGGTTGCTGGCGCGCCGGTATTCGCGGCGGAACAGGCGATAGTATTCCGCGTGCCCGCGCGGGTCGTAGCCCTGGACATAAATGACAAGCCTGCGCTTGACCTGCACGCGGCTTCAATCCACGTCGAGCGGTTCGCTGCCGGTCGGCTTGCCGCTGGCGTCGAGCGTGATTTTTTCGACCCGCGCTTCCGCTTGGCGCAACAAATCCTCGCAGCGCTTCTTGAGCACCTCGCCGCGCTCGTAGATGGTGACCGACTCCTCAAGTGGAACCTTGCCTTCCTCGAGCCGCTTGACGATCAATTCAAGCTCCTCGATCGCCCGCTCGAAGGGCATCTTTGTCACGTCTGCATTGTTCTTTTCGGCCATATCAATGTCCCATGGCGCTTGTCTTCAAACCGCATCCTAACCTCTCAACCACGCGAAGATAGAGCGATTGTCAATCGCCGCGGCCGGCGCGGCGCCAGCGTCGCCGCGTCAAACCGAGTATCCACGCGCGCGGCAAGAGGCGCGGCAGCAGGCTCAAAATGCGGTTTGTGCCGCCCGGCACCACGATACGGTGGCCGCCCAAGAAGCCTTCGTAGCCCTCGCGCGCCACCCGATCCGCCGGGCGCGCCAAATAAGCGGGGAAATAGCGCTGCGGCATTCCGGCGCGGCTATGGAACGCGGTCTCGATGGGACCGGGGCAGAGCGCGCAGACGCGCACATCATCTACCGCGAGCTCGGCATGCAGGGCTTCGGTTAGCGAAATCACATAGGCCTTGGTCGCGTGATAAACCGCCATGCCGTGGCCGGGCAGGAAACCGGCGATGGACGCGACGTTGAGAATGCCGCCGCGGTGACGCCGGACGCTGTCGAGGAAGCGGTGCGAGAGGTCGGTGAGTGCGCGCACGTTGAGATCGATCATGGCTAATTGTTCGGCGGGATCGAGCGCGGCCGCTTCGCCGAACAGGCCGAAGCCCGCATTGTTGACGACGATCGCGGGCTCGAGACCGCGTGCCGCCAGGTCCTGCGCTAGTCGCGCCGGGCCGTCCGGTGCGCCGAGATCGGCAACGATCGTAACCGGGCGCGGGTGACCGGCGGCGGCAATATCGTCGGCAATGCTGACGAGCTGCGCCTCGCGCCGCGCGGTCAGCACCAGCGGATAGCCGGATTTGGCAAATTGCTGTGCCAGCGCCGCGCCGATTCCGCCGCTTGCGCCGGTAATCAGGCAGACAGGCTGAACGGGTGACATTGGAGGATGAATGCTCGACAATGCAAAAAAAAGCAATTACGGGAACGCGCGTGTCCGACCTGAAAGATAAAACCGTGCTGGTGACCGGCGCGTCCGGAGCCATCGGCGCTGCCGTGGTTGCGGCAATTTCTGCGGCAGGCGGCCGCGCGATCGCCAGCGATCTTGCCGGCCGCCCCGGTGTCGGTATCGTGCTCGATGTTACGGCGGAAGCCGACTGGCAGCGCGCCGTCGGCGAGGTTCAAAACAAATATGGCCGGCTCGACGGCCTGGTGAACGCTGCCGGGATTGCGACCGTCGGCAATGTCGAGAAGACCGACTTCGCCACCTGGAAACGGGTGCTGGCGATCAATCTCGACGGCACTTTCCTTGGTTGCAAATACGCCTTTCCGCTGCTCGCCAAGCAAGGCGGCGCGATCGTCAATCTGTCGTCGGTGCTTGGCCTGATCGGCGGTCCCAATCTCGCCGCCTATACCGCCTCGAAAGGCGGTGTGTCGCTGCTGACCAAATCGGTGGCGTTGCATGGCGCGCGATTGAAGCCACCGGTGCGTTGCAACGCGGTGTGCCCGGCCTTCGTCGAAGGTCCGATGGTCGACGGCATCGCCGAGGGCACGCGCAACCCGCAAGCGGTGCGGCAGAAGCTCGCGCTCGACATTCCGCTCGGCCGGCTCGGCCAGGCCGAAGAGGTCGCCGCGCTTTGCGTGTTTTTGCTGTCGGACGAATCCGGTTTCATCACCGGCGCCGACGTGCCGATCGACGGCGGACTGACGGCGCGCTAAATCGTATTCATTTTATTTCGATATCAACGCTCTAGAAAAGAAAGACCGCCCAAAGGCGGTCTTTCCTGGATAGCAACGCATCGTGTGGCATTCGATGCGCGGCCGGTCCAACCGTTTAAGAGGGTTCTGATGACAGTTGCGCTGCCAAAAGGAACGCCGCGGGGGCGAGAAAATTGATCGGTTCGTCGCAAGGTCTGTATTGGAATATTGCGATAGAAAGTTTGCCCCGCTGTGACGGGCGCATGATTTTTCCATGACAGGAATTCGAGAGGCGCCGGAGCGAGTTAACGCTCCATCAGCGCGGTAACATGCGCGGGTGGTCAGGTCCGCCAGTCGAGGAAATGTTTTTCCGCTCGCCCGATCAGCCAGGCAATCACAAGCCCGATCACCGAAAGGAGCGCGACGCCGGCGATCAGCTTGTCGATGGCAAACAAGGCACCCGCCGTCAGAATGTAGGCGCCAACGCCGAATTGTGCGCCGATCATTTCGGCTGCGACCAGCAGTACGATCGCGATCGAGGCGGAAATGCGAAAGCCGGACAGGATCGCGGGCAGTGCGCCCGGAAAGATGATTTTGCGCACGATCGACAGCCAAGTAAGCCCGAACGATTGACCCATGCGGATGAGATTGCGGTCGACGTTGTCGATGCCGCTGTAAGTCGCAATCACGGTCGGGAAAAACGTGCCGAACAGGATGGTCGCGACCTTCGAGCCCTCGCCGATGCCGAACCAGACGACGAACAGGGGCAGCAGCGCGATCTTAGGAATCGGAAATAGCGCCGACACCAATGGCATTAGCCCCGCGCGCACCAGCGAGAACAACCCAATCATGATGCCGACCGTGATGCCGAGTAGCGTGCCGAGCGTCCAGCCGGCGATCAATCGGTAAAGGCTAAGACCGAGGTGTTTCCACAGCATGCCGGTGTGGACGAGGTCCATGATTGCGTCGAAAGCCTGCGTGGGCGAGGCGAGCGCGATGGTGCTGATGAAACCGTAGCGGCAGCCAAGCTCCCACAACACGATGATGGCGACGAAGACCAAAAGCGATATGCGGGTGTGCGGCCGGTGACGGAAGCCGCCGCCGCGGAACGGTACCGGCCGGATGCTTTTCTGCTGCGCCTGTTTGAGGCCGGCGGCGTCCACGGCTGCGTCGCGTGTGCCGCCGGCCGCGGGCTGTTTGGCGACCGTGTCAGGCAACATCGGTCAGTTCCCTGTCGGCCTCGCGCACCTCGTCGCGCATGTGCAGCCAGAGCTGGCGCTGCACGGGATCGAGCTCCGCGCCGCGCTCGGCGCGCTCGTTCAGCGGCATGTCGATTTCGATGGTTTCCCGGATCCGGCCCGGCCGTCGCGACAGCACGATGATCTTGTGGCCGATGCGTACAGCCTCGGCGAGATTGTGGGTGACATAGCAGGCGGAGAAGCGCTCACGCATCCACAACTCGACCAGATCGTCCATCAACAATTCTCGGGTCTGGCTGTCGAGCGCCGAGAGCGGTTCATCCATCAGCATGACCGCAGGCTTGACGCTCAAGGCGCGCGCGATGGCAACGCGTTGCTTCATGCCGCCGGACAGCTGGCGCGGCCACGCCGTGCCGAAATCGCTGAGCTTGGTGCGCCGGAGCACATCGTCGATGATCGCGCGGGTTTGCGACCTGCCGATGCCGTGGTCTTCCAACACGAGACTGACGTTGCCTTCCACCGTGCGCCAGGGCAGCAGGGCGAAATCCTGGAAGACGTAGGTCAGCGGATTGAGCGAGCCCGGCGGCGGCTCGCCGGTCGTGAGTACGCGTCCCGTGTCGGGGCGCTCAAGACCGCCGATGAAGCGGAGCAATGTCGACTTTCCGCAACCCGACGGGCCGATGATGCAGACGATCTCGCCGTCCGGCACGGTGAAGGAAATATCGCGCAGGACTTGTGTCTCGCCGTAATCATGCCCGACATTGTCGACGATCAGTTCCATGATCTTGCCCGTCGTCGATGCGCCGCCGCGCGGTCAGCGCGTCTTGACGAAGCGTGTATCGACCAGCTTTTCCATCGTGATACCGGCGGGCACCATTTTCTGCGCCTTGAACCAGTCGAGCTGGTCCTTGACGCTTGCAAGATTGAGCGCGGCATTCGGGCTGATGCGCATGGCACCGGCGCGGATGCGCGGCGCGGCTTTCTCGAGCGGCTGGTTGGCGTAGACGTATTGATGGATCATCTTCACGATCGCATCGGTCTCGTCCTTGCTCTTGGTTTTTTCGACCAAGGCTGCGTTGTAGGCCGCGACCCCCTGCGCGTAGGCGGCGAGGAAGCGCTTCACCAGATCGGGCTTCTTCTCGACATTGGCGGTCGAGGTGAAAACGGTGGTGACCTGATAGTTCGGGATGTAGTCCGAAATCTTGCCGATCTCGACCACATCGGGCCCCTTGGTGAGCGCGTTCGCGATATTAGGCACGATCGACCAGGCGTCGATCTGTCCGCTCTTCAAGGCGGCGATAACGGTCGGCACCTTTTGCAGCGGCTTCAGTTGAATGTCGGAGTCGGCGAAGCCTTCCTTCTGCGCGATCTTGTGCGCCATGTAGTGAAAGGACGAGCCGATGGTGGTGATGCCGAAGATGCGGCCCTTGAGCTTGGCCGGCGTGGTGACGCCCTCCGAATAGGCCTTCTTGGAGACGATGATCTTCTCCCCTTCGACGCCCGGCGCTTCCTCGAGTGCGCCACCGATCACCTTGACCGCGCCTTTGTCGGCGAGGCTGATGAGGCCGCCGGTGATGGCGGTGATGCCGAAATCAACGTCGCCCGAGGCAATCGCGACCGCCATCGGCTGCGCCGCCAGAAAGGTGACGAAGCTCGCTTCAATGCCCTGCTTGGCGAAATAACCCAATCCTTCCGCGATGATGTCGGGCGCATGCGAGGTGAGCGGCAGGATGCCGACTTTGATCTTGTCGGCGGCGAATGCCGGCGTCAGCAACAGGGCGCCACTGCCGGCTAAAACGGAGATAGCCAGCGCGCTCAGGCCGAACGCTCGTCTTGTTATCGATTGCATGTCGTTTCCCCCAATTTTATGTCCCGGTGCGCGCAGCTTTTAAATTCCGGCGCGGCGGGTTCAGGCGCCGATCCTGCCGCGCCCCCGCGCCGAACGAAAGGGCTTTAACCGTGCATCAGTGCGGTGACGTGGGCGGCGACCGAGCGGGAGAGGCCCTGCAAATCATAACCGCCTTCCAGCATCGACACGATGCGGCCGCCCGCGCTCCGGTCGGCGATCTCCATCAGTTTTTGCGTCACCCAGGCGTAATCCGCCTCCACAAGATTGAGGTTGGCGAGGGGGTCGCGGGTGTGGGCGTCGAAGCCGGCCGAGATCACCACGAGGTCCGGCTTGAATTCGCGCAAGCGCGGCAGGATCGTCTGCTCGACGGCATTGCGGAACTGCTCGCCGCCGTCGCCGGCGCGCAGCGGCGCGTTGACGATGGTGTTGAACTTGCCGCGCTCGGCGGCTGCACCGGTGCCGGGATAAAGCGGCATCTCGTGCGTCGAGCAATACATTACGGACTGATCTTCCCAGAAGATATCCTGCGAACCGTTGCCGTGATGCACGTCGAAATCGACGATGGCTGCGCGCTCGGCGCCATGTTTCTTCTGCGCGTAGCGCGCGGTAATAGCGGCGTTGTTGAACAGGCAGAAGCCCATCGGCCGCGCCGCCTCGGCGTGGTGGCCGGGCGGGCGCACGGCGACGAAGGCGTTGGCGGCTTTGCCGGTCATCACTTCGTCCACAGCCAGCATGCCGCCGCCGACGGCGCGCAAGGCCGCCTCGTAGCTGCCGGACGACATCGAGGTGTCGGCATCGAGCCGCACCATGCCTTGCTCGGGCGAGGCTTCGCGGATCGCTTCGGCGTAGTCCATCGGATGACAGAGGGCGACTGTTTCGAGCGGCGCCAGCGGCGCCCGTTCGCGCGCCAGCGTCTGGAATTTCTCCTCCTCCAGTGCCTGCTCGATCGCGCGCAGGCGGTCCGGCCGCTCCGGGTGCCCGGACGGCGTCAGGTGATCGAGGCAGGCCGGATGGCTGATGAAGAGCGTGGAGGACATCGTGTGGTTTTAACGCGCTGACATGGCGAAGCGCAAATTTCTCGACCGCTCATTCCCGCGAAGCGGGAATCCAGGGCGAGAAACGCGGCGCGGAGTTCTTGGCCCCTTGGTCCCCGCTTTCACGGGGACGAGCGGGGCTAGTGTTTCGCTTCAAGGTTCACGCTCTTCGGCGGCGGCACGCTGTCGGGCACGAAGAAATCGACCTGCAAAGGCTGGCTCGGATCGGCGCGATATTGGTCGAAATCAGTGACGCCCTCCGGATGCGAGAAACGTGTCGTCGATGAGGAAATTGCCGCTGAAGCTCACCGGCTTCTGGAAGATGCGCCAAGCGGCATCGGCCAAAATTTCGGGCTTGCGCGACATGCGCATCATGGTGTCGCCGCCGAGCAGATTTTTCACCGCGGCGGTGGCGATGGTCGTGCGCGGCCACAGCGCATTGACCGCGATACGCCCGCGCATTTCGCCGGCAAGCCCGAGCACAATCAGGCTCATGCCGAACTTCGCCATCGAATAAGCGGTGTGCGGTGCGAACCACTTCTCCGCCATGTCGAGCGGAGGCGACAACATGAGGATGTGCGGGTTTGCCGCTTTGAGCAGGTGAGGGACGGCGTGTTTCGACACCACGAAGGTGCCGCGCGCGTTGATCTGATGCATCAGGTCGAAACGCTTCATGTCGGTCTGTGCGACCGGCGTGAGCGAAATCGCGCTGGCATTGTTGACGACGATATCGATGCCGCCGAAGCGGGCCGCCGTCTCGTCGAGCGCCGCTTTCACCGCCTGTTCGTCGCGCACGTCGACCGCGAGCGGCAGGGCCTTGCCGCCGGCCTTTTCGATTTCGGCGGCGGCGGTGTGGATGGTGCCTTCCAGTTTGGGATGCGGGTCGACCGTCTTGGCGGCGATGGCGATGTTGGCGCCGTCGCTGGCGGCCTTGAGCGCGATGGCCAGGCCGATACCGCGCGAGGCGCCGGTGATGAACAGGGTTTTGCCTTTCAGTGACATCGTGGTCCTCGTTCCCATTTCCGTTACCTTCCGCATACTCCGCTGTCATTGTCCGCGAAAGCGGCCAATCCAGGAATTGCTGCATCCTCGGTGCTTATTGGGCTCCACCCGAAGGCGGTTTTAGGCGACTTGCACAGAGGTTGGCTTGCCCACATCGGATAAATCCGATATCGGCGCGCGGTTCGGCAATATTACGCTGGAATTGTCTGCTGTCAGTGATTGACGCCGGTGTGAGAAAAGACTTGCGGCGACATCTGAAACGTCAGGTCGACTCCCGACTGGATGGTAAGCGTCAGCAGCAGCTCGTTGGCAGCCGGTAAAATCTTCCAATTGCTCACAGGCAGGTGAGTATCGGTGATGATTTCGCCGACGTGCGGAGGCGTCGAACCGTGCAATGCCGCCGCGCAAGCAAGGATCGCGCGCGCGAGGTAGGCGCCATCGTCCGGCGTCATAGAAAACCGAGAGCTGACCTTACCCGATCGATACTCGACAAGCTCAATGCTGTGGTCCGGCCCGATCTTTGCGATGACTTCGTTCATGGCCTACCTCGACTGAAAAGACGCTGCTGTTTTTCTGTACGGTCTGCCCCCGATAGCTTGCTCACTTTTTCGCCGAAAGACTGTTGATATAGCCAATGATCGTGTCGATCTGATAGGCCGACAATTGCAACTGCGGCATGTTTTCGTGTTGCGCCACGACGCCCCGTGCAATCGGTTTTCTGAGCGCAAGAAGCGGATAGCGACGGCTCAGGTTGCGAAATTCCGGCGCTTTCGGATTTGTGCTCCTGCCCGCGGTGCCGATGTCGTGACAGCCGCCGCACTTTTCGGCGGCCAGGTCGTGTCCTTCGCGGACGCGTCGATCGACGTCCTTGGTGATCGCTGACAGGCCGCCGAGCGGCCCCAGCGCCTTGCGTGCGCCGACCAAGGACGGATCGAGCAAGAGCGCCTGTTTCAAGTCCGCAATCGCGGCCTTCTTGTCGCCGCGCGCCGCCTGCAGGCGGCCGCGGTTGGCGTAGGCCAATGCGTAAGCGGGGTTGATCAGAATGGCGGCGCTGTAGTCCTGAAAAGCCTTGGCGAATTCATTCTTTTTGCGGTAGGCGAGGCCGCGGTTGTTGAAGGCGACGGCATTTCTGTGATCCAGCGTAATCGCCGTCGTCAGGTCGCGGATGGAGGCGTCCGCATTCCCTTGCGCCAGGTAGACGTGGCCGCGTTCGATATAAAAGTCGGCGCGGTCTGGCGACAGCCGAATGGCGTTGTCATAGTCGGCGACGGCATCGGCATATCGACCAAGGGAAAACCTTGCCCGTGCGCGGCCCGCGAGCGCGGGAACGTTGTCCGGCTGAAGCTTGATCGACTCATCGAAATCGGCAATCGCAGCCTTGAAGGCTCCGGCGTTATTGCGGATGTCGCCGCGAAATCGGTACGCGATGGCTTTCGTGTGCGGGTCGAAATTCGGGCTGGTGATGATTTGCGTGCATGAATCGAGCTGGATATTCGGCCAGGCATTTCCTTGGCATTCTTCCAGCGGACCGGCGGTTGCGGTGCCGGTCGACAGCGCAAGAAACAACAACAAGGCTGCCGCGCAAAATCTCATGCGCTCTTCGCATATCCTAGTAGGCCGCTTGGCGCGGGCGCGCACCGGCGCCCGCGCGAATAAAAACGCGACCGACAACAAGCGGCTTTAGCGGCCGTAATAGTACCGTACGTGAGTGCGGTAAGGTCTGTAGTAACGGTGATTATACCGGTAACGGGCGTAACGCCGTGGCGCGTAGTAGCGGCGATAGTACCCGTGACGGACGTAACGCCGTGGCGCGTAGTAGTAGCGCGGCACACGATAGACCCGCCGATACCCGTAATACCTCGGATAATAGCCGCCGTAGTAGTAGGCCGGCGCCGGATAGGCGTAGCCGTAATACGCCGGCGCGTAGCCGCCGTAGTAGCCGTAGCCGTAAGCGCTCCTTGCGATAATCGCGCCGCCGATCAGGCTTGCGGCGATGCCGGCACCGATCCAGCAGCCTCCGCATCTCGCTTCAGCTTTGGTCGAGGTGGTCACAGTCGCTGCCAAAACGCTCGCAGCGACAACGAGTGCCATCAGCCCTTTGCGCATGGTGTCCTCCTACTTCACACTCAGAGAGGCAAACTAATCTTACACCGGCGCATTCACCAATTGCCATCTCTTCATAACCTACCAGTATCAAATGGCTTTTTGCGCAATTTGGCGCGCGCCCGTGGCATCGAAGTCAAGGCCAAGAGCCGGCTACCGCTTCAGCTATTGGCGCCGATTGCGGTCTTGACGCGCGCGTCGTTCGGGATCGTCTGCGGCGCCTTGTTGAGGCTTTCGATGGCGAAGCCGGCGGCGGCCTTGTAGCCGGCCATGAACGCGGCGCGCTCGCCGGGCGGGATGACGTCGTCGATGTTGTCGAACGTGCCGCCGCAACGCTCGTCGACAATATTGAGCAGCCCGAACGGCCCGGCGCCGCGATTGCGAAGGATGAGCTGCGAAATCGGGCCGCAGAGCTTTTCGTTGTAGGCGGCGAGCGCGTCTTGCGTTGCGCCATGCTCGACCATCGCGGCGCCCAACATGCGCGCATCGACGATCGCCTGACTGCCACCGTTGGAACCGGTCGGATACATGGCATGCGCTGCATCGCCAAGCAGGACCACGGGGCCGTCTTGCCAGGTGGACACGGGGTCGCGATCGATCATCGGGTTCTCGAAGACGCAGTCCGCATTGCTGATCAAAGCCGGCACGTCGAGCCAATCCCAAACCCAGTTGTCGAAATGATGTTTGAAGTCGTTGACCTGTACCTGACGGAACCAGCCGCGCTGCTTCCAGCCTTCCGCGTTGTCCATGGTGACCTCCGCGATCCAGTTGATGATCGAGAGGCCCGTCGTCGGATCGGGTGTTGAAATCGGATAAAACACGACGCGCTCGCGGTGCGTGCCGAGGCCGACAAAGGAGGCGCCGCTGCGGATCGGCTTGCCCCAGGTCGTGCCGCGCCACATCAGCGCGCCGCCCCAGTGGATCGGCGGCTGATCGGGATGCATCTGCGCTCTGATCGCCGAGTGGATGCCATCGGCGCCAACGAGCAGCGCGCCCTTTGTCTCGGAGGTCGAGCCGCCGGCGGTCTCGATGAGGGCGCTGACGCTGCCGTCGGCACTTTTCCGGTAGCCGGTCACGCGGCTTCCCAACCGCACGGCATCCGCTCCGATCCGCGCCACCACTTTCTCATACAGCATCAGATGGAGCTGACCGCGATGCACGGCGTATTGCGGCCAGTTGTAGCCGGCGAGCAGACCGCGCGGCTCGGAATAGATGTCGTTGCCGTTGAGGCCGACCAGCGCCCATTCCTTTGCCGGCAGGCCGACGCGGTCGAGATCGGCTTGCGTGATGCCGAGATCGTAGAGCTCACGCACCGCATTGGGTTGCAGGTTGATGCCGACACCGAGCGGGCGCATGTCGCGGACCGCTTCGAAAACGACGCAGGGCACGCCGATCTGGTGCAGCGTGAGCGCCGTCGCCAGCCCGCCAATGCCGCCGCCGGCAATGATCACCGGATTATCAGTCATGTGTTGGATCCCGACATGGCCCGTGCTCTTTTCAAGGATCGCCGCTGGCGCGTCAAGAACGCCGCGCGGGCTGAGCGGCTTCACATTCGTTCGATGCGACAAACGGATATTGCGACCCGCTTCGATTCGGCCTGCCGTTAAGCGTGATAAACTTTCTCTTCCACGTGAGTCGGCGTCGAGCTTCCAACGGTCCGCGGCAAGAAGGGGCCTTCGAGCCTCTTATGGAGGATGCGGTGACCAATTTGGCCGGAAAATGGTCGGACGGCTTGGGCTTCGAAATCGGCTTTTGGCAAAAATGGCTCAAGACCAAGGGCGGGCAGTGGCACGAGGATTTCCGCGCCCGCCTCGATCCGCAATCGCCGCTCAAGTCTGAAGTCGAAAACGCCATTCGCGACATGGGCACGCGCGAGCTCGACATCCTCGACGTCGGCGCCGGGCCGATCACATGCCTTGGCTATATGAGCGAGAAATTCGATCTCAGAATTACGGCCGTCGATCCCCTGGCCGACGCCTATGCGATCATCCTGCGCGAGGAGGGGTTGACGCCGCCGATCGTGACGCAAAAATGCTTTGCCGAGCACCTGCTGCAAGTTTTCGGCGACCGCCGCTTTCATGTCTGTTTCTCAAAAAACGCGTTGGATCACGCCATCGATCCGCGCGCTGCCATCTTGGCGATGGCGCAGCTGCTGCATCCGAACGGCCTCTTGTACGTGAGGGTCTACAAGAATGAAGGCGAGAGTGCCGGCTATAGCGGACTGCACAGCTGGAACTTCGACACAGACGAAAGCAAAAATTTCATCCTTTGGCGCGGCGCGGAAAAATTCAACATCAGCGAAGATCTCGCGGAGGTTGCGGACTGTGCGCTCACCGATCTCGAGGGCGAACTCGTTTTTATTGCGTATCGGAAGGACTGTAGAGTACCGGCACAGGGCGGAAGCCGAACAAGCCGGCCCTCCTGTTCGTGATCACCGCTTGCGCGCCAGGAACGCCTCGAACGCGGCGCGCGCTTCCGCCGAGGCGAGACGCTCTTTAAACAGCACCGCTTCCTCGTCGATGCGGGTAATGATCGCGTCGGGCGTGCCGCGCATCAGCCGGCGCGCAGCCAGCACGCCTTGCGGCGGCAGAGCGGCGATCTCTTGCGCCGCTTTCATCGCTTCGGCTTCCACCGCGTCAGGTGCGGCCACCGTGTTGATGAGGCCGGCGGCCTTGGCGTCCTCGGCTGTGAGCGGTCTGCCCATGACCAGCAGCGAGAACGCGCGGGCGTGGCCCATGAGCCGCGGCGCGATCAGGCTGGAGGCGGCCTCCGGCACGAGGCCGAGGCGCGCGAACGGCGTTGCAAAGCGCGCGTCGGAGCCGGCGACGACGTGATCGCAATGCATCAGCATGGTGGTGCCGACGCCGACCGCATTGCCGCGCACGGCGGCGACCAGTGGCAGTTCGCAACGCACGAGCGCATAGAGAAAGCGCAGGATGGGTGCAGCCAAGGCGCCGCCGCCGGTCGCCATGGCAAGAAAATCGCCGATGTCGTTGCCGGCGCAGAAGCCATTTTCTTGTCCGGCGATCAGGACGCAACGAAGTGCGGTGGTGTTGGCGGCGCCCTCCAGCGCGTCGGCCATCGCCTCGTACATCGCCAGCGTCAGCGCGTTCTTCTTGTCCGGCCGGTTCATGCGCACGCTGCGCACCGGGCCGTCGTCGCTGATAAGGACGAGATCGCTCACGTCAGTTCGCCAGCGCGGCTTGCGCGCTCGTGACGCTGTCGCCGCCTTCGGTAACGCCTCGCTCCAGCCCCGAGGCCGCGACCGCGATGTTCTCCGCGAAGAAGCGCGCGAGCGCCGTGCGGGCGGCGCCGTCGCCGCTGGCGCGCAAAGCCGCAAGCGCCTGGCTGGCCAGCAGGCAGCCGCCGGCGGCATTGCCGAACAGCCGCAAATAGGGCGTGGCGCCGGCCAGCGCCGATGCCGAGCCTTTCTGCGCGAGCAGCCATTGCGTCGCGCGTTCGAGGCAATCGACGGCGTCCGTCAGGCGCGCTGCCGTCGCGCCGAACGCGGGCGCGTTGCTCGCCTTTACGTCGGCGACGATGCCGCGCAATTCATCGAGGTAGAGCGCGATGGTCTTGCCGCCTTCGAGCGGCACCTTGCGGGTCACCAGATCGAGCGCCTGGATGCCGTTGGTGCCCTCGTAGATGGCGGCGATGCGGGCGTCGCGGTAGTGCTGGGCGGCACCCGTTTCCTCGATGAATCCCATGCCGCCGTGCACCTGCACGCCGAGCGAAGCGACCTCGATCCCGATGTCGGTGGAGAAGGCCTTGGCGACCGGCGTCAGCAGTGAGGCGCGCTCGTGCGCGTTTTTGCGCGCCGCCGCGTCCTTCTCACGCAAGGAGCGGTCGAGCGCGACGCCGGTCGCATAACAAATGGCGCGCGCTGCGCCGGTCAGGCCGCGCATGGTCAAGAGCATGCGTTGCACGTCCGGGTAATGAATGATCGCGCCGCCGGCGCCTTGTTTGCGCTCGCGCGCATAACTCATCGCTTGTTGGGTCGCGCGTTCGGCAATCGCCATGCCCTGCACGCCGACGGCGAGGCGCGCGCGGTTCATCATCGTGAACATGCAGAGCATACCTTTATGCTCCTCGCCGATGAGGTAACCGACCGCGCCGCCGTGATCGCCATAGACCATGGTGCAGGTGGGCGAAGCATGAATGCCGAGCTTGTGCTCGAGCGAATGCGCGCGCACGTCGTTGCGTGTGCCGTCCGGCATGAATTTCGGAATCAAGAACAGCGAAATGCCCTTGGTGCCGGGCGGCGCATCGGGCAGGCGCGCGAGCACGAAATGGATGATGTTGTCGGTGAGGTCGTGTTCGCCATAGGTGATGAAGATTTTCGAGCCGGTGATGCGGTATGTGCCGTCGCTCGCGCGCGTCGCGCGGGTGCGCAGCGCGCCGACGTCGGAGCCGGCCTGCGGCTCGGTGAGTTCCATGGTGCCCATCCACTCGCCGGTGGTGAGCTTTTCAAGATAGCGCTGTTTCAGCTCATCGCTGCCATAGGCATGCAGCGCGTCGACCGCCGCCATGGTCAGCACCGGGCCGATCGCGAACGCCATCGAGGCCGAATTCCACATCTCGATGCAGGCGGCGTTGACCGCGTGCGGCAGGTTCTGGCCGCCGAAGTCGGCGGGACCGGCCAGGCCGTTCCAGCCGGCAGCCGCCCAGGAGGTGTAGGCCTCCTTCCAGCCGGGCGGCGTGGTCACGGCGCCGTCCTTGAAGGGGGTGCCGAACGTGTCGCCGACCGCGTTGAGCGGCGAGATCACGTCGGTCGCGAACTTGCCGGCTTCCTCCAGCACGGCCGCGACGGTCGTCTCGTCGAGTTCGCCATAAAGTCCGTCGGCCAGCGCGGCTTTGAAGCCGGCGGCGTGCATGAGGGCAAAGGCGATGTCGGCAACCGGCGCGCGGTAGGTCATGGAGGCGTTCCCGGGCGGTAATCTAGCTTGGGCGGGCAGCCGGTCAATCGCGGGCCGGGACGGGCCAAGCGGGTGGCGTTGATCGCGGCGGGCACCACATATATGGTCCCGCGCGACCGCGGGCGCGTTTATTCGCCGCGGCGTATCCCGAAGGTTTTGGGGCGTAGCCAAGTGGTAAGGCAGCGGATTTTGATTCCGCCATTCGGAGGTTCGAGTCCTCCCGCCAGCCAGCCAGCCAGTCGGGTCTCTTCTGCATTTGCGCGCGTCGTTCAGTTTAAGGCCGCAGTTTGTGGGTTATTCGCACGCACAGCTGTCTCTGCAGGTGCCGAATTCGAACTGCAATACTCCAAAATCGCGAGAAGTCTCCACGCGATCATTGAAAAATTCCCGTTTTGTGGAGACTGGTGGCAGAGATTTTGCACGCCGGCTCTAAACTAACAGTCCAATCGGACCACTCAGTGGAGGCCGGTCAATGACCTAACGCCGGCGCACCGTGATTGCGCTGCTGTACTTCGTGCTGGCCATTTTTAACCGCGCCATTCAATTCGAAGATTCGACTTAAAGCCGAGAATGCGGCGCTTCGACATCAATTGATCATCCTGCGGCGTAAGGTGAACGGTCGCGTTCGGCTGACGAATAATGGTCGCTGAGCGGTTACCGGGCGCTATCGTGCATCCTTTTCGTCGGTGTACCAGTCCGGTTTATGCGGGTAATGCGGGCCATCATAGACCTCGACAACAACAGTTTCCTCGCGCGCAATCGCTGGGCCATGTACATTGCCTTTCGGATTGCAATAGAAGCAGCCTGGGGTAAGCGTGACGCCGGTCGCAGTATATTCGTACATGCCTTGGAGACAAAACATAAACTGGTTTGATGAGTGATAGTGCGGCTTTGGAATACCGGCGCCCTTGTCGAATTTGATCAGCGCGATCGATGCACCGGTTTCCTCATTGCGCCACAACATCTTCTCGTGGACGCCCTTGAGCGATTTTTCGCGCCAGGGAACGTCGTTGGACTGGATGAGTATCTCATCGAGACTGGGAGCGCCTGCGGGCATATTGGTCATCTCGGTGTCCTTTCGTTGCGGCGCGACGCTGCACAATCACGTGGCGAGGACGTGTTTAGCATTTATCTTGCTCTTCGTCCGTCGAGTACAAACTCGAGCATCATCGCATCGCGTCTGGTTTCACGCTGTCCAGGTCACGGACTTGATTTCGATCAACCGCGACAGATAGACGACGTCAGACTTGTTGGTGAGCTGATGGACCTCACGCATCTCGTTGATGAAGGTGTAGGATCCCGCCGGCTCCTGTACTGTGATTTTCTTGCCGGAGATGGTCTCGATCTCATTTTCGCCGCCGCTCAACGACAACACGGCATAAGGGTGATAGTGAATGTGGAAGCTGAGCGTCTGACCCGGCTCAAGCCGGACTTCCCACATCCGGATCAGGTCGTTTTCCAACAAAACCTTGTCGCCAATCTCGCGCAGCTCAATTCCGCGCTCAGCGGCGATTTTCAGGCCATGTTTGTCGTTCATGGGCCGCTCCTATTTCGCCGGCAACACGGCGATGGCGTTGATCTCGATCAGGTAATCCGGCGAGGTCATCTTGTTGATCTCGACCATCGTCGAAGCGGGTAGGGGCGGCTTGAAGTACTGCGCCCGCACTTTGTGAATCGCGTCGAAGTGCTCCATGTTGCGGACATAGACGTCGACGCGGCAGATATCGTCCATGGTGCCGTCGGCGGCCTCGACCGCGGCTTTCAGGTTCTCGCAAACCTGCTTCGTCTGTTCTGTGATGTCGCCGACGCCGGCGATGCTGCCGTCCGGCCGCCGCGCGGTCATGCCCGAAATGAAGACAAAGCGTCCCGTCGCCTCGATTGCTGTCGCATGCGAAAAGATGCCGTTCGGCTGCCGGAGCTTCGGGCTGGTGATCTGGATTTTAGGCATGGCGCTTCTCTCTTGTCGTTCGTAGTAGCAGCGTGTTCATCACTCCGAGCTCACGGGCATAGTGGTTCAGCATGGCGACGACGGACGTCTCGAGGTCAACTACGCCGTCTGAGGCGCGCTCGCGCCGCCATTCGATTTCGCCGGGCGCGAACACCTCCGCGACACCTGGCGCACGAGCGCTATTGCGGACGCGCTCGGCTGCGGCAGCAGCCTGTGTCTTGAAGATTGCGAGGTCGCAGAAATGCGTGACGTCGATGGCGATAAAGAGATGCGAGCAGTCATAGGGCTTTGAATAGTCACCGTAGAGCGGCTGCACTTGAGCGCCGATTGCGCCATGCGACAGCAGCCCGCACATCAGATCGATCATGAACGAGAGGCCGAACCCTTTCGCGCCACCGGACGGCAGCAGCATGCCCTTGATCGCTTCGGCGGGATCGGAGGTCGGGGTGCCGCGCTCGGTCACGGCCCATGACTCCGGAATATTCTGGCCGGCCTTCTCGGCCATGCGGATCTTGCCCATGGCGGCCTCGCTGGTCGCCATGTCGAGCACGATCGGGATTTCGCCGGCGGCTGGGACTGCGATGGCCAACGGATTGTTGCCGACCACACGCTCGGCGCCGCCCGGTGCCGGCATCAGCGGCCGCGTGTTGCACATCGCGATACCGATGCAGCCCGCATCGGCCGCCTGCCGCGCATAGTGGCCGGCGGCGCCGAAGTGAAATCCGTGGCGCACGGTGACGATGCCGGCGGCGAACTCGCGCGCCTTGACAATCGCGATGTCCATCGCCTGCTGGCCAGTAACCTGGCCGAGCGCGTTGCCCGCATCGAGCACGACCGCGCCCTCGCGCTCGGACACGATGGTCGCGGCTTCCGCCGGCGACACCGAGCCTTTGCGTAAGCGCTCGATATACATGTCGGCCAGCATCACGCCATGGGAACGAACGCCCATCAGATCGGCTTCGACGAGTCCGTCCGCGACGACGGCAGCCGAACGCTCCGGCGCACCTGCTGCGCAAAACAGCCGCGCAACAAAAGCGCGCAAATCGTCGGCCGGAATCCGACGGATTTCGCCAGACATCACGCGAACTCGATTTTCTGAGCGGCGAGCTTCACCGACAGTGTAAAGCTTCCTTCGTTCATCAGCCAGGGGATGATCTTGTAGGTGCGCACGCCGTCGCGGTGCATCGGATCGGCGTCCGCGATCTTGCGGGCTTCGGCGATATTGTCCGCGCGATAGATGATCATGCCCTTGCCGGTCCATTCCTCGCCGCGTTCATCGGAGATGGGACCGGCCGCGACGATAACGCCGCGCTTTTCTAGGTCGCGTTGATATTCGAGATGCGGACCGAGATGACGTTGCACCGCGAGTCGGTCTTTGGCTGGTTCCGTAAACACGATGAAATATTCACGTGCAGCGAGTCCTTCCGCGCGGGCGTTGTCGATCCGTTGCCGCCAGGTCTGGATGGTTTCGCTCATTTTGGCGTTTTCCTGTTCACGACACGAAGCTCGGCTGGTTTTTTGCGGTTCGCAAGCGAGGCGGCCACTTTTTCGAGCGTCCGGTTGATGTGGACGCGGTTGAGCTCAAGCGTCTTGTCGACATCGCGGCTGAGCGCGGCGCGCATAAGCTGCCGGTGCTCGGCGACGTCGTCGCGCGACGGTGCATTTGCCATGATTGACAGCGCGACATAGCGTTCCGCTTGTTCGAACAGCCGCGCGCGGATCGACAACAGAGTCGGCGCGCCACAGGCGGCCACCAGCGCGGCGTGGAAGTTCTCGTGTTCCTTGCTCCAAACCTCGCTGATCGTGTTCGAGGGTTCGAATTTTTCCTGGCGCGAGAGCTTATGAAATGCACTGAGCAGATTGGCTTCCCAATCGACGCCGCCGTTCATCAGCGACCAGCGCAGTGCGATCCCTTCGATTTCGATGCGCGTATTCATCAGGTCGATGAGGTTCTCGCGAGATACGTCGGAAACGCGAAAACCTTTGTTTTGTTCGAGTACGACGAGACGTTCGGCCTCCAACCGCATCAAAGCCTCGCGGATCGGACTCGTCCCCATGCCGTAGCGCTCGCGCAGCGTTTCGACGCGCAGCCGCTCATTTGGCATCAACCGGCAATTGAGAATGTCGGAGCGCAGCCGTGCGAGGGCTTCGGAATTCAGCGTCGTCGCAACCTCGGATTTGGCAAGCGATGTCGTCATGGGCGGCGTTTCTCCCGGCGCCGCGCGGCTGCGGCACTTTGAGATAGCCGAGCGACCTCCGATAATCAAACAAAATTTCGAAAATCTGTTGACGTCCCGAAATGTGCATTGCACGATGGCGTTGTTGAGGGCGCCGTTCGTCCGGTTGTGCAACAGGGAGAGTGGGTATGAACGCGTGGATTCGTATCGCCGCAGTGTCGCTTGGAATCTTTTCGTGTGCCGCAACGGCCGTGCCGGCGTCGGCGCAAGGAACAAAACCGCTCACCAAGGTGGTATTTTCGCTCGACTTCATCCCGCTTGGCCGACACGCCCCGTGGTATGCGGCGCTGGCCGAGGGCTACTTCAAGGATGAAGGCCTTGATGTGTCGATCATCCCGGGTCAGGGCACCGCGCAGGTCATTCAGGCGGTGGAATCGGGAACCGCCAATATCGGCTTTGTCGACGTACCGAGCCTTGTGCTTGCACGCAGCAACGGCTCCAAAATCAAAATCGTTGCGGTCAACTATCAGAAAGCGCCTTACGCGATCTTCAGCCTGAGCCCCGGCGCCAATGTCACGCAGCCCAAGCAGCTTGAGGGCCTGACACTCGGCAGTGGCGCGGGCAGTTCGACGCCAAAGATCATCAAGGGGTTCATGGCGCAGCAGGGACTCGATCCGAACAAGCTGAAGATATCGAACGTTGCGCCGCCCGCCAGGGCTTCGACGCTGCTCGCTGGCAAGATCCCGGCGATCGAGTTCTTCGTGATGGCCAAGCCCGGTCTCACCGCCGGCGCCAAAAGCAATAACGCCGAACTTCGCACACTGCTGCTTGCTGACTACGGCCTCGAGCTCTACTCCAATAGCATCGCGGCGAGGGAAGACTATATCGCCAAGAACCCGGATGTGATGAAGCGTTTCGTCCGCGCGGCGCTCAAGGGCTGGAAGTTCGCACTGGCCAATCCGGAAAAGGCGGCTGCGGACGAGATCAAATACGTGCCGTCGCTCAAGCCAAAAGTCATCGTCGCTGAAATCAAGGTGGTCGCCGACCTTGCGGTGACGGCCGATACCAAGAAGAACGGTTTGGGCTGGTTCGACCCGGCGAAAATTAAGTCGAATGTCGACTTCGTTAAGAAATATATCGGCGTCAAAGGAAAGCCGCCGGCACCGACCGATCTCTACGCGACCGGTTTCCTGCCGTCGCCCGCCATTAAACCCTGAGAGGACGCTGACAATTCAGATCCAAACCAAACATAGCGCACAGGGGCGGACAAATGCCGCCCCTGTGCCATTTGGACACTTCAAGGACGTTCATCAGTCTTTCAAGCGGGTCGACCAGCCGCCGCTCGTGGCGATCGAGAGCATCACTTTCGATCTCAGGGAGCGGCAGTTGGTGACGCTGCTCGGTCCGAGCGGCTGCGGTAAGACCACATTCCTCAAGATCGCCGGAGGGCTGATCGCTGCGTCGAGTGGCACGGTTCAAATTAACGGCGAGGATGTAACGGAACCGCATGCCGATTTCGGCGTGGTGTTTCCAGCAAGCCAATCTGATGCCGTGGCGCACGCTCCTCGATAACGTCTCTGTTTCCGATGGAAATTCTTGGGCGCACGGGCGCGGCCGCGACTGCGGCGCGCCCGGGCGCTCCTTGCGCAGGTTGGCCTTGAGGGATTCGAACGCGCCTATCCCGCGCAGCTGTCAGGCGGCATGCAGCAGCGCGCCTCGCTGTGCCGTGCGCTGATCCATGAGCCTGAGACTGCTGCTGATGGACGAACCGTTTGGCGCGCTTGATGAGCTCACGCGCATGGAGATGCAGGATTTGCTGCTCGACATTCGCGACAAAACCGGCGCGACCACGCTGTTTGTCACCCACAGCATCAGCGAAGCGATCTACATTTCGGATACCGTCGTCGTTTTCAGCAAGCGGCCGGCTGTTATTGCGGACTGTATCGAGGTTGATTTGCCGTATCCGCGCTCGGCCGAAAATCGTTATTCGGCGCAATTCACCGAACTCGAACACAGGGCCGGCCGCGCGCTTGGAATCGCCCGATGATAAAGCGCAAGATCGAGCACGCCCTTTATCCACTACTCGGTGTCACCGTCTATCCTGGTGGCGTGGGAGTTCTATGTCTGGGCGTTCCATGTCAATCGCATCGTGCTGCCGAGCCCGGCCGATATCTATCATGCGTCGGTCGCCAACTGGCAGATACTGCTCGCCGAGACTTGGCCGACATTTCTCGAGAGCGTGCTCGGATTTGCGTTGGCGGTCGTGATCGGCGTTCCGATTGCGGTTTGCGTCGCCAATTCCCGCATCCTTAATCTGACGCTCTATCCGATCCTGATCGCCACCCAGTCGGTGCCCAAGGTCGCGATTGCGCCGATCGTTCTCATCTGGTTCGGTCTCGGCATGCAATCGAAGCTGGTCATCGCTTTTCTGGTTGCGTTTTTCCCGATGGTGGTCGATACGGCCGCCGGTATGCGGGCGACGCCGCCGGGCTTGTTGGAACTTGCGCGGTCGTTGCGGCCTCACGGCTGCAAATCTTCATGAAGGTGCAGTTCCCCGCCGCGCTGCCGTTCGTCTTCGCCGGCGCCAAGGTCGCGGTAACGCTGGCGGTGATCGGCGCCGTTATCGGCGAGTTTATCGGCTCGGTCGGCGGCCTCGGCAATTTGCTGCTGACGGCGAACTCGCAGCTCGACACCTCGTTAGCATGGGCGTCCCTGCTTTGGTTGAGCGTGCTTGGGATTTTGCTGTTCGCGGCGGTCGTTGCGGCAGAACGTCTCATCATGCCTTGGGCAGAAAGTGGACATCATTGATCGTGCTGTGTGCCGCCGTCTGGATTCGTGAAAGAAATTTTGGAAAACGCCAAATCGAGAAGTTTTGGCCTGTTCGGTTCAACGCGCAATTTGATCGGTCTAGTCCGCGACCGTCACGTCGATCATGTCTCGAAAAAAGGTTCCGGCTCATGATACCTGACGGTCCGCGGCATACCGTCGGAAGGCCGATAACGTGCTCAAGCGCCTGATCTGGATTTCGGTTGGGATAATTGTCGGCATGTTTTGTGCCGCCAGCCTCACCGACATCTTCTTTCCCGACGATTGGCGCCCGGTCGAGGCGACGGTTCTTGCGACCGATATCCGCAGTACCCGGCCCGGCACAATGCAATGGTCGCTTATGGCTGATGTTGGTTACGACGTGGCCGGCCGCCATTATGAACGCAAAGGCCTGGAGGTCTTTAGCGATACGGATTTTGATGTAAGCGATGCCGAGCGACGGAACTGGCCGTCAGGCCGCACCCTGACGGTGTATTACCGCGTTTCGGCTCCCCAGGACATCTCCAGATGGGCGGATGGCGGCAGGCAGGCCGTGATTGTCCTGTCGGTGTTGGCGGTTCCGTTCCTGGCCGCGCTGGGCTTTTTCATCCTGTCGCTGGCGAGAGCGCGGGCCCGATCGCAGGCGGTCCGTCGTAAATGACCGGGGAGGGGTCAAAAGCGAACGGAATGGCCCTTCACGTCGACGTCTGCTTTGCCGTCGGAAGCGTGCTTCAGCCATTTCAACAACTCACGCCCGGACTCACGCCTTGCCCAGTGCCGTGAGGATCGCCTCGGGCGTCATCGGGTGGCACGTCACGCGCGCGTCGAACGGTTGCAAGGCATCGTTGACCGCATTCATCACCACCGCCGGCGCGGCACCCGTGCCGGATTCTCCCACGCCCTTGGCGCCAAGCCCGGACACCGAGGTGGGCGTTTCGACATGGACCACGTCGATGTCGGGCATTTCGCCGGCCATCGGCGTCAGATAGTCGGCCAAGGTGCCGTTGATGAGCTGTCCCTGCTCGTCATAGATGCAGTGTTCGTAGAGCGCGCCGCCGATGCCCTGAACGCATCCGCCACGCACCTGCTCGTCGGCCAGTTGCGGATTGATGACGCGGCCGCAGTCCTCCACCACCCAAAGCTTGAGCAGCCGGACCGTGCCGGTGTCGGGATCGACCTCGACAGAAGCGCCATGAATTCCGTTGGTGAAGATGTACGGGTCTTCGACCAGACGGAAGCGGCGGGTGACCGACAGAACCGGCTGCATAGTGTCCGGCAATTCGGCAACCTGGAAATGTCCGATCCGCGCGATCTCCGCCAGCGCGATGCGGCGCGTCTCGCTCTCCGCATCGACGACATGGCCATCGACGATGTCGAGCGCCGCGGGCTCGGCCTGCAGCAGCGCACCGGCAATCGCGAGAATTTCTTTGCGAAGATCGTTGGCCGCCAGCAGGACGGCTTCGCCGCCGATCGCGGTGGCGCGTGAAGCATAGGTGCCGCCGCCATAGGGCGTCGCATCGGTGTCGCCCGAGATCACCCGCACATCGTCCATGGGCACGCCAAGCGCGGTGGCGGCAATCTGCCCCATCACGGTGTTGACGCCCTGGCCTTGCTCGGTGACGCCGACGGCGCAGACGATGCCGCCGCCTGGGTCGAGCTTGATCGTGCAGGCTTCCTGCGTCGAGATGGGCGCGCCGCCCAAACCATAATAGCCGCGCGGCCCGGGGGCGGTGCCCTTGATGAAGGCGGCGATGCCGATGCCGCGATGGATGCCCTTCTTGCGCAGCTCCGCCTGCTCCCGGCGAAGCCTCGCATAGTCCATGCGTTCGACCAGCGCTTCGAGGCAGCGCTGATGCGACAATTCCTTCACGGTGAGGCCGGCCGCTGTCGTCGCCGGATAGCCATCGTCGGGCATGATGTTGCGGCGCCGGATGTCGATCGGATCGAGACCCGTGGCTTGCGCCGCCATATCGACGAGCGCCTCACCGACCGAATTGCCGATCGGATGGCCGACCGCGCGATATTGCGATGTCGGCGCCTTGTTGAGCAGGACGACGGTGGCCGTGCCGCGATAGTGCTTGTGCCGGTACGGCCCGCCGGTGATGGTGAGGATCTGGTTCGCCTCGAACACGCTGGTGCGTGGATATTGCGAATAGGCGCCGGCTCCCGACAGAACATCGATTTCGAGCGCCTGGATGTCGCCCTGCTTGCTCACCGCCATGCGGCCCGACACGCGATTCTCGCGCGCGTGAATGTCCGACACGAACGATTCGAGACGATCGGCAATGAATTTCACCGGCCGTCCGAGCACCATCGCGCCGGCAATTGCCGCGAGTTCATCGCCGTAGGTGTGGATCTTCAGGCCGAACGAGCCGCCGACGTCGGGCGCCACGATCCGCACATTGCTTTCGGGCACGCCCAAAGTGCGCGCAAAGATCGTCTGGATCATGTGCGGCGCCTGGCTGCTGGTATAAATGGTGAGCCGTTCGGTCTGCTTGTTGTAATCGGCCAGCAGCGAACGCGGCTCCAGGCTGACCGCGGTGTGGCGCCCGAATTCGAACGTCTCCTCGACCACGATATCGGCGGTGGCAAAAGCTTCGTCCACGCCGCCGGAGTCGATCGTCTTGCGGAACGCCAGATTGTCGCCGAGCTCGGGATGCAGCACCGGCGTTTTCGCCTCGAGCGCGGTTTCCTTGTCGACGACCGCAGGCAGCTCCTGCCACTCGATTTCGATGAGTTCGGCCGCGTCCTCTGCGAGCGCGCGCGTCTGCGCAATCACCATGACGACCGGCTCGCCTTGCCAGCAGGCCCGCTCGACCGCCATCGGGTATTGCGGCGCGGTCTTCATGCCCGGGAAGCACGTCAGCGTGCCGACCCAGGGGGCGGTGCACATCTTGGCGAGCTCCGCCCCGGTCATGATGCGAACGACGCCCGGCGCCAGTGCGCCGCGGCGCTTGTATCGATGTGAACGATCTTGGCATGCGCGTAAGGGCTGCGCACGAAAGCGGCGTGCACCATGCGCGGAAGTGAGATGTCGTCGGTATAGGTTCCGCGCCCGGCGACAGCGCGCCGCGCACCGAGCCGCGAAACCGAGCGGCCGACATAGCTGTTCGGCCGATCGAGGGGCGTGAGATGCGCCTTGCCGCTCACAGTTTGGAACTCCCGCGCCCATTTTCGGCGCGCTGCTTGAGCGTGGCCTCAACGGCATCCACGATGGCGTGATAGCCGGTGCAGCGGCACAGATTGCCCGACAGGAAGGCGCGAATGTCTTCGCGGGTCGCCGGCTCTCCCTGTTTCAAAAGTTCCGCAGCCGTCATCAGCATGCCGGGCGTGCAAAAGCCGCACTGCAACGCGTTCCGCTCGACGAAATTCGTCTGCAGATCGGCAATCTCGCCGGAATCGGTCAGCCCTTCGATGGTCACCACCTCGGCGCCATCCGCCTGCACGGCCAACATCAGGCAGCCGCGCACGACCGCGCCGTCGACGCGCACCGAACAGGCGCCGCAGATGCCGTGCTCGCATCCGATATGAGACCCGGTGAGACCGAGTTCGGTGCGCAGAAAATCCACGAGATGCTGCCGGACCGGAACGGCGCACGAAACGCGCTCGCCATTGACGGTCAGGTCGATTTGCATCGTTTCTTCGAGGCTCATTGCAACCCCGCCCGTTCCACGGCCGCTGCGAGCGCGCGCGTGGTCAGCACACGCTGCAAATGCATTTTCGTCGCCGGACGTCCGAATATGTTTGCCATCGGACTGAGATCACGGGCGAGCGCCGCGCAGGCAGCGTCCGCGCATGCATCCGACCAGGGTTGTCCCGTGATGGCGGCCGCAACATGCTTGGCGAGCGTCGGCTTGTCCTCGCTGCCGAAATAGACAAGCCGGGCATCGGATACGATCTTGTCTTCGATCAACGCATGACATGCAACGCCGGCGATGGCGAAATCGCCGTGCCGGCGGTTTATCTCCATGAAAACCGAAACGGCTTTCGGCCTTTCGATCGGGATCAAGGCTTCGACGAGAATCTCGTCCGGCTCGCGCGCGGTTTCATAGAGGCCCTTGAAATAATCTTCGGCGGCGATTGCGCGCCGGCCGCGCACGCTTTCGACAACCAAGGTGGCGCCAAGGGTCAGGACGCAAGCCGGCATTTCAGCGGAAGGGTCCGCAAGCGCGACGCTGCCGCCGAACGTGCCGCGATTGCGCACGGCGACATGCGCCACGTGGGGCATTGCTTCCGCAATCAACGGCAGATGTTGCGCGATGATCGGGGAATTGAGAACCTCGACATGCCGCGTCAACGCGCCGATGCGCACGACGCCGTCACGGACCGAAATTCCCTTCAGCGCGTCAAGCCGGTTGATATCGATCAGCAGGCTGGGCCGCGACAGCCGCATATTGAGCGTCGGCATGAGGCTCTGCCCGCCGGCAAGTATGGAAGCGTCATCGCGGTGCTCGGCGAGCCGTTGCAGGGCCTGGTCGAGGCTTTCGACGCGAACATAGCTGAATTTCGGAGATTTCACGTTCGCCTTGCAATGTCACAAGTTCGGTTTGGCCGGTGTCGGCCAAAATCCTAACCTATTAACTGACACAATAAAGCGCCGTTTGCTGGTTTTGGTCCTGAGCCTATAAATGAGATTGTCTCGATTTGACGATCCGAACCGAACGCTGATCTGATCCCGCGCGGGAAACGCCATGTGGTTTCGCCTGCTGCTTCTTGTGCTTCTGCTGCTGCTGCCCGCTCCGGCGCTGGCCGGCGCCAAGGAGAAGGTCGCAAGCCTGGCTCCGTCGGGGCTGGTGTTCGTGATGGACGCCGATGGCAACGAGCTGGTGGCTCAGAACGCGGACAAGCCCTTCGTTCCGGCATCCGTCACCAAGATCGTGACCGCTTGGCTGGCGCTGGAGGTTCTCGGTGCGGATTACCGCTTCGAAACAAAATTCTATCTCGACGACAAACGGGTACTGTATGTGCGCGGGGGCGGCGATCCGTTATTGATCTCCGAAGAGCTCGCGCTGCTCGCGCCGCAGCTCGTCGCTGCAATCGGCAAGGAGCCGATCACCGGCATTGTGCTCGACGCGCGCTACTACCCGTTCAGCCTCCGCATCCCGGGCATCGAGAACAGCAAGCGGTCCTATGACGCGCTGAACTCCGCGCTGGCGGTAAATTTCAACACGATCTACGCCGCGCGCAAAGGCAACACGGTTCTCTCCGCCGAGAAGCAGACACCGATCACGCCGTTGGCGATCAGCCAGTTCCGGCTGCGGGGTCCGAAAGGCCGTGGCCGCATCAGCCTGGCTCAAAACCCAAAAGTGAGCTTGCAATATGCCGGAGAGTTGATCGCCGCGTTCATCGAGCGGGCCGGCGGCAGCGTCAAAGGCAAGATCACGACCGGGGCCGTGCCCGTGGGACTGAAGCCGGTCTATGTGCACCGCCAGTCGCGCACTCTTTCGGAGATTCTCCACGAGCTGCTCGTCGGCTCGAACAATTACACTGCCAACCAGATCTTCCTGGAGATCGGCGGGCACCGCCTCGGCGGTCCCGTCAGCCTCGCGAAGTCGCTCAAGGTCGCGAACGAGATACTCGCCGCGCACGGCCTTGCGGGCGCGATCCACCTCGAGGAGGGCTCAGGGATCAGCCGCGGCAACCGCTTTACGGCGCGCGGCCTCGTCAAGGTGCTCGGCCTGTTCGCGCCCCACGCCGACCTGCTCAAGGGCGGCAAGGGCTCCTCGTACAAGACCGGCACGCTCGACGGCGTGCGCACGCTGGCGGGCTACGCCGACACCTCAAGCCACGGGCGCGTGCGCTTCGTAATTTCGCTTAAGGGCAACAACGGCCCTCTGCGTTTTCAGTTGCTCAAGGCCATCGAGGCCGGGCTGTAGCCGGCACGCGCCTGCGCGGTTGAGATTTCTGCGCGCGCGCGAAACGGGCCCGTACTGCCCGTTTCGGCTTACAAGCGGAGGTGAACATCCTTTATTTGGATGTTGGCTTTGCCCCGGCGGATTCAGCCGGTCAGCTACGCTGGCGTGTGGCGCAGAAGCGCGCGCTTCAATGGCCGCCTGAGCAGACCGCCGGCTAGCTGAAGCGGTTCCATCGCCGCCAGTCCGCAGAAATCGCAATAACAACAGGATCGGGTGACGGCGGCTAAATCGCCGACAGGCGGTAAGCCTTTCCAAAGCGGCCGAAATCGTTGCTGGTGATACCGTTCTGCTCCGATCCTTGATATTGCGTGAGCGGCGGGACGACGGTCACCTTGATGATCGCTATTTCGCCAGGTTTGACTAGCCCAGCGTGCACTGCGGCCGTCGCCAAGGCAGAATCGCCCGCATAAATGTCCGTGCCCCAGACCGACCCATCGGCGCTACCGCAGACGCGAAAATAGAAAGTCGCTCCGATGTCGTCCCCCAACTCAACCATGTTGTCAGGTGCATCTGCGGCGAGAAAGCCGCCGTCGAGCAGTTTTCGAATCTGTTTGGCCGACAGGTTTCCTCGACGATCGAAGTAGCTGACCAGTTCCTGTACTGCTTTCATTGCGAATCTCCGTCGATGCTGAGCACGACCCCATATGGCGGGCTAAAGCTTGCGCGCGCAGGTAGAATCCAAAGCACGCGATACGGCATACTGCAGGGTGGATATTCGATATCGCCATCGGTCACGATCACCGCCGCGGTGACATGCGGGTCGGCGGCCAGCGCGAGCATTGCGGGAGAAAGGTCGCTGCCGCCGAAGCCGCTCACCTCGTACTCCGCCAAGTCGGCCGGCGACAGAACCTCATCCGATTTGACCTCGGAATCGCACTGAACCATGCGAATGTGATCCACCGCCAATGCGTCGCAGAATTCCGCAATGGCGCCGAGCGCGCGCGGAATTTCCGATGTCATGGACCCGCTGGTATCAAGCAGAACATTGAGCATCCAGGTTTCGCGCTTGCGCCCTGCCAACACCACGTCGCTGCGCTCCACGCTTCGCCGGGACGGCCGCATATAGGTTCGGTCCCCCGGCGCGACCGATTCCAGCCATTTCTGCAACGCCACCTGCCACTGCGGGCGATAGAGCCCGCGCAGCGCCGACATGAGCTGGTGCGACGCAGCCGTATCGGTGCCACGTCCCTTCAGGGAGTTCATCGCTTTCGCGAGGGCCAACCCCTTGGCCGCAAGCTCTTCGATCCGCTTGGCATTGTCGGCCTGACTGTCGACGCCTTCGGAGAACCATTCGCGCTCGAGCGCATTACCAAGCACGTCGCCTGCCATTGCAACGTCTTGACTCTCCCGTGCGACTTGCTGCTTGGCGCCAAAAATTTGATCGCCGGCCACCGCCTGGCCATTCCAGACCTTGGTCCGTGACTGCATCTGGTTGCCGGCTTTGCGGAATTCCAACACGATCTGCTCCGCCGATTTTTCGCGCGCGCCCGGCATGTCCAAACCGCCCGCCGGAATCGATGCGAACCCAAGTTCAACGCGCAGAATGTCGTTGATGATGTAGTCGTGCGCATAATTGAATTCGAGCCGGCTGCTGCCTTTCGCCCGGTCGTGCGTGCGAAGCGCCAGATGCAGCAACTCGTGCGCGAGCACGAAGACCAATTCGTTATCCTTGAGCCGAGAGACGAATTCCGGATTAGCCAGCATCCGGCCGGATGCGAATACGCCCATCGTCGGGACGCGATCGTCCATATCGACACGCACGGCTCCAACGAGGCCCGCGAGGTGCGGGAGCGGCACGGTGACCAGGCGAAGCCCCTTGTGAATTCGCGCCAGCGTCTCGCTTCTCGAGAGGGTCGCGCGTGCGGCGTGCGTCATAGCCCCGTAACTTTCTTGAGGATCTCGAACATTGCCCGGTCGGCGCCGAGCGCCCCCCACTGTTCCACCATGTTGGCCAAAAGGGTGAGTTGGTTTTCGGCCGGAAGGCTGCGCAGAAATCGATTGACCACGCGCGGCTTCAAATTGTGCAGCTTGCCGTTACGGACGTTCTGGCGAACGCAGTCGAGAATGAACCAGCGGGACGCCGCGCCACTCGGGAGCAAGGTCGGATTCTCGACATAACACTCAATCGGCTGCATGGGGCCGACCGCTTCCTCGGCAAGCGCGCAATACACTGCGGCATCCTCGGCCGACAGACGTCCGAACGTCAGCGCACGCCGCGTCTCCCGATTGAGAATGCCGGAAGCCTGCGCCATGTCGAGCGCTCGCGACAGCAGGGCCCAGGCGCGCGGCGTGGAGAACGGAACCGGGTCGGTCGGGACAGGACGCATAAGCGCGTCCGGCATGAAGGAAATGAAATTGCGAATATCAGCGCGGATGCCGTGACGGGCCGCCCATTCCTGCCAATCGCGGGCATCGACGCGCAAATTCATGATCGTCACCCGGTTGACCAAGGCGGAGCTCATCGAGCGCACGAGCGCGCGGTCTTGTTGACGATTTCCCGCCGCAATGACCCAGGTGCCCGCGGGCAGATTGTGCTCGCCGAGCCGCCGCTCCAGGAGCAGCGAATAAAAGGCCTTCTGGACGTCCGGTGCGCAGGCGGGCAGCTCATCGAGGAACAGGCAGAACGGCTCCGGATTCTCCGGCAAAAGGATACGCGGCGGGCAGAATACCGATCGCTCGCCGATGATACGCGGAATACCGCTCACATCCTCGGGCGCGATCTGGGTACCCAGCAGCGAACGACACGGTATGCCGACTTCCTTGGCCGCCTGGTAAACCATTTCGGACTTGCCCACGCCGGGCGGCGACAGCATCAGGAAGCTCTGCTCGTGCGCCATGCACTGCACGAGCTTCTTCGCCTGCTTCAACGTGATGGTCTCCTCGATCGCGTTGGGAGTTGCATCCATAAATCATTCCACCCGAGTACGTGTTCAGTCCAAATGCCTTGACGTGGCGAGATGTAGGCAGCGATAGCATCGCCGCCAGTACGGCGTGCAAAGTGGACCGCCAGCGACGAAATCTCGCGACCGCCGCGCTTGCGTTGGCAAAGCGCCGCGTAAGTCGATCCGGTGAAATGGAAGAAGTCCCCGTCCTGCAGCTTAAATCGAGCTGCCGAGGGAGTTTGATTATTGCTCGCGCCATTCGGAAACGCTCCCGCGGCGGCTGCGCGTCGGAAAAGAATATTCTTTGCGTCTGAATGGGTCTCGAAAAAATTCTCTACTGCTCTGAAGCAAAATAATAATATATTTCTATCGTTTCGAGGTTGAATGCCGATGTTGGGTTCGACCCAAATGGGGGCGCCTCGCATCGAGGCCGCAGACGCCGTTCAACTGCTCGGAATGATCCGCGCAACGGTGCGAAGCGCACGAGGGGTTTTGTCATGAAGATCGGATTGGCGATTTCCATATGCCTTTCGGCAGTCTGGCTTCTTGCCTGGATGAATCCGGTAACCGCGCAGACTCAGCAAGATCTGATGAAGGCCTGCGCGCAGGAGTGGAACAGCCTGAAATCCGCGAACAAGACCACTGGCAAGGTCTATCAGGACTTCGTCAAGGAGTGCCTCGCGAAGCACAAAGCGAGCGCACCGCCCGTCGCAACGATCACTAAGGTAGACCTGAATTCCGCAACCGCTGCGGAGCTCGACCGCCTGCCGCAGATCGGTCCACCGCGGGCGCAGGCGATCATCGCCGCGCGCGCGCAAAAAAAGTTCAAAAACTGGGATGATTTCGTGGCGCGAAAGGTGGTTCCGAAAAACGCCGAAGCGGCCATAAAGGGCCTTGTCAGATTCTGATCCAGTACCGGCCACGGCTGCCCGACTTCCACTTACACAGTGGAAAGGCGGATACGACAGGACTGGCGATTTGGTGCATGCATGGACGGCTCCATGCGATGTCGCAATTGGGTCTTGGTCGTGTAAAAACGCTTTGGGATCAGAAGCGCAGATTCTGGCCTCAGACTTGGGGCCTTTTTCCGGTTCCGACTATGCCCTCATCGCTGCCATAAGTGGCTGGATGCCGACGATATTGATGACGCGCGTCAGATTGTAGGCCAGCACGTGCAGCGCCATCTCGGTGGCGACCTTCGGAAGACGCTTCATCAGGAAGTGCGTTGCTCCCATCCTCATCTTCAGCGTACCGAATGGATGTTCGACCGTCTCACGGCGCTGGCGCATGGCCTGCGGATTGTTATCGAGACGCCTTTGCACGGCCTCTAGCACGTCCTCATGCTCCCAGCGCGTGATGCGTCGTTGCGCGCCGGTCGTGCAGCGATGCTTGATTGCACAGTGACGACATGCATTCGTCCAATAACGCCGCAACTTCTGCCCGTTCTCCTCGTTGGTGTAATAGTACTTCAGCTTTTCGCCAGCCGGACAGCGATAGGCATCCTCGTCGCTGAGATAAACGAAGTCCTGTTTGCCGAAGCGACCCCTCGCCTCAATCCCCGATGTCATCGGCTTTGGAAGCGTTACGGTGATTCCGGCCTTGTCACACGCGAGGATTTCCTCGCCGCTGAAGTAGCCGCGATCCGCAACGGCTTCGAGTTTGTTAACGCCGAGCACTTCCTTCGCCTGTGAGGCGACGTTTGCGAGTTGGGCCCGATCCGAGCCGCTATTCGTCACCTCGTGCGTGACGATCAGGTGATGTTTCGTATCGACGGCGACCTGCACATTGTAGCCGACCACGCCGGACCCGCGCCCGCTGGTCGCCATCGAGCGGCTGTCGGGATCGGTGAGCGAGATTTGCTGATCGAGTGACGCCAGCATCAGCTTTTCCATCGCCGCCAGGCGCCGCATCTCGCTTTCGAGCTTGGCCAGCTTCTCCTTTAGATGTGCCGTCTTCGCTGCCAGCGCTTCGGATGGTTCCTGCAAGTCAGCCGTGTCGAGCTGCGCAAGATACCGCGCCACGCTCTCCTCCAGTTGTACCCGCCGACGCTCTACTTTCCCGCGCGTGAAGTTCCTGTCCCGGTTGTTCACCGCCTTGAACTTGCTGCCATCAATGGCAACGCTGGCTGTCGCTAGTAGGCCCATTGTGCGGCAGAGCTCGACGAAGCGCGCGCACACCTTGCGGATCGCAGGGCCATTGTCCTTGCGGAAGTCGGCAATCGTCTTGTGGTCGGGGGCCAGCCGGCCTGTCAGCCACAGGACCTCGACATTGCGACCAGCCTCACGCTCAAGCCGGCGGCTCGATTGCACCCGATTGAGATAGCCGTAAATGTACAGCTTCAGCAGCCCCGCGGGATGATATGAAGGTCGGCCAGTTGCCTCAGGAGCGACCCCATCAAATCCCAGCTCGGAAAGATCAAGCCCATCAACAAAAACATCGACCGCCCGAACCGGGTTGTTCTCGTCGATCCAGTCTTCCAGGCATTCAGGAAACAGCGTCCTCTGCCCGCGATCCATGCCTTCAACGAAGCGCTTCATCCGATCCTCCCGCAAATCGCGCGAGAATCTTATCCCGAGAATCAAACCCAGAGATGCGTTTTCACACAGCCAGGGTCATAAGCAGGCATTTCGCAGCGCAAACGTCATGTCCGCTTAACCGCGCGATTGCTGACATCGGTTTCCGGGATTGCATTCCAAATCTGCCGCCAACCAATAGACCCGTAACGGATTGATTTTCGCGGATATTTTCGGAATGCGCGTTGATTTTGCTAACGAACTTGTCGAACTTAATTCCGCCATTCGGAGGATCGAATCCTCCCGCCCAGCGAGCGAAAAAACATGAAGCCAGCGGCCGCGCATCATTCTAGAATGGTGCACGCCAGGCTGGGGAACCCCCATACTAAAAAGGGATCGATGCCATGACCGATATCGCCACCAAGCGGGCCGACGACGAAATAGACCCCGTCGCGGTTTCCGACGCAGCGCTTGAAGCGGCGGCGCTGAAGGGAAGTGCGGGTGCCTATACGCAGTTCGGCCTCTGCACAGTCTCGTATTGCTCCGGGATCAAGAAAAAGCGCCGTTAACGCAGCGGTAACGTTACTGGATTATGCATTGTCCCTACCTTCGTGTTCCTTTGGGGGCGGTTCAATGCGCAATATCTTCGTTATCCTGATCGCGAGCCTGGTTGCCATCAGCGTCGCCGGCTGCGCCGGCAAAGGCAAAGTCCCGGTCGGCAAGGGCAAAGCACCGATCGTGCATACCAAGGGCTAGGCTAATCCCGGCAAACGCGCGCCCGCGGGCTTTGTCCGTGCCGGCGCCGGCCTGAATGCTCGATCCAGGTCACCAGCGCGCATTGGCGGCACGGCGGCATTGCCGCCGTGCGCGCGCCTCACTTCGCGTTTCTCAGCCCACCTTCAGATAGCCGTAGCCCTTGCTCTGCAGCGCTCCGACGGTGCCGACGCCGGACGGCACCAGCTTGACGTAGGGCGCGTCCTTGGCCTGGGACAAGTCGATCTTGTTGCTCTTGAAGGTGATCTTGCAGAGGTAAACCTCGACGCCGTATTTGGCGAGCGCGTCCATGCGCTGGGCGAGCGCCGGATTGATTTCCGCTTTTGACCACGGCGTGCCGGCGAGGCTCTTGAGGTGATACTTGATGCCGGCCGAATGGGCGACGATGACGATTTTGATGCTGAGCGGATCGAAATTGTAGGCGGACAGGTGGTTGTTGATGTTGCGCAGCATCGCGCCGTAGCGTTTGTCGTCGCCGAAATCGCAGTGATAGAGGCAGGCGATGTTGGTGTCCTTCTTCATATCGGCGAATGCCAGCTCATTCGGTGCGGCTTGTGCCGTCACACTGCTGGCAGCCACGACGCCGCCGGCGGCGAGCGCGGTCAGAACGTGTCTTCGGTCGAAGTCGGTCATTAGTTGTTTCCCCCTGGGCCATTGTTGGATCTTCATCGAGCGACCGCGAAGTCACATTATTCAATTAAGTCATTCAACAACTTAAGTGTAAATACAGATGTCGGTCGACTTTTAAGATGCTGCTAAGATTTGCTTTTTTCTGGCACAAAGTCGCAGTGCTCCTGCCGAATGAAGGTAAGACGTCACTTAAGGAATCTTCAATCAGCTTGGTTGAGACTTCGCATATGAAGCGCGTGCGGGTGACAGCCAAAGCTGCGATGGCGGGCGGCGTTCTATGCTGTCTGGCAATGTTGTTAGTTGCAGGCGCCTCTAATTCAGCCGATCGCACAGGAAGTCTGGCGGAACTAAAGGCGAAGTACCGCCGTCCGTCGGAAATTCCGTTCCCAAAAAGAAATCCTTATTCGGACGCAAAAGCGAGACTTGGCCGCATGCTGTTCTTCGATCCCATCCTTTCGGGGTCGCGTCAATTTTCCTGCGCAAGCTGCCATAACCCCAGCCTTTCATGGGGAGACGGATTGCCGCACGCAATTGGCGAAAAACCCTTACCAGTTCGCACGCCAACGCTACTCAACGTAGCATGGACGCCGAAACTCGGATGGGATGGTCACTTTCGCAACCTCGAGGCTGTGGCTTTTGGCCCTATCACCGCGAAAAAAAACATGAATTTGTCCGAACAAGAATTGATCAAGCGCTTAGCTGCTATTCCGGGGTATGTGCGCGCGTTTCATGAAACATTCGGTGGAAGATCGATCACTCGCCAGCATATTGAGCTCGCTATCGCCACCTTCGAGCGATCAATCGTTTCAGGCGAGGCCCCATTTGATCGTTGGATAAGTGGCGAAGATGACGCAATCAGTGTCTCGGCAAAGCGTGGCTTCGACTTGTTCAATGGTAAAGCCCATTGTGCGTCGTGCCATAGTGGTTGGGCGTTTACAGATTTATCGTTTCACGATATCGGCAGCGCGAAAGGCGATGACCTCGGTCGAGGCAAACTATTTCCGACCTCCGTTAAGCTTCGCTACGCTTTCAAAACGCCAACATTGCGTGACGTCGCGCGGCGACGGCCCTATATGCACGATGGCTCAGTCGCAACGCTCGAAGAGGTGATCAATCTTTATGATCGCGGCGGGATCGATCGGCCGAGCCGGTCAGAGAGCATAACGCCACTCAAACTCAAGGAAGCGGAAAAGTCAGACTTGATCGCTTTCTTGCAGACGCTCACGGCGGCTCCCGAAACCGTCGGAGTTTCCCAACTCCCGCGCTAAGTAGACAGGCGAGCCCGACTCACATCACGACCTTCTTTATTAAAGAACGACTGGCAGACACGCACCTGCTGCGGCAAATCCAACGATCAACAAATAGCCAGAGCAGATTTCAATCGGTTTAGAATGGGCTGGAAAGCGCTTGGCCATCAAAGCGCCAAGCGCTCCAATAAATACAACGACAATGCCCGCTACGACTAGTAACGACATTTGGTTACCTGCTAATCGGCCTGCAGTAATTCCAATGATTAATTTAGAAAAGTTACTGGGCAGCTGCATTTAACAGCGGTCGCCGCTAGTGTCTTGTGACATCGTCTTCGGCGGTTAACCAAGACTTAACATTCCTTGTATTCGGTCACCAATGTCCTAATAAATGTGGTAAAAAGCTAAGGATATCGGTTAACGACGTGCGGCGGCGCGATCGAAATTAAAGTGACTTAATCGGTAGGAGGCGAGTATGAGCCGGTTGGCCTTGTGGCGGCCACCAGTGCGAGCGATGCTGCTTGCGCTCATTTACGCTAGCGGATGGGTCGAAAGCGCGAGTGCACACGTAAAATGGTTTTGCGCTTACGACATTGCAGGTCAACCGCGTGGCCTTGAAAACGTCCTCTGTCCAGGTTTTGAATTTCTTATTGGCTTGTCGATTTTTGCGCTGATGGTCGGCGGTCTGATTGAGTGGAGTTGGCTAGGCTCAGCTATGCTGCAGGCCCTGCAGAGTGCAACGGAATATATCGAAGAAAATACTGAATGGATATTCCGCGCCGGCTGCGTCTTTTTCTTCATTTCTATATGGGCGGTCGGCGGTTTTATCCTTACCCCTGAATTGAAGCTCAATTCAAATTTCATCAGTGCTCTACAGCTCGGCATCGCGGCTGGCATGATATCTCGCCGGACGATGCCATTATCCGCTATAGGAATTGTCGGTCTGTTTGCGGTTTCTATCTGGGAGTACGGAGTATTTCACCTTGCCGACTATCCAATTTTTTTGGGTATTGCCGCGTATCTAGCGCTCACCGGTTTGCAGAAAAATTTGTTTGGAGTGCGCCCGATCGATGTTGTTCGCTGGTCGGCTGGCGTTACTTTGATGTGGGCGTCCATCGAGAAATGGGCCTATCCTGAATGGTCGTTTCCCCTGTTTGTTCAACACCCAAATTTAAGTATGGGGTTTGATCAAGAATTTTTCATGCGAGCCGCCGGCGCGGTCGAATTTGCATTGGCGTTCGCCTTGATGTGGACACCACTGGTGCGGCGTGTGGCTGCGGTTATTTTGAGCTGGATGTTTATCACCGCAGTTTTTGCATTCGGGAAAATTGATCTGATAGGCCACTCGATGATTATCGTTGTTCTTGTTGGAGTGATCGCCGATAACGGTGGTTCGGTTGCGCTACGACGCTATCCCTGGTTAATTCCTATCGCTTATGCAGGTGCACTCAGCTTGTTCCTGACGACGTACTACCTAGCGCATGCTTTGCTGTTCGGAACTTCAATCACGTGACGTGCAAGCGTCTCTATGTCGCTATTTGACGTGAACAACCAACCTCATCTTTGGGTGAATGGCGCACAAAACCTCGAATTCGCCAGCCACGGAGAAAATCACGTCCGTCTTGCTGCCAGGCTCTTGATCGCCGGAATCGAACTTAAAAGTGTCGGAATCAACATACGCGTGATGGCGCAAATCGCCGTCATCGTTAACGATTTCCAGCATCTCGCCACGATTGATAGTAATTTCGCCTGGGTTGAACTGCCTGCCTTTTTGAGAAACAACATAGTTTTGCTTTGCCAATGCAGCTAATACGCCCATGCCAGCCGAGAAGGCAGCGGTCAGGGCGAAAATGACGATATAGCTGAAAAGTGGGTGCTGGTTGTTTTTTTGCACGACCGGTCCTTCGCCATTTGATCGCTCGAAGCTTGTGCACGCGCGGTTAAGGGGGCGTTAACGAAGGTATCAGGACAAGCAAATTCCCTGAACAGGCCTTAACTCGCGTCGTATTAATACTGCCGCCTGGTTACACCGGGCAGATGCATGTCACGGCTTCGGCTTCTGATCGACCAATTCATTAGCCAGTGCAGCAGCTGCGCGCACGGGATCGCATCCATCTGCGCGACTATTCGCGGCCGCATCTGGCTCGCATTTCTGGTGATGAGCGCTATTACGGCCGCTCTCGGCGCGTACGCTATTTGGGGTATTCGCGATGCCGGAGGGCTTGTTCGTAAAACCTATGATCAGTCGTTAATGTCGATCAACTTCGCCCGCGCGGCTGCGACCGATTTCGCTACAATGAGAGCCGCGTTTGCGAGACGGTGGATTGCTGACGATGAAGAAATGCGCGCCAACCTTGATCGAAAGCTTAAAACTATCGAAAAAACGCTGAAAGACGACCTGAAAGTCGCAGCAGGCCGATCGCAGTCCGAGCGCGCGAAGAAAGCTGCCATCAATGTGGAACGAGCAGCAAACGCTTGGAAACGTATAAGTGAACGATTGCTAGACAAGACCAAGCTTGATGCGAGTTGGGAACGACTTGATCAATATGCCGGGAAAGTAAACCATCAGATTGATCTGCTCATCAACTATACTGCTGGCGATGGATTTCTTTATCGACAATCGGCACTTGCGACTATCTCAAAGGATCTAACGCTAAATGTCGCGGGCACGGTACTGGCGCTGCTGATGTCAGGTGTCGTCACGTGGACTCTTGCGCGGCGTATTATCCGTCCAGTCGCCACGGCATCGGAGGTCGCCGAATGTATTGCGACTGGCAAGCTCGACGTTTCAATTCCTGACGGCGGAATGGACGAATTGGGTGCGCTCCTCGCCTCGATGCGTTCGATGCGCGACAACATTAAGCAAATGATGGACCGCGAGGTCGCGCTTCGTCAAAATGCACAAGCGCGGCTTGCTGACGCGCTCGAGAGTTCTCAAGAAGGTGTTGTCGTTGTCGATGCAAACGACCAAATAGCTCTTGCCAATGCGCAGGCTGCAAACCTACTGAGTGTAGATCCGGAACTGATGAAACCGGGCAGCTCAGTTAGCCTATTGCGTCAGAAGCTGGATATTTCGTTGCTCAGCCGGGGAGTTTTGAGCAAAGCCAATGCTGTTGAGGCGTCAACGGGTAACCTTCAATTGACTGATGGAAGGTGGCTTTGGATTAGCCAAAGCGCGACGCGCGAGGGCGGCTCTATTGTCGTGTGCAGCGATATTAGCCTTGCGATGGAACAAGAGGCAAAACTTCGGAAAATTAACCTCCGTCTTGATGCAGCTCTCGATAACATGTCGCAAGGTCTTTGCCTGTTCGACGGAGGTGGTCGGCTCGAAGTCGTGAATCGGCGATTTTACGAAGTTCTTAGCCTGCCAAGAGATCTCGTTCAAGCTGGCGATAGCTTTGAAGATGTACGCAGGCTTTGCGAGCTACGCGATGATGAAATTAGTCACTCGACAAGCAAAATTTTGGCAGAGCAAGTGCAATTGATGAGCCGACATGAATTTGGAACGCATCATTACGAGCTCACCGACGGTCGGGTCATTGCGAGCGTGTATAGCCCCACATCGACTGGCGGCTGGGTGGCGACCTTCGAAGACATTACTGAACGTCGAAAAGCAGAAGCAGAAAATCCTGCATATGGCGCGACATGATGCGCTGACCGATTTGCCAAATCGAGCACTTTTCTTAGAAGAGGTTGAGCAAGCGCTGGCGCGCGGTGAAAATATCGCGATATTGTTTGTCGATCTTGACCGGTTTAAGACGGTCAACGACACATTGGGCCATCCTATTGGCGACTCACTTCTTCGCGCAGTTACTAGTAGACTTCAGGGAGCGGTCCGGCGCAGCGATCTTGTCGCGCGGCTTGGAGGCGATGAGTTCGCCGTCATACAGTTTGATAGCGATCCGGCAAATGCCGGTGAACTGGCGTCGCGGTTGATCGACCGACTGTCTCAACCATTCAACATTATGGGCAACCATGTTGTCGTTGGAGCTAGCATCGGGATCGCGATTGCGCCAAAAGACGGTCAGGAGCCTGACCAGCTATTGCGCAATTCTGATATGGCGCTTTATCGTGCAAAAAGCGGCGGACGCGGAAATTACAACTTTTTCGAACCGGAGATGGACGCTGAGGTACAGGCGCGTCATGCACTCGAGATGGATCTGCGCGAAGCGCTCAAGGCGAATGAGTTCGAGCTTTACTATCAGCCAATCGTCGAGATTGATGGCGGCAAGATTGTCGGATGTGAGGCGCTTACGCGCTGGAGGCATCCGCGGCGCGGTCTAATCTACCCGGATGAGTTCATCCCGTTGTCCGAGGAAATCGGTCTGATCGTTCCACTAGGTGATTGGGTACTTCGGCAAGCTTGTCGTGATGCAGCGGCTTGGCCGGGCAAGCAAACCGTCGCAGTCAATCTGTCAGCAGTTCAATTTCGTACTTCTTCGCAGGCATTAGATGTGGCAGCAGTTCTGCGTGAATCCGGTTTGAATCCGAGACGGCTGGTGCTGGAAATTACAGAATCGGTCTTGTTGCAAAACGACAGCGTGGTACTTGAGGCGTTGCATCAAATTCGTGAGCTCGGTGTCAAAATATCGATGGACGATTTCGGAACGGGCTACTCTTCCTTGAGCTACTTACGAAAATTTCCATTCGATAAGATCAAAATTGATCGCTCGTTTATCCGAGAGCTCGACAAAAAGAGCGATTGTCTGGCAATTATTCGCGCGGTGACGCGGCTTGCGAGCAGTCTCGGAATGACGACGATAGCGGAAGGCGTAGAGACGGTGAAGCAGCTTGAGATATTGAAAGAGGAAGGCTGTCATCAAGTTCAAGGTTATCTCTTTAGTGCGCCGGTATCAGCAAGTGAAATAGTAAAAATGCTTCATCCCGCTTCGTCACGCGCTCTTGTCGCATAATTTTTAGATCTGCCCTGCTGCAAGGGCTGCTTTTTAACAGCAGTCTATTTGCGGACATGACGGCATGTCCGCGCGATATTCGTTTTACCGGGTGTCGGGGCACGCAAAGAAAAAGCGCCAGTTTGTTTCCGAACTGACGCGCTTCGCCACAGGTTCAACTCAACGGTAGTTTGCATCTAAATCACGGATAATCTTCCGTTTGCGCTGTCTGGCCTGATCTTGCGGCGCAACACTGCCTGCCGCCGTTGTATACAGCACTGCCCGCGGGCCTTGCCGGTCTTTAGTTTGTATTTAGAGTTTGAACGCTAGCGTGAGCGTGATTCGCCGCAAGGACGAAAGCTATGCTCTACGCCATCACATTTTATTTTCTGGCCGGTGGAATAACGGGGTCGATATTCAAGATCCGCACGCTGCTGCTCGTTCTCATCTGCGTGCTGGGCGAATTTTCCGTCTCAGGGATCGTGAACGGCGGCTTGGCCGTCGCCTGGCTGGCGGCAAGTCTGACCGCGGTGCAGGCCGGATTCGTCGCTGGCATGGTCGCGCGGGGCGTCTACGAAGAGGCCGGCTATTCACACGCCGGCGGCAGGTAGGACTGCAAATAAAAACCGCCCCGGCCGGTAGGATGCCGAGGCGGCTGATGGCCAATATGACTACGTAAGAATATGATTCATCTACAACCGGGGATGGTGCCGGTACAACGTCCGTTCCGAATTAACGTTAGTTCCCGGGCACAGCGCGCCGTCTATCGGCGCGTCGCTTGAAGATAGCGATCCAGCGCCTCCCGCCAGGGAGCAAGCGTGACGCCCAACGCGCGCGCGCGCGTATTTGCCAACACGGAATAGAGCGGCCGCCGCATCGTCCCGGTTCGCCCTTGGCGGTCTGCGGGACGCAGCTCGGTGTCGAAGCCACAGATCTCGTAGATCGCCTTGGCAAACTCGTACCAGGTGCACGCGCCTTCATTGGTCAGATGGTAAATGCCTGACAAGCGAGGCGCCTGCTCCAACAGGGCGTAAACGGCCTTGCTGAGGTCGTCGGTCGAAGTCGGCGCGACGGTCTGGTCGGATGACATCTCCAGCGGGGCGCCGCGTTGGCCGTCTTTGACGCGGTTATCGACGAAATTGCCACCTTTGGACGCGGCGCCTTTTTCACCGTAGAGGCCGCAAGTTCGCACGATGACGACGTGCTCAGGCGCCGCCGCGAGGCCAGCCTGCTCGCCGGCGAGCTTGCTGATGCCGTAGATCTGCAGCGGCGCCGGGCAATCGCTTTCACGATAGGGTGTTTGCTGGTCACCGCCGAAGACGTAATCGGTGCTGAAGGTCATCAGGCGGGAATTGCGCGCGCGGCAGGCGAGCGCAAGATCGCGGATGGCGACACAATTCACGCGGAAGGCCTGTTCCGGCTGCTCTTCGCAAAGCGGCACGTTGTGAAAGGCCGCGGTGTTGATGACCCAATCGGCGCCGGTGTCGCGCACCGCGCTTTCGATGGCGTCCGCGCGCGTGATGTCGAGGTCCGAACGCGGCGGTGCGACGATGCGGTGGCCGGGATTGTTCTTGATGAGGTCCGAGCCGAGCTGGCCGGCCGTGCCAACCAACAGGATCTTCATTGGGAGGCCCGCGCGAGCAGGGGATGCGTCCGGTCCCTGTCCGAGACGATCGGGTTCGCGAGCGGCCAGGCAATGGCGAGTGCAGGATCGTTCCAGCGCAGCCCGCGGGCGCTGTCCGGATAATAGAATTCAGACATGACGTAGGATACGTCCGTGCGGTCCTGCAATGTCTGGAAACCGTGCGCGAACCCTTGCGGGATGAACAGCATCTTTGCGTTGTCCGGCGTCAGTTCGCTCGCATACCAGCGGCCGTAAGTGGGCGAACCGGGGCGGATATCGACGGCAACGTCATAGATGGCGCCGCGTGTGCAGTGGACAAGCTTGGCTTCTTCGTGCGGGGCTGCCTGGTAGTGCAGACCTCGCAACGTGCCCGCCTTTTCGTTGAATGAGACATTGCATTGCGCGACGCGCAAACGCCACGCCACGCGCCTCGAATTCGCGGGCGCAATAGTTGCGCGCGAAGAAGCCACGCTCGTCGCGTAAAGCCTCAAGCTCCACGACGAAGAGGCCTGCGAGCGGCGTATCATGGAATTTCAATCGAGAACCCTCGCCTCAGGGACAGGAATGACGAACTTGCCGCCCCATTCCGCAATGCCGGCCATCTGCCGGGTGATTTCATCCTTCAGGTTCCACGGCAAAATGAGAACATAGTCGGGCTTGGCTTCGAAGATCTTTTCAGGCGCGAAGATCGGGATGTGCGTGCCCGGCAGGAATTTGCCTTGCTTGTGGTCGCTTCGGTCGACCGTGAAATCGATGAAATCGCCGCGAATGCCGCAGAAATTCAGCAGCGTATTGCCCTTGGCCGGTGCCCCATAGCCCACAATGGTTTTGCTCGCACGCTTGGCCTTGATGAGGAAGTCGAGCAGCGCCCATTTTGTTCGGTTCACCTGCTCGGCGAAGGTCGAATAGGTCGCCATGCGGGCGAGGCCGGCGTTGCGCTCTTCTGCCAGCAATCGGTCGACCGCAGGCTGCTGCGTCCAGCGCGCGCTGTCCTCGTGGGCCGCGTAGATGCGTAGCGATCCGCCATGCGTCGGCAGGTGTTCAACGTCGAAGATGCGTAGCGCATGCGTCGAGAAGATGCGGGTGACGGCGAGGAACGAGAAATACGAGAAGTGCTCGTGATAGATGGTGTCGAACTGGTTGTCCTGCATCAAATGCAGCAGGTGAGGGAATTCCATCGTGACGACGCCCTCGTCGGCGAGTGCGATCTTGAGAGCCGCAACGAAATCGTTGAGCGCCGGCACATGCGCCAGTACATTGTTGCCGAGCAGAAGGTCTGCCTTGCGCCGTTTTGCGATGAGCGCGCGGGCGGTCTCGATGCCGAAAAACACGTCCCAGCTTTCGATGCCCTTGCCGCGCGCGACGCGCGCGACGTTGGCGGAAGGCTCGATGCCGAGCACCGGGATCTTCTTCTCCAAAAAATATTGCAGCAGATAGCCGTCATTGCTGGCGATTTCGACGACAAAGCTGTCGCCGTTCAAGCCGAGACGCTCGGTCATAAGGTCCGTGTAATGACGGGCATGTGCGAGCCAACTGTCGGAATAGGATGAAAAGTACGCGTAGTCCTCGTTGAAGATGCGTTCGGGGCTTTCCACGTCCTCAAGCTGGACGAGCAGGCAGCCTTCGCAGACGAAGGCATGCAGCGGATAGAACGGCTCCATGCGGTTGAGCTCTTCCGCGCTCAGAAAGGCATTGGAGATCGGCGTCACGCCAAGGTCGGCGAAGGTGCGAGATAGCGGCGCCTGGCAGAAGCGACATGTTCGCGTCATCGAACCGGGACCTGCTGCTAGACCTTCCAGGGCGCGTTCCCGGTTTCCCAAAGCCTGTTAAGTTGCTCACGGTCGCGCTGCGTATCCATCGCGTGCCAGAATCCCCGGTGCTTCCAGATGTTCATTTCGCGGTTCCGCGCCAGCGCGATGAGCGCTTCTCTTTCGAAGATGCAACCTTCGTCTTTGTTGAGATACTGCAAAACATCACGTTTGAAGAAAAAATAACCGGCGCTGATCCAGCTCTCGGTAAACTCGGGTTTCTCTGCGAATTCGGCGACTTCATCGCCGGCAAGCTTCAATTCGCCAAAACGTGAAGGCGGATTAACGCCCATGACCGTTCCGATTTTCCCGTGCTTGAGATGGAACTGGAATTCAGCGCCGAGATCGGCATCGGTGACTCCGTCGCCGTAAGTCACGGCCATATGTGTCGCATTGCCGAGATATTTTTCGGCGGCTCGCGCGACCCGCGCGCCCGTCATCGTGAGTTCGCCGGTATAGGTGAGAGTGACTTGCCAGTCTTCCTCATGTTCGATCGTATGAACCTCGATATCGTTTGTCTTCAATACGACCGTGAAATCGCTGTTCAGGGTCGGGTAGTTCAGGAAATACGATTTTATGACTTCTGCTTTGTAGCCGAGGCAGAGCACGAACTTTTTGAACCCGTGGTGCGAATAACTCCGCATGATGTGCCAGAGGATGGGATGATTGCCGAGCGGCACCATCGGCTTGGGGCGGATTTCCGTTTCTTCGCGCAGGCGCGTTCCGAGACCGCCGCAGAGAATGAAAACGGGGACGTCGGCCGGCTCCACAGCGTTTGCCCTTCAGTCGATCAGCCGGTTTGGGAAAATGCAGAGTGCCATGCGGAGCCATGAAGGTGCGTGGCTAGATTCGGCCAATATCAAGCGATTCCTCGAAGGAGTTCCATAGCATTTTGGACGACGATTCGGTTGAATGTCGCTGGAACGCTTACTGGCCTGTGTGGATATTAATCAGCTCAGGCGCCGGCCAGACCGACCGTTCGGCTGCTCGCGGTCACCGCTCTCGCGCCGCTTGGCTAGATCCGAGGCCGTTTTTTCCAGGGAAAATAGACCTGCTCGACCCGGGCGATGGAATTGCTCGTTTCTGTATGAGTTAGCGCAAGGGATGAAGGCGCGGTCCGATTGGGATTTTTGCCCTTGCGGCGTTCCGGCGAAGAGGGGTAAAATATTTTTGCTGATGGTACCCCCAAGGTACTTGAAGCCACGGGTTGGCCTGCGCCGGCGAAAGCTGTGCGCGGGCCAATTCGTTTTAAGGGCTATAGTTTCGGGCGCTCTCGCCCAGAAACGCTGACGAATGAGACTTACGCACAAATAACGGTAAGCGCGGATGCTAGGTGCGACGCCGCTTCTCCCAAGGGCAGTAGACCTGCTCGACCCCGGCCACCGGATGGCCGACGAAGCAAGCTTCGCGGCGGATGCGCTCGTCCTCGCAGGGGACCATCCAGATTTCGCCGCGCTTGTTGCGGAAATAGCAGGCGGGTTTGCCGAGATTGGCGGCGATAATGCCGCCGGCCGCGCCGCCGACAGCCGCGCCGATCGCGATGGCGGCGGGCCCGCCGGCAGCGGCGGCGCCGCCGACGATTGACGCGCCGATCAGCGCACCGGCGCCAGCGCCAAGACCGGCCCCAATGAGCGCCTGGCGTTGGTAATCCGGCAGCGCGGCGCAACCGGAAAGCGCCAGACCCAGAAAAATGACTGCGAGAAATCCCCTCATATAGCCCCCATAGCGTCACAACCGCACTACTCTAAACGTCGGCCATTATCGACAGTGAAGATTAGCTTGTTAAAATGTAAAATCCAGCGGCAATCATGCGCCAGCGACGCTTGTATCTGAGAATGCGTTGTTATAACTGACGTTTTACCTAGGTCATGGACCCAATTGTATCGCGGTCGTATTCAGCGATTATTCCGGATTGCGGCCGTAGTATCCGTAGTAAGGAGCCACCGTTTCGCTTGCTTTATTGAGGACAAAACGAACAACCGGTGTTGCTTCCAAGTATTTGCAGCATTCTTTGATTTGCGGGACCGTCGAATTTCCGGCGGCCGCAACCATTAAGACGCAATCAATGCTTGGCAAAATGGAAAGGACTTCATCGCTGGGCAATATAGGGGGCAGATCGAAAATGATCGTAGATGATCTGAACTCACGCTTGATTTCTTGCATTGTTGAGACAATTGCGCGTGACGACATAAACTCAGACGACCTCGGCGTTGACGCCTCGCACGGCAAAGCGAAGAGTTGATAGTTGTATATAGATACACGCTTCGTCGCAGCCATTAATTTGGTCCGACCCTCGAGGACACCAAGAATCCCCCGGTCGCGCTTGAGGCCGAGATATTTTGCGACCTGTGGTTTTTGAAAATCCAGATCAACCAGGAGAACCGAGCGTTCAGACAGGCGCGCAATGCTAAGCGCAAGATTGATCGAAACGACCGACTTTCCGCACCCCGGCATCGGCGACGTGACACCCAGAAAATGCCAGGAATTCAAGTTCATGGACTGCAAGACTTGTGTCCGCAGCATGTCAATCGATTTTGTGCGATCATCGGCGATGTCATGGGCGACGATTCGATTGTCCTCCAAGTGCACGGCGTTGAGCCGCACGTCTTCGATGCCTATTGGACTTACATTGGCTGGGTGAGGTTGCGCCGTTGAGTCAAAGCCGGGAGGCTGAGGGCTTACGATCTGCCCTTGCTTTGCAAACTCAATTGCCTCTCGAATGTGTTCCATCAATTGCTTGCTCCAAGCGAAAGGGATAGCGCAACAGCAGTTTATCTAAGCAATAGCCTCATGAACTTATCAGTCGCTTTGTCAAACCAGGTTTCCGGCGGCGGTAAGAAGAGATAAGCCAGTGCCAGTGCTACGGCCAGAATTGCAACGATGACCAAGATGATCAAAACAAGTTTCTTCTTTTTTGTGCGCTTTTCTCGCTGGGTCTCAATGTAGGGAATCGGTACGATGATGCTGGGATCGATAATCGACGCAATATCTTCCCCGCTGCGGATTGCTTGATCCGACATCTCACGCAAAAATGCCAATCCACCGCCGGCCATGAAGGCGAGCGCAACACTTGCAGCAAACAACTTCAACCGGTTAGGGCTGATCGGTTTTTCCGGCACCGTTGGTTGTTCAAGGACTTCCAGCTTTTCGGAATGGCGGCCGCGTTCGAGGCTTTCGCCCAACCGAGCAGTGGCGAGTTTTTTCGAGGCATTACTGAGCTGATCCTGCAAGCTTTTCTGTTTGGTCTCGAGCGTATCGAGGCTCAGCGAGTTATCGGTGCCGCTGACGACGCCTTTGGTCGCGTTGGCCGTTTTGCCGGCGCCTTTGGTCGCTGCAGCACCGGAATTGGTTTTTTCCAATTGTCGGATCGCGCGTTTAAGCGCCACGATGTCTGGGTGCGAGCTCGAAAAAGTTGCGCTCTTGATCGCGAGTTGGGCTTTCAGTGCATCCAATTGTTTGGCGACGGTCGCTTGATCAAGATCGGCAGAGCTATCGCCCGATTGTTGGCTTTTTATCTTGATCGCAACAATTTGTTTTTCGACTTGGTTTAACTGCTCTTCAAGACGCTGAACATCTCGCTCCAGAAACCTCGTTGTTTCAGATGCAAATGCTGTGCGCGAGCGAGCGTCTTCTTCGAGAATCTTGGTCAGAAATTCATTTGCGACTCTCGCTGCAATGTCGGGACGTTCATATTCGAAGCCAACATTAAAGGCGATTGCTTGCTCTTTACGACCCTTCAGTGAAACTTCTGTAGGCTCGATTTTCACACGATCGCGAATGAAGTCGACAAGATCTGAACCAGAGATCAACGACCGCCAGCCAGATGATAATTTGTATTTTTTTGCGATCTCCAGAAGATTGTCCCTCGTAAGCGTACGTTGTTCGAGAACCTGGATGCGCTCGTTGGCAAGGCTGACGACCGTAGGCTGCACAAGGTTGGCGGGAATTTCTGGCGATTGGACGAGAATTTTTCCCTGCGCCAAATATTTCGCTGGCCACATAAGTGTGACAAGGGAACCGAGGATCAGCACGACAAAAAAGGGTATGAAAAACGCCAACGCTCTGCGCTTGAAAATTGCCAGCAAACGCTCCTGGCGTCAGCGGCGGACCGGCTAGGTCGCCGTCCATGTGAAACGCATTCAAGCTTTGCTGCCGTTGAAGCATTGGTCAGGATCTCAAATACGAGACAATATGTTGCAGAGCTTATCGTGTGGGTTATGGCGTCTTTTGCGCTGATATTTCGTCATTTTTTAGTTGAGATTTTGATCAGCCGGAAGATCCTGGGGCATCGCAAAGCCTTATTCTGGTTAATGGGCATCACGTAGCGACGATCTGTCGATACGATCGCCTGGATCGGCAACGGTTGAGGTACGGTTCGGCATCTCAAGCTCACATTGCGACGGGACCTCAGCAGCAGTGCAGCGAGGTCAGCTCGTCGATAAACTTCGATGCCACGAAATAATCATACCAGCGTTTGGTCTTTTCCAGAAGCACCAACTAGCCTCGCCCATTGAGCGCTGATGCTCACCGTAACTTACTAAGTCTTTGATAAGATATACGTTTTCGGTCTGACGCCAGCGATGCGGTTTTTCGCTATAGTATTTTTCGACCGTAATTCTGGCACATCGTCGCAGGTAACCTAAATATCAGGCTGCTTTGGAACGGACGATCGTCCTGGGGCACTCTCGGGGACGCTACAGCAGACGTTGAGACGACGACAGAATGCGTGCTAATTGTTTCTTGGGTACTACGGGGCAGCTGCATTCGTTGAATGCGTCGTTCAAACGAGAGACGCATTTGCGCGGACGGCTCATTGATATCTCGTCATCGCACGGACGTGCATTGCGATGATACTTGCGGGTCAAGCGAAGACAAAAGATCTCACAAACGCCGCTCTGTTGCCCCGGCGAATGGCCCCACTATCTGGTGCGACTTAGGTATCGCTGATGTACGAGAGCTTTTACGGGCTCCGGGAAAAGCCCTTTTCAATATTGCCGGACCCCGATCTGATCTATTGGGGTCAAACGCATCGTATGGCCTATGCCATGCTTGAGTTCGGCATGATGAACAATGCCGGTTTCACGGTCATCACAGGCGAGATCGGGTCAGGGAAAACCACGCTTGTTCGTCACCTTTTGCAAAAAATCGATCCCCGCAAGTCGAAGGTGGGGTTGATATCAAACACGCCGCAGGGGCGAGAAGAGCTGCTGCAATGGATAATGATGTCGCTGGACCAACCCTGCGAAGGAACTGCGACAACGCTCACTAAGAACTTTCAAGAGTTCTTATATTCCCAAGGTGCGCAGGGACGACGCACGATCCTTATCATCGACGAAGCGCAAAACCTCGATGAAAAGACCCTCGAATCGCTGCGGATGCTTTCCAATATCAACGTCGACAAGCACCAGTATTTGCAGCTCGTTCTTGTTGGCCAACCGCAACTTAAAGATATTTTATGCCAACCTCAGCTCCTGCAATTTGCGCAGCGTGTTGCGTCTGACTTCCATCTCAAGCCGTTGGCCGAGCATGAAGTCACTCAATACATCGGTTTTCGTTTGAGCGCAGTTGGCTCCCGTCTTCATCTGTTTTCGCTCGACGCTTGCAAGATGATCGGCGAAGCCAGTCACGGTATTCCACGTGTGATCAATATCTTGTGCGACACGGCACTGGTCTACGGTTTCGCGACCCGATCAGAGCAGATTACGACCAAATTGATCACTGATGTCATTGAGGATAAGCGAAAATATGGAATTTTTCCTATGAACGGAGTGACGCATCGCCCAACAAGCTCGAATTCGGGCTAAACGAGCACTCGAAACGCGGCTGTACCCTAAATGCAACGCTGCGATCGCAAACGCAGTTCTGAAGCCCTAATCGTTGAAAATAAAAGAAAATCTGGCATTTTCTCGTTGTGTTGTGTGATGGTCTGGGGCTAGTCACTGCCCGGCGGATTGTGCATAAATACGTTTATTCCCAATAGTTTGGGTCGGACCGGGGGAGGGAAGTCGATGCGCGGAATCCTGGCTTTACTTTTCCTGTGCAGCCTGTTGACGGGCGCGTTCGCTCAGTCGCGGCTGCAGCCCGGGGACAACTTGCGTATCACTGTGTGGCAAGATCCCAAGCTTGATCGCACCGTCGTGGTCGGCCCAGACGGGCAATTTGGCTTTCCGCTCGCTGGTCACATTCGGGCGGCTGGACGAACCACGCAGGCGATCGAAAGTATTCTCAAAAGTCGGCTTCAGAAGAAATACACGGGAGACCTTGATATTAGCGTCACGCTTGCCGCCGTCGACAAGCAAGAATTAGAAGATCAAAAACCTCGGATTTATGTAACCGGCGAAGTCCTGAGGCCCGGTCCCTACCTTTTGAAGCAGCGAACGAATGTTGTGCAGGCGATCACCCTCGCCGGCGGTCTCGGGCCATTCGCCGCTCGGCAGCGAATCCAAGTTCATCGGAAGTTCCACGGCGCCGATTCGATATTTGTCTTTGATTATAATGGGTACCAGTCAGGACGAGTCGCGACTGACAACATCGATGTTCGCGGGGGCGATATCATCATCGTTCCCGAACGGGGTCTGTTTGAATGAGGCGTTCGGAGCGCTCGTGGCTATTGCTAATAAGGTCATCGTATTGTGAACCGATCGCTCTTCTTCGCCCTCCCATGCCTGGGTGCGCTAGCGACCGGTGCGATTGCCGCTGAAGTTTCGATTACAGGCCGTCTCAATGAGATCTTGGACGGTAGCAATAATTATTTTCTTAACACGAACCCTACAGGGTATACCGGACGCTCGCTAAGTGCGCTCAATCTTCAAACGCTTGCGGCAACGCCAACGACACGCTACCTGCTCAATTCAAATTTCAGTTATTATAAATATTTTGGGCCTGGCGCGAAAGATACAAGTCTGACGTGGGGGACGCCCATGTCAGAGAAATTCAGTATCGATCATACCAGACCGCTTACCAAATATCATTTTGATACGTCATGGCAGCGAAGCGACGTGGCTACCACAACTCTGCAACAAACCGGAACGGCGTCCGGGCGGGGAACGATTGATACCTTTGCAGCAAATGGCGGGATCACCCGTCAGCTCTCACAATTAGACACGGTATCGCTGTCGACCAATGGAAGTACGGTTTCTTATTCCGACCCGGGGCAGACGCCCTATGTCGATTTTTCGGCAACAACAAGCTGGATTCATCAACTTACGCAAACGACTAAACTGACTCAGACCGCTTATTTTGATTGGTTTTTTTCTGACAATGACGCCAATACGCAACGATTATTTTGGAAACTCACGAGCGGATTTAAATCGCAACTGACCAAACGGTTAAGCATCTTCGGGTCGCTCGGATTGGTTTTCGTCAACGCTTATCAGAGTGCAACGACGCCGTCGTTCGTTTCGACCATCATCAATGCGACCAATGGTGCGCCTTCGAATGGTGGAGGCTTCCAACCAATCATCGGAGCGTCTAGCGGATGGATCGGCAATCTGGTCGTTAATTACCAACCGCGATACGATACGAACATGTCTTTTGTCGCCACCCGGGCGGTTACACCTACCATTTACGGGCAGCTGCAGGGCATTGAGTCACTCGGGACAACGCTGAACTATAAAATAAATCGCAAATCCACCTTAGGTTTTGCCGCGAATTTTTCGCACACCAAAACCGCGCAATCGAACGCCGCGCCAACCGTATCCGATTTTTTCACTGGATCAGCAATATATTCGTACCAACTCAATCGTGATTGGAACGCAAAGATTTCGTACACCTATCGTCAGAAAAACAACTCGTCGGGTCTTGTCCGATCGAATACCGGCCTCGTCACGTTGGCTTATAACTTCAATTTGTTTGGAAAACCGCCGGCGGCCGTTACGAAGACTCCATCGGAACTCGCTTTGGAAGAACTGCAACGGGCACAATATGTGTTCCCGTCCATCGCGCCGTATTAATTGGATCTGCAGTGTAAGGGGCGAGCCGCGCGTGCCATGACGCGCTGATCAGCAAAGTGTATGGCAAAGTTTGTCGTAATTTTAACACGCTTCGAGGGCCGCCCAATCGATGCCAGGCAGAACGAATAACTCACATAAGTATACAAAAATAATCAGTGTATTGCCCTGGACGGCAACTGTGGATCGGCCGGAATGCAGACGATTGCTTGTGCCGTGGGGACCTTTGCAAAGATAAAAATTATTTTCTGATGTCGGCGTTTCATTCGTGGATGTCGGAGTTTCAACCGCAATTCGACTGAGACCGACAGTATTTTGATTCAACAAGCGGAAGTCGACAGCATTGCCAAGCGAGAGGAGTTTCTACGTAGGTCAGTTTGAGTTGATGTCGAAAATTAGGGTTTCGCGCTAAGGTTAAAGCCCTTTGAAACTCGACATGAAAACTGTAATCGTCGATACTTTTTGGACTGTCGACAGCACTCCAATGATTGGAGGGATAGCCCCGGTTCCGCCACAAGGCCGGGGCTATTCATTTTTGGCAAAGAGTTCGCAGTATGTGTTGCGGATATTTCGCGATGAGGGCCTTGGATCATCATTGCTGCGCAGTTCCGCCGCGCGCCACAGAACGTCTTTCCCGCTACGGACGTTAAGCTGATTGCCGGTCGTAGAGATCGTTGTGGCGATTGCCGCCTAACATTGTCGCTAGCGCTAGGCGTTACCAAGCGGAAAAATGCAATGGAAGCCAGATCAGCAGAGAAACCCAAACCAAGGTGAGGGCGATGCCGACTACAACAATGGCGATCGGCCATTGCTTGAAAAGGCTGGGGCGCTTTTGACTGAGATACATGGGTGATACGGGTTTTTTCAAATCGTTAATTGAAGAAAGACTTATGAAAGAGCGAGGTCGAGTGGTCAACGAAAGCGTCGATAAACTATTAATTTCGGAAATTAACGATACCGGCCCAGCATCGCGCGCTGTGCCAGTCAAAATATTTTCTGGGTTTGAGGCGAGCCTGTGGCAAAGCGAGGCGGGTTGACGACCTAGGCTAGCGTTCGCGGAATGCGCGCGCGACTTGATCGGACAATGGTTTCATCAGGTATGACAGGACCGTACGGTCTCCGGTCTGAATGAAAGCCTCCACCGGCATGCCTGGAACAAGCTTGAGGTTGCCAAGCCGGGCGCGTTGATCCGCATGCATGGAAATTCGGATCGTGTAATAGCTATACCCGGTACGCTGATCAGTCGTCGTATCGGCCGAAATTCGCGAGACTGAGCCGAAAATTTCTGGCGTTGTTCGCGTATCAAAGGCCGAGAAGCGCAATGCCGCTTTCTGTCCGATTTGCACTTTGTCGATATCTTGCGGATTGACTCTAGCATCGACCGATAAATTGTCGGCGTTCGGGACGACCAGCATGATGGCTTCACCGGCGGGAATGACGCCGCCGACCGTGTGGACGATCGATTGAAACACGGTGCCGTTCTGCGGTGCGCGAATTTCGGTTCGCGCGAGTTGATCCATCGCCGTGATTTTTCGCTCGACGAACTCGCCGATCTTGGCATCGATATCGCGCGTCTCCTTGGCGACGTCGCTGGAAAGATCGGAATCGACCTGGATGATCTTCAACTGCAGCTCGGCGATCTTGCCTTTGGCTTGGGCGATCGAGGCAACCAATTGCCCGCGCTCTCCCTCTAATCGCGTTGCTTCGCGCTCAAGTTGGGTCACGCGGGTTAGGGGTACGAGCTTCTTTTTAAAAAGGTCGCGAACGCCGCTGAGTTCGTTGCCGATTAAAGATACCTCTTTTTTCTTGGACGCTTGTTGCGCTTGCAGACCGGTGATCTCTTGACCTAATTGTGCAATGCGCTCGCGCAATTGCGATTTCTCACCGCTCCTTGCGGTTCGCCTGAGATCGAAAAGTGTGCTTTCGGCCGCCAGTACCTGAGCGACGTCCGGATCGTTCTTGTGTTGTAAAAGCTCAACCGGAAATTTAACAGCTTCCAAGCGATCGCGCTCGGCTTCCAGTCTGGCTTTGCGTGCCGTTAGTTCGGTCAGCCCTTTTGTGACAATGGCGAGGTTGGCTTTCGTGACCGTATCGTCAAGGCGCACCAGAACATCACCGGCTTTAACGCGGTCGCCGTCGTGAACGTAGAGCTTGCCGACGACGCCACCTGTCGGGTGTTGGATTTTCTTAACGTTCGAATCGACAACGACCGTGCCCGGTGCAATCAGCGCGCCGGAAATTTCCATGGTTGCGGCCCAGACGCCGACGCCGCAGGTCAATGTCAAGACAATGACCGCGCCTGCGATAATGTAGCGTCGGATCGATTCCTGCGTGCTATCGTCGGCGGGGGCGATCATGCTGAGACCCCTTCAATTCCTGGCACGACCTTGAGAGGGGGGCCGGGGCGCTTGAGGAATCTCGCCAGCATCTGCTCCTTTGGGCCGAAATCGACTTGCCTGCCTTGGTTCATGACCAAAACGAGATCGAGGCCGGCGATTGCACTTGGCCGATGCGCGACCACGATGACAATGCCGTTGCGGGCGCGGATGCCGCTTATGGCAGCAGCCAACGCGTCATCGCCTTCTGCATCGAGATTTGAGTTTGGCTCATCGAGAACGACTAGGAATGGGTCTCCGTATAGCGCGCGTGCAAGTGCAATCCGTTGTGCTTGGCCGGCAGAGAGAGCCGCGCCTTGTTCGCCGATCGGGGTTTCGTAGCCTTGCGGAAGCTTAACGATGAGCTCATGCACGCCGGCGGCACGGGCGGCCGCGACGACGGCTTCTGACTTTGCATTGGGTTCAAAGCGCGCGATGTTTTCGGCGACGCTGCCCGCAAGCAATTCCACATCTTGCGGCAGATAGCCGGTGTTTTGTCCGAGCGCCTCTGCCGCCCATTGATCATAGGTCGCCCCGTCCAGGCGGATTTTTCCGCGCGCGGGCTGCCAAACGCCAACCAGAATCCTCGCCAAGCACGACTTACCCGATCCACTCGGTCCAATGACGGCGAGGCCGTCGCCAGCCGTCAGCGTGAAATTGGCATCTTGAACGACGATTCGCTGGTCACCAGGCGGGACAACCGCTGCCATCTCGACCGCGAGATCGTTGCGTGGGAGTTCTAGGGCCATTGGCGCAGCGGGCGCAGGAAAGAGCGTGAGGAGCTGATTGAGCCGGTGCCAGCTTTGACGTGCCGCGACAAAACCCCTCCAGTTGGCGATGGCGAGATCGACTGGTGCGAGTGCCCGCGCGCTTAGGATCGAGCTGGCAATAATGATGCCGGCCGTCGCTTGTTCATTGATGACAAGATAAGCGCCGACCGCAAGTACGCTCGATTGCAGCATCATGCGCAGGATTTTTGACGTCGACGCAAACCCACCCGCGACGTCGCTGGTTTGCCGCTGGCAGTCCAGGTATTTACGGTTCGTTGCTCTCCAACGCGCCCCCAATCGTCCCGTCATCCCCATGGCGATCAAGGCTTCAGCATTTCGGCTGCTGGCTTCAGCGAGGCTGTTCCGCGCCGCCGCGAGGCCCGCGGTATTCTTTCCCGGCTCGCGCGTATAGATTTCAGTGAGGACGGTTAGTGCGCACAATATGATGGCGCCCAACAAAGCCGTCAGCCCGATCAGAATGTGGAACGCGAAGCAAATGATAAGGAAAAGCGGGATCCACGGCAGGTCGAACATCGCAATCGGGCCCATGCCGGAGAGAAAGGACCGCAAATTGTCGAGGTCGCGCAGCGACTGTAGCCCACCGGAGCGGTTACCGGATTTCACCGGCATATGCACGAGTGCGTCGTAGACGCGGTCGCTGATGGTCTCGTCGAGGCTGCTGCTGACGCGAACGAGAATGCGGCTTCGGATAAAGTCGAGCGCACCCAATGCGACGTACAAGCTGCCCGCAATGATCATCAAGGCAACGAGGGTCGGCACACTGCGGCTGGGAAGAACGCGATCATAGACTTCGAGCATGAATATCGCGCCGGTGAGCATGAGGATGTTGCCCATGCCGCTAAACAGCGCGATCGCGATGAAGGCGTTGCGGCAAGACGCAAGCGCAGTCGAGAGCTCTATGCTCGGTGTTGAATAGTTGAAGCCGCCGATCCCGCGCATCGTGTGAACGCCTTTTGGAGTTCGTTGTTATCGGTTTGATGTTCCGTCTACATAGGCGGGGCTATACACTGCCTTAATACCAGTTGGGCGTTCAGGTTTGATGCTTAAGAACTGTTAAATGCGTCATGCCCCGTTAATTGACGGGGCATCGTCCCTTGCTTGCGTGGTTTAGTGAATTGATTGCTATATGGAGTCTTTAAATTTAGCTCAAACATAAAATAAGAATGGCCGGTATTTAGCAGACGGCGATTTTACTCGGCCTCGGTATTTTTGCACCGAACTCCAACAGATGCCGGAGGCGTGCGTGCCGTCAACAACGACAATAAGCCCCACAGGGGAAATCTATATTGACGGCGTGCTCAGCGGCACGAAGTGGGCGGTCAATTCGTTTACCTACAGCTTTCCCACCGATCCATCGTATTATACCGGGTTTGCGGGAGTGTCGCCGTACGGCGCCGGCGAGGAAAACAACGGCTTCAAGGCGTTCAACGCCACACAACAGGCGGCCGTCACTTCAATCCTTGGCATGTACTCGTCGGTCGCCAATCTAACTTTCACGCGAAATCACTGAAACGTCCACACAACACGCGGACATTCGTTACGCGGAATCAAGTCTGCCGGGCACGGCTTGGACTTACTATCCGTCGAGCTCGCCGGAAGGTGGCGACGCGTGGTTCAGGAGCAATGCTTGGTACGATAACCCAACCCTTGGAAACTATGCTTGGTTAACGATCCTACATGAAACCGGACATGCGATGGGGCTTAAGCACCCGCATGAAACTGTGGGCTCGTTTGGCGCAATTCCGGTTAGCCAGGACTCGGAAGAATACTCTGTGATGAGCTATCGCTCCTATATCGGAGCGTCAACGACCTCGGGGCTCACAAACGCCACATGGAGTTTTCCGCAGACGCTGATGATGGACGACATCGCAGCGCTGCAAACCATGTATGGCGCAAATTACAACACCAATAACGGCAACACTATCTACCAATGGGATCCCAATACGGGCCAAGAGTTCATCGACGGCGTTGCCCAAATCAAGCCCGGTGGCAATACGATCTTCATGACCGTCTGGGATGGCGGCGGCAACGACACGTATGATTTTTCCAATTACCACACAAACGTCACGGTCAATTTGCAGCCGGGACAGTGGAGCACGCCGTCGACGACGCAACTGGCCAACCTCGGAGGCGGGCACACTGCGATCGGCAGTATCGCCAACGCGTACCTTTTCCAAGGTAACACGGCCTCGCTCATTGAAAACGCAGTCGGTGGCACCGGCAACGACACGCTTGTCGGCAACACGGCCGACAACCATCTCACCGGCGGCGCAGGCAACGACACGCTCGACGGCGTGAGCGGAACGGATACAGCCACCTATTCGGGAAATTCGGCAGACTATCAGGTCACCGCGAACGCGGATGGCAGCTGGACGGTGACCGACCTTCGCAGCGGCAGCCCCGATGGCACCGACACGCTGAAAAACATCGATCTGCTTCAGTTCAACGACAAAACGGTGGCGATTGGAACGACGCCACCACCGTCTACTGTGCAAGCTCCGAATATTGTCTCGTTCTCGCCTGACACCGCGTCGATCGGCGACGGCATCACCGGCTCAAACGTTATCAATTTGACCGGCACGGCGGACGCGGGCGCGACGGTGAAGATCTATGACGGTGTCACGCTGCTCGGCAGTGCTGTGGCCGGTGCCAATGGAGCCTGGAGCTTCGCCACCTCGGCGTTGACCGACGGCACCCATAGCTTTACGGCGACGGCAACCGATTCGACCGGTAATACCAGCTCCGCCTCGAGCGTGATGAATGTCATTGTCGACACCGTTGCGCCAGTTGATCCGACGGTCGGGCTGCAATCGACCGACAGCAATATTGTCGGCGACAACGTGACGAATGTGAATGTGATCTCGCTGACGGGTGTTGCCGAGATCAATAGCACCATCAAGGTCTATGACGGCGGTGTGCTGCTCGGCACGGCTAAGGCGGATGCGGCTGGTGTTTGGAACTTTGTCCCGAACGTTGAGGATGACCAAGCGGCGGCTCCGGTAACGCCGATGGAGATCACTGGGTCGATACAGCGCCACGAAGGTGTGAGAATAAGCGCAACTGCCGCCTCTAGTGGAAAGGTAGCGATTGTCGACGCCGCGACCGGCAATCTTTTGGGTGGGGCTGAAGCGAATTCCAACGGTAAAGGGTCTTTCGGCATTTTCGCTACGCCGCTTGCCGCAAATCATGCCGCGGATGGTGCCAACCAAAGTCAGCCGAGCGGCGAGGGCGCATCGTCGCAAAACCAGACACAAGCGTGGGCGCTTCACGACCGGTACGCTGAGCGATGGCGTCCATAATTTCACAGTGGTTTCCACCGACGCGGCGGGTAACGACAGTTCGCCGACGAATTTCAGTGTCACGATCGATACGACTGTTCCGAACGCCCCGAGCATTACGTCGTTCTCCAACGACAGTGGCGTGGCGGGCGATCACGTCACCAACGACAACACGCTGAGCCTGACCGGCACGGCGGAAGCCGGCGCCACGGTGAAGGTCTATGACGGCGCGACGCTGCTTGGGCAGCGCCACGGCCAATGGCTCGGGCGCCTGGAGCTTCACCACCGGCACCCTCAATGACGGTGCGCACAATCTGACCGCCACGGCGACGGACGTTGCCGGCAATACCGGCCCGGCCTCGAGCGCGCTAGCTGTCACCATCGACACCGGCGCCCCGGTGGCGCCGGCGATCACCTCGTTCTCCAACGACAGCGGCGTGGCGGGCGATCACGTCACCAACGACAACACGCTGAGCCTGACCGGCACGGCGGAAGCCGGTGCGACGGTGAAGGTCTATGACGGCGCGACGCTGCTCGGCAGCGCCACGGCCAATGGCTCGGGCGCCTGGAGCTTCACCACCGGCACCCTCAATGACGGTGCGCACAACCTGACCGCCACGGCGACGGACGTTGCCGGCAATACCGGCCCGGCCTCGAGCGCGCTGGCTGTCACCATCGACACCGGCGCTCCGGTGGCGCCGGCGATCACGTCGTTCTCCAACGACAGCGGCGTGGCGGGCGATCACGTCACCAACGACAACACGTTGAGCTTGACCGGCACGGCGGAAGCCGGCGCCACGGTGAAGGTCTATGACGGCGCCACGCTGCTCGGCAGCGCCACGGCCAATGGCTCGGGCGCCTGGAGCTTCACCACCGGCACCCTCAATGACGGTGCGCACAACCTGACCGCCACGGCGACGGACGTTGCCGGCAATACCGGCCCGGCCTCGAGTGCGCTGGCTGTCACCATCGACACCGGCGCCCCGGTGGCGCCTGCGATCACGTCGTTCTCCAACGACAGCGGCGTGGCGGGCGATCACGTCACCAACGACAACACGCTGAGCCTGACCGGCACGGCGGAAGCCGGCGCCACGGTGAAGGTCTATGACGGCGCCACCTTGCTCGGCAGTGCGGTCGCTACGGCTGCGGGCGCCTGGAGCTTCACCACCGGTACCCTCAATGACGGTGCGCACAACCTGACCGCCACGGCGACCGACGTTGCCGGCAATACCGGCCCGGCCTCGAGTGCGCTCGGCTGTCACCATCGACACCGGCGCCCCGGTGGCGCCGGCGATCACCTCGTTCTCCAACGACAGCGGCGTGGCGGGCGATCACGTCACCAACGACAACACGCTGAGCCTGACCGGCACGGCGGAAGCCGGCGCCACGGTGAAGGTCTATGACGGCGCCACGCTGCTCGGGCAGCGCCACGGCCAATGGCACGGGCGCCTGGAGCTTCACCACCGGCACCCTCAATGACGGTGCGCACAACCTGACCGCCACGGCGACGGACGTTGCCGGCAATACCGGCCCGGCCTCGAGTGCGCTGGCTGTCACCATCGACACCGGCGCCCCGGTGGCGCCGGCGATCACGTCGTTCTCCAACGACAGCGGCGTGGCGGGCGATCACGTCACCAACGACAACACGCTGAGCCTGACCGGCACGGCGGAAGCCGGTGCCACGGTGAAGGTCTATGACGGCGCCACGTTGCTCGGCAGCGCCACGCAACGGCTGCGGGCGCCTGGAGCTTCACCACCGGCACCCTCAATGACGGTGCGCACAACCTCACCGCCACGGCCACGGACGTCGCCGGCAATACCGGCCCGGCCTCAAGCGCGCCTTGGCTGTCACCATCGACACCGGCGCCCCGGTGGCGCCGGCGATCACGTCGTTCTCCAACGACAGCGGCGTGGCGGGCGATCACGTCACCAACGACAATACGCTGAGCCTGACCGGCACGGCGGAAGCCGGCGCCACGGTGAAGGTCTATGACGGCGCCACGCTCTTGGGCAGCGCCACGGCCAACGGCAGCGGGCGCCTGGAGCTTCACCACCGGCACCCTCAATGACGGTGCGCACAACCTGACCGCCACGGCGACGGACGTTGCCGGCAATACCGGCCCGGCCTCGAGCGCGCTGGCTGTGACCATCGACACCGGCGCCCCGGTGGCGCCGGCGATCACGTCCTTCTCCAACGACAGCGGCGTGGCGGGCGATCACGTCACCAACGACAACACGCTGAGCCTGACCGGCACGGCGGAAGCCGGCGCCACGGTGAAGGTCTATGACGGCGCCACGTTGCTCGGCAGCGCCAGGTCGCAACGGCTACGGGCGCCTGGAGCTTCACCACCGGCCGCGCTCGCCGACGGTGCCCATAACCTGACCGCCACGGCCACTGACGTTGCCGGCAATACCGGCCCGGCCTCGAGTGCGCTGGCTGTCACCATCGACACCGGCGCCCCGGTGGCGCCTGCGATCACGTCGTTCTCCAACGACAGCGGTGTGGCGGGCGATCACGTCACCAACGACAACACGCTGAGCCTGACCGGCACGGCGGAAGCCGGCGCCACGGTGAAGGTCTATGACGGCGCCACCTTGCTCGGCAGTGCGGTCGCCACGGCTGCGGGCGCCTGGAGCTTCACCACGGCTGCGCTGGCCGACGGTGCCCACAACCTGACCGCCACGGCGACCGACGTGGCCGGCAATACCGGCCCGGCCTCGAGCGCGCTTGGCTGTGACCATCGACACCGGCGCCCCGGTTGCGCCGGCGATCGACGCAGCGAGACGATCGTCAACGACAAACCAGATCAACCTGGCCGGCACGGCGGAAGCCGGCGCGACGGTGAAGGTCTATGACGGCGCTACGCTGCTCGGCAGCGCGCACGGCCAACGGCAGCGGGCGCCTGGAGCTTCACCACCGGCACCCTCAATGACGGTGCCCACAATCTGACCGCCACGGCGACGGACGTTGCCGGCAACACCGGCCCGGCCTCGAGCGCGCTCGGTGTCACCATCGACACCGGCGCCCCGGTGGCGCCAGCGATCACGTCGTTCTCCAACGACAGCGGCGTGGCGGGCGATCACGTCACCAACGACAACACGCTGAGCCTGACCGGCACGGCGGAAGCCGGCGCCACGGTGAAGGTCTATGACGGCGCCACGCTGCTTGGGCAGCGCCACGGCCAATGGCTGCGGGCGCCTGGAGCTTCACCACCGGCACCCTCAATGACGGTGCGCACAACCTGACCGCCACGGCGACCGACGTCGCCGGCAACACCGGCCCGGCCTCGAGCGCGCTGGCTGTCACCATCGACACCGGCGCCCCGGTGGCGCCGGCGATCACGTCGTTCTCCAACGACAGCGGCGTGGCGGGCGATCACGTCACCAATGACAACACGCTGAGCCTGACCGGCACGGCGGAAGCCGGCGCCACGGTGAAGGTCTATGACGGCGCGACGCTTGCTCGGCAGCGCCACGGCCAATGGCTGCGGGCGCCTGGAGCTTCACCACCGGTACCCTCAATGACGGTGCCCACAACCTGACCGCCACGGCGACCGACGTCGCCGGCAATACCGGCCCGGCCTCGAGCGCGCTGGCTGTCACCATCGACACCGGCGCCCCGGTGGCGCCCGGCGATCACGTCGTTCTCCAACGACAGCGGCGTGGCGGGCGATCACGTCACCAACGACAACACGCTGAGCCTGACCGGCACGGCGGAAGCCGGCGCCACGGTGAAGGTCTATGACGGCGCGACCTTGCTCGGCAGCGCGGTCGCCACGGCTGCGGGCGCCTGGAGCTTCACCACCGGCACCCTCAATGACGGTGCGCACAATCTGACCGCCACGGCGACCGACGTTGCCGGCAACACCGGCCCGGCCTCGAGTGCGCTGGCTGTCACCATCGACACCGGCGCCCCGGTGGCGCCGGCGATCACCTCGTTCTCCAACGACAGCGGCGTGGCGGGCGATCACGTCACCAACGACAACACGCTGAGCCTGACCGGCACGGCGGAAGCCGGCGCCACGGTGAAGGTCTATGACGGCGCGACGCTGCTCGGCAGCGCCACGGCCAATGGCTCGGGCGCCTGGAGCTTCACCACCGGCACCCTCAATGACGGTGCGCACAACCTGACCGCCACGGCGACGGACGTTGCCGGCAATACCGGCCCGGCCTCGAGCGCGCTGGCTGTCACCATCGACACCGGCGCCCCGGTGGCGCCGGCGATCACCTCGTTCTCCAACGACAGCGGCGTGGCGGGCGATCACGTCACCAACGACAACACGCTGAGCCTGACCGGCACGGCGGAAGCCGGCGCGACGGTGAAGGTCTATGACGGCGCCACGCTGCTCGGCAGCGCCACGGCCAATGGCTCGGGCGCCTGGAGCTTCACCACCGGCACCCTCAATGACGGTGCGCACAACCTGACCGCCACGGCCACGGACGTGGCCGGCAACACCGGCCCGGCCTCGAGCGCGCTAGCTGTCACCATCGACACCGGCGCCCCGGTGGCGCCGGCGATCACGTCCTTCTCCAACGACAGCGGCGTGGCAGGCGATCACGTCACCAACGACAACACGCTGAGCCTGACCGGCACGGCGGAAGCCGGCGCGACGGTGAAGGTCTATGACGGCGCCACGCTGCTCGGCAGCGCCACGGCCAACGGCTGCGGGCGCCTGGAGCTTCACCACCGGCACCCTCAATGACGGTGCGCACAACCTGACCGCCACGGCGACGGACGTTGCCGGCAATACCGGCCCGGCCTCGAGCGCGCTGGCTGTCACCATCGACACCGGCGCCCCGGTGGCGCCGGCGATCACGGCCTTCTCCAACGACAGCGGCGTGGCAGGCGATCACGTCACCAACGACAACACGCTGAGCCTGACCGGCACGGCGGAAGCCGGCGCGACGGTGAAGGTCTATGACGGCGCCACGCTCTCGGCAGCGCCACGGCCAATGGCTGCGGGCGCCTGGAGCTTCACCACCGGCCCTCAATGACGGCGCGCACAACCTCACCGCAACGGCGACCGACGTTGCCGGCAATACCGGCCCGGCCTCGAGCGCGCCTGGCTGTCACCATCGACACCGGCGCCCCGGTGGCGCCGGCGATCACCTCGTTCTCCAACGACAGCGGCGTGGCGGGCGATCACGTCACCAACGACAACACGCTGAGCCTGACCGGCACGGCGGAAGCCGGCGCCACGGTGAAGGTCTATGACGGCGCCACGCTGCTCGGCAGCGCGGTCGCTACGGCTGCGGGCGCCTGGAGCTTCACCACGGCTGCGCTGGCCGACGGTGCGCACAATCTGACCGCCACGGCGACCGACGTCGCCGGCAACACCGGCCCGGCCTCGAGCGCGCTGGCTGTCACCATCGACACCGGTGCCCCGGTGGCGCCCGCGATCACGTCGTTCTCCAACGACAGCGGGTGGCGGGCGATCACGTCACCAACGACAATACGCTGAGCCTGACCGGCACGGCGGAAGCCGGCGCCACGGTGAAGGTCTATGACGGCGCCACGTTGCTCGGCAGCGCCGTCGCCACGGCTGCGGGCGCCTGGAGCTTCACCACCGGTACCCTCAATGACGGTGCGCACAACCTGACCGCCACGGCGACGGACGTCGCCGGCAATACCGGCCCGGCCTCGAGCGCCTGGCTGTCACCATCGACACCGGCGCCCCGGTGGCGCCTGCGATCACGTCGTTCTCCAACGACAGCGGTGTGGCGGGCGATCACGTCACCAACGACAACACGCTGAGCCTGACCGGCACGGCGGAAGCCGGCGCACGGTGAAGGTCTATGACGGCGCGACGCTGCTCGGCAGCGCGCACGGCCAATGGCTGCGGGCGCCTGGAGCTTCACCACCGGCACCCTCAATGACGGTGCCCACAACCTGACCGCCACGGCGACCGACGTCGCCGGCAATACCGGCCCGGCCTCGAGCGCGTCCGGCTGTCACCATCGACACCGGCGCTCCGGTGGCGCCGGCGATCACGGCGTTCTCCAACGACAGCGGCGTGGCAGGCGATCACGTCACCAACGACAACACGCTGAGCCTGACCGGCACGGCGGAAGCCGGCGCCACGGTGAAGGTCTATGACGGCGCCACGCTGCTCGGCAGCGCCAGGCCAATGGCTGCGGGCGCCTGGAGCTTCACCACCGGCACCCTCAATGACGGTGCGCACAACCTGACCGCCACGGCGACGGACGTCGCCGGCAATACCGGCCCGGCCTCGAGTGCGCTCGGCTGTCACCATCGACACCGGCGCTCCGGTGGCGCCGGCGATCACGTCGTTCTCCAACGACAGCGGCGTGGCGGGCGATCACGTCACCAACGACAACACGCTGAGCCTGACCGGCACGGCGGAAGCCGGCGCGACGGTGAAGGTCTATGACGGTGCGACGTTGCTCGGCAGTGCGGTCGCTACGGCTGCGGGCGCCTGGAGCTTCACCACGGCTGCGCTGGCCGACGGTGCGCACAACCTGACCGCCACGGCGACCGACGTTGCCGGCAATACCGGCCCGGCCTCGAGCGCGCTGGCTGTCACCATCGACACCGGCGCCCCGGTGGCGCCGGCGATCACGGCGTTCTCCAACGACAGCGGCGTGGCAGGCGATCACGTCACCAACGACAACACGCTGAGCCTGACCGGCACGGCGGAAGCCGGCGCCACGGTGAAGGTCTATGACGGCGCCACGCTGCTCGGCAGCGCCACGGCCAACGGCAGCGGGCGCCTGGAGCTTCACCACCGGCACCCTCAATGACGGTGCGCACAACCTGACCGCCACGGCGACGGACGTTGCCGGCAATACCGGCCCGGCCTCGAGCGCGCTGGCTGTCACCATCGACACCGGCGCCCCGGTGGCGCCTGCGATCACGTCGTTCTCCAACGACAGCGGCGTGGCGGGCGATCACGTCACCAACGACAACACGCTGAGCCTGACCGGCACGGCGGAAGCCGGCGCGACGGTGAAGGTCTATGACGGCGCGACGTTGCTCGGCAGCGCCAGGTCCAACGGCTGCGGGCGCCTGGAGCTTCACCACCGGCTACCCTCAATGACGGTGCGCACAACCTGACCGCCACGGCGACCGACGTCGCCGGCAATACCGGCCCGGCCTCGAGCGCGCTTGGCTGTCACCATCGACACCGGCGCCCCGGTGGCGCCGGCGATCACGGCGTTCTCCAACGACAGCGGCGTGGCGGGCGATCACGTCACCAACGACAATACGCTGAGCCTGACCGGCACGGCGGAAGCCGGCGCGACGGTGAAGGTCTATGACGGCGCGACGCTGCTCGGCAGCGCCACGGCCAATGGCTGCGGGCGCCTGGAGCTTCACCACCGGCACCGCTCAATGACGGTGCGCACAATCTGACCGCCACGGCGACCGACGTTGCCGGCAACACCGGCCCGGCCTCGAGCGCGCTTGGCTGTCACCATCGACACCGGCGCCCCGGTGGCGCCGGCGATCACGGCCTTCTCCAACGACAGCGGCGTGGCAGGCGATCACGTCACCAACGACAACACGCTGAGCCTGACCGGCACGGCGGAAGCCGGCGCCACGGTGAAGGTCTATGACGGTGCCACGTTGCTCGGCAGCGCCACGGCCAATGGCTGCGGGCGCCTGGAGCTTCACCACCGGCCGCGCTGACCTGACGGTGCGCACAATCTGACCGCCACGGCCACCGACCTTGCCGGCAATACCGGCCCGGCCTCGAGTGCGCTGGCTGTCACCATCGACACCGGCGCCCCGGTGGCGCCTGCGATCACGGCCTTCTCCAACGACAGCGGCGTGGCGGGCGATCACGTCACCAACGACAATACGCTGAGCCTGACCGGCACGGCGGAAGCCGGCGCGACGGTGAAGGTCTATGACGGTGCCACGTTGCTCGGCAGTGCGGTCGCTACGGCTGCGGGCGCCTGGAGCTTCACCACGGCCGCGCTGGCCGACGGTGCCCACAACCTGACCGCCACGGCCACCGATCTTGCCGGCAATACCGGCCCGGCCTCGAGCGCGCTGGCTGTCACCATCGACACCGGCGCTCCGGTGGCGCCTGCGATCGACAGCGAGACGATCGTCAACGCAAACCAGATCAACCTGGTCGGCACGGCGGAAGCGGGCAGTACGATTACCGTTTATGATGGCACCACGGTGCTCGGCAACACGCAGGTTGATGCGAACGGCGCCTGGAGCTTCACCTCAGCTGCGCTTTCTGATGGCAGCCATAGTCTCAGCGTGACCGCTACTGACGCAGCTGGCAATGTCAGCGCGGCTTCGAGTGATCCGGTTGTCACCATCGACACCGGCGCCCCGGTGGCGCCGGCGATCACGTCGTTCTCCAACGACAGCGGCGTGGCAGGCGATCACGTCACCAACGACAACACGCTGAGCCTGACCGGCACGGCGGAAGCCGGCGCCACGGTGAAGGTCTATGACGGCGCCACGTTGCTCGGGCAGCGCCACGGCCAATGGCTCGGGCGCCTGGAGCTTCACCACCGGCACCCTCAATGACGGTGCGCACAACCTGACCGCCACGGCGACCGACGTTGCCGGCAACACCGGCCCGGCCTCGAGCGCGCTGGCTGTCACCATCGACACCGGCGCTCCGGTGGCGCCTGCGATCACGTCGTTCTCCAACGACAGCGGCGTGGCAGGCGATCACGTCACCAACGACAACACGCTGAGCCTGACCGGCACGGCGGAAGCCGGCGCCACGGTGAAGGTCTATGACGGCGCCACGCTTGCTCGGCAGCGCCACGGCCAATGGTTCGGGCGCCTGGAGCTTCACCACCGGCACCCTCAATGACGGTGCGCACAACCTGACCGCCACGGCGACCGACTTGCCGGCAATACCGGCCCGGCCTCGACGGCGCTTGGCTGTCACCATCGACACCGGCGCCCCGGTGGCCCCTGCGATCACGGCCTTCTCCAACGACAGCGGCGTGGCAGGCGATCACGTCACCAACGACAACACGCTGAGCCTGACCGGCACGGCGGAAGCCGGCGCCACGGTGAAGGTCTATGACGGCGCGACGTTGCTCGGCAGCGCGGTCGCTACGTCTGCGGGCGCCTGGAGCTTCACCACGGCCGCGCTGGCCGACGGTGCGCACAATCTGACCGCCACGGCGACGGACCTGGCCGGCAACACCGGCCCGGCCTCAAGGCCTTGTCTGTCACCATCGATACCGGCGCTCCGGTTGCCCCTGCGATCACGTCGTTCTCCAACGACAGCGGCGTGGCGGGCGATCACGTCACCAACGACAACACGCTGAGCCTGACCGGCACGGCGGAAGCCGGCGCGACGGTGAAGGTCTATGACGGCGCGACGTTGCTCGGCAGCGCGGTCGCCACGTCTGCGGGCGCCTGGAGCTTCACCACCGGCACCCTCAATGACGGTGCGCACAATCTGACCGCCACCGCGACGGATGTCGCCGGCAATACCGGCCCGGCCTCGAGCGCCTTGGCTGTGACCGTCGACACCGGCGCCCCGGTGGCGCCTGCGATCGACAGCGAGACAATCGTCAACGCGAACCAGATCAACCTGGTCGGTACGGCAGAGGCCGGCAGCACGATTACCGTTTATGATGGCACCACAGTCCTCGGCAACACGCAGGTTGATGCGAACGGCGCCTGGAGCTTCACCTCAGCTGCTCTCTTTGATGGCAGCCATAGCCTCAGCGTGACCGCCACTGACGCGGCCGGCAATGTCAGCGCTGCTTCGAGCGATCCGGTCGTCACCATCGACACCGATGCTCCGGTGGCGCCTGCGATCACGGCCTTCTCCAACGACAGCGGCGTGGCGGGCGATCACATCACCAATGACAATACGTTGAGCTTGACCGGCACGGCGGAAGCCGGCGCCACGATGAAGATCTATGACGGCGCGACGTTGCTCGGCAGCGCAGTGGCCACGTCTACGGGCGCCTGGAGCTTCACCACCGGCACCCTCGCTGACGGCGCGCACAACCTGACAGCCACGGCCACCGACGTCGCCGGCAACACCGGCCCGGCCTCGAGCACTCTGGCCGTGACCGTCGACACCAGTGCCCCGGTGGCGCCGGCGATCACCAGCGAGACAATCGCAAACACAAATCATGTCGTCCTGACAGGGACCGCAGAGGCCGGCAGCACTGTCGACATTTACGATGGCACAAGCACGTTACATGGTTCAGTGCTCGCCGACGACAACGGCGCTTGGAGCGTTGACACGGGCGCTTTGGCAGCTGGCGATTATGGCTTCATTGCGACCGCTACAGATCTCGCTGGCAATGTCAGCCTCACGTCGACGGAGCAGTTCGTCTCGATCGATGGGTCGCAGCCTGAGTTGGCGTTTAATGTGGACAATTTCTATTTGGCTTCCTATGGAATAGGACTTTTGAGGGGTACGGCCCAAGTTGGAAGCACCATATCAGTGTCCGATGCAAGCACAGGCATGAAGATCGGCGGCACTAACTTAATCCACACCGACAATAGTTGGGCGCTTTGCATGTCCGACCTGCAAAATTCCATACAAAACTTTGCTGTGCAGGCAACGGATCAGGCAGGACAAGTTGCGAGCATCAATGTTGTCTTTGGCACTTCGGGTCATGACACGATCGTAAGTACGGGCTCCAATGAAACACTTTCGGGCAATGGCGGCGGTGACACGTTCATCTTTGCGGAAAAATTCGGCAATGACATAATTGCAGATTTTAATACGAGTAACGACGTCATTCAGCTTAGCCACAATGCGTTTGCAGATTTTGCAAGCGTATTGTCGCATGCCGCGCAGTCAGGGGCGGACGTCGTCATAAACGCTGATGCAACTGATTCTATAACTTTAAAGAATACAACCATCGGACAGCTCAGCGACCACAATTTTCATCTCGTTTAGATGTTGGAACCACAATCGACGGTCAAGATCGCGTGCGGCCGGCCACGTCGCATGTCTCCGGTATTGCCTGGGAGATGTAATCGATATGCGATGATTCTTGCTATCTAGCCCAAATAGGAGCCAACTAAAAACAAAAGGGGCCCTTGTGAGGCCCCTTTTTCAAGACATTTTTTGCATTATATCAAAGTCAGGCGGCAGACGTTTTTTTCCGACGCTTACGCAAAGCAATCAGGCCTGCACCGACGACGCTGCCAAAAAGCGGCAATGCGCCAGGAAGCGGAACAGTATTAGGACCGCCGGGCAGCTCTACAACATGAGCAAAAACCACCATATCGTCGTGATTGTCGTCAGGCCCACCATTGTCGTTCAGGGCGATGACGAACCAGTTGTTTCCATCGTTGCTCGCCGTCAGATCAAAAGCCGGATTGCCGAACTTGTCTGTTCCCGCGGCGGTGAGATAAGAGAAGATCAAGTTTGCAATGCCGCTACCTGGGGCCGGGTTTGTTGAACTGTTAGCCACTACCGTGTTGCAGCTATTCCAGCAAAAACTGAAGTCAAGTAGCCCAGGTCCTGAGCCTATCGATGAACCGAGAGGGGTCGGTGATATGTTATTGTAGGTAAGATTGTTATTCTTGTCGGTTTCCGTGAAGGAAGTGATTCCAGGAGCGTTGAACGTAATAGCGAACCCCGATTCAGAGCCAGCGTAAAAATAACTAACAGAGTAGTTGGTGTAGTCGGTCGAAACAGCGCCCGTGCTCAACCATGGCGTAGTCCCGTTTTCATTAATGCCTGGACCCGTCGGATCGTATAGTGTTGATCCCGTGGGGGCGAAACCAGGGGCATTCACAACGTTATTCTCACCTGAAGAGGTGCCGTATAGCGGATCTGGTGCCGTGAGCGGCACGCCGGAAATATTGACGCCGCTTGCGCTAGCTATGCCGATTGGCGTGAGCGCAGTGGCAAGCAAAGCCCCAAACGCAACTTTCGCTACGGTCTTCATGATTAAACCCTCTGGCCGAAAAGACGGCGCTAATCAAACTGCCACAACTGCATTATAATCAGTTTTTTAACCAAAGATAGCTGAGTGAGGGTCGAATAAACCTAGTGGACGCCATGTAAGTCATTGATTATTAAATATTTTACCAATGTGCCCGTGCGGGCTTTTTCCAAAAAACACCGAGAGCGTGCCTTTTTTGCTGCAGCGCGGAACACTCGGGGAGCGTCTCACTAGCTCTTTCCCTTTTCCGCCGAGCCTTTGGTCGCGGCGTCAATTTTTTCAATCAGTGATAAGTCGTTCGGCGCAAGCTGGCGCGCCTTTGCGAACTGATCAGACGCCTTCGCTGTCTCTCCGGTTGCGAGATAACTCATGCCGAGATGGTAATGAACAAGCGCGACACGAGGGAGACCCTTTGCTGCGTCTTCGAGCAATTTGAGCGCTTCCGTGTGATTTCCCTTGCGATATTCTATCCACCCCAGTGTATCTTTGAATTGCGGGACTTGAGAGTTTTTAAGAACTTGTGCAATTGAATACGCCCTTTCGAAACTTGATTTGTCGGAACTGCGATCAGAAAGCAAACTCGCCAAATTATTGGCGACAACCATTGAGCCGGGTTGCTGCTTGAGCAATGTTTCATATTCGGTAATCGCGCGCTCGTATTCATGTTTCGATTTGTAAATCCCCGCCAAAGTCAATCGAAGCGCGAAGTCTTGGGGCTGCTGCTTTAGGCCAGCCTGTATAACGGTTAGCGCTTCGTCGCTCTTTTTTTGCCGAGCGTAGAGGCTGGCCAGCGCCCGATAGCCAGCAGGATTCTTAGGTTGATGCTTTATTGCAGACTCGAAATCAGTCTGCGCTTGCTTGAGATCGTTCTTGGAAAGTCTAACTGAACCCAGCAACACAAGTGCTTCTGCGTTGTCAGGGTTCGCTTTCAGCGCGTCTTGGAGAAAGGCTACGGCTTTTTCCTGTTGTTGGGAACGAAGATAAAGATCAACGATCGCCGCCATCGGCCGCAATGCGCTAGGATTGGCGTCATAGATGCGCTGTAGCGATGCAAGACTATCAGTAAATTTTTTCTGGCCGCTAAAAGCGGCAGCATCGATCGCATCCGCGGCCGAGGTTGCTTTATTGATGCTGCGAATCTTTATCTGCAATTTGATGCGCGGCAACATAATCACGGTGCGCGAGCTTAGTTTTGGCAAGCTCTGACAAGACGTTGACATCATTTGGGTTACGATTGGCTAATTCGGTCAGCACACGCTCTGCTTGATCATTCAGGCTGCGACGCTGAAGAAATCTGAAATAGTTCAAGCCATATGTCGGCGAATAGCGAGAGCTTGTCATCGCATCCGAGTAAGCCTGACTAGCCAATTCAATCTTTCCCCCACGTTCGTACGCGTTGGCCAAGCTCGCGAGCAGTGAAGGCGAGTGCGGCTGGTCATTGAGCGCTTGACGTAGATCACCTACGGCGTTGTCGATCTGCCCACGATTGACGAGAATGCCGGCGCGCAGTCTAAGCGCTTCAGTGTTTCGACTATCATTTTTAAGCACATCAGCAATTACGGGTTCCGCTGAAGCAACGTCATTCTTGCTCAAATACATTTCTGCGAGAACAATGCGGGCGGCGTTCTGCTTGCTGCCAGCTTGCATGGTCCCGATCAATTTCTTGAGCGAATTTACACCTTCTGTTGTCTTGCCTTCAGCAAAATCGAGCTTTGCTAAAGCGATCTTGTAAACGTCCACGTTTTTGCCGGCGTTGACCTTTGAAACAAGTTCCTCGCGCGCAGCTGCGGGGCCTTTGAGTTTTGCCAAAAGATTAACCAGCGCGAATTCGGTGTTGATGTCATCGGGGTTAGCCGTCAGTGAGCGCACGCAGTTCCTTTTCTGCATCTTCTTGGCGATTTTGTGCGAGGAGAAATCGGATCAGTTGGCTAGTGAATATTGGTTGCTTTGGATTGAGCGCAATTATATGCCGCAAAGTTGCTTCGACTTTTTTTGGGTCTCCCGCTTTGTCAAAAATAGCGATTTTTTGGAGCAAGACGCTAAGATCGTCTTGATGATCGGCAGCAATCTTGTCGAGCGTCTGCAAAGCTCCATTCGTATCGCCGCGCGAAAGCTTTATGGCAGACAAAACGATATTTGCGTTCGTATCATTAGGACTAATTTTGAGCGCCTTTTCGGCATTTAGAGTTCGCGCCGTCAATGTCTTTGAGTTTAAGAAGAATTGTCGATTTTACAGCTAAGATATCGGCGTTTTCCGGATCAAGCTCGGAAGCCGCGTTCGCCAGTTTAAGCGCCTGGTCGAGTGCGCCACCAAGTACATAGAGTTGCGCTAATTTTATCCGGGATTTCGGATCTTTTTCGTCGAGTTCTGAAATGTGTTTCAAGCTTCCAGCGAGCGCCCGCCAGTTCCGATCATGTTCATCGATCTGCGCGAGCGCCCGCCAAGCTTCGATCATATGGTCGTTTAACTGGAGGGCATTGCGCAATTCGATGCGAGCTTTGTTGTAGTCCTGTTTTCTCAAGATAGCTCATGCCTTGGTCGTAATAGTTTTTGGCACGCTGTTCGCGCGAGCTACACGCAGCGAGTTGTAGGGTGGCAAACACCAGGCATAGTTGGAGAACGATGATTTTAATGGATAGTTTGTTTGCGATTTTCAGCATTGTGGGCTCTATAATCTGTCCAGCTTTAGACGATTTTATGGCCGGCTTTTCAGTTCTGCATTATCGGCGGGCAAATACCCCGCAAGAGTTTAGGCAACAGTATCGGGAATGAACTCCTGCAAGCGTTTGTCCGCATCTTTGTCGCTTTCGTTTGGAAAGATGGGAGTCGTGAGACGGATCAGAGCGCCGTCAGTGCGATTCATGAAAATCGCGTCTCGCAACAGGTATAACTTGGACCAATATTCATTAGCAATAAGCCGACCGCGTTGCTCGAACCAATAATATACGAGCTGACGATCTGATCCGCGATTAATCACGACGCGATTGAAAGGCAAGGATGTGCCGTCAAAACTATGTTGTGTGCGTTCTATCGTATCGATTTGCCAACCATTGCCCGGAATGCAAACGCTTGGTGAGTGCGGTGAAGACTCCCGAGCGTTGCGACGCGTAATACGCGACATAGAGATTGACGGGCCGACCATCTTTTTTCGTATAGTCCGAAAGTATGTAATCGGTTAGCGCAAGAACATTTCTAACGTCAGGCTCAAGCGAAGACGGTCTTGCCTTTCCATTCTCCGAGCGTTTCCGGGAATGTCGCAAATGACTTGCGATCAGGGAAAATCTCCTGTCGAGCCGAAATGAAGTATCCAGCTGTCGCAGTCATGCCGAGCAGCACAAAGCAAATGATAAGCGGCACAAGTTGGGACGAAGACCTGCTTTCGGCAGGTAGGGCGCTTGGCGTGATCTTTGGCGGGTAAAAGACTTCGAAAAAACCTCTTTTGACCCCAAGGCGCGCAAGGAGGGTCATTTCACCGACAAGCACCGCTGCGCAGGCTAGAAAAATAATCCAGCCTTCGAACATATGCAGGAAGCCGTCGGCGTCCTGCGGCCCATAATTGTCGACGAGCACACCAACGAGTCCAATCCGGAAACTATTCATCACAATCGTTATGGGAATAGTGGAGAGGAAAACCAGGGCGCGTTGCCAGAGCGGCGCCTGAAACAGGTAGGCAGCCAAGAAGCCGAGGCTCAAGAGTGGGTAAAGGTACCGAAGACCGCTACACGCTTCGGCGACCTGGAGTTTGTAGGTACCCAGATCGATGACGTTGCCTTCAAGGTAGACAGGAATCTGAAACAGTCTGATGAAGAATGTTCCGAGCTGCGAAGAAATCAATTGGAGCTTGTAGGTCAGAACGGCATCAATGAAATAGGGGGTCGGTATTGCAAAGACAAAAAAGGCGATCGGAATGAACGTTACTTTGAAAAGGGGATAGCCGCCAAACGCAAGCACAATTCCGAACAACGCAACTATAAATCCGGCTTGCGAAAGCACGTACAACGCGCTCAGCTGGCCGACAATATGCATGAACATGGCCAGCGCAATAAGAACTGGTCCAGCCCAACTGGGACGGCCGATGCTGGCAACTATCGCATCACGGCGAGCCCATAAAAGCCACGCAACGATGAAGGGTATTAAAAAGCCGTGGCTGTATTCCTCTTGCACCTGCCAGCGGTGCACCAATTCTAATAGCGCTCCGCCGAAACCAACGAGAGCAATGAGAATTGAAATAGCGACTAGGAAAACAGCAAGAGTTGTCTTCGGCGTCGATCTCGCCGCGGATACGCGATCGGCTTTAACAAGCATGCTACGCACCAATCTCAGCTGTCACCAAGCAGAAAAGCAAAACCGCTCAATCGCAAATATCTCTTGATCGGCGGTGGAACGCTTTCTAACGCAAGATGAAGATGTTTTTTCTTTAACTCTTTCTTTAACATAAGCAAAAGGCCGAGGAAACGGCAGTCAATTCTGCTTGTTTGCGCAAAGTTAATGATCACGCCCCGGTGCGCCGAAAGCGCGTCCCGAAAACAGTTAATTGCCTCACCGATGTGACAATCGGTAGCCGCACCCTTCAAGCTCAGAATAATCGACTTGTCGTCGCTGGACTGTGTGTTTGTCAGATTATGGCATTCCTGTGTCCTAACGGACCGATGCAGACGGTCAATGATGACAAGCGGCACTCAGACGGTCATCCGGCAGCGATTAGAGCTTCGGCCGATGTTGGCAGTGAGGCCGAACTCTAACTTCGTGTGGAGGTAAGAACTCAGTGGCAGCTCAAACCAAGCCAAATTATTCGATATTGCGCAATAAAGTGTTTAACAAGTCAGACGCTTAGCGCCATCAGCGAAATCTTTCCGGTGGGCAAATTACCCCGGATTAATTTGGTTGGTGGCAAAATACGACTCGGTGTGTGAGAAATATTTTCATTTGTCGCAAATCGCGATGGGAGGATGGCGGAGCTCGAGAGCATGAGTGAATGGATGGCAATCGCACAATGGCAAGAGTGTGAAAAGTTGGCCAAGCCCGGCATTATTTTCGAGATCCGCAACGCAGAAGGGCAGAGCCTTTTTACGCAATGTGTCGTCCCGTTGCCGAAAATGCCGTTTGACTGGAAATCGCCGCCAGTGAAATTCAGGGCAGTGATTGCCCCTAAGCCTCAGCATTCGACGCCGATGCCTCCGCCCAAGAATGAATAGTTCAAGATCTGTTTTTGTAGATCGATTTTGATTTGAGTCTTTTTAACAACAGCAGCTTTTTTTGCGGGTGAACATCACCCGTTAGCATAGAGCTCATTGATGAGCATTGCTGTGTGATTGATGTTGGCGCGGCTTGAGGCGCCGAAGACGATAGACTCGATTTTAGGCTGGTTGACGACATATTCGATCGCTTCCTCGGGCTGGAGTGCGCCCGAGGCAAGTACCGACATGGCGATCGGCCGGAATCGTCTGGTTGCAATTGTCTTTTCATAAAGTTCAATGCCGCCGCACATGCGAAATCCGATCTTGTTGATATTGGAGCAAACGATCGGATTGTCGATGCCGATCTCGTCCAAAACATCGAGCATGCGCGGAAGGTTCATCGTAATGAAGCCGGCTTCGGCGTTGTATTTATTCTTGACGTGATCCGCGAAAATGCGGAACGCGTCTTTAATGCCAAGGCCAAGCAAAAGGTCGCTCACGACATTCTGCAAGAAGATAACCGGCGTTTCGAGGCCGCGAAACATCGTCATTTCAGAATCAATCAACAGTTCCGCAATTCCTACGACGTCGCGTTTAGCGACGGACATGCCACCCTTCCAAATCGCCGCGATCCGGTTGTCGCTGGGCACGAAGCGTTGCAAGGCACCCAGAATGCCATATTCGGTCACCGCGTTCGCATATTTGTGCGCATATGGCATGCAGGGATAGAACTTGAAACCCGCATAGCGGTCCTTGTGCTGTCGAAAGTGCTCGCACACATCCACCATTCTATCTTGGGTGGTGCACATGAAGGTTCTGATGCCTTCCTCATAAACAATGTCGAGCACATCAATGATCGCTTGCAGGTCCTGAAAGCGCATGGCCTGCTGGCGCGCCTTCTCCTCGGACATGTGGTTCACGCCGAAGAACTGATTGTCGCCGAAAAGAATTCGATCCATCGTGCGGGTACTCATTGCGGACGACCGAGTAGGCCTTTGAGCAACGCGGCAATATTGCGGTTGGAGGAGGCCGCGGGCTTTGGACGAACGGGAATTACGTCGCTTTCCGCTGCTGTTCGGCTTTGTTCGGCGTCGGCGATCATTTTGGCGAGCACAATATCAGTCTCGACGGCGGTCTCGAACGAGGAGATCTGCGTCTTGTTGCGGTCTTTGATGCACTGCGCGAAATGGTCGATCTGCATCGAGTATTCTTCGCCGCGCAGATAAAACCAGACCGGTTCCGTCAATTCGGTCGTGAAGTGCGTATTCCATCCGCGAATGAACTTGGGAAACGCGCTGACTTCATTGCGCAGATAAACTTGAATTTCCTGACGATCGATGCGCATGCGGCCGTTGTCACCCCAGAAGGTGATCTGCATGGACATCTTGCGAAAGCTTTCATCGCTCCAATTCGTGGCGAGCTGACCACTTGCGCCGCCTGGAAAATACAAGGTGGAATAGACCTCGTCGTCGACGTCGTTAGAGAAGATCTTGTTGAGGACGGTGCCCTTCACCGCGGCCGGTGGCGCATAAAGGAAATTGACCAGATCGATCGCATGACATGCATAGTCGAAGAGGCAACCGCCGCCCTCCGATTTGCTCGCCCGCCACGTCTTGCCTTTTGGCCGCAAAACGACCGGCCCGTAAGCTTCGGCGCGGACGTGGTGGATTTTGCCGATGAGCCCGGCTGCGAGCAGCGCCTTCGCTTCGATGAAAGTTCCGAGAAAGCGGTAGTGATATCCGACCTGATTGACGACGCCCTTGCTTTTTGCCAGCGCAGCGAGTTCCTGGCCCTCGGCGATGTCGAGGCAAAATGGCTTCTCGCAGAAAACATGCAGGTTCTTCTCAAGAGCCTGCCGAACCATCTTGCCGTGAAAGCGCGATGGGGTGGCGATCAATACGGCATCCAGCGGCTCTTTTTCCAGCAGTTCTTCGTAGTCGCTATAGGTCTTGAGGCCGGCATAACGGTTCAACCCATTTAACATCATGCCGAATGTGTCGCAGACGGCGACGACGTCGATGTCCGGATGCGGGCGCAGGATCGCGAGATGCGACAATCCCATCTTTCCAAGACCGACGACGGCAGTACGAATCATTGCGGGTGCGGGTGTGTTCAAAAAAATGAGGTAGCTAAGAGGTCAGCAGGAAAGTCCTTATAGGTCCAAATGCCGCCTGGCAATTATGACAACCATTGCCGACAAGGCCGTTAAACATATCGCTTTACTATCTTTGCTCGCGCGCATTGTCGCGCAAGGGCATAGGGACGCGGCCCCGTCGCAATGATGAAATCATGTTTGCATCACAATTTGTCATGCGGCGCCAAAGGCCGTCAAGTGTTCTGCATTCGCGGATGCAATGGACCGGCGTTTACTATTTACTGGCAAGCTCGCGGGTCTGGCCATTCATCGATTATAATGTAGTGTTTGCGCCGCTGGACTGTCTTTCGGACATGGCGGCCTTGGTTGAGGATCTCATCGTTGAAATATATCGAACAGCATCAGACCATGATTTCCATACGTGATCAGATTGCCCCGCGCATCAGACTATTGAACGTCGATGTCGACAATCTTTCGATGAACGAGCTCGTTGATTTGTTCAAAGAAGGGCTGTTGCTTACGCTTCATGTCGACATGATCATGAAGTTGCAGAAAGACCGGGAATTTTACGAGATCTTGCCGAATTTCGATATTGTGACCTGCGACAGCCAAATTCTTTTTTTCGCCGCGCGGTGGCTCGGCACACCGCTCAAAGAACGTGTCTCAGGCTCTGATTATTTCCCTCGATTTTACACTAAGTACAAAGATGATCCGAACGTGACGATATTCATATGCGGCGGCGCCCCCGGTGTTGCCGAACTGGCGCGCAAGAAAATCAACGAGAAAGTCGGCCGCGAAATGGTCGTGGCGACCGACTCGCCGCCGCGTGACTATGATAGCCGGCCAGGCGAAATCGAAAGCATGATTGCGCGCATTAACGAATCGAGAGCGAGTGTTTTGGTCATCGGGCTTGGCGCCGGACGGCAAGAAAAATTTATCGTCAAATATCGGGATAGGCTGCCATACGTTAAGACGTATCTGCCGCTCGGCGGTGCGATCGACTACGAAGCGGAATTGCTCAAGCGCCCGCCCGCCTGGATTACCAATGCAGGACTTGAATGGCTCTATCGCCTTCTTCGTGAGCCGCGGCAGCGTTGGCATCGATACGTTGTACATCAACCTCCGGTTCTCTATCTTCTGCTGAAGCAGAAGCTAGGCCTTTACAAAAACCCTTTTAGTGCGGCTGTTTTAGATGATGTTGAATAGGGCTGACGAGGGAGGAGCGGCAGGCAAAGCCGCATTTTGGCGAAGCCGCTGGCGCCCGAGTTGCCGACAACAAGGTAAAGTACGAAGCGGCGACTATTTGAGGAGTATTTGTTCTGTGAATGATGCTGCCGAATTAAAAGAGCGGGACAGTTCGGCTCTGACTCGCAATGGCCGCTACGTGCTGATCTCGCCTTGCCGGAACGAGGCGGAATACATGCGGCAGACCCTTGACACCGTTGTCGCGCAGTCACGGCAGCCGGCAAAGTGGGTTATTGTTGATGATGGGTCAACGGACGCGACACCGGAAATTTTGACCGAATACGCGAAGAAATACGATTGGATTCAGATCGTAAGGCGCGAGGATCGTGGCCGGCGGTCGGTTGGGCCCGGTGTCATTGAAGCGTTTTATGCGGGGTACGAAAAGATCAATCCCGATGACTATGAATTTCTATGCAAGCTCGATCTCGATCTGCGCCTCCCGCCGCGATATTTCGAAATCCTCATGCAGCGGATGGCCGCCGATCCTCGCATCGCAAGCTGCAGCGGGAAGGCCTATTTGGAAGTCGACGGCAAGCTCGTGGATGAGGGTATCGGCGATGAGATGTCGATTGGAGCTTCGAAATTCTATCGGATATCCTGCTTCAAGGCGATCGGCGGCTTCGTGCGTGAGGTGATGTGGGACGGTATCGATTGCCACCGCAGTCGCATGATGGGATGGACGGCACGGAGCTGGGACGATCCTGAGCTGCGGTTCATTCATCTTCGTCCGATGGGGTCGAGCCAGCAAAGCATCTATATCGGCCGCATGCGTCACGGTGCGGGCCAATATTTTATGGGTACGGGTTTTCTCTTCATGGCGGCCAGCGCGCTCTATCGGATGAAAAGAAAACCATATGTGCTAGGCGCATTGGCGATGCTTTGGGGCTGGTTGAAAAGCGCGCTCATGCGCAAACCCCGCTATGAAGATGCAGCGTTCCGCGCATTTCTTCGTCGCTATCAGTGGCGTACGCTTCTGGTCGGGAAAAAGCGCGCAATTGAAGAATTGGAAAAGAAAGATCGTACTGGAGTTCAATCATAGGCTCTCTACGAGCTTTTGACGTCCATTCACGAGACCTAACCGCGACAACGAATTAAAAAAATGTCGTGCGCAAGCGTAACTAACAGTAGATCAAGCCTTAACAATTTTATCAGAAATAATTCCCGCTCGGCCACAGACGTTGCGCGCATCGACTACCAGCTGCGACTTTTCGCAAACCAATCGATAATCCACGTTGTCATGATCGGTCACGATAACGACCGCGTCGAACGCGGTCAGCGTTTCGGCGTTCAATTTAGGAACTCCGCGGCGCCCCGTAAAGTGCGGATACTCACGCAAATTCGGAATTTGATCAACGAAAGAATTGTAAAAATCGGTCTGCGCCCCCCGTCGTTCAAGCAGCTCAATAATCTTGAAGGCCGGGCTTTCTCGTACATCTTCGACGTTCTTTTTGTATGCAATGCCCATGATCAAAATTCTTGAATTCTTGAGGCCGCGGCCGCTCCGCGCGTCAAGGGCTTGTGCCAACTTGTTGACGACATAGTGCGGCATCGCAGTGTTTATCTCACCTGCAAGTTCGATAAAGCGCGTGGAAATCTCGAATTCGCGCGCCTTCCAGGTGAGGTAAAATGGATCGATGGGGATGCAGTGTCCTCCCAATCCGGGACCGGGATAAAAAGGCATATAGCCGAACGGCTTTGTTTTCGCAGCGTCGATCACCTCCCATATATCGATTCCCATTGCGTCATAGACGATCTTGAGTTCGTTCACGAGCGCGATGTTCACGGCCCTGAATATGTTTTCGGTCAACTTCACCGCTTCGGCGGCCCTGGTCGATGAGACCGCCACGGTTTGCGGCACAAAACTTCCATAGAACGTCTTTGCGAGTGTAAGAGCGAAAGGATCGTCTCCGCCGACGACTTTCGGAATTTTGTGGATTGAAAAAAATTTGGGTTTCCGGGGTCTTCGCGTTCCGGCGAGTACGCCAAATAAAAATCTCGTCCGCTTTTGAGGCCAGCGGTTTCCAAGATCGGCTTCATGACTTCGGCGACCGTCCCTGGCCAGTCGTCGAATTCCAGCACGATCAATTGACCGTTTCGCACATGAGGCGCGATCGCCTCCGTCGTCTTGATGACGAAGCTCAGGTCCGGTTCACGGTAGGCTGTAAGGGGGGTCGGCACGCAGATAATGATCGCGTCCACGTCGCGGATGGCTTCAAAGCGGTCGGTGACGGACAGCCGTCCACAGGGCGACGGCTGCTGCAATGGCTTCGCTACCTATGTGTCCAATGTAGCTTTTTCCTGCTTTGATACTGGCAACCTTTTTCGGATCAACGTCGAACCCAATGATTTTGAAGCCGGCATCCGACGCCGCGAGCGCCAACGGCATTCCGACATAGCCCATGCCGATTATGCCGATCGTCGCCGTCCGATCGACGAAACGCGATTCGATTGCCGTATTGCTTAGAGACATGACGGCCGACCTTCGTTTAAAAACAAACGTTCTAGCTTTGCCGCCGCTTCGTGCTCAACATTGTGTCGTGCGAGTACGCGTGTGCGCGCCGCATCGCCCATCCGCGCGATGACGTCTGCGGGTGTGTCGAGACAGTTGATCGATCGCGTCGACCAATGTTTCGATTTCGCCGGCGGGGACCAACCAGCCATGTTCGCCGGGACACCACCAGCTCGGGGATACCGGCGACGAAGGTGCTGATGATCGGGCGGCGCAACGCCATAGCCTCCATGATGACGACCGGCAGCCCTTCCGCCAAGCTCGGCAGGCACGAGCGCCCGGGCTTTGAGAATTTCGTCGCGAACGGCCTCATTGCTGAGCCAACCGGTGATATGAACGTGTCGCGCTCCAGATTGTGGCGTGCGATCTCGACCTTCGACTGTCCGCGCGAATTTCGCCATCGCCGGCAAGGACCAACAGTCGCGTCTGGCCTGATCTTCACCAGCCGCGCCATCGCTTCGATCAGAAGCAATTGTCCCTTTTGCTCGCAAATCCGGCCGACGCAGACGAGCTTGTTGGCGCTGGCTTGCCCGGCCGGACTCCACCGAAAGAAATTTTTCGTCGAATCCGCAGCGGACGATTTCGATTTTTTGCCAATATGGTTGTTCGACCAATCGATACAATCTGCCCGCGGCCGAAGGAGCTGATCGCAGCGACGAAACCGCTGGCGCGTAGTCTTTTCGGCAAGTTTGATGAGCGGCGCTTTGTCGAATTCTTCCGGCCCGTGAACCGTGAAGCTCCAGCGAAACTTGCCCAAGATGCCGAGGAGCATCGCCACCTCGGCGGAGTTCGTGCCGAAATGAGCGTGCACATGTTCAACCTTCGTCTTTGTCGAGCCAGAAGGCGATTCGGCATGCCTCCGCTAGGTAAACGAAATGGATCAAGTCGTGACCGGTCGGAACAGCGGCCCATGCGCCAAGCAACCGACGTGCGCGCGCAAAAAGCGAATTGGATGCGCAAGAAAAGCATCCGCACCCCTGCCGCGGCTAGCGCCGGCGAGCCGCCCCGCAAACGCATATCGGGTGTGCTCGCGCTCGGCGCGATCGTCTTTATCGGCGCAGCTCATCCTTCCAACCGCGAAACGCAACGCGCATTACTTTGAATCCGCGCCGCTCCAGAGCCTGGATTTCGCGTCGGATAAAGCTATGGCTTACCTGCGGATACTGGTTGATCACATAGGCAATGCGCATAGGGTCCCGGATAATTTTATTATTTGTATTCAATCAATTGTGCCTGACGGCCGAAGATTCGGTCTCTCAATAAATGCCATCTGGCCCCAGCTCTGTGGGAAATGGCCGAGCACGTGAAATACCGCCAACCGGACTCGCTCGCGAAACGGCCCCTTAAATCGAATGATCTTTTGCAGAACGTGCAGCGGGATAGAGCAGCAGCAGGATCCAGCCCCACGGTCCTGCGGTTAGAGCTGCGATAACGCTCCCGACAGGCAGCAAGACTCCCCAAAACCATGCTCGCCGCGATCTTATAGACACAGTAATATTCCGGTGATGCGCCGTGAAGATAAACGCCTTGCTCATAGGCGTATCCGCTGCGCAAAGCCCGCTGCCACCACTGTCCAAAGCGCGTCATGGCGGCATCGTGAAGGGTCATTTCGGTATCCAAATGCCAAATCCGCCAACCGGCGGCGCGAATGCGCACGCAAAACTCGGGATCTTCGCCGGCGATGAGATTGGCACGATAGCCTTTGCTTCTCGAACGCCTTGACGCGGACGATGACATCACCGCCGCACGCGCGCGTTTCCCCCGGAGCGCCCATTCCAATCCTGATCGCAAAGCCAGTTATAAATCGTTTTCTCTGGATGATTTTCGCGCCGGTTTCCGCAAAACCGCCCCGATGTCCGGCCGAGTGTCTCGAGGAAGGTCAAAAGCTCGTTCCAGCCAACCGTTGATCAACTGGCAATCGCCGTCGAGGAATTGAACGAATGCCAGGTCGGGAACAATTTCCTTCAAACGGGCAAAGCCCTGTATTGCGTGCCCGGGCCGCGGTGAACGGCGAGCTGGCATCGAGCTCAATCACGTCTGCGCCGCGATTGCGGGCCCACTGCACGGAACCGTCCGTCGATCCGGAATTGACATAGACGACAGCGGTCGACGGCGGCAGCGACGCCAAACAGAGTTTCAGCCGCTCGCCCTCATTTCGACCGATACAACGATGCCAACACTCATGAAATTGCCGTGCGCTGAGGGTAATGACGCTTAGAATTGTTGAGCAGATTTGCGGACCAATCGTTTGTCTTTGCCGGTTCAGAAATTTGACTGAAGGAATTTTGACTTTTTCGGCCTTGCCGTAAGGGTCCTGAATGGATTGCCACAACAATCGAAAGCGCGGCGTCGATCGTCGAATTTATCGCGCCGAACGTAAGGGATTTGTATTTGCATTTGCGATGTCATTCGTTTGCCAAATGACCCTATGACTTTA
>CAWIXF010000016.1:0-383019 GCA_963840065.1 uncultured Alphaproteobacteria bacterium | reverse complement strand
TGGACGGACCGGCACTGCCGGTTCTTTCATCGCCTGCTCGCGCGCCGGGCGCTGCTTTATACCGAGATGTTGACCACCGGGGCGGTGTTGCATGGCGACCGCGCGCGACTTTTAGCATTCGATCCGTTCGAGCACCCGGTGGCGCTGCAACTCGGCGGTTGCGACCCTGCCGCACTTGCCGCGTCTGCGCGCATCGGTGCGGATTTCGGCTATGACGAGATCAATCTTAACATCGGCTGTCCCTCCGATCGCGTGCAGGAAGGCCGCTTCGGTGCCTGCCTGATGGCGGAGCCGGGACTTGTCGCCGATTGCGTCACCGCCATGAAAGCAGCCGTCGACATTCCGGTGACGGTTAAGTGCCGTATCGGTATCGACGAGCAGGATCCCAATGAAGCGCTGTTCGGTTTCGTGGATGCGGTGAAAGCAGCAGGCACAGACGCGTTGATCGTGCATGCGCGCAAGGCGTGGTTGAAGGGTCTGTCACCGCGCGAAAACCGCGATGTCCCGCCACTCGACTATGAATGTGTTCGCCGGCTGAAAACTGCGCATCCCGAACTTGAGATCGTTCTCAATGGCGGGATTGCGAGCCTCGATCAGGCGCGCGCCGAACTCGCGACGTTCGATGGCGTCATGCTGGGGCGTGCCGCCTATCAGGAGCCGTGGCGGCTGTTGGCGGTCGATCCCGTGCTGTTCGATGAACCTGCGCCTTTTACGTCGGCAAAGGACGCCGCGAATGCGCTCATCCCCTATATCGAGCGCGAGCTGGCGCAAGGCGTGCGTCTGCATGCCATCACCCGGCATGTGCTTGGGCTGTTCCGCAGTGTCCCGGGCGCGCGCGCGTTCCGCCGCCACTTGGCGACGGAAGCGGTCAAGCCAGAGGCCTCGGCGCAGGTCATGGCTGATGCGCTGGCGCTGGTGCTGGACAGAGCCGCGGATTTGGCGCACATCGCGGCCTGACTTTCTTCCAGCACGTTTTCCTTCGGTGAAACATGATTCTCGGCTATCCGATCGGCGAGATTATTTTGCTCGCGGTATGGATCGTGGTTGCCGGCATGGTGGTCGGCGTTCTTGCGGGTCTGTTCGGCATTGGCGGCGGCGCTGTTATCGTGCCGGTCCTGTATGAAGTCTTTCGCGCGCTCGGCGTACCGGAAGAGATCCGCATGCAGATCTGCATCGGCACCTCGCTCGCGATCATCGTGCCGACCACGATCAGCGCCTTTCTCGGCCACAAGAAGAAAGGTGCGGTGAATATCGAATTGGTCCGCATTTGGGCGCTGCCGGCGGTCATCGGCGTTGCAATCGGATCGGTGACGGCGGCTTACGCGCCATCGTCCTTGTTCAAGATCGTTTTCGTTGCCTTTGCCGCCTTTGTTTCCGTGCGCATGCTTTTTGGCAGCGATCGCTGGAACCTCGGCACCGAATTGCCACGCAGTGCACTGCTCAGGCTTTATGGTTTCATCACGGGCTTGGTCTCTTCGCTCGTGGGGGTCAGCGGCGGCGCGGTCTCGAACGCCTTGCTCACGCTTTATGGGCAACCGATGCAACGGGCGGTGGCGACTTCGGCCGGCGTCGGCGTGCCGATCACCGTTGCCGGCACTATCGGCTATATACTGGCCGGCTGGCGCCACATGGCCGATTTACCGCCTTTGTCGATCGGCTTCGTGTCACTGATCGGCGTTGCGGTGATGGCGCCGGTGTCGAGCTTCATGACCCGTTACGGCGTTCGCCTGGCGCACTGGTTGCCGCGCCGGAAACTGGAAATCGGCTTTGGCATCTTCCTGGCGCTTGCGTCGTTGCGGTTTCTGATCAGCCTGTTCTAGGGCGCGCGATCACGAAAAGTGGAAGCCGGTTTTCGGACACGATCATGCGCTAGCGATTTAAGGCTGGCCGCGCATGCGCAGCTTGTCGCCGCGCACCTCCCAGCTTTCCAGCCGGTTGAGAAAACTCATCCCGAGCAGATTGTTCTTGAGTTGACCGGCTTGGACGACGAGCGCCGGCACCGCATGCTCGATCAAATGACCGACGGCGATGCGGTCGATGGTCACGGGCGCGGCGCGGGTGCGGCCATTGGCGGTGTCGACGTTGACCGAATAGTTGAGCACTTCGATCGGTAGGCCGGCTGCCTTGGCCGCATCCTGCGTCAGTACCACCGAGCTTGCGCCGGTATCCAGCACCATCGGCACCCGCGCGCCGTTGATGTGGGCGGCGACCGCGAAATCGCCGCTGCGGGTGCGCACGATTTCGACGTCACGGCCGTGACCGGCCACGTGGCCCGGAATGAGTTCGGCAATCACGCGGTCGGATGCATCGCGCAATTCGAACCGGTAGGTGTAGGCGACCACCAGCAACAAGCCGACCACCGCCCAGAACAGCATCGCCTCCAGGGCCTTGGTGAATTTCTCGCGGAACATCACCAATACCAGCCCGCCGACGAACACCGCCACGGCAACTTTAATCAGCAGCGAACCGACATCATGGCGCAACAACTTGGCGATAGCGTCGTGGTCGTTGCTGGTGGCGATCAGCACTGCAAGCGACAGCGCAACGCCAAGCACCAGGGACCAGGTCAAGCGGCGGCTCACGGCGTCATCCTGTTGCGCTGACAGCATTGCGGCCGGCAAGGCGCGCCGGCAGTTCGTTCATGATAGTCGCACGCTCGGTTGCGGTCATGCCGCCCCAGCGCGAAATCTCCTCGATCGTGCGGCCGCAGCCGAGGCACAATCCCGAGCGGGCATCCAAAGTGCAGATTTTGACGCAGGGGCTTTCGATCATCCGGAGACCCGTTCATCGATTCGCCCCCGAAGATAGGCGGCGAGACCGGGAAAACAATCGCTGGCATTGTCGCACGACAATTTGACTTATGTCCCAGCCCGGAACAGCGGCCGCTGGCGCAGCCGCTGCTTTTCCTCCGGCGTGAGGATCGGTTCGCCCGGGGCGATTGACGGCGCTTTCATTTCCTGCACCGGGGCCATTGCGGTCACCACACGCTCTGGGGGAAATGTCACCACCACTTCAGTGCCGATACGCAGCTTGGACTTCAGGCTGAACGTGCCTCCGTGCAGGTCGACCAGGCTCTTGGCGATCGGTAGCCCAAGGCCCGCGCCTTGTTCGGCCGATTTGATCGAGTTGGAGCCTTGCCCGAAAGAGGCGAGTACAACCGGGATTTCCTCTTCCGGAATACCGGGGCCGGTGTCTTTCACGCTCATGTATTGACCGCCGGAGGCGGTCCAACCGACCTTGAGCCAGATGTCGCCTCCCTGCGGCGTGAACTTGATCGCGTTCGACAGCAGATTGAGACAGATCTGGCGCACCGCGCGTTCGTCCGCCCAAAGCCGCGGCAATTCCGGTTCGAACACCTCGTGAATGGTGATGCCGCGATTGGTGGCGCGTAGCTTGAGCAGGTGGTGGCAGTCCTCGACGATGGCAGCCAGTTCGATGGATTCCTCGTTAAGCTCGTAGCGGCCGGCCTCGATCCGTGACAGGTCGAGGATCTCGTTGATCAGTCCGAGCAGGTGCACGCCGGAATTATGAATGTCGGCGGAATATTCCTTGTAGGCGGGAATAGCGTGTTCGCCGAACACTTCGCTCTTCATCACTTCGGAGAAACCGAGAATGGCGTTGAGCGGCGTACGCAACTCATGGCTCATCTGCGCCAGGAAGCGCGACTTGGAAATATTGGCCGATTCCGCGCGCCGGCGCGCCTCGTCGGAAATCGCTTTGGCCTGCTCGAGTTCGCCGATCAGCGCGTCCTTCTCGGCGCGCGCCTCCAATGTCGCCAGCGTGGTGGAGTAGAGCCGATAAGCGAGCACGGCAAAATAACCCTGCGCAGTGAGCGCCATGGCAGCAAGTATGTAGTCGCGCAACGTTGCCTGCAGAACGAAGTGTAGAGCAATTGCAGCGGTGACCGGAAACGTAGCGGCAAAGGCCGCGATCGGCAGGCTCGAGGCCAGCATGCTGGAGACCGCCACCACCAGCAACATCACGAACAGCATAAACGTGCCCGTGTTCTCGTCGGTGCCGCCTGCGTTGGTCAGAACGAACATCCAGGCTAGGCCGTAGAACAGGTCGAGCGTGATGAAACGCAGGCGCCATTGACGCGTCGAGAATTCCGCCATCGGCAGTTCGAGCATCTGCCGGCACTTGGTGATCATGACGGCATGGATGATAAGCATCGCCGTCGTCCAGATGCCGGCGGTGACCGCGCCGACCCACAGGCTCGACACGAAGCCGACAGTCGCCACCAGGAGCAGGATCACCAGCGAGGCGGACAGCCTGTTCTGGGCGTATTGGCGCAACAGCTCATAGTCGAAAGCGGGGCGGGTGCCGCTCGAAGAGATCAGCCGGTCGCGCGCGTCGCGCACGTATTGCGCAGCAAGCCGGCGCTTGACCGGCGAGCTTTCCCGCGGCACGGCTGACAAATCGGGTTGTTCGCCTGGAATTGGCATAAAACGACGCGTCTACGATGATGACCCCCTAGAACCTCCCGCATAATCCTTAAGAACGTGCTTAAAGCCGGACTAAGAAGGCTGGTTAATAAATATTATCAGCTTGTTTGACAGGCCTTTTTCCGCATGGTCGGCTGCCGTCCTAAGGAATTGGACCGGGAAAACCCGAAATGAAGCTCTATGACAGCAAGTTTGCGCCGAATCCTCGGCGCGCGCGCATCTTCCTGGCCGAAAAGGGCATCACGATACCGGTGGAAGACGTCGATATCGGCGCCAAAGCGCACAAGACCGCCGAATATACCGCGATCAATCCCCTCCAGCGCATGCCTGCATTGGTGCTCGACGATGGCACCATCTTGACCGAGTTGATCGCCATCTGCCGCTACTTCGAGGTGCTGCAGCCCGAGCCCTCGCTGTTCGGGACGGGGGCCAAGGAAATTGCCGTGGTGGAGATGTGGAATAGGCGCTGCGAGCTTAATCTGTTCTTTACGGTTGCCCACGTCTTCCGCCACACGCATCCGGCGATGAAGGAGTTGGAGGTCCCGCAAATTTCCGAATGGGCCGAAGCCAACAAGCCGCGCGCCATCGAGTTTCTCGGCATTCTCGACGACCAACTCAAAGAGACGCGGTTTATCGCTGGCGATCGTTACATGGTCGCCGATATCACGGCGCAGTGCGCGGTCGATTTCATGAAGCCGGCGCGGATCGCCATGCCCGATGGGCTCACCAATCTCAAACGCTGGCATGCAGATGTAAGCGCGCGGCCGAGTGCGAAGGCATAAAACGCCATGCGTCTGACCGTTGTCGGCAGTGGCGACGCGTTTGGTTCGGGCGGACGCGCGAACACCTGCTTCTGGCTGGAAACTGCCAAGAGCACCGTCGTGGTCGACTTCGGTGCATCATCGTTGCCTGCGCTGAAGGCGCGCAAGCTCGATCCCAACGCCATCGACGCCATCGTGCTGTCGCACCTGCACGGCGACCATTTCGGAGGCCTGCCGTTTCTCTTGCTCGATTATCAGTTTCTCGCCCGCCGCGATGCGCCGCTCGTCATCGCAGGGCCCCCGGGCACGCGCGCGCGGCTCGATGCGGCTGTGGAAGTGTTCTTCCCGAAGGCGGGGGGAACCAAATGGCGCTTTCCCTGGAGTGTGCAGGAGATCGCCGTCGGCGTCGAAAGCGTTGTGCTGGGACATATGCTCTTGACGGCGGAAGTCGTCCATCAGTCGGGTGCGCCATCGACAGCACTGCGATTGTCCGATGACGAGAGGACTTTTGCCTATTCGGGCGACACCGAATGGACCGACGCGCTCCTGCCGATCGCGGCCGGTGCCGACCTGTTTATGTGCGAATGTTACGCATACGCCGGCAAGATGACCGGCCATTTGAGCTGGGAAATTCTCAAGCCGCGCATGCCCGATTTCAACGCGAAGAAGATCATGCTCACGCACATGAATCCGAGCGTGCTGGAAAAGGTCGACGATCTGAAAGCCGCCGGCGTGCTGATCGCCGCCGACGGCCTGGTTTTGGATTTCTAGCGACGCTCAGCGGTCGAGCACGGCGATCAGGCTGGAAGAATCCCAACGGTTGCCGCCCATCTTTTGCACTTCCGAATAGAACTGGTCGACCAACGCAGTGACCGGCAGATGCGCGCCATTGCGGCGTGCTTCGGAAAGACAGATGCCGAGATCCTTGCGCATCCAGTCGGTGGCAAAGCCGAAATCGAACTTGCCGGCCGCCATAGTCTTGTAGCGGTTCTCCATCTGCCAGGATTGCGCCGCGCCTTTTGAAATGGTGGCGATCACTTTCTCGATGTCGAGGCCTGCGATCTTGGCGAAATGGATGCCCTCGGACAGCGCCTGCACCAATCCGACAATGCAGATCTGATTGACCATCTTGGTGAGCTGGCCGGCGCCCGCGGCACCGATCAGATTGCAGGCACGCGCATAGGCCGCGATCACTTTCTCGGCGCGTGAGAATGGCGCTTCGTCGCCGCCGCACATCACCGTGAGCGCGCCGTTCTCGGCTCCGGCTTGGCCGCCCGACACCGGTCCGTCGATCGCGTCGAAGCCCGCTTTCTGGCCGGCGGCGTACAGTTCGCGCGCGATTTCGGCCGACGCCGTGGTGTGATCGACGAAGACCGCACCTTTGCCCATGCTTTGAAAGCAGCCATTGGGCCCGAGCGTCACCTCGCGCAGATCGTTGTCGTTACCCACGCACGCCATCACGAAGTCCTGGCCTTGGGCGGCTTCTTTCGGTGTCGGCGCCGACTTGCCGCCATATTCTTTGACCCATTTCTCGGCCTTGGCGGCGGTGCGGTTATAGACGGTCACGTCGTGGCCGCCCTTTTTCTTGAGGTGCCCGGCCATCGGGTAACCCATGACGCCCAAACCCAAAAACGCCACCTTCGCCATCTGTTCCTCCTTCACGGTCTTCGTTGCCGGCTTGGCTCGCGCCGTCCGATGCTTATCTGCCCCCATAGGTCACTGCCGGAGCGCTGCGTCAACCACCGTTACGCACATTGACCGCGGAAGCGCGGTGCCTATGGTGGGCGGCTCGAAACGGCAAGCGAGGGAAGGCGGATCATGGCGGCGAGCAAGGATCAGGTTCTGGCGGCGTTGGCGAAGGTCCCGGCGCCCGGCGGTGCGACCTTGCCGGATGCGCGTGTGCTCTCCGACATCGTCGTCAGCGACGGCAAGGTGTTCTTTTCCATCACGGTCGATGCAGCCTCCGTGAAGGCGTGGGAACCTGTGCGCAAGGCTGCCGAAGACGCCGTGCGCGCTGTTCCCGGCGTGCAGTCCGCGCTGGTTGCCTTGACGGCGGAGCGTGCCCCGGGCAGTGCGCGGCCGCAGCCGCACCAGCCACCCGCGACCGGCCAGCCGCACAGTCACGCGCGCGCCCATCCCGGCGACAAGGTGCAGCCGGGCGTGCCCGGCGTCGAGGCCGTGATCGCGGTCGCCTCCGGCAAAGGCGGCGTCGGCAAATCGACCACAGCGGTCAACTTGGCGCTTGGTCTACGCGATCTCGGTCTCAAGGTCGGTATGCTGGATGCCGACATCTACGGCCCCTCGCTGCCAAAGCTGCTCGCCATAAAAGAAAAGCCGCAGACTGTCGGTGGCACGCGGCTCAAGCCGATCGAGCGCTACGGTCTCACCGCCATGTCGATTGGTTTTCTGATTGACGAAGAAACGCCGATGATCTGGCGCGGGCCGATGGTGATGTCGGCGATCACGCAGATGTTGCGCGAGGTGGAGTGGGGTAAGCTCGACGTGATGGTGGTCGATATGCCGCCCGGCACCGGCGATGCGCAACTCACCATGGCGCAACAGGTGCCGTTGAAAGGCGCAGTCATCGTTTCGACGCCGCAGGACCTGGCGCTGCTCGACGCGCGGCGCGGCGTCTCGATGTTCAAGCGCGTCAACGTGCCGGTGCTCGGTATCGTCGAGAACATGAGCTATTTTCTCTGCCCGCATTGCGGCGAGCGCTCGGATATTTTCGGTCATGGCGGTGCGCGCAAGGAAGCCGAGCGGCTTGGTGTGCCTTTCCTTGGCGAAGTGCCATTGCACATGACGATCCGTGAGAAGTCCGATGCCGGCCTGCCGGTGGTCGCCACAGAGCCGGACGGGCCGCACGCCAAGATCTATCGTGATATTGCCGCCAAGGTGTGGGACGAAATCAAACCGGGCTCCGGTACCGGCCGCGCCGCGCCCAAGATCGTGATCGAAGCCTAAGACGCGCGTCGTCTAGAACTGCAGCGAGATATCGCGGTGGTAGGCGGTGCAACCGGCTATTGACGGGACGATAGCCGCCGGCAGTTTTTCCTGTTTGCGCAGTCCGATGGTGTCGCGGATCGCCGCTTCATAGCTGCTGAGGCCAGGCAGCACGCTCTGAACCGCCTTCTGCCGCCACGTGACTTCGGTCTGGTAGGTCGTCAGCGCATTGTCGAGTGCTTTCAGTGCTTCGCCTTTGTTCGGTGTGCGGCCGGTGAGGGCGCGGCGTACCTTGTAGATCTCGGACCGCACTTTGTCCGCGCCCGCAATTGCGCCGATTTTTTCCATCACGGTCTGGATCGCATCGGCGGCCTTTTCCGGCGGTTCTTTGTCGACAGTGCCGCGCAAGCTTTCGATATCGCTTTTCGCCGCAACAAGGTCCGGCGTGCTGCGGAGGGTCTTCACTGTCTTGATCACGGGTTCGTAAGCGGAGTCCACATCGCGGCGGTAAGTGAGGCGCGCGCGCCGGTTAGCTGTCAGCATTTGGCGGAATGCTTTATGTTCGCTGTCCCAATTGCCTGGAATTGTGCTTACAAGCTGCTTCTTCTGCGTTTCGAGATTTTCACTTTGTGCCTTGAGAGTGGCGGCACGGGCCGTGTCATCGGATGCACGGACGATGTCGTCTTGCAGGTCCTTGATGGCCGCGTCGAGTTGGCGAATGTCGGCCTGAATGTCGCGCACCTGATGGTGCAGCGGCGCGTAGTTTTCGGCGCGCTTGTCGATTGCATCCTCCGCTTTGTCGACAGCGTTGAGCAGGGCGAATGAAGCCTCAGCCTTTCCGAAGCTGTCGGTCAGATCCTTGCGCATCTCCTCCGGCAGGCTCGACAGATCGAGCCCGCGCGCCTTGCCGATCGCGGCGCGGATCGCGGCTCCATTCTCCGCGAATTCGCCGGACACGTATTGCTCGACGCAATATTGCAGACCCGGATTGATCGGCGGCGGTGCGGTGCTGGCGCCGAGCGTTACCCGTTGCGGCAAATAGTTCACCAGACGCGGCGTCGCGGCAACGATCACCAGCACTAGCAGCTGCATCAGAATGAACGGAATGACGCCTTTGTACATCGACAGCGTCTTGACGAAAGCCGGCGCGACGCCGCGCAGGTAGAACAGCGCAAAGCCGAATGGTGGGGTGAGGAACGAGGTCTGCATGTTGACGCCGATCATCACGCCGAGCCAGACCGCGGTGACGTTCGCCTGCGGGTCGGTGAGCAGGATCGGCGCGACGATCGGCACGACCACCACGGCGATTTCGATGAAGTCGAGGAAGAAGCCGAGAATGAAGATCACCGCCATGACGGTGAAGAACTGGCCCCAGAATCCACCCGGCAGGCCTGTCAGAAATTCCTTGACCAGAGTTTCGCCACCGAAGCCACGGAACGCCGCGGTCAGCATGGCCGCGCCCATCAAAATGATGAACACCAGCGAGGATGTCTTGGCGGTTTCCACCATGACGCTTTGCAACGTGTTGTCGGTAGTGATCGTTCGCCAGCCGCTCCAGAGCAGTCCGGCCAGCAGGCCGGCGACGCCGATGATGGAAATGACAAGCCAGGCGTAATCGGCGCCGGTGGTAAGTTTCTTGATGTTGATGGGGTGGACCTGAACGGCGACAATGATCAGCGCCGCCGAGATGAGCGCGATCGCCGCCGGCCAATAGGTGCGCGGCTTGTCCCGGTGAAGCTGATAACCCGCCATCACCATGGCGCCGACGGCGCCGACGGCGCCGGCCTGGTTGACGGTAGCGATGCCCATGATAATCGAGCCGAGCACCAGAAAAATCAGTGCCAGCGGCGGTACCAGCGCCAGCACCACGCGGCCGGCAAAGCGGAAGTCGTACTTGCCGTCGTAGTGCACGGCCGGCGCGATTTTGGGACGCAATGCCGCAACGATGAAAATGAACACGATATAGACGGCGACCAGCAGAAGGCCCGGTACCAGGGCGCCAAGAAACATTTCGCCGGCGCTGGTGGAGGAGACGTCAAACTGGCCGGGCATGGTCAGTTCGCCGGTCGAGGCTTTGTAGAGAAATTTTCGGGCCGTGCTCGCCTGATCGGTCGCGCTGCCTAACTGGTCGGCGAGAATGATGAGCACGATGGAAGGCGGAATGATCTGGCCGAGCGTGCCGGAGGCGGCGATGGTGCCGGTGGCGAGCGGGTGAGAGTAGTTGTTGCGCAGCATCGCCGGCAGTGAGATCAGTCCCATGGCGACGACTGTTGCGCCGACGATGCCGGTCGTGGCGGCAAGCAGGCCGCCGACGAAGACGACCGAGATCCCCAAGCCACCGCGCACCGGTCCGAACAGTTGCGCCATGGTCACCAGCAGGTCCTCGGCGATGCGCGATTTCTGCAGCATGATTCCCATGAAGACGAACAAGGGAATGGCGATCAGCGTGTCGCGGTCGGGATCCCAGTAGACGCCGCGGAAATTGGTCACGCCCGCGGTCAGCCATTGCGATGGCCCGTCCTGGGTGAAGAAAAAGTCGACATTGCCGAAGAACAGCCAGCCTGAGAGTGCGGCGAGCCCGACGGCAATGATCGCGGAGCCGGGCAGGGCAAAGGCCACTGGGAAGCCCATGCCCAGCGCGGTCATCATCAGAAAGATCAGCAGGACGATGAAGATGAGTTCCATAGGTCCCGCTCAGGTCTCGTAGTGTTCGTGGGCCACACCGGTTTCGAGCACGCGCTTGCCGGGTTGGCCGAGGAAATCAGCGATCGATTCGAGGAAGTAGCCGCAGAATTGCAGCAGCATCGTAATGGCATAGATGGCGAGGAACCCTGCCATCCAGTATTTGACGTACATGCCGAAGCCGGTCTGTGTGACCTCGAAGCTCAATAGCGGGCTGTTGATCACGGCGGACCGGCTGCCCATGCCATAAATGATGATGACCCAGCACAACGACATGCCGAGCACGATGCAGCCGATGGCATTGACGATGCCTTTGGTGCGGTCCTTGAATGCCGCATAGAGCACGTCAACGCGCACATGTCCTTCTTCGAGAAGAGTGTAGGCGCTGGCGAACAGAAACAGCGCCCCGTACCAGAAGCGCACGAGGTCGGCCATGAAGGCTTGTTCGTAGGAGAAGATGAAGCGGCTGATGACGATCAGCATCTCCGCGGCCACCACCAGCAAGGCGAGCCAGGGAAAACCGAGGCCGCGATGGAATTTGGCGATAACCATTCCGATCGCGATCATCGGAAAGTGAAGCCAGACGCCGCGGAAGCTCGACCGCCCCAAATCGATGGTGAGCTTGTCGCCGATCAGGTCCGGCAGAAAGCCTTCGACGCGCAGGAACGATACGATGGTGTCGGCAATGCCGATCAGCAGAACCGACCAAAAGGCCGCGCGCACGATATAAGCCGTTATGGAATAAATGACTTCGCTGTCCGGCCGCAGCAGCTCGGTTGGCGTGCGCAGCACGTAGGCGATCGCCGCACCAATCCCGATCACGTAAAGCAAAACCTGAATCGACCCAAGAACGCTGAACGTGCCACTCAGCACGGAGGTCGCGCTCGGCCAGTGCTGCCAATAGTTCAGGTAGTTATTGATGAGAAACGCGAAGAGCACGCCGATCACGCTCCACGCGAATACGCGGCACAGCGTGAGCGCGAGTGGCGCTCCCGCTGACGCGGATACCCCTACGGTCCCGGCGTGGCCCCCATCGGCCATACGCAAGTTCCCCCCAAAAGAGGGACGGGGCAACGCCCCGTCCCCGCTTCTCGTTCACATCTGGCTGGCGAACTAGAGCTTCAGCACGCGGTTGCGCTCGTCGGTGTAGGGAGCGTCCGCATATCCCGACCACTTGCCGACGTTCTGACGAGCGGCGGCGAAGGAGTCGTAGATCTTCGCCGTCAGCTTGTCATGGGCGCGGGTTTCCGCGAACACCTCCTCTGACGCTTTGCCGAAGCTGTCGTAGATTTCGTCGCTGAACTTCTTCAGCTTGACGCCGTGATCCTTGATCAGCTTGTCCAGATAGATGCCGTTATTGTAGGTGGTCTCGGCCATCTGGCGCCCATCTTCTTCGTTGCAGGCCGCCTGGATGATCGCCTGGTGGGTCTTCGACAGCTTGCTCCACCACGACTTGTTCATGCCAAAAGCCGGTGCCGATCCAGGCTCATGGAAGCCCGGATAGTAGTAGTACTTGGCCGCCTCGTAGAACTTCATGAAGTAGTCGTTGTACGGGCCGACCCATTCGGTGGCATCGATGGCGCCGGAGACGAGGTTCTCGTAGATCTGGCCGCCGGGCAGTGACACCGGCGAGGCGCCGAGCTTGGCGAGCACGTCGCCGCCGAGTCCCGGGATGCGCATCTTGAGGCCCTTGAAGTCGGCGGCGGTGTTCATTTCCTTGTTGAACCAGCCGCCCATCTGCACACCGGTGTTGCCGACTGTAAAGGCTTTGAGGCCAAACTGGTCGGACAATTCATCCCACAACTCCTGGCCGCCGCCATATCTAATCCAGGCGTCCATCTCCGGGTAGGTCAGGCCGAACGGAACGGTGGTGTAGAAGGCGAAGCCGGGATGCTTGCCTTTCCAGTAATATTCCGCCGCGTTGTATGCTTGGGCGTTACCGGAAGCGACCGCATCGAACGATGCGAAGGCACCGACGCGTTCGCCGGCCGCATAATACGTCACCTTGATCTCGCCGCCGCTCAACTCCTCGATACGCTTGGCGTGACGCTGTGCGCTGATACCAAGGCCTGGAAAGTCGCGTGGCCAAGTCGAAACGATGACCAGTTCGACTCTTTTTTGGGCGACCGCCGGTGCTGCCAATGTGGTGGACGCCACCGTCGCACCCGCCACAAGACCGCTGGTCTTGATAAAGGAGCGCCGATCCATTTTGTTTTCTTTACGCATAATCTCCCCTCCTGCTTTCTTTCCTTAGCTTTCGTATTGCTGTTGTGTCCTTAAGCGAACGTCCAACCCCCCGGCGGTTGCATCGTTAATTTCAATAAAAACACAGTTTTCGCGAAGCCGCTATACCCTCATCGATCCAAATTTGGCACTGGATTCAATTGCCTAAGCTTAAGGCAGAGGCCACCAGCAGCGATCGATGAACGAAAAAGTGGATTATGTCGGGGTCGACATCTCGGGGCACGGGTCGACTAAGCTCAACCGCTCATAGGCCCGCTCGTCAAATCCGGTCGCTGGAAGGACTATCTCCTGTCGGTTACGGTATCAAATTTCACGCCGCCACCTGTGTAGCGTATGCCTGCGCCGTGCTGACAGTGCAAGAACGGTAACATTAAATTAACCCTCTTCGAACCTTCGGTTAACTCGCACTCGCGTAAAAAGGGTAGTGGAATAGCTCAAGGCAAACGCAGGCGATTCTACACCGGCTCGGTGCGCTGCGGGAGACCAACCATGCGGCAGTTCACGATCGCCGAACGGGTCGTTGCGGCCGCGCTCTTGCCGTCGGCCGCGATGCTGGTGGTTCCTTTCCTCAGCGGATTCTTGGAGCCGTTGTTTGGCGAGTACGCGGCGATTGCCGTTTGGCTGATAGCCGCTGTGTCGGTCGCCGCCGCGCTGACGGCAATCATACGGTCCATCGCTCGCCCGCTTGCCGGCGCGATCGACACGATCGATGCCTTGGCGCGAGCCGAATTGAATTCCACACCCGATTTGCCGTCGAGCCGCAGCGATATCGCGCGTCTCATGACCGTGACCGACTGGCTTGCGGCCATTCTCGGCGAGCGGCAGCGCCGGGAACTCGTGCACAGCGATCTCGATCGCACGTGGCAAGCGACGCGTCGCGCCAAACTGTCTGCGCTCGCCGGCGAGGTCGAGGCGGCGACCGAAGTAGGAATCCAGCCGATCGTCGGTGGTGCCGCGAAGCTGGACCACAAGTCCGCGGATATGATGAGCGCGTTGGAAGCGGTGCGAGCGGCTTTTGAGGAGACCACGCGCGCCGCTGACAGCTCCCGCGCCATGAACGAAGCCGCAAGCCAGCTTTCGGATCAAATGATCCGCGCTGTGGCTGAAATTTCCGAACAGATGCGGCGAGGCAGTGGCCTCGGTCGTGAAGCGGTTGCGCGCACCAATGTTTCTCGCGCAACCATCGATGCGTTGGCAAAGGCCGCCGACCAGATCGGCGACATCGTCACGGTGATCAACGCGATCGCGGCGCAAACCAATCTGCTGGCGCTCAATGCGACCATTGAAGCTGCGCGTGCGGGCGAAGCCGGACGCGGATTTTCGGTGGTCGCCTCCGAGGTCAAGGCGCTGGCGACGCAAACTGGCAAGTCGACCGAGCAGATCGGCGCCAAGGTGGCCGAAATTCAAATGACCACGCGTGAAGCGGTGGCGTCGCTAGCGAGCGTGGCGGAAGCGATCGATCAGCTTTCCGACGTGACCGATTCCGTTTCGGCGGCGATCGAAGAGCAGCGAGCTGCGACCGAAAGCTTTGCCGTCACCGCGCACGACAGCAGCGCCGCCGTGTCGGACGTTGCAGGACGCATGGGCGGTATCGCCGATATGGTTGAACATTCGCGTGTCACCGCGCAGGAAGTTTCCGCGGTTGCGGCAGAGATGCAGGCGACGTCGCATAACCTGTGCCGGGAAGTGCCCGAGATCGTGCGCAAGACAGTCAAGGCGGATTTGCGCGAATTTCCGCGCTACGACGTCAATCTGACCGCAAGGCTGGAATACGACAACGAAGCCCTCCAGGTGCGAGTCCATGACGTCAGTCAGGGTGGGGCGCGCATCGAAAGCGTGAGCGGGCTCGATATCGGCGACGGCCTTGCCGTTACATTCCCCGGAATGAGCCCGATCGCCGGCAAGATCGTGCGCGGCGGCGATCAGTTAGGCGTGAGTTTCGCGCCGGCGAGGCTGAGCCTGGACGAGCTGCGCGATCTGGTGACGAAGACCGACCGCGCGGCCTAGCCGCCGGTGACGCTCATGTGGCGCGACAGGGCCGGGTTCCGGTGGCGCCGATCGATCACGAAGTCATGGCCTTTCGGCTTGCGGCCGATCGCCTGGTCGATCGCCGCATAAAGCGCGTCGTTGTTCTCCGATGCGCGCAAAGGCCCTCGCAAATCGGCGGCGTCGTCCTGGCCGAGGCACATATAAAGCGTTCCGGTACAGGTGACACGCACGCGGTTGCAGGACTCGCAGAAATTGTGCGTGAGCGGCGTGATGAAGCCGAGCCGTCCGCCGGTTTCCTTCACCCGCACATAGCGGGCCGGACCGCCGGTGCGGTAGTCGATGTCTTCGAGCGTATAGCGTTCGGCCAACCGCGAGCGCACCATCGACAGCGGCAGATACTGATCGAGCCTTGCTTCGCCGACATCGCCAAGCGGCATCACTTCGATCACCGTGAGGTCCATATCGCGGCCATGCGCCCATTCGAGCAAGCCGGCGATTTCGTCTTCATTGGCGCCTTTGAGTGCAACCGCGTTGATTTTCACCCGCAGGCCGGCCGCCTGCGCGACATCGATGCCGGCCATCACCTTGTCGAGGTCGCCCCAGCGTGTGATTGCGCGGAACTTGTCGGCATCGAGTGTATCGAGCGACACGTTGATACGCTCCACGCCGTAGCCTTTGAGCTCGGCGGCATATTTTGCGAGCTGCGAGCCGTTAGTGGTCAGCGTGAGTTCCTTGAGTGCGCCGGTTTTCAGATGGCGCGACAGCGACGACACCAACGTCATGATGCCGCGTCGCACCAAAGGTTCTCCCCCGGTCAGGCGCAACTTGTTCACGCCTTTGTCGACGAAGGCGCTGCACAGCCGGTCGAGTTCCTCCAGGCTCAAGAGATCGGCCTTGGGCAAAAACGTCATGTGTTCCGACATGCAGTACGCACAACGGAAATCGCAGCGGTCCGTAACTGATACGCGCAAATAAGTGATGGCACGCTGGAATGGATCGATCAGCGCGCGTGGGCGGTCGCCGGCGCGGTCGATATCAAGTGTAGTGCCGTCACTTGTTGTAAGCATTTCCGTCCCGATAGGTGCGGATTCTCTGGTCCGCTACGTCATATAAGCAGTGTGGCGGATAACGGCCATTCCGTCCACCCGCTCAGGCGCGGTGAAATTTGGAAAAATGCCGCCTTATCGGCATTCCATCGCGAATTATTGTCTCAACGCGACTGTGCCGGCGGTGTGGCCGGCCAGGGCGACGTTACTTGCGGTTGCTGTGCCGGAGTCATCGGCGGCACTGCGGCAGGGGCGGCCGGTTGAGGCGCGGCGCGCTGTGGCGCTGTAGCGACCGGCTTCGGAACTGGCTTGGTGGCCGGTTTCCTTCGGCGAACTCTCCGCTTCTTAGGCGGCGGCGGCACCGCGGTAAGCGTTGCGGTCACCGGGTTTGGACGAAACTGCGAGCCCCCGTCCCCCGGTGATGAAAGTTGAACCTCTTGGGTCGCCGGCTGATAGCCGATAAGCGTGAACGTGACGCTGAATGGCTTGTCGGCCAATATAGGCAGCGCGCAAGGCGTCTTGCAGGCGTCGCCGGTCGAAACTTTTGCCTCTGCGCCCGGCGGTTCGGACTCGAAGCGAACGGTTTCCTTTGATGGTCCGAAGAGCGAACCGCCAGTCGACGAGCACGCAGCGACGAGAAGTCCCGCGCCCACAATCGCGAGCACCCGATACATTTTACAAGACCCGTTTACACAAGGCGGCGAGCGCCTTCCCCAAGCCGCAGGATAGGGCGCGCTGTGACAGGGCGCAACAGTAAGCGATACGCGTTAACCATTAAGGCAAAGCAAGAACCGTCAATTTGCGGCGTAAAGATCGGAAACAACCGCCGGCAATTGCGCAAAGCCGCTAATGAGCCGGTCAGCGCCGAATTGCGCGGCCGGGATTTCGGTATAGCCGAAGTCCACAGCGATGACCGGAACGCTGGCGGCGCGCGCGGTACGAACGTCGGTCATTGAATCGCCGATCATGATCGCGCTTTGCGGCCGGCCGCCGGCCGCAGCGATCGTGCACCGCAGCACTTCCGGGTCGGGCTTTTGCACGCCGAAGGTATCCTGTCCGCAGATCGCCACGAACCGTTCTGCGAGTCCGAGTTCCTTGAGCAATTTGACTGACAAGCCTTCGAGTTTGTTGGTGCACACCGCAAAGCGCCAGCCTTCCGCGCAAAGCGTATCGAGGGCCTCGACAAGGCCGGGGAAGGGTTGGGACCGGTCGGCGACGTGTTCGGAATAATGCGCGATGAAGTCGGCAAACAATTGCTCGAGCTTGGCCGGCGGAAAAACGAGACCCTCCGCTTCGACGCCGCTCGCGATCATGGCGCGGGCACCGCCCCCGATCAGTTTGCGCGCCGTATCGTAAGGCACAGGCGGCAGACCCTCGCGCGCAAACACCACGTTAAGGGTATCCACGAGGTCGGGTGCGGTGTCGACGAGCGTGCCGTCGAGGTCGAAGACCATGGTGCGGGTGGTCATGGCGGATCGATAAGGCCTGCGCGCGGGCGGGGCAAGGCCGTGACGGCCGCAGCCCCTGTTCAGGCAGGGCGATGCGGGCTAGATAGGCGGCGATACTCGCTCCGGAAGCACCCGCACGGCTCAAGCATGGATGCCGAGGCTCAAAAACGCGCGGCGGCCGCTCGCGCCGTCGAATTCGTTCGGCCCGGCATGCGGCTTGGGCTCGGCACGGGCTCGACGGCCCGGCATTTCGTCGAGCTTGTCGGGGAGCGGGTGCGAGCCGGCCTCGACATCGTCGCAGTGCCGACCTCGCAAGTGACCCATGCCGATGCCGAACGGCTTGGGATCCCCCTGACCACGCTCGATGAGGTCTCGGAGCTGGATCTCACGGTCGACGGCGCCGACGAAATTGGCCCCGATCTGAGCCTGATCAAAGGGGGTGGCGGTGCCTTATTGCGAGAAAAGATCGTCGCCGGCGCCTCGGCGCGCATGATCGTTATTGCCGATCAGAGCAAATGCGTGGAAACGCTTGGCCGTTTTCCATTGCCGATCGAGGTGGCGCCGTTCGGCGCGGCGGCGACCTTGCGGAAACTTGAAAAGGCGGTGGATAGTCGTCAGCGGCCCGGAATCCTGACCTTGCGAAAGGGGCGGGATGGCCATGCTTTCGTCACGGACGGCGGTCACTGGATCATCGATGCGGCGCTGGGGCGGATTGACGATCCGCTGGCAATGGCGCATGCGCTTTGCGCAATTCCCGGCGTTATGGAGCACGGTCTGTTCATTGGTCTGGCCCAGATGGCTATTGTGGCGGGACCGGATGATGTGAAGGTGATCGAGCGGGCCTGATCAATCGGAAATAATGGAGCTACCGAAATGAGCGTTCTCAAGGCCCTGCAAACCGCCGCGCGGCTGGCCACTGTCGGGCTTGCCCTGGTTGCCGTCAGTCCGGCCGCCTATGCCCAGAACAAGCCGACTGCGGCGTCCATGCAATTGGCCAAGGAGCTGATCGCGATCACCGGCGCCACCGCCATGTTCAAGCCGCTGATCGCGGGCGTAGTCGAACAGGCAAGGCTTCTCTACCTCCAGCAGAACCCGGCCTTGGACAAGGATCTCAACGAAATTGCGCAGAAGATGCGCAAGGACCTGCAGCCGCGCAATGCCGAGCTGTTCAATGAGATTTCCAAGCTGTACGCCACTCATTTCACCGAGCAGGATCTCAAGCAGATATTGGCCTTCTATAAGTCGCCGGCCGGCAAGAAGATGCTTGCTCAGCAGCCGATCGTCGTCGACGCCAGCATGAATTTTGCGCAGCAGTGGGCCAACACGCTTTCTGAAGAAGTGACGTCGAAAATGCGCGACGAGCTAAAGAAGAAAGGCCACAACATGTGAGGCTTGCGCCTCGTCGCGCGTTCTTCGCCGTGAAAGTGATCAGAGCTGATGGCCGATCGGAACGTTGATCTTTTCGTTATCGGCGCGGGGTCCGGCGGGGTGCGAGCCGCGCGCGTCGCGGCCGGTTACGGCGCGCGTGTCATGGTGGCCGAGGAGTTTCGGGTCGGCGGCACCTGCGTCATTCGCGGCTGCGTTCCGAAGAAACTTTTGGTCTACGCCTCGCGATTTTCCGAAGATTTCGAAGACGCCGCCGGCTTTGGCTGGACGGTGCCGAAACCGACGTTCCATTGGTCGTCACTCACTGCCAATGTCGAGCGCGAAGTCACCCGGCTGGAAGCCGCCTACGTCAATACGCTCGATCGCAATGGTGCCGAACTGGTCAGGAGCCGAGCCGCCATCGAGGATGCGCATACGGTGCGCTTGCTCGAAAGCGGCGAGCGCGTGCGCGCCGAAACGATTCTGATTGCGACCGGCGGTTGGCCGCACATGGGCCCGCATATCGCCGGCCTCGAACACGTGATCTCCTCGAACGAGGCGTTCCATTTGCCGGAGCTGCCCAAGCGCATCGTCATCCAGGGTGGCGGCTATATTGCGGTCGAGTTTGCCTGCATTTTCGCCGGGCTCGGCAGCGAGGTCACCATCGTCTATCGCGGCGAAAATATCCTGCGCGGCTTCGACGACGACATCCGCGAGCACCTGCGCAACGAAATGCGCGGCCGCGGCATCACCGTGACCTGCGGGCATACGGTTAGCGCGGTCGAAAAAGCCGGCGACGAATACGTCACCAAATTGTCCGACGGCAGCACGATCACCTCCGACAAAGTGATGTTTGCGATCGGCCGGCGGCCGAACGTTATGGGGCTCGGGCTCGACAAGGTCGGTTGTATCATTGCTGAGCACGGCGGCATTGCGGTCAACGAGTTTTCGCAGACCTCGGTGCCAAGCATCTACGCGGTGGGCGACGTCACCCACCGAATCAACCTCACGCCGGTGGCCATCCGTGAGGGTCACGCCTTTGCCGACAGCGTCTACGGCGGCAGGCCGACCGCGGTCGACCACGATAACGTGCCGACGGCGGTGTTTTCCGAGCCCGAGCTTGGCGTGATCGGTCTCACCGAAACACAGGCGCGCGAGCGCTGCGCCAAGGTCGACGTCTACAAGACCTCGTTCCGGCCGATGAAGGCGACGCTGTCGGGCCGCGAGACCCGCTGCTTTATGAAGCTCCTTGTCGACGGCCTATCTGATCGTGTGCTCGGCTGCCATATTGCGGGGCCGGACGCCGGTGAATTGATCCAGGCCGTCGGCATTGCCGTAAAAATGGGCGCAACCAAAGCCGACTTCGACGCCACCATGGCGGTGCACCCGACTGGCGCCGAGGAACTGGTGACCATGCGCGAGAAAGCCGTCAGCTACGGCCGGGCCGCCGCCGAATAGCCGGCAAAACCCGCTGTTTTTGACTATCTGGTTGCAGGTGCCGGCTCTCGTGTATAACCCCGGCCAAGCGTGGAGTTTTCTGCAATGGCCGAACGGTGGACGCCCGATAGCTGGCGCGCAAAGCCCATCCAGCAGGTCCCGGATTACCCGGACCGGCGGGCACTCGACGACGTCGAGAAGCAGCTCGCAACTTTTCCGCCGCTGGTCTTTGCCGGCGAGGCGCGCAACCTGAAAAAGCAGCTGGCGCGCGTGGCGGCCGGTCAGGCTTTCCTGCTGCAAGGCGGCGACTGTGCGGAAAGCTTCGCCGAACATGGGCCGAATAACATCCGCGACTTCTTCCGCATGTTCCTGCAGATGGCGGTGGTGCTCACTTATGCCGCCGCGTTACCGGTGGTGAAGGTCGGCCGCATCGCCGGTCAGTTCGCCAAACCGCGGTCTTCTCCGACCGAGAAGCGCGACGGCATGGAACTGCCGAGTTATCGGGGCGACATCGTCAACGACATCGCGTTCGCGCCGGAAGCGCGCACCCCCGATCCGCGCAGGCAGGTCGAAGCCTACCGGCAAGCGGCGGCGACGCTCAATCTGTTGCGCGCTTTTGCGCAAGGCGGCTACGCCAACTTGGCAAGCGTGCGGCAATGGATGCTTGGCTTCGTGAAGGACTTGCCGCAATCGCGACGCTACGTCGAGTTGTCGGAACGCATTTCGGAGGCGCTCGGTTTCATGCAGGCCTGCGGACTCGATCTCGCGAGCCATCCCGAACTGCGCACCACCGAGTTCTACACCAGCCACGAAGCGTTGCTGCTCGGCTTCGAGCAGGCATTCACGCGCGTCGATTCGACAACAGGCGACTGGTACGCCACCACCGGCCACATGCTGTGGATCGGCGACCGCACGCGCCAGTACGATCACGCCCATATCGAATACGCACGCGGCATCAAGAACCCGATCGGTTTGAAATGCGGTCCCTCGCTGAAGCCCGACGATCTGTTGCGCCTGATCGATATCCTCAATCCCGACGACGAGCCCGGACGGCTGACGCTGATCGGCCGCTTTGGCGCCGAGAAAGTGGGCGATCACTTGCCGGCGTTGGTTCGCGCGGTGCAGCGCGAAGGCAAGATCGTGGTCTGGTCGTGCGATCCCATGCACGGCAACACCATCAGCTCGGCCGGCGGCTACAAAACACGGCCATTCGATCTGATTCTGAAGGAAGTGAAGAGCTTCTTCGAGGTGCACCAGGCTGAAGGCACCTATGCCGGCGGTGTGCATCTGGAGATGACTGGGCAGAACGTCACCGAATGCACGGGTGGCGCGCGCGCCATCAGCGAGGCCGATCTCAACGACCGCTATCACACGGTCTGCGATCCGCGGCTCAATGCCGAACAGGCGATCGATCTCGCCTTCCTGCTGGCAGAACTGCTCAAGAAGGAGCGGGCCGGGCGGGCGGTGCCGATGCCGGCGGTGGCCGGGCTCTAGCCCCCGCGCGGGCATAGCAGTTATTCCTCAGACCGGCGTGGCGATTGCCGCCGAAAAGGGCAGGCGCTAGACCTTGTCCCGACATGAACGCACGCCCCGTCGATAAGCTCGCGATTGCGGTTGCGCAGCTCAACGCCACCGTCGGCGATATCGCCGGCAATGTGGAGAACGTACGCCGCGCACGCGTGCAAGCCGCCGCCCAAGGCGCCGACCTCGTCGTCTTTCCCGAACTGTATATTTCCGGTTATCCGCCCGAAGACCTCGTGCTCAAACCGGCTTTTCAGGCGGCCTGCCGCGCCGCGGTCGAGCAGCTTGCGCGCGAGACCGCATCCGAGGGCCCGGCACTGGTGGTCGGCACGCCTTGGCCGGACGAGGGCAAGCTCTACAACGCGGCTGCGTTGCTTGACGGCGGCGCCATCACCGGCCTGCGCTACAAGGTCGATCTGCCGAACTACGGTGTCTTCGATGAAAAGCGTGTCTTTGCGCAGGGCCCCATGCCTGGCCCCGTCAATTTCCGCGGTGTGCGGCTCGGCCTGCCGGTCTGCGAGGACATCTGGGGGCCGGAGCCGGTCGAATGCATCGCGGAAACCGGCGGCGAGATCCTGCTGGTGCTGAACGGCTCACCTTATCGGCATGGTGTCGCCGACCAGCGGCTCAACGTGATCGTGCCACGCATCAAGGAAAGCGGGCTGCCGCTCATCTACGCCAACCAGGTTGGCGGTCAGGACGAGCTCGTGTTTGACGGCGCTTCGCTCGCTCTCAATGGCGATTGCTCGCTGGCCTTTCAGCTCGCCTCCTACGAGGAGGCGGTGGTGACCACGCGTTGGCAGCGCAAAGGCGATACCTGGCGTTGCGACGATGGTCCCAAGATCGTCGCACTTGAAGGCGACGAAGCCGACTATGCCGCCTGCGTGTTGGGCCTGCGCGACTACGTCAACAAGAACGGCTTTCCCGGCGTGGCGATCGGCCTGTCCGGCGGTATCGACTCCGCATTGTGCGCGGCGATGGCGGTGGATGCGCTCGGGCCTGATCGCGTGCGCTGCATTATGATGCCTTACAAGTACACGGCGCAGGTTTCGCTCGACGATGCCGCCGCCTGCGCCAAGGCGCTCGGCGTCAACTATACGATCTTGCCGATTGCGGCGGCGGTCGAAGGTTTCGAACAAGTGCTGGAACCTGTGTTTTCCGGCTTGCCGCGTGATGTGGCCGAGGAGAACCTGCAAGCGCGCGCCCGCGGCACGACGCTGATGGCGATCTCCAACAAGTTCAATCTCATGCTGGTGACCACCGGCAACAAGTCGGAAATGTCGGTTGGCTATGCCACGCTTTATGGCGACATGAACGGCGGCTTCAATCCGATCAAGGATCTGTACAAGACGGAAGTGTTTCGCCTCGCGCGGCTGCGCAATTCATGGAAGCCTAAGGGCGCGATGGGCCCCGACGGGCGGGTGATCCCGGAAAACATCATCACGCGCGCGCCGAGCGCGGAGTTGCGCGAAGACCAGAAGGACGAGGACTCGCTGCCGCCTTATGCTGTGCTTGATCCGATCCTTAAGCGGCTGGTGGAGGGCGAGGAGCCGGTGGTGGCCATCGTTGCTGCGGGTTTCGATCGTGAAATCGTCATGCGGGTCGAACGCATGCTCAACATCGCGGAGTACAAGCGCCGTCAGGCCGCGCCGGGGGTGAAGGTGACGCTGAAGAATTTTGGGCGCGACAGGCGTTATCCCATCACCAACCGCTTCCGTGATCCCGGCACGCCGCCGCCCGCACCCGATACATCTCTGGTCAAAGGCAAGCCGGCCAAGAGCGAGGCCGTCGACTACTAGCGTGTCGGCGGTGACTTCTGCGGCCTAGTGCTGCGGAATGAAGGTCGGTCCGACCGCGCGTACCTTGCGCTTTGTCTTGTCGATCTCGCCTGGCGCTTCGACCATCGATTGCGCCGGGGCCGTTTTGTCTTTCTGGCCGGCCTGGTCCTGTTTGGCGGCAGGTTGCTGCGGTGAGGGGTTGGCGTTGTGGTCGGTCACAACGACGTCACCGGGCGCGAGTGTGGTATCGGGGCCATTCGCCTGCAGCGCCTCGAGCCAACTCTCGCCCGGCCGGCGGCAACTGCAACTCGGAACGAGCGCTTTGCGATATTGAAATGCGGTTGGAAGTTCGGTGTAGAGCCGGCCGTTGAGCGAAACGGCCTGTCCAACTTCCTCGCCTGGGTTGTGGTAGGTAAAGAGTTGAGCGTCCGTCGCCGGGCATAAGTGCTGACAGGCTTGTTCGTCCGCGCGGAAGTGGTCGGGCGTGGTCTCAAATGAAATCGGGAAATAGTAGCCGTCGCACGTGCGTACGCAGACGGTGCGGAATGTGCCGCCCATGGCGCCGGGCTGCGAGGTGAAGACGTTGCCGCCGCCGAACAGCCGGTCGAAAAAGCCACCTTGCTGGCCGGCGCGCGCGGCCGCACGGTACTGCTGGCCGCAACCGTTGTCGGCGAGCGCAATCAGGAGCGACTGGCGTTGTGACGCGCGTTCGGTCGTGCCGCCTTGCAGCCGCTGGAGCCGGTTTTGCATGCGGTCGAGGGTATCGCGCTGTTCCTCGATACGACGATTGAGCGAACCGCATTGCGGCGGCTGGTTGATGAAAATCGAGAAGAAGCCGATGTTTCCGCAGCCGAGGTTGCGCTGTTGGGCGACCAGCTTGTCGACCTCGAATTGCTGCCGGTTGACCGAGTCCTCGGCGTTGCGAATTTGCCCGGCGCGGGTGGGGTCGGCATTGCCGCGGTCGAGCGAGGACAGCTGCGCTTCCAGCCGCTGGCAGGCGGGGTTCTGCGATTGCGCAAAGCCGCTTCCTGCGGGCGCCAAGGCGGCCGCGGCGGCAAGCAAGGTTAAGGCGACTCCCCTCATAGGCTCTATTCTAGCTCCCGAATTATGGCAGCGCGAGGATGGCTATTTAACGCGTCCGGGCGGTCTCTGATTGTAGGTTCCAGAGCACGCCGACGATGATGATCAGGGTGCCGAGAAACACGTAGCTATCGACCCGTTCGCCGTAAAGCGCCCAGCCGACCACCGCGATCAGCGGAACGCGTATGAAATCCATGGGGACCACCAGCGTGGCATCGCCGGCACGGAAGGCGTTGCTGAGGCAGTAATGTGCCAATATTCCGGCAATGGCGACCCCGAGAAGGGGAAGAATATGGTGAAAGCCCAACTGGGAAAAGGCGTGCGGGTCGGTACCGATCAATGAGAGCGGGAGCTGGATCGCCATCATCCAAAACACGATGCCGAAAGTGGTTTCGCTCATGGTGAGTTGCTTGGTTGCAATCATGGTGATGGCGTAACCGAAGGCTGCCAGGAGGACGAGGAGCGCCGCCGGATTAAAGCTGGTCAGACCAGGGCGCAAGATCACGAGCACGCCGATCAATCCCATGACCACAACACCGGCGCGGCTCGCCGTCATCCGTTCGCTCAGGAGCCAAACCGCGAGCAATGCGGTCCATGCGGGCATGGTGAATTCGAGTGCGAACACCATGGCGAGCGGCAACAAGGTCAGGCTCAACGCCCAAAGATATTGCGAAGCGAAGTGCACGACATTGCGCACCAAATTGAGCCTCATGCGTCGCGGGCGTATCTGAATTAGCAAATCGGCGCGTACGATGAGAAAGGCGATCAGGATCAACAACCCACCGCCGCTGCGCACTGCCAGGATCTCGAAAATACTGAGGCCCGCATGCGCCAGTTCGCGGACGGAGACCGCCAGGGTCGAAAACGAGAGCAGCGCGCCGACCATCCAGAGGACGGCGTGAGCGACGTTGCCGCCGGCCGCCGGCGCACTGAGGGTCTCGCTATCTGTCACAGCAATTGCGTTTGTGTTCGGAAAGGGGGCGCGGGCTGGCGGTCTAGCAGGCGGAAGTGCCTGCGTCACTCCGCATCGGGCTGATTTTCGGGCCGCGCCTTGTCGAAGGCGGGAAGCTTTTGGCAGGCGGCCTCCACCGAGACGATTCTCGGGAAGGCGTCGAGCGGAACCTTGAACCGGCGGGCATTGAACACCTGCGGCACCAGGCAGATATCGGCGAGCGTCACATGCGCACCGCAGGCGAAAGGGCCCGGTTCGATCATCGCTTCGATCGCCTTGAAGCCCTGGGTGACCCAAAAATGATACCAGGCGTCGACATCCGATTGCTCGTGTTTCAACTGGTTCTTGAGATACTGAAGCGCGACCAGATTGTTGAGCGGATGAATATCACAGGCGACGATCTGCGCGATGGCGCGCGTATGCGCGCGCGCAAGCGCATCGGCAGGCAGGAGCGGGGGCTCCGGCGCGATCTCGTCAAGATATTCGATAATGGCCAGTGACTGCGTGAGCACGTCGCCCGACGACAGAGCGAGCGCCGGCACGCGCATCAGCGGATTGATGACGACGAAGTCGGGCCTGCGTTGCTGGCCGCCGTCTTTGGTGAGATGAATGGACGTCATCTCATAGGGCAGGCCCTTGAGATTGAGCGCGATGCGCACGCGATAAGCGGCCGACGATCGGAAGTATGAATAGAGCTTCAAGGGATGAAATTCCGGCTGGTGCTACCGACAGTCTAACGCGTTGCGGAGGCGGTGACGACACCCTCTGCAAGTTGTACCGAGCGCGCGATCAACTTGGTTAGGGCCCGATCGAGCGCCGCCCGGTCTGCGTCGTCGACCGTGTCCATCAACTGGCGCACGAACTCCAGCGCCATCGGCGCCAATTCGTCATAAACCTGCTGACCGGCAGGCGTCAGCGACAAGAAGGCCTCGCGCAGGTCGGCGCGGTTAATCTTGCGGGAGATCACCTTGCGGCGCTCGAGCAACGCGACCGCACGCGAGACCTTGGTTTTATGCATGTGGGTATGCAGGCCGATCGCCTTGGCTGTCATGGGGCCGACTTCGCCCAAAGTGACCAGCACCCGCCATTCCGGCACGCCCATGCGGTGGCGTTCGGCATAAATGCGCGACAGCGCCTGCGTGACCAGGCTGGAACAGACATTGAGGCGGTAGGGCAGGAATTCGTCGAGTTTCAACGCCGCCGAGTTCGCACTCGCGTGACTCGCTGCTTTTTGTGCACTTTGGTCGGTCATCGGGCGGTCCGCGGTTCTTGATGGGCAGGCGCGCGGCCCTTCTAGACGGCCGAACTCTCACGCGTAATGCCAGAATTTTGGCGTAAGTTGCGGCCGCAATCAATGACGATTAGAAATATTCCAAGCTATTGGTTTGACGGGAAATTATTTTCGGACGGCCAAGTCCGCAACGCCGCCAATCGGCGCGAAAGGGGTCCCGCAGCCTCGAATCTCACCACCAGAATGGTCCCCGGGAAGCTGAGCAGCAGGACGTACATTTCAGGCACCTTTGTTGGGTTGGCAAAGCGGGCATGAGCCCACGTTTCCTCGGGGGGTGGCGCCGCCGTGTTAGGCTGGCGCACAGACAACGGGGAATCGCTATGGAACAGGCACAGCGTCTCGTTTTACCCAGCTTGGGGCGCTTTTATGGCGCGCTTGCACCCATCACCGAGCTGCTCATCCGGCTGGTGGCGGGTGGCTCGCTTGCCATCCACGGCTATCCGATTCTGTTCGGCAACACCCAGACCGCGGCCAAGTTTCTGGGCAGCGTCGGCTTCGGCAATCCGCTGTTTTTCGCCTATCTGGTCGGGATCGTGGAATTCGTTTGCGGCGTCTGTCTCGCGCTCGGCTTTTTGACGCGGCTGGTGGCGGTGCCGATTATCGGCTTCCTCGTCATCGCCATCGTCACCTATCATTGGCAGTTCGGCTTCCACTGGGAAAACCGCGGCATCGAATACCCGTTGTTCTGGGCGATCGTCGTCTTCCATTTTCTGGTGCGCGGTGGCGGCTCGGTGTCGGTCGACGCGCTGATCGGGCGGGAGTTCTAAGTCACAAAAAAAAGCGCCCAGCCGGAGCGCGGGCGCGGTGCGGCACTATCGCGCTACGCGGCTAGCGCGTGCAGATGATCGCCACCAGATCGTCGCAGCGGTTGCCCTGGCAGCTTTCGGCAGCGGGGATCGCGCCGGTGACGTCGTCGCGGTCGACCTTGCGATAGGAAGCGGCGGTCGCGAACTGATGGCCGCGGCAATAGGCATTGGCGGCAGCCGCGCCGCATTTGTTGCCTGCGGCAAGACAGCGGTCGATGCCGTAGCCCCCGGTATCGGTGCCGATAATGAACATGCGCCGTTCGGCCTGTGCCGCGTGAACAAGGCAGAGGCACAGAATGGCGGCAAGACTGACCACGAGTGTGCGCATGGTTGTGCCCGCTTCTTGATGAAGGCGCGTCCCCGACGCCGGTCTTGAGAATTGGAGCAAAAGCGTTAAGGGCCGCTTAAGTTTCGTCCGGGCGCCCGTTTGCGGGGGGTTAGCGACGTTTGCGGGCGCCCCTTGACGGCCTCCACCCAACTCATCATTGTGCCGGCCAATGACGGGCCTTAACCATATCTGCGGCATTTGCCGGGAGATTATTCGCTAGCGCCAAACGCTGGCTGCGGCCGTCTTTTCTCCAGTTCGAGAGCTCAGGACGCCCGGCCAGCGGGGCCGATGGGTGTTCGTTCAATGGAGCTCAAGCTTTACGATACGCTGACGCGCGAGAAGCGGGTGTTTGCCCCGATCGATCCCGCACGCGTGCGCATGTATGTGTGCGGGCCGACGGTCTACGACTTCGCCCATATCGGCAATGCGCGTCCCGTCATTGTGTTCGACGTGCTGTTCCGGCTTTTGCGCCACATCTACGGCGCCGAACACGTCACTTATGTGCGCAACATCACCGACGTCGACGACAAGATCAACGCACGGGCGGCCGAGCGCGGCGTTTCAATTCGAGAATTGACGGAAGAAACCTACAAGAATTTCCACGACGATGTGGCGGCTCTCGGCTGTCTGCCGCCGACGGTCGAGCCGCGCGCGACCGAACACATCGACGCGATGAAGGAGATCATCGAGCGGCTGGTGAAGGCCGGTTGCGCCTACGTGGCCGAAGATCATGTGCTGTTCAATGTCGCGGCCATGCCCGATTACGGCAAGCTGTCGCGCCGCTCGCTCGACGAGATGGTGGCCGGCGCGCGCGTTGAAGTGGCGCCTTATAAGCGCGAGCCGACCGACTTTGTGCTGTGGAAGCCGTCGAAGCCGGGCGAGCCGTCCTGGCCGTCACCCTGCGAGATCAAGACGCCGGGGCGGCCTGGCTGGCACATCGAATGCTCGGCCATGGCCTGGAAGCATCTCGGCGAGACCTTCGACATCCACGGCGGCGGCATCGATCTCGTCTTTCCGCATCACGAGAACGAGATCGCGCAGTCGCGCTGTGCCTTTCATAGCAAGGTGATGGCGAACTACTGGATGCACAACGGCTTCCTGCAGGTGGAAGGCGAGAAGATGGCCAAGTCGGCCGGAAATTTCGTCACCATTCATGAATTGCGAGCCGATTGGCCGGGTGAAGTGCTGCGCTTCAATATGCTGCGCACGCACTATCGCCAGCCGATCGACTGGACTTTGAAGGGCCTGGAAGAAAGCGCGAAGGTATTGGATGGCTGGTACGACATCATCGGCGATGAGACCAACTCGAGCGGGACGCCGGATGCCGACTTCGTCGGCGCGCTTTGCGACGACCTGAATACGCCGAATGCGTTGACTCAGCTTCACCGCCTTGCGGGAGAAATTCGGGGCTCGGCGGAAGTTGAGCTGAAGCGGACACTCAGGGCATCGGGCATGCTCATTGGCGTGATGGGACAATCGCGGCGCAAGTTCATGCAGGCGAATCCGCGCCGTGCGATCGTGGACGTGGATGAAGTCAAGGTGACGAGTCTGATCGAAGCCCGTTCGGCCGCGCGCAAGGCCAAGAATTTCGCCGAATCCGACCGCATTCGCGACGAACTCGCCGCCATGGGCGTCGTGCTGAAGGACTCCAAGGACGGCACCACCTGGGAGGTCGCGCGCTGATGGCAACCGCGAACCCCAAGCTTGCCATGCGCCCCTTCCTTGCCGAGGATGTGCCTATCCTTGCGGAAATCTTCCGCGCGTCGATCAGCGAATTAACGGCCGACGATTACAGCGAGGCGCAGCAGGTGGCCTGGGCCTCCGCCGCCGAGGACGAGGCCGAATTCGGCGGCAAGTTCGGCAAGCAACTGACCTTGATCGCCACCCTGCAAGGGTCGGCCGTCGGCTTTGCCTCGCTCGCCGGCAGGGACAAGATTGCCATGCTCTATGTGCACCCGGCGGTGGCCGGGCAGGGCGTTGGCGCCATGCTCATCGACGCGCTGGAAAAGCTCGCAGGCGCGCGCGGCGCCGAAAAGTTATCCGTCGACGCCAGCGATACGGCGCGCGGCTTCTTCGAGAAGCGCGGCTATGTCGCCCAGCAGCGCAACACCGTCACCGTCGCCGGCGAATGGCTCGCCAACACCACGTTGCAGAAACAACTCGCCGCAGGAAAGCCGTCATGAAAAAACCCGACACGCCGTTCCCGCGTCACTGGCTCTATTACATCGTGCTCAAATTTGCTGTGCTGGCAGGCGCGGTGCTGCTTGCGCTCTATCTCTTCTATTGGAAGTCGTGAGGGGCCATGTCCCGCAGACGCCGCGCCTGAAGGAAACGCCATGAAACGACACCATATCATTGCCGCCTGTGTTGCGATCGTCGTCGCCATCGCCTTGGCGGCTAACTATTATTTGTGGTGAACGCGGTTATGGCCAAAGAACGGCTTTATCTTTTCGATACCACGCTGCGCGACGGCGCACAGACCAACGGCGTCGATTTTACGCTCGCCGACAAGCTGGCGATTGCCGGCATGCTCGACGAGATCGGCATCGATTATGTCGAAGGCGGCTATCCGGGCGCCAACCCGGCGGATACCGAATTGTTCGCGAAAGACCGCGGCCTGCACACGACCTTCACCGCCTTCGGCATGACGCGGCGGCCGGGCCGCTCGACCTCCAACGATCCGGGGTTGGCCGCGCTGCTCGATGCGAAGGCCGACGCTATCTGCTTCGTCGCCAAGTCATGGGACTATCACGTCAAGGTGGCGCTGGAGACGACGGACGAAGAAAACCTCGCATCCATCCGCGACAGCGTGAAAGCCGCGAAAGCAAAGGGTAGGGAAGTGCTGCTCGATTGCGAGCACTTCTTCGACGGCTACAAGGCAAACCCGAACTACGCGCTCGCCTGCGCCAAAGCCGCCTATGACGAAGGCGCGCGCTGGGTCGTGCTGTGCGACACCAATGGCGGCACGCTGCCGCACGAAGTCGAAAAGATCGTCGGCGAGGTGTGCAAGGTCATCCCCGGCGACCATGTCGCCATCCATGCGCACAACGACACCGAGCAGGCGGTCGCCAATTCGCTCGCCGCGGTGCGCGCCGGCGCTCGCCAGATCCAGGGCACGCTCAACGGTCTCGGCGAGCGCTGCGGCAACGCCAATCTCATTTCGCTCATTCCGACGCTGAAACTAAAAAAGGAATTTTCCGACGCCTTCGAGATCAACGTGCCAGACGCGGCGATGAAAAAGCTCGCGCATGTGTCGCACGCGCTCGACGAGCGGCTCAACCGCGCCCCCGACCGGCACGCGCCTTACGTCGGCGAAAGCGCGTTCGCCACCAAGGCCGGGATCCATGCGTCGGCGATTCTGAAGGATCCGGCGACCTACGAGCACGTCGCGCCCGAAACCGTCGGCAACCGCCGCCGCGTGCTGGTGTCGGAACAAGCGGGCCGCTCCAACGTGCTCTCCGAGCTTGAGCGTATCGGCCTACAGGTCGAGAAGGACGACGCGCGCATCGGCCGCCTGCTGGAGATCGTCAAGGAACGCGAGGCGATCGGCTACGCCTATGAAGCGGCGGACGCATCGTTCGAACTGCTGGCGCGGCGCACCCTGGGCAAAGTGCCGAACTATTTCGATGTCACCCGTTTCGACGTCAATGTCGAGCAGCGCTACAATGCTAAAGGAGAGCGTGTCACCGTCACCATGGCGGTGGTAAAGGTCAAGGTCGGCAATGAGGACACGATCTCGGCGGCGGAAGGCAACGGCCCGGTCAACGCCCTCGATCAAGCGTTGCGCAAGGATCTCGGCAAGTACCAGAAATATATCGATGGGCTCAAGCTCACCGATTACCGCGTGCGTATCCTCAACGGCGGTACCGAGGCGGTCACCCGTGTTTTAATCGAGAGCGAAGACGAGGCCGGCGAACACTGGACCACGGTCGGCGTCTCGCCCAACATTATCGACGCGTCGTTTCAGGCGTTGATGGATTCGATCGTCTACAAGCTGGTGAAGTCCGGCGCGCCAGCGTGAGATATCGTCATGATCGATCATATCTCCATCGCCGTGCGCGATCTTGCGGCTGCCGCCACGTTCTATGAACGTGTCCTGACGCCACTCGGTTTCGTGCGGCTTGAGACGCGGGCCGCCACGGTCGGCTTCGGCAAGACGTATCCCGAACTCTGGCTTAACCTTCGTTCGGATATGGCGACCGTTGCCGCCGACAGCGGCGCGCATGTCTGCTTGCGCGCGCGCACTACCGAAATTGTCGATGCCTTCCACGCCGAGGCGCTGGCGGCCGGCGGGGCGAGCGACGGTGCACCGGGGTATAGGCCGCATCACGGTGACGGCTACTATGCCGCCTTCATTAGCGACACCGACGGCAACCGCATCGAGGCGGTGACGTTTGTTGCCGTAAAATAGTTAAAGCCGCCCGGTGTCGGCGCGGCTCATTTCTTTGGTGGATTCAGACATCGCTGCGACCGCACGTTGTAACATTGGTAAAATGTCGTCCACCGTGTCGGCAACCAGGAGATCGAAGCTGAATTGGCTGCGGATGAATTGCAGCGCCTTCATATGATCGAGCAGGGCGCACAGCGGTTGCCAGAAGCCGGCGATGTTGGCGAGCAGGATCGGCTTTCTGTGCTGGCCGAGTTGAGCCCAGGTCATCTGCTCGACGATTTCTTCAAGCGTGCCGACACCGCCAGGCAGGGCGACGAAGGCATCCGCCATCTCGAACATCTTTTGTTTGCGCTCGTGCATGTCGCGCGTGACGATCAGGTTTGGCACGCGCTTGTGCGCGTGCTCGCGCACCACCAGAAACTCGGGGATGATGCCGGTCACTTCGCCGCCATTGGAAAGCACGGCATTGGCGACTTCGCCCATCAGGCCTTCACCGCCGCCGCCATAGACGAGCCCGATGCCGTTCGCGGCAAGGGTTTTGCCGAAGGCTTTAGCCGCTTGAATGTAGGCCGGATCGGTCCCCGGTCCGGAGCCGCAGTACACGCAGATTCTGCGGATTCCGCCGACTTTTTCGATTTTATTCATGGGCAAGCATGTGCGCTGGGTCGCCTGCGCCGTCAAGACGCGAATTCCCTTGTTGAAACCACACTTTGGAGGGGCGTGAGGGTGAACACCGATAAAAAACCGCCTATATGAAGGCCCTGGCGGCGGCCGTTTCGCCCCGCCCAGTGCGGACCCGAATGAGCCACCATCACCACCATCGCGCATCCGAAAGCGACCAGCCCGTTTCCGCCAGCGGCGGGGCGCTTCTGGCGACGCTCGTTCACCTGTGGCCCTATATCTGGCCGTCGGACCGACGCGATCTGAAGCTGCGTGTGCTTGGCGCTATGGTGCTGTTGCTGATGGCAAAGCTTGCCACAATCGCGGTGCCGTTCACCTACAAATGGGCAACCGATGCGCTCGCCGGCCAGGGCGGCGTGCCGCAACCGGGCTGGTTCGGTTGGGTGGTGGCCGCGCCGATCACCATGACGCTCGCCTATGGTGGCATGCGTGTCGTGATGGCGGCGCTGACGCAAAGCCGCGACGCGGTGTTTGCCAAGGTGGCGATGCATGCGGTGCGCAGGCTTGCCTACCGCACCTTCGTGCACATGCACGATTTGTCGTTGCGCTTCCATCTCGAGCGCAAGACCGGCGGCTTGACGCGCGTACTCGAGCGCGGCCGCAACGCCATCGAGACCATCGTGCGCATGGTGATCCTGCAGCTTGCGCCGACGATCATCGAAGTTTCGCTGATCATCGTCGTGCTGATGTGGCACTTCGACTGGCGCTATGTCGTCGCGATCCTGTGCACGATCGCGCTATACATGGTGTACACCTACAACGCTACCGAATGGCGGATCGGCATCCGCCGCAAGATGAACGACAGCGACACCGACGCCAACGTGAAGGCGATCAATTCGCTGCTCAACTACGAGACCGTGAAGTATTTCGACGCGGAAGAGCGCGAGGCCGCGCGCTACGACCACTCGATGGCACGCTATGAGGACGCCAGCGTCAAGTCCTACACCTCGCTCACCATCCTCAATGCGGGGCAGGTGGTGATCTTCACGCTCGGACTTTCCGCCGTGATGGTGCTGTGCGCCACCGAAGTTCAGGCCGGCAGCAAGACCGTCGGAGACTTCGTGCTGATCAACGCCATGATGATTCAGCTCTACCAGCCGCTTAATTTCATGGGCATGGTATATCGCGAGATCAAGCAGGCGGTCACCGATATTGAGATCATGTTCTCGATATTGAGCCGCGAGCCCGAGATCAAGGACGTGCCGGGCGCGGCTCCATTGAATGTCGCAAACGGCGCCATTCGCTTCGAAAATGTCTCGTTCGCTTATGAGCCGGGTCGTCCCATTCTCAAGGGCATTTCCTTCGACGTGCCCGCCGGTCGGACGGTTGCGGTGGTCGGGCCATCCGGCGCCGGCAAGTCGACCATCTCTCGGCTTATCTATCGGTTTTACGATCTCTCCGGCGGCCGCATCACGATCGACGATCAGGACATCGCGCGCGTCACGCAGACATCGCTGCGCCGGGCGATCGGCATGGTGCCGCAGGACACCGTGTTGTTCAACGATACCATCCGCTACAACATCCGCTACGGCCGATGGAAAGCGACGGATAAAGAAGTGGAAGAGGCGGCGCGCTTGGCGCAGATCGACGGATTCATCCGAATGGCGCCCAAGGGTTATGACACGGAAGTCGGTGAGCGCGGCCTGAAGCTTTCCGGCGGCGAGAAGCAGCGCGTCGCCATCGCGCGCACCATTCTCAAAGGTCCGCCAATTCTGCTACTCGACGAGGCGACCTCCGCACTCGACAGCCACACCGAAAAAGAAATCCAGGATGCGCTCGATCGCGTCTCCACCGGCCGCACAACCTTGGTGATCGCGCATCGGCTTTCGACCATCGTCGGCGCCGACGAGATCATCGTGCTCGACCAGGGCGAGATCGTCGAGCGCGGCACGCATTATGATCTGCTCGCCAAGCAAGGCCTTTACGCCAGTATGTGGAATCGCCAGCGCGAAGCGGAAGAAGCGCGCGAGAAGCTCGCTTTGGCCGGCGAAGCGTCGGCGGCGCCAAACCGCAATCCGCCGCCGGTCGAAGACGATCTCGCCGTCGAGCGCGACGTGCAGCCGGTTGACGTGCCAGCCGACGCGGCAGAGTAAGGACGAACGATGTCGATATACGATTCGATCCGCTCTCAATTCGTTCCGATCACGCCGGAGGGTTATCCTTTCATCGGTGTGTTCGCGCTCGTCAGCCTCGTGCTGTTCTGGATCTGGACGCCGCTCGGCTGGCTTGGCACGCTGGCGACTTTGTGGTGCATCTATTTCTTTCGCGATCCGCCGCGCGTGACGCCGGTGCGAGAAGGACTTGTGGTGACCCCGGCCGACGGGCGGGTGAGCCAGATCACGACCGCCGCGCCCCCGCACGAACTCGGCCTCGGCGCGACCCCCTTACTGCGCATTTCCATCTTCATGAGCGTGTTCGACTGCCACGTGAATCGCAGTCCGGTTGCGGGGCAGATCGAAAAAATCGTCTATCAGCCAGGCAAGTTCTTCAACGCCGATCTCGACAAGGCAAGCGCCGACAACGAACGCAATTCGCTTGTGATAAAAGCCGGCGATATCCACGTTGCCGTAGTGCAGATCGCAGGTCTGGTGGCCCGCCGAATCGTCTGTGTCGCGCGCGCCGGCCAGGCGATCGGCGCGGGCGAACGTTTCGGCATGATTCGCTTCGGCTCGCGGCTCGACGTTTATCTGCCGGCGGCCACGACGCCTTTGGTCGCGATCGGGCAGGCCTCGATTGCCGGTGAAACCGTGCTCGCCGACCTGCGCCAGGCCGATGCGGGGCGAACGTTTCGCACCGGCTAGGCGCGTTTTGTCATAGTCCTTAACGCGCCTTGTGGCATTTTTCGAGCGACGTGGCGCGGGCGACTGCAAACCTCTATATTGCCGCTCATGGTTTTCCAGCCGCTCGATCCCGCACCGCCGCCGTCGCGCCCGCGCCGTTTCAAGGCGATCCCGGTGCGCACCTTGGTGCCCAACCTGATCACGCTGCTCGCGCTCTGCGCGGGGTTAACCGCCATTCGCATGGCGGTCGAACACAGCGTTCAATTGGCTCTTGCCGCGATCGTCTTCGCCGCGCTGCTCGATGGCATCGACGGCCGTGTTGCCCGCATGCTCAAGGGCACGTCGCGCTTCGGCGCCGAGCTCGACAGCCTGGCGGACTTCGTCAATTTCGGCGTAGCGCCGGCGCTGATCCTCTACTTCTGGGGCTTGCACGAACTGAAGTCGGCGGGCTGGATCGTGGCGCTGGTATTTGCGATCTGTGCCGGGCTTCGTCTGGCGCGCTTCAACGTCATGCTCGACGAGCCCAACAAACCGGCTTGGGCGGGCAACTTCTTCACCGGCATTCCGGCGCCGGCCGGCGCTATCACGGTGTTGCTGCCGATCTATCTCGATCAACTCGGCGTGCCGACCGGCTTGGTCGTGGTGTGGCTGACGTTTTTCTACACGCTGCTGATTGCGCTGTTGATGGTGTCGCGCCTGCCGGTGTTCTCCGGCAAGAGGGTCGGAAAACGCGTACCGCCGGAAATGGTTTTGCCGGTCTTCGTGGTGGTGGTGTTGTTTTTCGCGCTGCTCATCAGTTATCCGTGGGAAGTGCTTGCCGCCGGCACGGTTGCTTATCTCGCCTGCCTGCCGCTCGGCTGGTGGTCGTACAACGAATACAAGCGCAAGGATGCGGAGGCCGCTACAGGCGAGGGCACCGCGCCAACGGACGCGCCGCTCGCGCATGAAGCGCCGGGTCTTGATTCGCCAAATCTTGCCGGCGACGACGATGATGAACGTCCGGCGCGCCTGAACTAAATTTTTCGACTACGCCTTTTCCGCGTCCGCCGGCTTCGAGCCGAATGGATAGCCCGGCATCAAATCGTAAGGATGGCCCCAATCGGGCAGCGCCTTGATGCGCTCGAGCCAGGCGCCGATGGCCGGATGCTCCTTGGCGATATCGAAGCCGAATTCCTCGGGCGGGTAATACAGATACGCCGTCATCGAAATGTCGGCGATCGTCGGCTCATCGCTTACCAGGAACGGCCGACCGGTGAGGCGCTTGTTGACGATGGCGAGCGCACCGTCAATGCGGCCTTTCATGAAGTCCATCACTGCCGGATCGGCGGGCTTGGGCGCGAAATTCTTCAAGAATCGATAGGGACCAAGAAAGCCGTTGACCTTCTGGTTGTCGAAGATGATCCAGCGCAGGGACTCAAGCTCGTCGTCTTCGTTCTTGGGCAGGAATTTTCCCGACCGGCGCGCAAGATAAGTGAGGATCACGCCGGACTGGCTGAGCTTCTTGTCGCCATGCACCAGCACCGGTGCTTCGCCCATCTCGTTGACGGCGTCGCGAAACCCCGGCGTGCGCTGAGGCGCCGCGCCGAAAAAGTCGTACCAGACCGGTTTCCAGTCGGCGCCGATCAGGTTGAGCATCAACGCGGCGCGATAGGCATTGCCGGACTGGGCGAAACAATAAAGTTGGTATTCGGCCATGGTGTTCTCTTCGGTTAGTGTCGCAGCGTCACCGGCAAGCCGTCGCTGGTTTGCCCCTTGAACTGGTTACCGGCAAATGTGAATTGGGCCAGCGGCCGAGCGTCACGGTCGTTGATCGTAAGCTGTCCCTGTGCGAGTTGCCATTGGCGGCTCGTGTAAAGCTCCCCCGGACAGCCGCCGTCAGGTGTGACGGTGCCTTGCATCCCGTCCGCGGCACTTTCGAACACCATCCCGCACGTAGGCGCGTTGGGTGCCGCCAGGACCCAGCGGCCGTCCATGTCGAGCTTCGGCGGAGCGGCGGTCGGAGCCGCACGCTGCTCGTTTGCGCATTCCGCGCAGAGCAGGGCCAACGACAGGACCGTGAGCAAGCTTGCGGTGCTCCAGGCCAGTCTCATCCCCAAGTCTTTGCCCTCACTTCATGGTCGGGATCACGAACTGCGCGCCTTCCTTGAGACCCTTGGGCCAGCGCGACGTCACGGTCTTGGTCTTGGTGTAGAAGCGGATCGAGTCCGGTCCGTGCTGGTTGAGATCGCCGAAGCCGGAACGCTTCCAGCCGCCGAATGTGTAGTAGGCGAGTGGAACGGGGATCGCGAAATTCACGCCCACCATGCCGACCTCGACGCGCTTGCAGAAGTCGCGCGCGGTGTCGCCGTCGCGGGTGAAGATGGCGACGCCGTTGCCGTATTCGTGTTCGGTCGGCAGCCGCACCGCTTCGTCGTAGTCCTTGGCGCGCACCACCGACAGCACCGGGCCGAAGATTTCATCCTTGTAGATCTTCATGTCGGGCGTGACGTCGTCGAACAGACAGCCGCCCATGAAGAAGCCCTTCTCGTAGCCCTGCATCTTGAAGTCGCGGCCGTCGACTTTGAGCTTGGCGCCTTCCTTGATGCCGATGTCGACATAATCACGGACCCGATTGAGCGCGGCCTGCGTCACCAGCGGACCGTAGTCGGCCTTGTCGTCGTGCGAGGGACCGATCTTCAGGCTCTCGACGCGCGGGATCAGTTTCTCCATCAATGCGTCGGCGGTCTTCTGGCCGACCGGCACGGCGACCGAAATCGCCATGCAGCGTTCGCCGGCGGAGCCGTAACCGGCACCGATCAGCGCGTCGACGGCCTGATCCATATCGGCGTCGGGCATGACGATCATATGATTCTTGGCGCCGCCGAAGCACTGCACGCGTTTCCCATTGGCGCAGCCGGTGGCGTAGATGTACTCCGCAATGGCCGATGAGCCGACAAAGCCGATCGCCTGGATGCGCCGGTCGTTGAGGATGGTGTCCACCGCTTCCTTGTCGCCGTTGACGACGTTGAGCACGCCTTCCGGCAGACCGGCTTCGAGGAACAGCTCGGCAATGCGCATCGGCACCGACGGGTCGCGCTCGGACGGCTTGAGGATGAAGGCATTGCCGCAGGCCAGCGCCGGCGCCGCCTTCCACAAGGGGATCATGGCCGGGAAGTTGAACGGCGTGATGCCGGCCACGACCCCGAGCGGCTGGCGCATGGAGTAGAGGTCGATGCCGGGGCCGGCGGCCTCGGTGTACTCGCCCTTCATCAGGTGCGGAATGCCGCAGGCGAATTCCACCACCTCCAGCCCGCGCTGCACGTCGCCGCGCGCGTCGGGGACCGTCTTGCCGTGCTCGGCGGACAACAGCTTGGCGAGGTTCTCGTAGTCTTTGTTGGCGAGCTCGAGGAATTTCATCATCACGCGGGCGCGCCGCTGCGGGTTGGTCTCGCCCCAGGCCGGCTGCGCGGCTTCCGCGGTGGCGATGGCATGCTCGACCTCGGAATGCTTGGCGAGCGCCACCTTGGCCTGCACCTCGCCAGTATTGGGATCGAAAACGTCGCCGAAGCGCCCGGAGGTCCCCTTTATCTCCTTGCCGCCGATGAAATGCCCGATCTCACGCATAGTTCGTTCCTCCGCATTTTAAGGGGTCATTAACCGCTGACGTACCGCCAGCGCCCGTTGGGCCGACTTTTACAACATTTTCGGTCCCGGTCACCGGGGCCGACGATCCTCTCGCCGCGAATTACCCTTCACCAACGGTTAGCCTTTACCGCCCCTTAACGGCGCCCGTCTAGGGTCACACGTGGAGACGGTTCTCCGCGGTTGAGTTGGCGTCGGTGGGGTTGAAGTCATGGATATTGCGACAGGTCTAGGGCTGCTGTGCGGCGTCGCCGTGGTCGGCGTCGTGATCATGATGGGCGGCGATCTGCACATGTTCGTCAGCGAGCATGCGTTCATCGTGATCTTCGGCGGCTCCTTCGCCGCCACGCTGATCCGCTTCCCGCTTGCTTCCATCTTCCATGGCCTGCCGCTCGGCGCCAAGTTCGCCTTCACGATGCGCCGCATGACCCAGCGCGAATTGGTCGACGAGCTCGCGGGGCTTGCCGAAATCGCCCGCAAGCAGGGACCGATCGGCCTCGAGAAGGTCGAAATCGACGATCCCTACCTCGCCAAAGGCGTCCGCTACGTCGCCGACGGCTATGACGTGTCCTTCATCCGCGACAATCTCGAGCGCGACCGCGACAACTTTCTCACCCATCTCGACGAAGGGCAGAAGATTTATCGCGCCATCGGAGATTGCGCGCCGGCTTTCGGCATGATCGGTACCCTGATCGGCATGGTTCAGATGTTTGCCAACATGACCGATCCCTCAAAGCTCGGGCCCTTCATGGCCGGCGCGCTGCTGGCGACCTTCTATGGTGCCGCGCTTGCCAATCTGTTCTGCCTGCCGATCGCGGACAAATTGCATCTCAAGCTGGTGGACGAGGAGATTAACCGCACGCTGATCATCGACGGCATCCTGATGATCCGCGAAGCCAAGAGCCCCACGTTGGTGCGCGAGATGTTACTCGCTTACCTGCCGGAGAAGCATCGCCATGGTGAAGGCGGCGCGGAAGAAGCAGAGGCGTTGGCCGCTTAAATCGTTCCGTATTGTGAAAGCGTAGCATGGCGAAGCGTAGAGAGGCACACGGCGGCGGTCACGGCTGGTTCGTTACCTTTGCCGACTTGATGGGGCTGCTGGTCAGCTTCTTCGTGATGCTGGTCGCCTTTTCCACTCAGGATCAGGCCAAGCTGCAGGTTGTCGCAGGCTCCATGCGCGATGCCTTCGGCGTTCAGGACAAAGTGCGCTATTCCGGCATCATTGAAGTGATGGGCCTGCCGACGCGCCCGCGGCTCAAGAATGCGGCCAACATCGACCCGAAGGACGCTTCCGGCACGCCGGCGCCCGACGAGGCCGACCATCAGCGCACCTACGGTGCGCGTCACAAGCAGGATCGTGATTTCGCACTGGCATCGGCCTCGCTGCGGCAAGCCTTGCAGGACATGCCCGACATCAACGAGATTTCCAAAAACATCATGATCGAGGAGACCAAGCAGGGCCTCAATATAGAAATCGTCGACCAGGACGGCCGTTCGATGTTCCCCGACGGGAGCCGGGAACCCTACGAGCGTACGCGCCGGTTGCTGCGCAAGCTGGCGGTGTCGCTCAAGGCCATGCCCTACCGCGTCTCGATCACCGGCCATACGGCGGCGAGCCGAGTGCCGCAGAAGCCCGGCTATGGTGCCTGGGACCTTTCCGCCGACCGCGCCAATGCCGTGCGCGAAATCCTGGCGGGCGAGGGGCTGCCCTCCAGCCACATTTTCATGGTGGCCGGCAAAGCCGACACCGATCCTTTGTTCCCGGATAATACGAGCCTGTCGCCAAACCGCAGGGTGACCATTACTTTAATGCGGGAAGCGCCGCCTCTCCCGACCGATTTCAAGCCGTAATCGCTCGAAAATTCAGAGTCTGGCCCTGCGCGGGCGGGGTAGGTATACCCGAGGGCTGGTATTGTCTCGCCCGCCACGGTGATATAAGGCCCGCTTTTCGATCTCCCGGCGGACTTAAACGAATCCAAATGAGCGATGGCGTGAACGAGGCGGACGCATCCGCCGAAGCCAATGCGGCCGATGAAACCGGCACAGTCGCGCCGCCGAGCTTTCTGGCTTTGGCGCTCGGCAGCGTCGGCGTCGTCTACGGCGACATCGGCACCAGTCCGCTCTACGGCTTTCGCGAAGCAGTCATCGCAGCGAGCGACAACCACGGCGTGACGCGCGGTATTGTGCTTGGCGTCTTGTCGCTGATCCTGTGGGCGCTGATCATCACGGTCACCGCGAAATACGTCCTAATTCTGTTGCGCGCCGACAACAACGGCGAGGGTGGCACGCTCTCGCTCACCGCGCTGGCCGGCCGTGCACTCGGACGCCGCACGACCTTTGTATCGATCGTCGGCATCATTGGCGCGTCCATGTTCCTTGGCGACAGCGTGATCACGCCGGCGATTTCGGTGCTTTCGGCGGTCGAAGGATTAAAGCTCGCCACGCCCGCCTTCGGCGACTACGTGGCGCCTATTGCGATCGGTATTCTCGTTTGCCTGTTCGCCGCCCAGAGCCGCGGAACCGCCAAGGTGGCGGCTCTGTTCGGTCCGGTCATGGTGGTCTGGTTCATCTCGATCGCGATTGCCGGTCTCCTCCACATTCGCGACGATCCGCACGTCCTGACCGCGATCAATCCGCTCTACGGTATCGAGTTTCTCTTCAATCACGGCAGCATCGGCCTGGTCACGCTTGGCGCGGTGTTCCTCGTCGTCACCGGCGGCGAAGCGCTTTATGCCGATCTCGGCCATTTCGGCCGCAGGCCGATCCAGACGGCCTGGTTGTGCTTGGTGCTGCCGGCGTTGCTGATCAACTATTTCGGTCAAGGCGCGAAAGTGCTGGCCGACCCGGCGGCCATCGAAAATCCGTTCTACCGGCTGGTGCCGGAAGCCTTCCTGATGCCGATGATCTTGTTGGCGACGGCGGCGACGGTGATCGCGAGCCAGGCGGTGATCACCGGCGCCTATTCGCTGGTGCATCAGGCGATCCAGCTCGGCTTGCTGCCGCGGCTTGCTATCCTGCACACCTCCGCCTCGCATGCCGGCCAGATTTATATCCCGCGCGTGACCATGTCGCTGCTGATCGGCGTGATCCTGCTGGTGTTGTTGTTCCGCACATCGAGTGCGCTGGCGTCGGCATACGGCATTGCGGTGGCGACGACGATGGTGGTTGACGGGGTGCTCGCCTTCATTGTGATCTGGAAATTGTGGAAGTGGAAGTTGTGGCAGGCGGCCCTTTTGATCATTCCGTTCTTTGTCGTGGACGTGACTTTTTTCTCCGCCAACTTCCTGAAGCTGTTCGAAGGCGCTTGGGCGCCGCTTCTGTTCGGCGCCGCCATGGTGCTGATCATCATGACCTGGCGGCGCGGTACGACCATCCTTGCCAACAAGACGCGGCGCACCGAAGTGCCGCTCGATACGCTGTTCCGCAATCTTGAAAAGAAGCCGCCGAATTTCGTGCCCGGTACGGCGGTGTTCCTCACCAGCGATCCCGAATTCGCGCCGACCGCGATGCTGCACAATCTCAAGCACAACAAAGTACTGCATGAAAGCAACGTCATCTTGACCGTCGTCACCGCCGACACGCCGCGCGTTTCGGAAGACGATCGCGTCAAGATCACGCCGCTGTCGCCGCATTTCTCGCGCATCTCGCTGAAGTTCGGCTACATGGAGCAGCCCAACGTACCAAAGGCGCTGGCGATTGCCCGCAAGCACGGCTGGCAGTTCGACATCATGTCGACGTCGTTCTTCCTGTCGCGGCGTTCGTTGAAACCGGCGGCGAAATCCGACATGCCGGGCTGGCAGGATCATCTGTTCATCGGGCTCGCGCGCTCGGCGAGCGATGCCACCGACTTCTTCCAGATCCCGACCGGGCGGGTGGTGGAAGTCGGCACCCAGGTCGCGGTCTAGGTGCGACTATCGTCGTCTATTGACATGTAATTACCTGAATTATCTGCGTAAATTGCAATATTGATGCATGCGATATGCGCGCGGCTCACAATTGGGCTCTGCGCAAATAGCGAAGCTGCCGATCCGTCGGCGGCGTTATAGCGGCGCCCTACCGGCAACCCGAGGGCAATTCCCATGTCTCATTCAATCGCCGCTGTCGCCGGCCCCGAGCCTAGTCTCAGTCAAGCCAAGGCCAGCTTCTGGGGCCTCACCATCGGCAGCATCGGCGTCGTCTACGGCGATATTGGCACGAGCCCGCTTTATGCGGTGCGCGAGTCAGTATTGGCGGCAGTGGGCTCAAATGCGCCGGCGAGCGAACCGGTGGTGCTCGGCATTTTGTCGCTGATCATCTGGTCGCTGCTGCTAGTCGTAACGACAAAATATGTTCTCATCCTGCTGCGCGCCGACAATAATGGCGAGGGCGGCACCCTTGCTCTCATGGCGCTCGCTTCACGCGCGCTCGCCGGCCGCGCGGGGGTTGTCATACTGCTCGGCATCATCAGCGGCGCCTTGTTTTACGGCGACGCTATCATCACGCCCGCGCTCTCCGTTTTGTCGGCTGTCGAAGGTTTGAAAATCGCGACTCCGACCTTCGACAATTATGTGGCGCCGATTACGGTCGTGATCCTGATCGCGTTGTTTTCCGTGCAATCGCGCGGCACCGCCAAGGTGGCGGCATTATTCGGCCCGATCACGCTCGTTTGGTTCGCAGCGCTTGCGGCGGCGGGCCTCTGGCACATTGGACAGAACCCGCAAGTCTTGCTCGCCTTCAGTCCTTGGTACGGTGCCGACTTTCTGTTGCATCACGGCATCATCGGCTTGTTCACGCTCGGCGCCGTGTTCTTGGTGGTGACCGGTTCGGAAGCGCTCTATGCCGATCTCGGTCATTTCGGGCGTGGTCCCATCCGTTTCGCTTGGCTCACGGTTGTGCTGCCGGCGCTCACCATCAATTATCTCGGCCAGGGGGCGTTGCTGCTCGCAAACCCGAAAGCGCTCGACAATCCTTTCTTCCTGCTTTTTCCGCACTGGGCATTGCTACCGATGGTCGCGCTCGCCACGGCGGCGACCGTGATCGCCAGCCAGGCCGTGATTACGGGGGCCTATTCGCTCACCCGTCAGGCAATTCAACTTGGCCTGCTGCCGCGGCTGGAAGTCCGGCACACGTCGGAAGCGCTGTTCGGACAGATCTATATGCCCCGCGTCAACACGCTTCTGCTGATCGGCGTGCTGCTGCTGGTTGCGTTGTTTCGCTCCTCGAGCGCGCTTGCGTCCGCTTACGGCATTGCTGTCACCGGCACCATGGTGGTCACCGCTACAATGGCTTTCATCGTGATTTGGCGCGTATGGCGTTGGTCGGCGATCATCACTGCGGCATTGATCGTGCCGTTCCTGTTCATCGATCTGACGTTCCTCGTCGCGAATATGCTAAAGATAGTCGAAGGCGGTTGGGTGCCGCTCGCGCTTGGCGGCTTGGTGATGACAATCATGTATACCTGGAAACGCGGCAGCCGATTGTTGCTCGCCAAGACACGCAAGCAGGAAATGCCCCTCGAGTCGTTGGTGAACAAGCTCGAGCGCAAACCACCGGCGCGCGTGCCAGGCACCGCGGTCTTTCTCACGAGCGATCCGGAATTCGCGCCGACGGCGCTCTTGCACAGTCTCAAGCACTATAAGGTGTTGCACGAGAATAACGTCGTTCTCACTATCGAAACGGCCGATGTCCCACGCGTCGATCCCGCCGAACGGGTGCAGATCGAGCAGATCGGAGAAACATTCGCGCGCGTTAAGCTACGGTTCGGCTTCATGGAAACGCCGAACGTACCGCGGACGCTGGCGATTGCCCGCAAGCACGGCTGGCAGTTCGACATCATGTCGACGTCGTTCTTCCTGTCGCGGCGCTCGCTCAAGCCGGCGGCCAAATCGGACATGCCGGCATGGCAAGACCATCTGTTCATCATGCTGTCTCGGGCCGCCAATGACGCCACTGACTTCTTCCAGATCCCGACTGGGCGGGTGGTGGAAGTCGGCACCCAAGTCGCGGTCTAGCCTCGTTCTCGGCGCTTGACTTCTGCGGCGGCTCAAATAGCTAGTTGAATCATGATGGGACTATTCGGTCGCTCCAGCAACGTGGAAAACCTGACCGTCGAACAGGTTGCCGCCGGTCTTCGCGAAGGCCGCATGTTGCTGGTCGATGTGCGCGAACCGAACGAGACTGCGGCGGAGCGCTATCCCGGCGCGGTGATCGTGCCGCTCTCGCGTTTCGATCCGGCTGCCATTCCCGATCCTGAGGGAAAGCAGGTCGTTTTCGCCTGCCGCTCCGGCAAGCGCTCGGTGAGCGCGTCGCTTGCCGCCCAGTCGCGTGGCTATCCTTACAATTCGCACCTCGCCGGTGGTATTCTCGCATGGAAGGCCGCAGGGCTTCCGACCGAGAGATAGAAGGCCCGTAACGAGGTTGCACATGCGCCGCGCGTCTGCCGCCGCTCTGGCCGCGGCGTTTGCCATATTGGTTGCGCTGTCCGCCGGCGCGCAGGAGCGCGTGGTCAACGTCTACAACTGGTCGGATTACATCGATCCGCAGGTGCTCGAACAGTTCACGAAAGAGACGGGCATCACGGTGCGTTACGACACCTTCGATGCCAACGAGACGCTGGAGACCAAGCTGCTCGCCGGCCGATCCGGCTACGACGTCGTGGTGCCGACGGCTTATTTTCTAGAACGACAGATCAAGGCCGGCGTGTTCCAGAAGCTCGACAAGAGCAAGCTGCCGAACCTGAAAAATGTCTGGCCGGAAATCGCCAAGCGGTTGGCACGCTACGATCCCGGCAATCAGTACGGCGTCAACTACATGTGGGGCACGACCGGCATCGGCTACAACGCCAAGGCCGTGCGTGAACGGTTCGGCGCGAACTACAAGGTCGATAGCTGGAATCTTGTGTTCAAACCGGAGAACTTGGCTAAGTTCAAGGATTGCGGCGTGCACATGCTCGATTCCGCCGACGATATTCTGCCGGCGGCGCTGCACTTTCTCGGCCTCGATCCGAATTCGACCAAGCCGGACGACCTCGAAAAGGCCGGCGCGCTGATGCAGAAAATCCGCCCCTTCGTGCGCAAGTTTCATTCCTCCGAATATCTGAACGCGCTGGCGAGCGGGGAAATCTGCCTGGTCGTCGGCTGGTCCGGAGATATCAAGCAAGCGACGAACCGCGCGATCGAGGCCAAGAACGGCATCGAGATCGGCTATGCGATTCCGAAGGAAGGCGCACAGATGTGGTTCGACAACTTCGCCATTCCGAAGGACGCGCCGCATGCGGACGGGGCACTTGCCTTCATCAATTTCATGCTCGATCCGCGGGTGGCGGCGAAAAACAGCAACATGATCTCTTATGCGAACGGGAACTTGGCGAGCCAGAAATTTATCGACAAGAAGGTGCTCGACGACCGCTCCATCTATCCGGACGCGGCCATGATGGCCAAGCTCTATATCGTGGGCGCACGCAATCCGCGCGCACAGCGTCTGATCAACCGCATCTGGACTCGCATCAAGACCGGGCAGTAGGACGCTGGGCGTCTTCCGGCCGCCAACGGCGGTGCAGCCAGAGCCATTGCTCTGGATATTCGCGCACCCAGCTTTCGATAACGTCGGTGACGGCCTGCATGGTGCCGGCAATGTCGATCTTGCCTTCGGCATCGCGCACCGGCTTGATCTCCTCGCTCAGCTCCGGCTTGAGCTTGTGGCCGGGCAGGCGGATCACCCGCGTGCCGTAGATTGGGCAATCGTAATGGCGCGCGAGCCGCGCCAGCAGCGGGTTGGCCCTGGTCTTGCGGCCAAAAAAGGTCACCTCGACGCCGCGCACGTAATACTGATCGACCAGTATGCCGACATGGGCGCCGCGCTCGATTGCCTGCGAAATTCGCAACGGCGCATCGAGACCGGTGTTGATCAATTCGCCCATATTGGCGCCGCGCGTTTGCGTAAGCCATTTGTCGATCGCGGGGATATTCGGCCGGCGGTAGAGCACGGCGCTGTCGAGTTCATAGGTTGCGGCACAAATCGCCGGCAGCTCCCAGTTGGCAAGATGGGCGGCAAAGACCAGCGCCGGCTTGCCGTCATTCGCCATGGTCATCCAGCGCTCGATGTTGTCGCGCGAGATAACGATGCGGTTGATGCGGTCGGGAGTGGCGGGGTCCCAGTCCCAGATACGGTCAAGCTGCGCGAACTCGACGCCGAGCCGTCCGAGGTTGTCCCAGACGCCGCTCAGGATTTTTTCGATCTCCGCCGCGGATTTTTCGGGAAAAGCGGCGACAAGATTGGCGCGGCCGATTTTATGCTCCGGCAGCCAGGGCCCGAGGCCGCGCGTGACCCAGGCGGCGAAATCAGCCAGTCTGTCGGGATCGAACAGACGCAGGAACTTGAGCAGGCCAATCGACAGCGCGCCGATGATCGTGTCGCCTACGGCTTTCAGTTTCCGCTGCGCGCGGGCACTCATCAGAACGTCACGATCACTTTGCCGAACACCTGCCGGCTTTCGAGCCGCGCCAGCCCTTTTTCAAATTCGGCCAATGGCACTTCTGTATCGATGATCGTGCTCATGCCGGCGGCGATCTTGGACAGGCTGTCGCGGATATTTCGTATCTGACAGCCGAACGAGCCGAAAATCTTGTATTGCTGCTGGAAGAGCTGCATCAGGTTGATAGTCACGGTTGGTCCCGCGGTCGAACCGCAGGTGACGAGCCGGCCGCCGCGCTTCAGGCAGAGCAGGGAGCCGTTGAAGCCTTCGCCGCCGACGTGTTCGAACACGACGTCGACCCCCTTCTTTTTGGTGAGCTTGCGGGTGACGCCCTCGAAGCGGTCGGTCTTGTAGTTGATGACATGGTCGGCGCCGAGCGCCTTCGCCTTCTCGGCCTTGGCATCGTCGCCCACAGTGGTGATGACGGTGCAGGAAAGCGCCTTTGCCATCTTGATCGCCACCGAGCCGATGCCGGAGCCGCCGGCATGCACGAGGATCGTCTCGCCGGGTTTGAGCTTTGCGTTGTCGAACAGCATGTGTTCGGTGGTGCCGAAGGCGATCGGCGCGCAGGCGGCATCACGGAATGAAATGCCTTCCGGTACGGGGATCACCAGCCGTGCCGGCATGGTGATGAGATCGCGGGCAAATCCGTCGATGTGGAAGCCCATGATACCACCGACATTTTCGCACAGATTGTCACGGCCTTCGCGGCATGCGGCACATGTGCCGCATGTCTTCGCGCCATACATCACCACCTTGTCGCCCGGCTTGAAGCCGGTGACGCCAGCGCCGATGCTGGCGATTTCGCCGGAGGCTTCCGCACCGACGACCAGCGGCAACTGCCGCTTGGCGAACGCCATGCCGCGAAAGCCCCAGAGATCGAGATGATTGAGCGCGACCGCCTTGATGCGCACTTGCACCTCGCCGGCGCCGGGCGGGGCCGGATCGGGGAGATCGGCCAATTCAAGCTTGCGGTCGGCAATCAATCGAAGTGCGCGCATGACGAGGTCAACCGTTTGTCCCCGCGAAAGCGGGGACCGAGGGCCACATTGTTACTGGATTTCCGCTCGCGCGGGAATGAACGGAGTGTGGGACAGCGCACGCAATACTATACGCGACGGGTGCGCCATTCACGCCGGCTCGCGGCCCATGATCAGCGAGACGTTCTGCCCGCCGAAGCCGAACGAGTTAGAGATGGCATGCGTGACCTTGGCGTCGCGGGCTTGGTCGGGCACCACGTCGAGCGGGATCGCCGGATCAGGCACCGCATAGTTGATCGTGGGCGGGATGCGCTGGTGTTGCAGCGTCAACAGAGAAAACACCGCTTCCACAGCGCCAGCCGCCGACAACGTGTGGCCGATCATGGATTTATTCGAGGACGTCGGAATGCTTTTCACGCGTTCGCCGAACACGCCCGACATGCCGACAAATTCCATCTTGTCGTTTTCCGGCGTGCTGGTTCCGTGCGCGTTGACGTAGTCGATTTCGTCCGGCGCGAGGCCGGCGTCTTTGAGCGCATTATTCATGCAGCCAATAACCGGCTTTCCGTCCGGGCTCGAACGGGTGCGATGAAATGCGTCGGCCATTTCGCCGGCGCCTTCCATGACGCCGAGAATTTTTGCGCCGCGTGCCTTCGCCGATTTATAGCTTTCCAGAACGATCGCGCCGGCGCCTTCAGCCATGATGAAACCGTCGCGGTTCTTGGAGAACGGCTTGGCGGCACCTTGCGGATTGTCGTTGCCGCTGGTCGAGAGCGCCGACAGCAGCGAAAAGCGGATCAACGATTCCGGATTGATCGATCCGTCGGTGCCGATGCACAGTGCAGCTTGGGCTTCTCCGCGCCGGATCGCCTCGATGCCGAGCTGAATCGCGCTCGCGCCGGAGGCGCAGGCGGTCGACAGCGAAATGGGTGAACCCTTGGTGCCGAACTTGTCGGCCAGGTTTTCGGCGACTGAGCCGAACAAAAAGCGCGGGTGATAGTCCGGAAATTGCGGGCTTGCGCGCAGGATGTCCGTGTAGGTGACGGTATCGTTGGCGCCCGACTTGGTTGCCAGTGCGATGCGGTGCGGCCATTCGATCTCGATCGGCGGCACGGCGAGGAAGAGGGGGCCCGGAAAATCGCCGTGCGTACCGATGCCCGACTGACTGATGGCTTCCTCGGCGGCGAGGTCGGCGAATTTTTCCGACAGGTCGGCTGAGGAGTGCTGCGGTCCGAGAAAATCAATGGTGCCGGCAATGCGGGTGCGCAGGCCCTCGGTCGGGAAGCGGGTGATGGCGCGGATTCCGGATTCGCCGGCGGTGAGCTTGGCCCAGTTGTCTTCCTTGCCGGCGCCGAGCGAAGTGATGACGCCCAAACCGGTGACGACGACGACGGGGCGGCCCATTTTGTCCTTGATCGATGTCATGTCGCTCAACTCCCTCGCCCGATCCGCTCGACCAGCGCGAGACCTTCGCCACGCCAGTGTCCGACGCTGGTCACCACGACCTGGTCCAGGGCGCCGTTCATCGGCCGCTCCAGGCCGGTCGAGTCACAAGGCGGAAACAGATTACCATGGCCGAGCGCGACCGTGGCCAGCGCGATATTCATGGAAAACTGCGGTTCCAGCCCATGCCCGAGATATGAACCGGTGGCCCGCACGGCAAGGTCGCCGTGGGCCTCCAGGAAGGCGCGTTCCTCGGACGTTGCGGGCTCGGCGCCGGTCGCGCCCGAAAGCACGGCGGCGTGGCCGGGCTTGATGTCGACCTTCATCTTGTCCCAGAGCTTGGCCAAATCGGCTGTGACGCCGCCGGGCGTGCGTTTCACGCGATCCGACACGACGGCGGAAAGCTTGGCCAAGGGCTTGGCGCCACGCGTCTCGGCATAGTCGCGTCCCTCGATCACCAGGAAGGCGCCGAGCGAACCGAGCGCAAAGCCGGCCGGCTTGCCGTGTCCGCGCTCCCACACCGGCACGTACTGCTCTTTCAGATTGAGACTGCCGAATTCATAGAGCATCAGCAGATCGACGCGCTCGCCATTGTGTGCGCCGCCGACCAGGGCGATGTCGCTTTGCCCGGAAGTGATGCGCGAGAGCGCGATGCGCACCGCGTCGACACCGGCGGATTCTTCGCCCATGAACGTGCGCGAGGAGCCGGTGACGCGATGCACGATGGAAATATTGCCGGCGAGCAGATTGGACAGCTGCGCAAGGAACAAGGTCGGCCGCAAGCCGCCCATCAATTGTTCGTTGAGAAAGGCATCCGGTTTTTCGGCGTGCGGCAGTCCGGACAAGATTTGAGAGTCGACGCTGTAGTCGCGCTCGCCACCACCGGCCGCGACTATCATGTCCATGTGCGAGAGGACGTCGGTGTTGCCTTTGATGCCGGCAGATTCGAGCGCGAGCCCGGCCGCGTACGTGCCGATACGCTGCCACGGCTCCATCTGGCGCTGGTCGCCTTTTTTCGGGATCTGCGCGTCGAAATTGATGGCCGCAAGCGGATGCACGATGAACGGCGAGAACGTGCCGGTGTCCGCGCCCGGATGGGCCTCCATCAGCTTTTGCCAATGCGCCTCCGGCCCTTCACCCAGGGTGGAGATTATGCCGATGCCGGTGATCCAAGCCTCACGCGCGCCGTCAGCCATCGGCGGGCGCCCCCATGGGGAAATCAATTCGTGCGGCGGTCTCGCGCATTTGCTTCGCCATGTCGGCGTTGGGGAAGGCGACCACGCTGAAGGTCAGCGTGGCGTCGCAGATTTTCTTGCCGTCCACCTTGATGCTTGCCTCGGCGATCGCATAGCCCGATCCCTCGTGCTTGAGTTCGGCGTTCACCGCCAGCACCTGTCCGGGTTTCACGAAGGTGCGCAATTTGGCGTCCTTGACCGCGGCCAGGAACGGCATCTTCTCGAAGCGGTTGGCCGCAACCACGAGCCAACCTGAAGTCTGCGCCATCGTCTCGATCAACAAAACGCCCGGCATCAGGGGATAACCGGGGAAGTGGCCTTCGAAGATCGTGCTTGTCGTCGGAACGGTCGCCTCGCACGTGATGGTCAATCCGGCGAGATCGAGTTCGACGATCCGGTCGATCAGTTGGAAATACTCGATCCGCATGGACGCTGCACGGGGTTAGGCTCCCTTGGCAGCGACGAGCTCGTCGATGCGGGCGCTGAGATTTTGAAGCACGAAATATTGGTCGGTGGTGGCCTTGCCGTCGTTGACTTCCTGCGTCCACTGCTCGAGCGGCAGCTTGATGCCGAAAGCCTTGTCGATCGCAAAGGCAATGTCGAGGAAGTCGAGGCTGTCGATGCCAAGGTCGTTAATGGCGTGGCTTTCAGGCTTGATCGTTTCGCGCGGAATATCGCATGTCTCGGCGATAATATTGGCGATGGTATCGAACGTCGAAGACATGTTAACTCTCTGATTTATTTTGAATATTTCAGTTGACAGCCATGGCGCGTGAGGCGCGCCCTCAAAGCCCCCTGGCCGGCCGTCGCCGGGCATGCGACCGGCAGCCCGTATACCGAAGCGTCGGGGTAGTTTCAATGGCGCAGGCATTTGACCGAAAACTCGAACTTTGCACGGGTCTGCCTTGCCCTAGCGGTCCCGTTTGACCTCGATCGTCGCGCAGTTGCGGTGGCCGGCCAGCACGCAATCCTGGTTCCGGCGCAAGGTGGCCATGGAGTTGGCGAGCCAGTAGCCTGTTCCGATCAGGGCCGCCACGAACAGGACGGCCGCCGCGTTTACCAGCATACGGTGACGGTAATCTTCCTTTTCGCCGCCACGCTCGAATTTCGCCAAGTCCTCAACCGGGGATGGCCCGGCCGCAGCCGGACGCGTCGCTGTCGCGCGGCGCCGGAAATGCACGACGCGCCGATCGTTACCGGAAGAGGAGGGGTCGCCGACCATAATCGCAAGCCTAGCATGCCGTTCGCGGCGGTTCGACGGCGGTGCGAAGTGGACGGGTGCGGCGCTGCTATGCATAGATGGCTCCACCATGAGCCGCCCGCACCGTCCGTCCCGATTGCTCGCGCTTGCCGCGGCCTATGTGATCGTGTTGCAGGCGCTGCTGTTGCCGCTTTCGGTGGCGGCCGGCAGCCCGTTTGTCGCCAGCCCGTGTTCGGCGAGCACTACCACCGGCGGCGCGCCGTCTCCGGCCAGTCATCCCTCCGGCTGCCCCTGTGCGGCCGGCTGCGGCATGCACTGCCATTTCCATGCACTGGCAGCGCCGGTGCCGACGCTTGTGTCGGTTCGGCGAGTCCCGGCCGACGCACCGTTGGCTCTACGCTTGCACGCGCCGGCTACTCCGAGCGACACGCCGGCACATCGATTTGCACGCGGACCGCCCGCGGCCTGACGTCGTTTCTTCCCCTTCCATCCATCATCTAGAGTTGCACGCCGCGCTTGTGCGCGCGTGCGCGTATCGGGAGCAAACCATGTTTCGTATCGCATTCAGTCTTGCTGCGCTGCTCGCCATCCTGATGCTGCCGGCGCAGGCCGCCGACGTCATGGTCGGTCATCTCAAACTCTCCGCACCTTGGGCGCGGGCAACGCCGAAAGGCGCCGCCGTCGGCGGCGGCTATCTGACCATTACCAACACCGGCAGCGCGCCCGATCGCCTGGTGAGCGGCTCCACCGCCATTTCGAAAAAGGTCGAGATTCATGAAATGAGCATGGACAACGGCATCATGAAGATGCGGATGCTGGCCAACGGTCTTGAGATCAAACCGGGACAGACTGTCACGCTCAAACCCGGCAGCTATCACGTCATGTTCATGGGACTCAATCGCCAGCTCAAGCAAGGCGAGCACTTCAAGGCGACGCTTGTCTTCGCCAAGGCCGGCAAGGTCGATCTCGACTTCGCCGTCCAGGGGCTCGGCGCCATGAAGAGTGGAAGCGGCGGCGACATGCATATGAAGATGAAGTGAAGCGCTGACATCGCTTTTGATGCAGAGCCCCCGGCGCTGCCGGCAGCGCCGGGGGCATTCTATTTCGGTTCGGCGAAGGCGAGCTTGACGTCCTGCGGCGGAAGCATGGCGAACACATTCAACGTCATCGCAATCAATGCGTAGTAGCCGAGGAGGCCGACAAACTCGACCATGGCCGCGTCACCTAAAAATGAATGAACACGCTTGTAGGTGCGTTCGCTCACGCGCTTGGTCTTGTAGAGCTCCTGCGCAAACGCGTAGATTGCGCGCTCGTCCCTGGCGGCGGAGGCCGGTACGCGGCCGCGCCGCAAATCTTCGATGGTTTTCGCCTTGACGCCGGCCTTCTCGGCGATCGGCGCATGTGCGTACCATTCGTACTGCGCGCGCCACAGCCGCGCCGTGCACAGGATAGCAAACTCGGATAGGCGAGGCTTTAAAGCGGTGCGATAGCGGCAATGGGCGCCGAGCTTCTGCGCAAACTCGCCGAACGCGGGCGCGTGCAGGAAGGCCGCAAAAGGCCCGCGCGGCGTAATCGCCTGGCCGCGCGGCCCCGCGCGCAATGAGGCAAGCAGCGCGCGTTGCGCCTCGCTCATGTCGGCTTCGTCGATCAGGGCGAGGCGAGGCGCGGGGCGCTTTTGTGGCATGACGTGATCCTAAAATCTTCGCGAGTGAGGTGGGTTGCCCGGGACGCGGGAGGCGGAAGCCCGCTAGTATAGCGCAAACCGTTGCGGCGCCAGGGGAGATGCCCAGATGGACGACGTCACCACATTCACGCCTAATGTCGCGCGCTACGAACAGTTCATGGAGGTGGCGCGTGGGCGTTTGACGACGCGCGCTTTTCGTCCCGATATCCCGGTGCCGCGCGAGCATGTCGAGATGGTGCTGGAAGCGGCGCGCCACGGGCCTTCGGGCGCCAACGCCCAGCCCTGGCACTACATTGTGGTCACCGACCCGAAGGTGAAAGAGCAGATCGCCGACTACTTCGTCGCCGAGGCGACAAAGCGCGCCAAAATGAAGATGAAGTTTCCGACGCCCAATTACCGCGGCCTTGCCAGCGCGCCGGGCTTCGTTGTGGTCGTCGCCGATTTTCGCTTCGTGCGCGCCTTCCCGGTGCTGCTCGACGGCTCCGATCTCGACAAGCAGTACCAAGCCAATGCCGAGCGCATTCTGCTGCAAAGCGTCGCCGCCTCCACCATGTCGGCGCATCTTGCCGCCGCCGCGCTCGGCTATCAGGTCTGGTGGGTGACGGCGATCGGCCAGGACGACGCGCAGAAATCGCTGCGCCCCTTGCTCGGCGTACCCGATGACCTCGCTATCATCGATGTCATGCTGTTCGGTGTGCCGGCGAAGCCGCCCTACAAGCGCTGGAAAAAGACGCTGCCGCAGATCATGAGCTGGGATAAATTCGACATGAATAATTACATGACCGTCGGCCAGATCGACGACTGGGTGCGCGAGACGCGCCACAAAGTCATGTATCGCGACGAAACCAAAGTGGACTGACAATAGACAGCGTTGTGCGCGCAGGTGTGCAGGGGTGCATCATGGTCAACAACATCTTGAGAATCGCAATTGCCGTTCTTGTCCTCGCAGTGTTTGGCGGTTCTGCGTTTGCCGATGCCATTGACGGCGACTGGTGTCACAAGGATGGACGCCGCCTATCGATTCGGGGTCCGCAAATTGTGACTCCGGGCGGCAAACAGATTGAAGGAGAATATAGCCGGCATTGGTTTAACTACGTCGTGCCGCCGAAGGAGCCCGGTGAGGGCAACACGGTGTTTATGCAATTGCTGGATGAGAACACCGCGCAGTTGCGGCGAGGCGCTGCCGCCGACGCTGTGCCCGAGACATGGATTCGGTGCTCGCCGACGACCAGCGCGCTGCGTATTCCGCGGCCGGGCTGACCTCGGCGGCTACTTGAACGCTGGCAGGGCCGGACGGCTGCGCCCCATGCCGGCCCAAGGGTCTGAATTCTGTTTCGACAGCCGTTGCCAGATATTCTTGATGGTGTATTGGTTGGCGGCTTTCAGCGACGACAATTCGCTCCAAGACAGCGGTACCGCCAGCGGCGCACCGGGGCGCGCGCGCGTGGAATAGGGCACAATCGCCGTCGCCTCGCGGCTGTTGCGCAGATAGTCGATGAAAATGCGGTTGTGCCGCCGCGCCTTGATCGGATTCGCGGTGTAACGCTGCGGCTCGTCCTGTTGCATGCTGAGCGCGACTGTGTGGGCGAATTTCTTGGCGACGTCCCAGGGCGTAGGCTTAATCGGCACCACGACGTGCAGCCCCTTGCCGCCGGTCGTCTTGACATAGCTTTTCAGCTTTACGCGCTGCAGGCGTTTGCGCACCTCGCGCGCGGCTTCAATCACGTCCTTGAAAGTGGTGCCGGGACCCGGATCGAGATCGAAGACCAGCCGGTTGGCGCGCTCGCGGTCGTCGACGGCGCTGCCACGCGCATGCACTTCCAACACGCCTCCCTGCACCAGCGCGATCAGCCCGTCGAGCCTGTCGATGGCGATGATTTTTTCGCCATCTTCCCGCACGGTGTGGAGGAATTCGGCGGGAATGCCGGCGCGCGCATGCTTCTGGAAGAAGCATTGGCCCTCCGCGCCTTCCGGGCAGCGCACGAGCGCCAGCACGCGCCCTGTGACGTACGGGCGCATGCGTTGCCAGATGCGCTTGTAGTATTTCGCCAGCTGCTCTTTGGTGACGCCGGCATCGCGCCAATAGATGCGGTCGGGATGGGTGAGGCGGACTTTGCCGAACGTAGTCTCGCGCCGCGCGCCGCGAACCGCCGGCCGTTTCGCAAGCGCTTCCCGTTTGCGTACCATCAGTGTTTGACCTCGTGCACGACGTCTTTTGGCGACTTGTCGTAACGCATGCCCTGGAATGAGCCCTGACGCACGCGGCCGCCCTGGGTCCAGCCGTGGAAATCGATCTCCACCACCATCTTTGGTTCGACCCAGACCGGTGCGCGCGCGCCGCGTTCTTCCTTCGGTACCGGGTTCAGCGGCGACGTCTTGCGTTCGTGCGCTTTCAGCGTGCGATAGAGCTTGCGCGCGTTCTCATGGGTAAAGCCTGTGCCGACACGCCCGGAATATTGCAATTGTTCGTGTTTGTTGTGTCCGCGTTTGTAGACGGCGAGCACGAGCGCGCCGACGGCATGCATGTCGGCCGCGGAGGGCGCAAAGCCCGCCACCACGAATTCCTGCCGGTCCGAGCATTTGGCTTTGAGCCAATCGCGGCCGCGGCCGGAACGATAGGGCGCATCGGCAAGCTTCGAGACGATGCCTTCCAACCCGATCTTACACGCCTGCTTGAGCAGCACCGGTCCGTGGCCGCCGAGCGATTTGGAAAAGCGGATATGCGGCCCATGGCCGCGGCGGATGAGCGTGGCCAGCGCGGCCTTGCGCGCGAACAGCGGCAGCGGTTTCAGATTGGCGCCGTCGAGATGCATGAGATCGAAAGCATAGAGCCGCATGCGGCCGTGACGCGTGTCGCTCAAGTCCTGCTGCAGCAGAGAAAATTGCGACACACCTTTTGCATCCTCCACCACCAGTTCGCCGTCGATGATCGCAGTCTTGGCTTTGAGCTTGCTGACCGACTCGGTGACGCTCGTAAACTTATTGGTCCAGTCGAGTCCCTTACGCGTCATCAGTCTGACCTTGCCGTGGTCGAGCCGTGCCTGGATGCGATAGCCGTCGAACTTGATCTCGTGAATCCAGCGTTTGTCGTCGGGCGTCTTATCGACCAGCGTGGCGAGGCAGGGTGTGACGAAACGGGGCAGGCCCGTGCGGCGCGCATGTTTGAGAAGGTCGGCCGCAACCTTTGCGGAGCGTTTTGGTGCCGGCGGTTTGTGTTCTGCCCTTTTGAGTTTCCGTTTACGCGTCATCGGCGTTTGGCCCGCTTGACCTTGCGCTTGCTCCGCTGCACAGCCTTTTTCCGTTTAGCTGTCGCTTTCTTGCGTTTGAACTTGCGCTTTATCTTGCGTTTGTGCTGCGCGATCTCGTCCATGGTGCGGCCGGTCTTCACCGAAAGCGGCAGCTCGACCAGAATGTCCTTGTCGCGCGCGCCGCGCGCATCCTCGTCGTGCTGCTTGATCAGCAGCCAGTTGTCGTGGCGTTCGCCCGGCCGGCGGCGCATGCGCACCAGATGCCAGCCGCCATGCAGCTTCTTGCCGGAAAGGTGAAAGGCGAGGTGGCCCTTGCGCAGGCCAAGGTGTGGATCGCCCTCCGGCCGCCAGTGCCCGCGGTCCCACACCATGACGGTGCCACCGCCATATTCACCCTGCGGGATGGTGCCTTCGAATGTGTTGTAGTCGACCGGGTGGTCCTCGACCTGCACGGCGAGGCGCTTCTCGCCCGGCACCAGGCTCGGGCCCCGCGTCACCGCCCAGCTCTTCATCACGCCGTCGATCTGCAGCCGCAGGTCGTAGTGCAGCCGCCGCGCCGCGTGTTTCTGGATGACGAAGGCATTGCCGGCTTTGCCGACCTTGCCGCGCGGCTCGGCCGTCACGCCGAAACGGCGCTTGGCGTGATATTTCGACAGCCCCGCCATTTAATCGCTAGCTCGCCTTGCGCACCTTCTTGCGCGCGGTTGTCTTTTTGCGGGCGTTGCTTTTTCGCGCACGCGAGCTTGTCGTGCGTCGGCCGTTCGAACCGCCGCGCGCGCTTTTGCGTAGCGCGTCCATGAGATTGATGACGTTGCTCGGCCTTTCCTCGCTGAGCACACGCGGCTTCTTGCCGGCGCGTTTGGCCTTGATCAGGTCCATCAGCGCGTTCTCGTAGCGGTCCTCGAACCTGGAGGGGTCGAAGTGACCTTTCTTGCTCTCCATGATCTGTATCGCGAGCTTGAGCATGTCGGGCGCGATCTTGATGTTTTCGATGTCGTCGAAATAATCCTTCTCGTTGCGCACCTCGGTTTTGTTGCGCAATGCGGTCGCCATCAGCCCCTTGCCGCGCGGAGCGAGCAGCAGGAGATGTTCGCGCCGGTAGATGACAACGCGCGCCAATCCCACCAGATCGTCCTTGCGCATCGCTTCGCGGATCACCGCGAAGGCTTCCTGCGAGATTTCATCCTGTGGCACCAGATAGAACGACTCGTCGAGATAGATGCGATCGACCTCCGACATGGGCACGAACCGCTCGATATCGATGGTGTGGGTGCTCTCCAATGCGACGTTGTCGAGTTCGTCCTCTTCGAGCAGGACGTATTGGCCTTTCTCGAATTGGTAGCCTTTGACGCGATCCTCTTGCGGCACCGGATTGCCGGTCTCGGCGTCCACCACCTCGTTGCGGATGCGGTTGCCGGTTTCACGGTTGATGATGTTGAAGCGGACGCGCTGACTGATCGAGGTCGCCGGATAAAGCGCGACTGAGCAGGAGACCAGCGACAGCTTGAGATAGCCCTTCCAATTCGGGTGCGGTGCCATGGAATACTCCTGACGCAACTGAGCGTGAACGGTTGAACCATCGCAGATGTTCCATTCTACGCCAGTCGCCGCGCGCCCCCAAATGACTGAAGCAGCCCGAATTTCCGATGAATTTCGCACGACGCATTGCGTGAGACGTTTGCGCGGAAGGAACTATTCCGCCGCGTAAACGTTTTTCGACAACACGCGGATTACACACCGCAACGCAATCAGCGAAGGGGATTCGATATGTTGGGTTGGGCATTGACGTTTCTGATCGTCGCGATCATTGCCGCCGTGTTCGGCTTCGGTGGCATTGCCGGCGTGGCGGTTGAAGCCGCCAAAGTCATTTTCTTCGTGGCGGTCGTTTTGTTCGTCATTTCGGCGGTCGTCGGCTTGGTGAGGGGACGTTCGCCGACAGTGCCGTAGCGTTCGCGTAAACGCGTCGCGTTTTCAATATTGGCCCGGGCGGTCGACTGACCGCCCGGGCCATTGCGCTATCGCGTCACGGGCCGGTTGCCGCGCTTTTCCAAGATTAAGACACAATCAACTTGCTAATTCGGTCGCGCCGGGCCCGTTAACCTTAAGAAAACAATGGCGTTTAACTGTTATTACCGGTTTGTTAACCTTAGTTTTCGGGTGCCGGAGGGCGCGAGGCAGGCAACGAATTTGCGCAAGGTGTGGTCATGACGGATGGCCATGACTTGCCGATTGAGCCGCGATGCGACCGCGAGCCGCTCTGGCGACGGTTCCCTCGGGTCTCCTGTCCTGGCTTAACGACGGCGCGCGCAGGTGTGGTTGGCGGCGAAGGGGGCGAGGGCGTCCGGCGCGCTTGGATCGGCGAAGGAGTGGCGTAAGTGGCGGCAGGGACCTTGGTCAGCCAGGCACGTGGCGACAGCCTCGCTTTAGCCGCGGCCGGCTCATGGACGGCGGAGTATGCGCGCGCGCTCGAGCCGCTGATCAATGCGGCGACTCGCCAGAAAGGCGCAGTCCGTGCCGTCGCCATCGACGTCGCACGCGTCGACCACATCGACACCTATGGGGCATGGCTCCTGGAACGGGCGTTGCGCACCTGGAGCAGCCAGGGCGCCGAAACCCGCCTTGTTGGGCTGGCGGACAATCACCGCGGTTTGTTCGCCAAGGTCCAGGCCGGCACCCAAAAGCTGAAGCCGGCGCCGAAGCGCGGCAACACCATCGTCCACACGCTGGAAAACGTCGGCCGTACCATGAGCGCGGTCGGTCACGATATCTATCTGCTGGTGCAGATGCTGGGTTCGCTGATCATCGCGTTCCTGCGTGTGCTGGTGCGCCCGCACACGTTCCGCTTCACCTCCATGGTCAGTCATCTTGAGCGCGTGGCGTGGAACGCGGTGCCGATCATTCTGCTGATCACGTTATTGATCGGCGCGATCCTTGCCCAGCAGGGCATCTTTCACTTCCGCCGCTTCGGCGCCGACATTTACGTCGTCGACATGGTCGGCGTGCTTGTCTTGCGCGAGCTCGGTGTGGTGATCGTCTGCATCATGGTGGCCGGCCGTTCGGGCAGTGCCTACACGGCCGAACTTGGTTCCATGAAAATGCGCGAGGAAGTGGACGCGCTTCGCACCATGGGATTCGATCCGGTCGAGGTGCTGATCTTGCCGCGCATCATCGCACTCATGATTGCGGTGCCGATCCTCACCTTCCTCGGCTCGATGGCCGCACTTTACGGCGGCGGCCTGGTCGCCTGGTTTTATGGCGGCATCGAGCCGGCAATCTTTTTAGCGCGGCTGCGCGACGCCATCTCGATTCAAACATTCGAGGTGGGCATGATCAAAGCGCCGTTCATGGCCATCATCATCGGTCTCGTTGCGTGCGTGGAAGGCCTGCAGGTGCAGGGCAGCGCTGAATCGCTCGGCACCAAGGTTACCGATTCGGTGGTCAAATCGATTTTTCTGGTCATCGCGCTCGACGGCGCCTTCGCCGTGTTCTTTGCCTCGATCGGGATCTAGGCCATGACCGGTGAACCGATCATCAAAGTGCGCGACCTCATCGTCGACTTCCGCTTGCATCGCGTACTCAAGGGCGTGAACCTCGATCTCTTGCGCGGCGAGATTTTGGGATTCGTCGGCGCTTCCGGAGCCGGTAAGTCGACTTTGGCGCGCACCATTATCGGCCTGTTGCCAAAGCGTTCGGGCACCATCGAAGTGCTTGGTGTCGACCTCGACAAGGCCGATGACGAGCAAAAACGCGCGGTCGACCGGCGCTGGGGCGTGTTGTTTCAGCAGGGCGCGCTGTTTTCCTCGCTGACCGTCGGCAAGAACATCGAGTTCCCGATCCGCGAATATCTGCGGCTGTCCAAGCGCCTCACCACCGAAATCGCCATCGCGAAACTGGAGATGGTGGGCTTGAGTCCGGACGTTTACCGGGACTATCCGTCCGAACTGTCCGGCGGCATGATCAAACGCGTGGCGCTTGCGCGCGCGCTGGCGCTCGATCCGGAAATTTTGTTCCTCGACGAGCCGACCTCCGGCCTCGATCCGATCAGCGCGGGCGAATTCGACCAGCTCATCCTGACCTTGCAGGAGACGCTTGGCATTTCGGTGTTCATGGTCACGCACGACCTCGACAGCCTGCACCGGGTGTGCGACCGCATCGCTGTGCTCGGCGATGGAAAAATTCTCGAAATCGGCACCATGGACAAGGTCATGGGCTCGCAGCATCCTTGGCTGAAGGCCTATTTCCACGGCGCGCGTGCCCATGCCGACTGGCATGTGGCGGTAAAAGGGTAACAGTGGAGTCGATCGATGGAGGACAGAGCCAAATACGTGCTGATCGGGCTGTTCACGTTTGCCGTGATCGTGGGCGCCTTCGGCTTCATCTATTGGCTTCACAACGAGGCTGGAAGCCGGGAAACCGCCTCTTATCGGTTGATCTTCGGCGGCTCGGTCAGTGGCCTGCGCGTCGGGGCTCCTGTTTTGTTCAACGGCATCCGCGTCGGCGACGTCACCTCGCTTGGATTGACCAACAATCCTTCCGAAGTGTCGGCTGTTGTTTCCGTCGATCCGGCAACGCCGGTGCGCAAGGATACCCGCGTCACGCTCGAATATGCCGGCTTGACCGGCATCGCCTCGGTGTCGCTGAAGGGCGTCCTGGCGTCCGCGCCAAAAATACAGACCAAAGAAGGAGAGCTGCCAACCTTGCGTGCCGAATCCAACGCCGGTCAGGACATGTCGTCGGCCGTGCGCGAAACGCTTGGCAAGGCCAACGCCGTCATCTCCGAGAACCAGGAAGCGGTCCACAACGCCATCAACAATCTGGAGACGTTTTCCAAGTCGCTCGCGCGAAACAGCGAAAAACTCGACAAGCTGGTCGACAATACAACCGAGGCCATGGCCTCGTTCAAGCAACTCGGTGACAATCTCGACAAGCGCACCGGCGAGCTCACCACCAACGTCAACACGACGCTGAGCAGCGCCGACAAGGTGATGGATAATGCCAACAAGATGTTGGATACGGCGACCAAGCACATCGACATTATCGGCAAGGATGCGCATCGCGCGATTAACAATATCGACAGAGCGGTGACCGATCTCGCCAAGCATCCGCAGCGTATCTTGTTCGGCGGCGGCGGCGGTGCTCGCTGACCGCTGTCGAGCCGGCGTTTGATATAGATCATGGCGCGAGAGCGGCCTTTCTCCATGTTAGCCTTTGAGGGCGAGGGAGAAGGAACAACGTAATGGCCGCCAAATCAGCGACCAGGTCGGCGACGAAATCGAGCGCCAGCCTGACGTGCGCGATGATGGAGCGTCTCGGCATCGAGCCGGGCGCAGCGGTGGTCCCGCAATTGGGCTTGGTTTACACGACCGCGTTTCACCGCTGCGACGGCTGCGGGGCCAAGGAGGCTTGTCTCGCCTGGCTGAGCGAAATGCCGCAGTCGGTCGCCTTTGCCCCGTCGTTCTGTCCGAACGCCGATATCTTGTTTGAGCTGCAGGTTGTGCAGTCGGGGTTGTCAATACCCCGGTCCGAGTCGGCAAAGCTTGCAACGGCGAAATAAGAGCGGAGTTTATTCGCCGCCTGCCAGTACGGCCCGAGTCTGCTGGTCGGGGCCGAAATCCTCAACGTTATCGATATCCATCAGTTCGGCGAGCCTTGTGCGCGCGCGGTTGACGCGCGACTTGATGGTGCCGACCGCGCAGCCGCAGATATTGGCCGCCTCTTCGTAGGAAAAGCCGGAGGCGCCGACCAGCACCAAGGCTTCGCGCTGGTCCTGCGGCAATTGTGCGAGTGCTTCGCGGAATTCGCGAAATTCCACCTGACCGAGCTGGTCGGGATGCGATTTCAGGCTCTCCGCATAGTGGCCGTCGGTGTCCTCCACCTCGCGCCTGCGCTTGCGGTATTCCGAGCGAAAGTGATTGCGCAGGATCGTGAACAGCCAGGCCGACATATTGGTGCCGGGCTGGAAAGAGTTGATGTTGGCGATCGCCCGCAACAGCGTTTCCTGCACCAAATCGTCGGCACGGTCGACGTTGCCGCACAGGGAAATGGCGAATGCGCGCAGGCTCGGCACCGCGCCCAGCATCGCTTTGCGGACTGAATCGTCCATCGCCATCAGCACTCGTCCTTGTGTCCGTTTCCGCTGTTGATGCGGTCGATCAATTCAGCAAACCGGTCCGGTACGCCTTGGCTCACCACGCCGTCGTACATGGCGCGCAACTGCTGCCCGAGCCGGGCCTGGACGTCCCGGCTGAGTTTCGGCTTGCCATCGGCCTTATTGCCGCGATTGGCGTGCGCGCTTTCCATCGATTTTAGCCCCACGGGCTTTCGCTCATTCATCTGTTCGGTCCCGAATCCCCTCGGCCTTGGCCGCGTCGCCCCCAGGCGTGGGTCCCCTGTCTGGTTCCAATGCAATCCCAAAACGGCCAATATGGTTCCACCTCACGGGAACTTTTTGCAAATCGGGGCGTTGGCTGAGGGAAATCTTAGGGGGGTTGGCGCTATTGGTGCTGTCATCGCGCCCTGCGGGAGGGATTCTTGTCGACATCTCAGTCAGTTGCTCAGCATTTGCCCTATCTGCGCCGCTACGCCCGTGCACTGGCGGGCAGCCAACAGGCCGGTGACAGCTACGTCGCCGAGACGCTCGAAGCGGTAGTCGAAGACCCCTCGCTGCTTGAGACCGGGGACTCCACCCGCGTTGCGCTCTATCGCCTGTTCACGAAAATCTGGAATTCCATACCGCTGAACGGCAAGCCGGTTTCGGCCTCGGTATCGGCGCAGCCGGTCGAGCACCACCTTGCGCAGATTGCGCCAATGCCGCGTCAGGCATTTCTGCTCGTCGCGCTGGAAGGCTTATCGGAAGACGATGCCGCCAAGGTGCTTGGCGTCGATGTGCCGACGCTGCGCGAACTGGTGGAGGAGTTGGGGCGCGAGCTTGCCGCCGAAATCGCGACCGACGTGCTCATCATCGAGGACGAAACCTTTATTGCGCTCGATTTGGAGAACCTGGTCGAGAGCCTCGGTCACAACGTGCTTGGCGTTGCCCGAACGCACAAGGAAGCTGTCGCGCTCGCCACGGCGAAGCGGCCGGGCATCATCCTGGCCGATATCCAGTTGGCCGACGGCTCTTCCGGCCTCGACGCGGTCAACGAAATGCTCAGCTCGTTCCAGGTGCCGGTGATCTTCATCACCGCTTATCCGGAGCGCTTCCTCACCGGCGAGCGGCCGGAACCGGCTTTTTTGATCGCCAAGCCGTTCCAACCGGCGACTGTATCGGCGGTGCTCAGCCAGGCGCTTTTCTTCGAACGCAATGCCAAGCGCAGAGAGCGGCGCGCGAGCTAGACGATTTCTTTTATTGGGCGGGGACCGGGCCCGGCTTGTTCGCCGGTATTTTCGGCTGATCGTGGCGCCGAACGCTGCCGCCTGCATGCCTCCATCGTTGACAGCGTCTCCGGCGGCCGTATTGATTGAAAAAGTCCGGGAACGAATACGTGCATCGGCCTCGCAAGAGGCGCGGCGACAATTCGCCGAGGCGGACATCACCGAGGCGGACAATGCCGGGGCCGAAAGATGCGAAACTGGCAAGTTTGCAAGAACGCTGCCGCACGCTTGAGGCGCAAGTCGAGACCCAGCGCCGCGAATTGAATCTGCTGCGCGACCGCTTCGCTCGTTACGAAACGACGTTGCATGATGCGGAGGTTGCGATTTTTACGCAGGACTGCGATCTGCGTTACGTCTCAATCAGCAGCGCGATACTCGGCTTGTCGATCGAGGCCATTCTCGGCCGCACCGACGAGGAGATTCTCCCGCCCGAGAGCCGTACGCAAATCATTGCCGCAAAACGCGACGTGTTGGCGACAGGCCGATCCAATCGCACCGAAATTTCGCTACCTGACGGGCCCGGCGCGCGCTGGCACGATCTTCGTATCGAGCCGCTTCGTGACGAAAGGGAAGAGATTGTCGGATTAGCCGGCGTTCTGGTCGACGTCACCGAACGCAAAGAAAGCGAGGCGCACTTGCGCCTGCTGATGCGCGAGTTGACTCATCGTTCCAAAAATCTGCTGGCGGTCATTCAAGCGATGGCGCGCCAAACCGCCAGCCACGCAGGAACCATCGATGGGTTTTTGGCTCAATTCGCTTCGCGGCTGCAGGCCCTCGCGGCCTCGCACGATCTGCTGGTGCATGAAAGCTGGCGTGGCGCATCGCTTCGCGAACTGATCCGTTCGCAGCTTGCTTCGTACGCTGCCGACAAACGGATCACAATCGAGGGTCCCGATATCGGTCTCAAGCCGGAGGCCGCGCAAAATCTCGGTCTGGCGTTGCACGAGCTCGCAGACAACGCCGCCCGGTTCGGCGCGCTCTCGGTGCCGGACGGCCGTGTGTCGATCAACTGGGATCGCGCCAGGGCCGATGGAGGCAAGGCCATTGCCATCGACTGGTGCGAACGCAACGGGCCGAAAGTGGTGGTGCGGCAAAAGCGCGGTTTCGGCAGCATGGTGATCGAGCGCAATCTCGCGCGTGCGCTCGATGCCGATGTCGATCTCGCATTCGACCCGGATGGCTTGCGTTGCCGCATCGTCATACCTGCCAGTCAAATCCTCGCCGACCGCTAAGTGGAACGTTTTTCACGGCATACCGTTATTGGGCTGTGATCGCGTCAATAGTGGCGGCTTACGGAACGGTGGAATGCGCGGTATCGGCGGATATATTGTGATCGGCGGCTTGGCTGCGCTGGCGGCGAGTGGCGTGCTGGTTGCAGGTGTCGGCCTTGCGGTTGGTGCGCGGCCGCTGATTGAACGCGGTGGGATCGTTCAACATGTTGATCGAACCCTTAAAGCCGATCGCCTGGACATCCGCACCAGGATCGGCAAAGAGCCGGCGCCGAAAACGCAAACCGCGCCGGCAGGATGCGACACAGTCTTCAGCCGACTGTCCACGGCGCCCAGAAATCCTGCGGGCCGCTGTGTCGCCTAATTTCGCGTCATAATGTGTCGCAATGTTGGGATGGAACGAACGACGTCTGGCGCCGTTTAAAAATCGAATCAATAGAAAATATTGAGGAGCAACTTATGCATCGATGTTTGGTGAGCGCACTTGCCGCCGTCGTTCTCGCGGCGATCACTTTGCCCGTGCCGGCGATGGCGGCCGACCAGACGAAGGTCGGCACTTTGACCTGTGATATATCCGCGGGCATCGGGATCATCATTGCATCGAAGAAAGACCTGACCTGCATGTTCACGCCGCTCGCGCCCGGGCCGCGTGAAGTCTATGTGGGTTCGATTACCAAATTCGGCCTCGATATCGGCGCGACCAGCGGCGGGCGGATGGTGTGGTCTGTTTTTGCGCCGAGCAACCGCGCATACGGTGCGCTCGCTGGCCGCTATGTCGGCGCGACCGCCGAAGCGACAGTTGGCGCGGGCCTTGGTGCCAACGTTCTGGTTGGCGGCTCGAACCGTACCGTTGCCTTACAGCCGGTTTCCATTCAAGGGCAGACCGGTTTGAATGTCGCGGCTGGGGTTGCCGCGCTTGCGCTGAAGCCGGCGCGCTAAACAGTCTGGTGATAAAGAAAACGCCCGCCGCGGTGGCGGGCGTTTTTTATGGGTCGCGCCAGCTCACGCCAATTTATCGGGCGGCCCACCGAGCTCGGTGTAGGGGCGAATACTGTCGGCAACCGAGTCGGCGATATGCTCCTTCGAGATCATGCCGACGATGTTGCCGGCGCGCGGAACCCTGCGGTCACCTTTGGTAACGATCGACATGCTGGCGTTGCGACGCCACATGCGATCGACGACGTCGAACACGACGTCGTCGGCGCGCGATACGGTGAAATTCTTCTGTGCGATGTCGCCGAGGCGAACGCCCGAGTAGGAGCTTTCAAGTCCGAGGCGCAGCTCGGTGTTGACCCGCAGAACGCCGGCAATGCGGTCGTCGCTGGTGACGACAATATGCTTGAAGCCGCCGGCTTCGGTCTCGCGCAGGAAGGCGGCAAAGTCGGTTTCCGCGGGCAGGATGAGAACACTTTGGTCCATCACTTCTTCGGCATGGCGCACGAGGTACATGTTGGCATGCAGCGCCTTCGGAATGGCATGGCCGCGGCCGACCAGTTTGACGGTGTAGATGTTTTCGCGCGAAAGCAGTCGCCTGACACCGATAGCAATCGCCACTGCCACGATGATCGGCATGATGATGTCGTAGTCGCGCGTCATCTCGAAGATCATGGTGACTGCGGTCATCGCTGCACCGGTGCCGCCGCCGACCATGGCGGCCATGCCGATGATGGCGCAGGTAACTGGATCGACGCCGTGCACTGGCCCGAGCAGGTTGATGAGCTCGCCGAAGGCCGCGCCTAAGGTCGCGCCCATGAACAGCGATGGTGAGAAAATGCCGCCTGATGCACCGGAGCCCAGGCTGACATTGGTCGCGAACAGCTTGCCGAAGAACAGACCAAGCAGCAGCGCAAAACCAACGAGATGATTTTCCAGGATTGCCTGAATGGTGGCGTAGCCGACGCCCTGGACGAAATAATGCCCCTGATAAACGAGGAGGGCGTACATCAGCGTGCCGACCATCAGCATGCCAATGGCGTGGCGCAAATAAGGATTCTTAATCTTCGGGAAGATGTCTTCGGCGAAAACCAAACCGCGGATGAAGGCGGTGGCCGCAAGACCGATGATGCAGCCGAGCAAAGCGAATAACAGCAGGGCCTGCAACGGCGCCTGCTCGCTGTGCAGATAGAAAGCTTGCGGTACGGAAAACGCCGGGCTGATGCCGAGGAAAAGCCGGCCGATGAAGGTGGCGGTGCCGGTTGCCAGCGCCACCGGCAGGAAGGTGCGCGAGCTCAGTTCCGGCAGCATCAGTTCGATGGCGAACATCACGCCGCCAATCGGCGTGTTGAAGGTGGCGGCGATGCCGGCGCCGGCACCCGCGGCAACGAGCGTAATCCGCTGCCACGGCGCCATTTCGATCATTTGACCGAGCGATGAGCCGAGCGTGGCGCCGATCTGGATGATGGGGCCTTCGCGGCCGACCGCGGCACCCGTGCCGATGGAAAAGGCGGAGGCCAGCGACTTGATGGCGGCCACCACCGGGCGGATTTTGCCTTCCTTGTAGTAGATGGCGTCGAGCACTTCCGGCACACCATGGCCACGCGCTTCCGGCGCGAAATTCTCCACCAGGAACACGACGATTAACCCGCCTAGTACCGGCACCAGGATGATGAAGGGCCCCCAAGGGCCGATCGGTGTGAACTGGTTGGCGTCGAAAGTGATCGAGAACTTGCCGAGGAACGCGACGTTGTGAATGAGCGCGATCAGGGCTCGGAAGAACACGGCGCCGAAGCCCGTGATGCAGCCAACCAAAACGGCGAGAAGGGAAAGTCGAAAAAGCCCAATTCCACGAAATTTGAATGGATTGAATTGCATCGGTTTCGTAAACACTAGCGCTTCCATGCCAATTGCGAACGAGCGCGCAAGCCAAGCGCGCTTGGCCGTCCGCCTGTCGGCGAGGGGCAGGAATTGCGAGCCAAATTCGCGATCAGGTTGGCGATGAAGGAGGGACTACTCCACATCGCGAGGCTGGGCAAGCCTGCGCGCGCCTCCTCAGTCGAATGTAAAGGCGTCGTGGTAGGCGCCCTGTACGGCGCCGCCCGGCACCGGCCCGCCGCCGGGCACATGCATCATGCTTCCGAGGACCGCGCAGGTTGCGCCATGCAGACCGTGGCGCGGAATTGCCATGGGCGTGCCGGCCTCCCAAGCGTCGGCTTTCGGATCGTAGATTTCCGTGGTGCCGAAGACGCGGCCGGTTGCTTCCCCGCCGCATACGACGATCTTGCCGCCGATAAAGGCGCAAGACGGACCGCTGCGCGGAGTGGGCAGCGGCGCCCGGAACGACCACGAGTTGGCTTTCGGATCGTAGACGGCATTGAGGGAGGTGTTGAAGTCGTAACTGTCCATGCGGCCCGCGATCGCGTGAATCTTCCCATCCACGATTGCTACACCCATATGGTCGCGCTGGCCGACAAAGGGCTGCGTGCCGGTCGAGCCGCGCATGCCGGCAAGGAACGTGTATTTGTCGGTCGCGGGATCGTAAATCTCGTGCCATTCGACCGAGCGCACGTCGCGCCCGCCGAGCAAATGGATTTTGCCGTCGAGTGCGATCGCCGAGATGGCACCGCGTGGCCGCGACAGTCCTGCGATCGGCGTCCATTGGTCGGTTGCGACGTCGTAGACGAAACACTTTGAGTGCGGGCAGCGGTTTTGCTCGATGAAGCCGCCAAAGGTGTAGATCTTGCCGCCGAGCGAGCAGCCGGCGACGTGATTGCAAGCCACGGGGTAGGGCGCCTTCAACTCCCAGGTGCCGGTCTTCGGGTCGAATGCTTGGTGAAAGTTGTTGTCGACGCGATGCTTCGCGTAGCCAGCGACGCAGTGAATCTTGCCATTGCATTCGGCCACGACATGTTCGCCTGTCGGGACCGGCATGCGTGGCTGCGCGATCCATTTACCGGGGTTCGCGGCCATGGGTGCGGTGCTCACCATGTGACGCTGTTTCTCGACCGACTTCGGGATGTCGGAGATCGACCTGTCGTTCAGCCCGAGAAAGAGCGGAAATTCTTCTGTCATCGCTGACCTCGACTTGGTTTGCGTGTTCCCCAAAGATTATTCTAAGCGCCGGCGTCGCCCGGTACGGCGTCTCGCAGCAATTGTCTGGTGAGCTCAACGCCCTCGCGCGCGACGTCGTAGGGCGAGCGCGCCCAGAAATCCGGGTTGGGCGCTTCGTAGGAGAGATAGCCGCTATAGCCTTTCTCGGCGAGAAGCCCGAGCAGCTCGCGCCATTTCACCACACCTTTGCCAGGCGCGAGACGGTCGGTCGGGCGCCGCACACCGGTGACCGGATTGGGCGAGACGTCGCTGTACTGAAAGCAATAGATCTTGTCGTTCGGCAGATTCTTGAAACTTGCCCCGCCATAGCCGCTGCGATGAAAGTGATAGGCGTCGATCAGATAGCCGACATTGGGCTTATCGGCGCCTTCGACCAGCTCGCACAGAACAGGCAGGCTGTTGAGCACGTCGTGTTGTGAGTTGTATTCGATGGCAAGCTTGAGCCCGTATTCGCCCGCGATGTCGCCGGCGCGTTTCAGGTATTCGATCGCCTGCGGAAGAGGGCCGTTCACCTGGCCCGGAGCGCTCATCAGGATTCTGCAGCCGAGCGCCACCGCGTTCTCACACGATTCACGGAACACCTTGAACAGCCGTTCGCTCTCCTCGCCGGTCGCAAACAGCCAGCCATATTCGACGCCGAGCACGCCGACCGGGATGGCGCTCGTACGAATAAGATCGAGCACCTGTCCGTTGCTCATGCCGGCCTCTAAGCAACGCTTGAAATCGATTCGGCGTAACTCCACTGCATTGAAGCCGCCGGCCTTCGCGGCATCGAGCGCGGTCTTTAATGGCGTGGTGTCGATGGTCCACAGATGCAGCGCTAGCCGCCCGAACGTGTGCGCCATGAAGGAATTGCTCCGGCTATGAAGGCGGCGAATTGTTGCGTGCAGGTCGCGGGATGGCCAGCAAAAAGTCGTTTGCTGACAGGAGCCTATTTCAGTTCATGAAAAGGGGCGTGGCTGGGGAACTAGGATTCGAGCCTAAATTCTCGGAGTCAGAGTCCGCGCTGACACGCTGGTTCGCTTGGCTTTTTTGTATAATGGGTCGGATAGCGGCCGTTATAGATCAAAGGCCTACGGCTGAATTGTTAAACGGATTGGGGTCGGCTGGTCCCACCTACGCGCTCGATTCCGCGCGCCTGACACCTGACACCATCACCAGGATTTCACCGCGTGCACGGCCGCCGCTGTGGCTGTGCGCCTATCCGCAAACGAAAGCCCCGCCAGCGCGGCAAACGCTGACGGGGCAAACTTATGGAGGCACTCGCTATGCCCGCTCTATCTACGCCGACCACTGGCAACGGGCAAGCGCGCCCTAATTTCACCCGCGATCTTTTTGCGTGGCTCAAGTGAAGGCGGATTCCGACCTGCCGCCGAGCGCGTTCAAGGTCGCCTTTGAGTCCGGGAGCCGGGGTGTGCTCAACGTCCGCTGCTCCCCAATCGCGGACAAAATGTTGCGTTGCCGCGAACGTCCACTTTGTGCCATTACTCCGTATCGCGTCGGCGAAGTGCATTAGTCGTGTAAAAATCGCGCCGCGCGCACTTTGGACAAAGCACAGAAAATTCAGCGGAAATATTTTTTAACATATCCACTGCGACGAATGTTCCGCACCGGGCGCAAATAACTCCGGTCGGTGGAGGTATGATGGCAGGTTCTTTTTTCTTAAGGCCAACAGCCCACGTCATGGCTCAAAGACTTTCCATACAGTATGAAAAAGCTGCGGTTTCGACGCCGTAGCGTTTTCGGTTACAGGCCGATGTCAGACGAGTATGCTAGCGTCCGCGCGCCATTCAGACGGAAGGCACCGTCATTATCGCCGGAGGACCTCGGTTTGCGGGCGCGATCCAACACAACGCGATTCAACACAAAAAGCCGGAGGGCTGAGGAAAGGTTGCCCCGATGGCGATGCTTGTCGATGTTGCCGACCATTTTCGACAGTGTGATGTTATCGCTTCGCGCAATTTCCTTGAGCCCGCTCCAAAACGCTTTTTCAAGACTGACGCTGGTCTTATGGCCTGCAATGACGATGGATCGCTTGACGACAGGTGATTTCATGACTTTACCCTCTGGCATCGCAGCCAATTACCTTTGTGCTATTTGCGTGCGTGTCCACACTCAACGAACCGATGGCCGCTAACGGATGCGATCACGGAATGCAGCGTTGTTCTGTTCCAAATTGCACAAGCACAACAGCGTAATCAGTGCCAGCATTATGCATGCTAACCCGCGTTCGCCGGACGACGTGCTGGTATTGGCAACGACCGGCGCAACTTAGTTATAGCGATCAGCAGCAATATGGGATTGCGGGAGGTCGCGATGGCGAACCCGGCGGGTGAAGCAGATTTGGGCGCGCTTCGGCTCGATTTTGACCACTGCCTGACGCCGTAGCTTCACGGCTCTGTGGTGACCTCCGATGTTAGACTGCCTGCGTATCGCGAACTTGATGACACGCTCGGATTGATAGCGCTGGCAGGTAAGATGCTTGCCGACCCGCGGAGCGGCAAGAACGGCCGGCATGCGCTGCTCGATTCATGCGTACGAGAGCACCTGCGGGAGTACTGCGCTCAGATGGCAAGGAAATTCGCTACCATTCGCCTCAAGCATCGGAGTCATCCGCGGAGTCCAAAAGTAAGTAGATACCACTGAATGTCGGCCTCGATTTGTGAAGCGGTCAGGCAACCGCAACATATTTTGAAATGCATTTGTCTGTAACCCATTCAAGCCACTACGAAAACAAATAATTGTTAAACGAATATTCACAGAGAAGTCGCGCTGTGCTGTTTTGTACAGCTGACACTTTGTCCCTGTGCAGAATTATACATGTGCTGAATTGAACAGGTACAGAGTTACATAAATACCTCTTCTTGTTCTTTTCCAGCTGAAGCGAAATGGGACGGCCAACATGCGTATGCAAGAATGTGCGTCTCTCCAATTTGAACCGCAGGATCAGTGCCCGGTATGCGGTGCGGTGATCGAGATTGCGGAAATCTTGCCGCACCCAGAACAGTCAGCGTTGGAGATTCACGGCTTTACCTGCAAAAGCTGCGGACCGGTAAAATCTCTGGTCGTTAGAGGTCCGGTGCGCAGCTAACGCGTTTGTTGAGATGGCTAACCCGGCCCTCGTTGTTAGCGCTCGACAAATTTCGGCTGAATGCACTTCCGCTTTTCCGCTGGAAGCCTCCCATCAGACGCGCTTAATTCACTTCCGAGATGGGCCAGAATAGGCCATGAGCAAACTGAGCAAACGACGCGGTTATTCCCAAGCTAATTTCGGCTCCATTCGGTCAACTTCGGCGGGTAACCCTTTTACATAGCGGGACTTTTTGCGCCTGTCCTTGTGCTGTTTGCTTGCAACATCGCGCAGAAAGTAAGAAATGCCCGTGGTGAAGCGGCAACGCGTTTTCTAGTTTGTCGCGCTTTGCGACGATTTTCTTGGAGAAGCTTGCGCGAACGGAGAGACTCGACGTTTGTCTACAGCGGCCACTCTGACGGAATCCACGATCACGCGAATAACCAAAGCAGAGGTCCATAAATTGGTTCACACTGAGCCGGCGTTTGCCGAGGATCGGACAACGGCAAGGCGACTTGCTGCGGCTGACGTGGAAAGCCTACAACGGCTCGACCATCCGGCTGCGGCAATCGAAAAGCATTGGCTGCCGTCGTCGCGTCGTGAACGTCGAAATCCCGGTTGGCGCGCCGCTCAAGGCTGCCCTTGATGCCGCTTCCAAGTTGAAAAGCAGCCTGATCATCCTGTTGAATTCGGATGGTCGGCCGTGGACTCAGGATGGTTTCCGGGCGTCATTCATCAAGGCGCGCGACAAGGCCGGCATCGGTGCCACGTTCAATGACACGCGGGGAACGGCTGTAACCCGGCTCGCGCTCGCCGAGTGCACTGAGACGCAGATTGTCGCCATCACCGGCCACAGCTTGAATGACGTGCGCTCGATCATCGATCCACACTGCCTGCACCGCGATCCCGAGTTGACGCGGGCGGCGATCTACAAGCTCGAAAACCTGTATGCCAAAGCGGCCGAAGGGTGAACGAAAGCTGTAAAATGGCCCGTAAAACGGTCTACCGAGTCCAACTGTCGAAAGGAGGAAAAGCTAATCGGATCAAATGGCTGGGGAACTAGGATTCGAACCTAGATTCTCGGAGTCAGAGTCCGATGTTCTACCGTTGAACTATTCCCCAACGGGTCCGGAGCGGAAAATGAGCCGCTGCCTACGGGCGCCGGAGATCCACCACATGGGGCAAACCGGCTGATTTGACAAGCCCTCAGGCCCGCCGCCGCGGCAGCGTTGCCACCGTCGCGATCGCCACCAGGCTGCAGCCCGCCACGCACAGGAACACCAGCCGGGGGCTGCCGTGGTCCATAAGCGCGCCGAAAATCAGCGGCGATACGATGCCGCCAATATTAAAGCCGGTGGTGACGAAACCGAACACCTTGCCGAACGAGCCGGGCGGGGTGATCTCACGCACGATCATGTCGCGCGAGGGCATCATCGCGCCCAAGAAAAGGCCGGAGAGCATCATCACCGCAATCAGCGCGAGTCCGGTGAATTCAACTTCCGCGACCAGCGCGGCCAACAGGGTAATCGCCAGCAGGCTGAGCGCGGCGACCGTTGCGTGCCGCGAGGTGCGTCCGACCAGAAGTCCGCCCGCCAGCACGCCGAGCGCCGACATCACCAGATAGCCGGTCAACGCCGCATTGGCGGTGGTGACGGGCGTGCCATAAAGCGCACCGAAGGCGACGACGGAATAGTTGTAATAGCCGCCGGCCATCACTGCGAGCAGCACGAAAAAAACGAGGTTGAGCAGGATGGGCGGTGACAGCAGCAGGCCCCAGCCGACGGATGGCTGGTCCTGCTTGGTCCGCGTCTGCGCTGGCGCCGCCTCGCCATTGCTGCGCACCGCCAGCAAAAGCGCGGCAACCGCAAGGCCCATGATGGCGGCGCCGAGAAAGGCGCCGCGCCAGCCCCACAGGCTTTGCATCATCAGCAGGCTCGGCGGGGCCGCCGCCGAGCCCGCCATACCGGCGAAAGTGTGAATCGAGAAGGCCTGGCCGATGCGCTCGGGCGGCACGTGGTGGGAGAGCAAAGCGTAATCGGCCGGGTGATAGACCGCGTTGCCGACGCCGGCGAGCGCGAACATGGCCACCAGCAGCCAATAGGAATGGACGAGGCCGGCGATGGCGAAGGCGAGGGCGCCCAACAAGACCGCGGCGATCAATGGAATGCGCGCGCCGAAGCGGTCGACCAGAAATCCCGCCGGCGCCTGGAGCACCGCGGACACCGTATTGAAGGCCGCGAATGCGAGACCGATCTCGGTGTAGCTGATGCCGTAGTCGGCGCGCACGAACGGCAACAGTGGCGCTAGCAGGATGATGTAATAGTGCGAGACGAAATGCGCAGCGCTCACCACGCCGACGACGCGCGTATGCGGCGCGGACTTTGCGCCCAGCAGTCCGGTCGCCTGACTCATCGTTGTTCCCCGGCTCAAGCCAGCTTACGCAGGCCGCTTGCGCTTGGCCTCCTCGATCGCCTGCCAGATGCGCGCGGGCGTCATCGGCATTTCGAGATGGTGGATGCCGAATTCGGATAGTGCATCGACCACCGCGTTGGCGACCGCCGGCAGTCCGCCAGAAGTGCCGGCCTCGCCGCAGCCTTTGGCGCCGAGCGGATTGCTCTTGGTCGGCACCGGATGGCTCGCCACCTCGATCATCGGGGCATCGTGCGCGCGCGGCATGGCGTAGTCCATGAACGAGCCGGTGACGAGTTGGCCGTCACTGTCGTAGACGGCTTGCTCCATCAGCGCCTGGCCGAGACCCTGCACGACGCCGCCCTGGATCTGTCCTTCCACCAGCAGTGGATTGACGATGGTGCCGAGGTCGTTGACGGCGGAATAGCGCACAACCTGCGCATGACCGGTCTGCGGATCGATCTCCACTTCGGCGATGTGACAGCCGTTCGGAAAGGCCGACGGCACCGGTTGGTCGCCAACATGGTCGGTGTCGAGCGAGTTCGGCACGCCATCCGGCAGCTTCAGGCCGCCGCGCAGGCGCGCGGCAAGGTCGAGCAATCCGATCGAACGGTCGGTGCCGGCGATGGTGAAGCGGCCCGCCTCGAACTCGATGTCGCCGGGGGAGGCTTCCAGAACGTGCGACGCGATTTGCTTGCCGCGCTCGATGACGATCTTGGACAACTCGGTCAGGGCCGCACCGGCAAACATTACCGACCGTGAGCCGCCCGAGCCGCCGCCGAAGGCCATGCGGTCGCTGTCGCCTTCGACCACGCGGATGCGATCGAAGGGAATGCCGAGCATGTCAGTGAGCATCTGCGCGTAGGTTGTCGCGTGCCCCATGCCGAAGTCCATGGTGCCGGTGATGATGGTCACCATGCCGTCGCCGTCGAAATGAATGGCGCCGAGTTCCTTACCGCCGCCGGCGGTGACTTCGAGATAGCAGCCGATGCCGAGGCCGCGCAGCAGGCCTGCCTTTTTGCTCTCGCGCTTGCGTTTCTTGAAGCCGGCATAGTCGGCCATCTCCAACGCTTGCTTGAGGAGTCCAAGGAAATCGCCGCTGTCATAGGTCATGGCGGACGCGGCCTTGAACGGCAGGTCGCTCTTGCGGATCATGTTGCGTTTGCGCAAGTCGATGCGGTCGATGCCCAATTCGGCCGCCGCCAGATCGAGCGCACGCTCGACGTAATAGTTGCCCTCGGGACGTCCGGCGCCGCGATAGGCCGACACGTGCGTGGTATTGGTGAACACGCATTTGGTCGCCACCTCGAGCAGCGGCGTGCGGTACATGCTTGCCAGATTCTTCACCTGGTTGCCTGTCGGCAAGAGCGGGCCGAACTGGGCGAGGAACCCGCCCATGTCGCCGAAGCCGGTCTCGCGAATCGCCATGATGTGCGCGTTCTCGTCGAAAGCGATCTCGATCACCATGTCCTGCGCGCGGCCGTGATGGTCGGATACGAAACTGCCCGAGCGTTCGTCGGTCCACTTCACCGGGCGCTTGAGCATGCGCGCGGCATAAAGAATGCAGATGTATTCCGGAAAGACCGCCGCCTTCATACCGAACGAGCCGCCGACCTGACCGGTGATCACGCGCATCTTGTCGGCTGGCACGCCGAAGATATCCATGAGCGTGGTCTTCATGCCGTGTACGCCCTGGCTCGACGAGTAGAGCGTCCACTTTTCGGCTGCGGCGTCGAACTCGCCGATGGCCGCGCGCGGCTCCATCGGCGCAACGACCATGCGCTGGTTGGAGGTTTCCAGCCGCGTGACGTGCTTGGCCTTGGCGAAGGCCTCGGCCACTTTCTCGGCGTCGCCGTAGTGGTAGTCGAGCGCAATGTTGTTCGGTACTTCGTCGAACACCAATGGCGCGCCCGGCTTGATCGCTTCGGCGGGCTTCAGCGCCGGTGCCAGCGGCTCGATATCGAGCGCCACCGTTTCGGCGGCGTCCTTGGCTTGGTTGACGGTCTCGGCGATCACGCAGGCCACGGGATCGCCGACGAAGCGCACCTTGTCGCCCGCCAGCGCCGGCCGCGGCACGTAGTGAATTGGTGAGCCGTCGCGGTTCTTCAGCGGCAGGTTGCATTTGAGGCCGCCATAGCCGGCGAGGTCGGCCGCGGTCAGCACCGCAAGCACGCCCGGCATGCTCTTGGCCGAATCGATATCGACCGAGCGGAGGATGCCGTGAGGCTCCTGACTGCGCACCAACACGGCATAGGCTTGGCCGGGCCGGACGACGTCATCGGTATACTGGCCTTCGCCGCGCAGGAGTTTGGGGTCCTCACTGCGGCGAACGGGCTGTCCGACGCCGAATTTGGTGAGCGAAAGCGCTGTCTCGGCCGTTCTGTCGTCCATGGGGGCTTTCGGGTTGGTGGGGGGATGCTCCCCAAATAAAGCAGGCAAGCTGCTTCCACAAGAATGGTTTCGGAAGGCCTAGGCTTGGCCCCCTGCATGGCCGCTGTTAGACTTTTCGCGATTGGTGAAACATCGCTGCAACCTGAGCGCTGGAAGCTGCTGGGGGCGGCAGGAAGGCTTTGGAGAATGAACGGCGAGGCCGGGGATGGCCCAGGCCTCGATTCCGTTGGCGGACGCGCTGATTTCGCGCGGCCCCCACGGGGTCGGCGGTCGCCCGGACGAGCAAGCCACGCGTCCGACCCTAATCAGGGCGGGCCGACCTATGCCGCGCTCGACCTTGGCACCAACAATTGTCGTCTGCTGGTGGCGCGCCCGACCGGCGACGGGTTTCGTGTGGTCGACGCCTTTTCCCGCATCATCCGGCTCGGCGAAGGGATCTCGGCGTCGGGCCGCATCAGCGCGGCGGCCATCGAACGGGCGGCGAGCGCGCTTACCATCTGCCGCAACAAGATGCGGAACAAGGGCGTCACCCGTGCCCGGCTGATTGCGACCGAAGCCTGCCGCGCCGCCGAGAACGGCGAAGAATTTCGTGACCATATCGCCAGCGCTTTGGGCCTCGAGCTCGAAGTCATCGACCGCGAAACGGAAGCGACGCTTGCCGCCACCGGCTGCACGCCGCTGATCGATCCGGACGCCGAAGGCGTCATCTTGTTCGACATCGGCGGCGGTTCGTCGGAACTGGTGCGGCTCACGCGCTCGCGGGAAGCGCCGGGCGGTCCGCCGCTGCCGCAGATCGCCGGCTGGATTTCATTGACGCATGGCGTGGTGACGCTGGCCGAACGCTATGGCGGCCACGTCGTCAGCCGCGAAATTTACGAGGCGATGGTCGGCGACGTCGCGCGTGACATTACGCCTTTCGCCGAAAAGCACGGCGGAGATGTCAACGGCATTCATATGCTCGGTACCTCGGGCACGGTAACGACGATCGCCGGCGTTCATCTTAATCTCAGGCGCTATGACCGCAGCCGCGTCGACGGCTGCTGGATGAACGAGCGACAGATTAACGCCGTGGTCGAGAAGCTTTTGACGATGAGCTACGAAGACCGTGCCGCCAGCCCCTGCATCGGCGTCGAGCGCGCGGACCTGGTGCTCGCCGGCTGCGCCATCCTCGATGCCATCCGCCGTGCCTTTCCCTGTCCGCGCCTGCGGGTCGCCGACCGCGGATTGCGGGAAGGCATGCTGGTGCAGATGATGCGCGAGGACGGCGTCTGGAACGGCCGCCGGGTGAACGGGTCGTGACATCACGCGACAGAAGTGGCACGCGCGAACTGAAGGTCCGGGTCAAGAGCGGCAGGGGTCGCTCGCAATCTTCGCGGCGCTGGCTCGAGCGTCAGCTCAACGATCCTTACGTCGCGCGCGCCAAGCGCGAAGGCTTTCGCGCGCGCGCCGCGTACAAATTGTCGGAGATCGACGACAAGGTTCACTTTTTGAAAAAAGGCGCGCATGTGGTCGATCTCGGTGCGGCGCCCGGCGGCTGGAGCCAGGTGGCGGCAAAGCGCGTCAACGCCCCGCGGGAAGGCCGCGTGGTTGCCATCGATATCCTGCCGATGCAGCCGGTTGCCGGCGTCGACTTCATGCAGCTCGACTTTCTCGATTCCGATGCGCCGGAGCGTCTGAAAGCCATGCTCGCCGGCGAGGCCCATGTCGTACTCTCGGATATGGCGGCGAACGCCACCGGCCATACCCGCACGGACCACCTCAAGATCATAGCGCTGGTGGAAGCCGCCGCCGCGTTCGCCCGCGAGGTGCTCAAGCCGGGCGGCACGTTTCTCGCCAAGGTGCTGCAAGGCGGCACGGAAGCTGCGCTGCTTGCATCCCTCAAACGCGACTTCCGGCAGGTCAAACACATCAAGCCGCCGGCGAGTCGCGCTGATTCCGCCGAGCTTTACTTGCTGGCGAGCGGCTTTCGTCGTCAGCCAATGCGCTGATCGGAGGACTCGGTCGGCGTCGGCGTACGATCGGCGAGTTCCGCCCCCGCGTCGGGCGCAAGCCGCATAAAAAAGAACACCGACATCGCCGAGATGATCGCCACCGCCAAAAAAGCCGGCGGGAAATCGGAAGCTTGCAATGTGCCTTCGCCGCGAAGGTGTACTGTCATTTCCACCGCGAGCGCACCTATTGCCACGCCGGCCGAGATCGCGAGCTGTTGCGAGACGCTCACCAGCGACGTGGCGCGGCTCGCGCGCGCCGGCTCGATCTCGGCATAAGCGAGCGTGTTGATGCTGGTGAATTGCAGCGAGCGGAAGAAACCGCCGACCAAAAGCAACGCCAACATGGCGGCTAATGGCGTCGTCTGCGTGAACGCCGCGCAAGACGCTAAAAAGGCCGAGCTGACGATCGCGTTGACGATCAACACGGTGCGGAAACCGAAGCGGCGCAGGATCGTCGTTGCCGCCACCTTCATGGTCATGGCGCCCATCGCCGAGACGAAGGTGATGAGGCCGGAGTGAAACGGCGACAGGCCGAAACCGACTTGCAGCATTAACGGCAGGAGAAATGGCAGCGCGCCGATACCGATGCGGAAGATGAAGCCGCCGATGACAGCGGATCGAAACGTCTGCTGCCGGAACAGCGTTAGATCGAGTGCCGGGTTCGGCGTGCGGCGCGCGTGCACGAGATAGGCGGCGGTGAAGAGGGCGCCGCCGGCCACCAGCGCGGCCACCACGGTCCAGGGCAGAAAGTTCAGACCGAGCACCGACAGACCGAAGGCGAGGCCGGCGATGCCTAGACCCGCCAGCACCATGCCGCGAATGTCGAAGGGTTCGTGATTTTCCGCGCGCAGATCCTCGATGAAGCGCGTGGCGAGTACAATGCCGATGAGGCCGATCGGCACGTTGATGATGAATATCCAGTGCCAGCTTGCGTATGTCGTGATGAAGCCGCCGACCGGCGGGCCGACCACGGGCCCGATCAGGGCCGGCATCGTGACCCAGGCCATGGCGCTGACCAGTTCGCGCTTGGGGATCGAGCGCACCAGGACCAGGCGACCGACCGGCGTCATCATGGCGCCGCCCATGCCCTGCACGATGCGAGCGATCACGAAGTCGAACAGCGTGTTCGACAGCGCGCAGCCGATCGAGCCGATCACGAACACGCCGATCGCCGCGCGAAAGACGGTGCGCGCGCCGAAGCGGTCGGCGGTCCAGCCGCTCGCCGGAATGAAGATCGCGAGAGACAACAGATAAGAGGTGACCGCGAGCTTCAGCGCCAGCGGGTTGGCCCCGATATCGGCCGCGATCGCCGGCAGCGAGGTGGCGATCACCGTGGAGTCCATGTGTTCCATGAACAGGGCGACCGCGACAATGAGCGGCACGATGCGGTCAGGGCGCATCACCGCATGGTCCCGAAAAGTGGGAACCGGTTTTCGGACAAGACCATGCGGACGAAAAATTCCATGGTCCCGAAAAGTGGGAACCGGTTTTCGGACAAGACCATGCGCATAAGGTGGACCCGGCAGGCGGCGTTTTCCGGCCTCTTTCAACAGCAAAGCGGCGGCGGATGGAAGGCGGGAAACGCGCGGTCATAACAGCCATCCGCCGGAAGCGTGCATGGCTTCGGTACTGCCCGACATTGCACTAGGAATCGGCCGTCACCCGTGCTAGGGACCCACGCCAACCCAAAAGCGGGCCGTGAATTGAAGCGAGGACATCCTCGCCGCGGGCTTATTGTAAGTCCATCATCCGGCCCATAGATCGCGGTGACTGGAGTTGGCGATGGCGCTGAAAAGCAACGGTAATATACGCGAAGCGCTCACTTTCGACGATGTGCTGATCAGGCCGGGCCTGTCGGAAGTCATGCCCGGCGACGTCGACATCCGCTCGCGCGTGACCCGTTCGATCCCGCTCAATATCCCGCTCTTGGCCTCCGCTATGGACACCGTGACCGAGGCGGCAATGGCCATCGCCATGGCGCAGGCCGGCGGCATGGGCGTCGTCCATCGCAACCTCTCGCCGGAAGAGCAGGCGGCGCAGGTGCGCCAAGTCAAGAAGTTCGAGTCCGGCATGGTGGTCAACCCGCTCACAATCGAGCCTTCGGCGCCGTTGCAAGAGGCGCTCGACCTGATGAAGGAGAACCGCATCTCGGGCATCCCGGTGGTGGAAGGCAGCGGCAACGGCAAAGCGGGGCGGCTGGTCGGCATTCTCACCAACCGCGACGTGCGCTTTGCCACCGACCCGCGCCAGCAAGTCTCCGAGCTGATGACCAAGGACAAGCTCATCACCGTGCGCGAGGGCGTGAGCCAGAACGAAGCCAAGAAGCTGCTGCATCAGCACCGCATCGAAAAGCTGCTGGTGGTCGACGATCAGTACCGCTGTGTCGGTCTCATCACCGTGAAGGACATCGAAAAAGCGGTCGCCAATCCGAATGCCTGCAAGGATGAGCAAGGCCGTTTGCGCGTCGCAGCCGCCACCACCGTCGGCGACAAGGGGTTCGTGCGCACCGAGGCGCTAATTGCGGCCGGCGTCGATCTGGTCGTGGTCGATACCGCGCACGGTCATTCGCGCTCTGTGCTCGATGCCGTTACCCGCATCAAGCGGCTGTCGAACAAAGTGCAGGTGGTGGCCGGCAATGTCGCTACCACCGAAGGCGCCAAGGCGCTGATCGATTGCGGGGCCGACGCTATCAAGGTCGGCATCGGTCCCGGTTCGATCTGCACCACGCGCGTGGTCGCCGGCGTCGGCGTGCCGCAGCTCACCGCCATCATGGATAGCGTTGAAGCGGCCAAGGCCTCCGGCACGCCGGTGATCGCCGATGGCGGCATCAAATATTCGGGCGATCTCGCCAAGGCGCTTGCGGCCGGCGCCGATTGCGCGATGGTCGGCTCGCTGCTCGCCGGCACCGACGAGACGCCGGGCGAGGTGTTTCTCTATCAGGGCCGCTCCTACAAGGCCTATCGCGGCATGGGTTCGGTCGCCGCCATGGCGCGCGGCTCCGCCGACCGCTATTTCCAGCAGGACATCAAGGACGCGCTCAAGCTGGTACCGGAAGGCGTCGAAGGCCAAGTCGGCTACAAGGGTCCGGTCGCTAATGTGCTGCATCAATTGTCGGGTGGCCTGCGCGCCGCCATGGGCTACGTCGGCGCCAAGACGCTCGATGAATTCCACGAGAAAGCGACGTTCGTGCGCATCTCCGGCGCGGGCCTGCGCGAAAGCCACGTGCACGACGTGACCATCACGCGCGAGAGCCCGAACTATCCGGGACAGAATTGAACGTGCCGACTATTTCTTGTCGAGAAATTCGACAATCGCCTTCGTCGTCTGCTGCGGCTGCTCTTCCATCACCCAGTGTCCCGAATTGGTGATGGTGCCCGCGGTGACGTTCGCCGCCACCAGTTTCATGATCGCCGGCATCTGCTTGGCGAACGAATGGTCGCCGCCGAGCGCCAGCACCGGAATGGTGAGCTTACCTTTCGCGGCCAGTTCTTTGTTGTCGGCTGCGTCTTGCGTAAAAGCGGCAAACTGCATGAACGCCGCGTGCATGTTGCCGCGCCGCCCATAAAGCCGCGCATAGTGACGGCGGGTCGCGTTGTCGACCGCCTTTGGGTTGGCTGACAACTCATTGTAGAAGCGGTCGAGGTAGATTCGCTCGCGTCCCTTGACGAGGCGTTCGACATCGGGACCACGGAAGTTGAAATGCCAGAGCGCCGGACTGCGGATAATCTCGTCCCACGGGCCGATGCCGGGCAGCGGCGCGTCGATGATTACCCATTTGGTAATGCGCGCCGGATACTGCGCGGCCAGCGCATAGCCGACCATGTTGCCAATATCGTGCGTGACCAGAACGGCTTTTTCGGTCTTGAGCGCGTCCATCACCTTGGCGATGTCTTGGCCTTGCGTTTTCTTGTCGTAGCCGCCGGCCGGATGTGACGACAGGCCCATGCCGCGCAGATCGGGCACGATCACGGTGTGGTTCTTGATCAGCGCCTTGGCGACTGGCGCCCACATGTCGCCGGTGTCGCCGAAGCCGTGCAGCAGCACGACCGCCGGCCCATGCCCGCCGACGCGGACGTAAAACACGGCTCCATCAATTTTGATGCGCTCGAATTTTGTGCCGGCCGGAAAGCGTTCGATCCGTGCGGCAGCGGGCCATGCAAACAGAATTGACAGCAAAGCGGCAGCGGCAAAACCGGCTAGCGCGCGCATTAGCGTAATACCTCAAGGGGTGATTGGTTTGGTACGCTAGCAAGCGGGCGGCACGAGTGAAACCCTACCAACGGCTACGGTGCCTCTGGCGGCCGCCGCCAAAGTGTGACTATCTGCATTTGAGTGAGATACCGTCATGAGCATTCCAGCCATTCTGCTGCCGCTGTTCGTTCAGGTCGCGCTGACGCTCGGCCTGTTGCTGTGGCTCGGTTATCTGCGCCGCAACGACCTCAGGAGCGGCAAGGTGAAGGCATCGCAGATCGCGCTGCGCGAACCGAACTGGACGGTGCGCACCCAGCAGGTCGTGAACTGCTTCGCCAATCAGTTCGAGCTGCCGGTGTTGTTCTATGTGCTGACGATTTTGGAGATCATCACCCGTCATGCGGATCTCATTTTCCTGATCTTGGCCTGGGTGTTCGTGCTGACGCGTTTGATGCACGCGCTGGTCCACACCACCAGCAACATGGTCATGCGCCGCGGCGCCTGGTACGGCTTCGGCGCCGTCGCATTGTTGGCGATGTGGGTGATCTTCGCCGTGCGCATCCTCGCCGGCCTACCGTGAGTCTTTGATCTATGACGCCATCCGCGCGGCTTGCCGCGGCAATCGAAGTCTTTGCATCCATCGCTGATGAGCGCCGGCCGGCCGCCGACGCGCTCAAGGCGTGGGGGCTCGCCCATCGCTTCGCTGGCTCCGGCGACCGTGCGGCGATTGCCGGGCTGGTCTACGACGCGCTGCGCCGGCGCGCCTCCGGCGCTTGGCTCATGGGGGAGGATACCCCGCGCGCGGTTCTGCTTGGCATGCTCAAGCGCGAGCGCGGGTTCGATGCTGAGGCCATCGGCAAACTTGCCGACGGCTCGCGCTATGCGCCCGCTGCGCTCACCGACGATGAATGCCAGCGGCTCAATACAGCCGCCATCAGTGATGCGCCGGCCCCTATTGCCGGCGATTATCCGGACTGGCTCGACGCGCACTTTACGCGCGCCTTTGGTGATGCTCGCGCCGACGAAGGGGCGGCGCTTGCCTCGCGCGCGCCGCTCGATCTGCGCGTCAACGCGCTGAAAGCCGATCGCGAGCAGGCCGCCGAAAGCCTGTCGGACCTGACGCCTGAACCCACTCGCTGGTCGCCTTGGGGCCTGCGTATTCGTCTTGCGGCGGATGCCAAGAGCCCGGCCGTCCACGCCGAGCCGGCTTTCATCAAGGGGCTGGTCGAGGTGCAGGATGAAGGCTCGCAACTGGCCGCACTGTTTTCGGGCGCGGTGCCCGGCGAACAGGTGATCGATCTCTGTGCCGGCGCGGGCGGCAAGACCCTGGCGCTGGCGGCCATGATGCAGAACAAGGGCCAGCTTTACGCTACCGACGACGACAAGCGCCGCCTTGCGCCGATCCACGACCGTCTCAAGCGCTCGGGCGCGCGCAACGTTCAGGTGCGCACGCCGAAGTCGGTCGGCACCGAACTCGACGATTTGGCCGGCCGAATGGATTTGGTGCTGATCGATGCGCCCTGCACCGGCACCGGCGCCTGGCGGCGCAATCCTGACGCCAAATGGCGCATGCGGCCGGGCGCCCTGGAGCAACGCCTGAAAGAGCAGATCGAGGTCCTCGACCGCGCCGTGGGCTTGCTCAAACCCGGCGGCCGCATCGCCTATATCACCTGCTCGGTGCTGGAAGAGGAAAATGCCGATCAGGCGCGCGCGTTTCTTGCCCGCCACACCGGTTTTGCTGTGGTACCGGCGGCACAAATGGCGTCCGCGCTGGGCGAACGTGCTTTCCTCTTCGCCCAGGCCGCGCGCTTCTCCGACGAAGGGATAACGATGACGCCGCGCGCAACCGGTACCGATGGGTTCTTCGTTTCGCTGCTCGCGCGCTCGTAACCGCCCGTTAACGCGAATACCCCGATTGCGCCTTAATCCCGGCCAAAATTCTCCGCGATGATTTCGTGATTGGCGAACCTGAATGGTCTTCAGCCGAGGTTTTCCTCCCATGCTTGTGGCCAGGCGCGATCCCCCGTTTGAGGCTGTGGCGCATGACGCATCCGTCGCGCCCGCTCATTCGGCGCCCCACGCTTCACATGGCTCGCACGCCTCGCACAGCAGCCGTTTCATGACCGCGCTTCAGGTGGCGGGCTCGCTGCTGGCGATCCCGCTCGGCCTCGCCAGCGGCTATTCGATCTATCATTCGAACTTTTCCGCCGAAGCGCAGTGCCAAAGCCTGCGCGCCAATATCATTTCCATGCTCGACAAAAACGCCGACGCCTCCACCTTGCGCATGCTGGTGCGCCGGGACGCGATGGCGTTCGAGAAAAGCTGCGGTTCGGTAGATCCCGACGCGGTGGCGGCCTTCAAGACGCTGCTGACCTCGACCCGGACGGCTGCCGCTCCGGTGCGGCAGGTCGCGCCCGAGCCGGTTCGCAAGACCGCCGATGCGCCGAAGACGGTCGTTGCACAGCCGGTGACAGCAAAAGTCGAAAAGCCGGCCCGCAAGGACGAGACCGTTTCGGATGCCAAATGGCTGGACGCCGTACGCGGCGCCTTGATCCACACGCCGGAAAAGGCGGAACCAGCAAAGGCCGTTGCTGCGCGGATCCCCGCGCCACCGCAGCGGTCCTTGGGAGAATTGCGTGCGCCGCTTCGATTGCAGATGCCCGCCGTCGAGTCAGCAACAGAACCGCCGACCGCGTCCATTAGCCAGGCGCCGAAACCTGCCGCCGAGGGTCATCCAGTGCCGCCGGCCGCCATTCCTGAGCCGACGCCGCAACAACTTGCGGCTGCCGCGCCGGCTGCCAAGCCCGCGCGCTCAGGCATCGCAGGTTTGATCTCTGATATTCCGCTGCTCGGCCGGATGGTCGGGCACTAGGCTCGGCGAGTTCATGTTTGGCTGCCAATCGGCAACCGTCGCCAATTCGACTTCGGTCTGCCAGCGGCCGAGCTTGCCGGGTTTGCGCTCGACGAGTGCGAGCTTGAACAGATAGTCATCGCGCGGAATTTCGCAGAAGCCCATATCGCGGCAAGTCGGCGTCATCACCTTGCCGTCGTTGAAGGCGAAGCCCCAACGCGCCAGATGCCAATTGAGCACGCTGAAGCCCATCTTCGATGTGTTTGGCTCGCGCGAGAACTGCGATTCCGTGATGAAGGCGCCGCCGACCGCGACGCCATAGCCGCCGCCGGCGAGTTCGCCGCGCGCGTTCCACACTTCGAACGAGTGAGCATATCCCGCGTCGAACAATTCGGCATAGGCGCGCATGACTTTCGGCGTGATCCAGGTCAGATGCCAGCGCCCGGCGCGGTTGCCAGCGCAGCCTGCAATGACCGCCTCGAAATCGCGGTCGAAGGTGACCTTGTAGTTGTCGTGCCGCATCTGCCGGCGCAGCCGCTTGGCGATATGGAAGTCATCGAAGAAGAGAACCGAACGCGACGGCGGCGACCACCATTTCAGCGGCCAGACATGCGCTAAAGGATAAAGGCCGCGCCGATAGGCGGCAGCCAAGGTCGACGCGCTGAGATCGTGCACGATGCCTGCGAGGCCGCGCGGGTGGGCAAATGTGATTTCCGGGTCGGGCAAAGCGTGGTCGGCCGCCAGCAGTTCGCGCACACACAGACCGATGACGTTCGGAACGCCGCGGATACGCGACGGCATCAGCGACCAGGCAAGCCCGAGCGTCCAGCGCTCTATGGTCTGCGCCAGGCTCTCGCGAAGCAACATCGAACGGCGGTCGCTCCCGCTGGCCGCTGAAAGCGTCATAGGGTCGGCGGGCTCGGCGTGGTAAGCCACAGGGGGTCCCCAAACGTGTGGAAATGGCGAATTTTGTCGCCATCTATGTCTCACGCCGGGGCTAATGGAGGGTTATCTGAATAGGTCAAACTTTGGCGTAGTTAATCGGAAGCTGACGCGAGCCTTGACCCAAAGCACACCCGCTCCCACAACCTCCTCTCGAACGGAACCGATTCCGCAGCCGTTCGCGCCGCCGGCCATGTTAGACAAAAGCTTGCACGACAAAATTCTCATCGTCGATTTCGGCTCCCAGGTGACCCAGCTCATCGCGCGACGGGTGCGCGAAGAGAAGGTCTATTGCGAGATCGTGCCGTTCCAGAAGGCGGAGGAAGCCTTCCGCGAGATGCGGCCCAGGGCCGTGATCCTCTCCGGCGGTCCGGCCTCCGTGCTCGACAAGGGCGCGCCGCTGGCGCCGCAGGCGATCTATGAGGCGGGCGTGCCCGTGCTCGGCATCTGCTATGGCGAGCAGGCGATGGCGCAACAACTCGGCGGCAAGGTCGAAGGCGGCCACCACCGGGAGTTCGGCCGTGCCGAAGTGGAAATTGCCGAAGATTCACCGTTGTTCGACGGCGTCTGGACAAAGGGCGAGAAATATCCGGTCTGGATGAGTCACGGCGACCGCGTCACCGTCTTGCCGGAAGGCTTCAAGGTGCTCGGCACCTCGCCGAACGCGCCGATCGCCATGATCGGCGACGACGCGCGCAAATTCTACGCCACGCAATTCCATCTCGAGGTGATGCATACGCCGCATGGCGCAGCCCTTCTGCGCAATTTCGTGCGCAGAATCGCCGGCTGCAAGGGCGATTGGACCATGCGCGCCTTCAAGGAAGAGGCGATCGAGAAAATCCGCAACCAGGTCGGCAAGGCACGCGTGATCTGTGGGTTGTCCGGCGGCGTCGATAGCGCGGTCGCGGCGGTGCTCATTCACGAGGCGATCGGCGATCAGCTCACATGCGTGTTCGTCGATCACGGCCTGTTGCGGCTCGGCGAAGCGCAGAAGGTGGTCGCGCTGTTTCGCGAACTCTTACAACATCCCGCTCGTGCACGTGAACCGCGAGGAGGCATTTCTCACAGCGCTCGACGGTATCGACGAGCCGGAGATGAAGCGCAAGATCATCGGCAAATTGTTCATCGACGTGTTCGACGCCGAGGCAAAGAAAATCGCAAGTGATGGTAAAGGATTGGCGGAATTTTTAGCGCAGGGCACGCTCTATCCGGATGTGATCGAAAGCGTCTCCTTCACCGGCGGGCCTTCGGTTACCATCAAGTCGCACCACAATGTCGGCGGTCTGCCCGAGCACATGCACATGAAGCTGGTCGAGCCGTTGCGCGAATTGTTCAAGGACGAGGTGAGGGCGCTCGGCCGTGAGTTGGATCTGCCGGAGGCCTTCGTCGGCCGCCATCCGTTTCCGGGACCGGGGCTCGCCATCCGCTGCCCGGGTCCGGTCAGCAAGGACAAGCTCGACATCCTGCGGCTTGCCGACGAGATCTTCATCGAGGAGATACGCCGCACCGGCCAGTACGACAATATCTGGCAGGCCTTCGCCGTGCTGTTGCCGGTGAAGACGGTCGGCGTCATGGGCGACCATCGCACCTACGAATATGTCGTGGGCCTGCGCGCGGTGACCTCGACCGACGGCATGACCGCCGACTTTTATCAGTTCGACATGAGCTTCTTAGGCCTGGTCGCGACGCGCATCATCAACGAGGTCAAGGGCGTCAACCGCGTCGTCTACGACGTGACCAGCAAGCCGCCGGGGACGATCGAGTGGGAGTAGGGGGAGCGTAAAAACGGATAGTCGGGAGCAGTGTAGCGTACAATCGGCGAGCAATATCTAGACGTCGATAACCGCCGACCATTCTCCCTATCAATATAATATGTGGCTCGTAGGGTACTTGCTTCAAGACCCTGGTCATCTCGTAAAATTAATTGGCTAGCTAGCCAAATTTTACGGAGTGACAGTGCAAATATCCAATCATGCGGTGGTGATTGCCGGAGGAGGTCCGACGGGACTGATGCTGGCAGGCGAGTTGGCGTTGGCCGGCGTCGATGTCGCCATTGTCGAACGGCGCGCCAGCCAGGACCTTGTCGGCTCTCGTTCGGGTGGTCTTCACTCACGCACGATCGAAGTCTTCGATCAGCGCGGCATTGCCGAACGGTTCCTCTCGGAGGGGCAAAAGGCGCAGGCCATTCGATTCGCTGGCGTCCAACTGGACATCAGTGACTTTCCGACCCCTCACCCCTACCTACTCGGACTGCGGCAGAGGCATATCGAGCGCATTCTTGCGGGCTGGATCGATGAGCTCAAGGCACCGATCTATCGTCGCATTGAAGTGATGGGTTTCGCTCAGGACGACACCGGCGTCGATGTCGAATTGAGCGACGGCGGCTTGCTGCGGACGCAATATCTCGTCGGGTGCGACGGCGGACGCAGCCGGGTCCGCAAGGCGGCCGACATCGCGTTTCCCGGAGTGGAACCTGCCACCAGCAACCTGATCGCCGAAGTCGAACTGGCCGAGAAGCCGCCGGAATGGGGTATCCGCCGCGACGCGCTCGGCGTCCATTCCCTCGTTCCGGTGAACTACGAGGTCCGCGATGGCAAGGTCGTCTACGCCGACGCGGGGCCGATTGGCGTGCTGGTCACCGAACGGCAGGTCGGACAAACGGCCGAACCAACCCTCGGCGATCTCCGTGAGGCGCTTATCGCTGTCTACGGGACCGATTACGGCGTCCATAATGCTACGTTTATCTCGCGATTCACGGATACGGCGCGTCAGGCCGCCTCCTATCGTAAGGGGCGCGTATTTGTTGCCGGCGACGCCGCGCACATTCACCCGCCCGACGGCGGTCAGGGGCTCCAGACCGGGGTGCAGGATGCGGTGAACCTGGGATGGAAGCTGGCCCAGGTGGTCAAGGGGATTTCGCCGGAAAGCGTTCTCGATACCTACCATTCCGAGCGCCACCCGATCGGTGCCAGCGTCTTACGCAACGCAATGGCTGCGGCCGCGCTTCGTCGCGAGGACGAACGCACCAAGGCGTTGCGCGATACCGTGGCCGAGCTCCTCGGCTTGGAGCAAACGCGCACGAAGTTCGCCGCGATGCTGTCGGGGCTCGACATCCATTACGATCTCGGTGAGGGGCATCCGCTGCTCGGACGCCGCATGCCCGATCTCGACCTGGTCACCGAGAACGGCCCGCAGCGGGTCTTCGCCCTGCTTCATGAGGCCCGGCCGGTGCTGCTCAACCTCGGTGCGCCCAGCAGCTTCGATATCACGCCGTGGGCAGACCGAATTCGATTGATCCAGGCAAAATACTCTGGCGCATGGAAGCTTCCGGTATTGGGCGCAGTAACTCCGCCCACTAGCGTGTTGATCCGGCCCGACGGATATGTCGCCTGGGTGGAAAACGGGACACAACTCGGCCTCTCTGAAGCTCTGACCGCCTGGTTTGGACCATCTGGAACAACCTAGCGAGCCGATCCGCATGGGGGCGAGGGGCGTACAAAAGGGTGGGTCTGGGATAGCCGAGGATAGGTCTGCGAGGCGTGATTAAATGATCGTCGTCGATCGTCTTCAAAGGTTCCAGATAGTTCGTACAAGACACTCATCAATATCGGACGAAACCAAACACGGGCACGTACGCCGAAGTGAACACGAGGATCGCTGCCATATTTCCGATTGGCGGACGGACCATTACTTTTGCGCTCCCGCCATTGCAGCCTCATAGGCGGACTGTAGCCGCGTAAAGATAGAAACCTTGGGCCGCGGGGCACCTAAATGGATGTGCCGCAATTCGTCCATGAACTTCGACCACAGCCTTGGGCCGCCTTCTTCCAGGATCTGTGCGCGCACAGACAGCTCCTTCGAGACTGGTGTGTGGCGTCGACCCCAAGATCCCATGTGAGCGAGCAACGGGACGAGTTCGATTGCGGCTTCAGTCAGGCTGTAAATCGCCTTTTGCTTGTGGCTGGGATCATCACGGCGAGAGACAAGGCCCGCGTCCTCAAGGCGCCGTAGCCGGTCGGCGAGGATGTTCGAGGCAATCCCTTCCTCTGACTGCGCGAGCAGTTGCCTGAAGTGGCGGCGATTTCCAAACAGCGCCGCGGGCTGGCGCCATCTGTGGTCACCGGTCATCAGGGCCGATTGCTCACCCCACGTAGATATCGGAACGGAGACCAAACAATGCCGAAGTTCGTCACGATCGGATATGGCGATCAAGCTGGATACGACCGCGCCTCCCAGACTGTCAGAGATGCCGCCCACGAGCAGGACGCCAAACTGCGTTCGGAGGGCGCTCTGATGGGTATCGCCGGCAGACCTGTGCAGGTGCGCAATCCGGACGCGGCCCATGTTGAAACTCGCGACGGCCCGTTCATGTCGTCGGCTTTGCCGATCGCCGGATTCGCCGTGATCGAAGCTGTTGACCTGGCCGAGGCCATCGAAAAAGTCTCACGCGTTCCATGTGCCGTCGCCCACGGCGTCGTGGAGGTGTGGCCACTCGAGTAGCATGAGTGACGGTCTTTTCCCGCCGCCGAGCCGATATTCGTTATCCGGGGGCGACGTCGAAAATCGACCGATTGATGCCGATAGTTGCTGGAACCTGGCAAATCGCGGATCGCCGAAATTCCCTTTTGAATTCAAGAGCGCGAATTTCTGACGGATCGGGAAGACGGTTCTTCGCCGCGCGCAGAAAAATTGGCGCTTGTAATTCAAGGCGTTAAGGTCACGTAGAACAATCGAGTGGGAGTGATTGGCCTCATGCTGAGGAGTGCTCCAAAGGAGCGCGTCTCGATGCATGAGGCTGCCTTCATCCTTCGAGACGACCGCTCTGCGGCCTCCTCAGGATGAGGCGGAAATCAACGCGGGAGCACAAACAGGACCCATGCCCATTACCATCTACGGCATCAAGAACTGCGACACGATGAAGAAGGCCCGCGCCTTCCTTGACAAGAAAGGCGTCGCCTACGATTTCCACGACTACAAGTCCAAGTGCATCGCGCGCGAGAAACTGGAAGCTTGGTCGAAGAAGGCAGGATGGGAAAAGCTCATCAACCGCGCCGGCCTCACCTTCAAGAAATTGTCCGACAAGGACAAGGACGGCCTCACCGAGAAGAAGGCGATTGCGCTCATGCTCAGACAACCCTCGATGATCAAGCGGCCGGTACTCGAGCTTGGCGGCGGCAAGCTCCTGGTCGGCTTCACGCCGGAGCAATACGACGAGGCTTTCGCTATACGCGCGTGAAACCTCACTGGAGCGCAGAAGTTTGGCGCGCTCAGTTGCTTGTCGATGCGCCAACTCTGCGCGGTTTCGTATCTGCCAGCGCGTCAGGCGCGATCGACTTGCGGTAATCTTTCAGCACGTCGGCGCCGATTTCCGAAGCCGGCACCGGCCTGCCGAAATAGAAACCCTGCACCTGATCGGCATCGGCGTCGTAGAGGAAGTCGACCTGCTTGGCGGTCTCGACGCCTTCGACTGTCACCCGCATGTTCATTTCGCGACCGAGCGCGATGATGCTTTTGACGACCGTTTCGACGTCGCGACCGGAATTATCGAAGTTCGTCATGAAGCTGCGATCGATCTTGATCTTGTCGAAGGGGAATTTCCAAAGATAGCTCAGGCTCGAATAACCGGTGCCGAAATCGTCCATGACGATCGAAACCCCCGTGTCCTTGAGCTTCTTGAGCGTGGCCATGGTCGCTTGGTTGTTGCCGAGCAGCAGCGTCTCGGTGATCTCCAGTTCGAGCCGGTGCGGCGCGAGGCCGGAGTCCTTCAGCGCTGCGGAAACGGTGTCCTCGATCGTGCCGGATTCAAATTGCGCCGGCGAGAGGTTCACCGCAACCGTCAGATTATCCGGCCAGGTGGCCGCCGTGCGGCAGGCCTCGTTCAGCACCCAGGCCCCGATCTTGTCGATCAGCCGCATTTCCTCCGCGACCGGAATGAACGTCGCCGGAGGGATCAGCGTGCCGTCCGGCGCCGGCAGCCGCGCCAGAGCCTCGAATCCGACCAGGTGCTTGTCGCTCATCTCGAACACCGGCTGGTAATGCAGCACAAACCCGTCGTGGATCACTGCGCCGCGAATGATTTTTTCGAGCGTTATGCGTTGTTGCAAAGCTTCATCCATTTCCGGCGAGAAAAAGCGGATGCAGCCGCGGCCAGAAGTCTTGCCGCTGTAAAGCGCGAGATCCGCGCATTTGAGCAGGCGCTCGGGTGTGTTGCCATCAACGGGCGCCAGCGCCACGCCGATGGTATAGCTCGGACAGATTTCCTGTTCCTTGAAATACATCGGCGCACCCAGGATCGCGCGGATGCGCTGTGCAAAGACTTCCGCCTGCTCCTTGTTGGCGACGCCGGTTTGCACGACGACGAATTCGTCGCCGCCGAGCCGTGCGACCATGTCCTCGATCCGTGTCAAGGTGCTTAGTCGTTTTCCGATACTGCTGAGCAGGAAATCGCCGCCGTCGTGGCCGAGCGTATCATTCACTTGCTTGAAGTGATCGATATCGATGAAATGCAGGGCGATCATGCCATTAGTTGACGGCAGCATCGCGAATGTTGCGTCCAGCCGTTCGACCAGCCGCGCTCGATTGGCGAGGCCAGTCAGTACGTCATGGTGGGCGAGGAACTGGATGCGCCGGTCGGCCCGCTGCTTTTCGCGTGTGCGCCGGTACCAGGCAAATGCAGGCAAGCCGAAAGAAAGCGCCGTCAAGCCGCAGAGCGCAACCGCTGCCAACAGAAAAGTTCGATAGTAGCTGTCGTGCTCGGCGGTCTGGTTCACATAGGCCGCGACAGCGGCGACTGGCCGGCCAGCGACACGGACCGGAACATAGGCTTCGGAAAAAAAAGCGGGCTGATCGGGTCCTTGGCCTTCTTTGGCATCGACGATTGAGCGATCTTCCTTGATCGCTTTTGCGGCGGCGACATTGTATACGGATAGGTCGACGGGCGTGACCTTGTCGCGGTCGGCAACCAGGATTGAATAGCCGTAGCGATTGAAGATCGTGTAGCGAAAGACCTCGCCGGACTTACGGGTGGCCTTGAAGAATACCGTGCTGGCCGACGATGGCGTTTCGCCGGCGGCGATCCGCTCGAGGTCGCTCACGTTGGCGGCGAGATACTGCGCCCAATTCTGCGCGGTGCGGGTGGCGTTCTGGTAGAGCAGATGCTCGGTCGTGAACTTGACGGTGAGCCAGGTGCCGCCGACCAGTACGAGGAGGACCACGACCAGGAGGACGAGGTAGCGCCAGATCGATGTGTTCTCGGGGTCTTCCATGGTCGGCCTACTGGGCAGTCGAGCGGATGGTTGCGAGGTCGGCTTTGATCATCTTTAAGAGCACCCGATTGCGCGCGCTCTTGTCCGCCCAGGCGCCGATCATGGATTGAAAGACCTTCTCCGCGGCCACACGGTCGGCCGGCGACGGTTTGACCGCCTTGCGCGCAGGATCTGATTCAATCTTATCGAGCGAACGCTGCTCGGTGGCGCCGTAGAGCTCGATCCAGGTCGCCGCCGCGCGCTCGCCGCTGTACTTGCGGATGAGCACTTGCGCTGCTTCCGGCAAGCTGTCGAATTTCTTGCGGTTCATCAACACGACCAGCGGAGCCGCGCCAATGCCGAGGAGGTAATGGTTGGCCGCCAAGCCTGCGGTACCGAACTGAAACAAACCGCCCGGGCTCATCATGACGGCATCGACGGCACCGCGCGTCAGCGCGTCGGCAAGCCGCGCCGCCGGCATAATGGTCGGGATGGCGCCGAAGCGTTCGATGGCCTCCGCCTCCACCGAATTGTTGGTACGGATTTTCTGACCCTTGAGCGCGGCAAGCGATGTGACCTGTTTGCGGCTATGGATGGCGGTTGGGGCGCTGGCGTAGGCACCGATCACGAAGAATTTTTCATAACCACGTAAGGCATTGGCGGCAATCAGATGGGTATAGACGAGCGTTCCTTCGCGCACGTTCTTGAACAGTCCGGGTAATTCAAGCGCTTGATTGTCAGGAAACCGATACGGCGTTTGGCCCGGCACGACCCAGGCGATATCGGCCACCCCCTCAGCTACTAACTTGGGCTGCTCGGCCACCGCACTGCCGAGCCCACCGTTGAGATGGACCTTGATCGTGACCAGCCCCTTGCCTTCGGCGTTAACAGCATCGACGAACGGCTTGACGCCGTCGCGGTAGGCGTCGCTTTGATCGGAAGAGAAAAACGACAAACTGAGCTCGATCGGCTCGGCCGCCGCCGCCAACGGCAGCACCAACGCGATTGCCAGGGTGGTGGCCCGAGCCACAATTTCAGCCAGCGAACCAATCCGTGAAGCGGCGCACGTTGTGGGTGAGGCCGATTGGGCCACGAATGCATAGGTCATGGGCGCGCTTCCTTTGATGAACTGAGCTTGGCGAGCTCGGACTCGACAAGAGCCAGGAGCTCGCGATGACGGAGACTTCTCCTTCGCCCAATCCACCACCACCGAAGAAAACACTTCGCGGGCTATAGCCAAGTCGGTCGACGACGGCTCCACAACTGTACGCCGCCGGTCGGCCTTCAATTGCGAAGCCATTTCGCGGTTCTTCGCCGCGAAGCAAGCCGCGCCATGCTCCGACAGCCATTCGCCGCTGTACTTATGGATGATTTCTCGTGCGGGCCGCGGCAAGTTCGCGAGCTTCTCGCGGCTCATGACCAAAGAGACGACTGCGCCGCCCAGCGGGAGCAAATAGTGGTTATTGGTAATTCGGCCGAAGCCGAATTCCGTCAGGACCCCCGTGGGTACCGTCACACCATCGAGCTTGTCCTGACTGAGGGCCTCCATGGCCCAATTGATTGGCACCAGAGACGGGACGGCGCCTAACTTGCGCAACGTCTCGGCTTCCACTTGGTTGTTCACTCGGATTCGTTGCCCCTTCAAGTCGCCAAGCGTGGCGATCGGTTTGCGGCTGTGGATGCTTTCACCCTCGGTGACAAAGGCGCCGACCGTAAAAAACTTTCGGTACCCTTCGAGTGCCCCCGCGGCGGTCAGCCGCGCGAAGACAAGGCTCGAACTCGCGTTCATTCCGGAACAAGCCGGGCAATTCCAAGACTGAAATGTCTGGGAATTGTCGCGGCGTATAGCCTGGTACGACGTAGGCCAAGTCTGCGGTATCAGCGAGGACCAACTGCGCCTGTTCGGGCATTGCCGGACTCATCGCGCCGCTGAAATAAACCTTGATCTGGACCAGACCCGCGCCGTCGGTGTTGACCGCGTCGACGAACGGCTTGACATAACACTGATAGATGTTGGAACGGTCCGAGGTGACGAACGAAAGCTTCAACGTCACCGGAGCGGCAACGGCCGTTGACGGCAATAACAGCGCTATTGCCACCGCGCCGACTTGTGCCAAGCGTTTGGTGGACGAGCGGGCTGACGCACATGTAAAAGCCGGCGATGTCTTTAGTACGCTCATTGGCCCACCTCAAACCGACGAATGAAGTTGTGTGGGCTTTTGCCTGACCAGAGCCAAACCTCGCGGTTATGGGGACTCGAGGTAGCCCATCTCGGGCTTTGTTAAAATGCAAAGCTTTCGGTTTGATTGCGGAGGTGATGAAAAGGCGGCGCTTACCTCTCCGAAATCGTGCTTGATGGTATTGTGGTGCGGGGCAACTTCCGAATCGCTCGCGAAGCGAATAAAAACAGCCGGCAAATGCCAACCTATAAGAAAACCGATTTCCCTGTGGCTGAGATCCGGCGGTTTATGGAGCCGGGTCCCGTCGTGTTGGTGTCGTCCTCGCACAACGGCCAGCACAACATCATGACGTTGGGCTGGCACACGGTCATGGAGTTCGTGCCCTCGCTCATCGGCTGCGTCATCTCGAGCGCCAATTACAGCTACCGGCTGATCAGCCTCAGCAAGGAATGCGTCATCAACATTCCGACCGCGGAGTTGGCGCGCACCGTGGCGCGGATCGGCAACTGCTCGGGTAGACAGGTCGACAAGTTCGACAAGTTCAAGCTCACGCCCAACCCCGCCGAGAAGGTGCGCGCGCCGCTGATCGGTGAGTGCTACGCTAATCTCGAATGTAAGCTGCACGACGGTTTGATGGTCGGCAAATACAGCTTCTTCATTTTCGAGGTGATCAAGGCGCACGCCGCGCGCGCGCCGAAATACCCCAAGACCATCCATTACCGCGGCGGGGGTCAGTTCATGGTGTCGGGCCAGGCGCTCGATCTTAAGAAGCTGTTCCGGCCAGAGATGCTGTAGGCGCGCGAACTATCGGCTTTTCGGAGCCGACGTGCATTCGCGCCGCAAATGCAGCAGCACGCTTTCGATGTCGCGCTTCAGCACGGCCTCGACAACGAAGTTTGGGACCGGCACGTCGGCGGAAATGGTCGCCTCATAACTGACGCGCGTGGCGCGGCCGCCGTCGATCGTCACAAGCCGCCATTCGCCTTCGGAGCGCCGTAGCGTTCCGCTCACGCGACGGAAGCGCAACCGCTCGGGCGCCTGGTAGTCGGACCGGAATACACTGCGCACATTCGGCAAAAACCACGCCCAGGACACACGGTGTTCCCGAATATCCCAGAGCCCGGCCGGATCGCGTTCGAGCACGCGGCAGCTTTTAAGGCGCGGTACGATCCGCACGGCGCGCGCGCAGTTCGTCATGATGGCCCAGACCTTGGGCCGCGGCGCCGCGATATCGATGGTTGCGCGGATTTTGACGGTGTCGGCGTCAGCGCCCGCCGTTATGGCAACCGTCGGCGCGCGGGTCTCCGCAGCGCGAGCCGACGGCGCGACGGGCGCAGCGAAGATGCCGAAAAGGAGCAGAATTGGCAGTATCGCGGCGCGGAAACCCATCGGAAGCACAATCTTTGACCGGATCGCCGGAAGGCTAGCACCGCGGCGCGACGAGACGCGTCACATTCGCAAGATTGTGAACTTTCGTGCCGGCGTGCGATGCGGGGCTGAGCGCCGATCATCGTCTCTATTACACGGGCATTGGGGCAACGGTTTGTTGACCCTGTGCGGCTACTCTTGCCGCCATGTCCAAAGCCGTCGCTCTTGCCGCCGCGCCCGTGCGTCTGCCCACGGTGTCATTCGGGCCGCTGCGCCTGATGGAAGCCGTGCCGTGGCTGATGTTTGCCTCCGCCATGCGCATCATTGCCGTGGTGGTCGGCGGCTTGCCGGGCTTGATGGCGGCGGTATTCTCGGACATCGCGATCTTCCTTGCCTTCCTTTTAGCCGTGCGCCGCATGATCGAGCTGACGGACGGCGAGACCGGGCTCGGCCGCCTCAGCTTCAAAGACCAACTGATCATGGCGCGCTCGGTGCTGGCGCCGATTGTCGTTGGCGTGCTTGTCGTCGGCCTGGCGGTTGCGGCGGCCGGCGAAGTCCGAACCGCGCAGCAATTGATGCTCGGCGTCGACGGCATTGCCTTCGATCAGATGAGCTTCATCGGCATGGCCTGGAGCGCCCTTTTGGCGGCGCTGATGCTGCTGATGATCTTGCGCGCCGAAAGCGATCCAAAAGCCAATCCCTTCGCGGCGCTGAAGGAACTCTGGCAGCGTTCACCCTGCATGGCACCGGCCATCGGCGTGGTTGCCGGCGCCCATATCGGCCTGAGCATCGTGCAGGGGCTGGTGCGCGTCGTCGTCTACGCCTTCTGGCACGTACCCGGACCGCCGCAATTGTTCCGGACCATGGTCTTCGTGCTTTTCGTCTTCGGATTTGCCTCGATCAGGCTGTGGCTAACGCTGGCGATCCTCACATTCGGCCTGCGAGAATCCTACCGCCGCGGCCACACGCTTCCGGCTGCCGCCGCGAAACGGGCTTCGGGCCGCCCGGCCGCCCCTTGATCCTGTAGGCTTTCCCTGCCACATGCGAACGCATGAACAGGCCGCTTTCGCCCGCCGAGTTCGATCCCCGACACGCCGCTCGCCACCGAGGTTGAGCGCCGGCGCACGTTTGCGATCATTTCGCATCCGGACGCCGGCAAGACCACGCTGACCGAGAAGCTCCTGCTGTTCGGCGGCGCCATCAATCTGGCGGGGCAGGTGAAAGCCAAACGCGACCGCCGCTCGACCCGTTCCGACTGGATGTCGATCGAGCGCGAGCGCGGCATCTCGGTGGTCACCTCGGTCATGACCTTCGATTACGACGGCCGCGTCTTCAACCTGCTCGACACGCCGGGCCACGAGGACTTCTCGGAAGACACCTACCGCACGCTCACCGCGGTCGACAGCGCGGTCATGGTGATCGACGCCGCCAAGGGCATCGAGGCGCGCACCCGCAAGCTATTCGAGGTCTGCCGCCTGCGTGACATTCCGATCGTCACCTTCATCAATAAAATGGATCGCGAAAGCCGCGATCCTTTCGAAATCCTCGACGAGATCGAGAAGACGCTGGCGCTCGACACCGCGCCGATGACGTGGCCGATCGGACGCGGCCGCGATTTTGCCGGCACCTATGATGTCGTCAGCGGCGAGATGCGCCTCATCAGCGAAGACGGTAAGACGGTCGAGCGCCAGCCGCTCGATCTCGCCGCGCTCACCGCCAAGAATCCGATGCTCGATGCCAAGGGCATCGAAGAAGAGCTCGCGCTGGTCAAGGACGCCTGTCGCAAATTCGATTTCAAATCGTTCCGCGAGGGTCATTTAACGCCGGTGTTCTTCGGCTCAGCGTTGAAGAATTTCGGCGTCAAGGACCTGCTCGATGCGCTCGCGTCTTTTGCACCGCCGCCGCGCGCGCAGGCCGCCAACAAACGCACCATCGACGCGCACGAAGACGGCATGACGGCGTTCGTGTTCAAGATCCAGGCCAACATGGATCCCAACCACCGCGACCGCATTGCCTTTGCGCGGCTGTGCTCGGGCAAGCTCAGGCGCGGCATGAAAGCGAAGCTCGCGCGCACCGGCAAGCCGATCACGCTGTCGACACCGCAGTTCTTCTTCGCCCAGGATCGCGCGCTTGCTGATGAGGCTTTTGCCGGCGACGTCGTCGGCATTCCCAATCACGGCACCTTGCGCATCGGCGACACGCTGACTGAAGGCGAGGATATTGCCTTTCTCGGCGTGCCGAATTTTGCGCCGGAAATCCTGCGACGCGTGAAGCTTGGTGATCCGATGAAAGCGAAGAAACTGAAGGAAGCATTGCAGCAGATGGCGGAGGAGGGCGTTGTGCAGGTCTTCCGCCCGCTCGACGGGGCGCCGGCGCTGGTCGGCGTGGTCGGTCCTCTTCAACTCGACGTGCTGAAGGGGCGTCTGGCCGACGAATACGGCCTCGACATCGGCTTCGAGCAGACGGAATTCCAGCTCGCGCGCTGGGTGTCCTGCGACGATCCGAAAAAGCTCGACGAGTTCGTGCAGGCGAACTATTCGAGCGTCGCCGAGGACCTCGACGGTGACCGCGTGTTCATGGCGCGCAACCAATTCATCCTCGACTACACGGGCGAGCGCGCGCCCGGCATTGCCTTCACCGACATCAAAGATGTGAAAAACAGGGATGCCAAGGTCGCATAGAAACGCTATTGCTTTGGCGCAAGCGGTCCCGTCTATTGTCGCCGCTTCCGGGGGTGCCCCATGGGTTTGCTGGTTCTCATCATCGGCTTGATCGTTCTGCTCGGCGCCCACGTTTTCGTGACGTTTCGCGACGCGCGCGAGCGCATGATCGGGCAGCTGGGCCGCAACGGCTATCGCGCGCTGTTCTCGATCGTCTCGATTGTCGGTCTGGCGCTGGTGGTCTGGGGATTTTCGGAATACCGCGCCCATGAATGGCTGCAAATCTGGTCGCCGCCCGCTTTCATGCGGCACATCACCGTCCTGTTGATGCTGTTTGCGTCGATCTTTTTGGTCGCCGCATTTGTGCCGAGCCACATCAAGATGCGGCTCAAGCATCCGATGCTGGCCAGCGTGAAGACCTGGGCGCTCGCGCATCTTCTGTCGAACGGCGATCTCGGCGCGATCCTGCTGTTCGGCTCGTTCCTGGCCTGGGGCGTCTATGCCCGTATCGCCGCAAAAAAGCGCGGTGACATCGGCGCCAGCACTGCGCCGTCCGGCTGGACCAACGACGCGATCGTGGTCGTGGTCGGCATCATCGTTTATCTTGCGCTCGGCTTCGCCTTCCACCCTTACGTGATCGGCGTGCCGGCCTTCGCCGGGTAGCTCTATGTCAGTCCAAAACGAAATTCGGCGGCTCACCGCCCCCGATATCCGCGCCCGCAAGGGCGGCGATCCAATCGTCAGTCTCACCGCCTACCACGCACACACGGCGGCCATCGCCGACAAATATTGCGACGTCATCCTGGTCGGCGACTCCCTCGGCATGGTGATGCACGGGATGGAGACGACCGTGCCGGTCACGCTCGACATGATGATCCTGCAGGGCCGCGCGGTGATGCGCGGCTCGAAGCGCGCGCTGGTGGTCGTCGACATGCCATTCGGCACCTACGAAGCCTCCAAGGAGCAGGCCTTCATGAGTGCGGTGCGCGTGCTCAAGGAGACCGGCTGCGGCGCCATTAAGCTCGAAGGCGGCCGCCGCATGGCGGAAACGATCGCCTTTATGGTCGAGCGCGGCATTCCGGTGATGGCGCATATCGGGCTCACGCCGCAGTCGATCAACACCATCGGCTCGTTCCGCGCGCAGGGTCGCGACGAAGCCGACTGGGCTGCGATCGAGGGCGACGCCCAGGCGGTGTCGGATGCCGGGGCCTTTTCGGTGGTGATCGAGGCGGTAGCCGAGCCGCTCGGCCGCAAGATCACCGAGGCGGTTCCGATCCCCACCATCGGCATCGGCGCAAGCGTGGCCTGCGACGGCCAGGTGCTGGTGATGGAGGACATGCTCGGCCTGTCGCCGCGGGTGCCTAAATTCGTCAAGCGTTTCGGCGACCTCGGCCCCGGCATCGAGAAGGCGATTGCGGGCTACGCCGAAGAGGTGCGCTCCCGCGCCTTCCCTGGCCCTGCGCATGTCTACCCGATGAAGGCCAAAAAGCCATAAATATCCGGTCGTTAACGATTGACGGGCGAACTTTGCCTTGCGCCCGCCACATCGTTAGGTTACGCGCGAGCCTGCCCCCGGGAGGGGCAGAGTGAGCCGGGTGGGAGCCGTTTTTGGCCGATATTTTTCACGAAGTTGACGAGGAAGTCCGTCGCGAACGGCTGCAGAAGCTGTGGGAGCGCTACAGCATCGTCATCATCGGGCTGGCAATCCTCATCGTCGCGGCGATTGCGGCTTGGCGCGGCTACGTGTGGTGGCAGGACAAGCAGGCCACCGCAGCCGGCGCTCAGTTCGAGCAGGCGCTGACGCTGAGCGAGCAGGGCAAGCACGCCGAAGCCGAGGCCGCTTTCGCCAAGATTGCCGCAGAGGCGCCGGGCGGTTATCGCCTGCTGGCGCGGTTTAGCGCGGCGAACGAATTGGCTCAGAGCAAGCCAAGCGAGGCAGTCAGGGCTTATGACGAGATCGCGGCCGACGCTTCGCTTAGTCAGACCTTGCGCGACCTCGCCACTTTGCGCGCGGGTGTGGTGCTGGTGGACACGGCGCCGCTGTCCGACATGCGCAAGCGGCTCGATCCTCTCGCCGAGCCGGGCCGCAGTTTCAGCGCCAGTGCGCGCGAGATGCTCGCGCTGTCGGCCTGGCACAACAAGGATGTTGCTTCGGCCAAGCGCTATATCGACATGCTGATGCAAGATGCGCAGACGCCGCCGGGCGCGCGCGGGCGCGCCGAGGTTCTTTCGGCATTGATCGCCGCTGCCGGCAATAGCTGAGTAGGGCCGATGCGCCGGTTTTCCCGCGTCGTCCTCATTGCCATCCTGGTCGCGTTCGCGTCGGTGCTTGCCGGCTGTGAAAACATGGACCTGGACAAGCTTGACGTATTCGGGCTGAACAGCAAGAAGCCATTACCCGGCGAACGCCAGCCGGTGTTCCCGCAAGGCGTGCCCGGCGTGACGCAAGGCATTCCACGCGAATATCAGAAGAGCTACGTCGACCAGCAGCAGCAACAGCTTCAGCAACAGCAGGAGACGACCGCGCAACAGCCGGCCGCTGCCGCCGGTAATGGCGCCGGAAAGCCGATCGCCGTTGTGCCGAAGACGGCGGCGGCCACGCCGGCCGACACGGTCGAGGCCAAGCCGAAGCCCAAACCCAAACCGAAGCGCACGGTCAGGCGCAAGCCGAAGCCCAAGCCGGTGCAGCCCGCTCAAGCCGTTCAACAACAGCAGCAGACACCTTGGCCGGCACAACCGAGCCAAGGCGCGCAGCAACAACCGGCCCCCTGGCCGGCGCCCGCAGACAAACAGCCGCAGACATCTTGGCCGACCACACCGAGCAATTAGCGCCGCGTGGCAATCGCGTTCACGCGCGGGCTTGACCGGCGCAGGCCAAACGGCAGACACAGTCTCATGCGGTTCGATCGATTGCCGGGATGATCCGGCGATGACATGACATCATGCATTTCACCGTCGCCATCATTGGCCGGCCCAACGTCGGCAAATCAACGCTGTTCAACCGGCTGGTCGGACGGCGGGTGGCGCTGGTCGACGACCGCCCCGGGGTCACGCGCGACCGCCGCGAGGGCGAGGCGCGGCTCGGCGATCTCGCGTTCACGGTCATCGATACCGCCGGGCTGGAGGAGTTGGCGCCCGACAGTCTCACCGGTCGCATGCGCCTGCAGACCGAAACGGCCATCGCGCAGGCCGACGCGATCTTTTTCATGATCGACACGCGCGCCGGCCCGACCCCCGTCGACCGCGCCTTCGCCGCGCTGACCCGCAAATCCGGCAAGCCGACCGTTCTCATCGCCAACAAAAGCGAGGGCCGCCTTGCCGAAGAACGCCGGCTCGAAGCCTACGAACTCGGCCTCGGCGACCCGGTGCCGTTATCGGCAGAGCATAACGAAGGCATGAGCGATCTCTACGACGCGCTCTGTGAAGCGCTGCCGGAGCAGACCGCGCAGCAGCGGCGCGAGGGCGACGCCGAACCATCCGGGCCGAATCCCATCCGCGTCGCCATTGTCGGGCGGCCCAACGTCGGCAAATCCACTTTGGTCAACCGCCTGATCGGCGAAGAGCGTCTGCTCACCGGACCGGAAGCGGGCATTACGCGCGACTCGATTGCGGTCGACCTTACCTGGCAGGAGCGTCCATTCCGTCTTTACGATACCGCGGGCCTGCGCCGGCGCTCGCGCGTCGACGAGAAGCTTGAAAAACTGTCGGTCGCCGATGCGCTCAACGCCATCCGCTTTGCCGAGGTGGTGGTGGTGCTGATCGATGTGGAACGCCCTTTCGAGGAACAGGACCAGCGCATCGCGGACCTGGTCGAACAGGAAGGCCGCGCGCTGGTGCTGGCGGTGAGCAAATGGGATTTGCAGGAAAAGAAGGTCGGCGCCATTTCCAAACTGCGCGAGCAGGCCGAAGACAAGCTGCGGCAGCTCAAGGGCGTGCCGCTGGTCGCGGTGTCGGGGCTGACCGGCGAGGGACTTGATCGTTTGATGGCCGCCATCGTCGAGGCCTACGACGTCTGGAACAAGCGCGTGCCGACATCGGCGCTCAATCGCTGGTTCGAGGACGCCTTGAGCAGCCATCCGCCGCCGGCGGTGTCGGGACGCCGCCTCAAACTCAACTACATCACGCAGGCCAAGACGCGCCCGCCGAGTTTCGTGCTGTTTTGCACGCGCGCCGACGCCGTGCCCGACGCCTACAAGCGCTATCTCGTCAACTCACTGCGCGAGACGTTCGACCTGCCGGGCACGCCGATCCGCCTGACGCTGCGCGAGAAGGACAATCCGTTCAGGGGGCGGGCGAAGAAGCGAAAATGAAACGCTGTCGATGCGACGGCGAAGCTCGCTGGCGGGAAAAGTCGGCAGCCTTCCAATACCGAATTCAGCGGATACAATCTTTTTAGGAGGAGACCGGATGACGATATTGGCGCGTTGCGTTGTGACTATCGCATTGGCCCTTGTCGCTTCGGTGGCTGCAGCCACCTCAAGCCGCGCGGATTGGACAGCCTATGCCGTCGATGGCCGCGGACATTTAGGCCACGGACGCGCGCAGTCACGATCGCAGGCGGAAGACTATGCCTTGGGCTATTGCGGACACCGCCGGTGCCACATCGTCATGACAAGCCGGGCACGCTGTGTTGCGCTTGCTACCTCCAAATTTCGCGGCTTTTGGGTGGGGACGGGCGCCGCCGACACCAGCCGGCAAGCCGCACGCTACGCATTGAACTACTGCGCCGATAATGCGCCGCGCGAGACCTGCCACGTCAATCACACTTATTGCCAGTAGATTGGGGTTCGTACAGGTTTTCCGCCGTCACGCGGCCGCTTGTGAAACGTCGTACCTCACCGCCGGCTTCACTGGGGGTCGTACTGCCAAAGCGTGTAGCCACAAGTCGGGATTTTCGATCGCCGCTCGGCCCAATATCCGCTTCACTTCGAAAGCGATCGAGTTGTTGCATCGCCGCGAAACATCGCGATGTGCCATAAGCCGACATTGCGCAGTTTGCCTGAAATGAAAGAGGAAACCTACCAAAGCCCATGCCTAAGAGAGCCCGGTTAGTCCATCGGCCGGGCTCACGCCTTGGGAAGCCCCCGGTCGGCAACCTCTCTTGTTATTCAATCGGTAGGTGCGATGCCACCTCACAACAATAAACTAACCAAGACTTAAGACGGCAGACGCCGGCTTTGTCCGCGCGGGAACAGCTCACGTCCGAGAGTGTTTTCCTCAAATCACAATAAATCGCGAGGCACTCACATGGCTGACCCATCGGTTGTTCGCCGCAACGAGAGTTTTCTGCAAAAATGGTTTGGACCAAACCACGGCACGCATTGGAACATCGCGGGAGCTGTTGCTGTCATCATTCTTGGTGGTTATCTCATCTACAGCATGCGTGATAGCGACAACCCAATCATGTCCCCGTCCGCGACAGTACAAACTCCGGCTCCGATTGCTCCTGCGCCGCCCGCGTCGAAGAAGTGAAATAGCGTGTAAAACTCTTCTACATCTTGGTGGAGCAGGCTGTTGATTATGCTGGGTCAGCTGCTGGCTGACGAATATCCGTCTTGCGCTGCTGGGGCAACATGTCCGCTGTGGGCCACGCGTGACCTAGCTATCCAGCGCCAATATCGACCTTTGTCCGCTTCACTCTGTTAGCGACCGTTTTGCGTATGGGGCTGAAAGGGCGCGAAGTGCTATGAGGCGACCACGCCGCACAACGCCGAACATCGGCTTAGGCCGCCAAGCCGATGGTAGGATATTATTTTGAAAAGACGGAATCCGTTTTCAAATTTTAATCACACCCCAATCACGCACGACTTGATTTGAGTCATCTATCCAACTCCATGCCAAGCTTAGGAAAGATCACCCTAGTTCAACTGGCGCAGCACAAGTGTTGAGCAAAAGCGGCAGGGCCGCACCGGAAAAGAGGTCTGGTGTTTGATGCTCGAAAAATGCGCAGCACCGACAGGAATTCCCGTTACTTTCACCGCTACGCGCCGACGAAGGCGCCTATCACGCAGGTCTCGCGCGCTTCAGATTGCACGGCTTTTGTCATGGGCTGCGACCATCATTTGCGTAGCCATACTTCTGGTCGGGTACGCCGCAGGCTACGAGCGCCTCTACCAGCCCTGGCCGAATGGTCCGAGCACTCATCCATTCACTGCATTGGCATTGGGCTTGCTTGCATTTGGTACGCTTTTCAGGCGACCTTTTAAACTGTCATGGCTCTCGATGGTTGCGTATTTCGTCGCCTTTTCTATCGGCATCATTCGGATGGTCGACGTCGTTTGGGGTTCGCGAGCGCTGGATGACATAGCGCTATTTTCCGACGTTTTAGCCAAGCACCGCCTTAGCGGCTCCCCAATTACATTTGGCTGGAATACGGCCATTGCCGTCGTTGCGGCCGCTGTTGCCGGACTATCGCAAACGGTCAGAAGGCCGATGCTATCGCAAATCCTGGCTATCGTCGCATTTGCGCCTCCCATGGTGTCCGTCGTCGGCTATTCCTATGGGTTGCATCGCTTCTATGGCGCGATGTCTATCTACACGACGGCGATTCTCATCGTTATCTGCGCCGCGATACTGATGTCGACGGCCCATCGCGCCTTCGTCGGCATGGCTTTGAACAACTACACAGCCGGGAGAATAGCTCGGCGTCTGCTCTTGGCTGTCATGATTATCCCATTTGCTGGAGGAATGTTGGTCGTTCGCTTGAGCCCGTTGGACAATGATGCACCGATCGCCTTGCTGGTTGTGTGCGTGGCGTTAGCAAATATCGCCATAACCTTTCGTGCTATGATTGAGGTCGAAAAGCTCGATCGAAAGCGCCGGCAAAATGAGCGTATTTCCGAGTTTGACGCGACGCACGATCCGCTCACCGGGCTGGCAAATCGAAGATTTTTCTCTTCAGTGGCAACTCACGAATTCGCGCGCGCGCAACGCTTCGAATCCAAGCTCAGTCTCGTCATGTTTGACATCGATTACTTCAAGATGGTGAACGACAAATTCGGCCACCAAACCGGCGATCGGGTCCTGGTCCGCATTAGCCGCTTACTTTCCCGCACTTGCCGCAACGTGGATGTGGTGGGCCGCTACGGCGGAGAGGAATTTGTCGCCTTGCTTCCCGAAACGAGTGTGGACGGCGCGTTCCACTGGGCGGAAAAGTTGCGAAGCGCGGTGCAGTCCGAGACCATTCCCGATGCGGTCGGGAATTCCTTCTCGGTGACCATATCGGCGGGCGTTGCCGAAAGAAGTGCGACGGACGGTAAATTTGAAGAGGTTGTGAGACGCGCCGATCAGGCGATGTACGCTGCCAAAGCGGCAGGGCGAAATCGCACATGTGTTGCACCCCCCGTGTCGCCTGAAGGCGAAATACGCCGACCAATTGAAAATCGCCAATGACATTTGGCAACCTTATTTCCGCTTAGGGCCATTCACGTCCGAGCAATTCAGCACCAGCGCCGACGGTTGTCTGCTCTTAGTCCAAGAATGATCAGAAATGGTCCGCCGCGGCGAAGGTCGCGAAGTGCCAAAAAGCGACAACGCATAGCGGCATGATCGCTACAAAAAGAAGACCGCCTCGCGGCGGTCCTCCCGAAATCCGATCAGGTGTTTTGATCAGGCGGCCGCGAGTGCAGCAGCGGCTTTCCGCTTCCTGCGCCAGCCTAGGACTCCCATCACGCCAAGGCCTGAGGCGAAGAGTGGCGACGCTGCCGGCAAAGGAACAGCTGAAGTAGAAGGCGTCACGGAAGCCTAACGATAATGTTCTTAAGCACGAATGGTACTCGTGCTTGAAAAATCAGGAAACATTCCGGTGAAATAGACGGAAGTCGAAGAGGCCGAATAAAGATGGTGGCCGTTGCAATTCACCACCGACTTCATCGGGGGTCGTGGCAGGGCCTATCCCAACGTTTAGGCCACTGCCATGATGACATGCGCCTGAATTTTGGCAGCCACCTCGCCGCTGCCGTGTCTGTCCGCAATCGCGGATTCGGCATAGTCGGTTGCAGCTTGCAGTTTCCCGGCGTCTCTGGCCTCGATCTCGGTGCGAAGAACGGTTCCCTGACAATAAGCAACGGCCGGAATGCGCGGGGAGGATGCACGGCTTTGTTCGGCGATCGTCTCGATGATCGCGCCGGAAAAGCCTGCCTCCTCGAGCTCGCGACGGATCAGGGCCGTATCGTGGTAGCCGTGCGGCGTACGCGCCATAAAGCGCGGCGGATCGTTCGGAAACATCCTTGCGAGAGCATTCGTCACATCGTCCGCAAAATCGTTTTCCTCGATGCGGTCCCATGTGTTGAACAAGAAATGTCCTCTGGGCTTCAGGACCCGCTTTGCTTCGCGGTAGGCCGTCAGGCGGTCGGGAAAGAACATCGCGCCGAACTGACAGCAAACGAGATCGAACGCCGCATTTTCAAACGGCAGCGCCAGCGCATCCGCCTGGCGCCATTCGATGCGGCTATCGGGACCTTGTTGCGAAGCGGCGTAGTCGAGCATCGGCTGGTTGAGGTCGGTGACGATATAGATTGCGTTGGGGGACAGTTTGGGCGCCATGGCGCGGGTGACGACACCGGTGCCCGCGGCGATTTCCAGAACGGCGCTGGGCGACAAGGACGCCGCGCGGCGTGCGATATCCGTGGCGTACGGCTCGAAAATCAATGGCACCATATAGCGGTCGTAGTTTTCCGGAATCGAGCCGGCGAACAGTTTGTCGGCTTCCAGCATGGCTTGTCACCCCGTTGCCCGTTTGGCGGCTTGGATGACTACCATACGTCCGCTATGAGTTCATTTGCGAAATGGTCAGCCGGTTCGGCCGTCCGGGTCACGTTCGCTCCGCCCGGAAAGCCGATCTTAGACGCCCGCGCATCGATATGCGCGCCGATGCACCCGTGCGTCAGGACGGCGCGTGAAATTCGAGAAACTTGCCTTTGCGGTAGTCGTAAACCTTGCCGTTCTCGGTGCAGGAGGCAAGGCAAAGCGGCACGATGACTTTCGAGACGTCCTCCGCCGGCGGCAGCGTCTCCTGGTCGATGCCGGGAAACGCGACCCGCATCATGCGCGTGCGGGTCGGCCCCGGACTGAACAGGTTGGCCCGCACCTTGGTGTTTTCGCACTCGCCGGCATAGGTGCGCACCAGCGTTTCGAGCGCGGACTTCGACGCCGCGTAAGGGGCGAAATAGGGGCGCGCGTCCCAGGCGACATTTGACGTTATGAACACGGCGCGTCCGGCGTCGGAGGTTTGCAGCAGCGGATCGCAGGCCTTGAGCAGATGCCAGTTGGCGGTGACGTTGATTGCGATCGTGTCGTCCCACGCTTTCGGCTCGATGTGACCGACCGGAGAGGGCACCGGGAGAACGCCGGCATTGCCGACCAGGATGTCGAGCCGGCCGTAACGCTCGGTCAACGCAGGGGTAAGGCGCGCAATGCCTTCGACGTCTTTCATGTCGAGCGGCACCAGCGTTGCGGTGCCGCCGACGGCCTTGATCTTGTCGTCGAGCTCTTCCAGGCCGCCGACCGTGCGCGCGACCGCCACCACATGCGCGCCGGCCTCGGCCAGATGCAGCGCCAGCGCGGCGCCAATGCCGCGCGAGGCGCCGGTGACGAGCGCGATGCGGTCGGCGAGGGGTTTACTCATCTTGAGACGCCAACGATGGGAAACTCAGCTCGCTTCCGAGAGAAGCGACAATTGCCGGGGGCTTGCTTCCTGCGCGCCGAGGTCGGTGAGCGGCGTCGGATAATCGCCGGTAAAGCAGTGGTCGGTGAACTGCGGGCGGACCGGATCGCGCGCCTCACAACCCATGGCGCGGTAGATGCCGTCGACCGACAGAAACGCCAATAAGTCGGCGCCGATGAACTGCCGCATCTGCTCGAGATCGTGCGTGGCCGCGAGCAGCTTGTCGCGCTCGGGCGTGTCGATGCCGTAATAATCCGGGTGCGTGATCGGCGGTGAGGAAATGCGGAAGTGCACTTCCTTGGCGCCGGCGTCGCGCATCATTTGCACGATCTTGCGCGAGGTGGTGCCGCGCACGATGGAATCGTCGACCAGCACGATGCGCTTGCCGTTGACCACCGCGCGATTGGCGGAATGCTTCATGCGCACGCCTTGGTCGCGGATCGCCTGCGTCGGCTGAATGAAGGTGCGGCCGACATAGTGATTGCGGATAATGCCGAGTTCGTAGGGGATGCCGGCGACTTGCGAAAAGCCGATCGCCGCCGGCACGCCGGAATCCGGCACCGGCACGATCACATCGGCGCTCGTCGGCGCCTCGCGCGCAAGCTCGGCGCCCATGGCCTTGCGCACGTCATAGACATTACGGCCGTCAATGATCGAGTCCGGCCGCGAGAAGTAGATGTATTCGAAGATGCAAGGCCGCGGCGCCATCGGCGGGAACGGCTTGTGCGAATGGGCGCCGTCCTCGTCGAAGATCACCACCTCGCCGTTCTCGACGTCGCGCACATATTGTGCACCGATGATGTCGAGCGCGCAGGTTTCCGAGGCGAGGATCGGGCAGCCGTCGAGCGTGCCGATCACCAAAGGCCTAATGCCAAGAGGATCGCGCGCGCCGACCAGTTTCTTGTTGGTCATGCCGACGAAGGCGTACGCGCCTTCGAGCTGGCGCAGGCCCTCGACAAACCGGTCGACGAAACGGTTGCGCCTGGCGCGCGCGACCAGATGCAGGATCACCTCGGTGTCGCTGGTCGACTGCATCATGGCGCCTTCGTGCACGAGCTGGCGGCGCAGGGCGATGCCGTTGGTGATATTGCCGTTGTGGCCGATGGCGAAGCCGCCGCCTTCCAGCTCCGCAAACAGCGGCTGCACGTTGCGCAGGATGGTTTCGCCGGTGGTCGAATAACGCACATGGCCGATCGCGGCGTTGCCGGGCAGGCGGTCGATCACTTCACGGCGCGAGAAGGTGTCGCCGACGAGGCCGAGGCGGCGTTCGGAATGAAAGCGCGTGCCGTCGAAAGAGACGATGCCGGCGGCTTCCTGGCCGCGGTGCTGGAGCGCGTGCAGGCCGAGCGCGGTGATGGCGGCGGCGTCGGGATGGCCGAAGATGCCGAACACGCCGCACTCCTCGCGCAACCGGTCGGCGTCTGGATCGAACTCCGCTTCCGGCTGCGTGACGTTTAGCGTGTGTTGTTTCATGCCTATCGCGTTCCGCCTCGCAGGTCGGCGCCAGGCTCCTGCGGTTCCTGATCTTCCGGCTTCGGCTTCTTTAACCTCTGCAAAATGGTCTTTTCAGGGTCGTCCGGCAACATGGAGATAAGCCATTGTCCCGTACTTTGTAGGACCACTTTCGATTTAGCGCCGCGAACCCACTCCGGCTGGCTGCGATCGGGCACCAGCCATGCAAAAAACAGGAAGGCGATCACTACGATGATCAGGCCGCGGCCAAGCCCGAACAGAAAACCGAGCGTGCGGTCGAGGGCGCCGACACGGCTGTCGAGAATCATGTCCGAGATCCGCACCGTGATGATCGACACGATCAACAAGGTCAGCAGGAAAATGCCACCGACGGCGACGCCGGTCGCCACCATCTTGCTGCTGAAATAGCTCTGCGCGATCGGCATGACGCGCGAATAGCTGTAGAGCGTGACCAGCGCCGCCATGATCCAGGCGCCGATCGACAGGACCTCGCGCATGAAGCCGCGGATCATGGCGAGCATGCCGGAAATCAGCATGACGACCAGGAGCAGAATATCGAGCAAAGTGATCGGCATGTCTTAGGCTCACGCACTCCGCGGCTGGGCACTCACAACGGGCCGCGCGGCGCTTGGCCTGCTGCGCGATTCCGCGCCGCTCATAGCGGCTCTCGCAAAAGGCGGCAATGTCGACCGTAAGGTATTGATTTTATGCTCATTTCTGCCCAGACCAGCGGGCGTGGGCGGAACCGTGGCCGAACGTCGATGACGGTGTGCGTGCGCCCCGTATATAGCCGGGCGCTTGCGCCTCGTCATCCGTCTTGTCGTGTACCCTTGGCGGCGCGGCCGCGCGCGGCGATCGCGGAAACAAGGTTAACCAGGCTTGAGACATCCTCGATCTTGAGGCCCGGCTCACCGGCATCGGCGCGCGCGGCTTCCGGGAGGATGGCTCTGACAAAGCCGAGCTTGGCGGCTTCCTTCAGCCGCGCCGGCGTCTGCGCCACCGGGCGCACCGCACCCGACAGCGAAACCTCGCCGAAATAGACGGCATCCGCGGGAAGCGGCGCGCCGGCAAGCGAGGAGACGAGCGCCGCGGCTGCGGCCAGATCGGCCGCAGGCTCGTTGATGCGCAGGCCGCCGGCGACGTTGAGATAGACGTCATGGCCGCCAAGGCGCACGCCGCAATGCGCTTCCAGCACAGCGAGCACCATCGACAGCCGGCTCGGGTCCCAGCCGACCACGGCCCGCCTTGGCGTGCCGAGCGAGGAAGGCGCGACCAGCGCCTGCATCTCCACCAGCAGCGGCCGCGTGCCCTCAATGCCGGCGAACACGGCGGTTCCCGGCTGGCCGAGATCGCGTTCGGACAGGAACAGTTCGGACGGGTTGGCGATTTCGCGCAGGCCCGAACCGGTCATCTCGAATACGCCGATCTCGTCGGTCGGGCCGAAGCGGTTCTTCACCGCGCGCAGGATGCGGAACTGGTGTGAGCCTTCGCCTTCGAAGGAGAGCACGGCGTCCACCATGTGCTCGACCACGCGGGGACCTGCGATCTGGCCGTCCTTGGTGACGTGGCCGACCAGGATCACGGCCGCGCCCGAGCGCTTGGCAAAGCGAATGAGGGCCTGCGCCGCGCCGCGCACCTGCGTGACCGTGCCGGGCGCGCTCTCGACACTGTCCGTCCACATGGTCTGGATGGAGTCGATGACGATCAGGCGCGGCGTCGCGCCTTCCGACAGCGTGGCGATGATGTCCTCGACCGCCGTTTCCGCCGCCAGCTCGACGGCGGCATCGCGCAAGCCCAGCCGCTCGGCGCGCAAGCGCACTTGCGCCACGGCCTCTTCGCCGGAGATGTAGACCGCGCGGTGGCCGGCACGCGCCATGGCGCCCGCGGCCTGGATCAGCAGCGTCGACTTGCCGATGCCCGGATCGCCGCCGACCAGCAGCACCGAACCGCGCACGAAGCCGCCGCCGGTGACGCGGTCGAGTTCCGCAATGCCCGAGGCAATGCGCGGCGCGTCGTCGGTGTCGCCGGCCAGAGGCTCGAGCGCGAACTGGCGGCCCTTGCGGGCTTTTCGCCCCGGTCCGGGGCTGCGCTCAGCCCCTTCCTCGGCCAGCGTGTTCCAGCCGCCGCAGCCCTCGCACTTGCCCTGCCAGCGCGGATGCGCCGTGCCGCAGGTCTGGCAGATGAAGGTGAAGCTGCGTTTGGACATGAAAATCGTCCTCGAAATGCTCTCGACAGGCTAAAATGGCCGTGAGAACATTACAAGAACATTCTTTAAGAAAGTGCTGATTTCAGGGGATTTTGGTCGTGCGGCCCCCTAGCCCCGATAAACCCGGTGATACCGCCGCCCCAGGCTGGTGAGCACTTCGTAGCCGATGGTGCCGGCCACGGTCGCCACATCGTCGACGCTGATCTCGTCGCCGATCAGCGTGACGTAATCGCCGCGGCGCGCGGCATTGTCTTCGAGGTCGGTGATGTCGATGGCCGAGAGGTCCATGGAAATGCGCCCGACGATCGGACAGCGCGTGCCGGCGACGATGGCGTCGCCGCCGGGGCGCTCGTCGGAGGCGCTCATCGCGCGCGTGTAGCCGTCGGCGTAGCCGACCGAGACGACGGCGAGGCGGGTCGCGCGTTTGGCGGTCCAGGTGGCGTCGTAGCCGACGGTCTCGCCGCGCGGCACGGTGCGCACCTGCGCGATGCGCGCCTTGACCTCGACCACGGCCCGCATCGGGTTGTTCCGCCCGGGCGTCGGGTTGACGCCGTAGAGCGCCACGCCCGGCCGCACCATGTCGCAATAGGCCGAAGAGCCGAGAAAGATGCCGGACGAATTGGCAAGCGAAGAGGGAATGCCGCGGTAGAGCAGGCGCACTTCGCGGAAAGTCGCGATCTGACGCTGGTTGAGCGGATGCTCCGGCAACTCCGGGCAGGCAAGGTGGCTCATCAACAGCGTGATGCCATGGTTCTCGCTGCGGATGCGCGGCGCGATCGCCGCCGCTTCATTCACGGACACGCCGAGCCTGTTCATGCCGGTATCGACATGCAGCGCCGCGCCGCCGTGCCACTGATTGGCGGTGCAGAAGGCGTCCCATTCGGCGAGCTCGATTAGGCTGCCGATCACCGGCCGCGCGCGGATGGCGGCGAACGCCGACGCGGAAGAGGGCGGCAGGCCATAGAGCACATAGATAGCCGGCTCGGATGCGGCGGCGCGCACGCGTCGCGCCTCCTCGAGGTCGGCGACGAAAAACGACTTGCAGCCGGCTTGCGTCAGGCGCGCCGCCACCTGTTCGAGCCCGCAGCCATAGCCGTCAGCCTTGATGACGGCTGAGCATTCCGACGGGGTGACCCGGCGCGTCAGCGCGCGCCAGTTGGCTTCGATGGCGCCGAGATCGACGGTGAGGATGCCGCCGGCATCCGCGGCCGGCGGGCCGGCTGTTGGCGGAAGCTGCGGCCGGGCCGCCAGCGGCTCACTCGCCGCTTCTTCAATGACGGTTTCGCCTTCGGTCATGGTCCAAGGTCATAGCGGTCCGCGCGCTGCCCGTCCATGTGGGGGGCGGCGGCTTATTTACGAGGCGCTACGTCGGATTGAAGATGACGTTCGCCGGCTGCCTGCGCGCCGTCGGGTGTAACCACGACGATTGCTGTGCACGGCGATGAACCATTCTTTCGATAGCTGTGTGGATAGCCGGAGTCGAAATACATCGAATCTCCAGCATGTAATGTGAAGTCTTCACCGTCGAGGTTCACCACCAATTCACCGCGCTCAATAAAGACGATTTCCGCACCTCCATGTTCGTGCGGTTCGGATGCTTGGTCGCGCGCTTCCACCTCGACGTAATAGCCGTTCAGCTTGCTTTCGCTCACGGGATAGTCGAGCAACTCGAAGAAGTAGGCGGGCGGTTTCTTGCCTGCCTTGTCTGGCAAGCGGATACGGTCCGCTTTGCGCACGACGGCATGGACCGGCCGATCGCTGTCTTTCTTGAAAAAGTGGTCGAGCCCAACGCCGAACACCATCGCGATGCGCTGCAACGTCGGAAGCGTCGGGAAGAGTTGCCCGCGCTCGATCTTGGACAACATGGCCGGGGATAGGCCCGTATGTTCGCCAAGCTGCACAAGTCCGAGCTTCCTTTTTAGTCGCAGGCGGCGAACTTTCGGGCCGATCGCGTAGCCCTCGAGCGCGGTGGTGAGGGTCTCAGACAGCATTTTGTTCGCTCCATTTCACTCCGGTTCAAATGCGGATAACACATTTTGAATACTAAGAAAAATAACTATCGTGTCACGATAATGTGAGTATCAAGAGAATAAGTTTTATTGTTAGTAAAAAACATCGGGAAACGCAAACGAGCGTCGACCGCGCCGCGCGCCGGATCGCTTCAAGCCGACGCGCGACTCAAACTTCACAGCGTCAGTCAGGAGATAAAAATGAAAAGCAGATTTCCAGGGATCGCGTCGGTTGCCGCGATTGTCATCACCGCAGCTGCAATCGCGCTCGGCAGCACGTTCGCGCGCGCGAGCAAACAGGACATCGTCGATACCGCCGTTGCCGCCGGCCAATTCCAGACATTGGCTGCGGCGTTGAAGGCCGCCGATCTGGTCGACACCCTCAAAGGCGCAGGCCCCTTCACCGTGTTCGCGCCGACGGATGCGGCCTTCGCGAAGCTGCCGGCCGGCACAGTCGAGAATCTCTTGAAGCCGGAGAACAAACAGAAGCTGGCCGCCATCCTCACCTATCACGTCGTTCCGGGCGCGGTGATGGCCAGCCAGGTGACGAAGCTCACCGAAGCCAAGACCGTGAATGGTGCGGACGTGAAGGTGTCCGTCCACGACGGCAAGGTCATGATCAACAATGCGGACGTCGTGACGGCCGACATTGCGGCTACCAATGGCGTGATCCACGTCATCGACGCCGTGCTCTTGCCGCCAACCGATTGATCGGCTCGTCCCCCGCCGATCGAATGCCGGCCCGCTTTGTTCCCCGATAGGGCGGGTCGGCCCCTTGCTCAAAGCGAAAGAACGGTGTGATGAACGCGATTGCGAAACTTCCGCCAAGTTGCGGCGCAGTGTGCGAAAAGCCGAACCGCGAAGAGGTGGAAGCGGCTTTCCGCACCATCATCCGCTGGGCCGGCGATGACCCCGCGCGCGATGGTCTGGCAAAGACGCCGGCGCGCGTAACCCGCGCCTTCGAGGAATATTTTGCCGGATATGCAGTCGATCCCGCCACTGTGCTCTCGACCACATTCGGCGAGACGGACGGGTATGACGAGATGATCGTGCTGCGCGGCATTCCGTTCGAAAGTCACTGTGAGCATCACATGGCGCCGATCATCGGCCGCGCCTGGGTCGCTTACGTGCCGACCGGCCGGGTGGTCGGCATCTCCAAGCTCGCCCGCGTCGTGGAAGCTTATTCAAAACGGTTGCAGATCCAGGAAAAGATGACGGCGCAGATCGCCAACACCATCCAGGAGGTGCTGCAGCCGCAGGGCGTCGGCGTTGTCCTCAAGGCAAGCCATCACTGCCTGTCGAGCCGAGGCGTCCAAAAGCACGATACCGATATGGTGACCAGCCGCATGCTCGGCTGCTTCCGCGATAGCGCGATTACACGCCAGGAATTCCTTGCATTGGTAACCTGACACACACCGAAAGGATGGTCGGAGGCGATGTGGCAGACTGTTTCCTATTACGTCGTGTTGGCGATTGAAGCGCTCTGCGGTGTGTTCGGCCTTCGACTTTATGAAGAGCCGCGCTATCAGGTCATTGACCGCATCGGCGCTGGTGTCGAAATCCGCCGCTATGCACCGCGGCTCGCGGCCGAAGTTGATTTGCCGCTTGCCGGGCAAGAAGGGCGCGATCGAGCCTTCCGCGTGCTATTTGCCTATATCGCGGGCGACAACAGGGCATCGGCGCAGCCTTCCCGGATCGCCATGACGGTGCCCGTGCAAGTCATAAACGAATCGCCAATTGCGATGACGGTTCCGGTCCAGACGGCGACAAAGCCCGACAGGGTCCGCATGCGGTTTTTCTTGCCGGCCAGCTATACGCTCGCCAGTGCCCCGACGCCGACCGACAGCCGAGTCGGTCTCAAGCAAATCGCTGACGAAATAGTGGCCGTGCTCCGATTTTCTGGAAGCGGTCGCGACGTTGCGCAGCGGCAATCGGAACTGATCGCGAGCCTTCAAGGCTCGCGCTGGCAACCAGCCGGGAAACCTTATGCGCTCTTTTATGATGCGCCGTTCACGGTACCGTTTCTTCGCCGCAACGAAGCCGCGGTTGCGGTTGTCGCGGCGCGATAATTCGCGAAAGCGTGCCTGTTAGATGCGCTCGGGCAGATGGTCGTCCTTTGCCAGCGACGAGAAGCGGGTGAGCGCGCCTTCGAATTGGAGCTCGACGGTACCTGTCGGGCCGTGGCGCTGTTTGCCGATGATGACTTCCGCCTTGCCGTGCACCTTGTCGGCATCCGCCAGCCACTCGGCGAACTTCTCGCGGTTGCTCTCCAGCGGCTTGCGCATCGCATGGTAGTATTCTTCGCGGTAGACGAACAGCACCACGTCAGCGTCCTGCTCGATCGAGCCCGATTCACGCAAATCCGAGAGCTGCGGGCGCTTGTCGTCGCGGCTTTCCACCTGACGCGACAATTGCGACAGCGCCAGGATCGGCACGTTGAGTTCCTTCGCCAGCGCTTTGAGCTTGGTGGTAATCTCGGTGATCTCCTGCACCCGGTTTTCCGACGACCGCTTGGTCGATCCTTGCAGCAATTGCAGGTAGTCGACGATGAGCAAATCGAGCCCGCGCTGGCGCTTGAGCCTGCGCGCGCGCGCGGCCAGTTGCGCCACCGACAAGCCGCCGGTCTCGTCCACGAAGAACTTCAAATTTTGCAATTCGACGGAATAGTCCTTGATCTTCTCGAAGTCGGCTTCGCTGATGCCGCCTCGCCTGATCAGGTTGGAGGGGATCCCGGTCTGCTCGGCGATGATGCGGGTGGCGAGCTGCTCGGCCGACATTTCCAGCGAGAAGAAGCCGACAACACCGCCGTTTACGGTGGCCGTGTGTCCGTCGGAGCGCACCTCACCCTGCCAGGCTTTGGCGACGTTGTAACCAATATTGGTGGCGAGCGCGCTTTTGCCCATGCCGGGGCGGCCGGCAAGGATGATGAGGTCGGACGGCTGCAGGCCGCCCATCATACGGTCGAGATCTTCGAGCCCGGTGGCCATCCCGGAAAGCTTTCCGTCGCGCTGAAAGGCATGCGCGGCCATGTCGATCGCGGAGGTCAGCGAGTTCGAAAAGAGCTGGAAACCGCCGTCGTAACGTCCGGTTTCGGCGAGGTCGTAAAGCCTGCGTTCTGCGTCCTCGATTTGCTGGCGCGGAGCGAAATCGACCGGCGCATCATAGGCGACGTTGACCATGTCCTCGCCGACCTGAATGAGATCACGCCGGATCGACAGGTCGTAGATGGTACGGCCGTAGTCTTCGGAATTGATGATGGTGGTCGCTTCGGCGGCGAGCCGCGCCAGATATTGGCTGACATTGAGGCCACCGATGTCGATGGTGGCGTCGAGAAACGTCTTCAGCGTCACCGGCGTCGCGATCTTGCCGGCGCGGATCAACTCGTTCGAGAGCTGATAGATGTTCTGATGGATCGGCTCGAAGAAATGTTTGGGCTCGAGGAAGTCCGAGACGCGGTAGAACGCCTCGTTATTGACCAGGATCGCGCCCAGGAGCGCCTGTTCCGCCTCGATATTGTGCGGTGCGGTGCGATATTGAGCGGCAGGCTCATCGGCCTGCTTGCGGACGACTGATTCGAGTGGAGCCATTTGAATTCCTGTTCCGTCAATTGGACGAAACTGTGTTTGAACGGACAAACTGTGCTTGAACTTGGCTTACACCGCTTATGGGCCGCCGCAGCGGCAAAGTGCGGCGACCGCACACTTTCCACGTTACTCACCGCAGGTAAAAAATAGGCTTTACTAGTCAAGCAGCCGAGCTTGACGTTCGTAGACGCGTAGCCTTATTGGCGCCCGCGCTACTCGCCGGCGAGCCGCAGCGGCGGATACTGACGGTGTTCGGCTACACGCAGGCGCTGTTCTTCGTGCGTGATATAGTCGCGCGTCATCGGCACGACGCCTTGCCGCTTGGTGAGTTGGATCTGGAACACCATCATGTTCTGCTCGCGGAACGCCATTTCCGACGCCGCCAGGTAGAACTCCCACATCCGCTCGAAGCGCTCATCGTAGATGCGCTCGACTTCTTCGCGGTGGGCAAGGAAGCGCTCGCGCCAAGCCTTCAGCGTCTCGGCGTAGTGCAGGCGCAGAATTTCAATGTCGGTTATCAGCAATCCGGAGGCTTCAATTCGCGGCAGCACTTCCGACAATGACGGGATATAGCCGCCGGGGAAGATGTATTTCGAGATCCACGGACTGGTTCTGCTCGGGCCTTCCGAGCGGCCGATCGAGTGCAGTAGCATGACGCCGTCGTCGGCCAGCAGTTGTGCGCATTTGCGGAAGAACGTGGAGTAGTGAATGACGCCGACATGCTCGAACATGCCGACCGAAACGATGCGGTCGAACGGGCCGTCGACGTCGCGATAATCCTGTAGATTGAAGCGGGCCCGCTTGGCGAGGCCCTTTTCGGCCGATCGTTCGTTGGCGATGGCGTACTGTTCCTGCGAGAGCGTGACACCCGTGACGTCGGCGCCACCCGTTTCGGCGAGATAAAGCCCTAAACCGCCCCAGCCACAACCGATATCGAGGACGCGCAAGTCTTTGCCGGGCCGCTCGCCGTTGAGCACGAGCTTAGCGGCGAGATGACGTTTTTTCGCGAGTTGGGCATCGTCGAGCGACTGCCCGGGACTCTCGAAATAGCCGCAGCTATATTGCCGGTCGGCGTCAAGGAACAAGGAATAAAGCCGCCCGTCGAGGTCATAATGGTGCGCGACGTTGCGGCGCGCGCGTCGGCGCGGATTGAATTGGCGCAGTCGCCGGGCGAGGTAGCGGATCAAGCCCTGTAGCCACGCCCAGTGCGGCACGTCGGTATTCTGCCCGAGCATGATGGCGAGCACGTCGGCGATCGTGCCCTGTTCGACCACGAAGGTGCCGTTCATATAGGCTTCGCCGAATTTGAGTTCGGGATCGAGCAGAATGCCCCATTCGGCGGCCCGGTTGGTAAAGCGGACCGCGACCGGCTTGCCCGTGCCATCGCCGAAGGTAAAAGTGATTCCTCGCGAGGTTGTTACCCTGAAGGTTCCTCGTCGGACAAAGGTCGTCAGCAATATTCGAAGCAACCGGTCCATCGACCGCCTCCATCCCCTTGCGCTGGCTGAGGTGTCGCTCCGACGCCCCAATAAATAGACGCAGTGGAATAAAGTTCGTTTCGAACCTTGGGATTAAACCAAAGTTCTACGGGCCGAGCAATGCCGTAATGGCAATCCTAGCTGTAAACCTAGCGAGGGCCACAATCGCGCGATAAGAAGCTGCTACAGGCGGAAATAACTCGCGGCGGGACAAGGGATTTGGGCGTTATGACGAATTTGTTTCGAGCGGTGGCGATGTGGGCAATGGCCATGGCTCTGTCGGCCGTTGGGCCGGCCGCCGCGCAGGAAAATTTGGACGCCGGCAAAAGCGGCGCCCAGCTTTATGCCTCCGATTGCCTGATCTGCCACAAATCCGCGCAAAGTTTCGCCAAAGGGCTGAGCGGCGGGGGTTTAGAAGGCTTTTTGCGCAAGCATTACACCGCGAGCCGGGAGTCGGCCGCCGCGATCACCGCCTACCTCCGGGACGTCGGCAATGGAAAATCCACCGCCAAGCCGCCGGCCACGTCCAACCGCAAGACGCGAGCCAAGGCCGCGCTACCCCCGCGCCGGCCGGTTGAGCCCAAGTCTTCCGCCGGCGATAAGTCTTCCGCTGTCGGCAAGTCTTCCTCCGGCAGCAAGGCGTCCACGCCCAAAGCCTCTGACGTCAAGCAACCGGAGATGAAGCAACCGGACGAAAAAGAACCGGAGAAAAAGCCCGCCGCGGCGAAAGACCAATCCTCGGTGGGCGAGCGGGCGGAGGCGAAAGCCCCCGCGCCCAAGCCTGCGGAAAGAAAGCCTGCCGAGAATAAGCCCGCAGACGCAAAGCCCGCCCCGGACAAGACCGGGGCAAAGCCGGACAAGCCTGCTTCGGAGACCAAGCCGGAAAAGGCCGACTAAGCGTCGGTCTTCGGCGCTTCGCCTTCGTCTTCTGCCTCGATCTCCGTCTCCTCGCGGTCCCGCAACGCTTCGGCCGCGTCTGGTTCGAAGAAGGACTCGGCCGTCGTCAAGGCCGCAGCAGCGTCTTCCTCGGCCTCGGTGCGCGGCACGGTGACGTCCTCGCCGCGCGCAATGCGTTCGGCTTCTTCCTGGCTGCGCGCGACGGTGACGGTCACCGCCACCTCGATCTCCGGGTGCAGCGCAAGCGGCACCTTGTACAGACCGATCGCCTTGATCGGCGCGTTGAGCGAGACCTGCGCGCGCGCGATTTCGGCGCCGTCGCCTCCCAGAAGATTTGCGATGTCGCGCGTGGTCACAGACCCGAACAACTGGCCGGCTTCGCTCGCCTGGCGGATCACCACATAGCTCTTGCCGTCGATCTTACTGGCGAGCACGCCGGCCTCGCCCTTGAGTTCGAGATTGCGCTTCTCCAATTCGCCGCGCATGCCTTCAAAGCGCGCTTTGTTTTCGGCCGTCGCGCGCAGCGCCTTGCCGCGCGGCAACAGGAAATTGCGGGCAAAGCCGTCCTTGACGCGCACGACGTCGCCCATCTGGCCGTGTTTGCCGACACGTTCGAGCAGGATTACTTCCATTGTCGTTACTCCTTGAATTGCATTCTTGTGGTTTGGGTCAATCGAAATCGTTTCAGGAGCGCATCGGCGGCGGTGCGCGGGTGCGCGCGATGCGCCCGCGCAGATCGATCGCCGCCTCGATCAGCCCCAGCACGCAAAGCGCCAGCACCGGCCAGCCGAACACCGTCACGGATGCATAGACGCCGCCGAGCAGGAAACCGCGGCCGTTCATGCCTTGCGTGATCGTGTGCAGCACCGCAAAGCCGAGCACGCCGTAGGCCATCAACAACCCCGCCGCGATTACGCCCGCAAGGATGCCGACAAGGCCGCCGAAAAAGCTGACGACGACCGCGGCCGCGAACGCCGCCATCAAACCGCGTGGAAACGTCATCGCCGGGATGAACGGCCAAGGCCGTGCAAGCCGCCCCGAAAACTTCACGATGCGGCCAGCGAGCCAAAAGTTGAGCAGGTTGGTGATGGTGGCGAGCACGGCCGCCGCCGGCGGCAAGGCGATGACCAGAAATTCGATAAGCCGGTCGGCCTTTTGGCTCTCGGCGGACTGTCCGCCAGCTTCAACGCCCAGAACTTTCGCCAAGGCCGCATGCATGCCGGTGCGGAACGCCTCGGCGTCGGAGCCAAAATTGGGAATGGCGACCAGCACGACGACGGCGGCCAGGATCGCCGCCCACATCACCAGCCGCCCCGGCGGATACCATTCGAGCGCAGGCGTTGCGCCATTGCCGCCGGCCGCCACGGGGCGGGCGAGCATGGCGAGATAAGACAGCCACCACGCAGGCAGGCCGGCGCTTGCCAGAAATCCGAAGAAAAACACCGAGCCGAAAATGCTCGCGATCGCAATCGCACCGAGCCCGGCGCCGATCAGCGCCGACCAATGGCTCCAGCCAAGGCCTGCGATCATTATCGGCAGCGGCGCGAGATAAAACAAAACGACCGCCAGCAGCGACCCCGACGTAACCGAGGCAAACAGCAACGCTGCGGCGGCGCCCGCACCTATCCCGATCAATCCGAACTGCATCATCACGAGCTGTCCCGCTCCGTTTGGAAGCGGTTAGAAGCGGATCGCGTCCGCCCCAACCATCGGCCGTCGCGATGCCCGCGGCGGCCTCGTTTGAACAATTACCTTATCACATAAGGCAGCAGGCCGAGATAGCGCGCGCGCTTGATCGCCTGCGCGAGTTCGCGCTGCTTCTTGGCCGACACGGCCGTAATGCGGCTCGGTACGATCTTGCCGCGCTCCGACACGTAGCGTTGCAGCAGCTTGACGTCCTTGTAGTCGATCGCCGGCGCATTGGCGCCGGAGAACGGACAGGTCTTGCGGCGGCGGAAGAAGGGGCGCCGCGCGCCGCCTTGCGAAGAAAATGCCATGGCTTAGCCCTCCGCCGCTGTCGTTGCTGGCGGCGTTGCCGTCTCGTTGCTGTCGTCGTCGCCGTCCTCGCGCCGCGGGCGGCGTTCGCCGCGATCGCGCCCGCCGCGATCACCGCGATCACCGCGGTCGCCACGATCCTCGCGGTCGCGGTCGACTTTGCGCATCATCGCGGAGGGGCCTTCCTCATGCTCCTCGACGCGAATGGTGAGATAGCGCAGGACGTCTTCGTTCAAGCGCTCCTGACGCTCGATCTCGTTCAGTGCAGCCGACGGCGCCTCGACGTTCAGCAACGTCATGTGTGCCTTGCGGTTCTTCTGCATCCGGTAGGTGAGCGACTTCAGACCCCAGTATTCGGTCTTGGTGATCTTGCCGCCCATTTGTCCAATGACGCCGGACAGTTGCGTGGTCAATTCCTCGACCTGCTGCGACGAGAGGTCCTGGCGCGCCAGATAGACGTGTTCGTAGAGGGGCATGGAATGCCTTTCCCTTGTTGGTCCCAACGGTCCTCGATCCTGGCGCCAAGCCCCTCGAGCCCTTCGGGAAAGGCTCGAATGCTCTGAAGGCGGGAACACGGGACGCCGGACCCAACGAGGTCCTGCCGATTTCGGCCCAAAAGGTCGAAAAAAGGCCGTCCGTTCAGCTCCCAACCAGGATCGACGGAGCGCGCGCGTTATAGGGATTTCCGCGAAAAAGGCAAGGCGGGCACGACTTAAGCCGCCCGCGGGCCCGGGTCACCATATTGCTGCAGCTTGTCGGCGAGCCGAACCGCAAGGTCGACGCCTTCGCGCATCAGGCGGGCGGCATCCGCGCTCGGTGAATTGGCGCAGCGCATCACGTTGAGTTCTTTGAGCAGCCGGTTGAGCCCGGCTGCCAGCAATTGCTGGCGAAACGCCCGGTCCTGGCGCGCGCGCTTAAGATCGTCTTCACTGAACAAGGCGCTCATGCCGAAAGCCTCGAATTATTAACGCGCAGTTTAACCGGGAGAGCTTGTCGCTTCGTTACCGCCGCCGGCGCAACTTGACAGACCGGCGGCACCCGTGTCTTTCGGCCCGAACTTCCATGCGTAGGCGGTGATAATCGCCGCGCGCTCAATAAATGACGAGTAAACGACGAGAAGCGGCGAGGGATGGCAAGCGCGTTCGTATTCCCGGGGCAGGGCAGCCAGACGGTCGGCATGGGCAAGGCCCTTGCTGACAATTTCGCGCCCGCCCGGCGCATATTCGACGAAGTCGACGATGCGCTCGGCCAGAAATTGAGCGTCATTGTCTTCGAAGGTCCGATCGATACGCTGACGCTGACCGAAAATGCCCAGCCCGCTTTGATGGCGGTCTCGCTCGCGGTTGTGCGGGTGCTGGAGGCGGAAGCCGGCCTCGATCTTAAACGCGACGCGCAGTTCGTCGCCGGTCATTCGCTCGGCGAATATTCAGCCCTGGCGGCTGCCGGCACTTTCTCGGTGGCGGATACCGCGCGACTGTTGCGCACGCGCGGGGAAGCCATGCAGAAAGCCGTGCCGGTCGGCGTCGGCGCCATGGCGGCGCTTATCGGTCTTGAATTCGAGGCCGCGACCGCTGTTGCGACGGAAGCGGCGCAAGGTCAGGTCTGCCAGGCCGCCAACGACAATGGCGGCGGCCAGGTGGTCGTCTCCGGTGACAAAACCGCGGTCGAACGCGCGGTCGAAATCGCCAAAGGCAAGGGTGCCAAGCGGGCGATGCTTTTGCCGGTATCCGCCCCTTTCCATTGTACGTTGATGCAACCCGCCGCCGATGTGATGGCGGAAGCGTTGTCGAAAGTGGACCTGAAAGCGCCAGTCGTTCCGGTTATCAGCAACGTGTTGGCCGCGCCCGTCAGCGCGCCGGCCGAGATCGTCAAAGCGCTTGTGGCGCAGGTCACCGGTACTGTGCGGTGGCGCGAGTCGGTGGCCTACATGGCGCAAGCGGGCGTCGACCGGTTCTACGAAATCGGTTCCGGCAAGGTGCTCGGCGGCCTCATCAAGCGCATCGCCGTCGGTGCGAACGCAAGCGCCGTCGGCACGCCCGACGACATCGCCGCCTTCAAGGCGGCGCGCGCATGAGACCTGAAATCATGCGCAGCGGATCAGGAGCGTCGTGATGTTCGACTTGAAAGGCAAGACCGCGCTGGTGACCGGCGCAAGCGGCGCCATCGGTGGCGCCATTGCGCGCGCACTGCATGCGCAAGGCGCGGCGGTCGCCATTTCGGGGACGCGCAAGGATGTGCTCGATGTGCTCGCCGGTGAGTTGAGGGATCGCGTGCATGTGCTGGCCTGCGATCTCGCCGACAAGGATGCGGTCGAAAAGCTTGTGCCGGATGCCGAAGCGGCAATGGAAAAGCTCGACATCCTGGTCGCCAATGCCGGCGTCAATCAGGATAATTTGTTCGTGAGCTTGAGCGACGAGGCCTGGGACAAAGTGATTGCGGTCAACCTCACTGCTACGTTCCGCCTCACGCGCGCGGCGGTGAAGACCATGATGCGCCGCCGCTTCGGCCGCATCATCGGCATTTCCTCGGTGGTCGGCTTTACCGGCAATCCGGGGCAGGGCAACTACACGGCGTCCAAGGCAGGCATGGTCGGCATGATGAAGTCGGTCGCCGCCGAATACGCCAAGCGCAACGTCACCGCCAATTGCATCGCGCCCGGCCTCGTCGCCTCGGCAATGACCGACAAGCTCAACGACAAGCAACGGGATGCGATTCTCGCCCGGGTGCCGGCCGGCAAGTTCGGCATGCCTGCCGATATTGCGGCGGCGGCGGTCTATCTGGCTTCCGACGAGGCCCAATACGTCACCGGCCAGACGTTGCACGTCAATGGCGGCATGGCCATGATCTAATGCATGGTCCGGAAACGGGGATAGCGGCTTTCGGTCCGGATCATGCGAGGGATAAAGGGAAACACTTGGTTTTTCAGGGGGTCGGGTCTAGGCTGACACTGCTAGTCAACGGATTTGAAGTGTGGTAACCGAATTTCGGCCCGGCTGGGGCGGCCGAGAGCGGACGTCGTTGATCGTCGTTCCGCGATCGAATTTGCCCCACCACCGTCAGCCACGACGAGGCCATATCGCGATGGTTGCGGTCTCTAATCCCGATCGCAGCCCAATCTAAAAAGCACGAGGTTGGAACGATGAGCGACATCGGCGAGCGGGTAAAAAAAATCGTCGTGGAACACTTGGGCGTTGAACCCGATAAAGTGACGGAGCAAGCGAGCTTCATCGACGATCTTGGCGCCGACAGTCTCGATACCGTCGAGCTCGTGATGGCTTTCGAGGAAGAGTTCGGCTGCGAAATTCCGGACGACGCCGCTGAAACCATTCTCACCGTCGGTGATGCGGTCAAGTTTCTCGAAAAGAACGCAAAGAGCTGAGCGGACATCGCGCGGCCTTTTCGATCACACCACAATGTATTGGCTTGTCGGCTGTGCCCGGATGGCGGAGCATAGACGGATGGACTTGTCCGAGATGTTGCGATGAGGCGGGTGGTCGTAACCGGTATGGGCATGCTGACGCCGCTTGGCTGCGGCGTCGAGGCGACGTGGTCGCGCCTCATCAAGGGCGAAAGCGGCGCGCGCAAGGTCGACCGCTTCCCCGTCTCCGACATCGCCTGTCAGATCGCCTGCATGATTCCGCGCGGCGACGGCTCGGATGGCACTTACAATGCCGATCAATGGATGGAGCCGAAGGAGCAGCGCAAGGTCGACGATTTCATCGTCTACGCCATGTGCGCGGCACGCCAGGCGCTCGATGATGCCGGCTGGAAACCGCAAAGCCAGGACGACCAGGCCGCGACCGGCGTGCTGATCGGATCTGGCATTGGCGGCATCGAAGGCATCGCCGAGACCGCCATCACCTTGCACGAGAGGGGGCCGCGCCGGGTCTCGCCGTTCTTCATCCCCGGACGCATCATCAATCTCGCCGCCGGCTATGTCTCGATCGAGTTCGGGCTGAAGGGTCCGAACAGCGCGGTGGTGACCGCCTGCTCCACCGGCGCGCACGCCATCGGTGACGCGGCAAGGCTGATCGCGCTCGGCGATGCCGACGTGATGGTGGCCGGCGGCACCGAGTCTCCCGTCAACCGCATGGCGCTTGCCGGCTTTTCGGCATTGCGCGCGCTCTCGACCAATTTCAACGACGATCCGACGCGCGCCTCGCGTCCCTATGACAAGGACCGCGACGGCTTCGTGATGGGCGAGGGCGCCGGTGTCGTCGTGCTGGAGGAGCTCGAGCACGCTAAGGCGCGCGGCGCCAAGATTTATGCCGAATTGACCGGCTATGGCCTGTCGGGAGATGCCTACCACATTACCGCACCGGCGCCGGACGGCGATGGCGCCTATCGCTGCATGACGATGGCGATGAAACGCGCCGGTCTTACGCCAGGCGACCTCGACTACATCAACGCACACGGCACCTCGACACCGATGGGCGACGAGATCGAGCTGGGCGCGGTGCAGAGGCTGGTCGGCAACGCCGCCGGCCGCATCGCCATGTCCTCGACCAAGTCCTGCATCGGCCATCTGCTCGGCGCCGCCGGCGCGGTGGAGGCGATCTTCTCGGTTCTGGCGATCCGCGACGGTGTCGCTCCGCCGACCATCAATCTCGACAACCCGTCGGTGGAGACTCCGATCGATCTGGTGCCCCACACGGCGCGCAAGCGCGAAATCAACGCGGCGCTGTCGAATTCCTTCGGTTTCGGCGGCACGAATGCATCGCTCATCTTCCGCCGCTATGCGGAATAGCGCATGATGCGCCCGATCCGCCGCCGCGCATCGCCCGATGCGTCCCCAGCTTTCGCCATATTTTCTTTTAACCTACGACGACCACAATTATTTATGCCTGACAGGAGAACGGCCGTGAGCTTGGCCACAGTCGCGGGGGCAGGTGCGTGAGTTCCAATTCCCCGCCAGGCAGCGATGATCCGAAAGCGCCGGCCGGGCTCGGCGGCCGCCCCTCGCGGCCCGGTCCCAGCCAGGTGCCGCCACCGCCCAGCGACAAGCCGACAATTCTGCGCAGCCCGCGCGCCGCGCTCGAGCCGGAATCGGTGCCCGCGCTCAAGCGCCGTTCAAAACGGGTGCGCCATCCATTGGTGATCGCCGGCAACGCGGTGTTCACGTTTCTGGTCATCGTTTTTCTGGCGGTCGGCGCAGCGCTCTATCTCGGCAAGCAACGCTTCGAGGCGCCCGGACCGCTGACCGAGGACAAGTCGGTCAATATCTCGCGCGGGCTCGGCATTCGGGACATCGCGGCCTTGTTGGAACGCGAAGGCGTGATCGATCAGCCCTACGTCTTCATCGGCGGCGTGACGGTGATGAAGGCGCGCGGTGGCCTCAAGCACGGCGAATACCGGTTTACCAAACACGCCAGTATGTCCGACGTCATCGAGACCATGATCGAAGGAAAGGTGGTGCAGCACGCGCTCACCATTCCGGAAGGGCTGACGTCCGAACAGATTGTCGCCAAGCTCCTGCAGAACGCGGCCCTGACCGGCCAGATCAAGGAAATCCCGCGCGAGGGCTCGTTGCTGCCGGAAACCTACAAATTCACGCGCGGCGCCACACGTGCACAGATAATCAAACGCATGCAGCAGGCCGAGCAACGCGAGGTCAAGGAGATCTGGGCGCACCGCATGTCCGATCTGCCGATCAGCACGCCGGAAGAACTGGTCACGCTCGCCTCGATCGTCGAGAAGGAAACCGGCAAACAGGGCGAACGCTCGCGCGTGGCCGCGGTCTTCGTAAACCGGCTCAAGAGCAAGATGAAGCTGCAGTCCGATCCGACCATCATCTACGGCCTCACCGGCGGCAAGGGCTCGCTCGGCCGGCCGATCCTGAAGAGCGAGATCGAGCAGCCGACGCCCTACAATACCTACGTGATCAACGGCCTGCCGCCGGGACCGATCGCCAATCCGGGCAAGGCGTCGCTCGAAGCGGTGGCCAGTCCGGCGCGCACCAAGGACCTGTTCTTTGTCGCCGACGGTGCCGGCGGCCATGTGTTCTCGGAAACCTACGAGCAGCACCAGAAAAACGTCGCCAAGCTGCGCGCGCGCGAACGCGCCCAGTCGAAGCCGGCCGCCGAGCCCGCGCCCGAGAAGGCGCCTGAAAAGACGCCCGAGACGGCGCCTGAGAAAAAGAACGGCGACAAGCCCTGAACGCCTTGCGGTCCCAGTGAGGCGCGGTCCTTGTGAGGCGCAGGCGTCGCCGCTAGGTTCGCGCCGCATGACCTTTCCCGCGGACCGGCCGGTAGCGGCCGCAAATTCGAGACGGTAATCCATGGCCTTGTCGAGCATGACCGGCTTTGCGCGCGGCCAGGGCGTCTCCGGCGCTTATGCCTGGAGCTGGGAGATCAAGTCGGTCAACGCCAAAGGCTTCGATCTGCGCCTGCGTCTGCCGCCGGGCTGGGACGCGGTCGAGGTGCCGGCGCGTAAGCGCGCGGCTGAGACGCTCGCGCGCGGCACCGTCTATGCAAACCTCGCGGTCGAGCGCAAAGGCGTTGCGCCGACCGTGAAGGTCAACGAGCAGGTGCTCAACGCGGTGCTGGCGGCGATTTCGCGCCTCGAAGGCAAAGTGGAAGCGCAGCCGGCGAGGCTCGACGGCATTCTCGCGCTCAAGGGCGTGATCGAGGTGACCGAAGACGACGAAAGCGAAGAGGCGCGCCGCGCGGCCGAAAGCGCCGTCATTGCCGGTTTCGACAAGGCGCTCGCCGATCTTGCCGCCATGCGCCGCGAGGAAGGCACGACGCTCGGCCGCCTGCTGATGGCACGGCTCGACGAAATCGCGACCTTGAGTGCGCGCGCGGAAAAAGCGCCCGGCCGCAAGCCGGAAGCAATCAAGGCGCGGCTGGCCGAGCAGGTGGCGACCTTGCTCGATGCTTCGCAGCGTTTCGATTCCGACCGCCTCCACCAGGAGGCGGTCATGCTTGCCTCCAAGGCCGACATTCGCGAGGAGCTCGACCGGCTTGCCTCCCACGTCGCGCAAGCGAAAAAGTTGCTGGCGGAAGGCGGAGCCGTCGGACGGCGGCTCGATTTTCTGGCGCAGGAGCTGCACCGCGAATCGAATACGCTGACCGCCAAGGCCAACGACGTCGAACTCGCCAATATCGGGCTCGAACTGAAAACGGTGGTCGAGCAATTCCGCGAGCAGGTGCAGAATCTCGAATGAGCCGGACGCCGCAATGACCCAGGAGGCGATCCAAGAGCGCGAGATCAACCGGCGCGGCATCATGCTGGTGCTGTCCTCGCCTTCGGGGGCCGGCAAGACGACGCTCACCCGCAATCTGCTTGGAGAGGAAAACAAGGAAAATCCGGGAAAACTCGAACTTTCGGTCTCGGTAACGACGCGCGAGCGCCGGCCGAGCGAGATCGAGGGCGTGCATTATTTCTTCGTCACCAAGCGCCGCTTCGAAACGATGCGGGACCATGACGAACTCCTGGAATGGGCGGAAGTGCACGGCCACTATTATGGTACGCCGCGCGAGCCGGTGGAGAAGGCCCTGAGCGAAGGCCGCGACGTCTTGTTCGACATCGATTGGCAAGGCACGCTGCAATTAAAAGAGAAGATGCCCGACGACGTCGTAACGGTGTTCGTGCTGCCGCCTTCCGCCAGCGAACTCAAGGCACGGCTCGAGCGGCGCGCCGAGGATTCAAAATCCGTTATCGCGCGACGATTGACGAATGCGTTCGAGGAAATCTCGCATTGGCGCGAATACGATTACATCCTGATCAACCGCGATCTCACCAAGAGCCACATGCGGATGCGATCGATCCTCACCGCCGAGCGGCTCAAGCGCGTGAAGATGCTCGACATTGAAAATTTCGTCGACCTGCTGCTGGTCGATCTGAAGAAGATTATGCCGTAGCGCATGATCCCGAAAGGCGGGAACCGGGTTTCGGAAAAGATCATGCGCAAAGGATAGCGTCTTACGCCGTCAGCACCACGCGGCCGATGATTTTTCCGGCGCGCAGGTCGTCGAGCGTTTGCGACGCCCGATCGAGCGGGCGCTCGGCGATCGGCGGCGGGGCAATGTTTTTCGCGCGCACGAGGTCGATCAGTTCGCGCGCCTCGGCGAGCGTGCCGGTCTGTGTGCCTTCGATGGTCATGGCCTTGAGCGCGAACATGGCGACCGCAGTCGCAAATCCGCCGCCGATCAGGCCGGTGACGACGACCTTACCGCCCTTGGCCAGTACGCCGGTCGCGAAATTGAGCGACTTGTCGGAGCCGGCAAAATCGACCGCCGCGTAAATGCCGCCGCTCGCTTTCAGCAGCGCCTTGCGCGCATTGGGATCGGACGGATCGAACGCCTCGCGCGCGCCGGCCTTCAACGCGGCCTCGCGCTTGGCCGCATCGATATCGGCCACGAAAGGCGCTTCGCCATACATCGCGCGTGTGAGCGCGAGCCCCATCAAGCCGACGCCGCCCAGGCCCATCAGCAGAAGCGGCGCGCGGTCGGCGCGGCCGGCCAACCGCTTGAGCGCGGCGTAAGCCGTCAGTCCCGAGCACATCAACGCGCCGGCGTAAGACGCCGAAAGCGGCGCGTAGTCGATCAGATAGCGCGGATGCGGCACCAGCACATGCGTCGCGTAGCCGCCGTCGACGGTGATGCCGAGATGACGCGGCTTGGCGCAAATATTCTCGTCACCGTGCAAGCAAGCCGGACAGGTGCCGCAGCCGATCCAGGGATAGACCGCAACTGCCGCGCCAGCCGCGATATCGGCCTCTGCGCCTGCGCACTCCACCACGCCGGCAATCTCGTGGCCGAGGGTGAAAGGCAGCGTGCGGCCGCTGCGCACGTCGAGCTCTTTGCCGTCACCGAGCGCGAAGAAACCGTCCTGCATATGCAGGTCGGAATGGCAGACACCGCAGCGGTGAATGCGCACGAGGACTTCGGAGCCTTGCGGTTGCGGCACCTCCACCACGGTCTCGCACAATGGCGTGCCGTAGGCGGTGAGCGATTGTCGGTGCATCAGGGGCATTCGGGCAACTTATTGGGAGTGGAACGCCCGCGCCAGTGCGACGAAGCCCTCGACCGGGATTTCCTCCGCGCGCGCGGTCGGTTCGATGCCGGCTTTCTCGAGCAGCGCGTTCGGCTCCACGCCCAGAGTCTTCAGGCTTTGGCGCAGCATCTTGCGGCGCTGGCCGAAGGCGGCTTGGGTCACGCGTTGCAGCGCTATCGCGTCGCAGGCGAGCGGTACCGGGCGCGGGTCGAGCCGCACCACCGAGGAGGTTACTTTCGGCGGGGGCACGAAGGCGGTCCGCGCCACGTCGAACAAAAGTTTTGCCTCCGTGCGCCAGCCCACCAGCACCGACAGCCGGCCATAAGACTTGGTGCCGGGCCGCGCCACGATGCGCTCGGCAACCTCGCGCTGGAACATGAGGATGAGCGCATCGTACCAGGGAGGCCAGGGCTCCGCCGTCAGCCAGCCGATCAGCAGCGCGGTGGCGATGTTGTAGGGCAGGTTGGCGACGACGCGCGCGCGTTCGGGGCCGAGATGCTCTCGGATGTCGATGGCGAGCGCGTCGCCCGACACGATCTCGAGCCGGCCGGGATAGCGTGCGGCGATTTCCTCCAGCGCGGAGATCGCGCGCGCGTCGCGCTCGATCACGACGACGCGGCGGGCGCCGAGCGCCAGCAGCGCGCGCGTCAGCCCGCCCGGACCGGGGCCGATCTCCACCGCGGTGATGTTTTCCAGAGGCTCGGCCGCGCGCGCAATGCGCGTTGTCAGGTTGAGATCGAGCAAAAAGTTTTGGCCGAGCGATTTCTTGGCGGCGAGGCCGTGCCGCCTGATCACATCGCGCAGCGGCGGCAGATCGTCGATTGTCGCCATCAACCAGCCGGCGTCAGGACGGAGGCGTTGGCGCTCAGCCGTGCGGCGAGCTTGAGCGCCGCCACCAGGCTCGACGGATCGGCCTTGCCGGAGCCGGCGAGATCGAAAGCGGTACCGTGATCGGGCGAGGTTCGCACGAAGGGCAGGCCGAGCGTCACGTTGACGCCGTGGTCGAAGGCGAGCGTCTTGATCGGGATCAGCGCCTGGTCGTGATACATGCACAGCGCGACGTCGTAGGTTTCGCGCGCGCGCTTGTGAAACAGCGTGTCGGCCGGCAGCGGCCCGCGCACATCGATGCCTTCGGCTTTGAGTTTGTTGACCGCCGGTGCAACGACCGCCAAATCCTCTTCGCCCAATGTGCCGTCTTCGCCGGCATGCGGATTGAGCCCGGCGACGGCAAGCCGCGGGCGCGCAAAGCCGAAACGCGAGGTCAAATCGCGCGCCACGATACGGCCGGTCTCGACGATCAAATCGGTGGTGAGCGCCGTGACCACCGCGCGCAGCGGAATGTGGATCGTGACCGGCACCACCGCGAGTTCGGGCGACCACAACATCATCACCGGCCTCACCGGTTTGCCGATTGCTTCCGAGGCAAGGCGGGCGAGGAATTCGGTGTGACCCGGATCGGTGAAACCGGCGCGATAGAGCACGGCCTTGGCGATGGGATTTGTCACCAGCGCAGTGGCACGGCCGGCCAGAACGTCAGCGACGCCGCGGCGGATCGATGCGATGGCGGCCGGTGCGCTGGTCTGATCGGGCTTGCCAGGGGCGGCCGTCACCGGACGATCAAGGCTTGCGACCGGCAGGGCGCGCGTGAAGACGTCGCAGGCTTGTGCCGGCGCAACGGACTCGATCGGCACATCGAGGCCGAGGGCATGCGCGCGACGGCCCAGAAAATCCGCATCGCCGATGAGATAGAAGGGCGGCACGCCAAGTTCGCGCCGCCGCCGCCAGACCGTGAGCGCAAGGTCGGGACCGATGCCCGCCGGCTCGCCGATGGTCAGGGCCAGAGGAAGAGTGCCGGGGGCGCTCATTTGTATTCGATCATGGCCTGGCGACGGATGTCTTCCAGGAATTTTTGCGACTCCTGTTTGAATCGCTCGGCGAAAATCTTGTTGCGCAGTGCGGCTTCGGCCGGTGACGCGGTTTTGCTCGCCTTCTTCTCGCAGACGGCGAACATTTGCAGACCCTGCGCCGTCACTTCCGGATCGGTCAGCCGGCCGGTCTCGATCTTGTCGAGAATTTCGCGCAGTTGCGGCGCGAGGTCGGCCGAGGAGCGCGTGATCGGCTCGCGCACGGCCACATCGCGCAGCGCACGCGCGATCTTGAGGCCGTCTTTGCAGTTGGTGAAGCGGGCGCGCAGGCTCTCCGCCTCGCGCCTCTTGGCGGCAACGATGGCTGCATTCGATCCGGACGGGACCACCACCGTCACCGGATAAAGCGTGTAGATGTGGCCCATCGTGGTCGCCTCTTCGTTGTTCGCCCGCATCGCCGATGCGATGTCGGATTCGCCGACTTGAAGCGAGGCCGAGTATTTGCCGCGGACCAATTGATTCCAGGTCAATTCGGCGCGGAGTTTTGCCTTCACGGTTTCCGGCACAATGCCGGCGCGCGACAACATTGTGACGAATTGGTTGAGGGTGATGTGCTGGCGTTCGGCGAAGCTGGCGAAGGCCTTGTTGACCTCTTCTTCGGGGATCACGAAGCCGTAGACTTTCGCTTTGGAGAGTTTGAGCCGGTCGTCAATCAGCTCCTGGATGACCTCCTGCCGCGTTACCTTCTTGTGCGAGGAGGTTTGTATGAGTTTGGTGCGCTGCGCGATGTCAAAGGCCGTGATCGGCGAGCCGTTGGCAACGACCACCACCTGCGCCCGCGCCAAGCCGGGCGTCGCCAAGAGAAGGGCGAAAAGGATCGCTGCGAACAATCGGCTACGCGCCGGGTCTGGACTGAAGAATTTTCTCGGCATGGCGGTATCCATTGCATCAGGCTTGGCCGGCAGTCGGCTCTACCGCCGGCTCGTTTGAGTTAGAGGCCGCCCAGCCCACCAACCGATTGGCTCACCGCGGTGCCGCCAATCGTACGCAAACTTAGCTGCAACATGATCGCGTGATTGACTTCCGGATTTCCACTGTAAGTGTAACTTGTAATGTAATTCAGGGCCAAGATGAGGCAATCGTCGACATAGCCTATGCCGAGGCGCGTCTGGTCGAACTTTTCCGCATTGAGGTCATAGCGGGCGGCGCCCAGCAGAACCCAGTTGGCGTTGAGCTTGTACGATCCGGAACCCAGGATACCCTGACGCGAGTTGAGGAAGCCGATCTCCGGCTGCGCCGCATAGGCGCCGTAGAGCAGGTCGACCGACCAGCGGTCGAAGCTGGCGCGGGTTTCGAGCTCGGCCCGTTTCACGGTGAAATCGTCTTTGTCGAAGCGGAACCGTGAGGTAAATGTGAACGTGTTGTTGGGCTGGTAGGATACGCGTGCGACATAGTCCGACTGCCGCGTGTCGAGGCCGCTGCCAAGACCGGTATTGGTGGTGCCGCCCTGAGCGAACGAGTTTGTGCCGAACAGCTGATAGGATTGGCCGAACAGCGCATTCACGAAGCCGCCTTGGTTGAACTGCATCGTGTATTCCACGCCGTAATTGGCGCGCCCGCCGCCTTCGACGCGGTCCCAGCCGCTGAACTTGTCGATACGAAACAGGTTGGTGTCGTCGAAGATGAGGCTCTGGGCGTCCTCGTTCGGCCATTGGCCGATCTGCGGCTCATTCGGCCGCGCGATGACCTGGGCAACCGGCGATATCGTCTGCGTGCCCCAGGATTGCACGTCGATGAACGGATAGCGGTACTCGATGCCGACCGTCGGCATGGCGCGAACCAGTTCGGTGTCGCCCGTGGCGATGAAGTTCGAAACGCCGCCCTCGGACTTGATATCTGCGGCGGAGGCGTCGACGCGGACCGAGGCGAAGGGCGTCCACACCTGACCGATCGCGTCGGTGACATCGCGCTTCCAGTGTGTCTCTGCCGAGAAGCGGCTGTAGACGCCCGGCACACCGCGCAGCAGACAGTTGGCCGGCATCTTCACCGCGGGGTTGGCGGTTGGCAAGCAGCTTCCGGCGTTCAATGCGGTTTGTGTGATTGCGTTAAAGTCGGCGCTATCACGAGTCAGGTTCGTGAAATTGACGCTGTAACCGAGCGTGCCGCCGAGAATCGGATGATCGAAGGTGTAATCATAGTCGATCACAGGAAGGATGATTGGAATTTGTCCCTGATCGTCCGCTTCTGAAAATCCGAGGAAATAGATCGAGCGCGCATCGAAATAGCTACGGTTGCCCATGCCGGTGAGATAGGCCTGCGAAATGCCTTCGGTCGCGCCGTTCTGGAAGGCATCGACGTTGTGGTAGCGTGACAGATGCGGATTGTAGTCCTGCAAAAACGTCTTGTCGGACAACAGCAAAGCGTCCCATCCCCAAATCCATTTGTTGTTGAGGGCGAACTGACCGGAGCTTTCCAGGCTGCTGCGCCAATCGCGATAGCCCGGCGTCGGCGTGCCGTCGGCGTGAACGAAATAGCTCTTGTCGAGTTGGTAGATGCCGGCGGCACGAATGTCGAACGCACCGTTGCTGAGGCGCTGACGAAATTCGCCCTGCATCAGCAGCCCCTGTTTGGTCGTGATCATGGGCGCGAGCGTGGCGTCGTAATCCGGCGCCAGTGCCATGTAATAAGGAATTTCGGCGGCGACGCCGTATTTCGAGTTTGAGCTGAAGGTCGGTATCAAAAAGCCGGTCTTGCGCTTCACCGTCGGGTCGGGGATTGCGAAATAGGGCATGTACGCGATCGGTGCGCCGAAGAATTCCAGCCGCGCATCCTCGAAGTAGATCATCTTTTCATTCTGATCGTGGATGATGCGCGCGGCCTTGACCTGCCACAGCGGCGGCTTCAGCGGGTTGTCCCGGCACGGTGCGCAAGCCGTGTAGACGCCGCTATGCAAGACGGTGTAGTTGCCGGCCGTGCGTTCCGCGCGCGCCGCTGCCATGCGCGTCTGGTCCGGCGTATCGAGACGCAGCGAGTCGACGAAACCGTTGCGGTAGTCGTCCGACAAATCGATGATCTGCCCGTAGGTGATCTTTCCGTCCGGTTCGGTGAGGCGGACGTTGCCTTCGGCGTGCAGGCGCTTGGTGGTCTGGTCGTAGATGACCTTGTCGGCCTCGATGGTGGAGGCGCCGTAATAGATCTGCACGTTGCCGACGGCGGCCACCCGGTGATTGGTGTAGTCGTAGTCGATCTCGCGCGCCTGCACGAGCATCTGCTTCTCTCCGGCGCGTTTGATGGTCGACTTGCTCTTTTTGATCGGCGGCGGCTGTTGCGGAAAGGTGAGTTGCTGCGCTGAGGCGGTGTGCGTGACGAGCAGCATTGCAGCCGCCAGCATCGCGACGGCGGCGACGAGCCGACCGGCGCCGCGGCAAAACGCGCGGCATTGCGATGGACGAGCGCTCGCCAGCCCCGCCATCAACCGTCCTCCTGGTACAACAACGCGACGAACCCCGTCAGCCCGCCGGCAAGCACGGGCAGCCAAGCTGCTGCCATGGGGTGCATCAGCTCGGCCTTGCTCATGTCCTCAGTCACTTTCGACAAAATATAGAGCAGAAAGCCGGCCAAAACGCCACTTAAAACCATTTTTTGGACGCCGCCGAAGCGGAAGAACCGTAGACTGACGGCGGAGGCAAGGAAAACCATGGCTACCAGCAAAAACGGCCGGGCCAGAAGCTTCTGGAATTGCAATCTATAGCCTGCGCCCACAAGTCCTGCGTGTTCTGCGATCTTGATATACAGTGGAAGTTCCCAAAACGGGACGGTTTCAGGCGTGGCAAAGCTTTCGCGCACCTGTTCCGGCGTCAGACTGGTCTTGAGACGGTAGACCGGTTGCTCGAGCGGCTTCTTGCCGAGGGTATAGATGCGGGCATCCAGAAGCCGCCAGGCCCCGGGTTCGAGGATTGCTGCCCGCGCCTCGATGCGCTCACGGAAATGGTTGTCCTTGTCGAAGGCGAAAACGGTGACGCCCGATAGCGCGACGCCCTGGTCGCGGCTCGACTTGGCGTTGATGATGGCTTGGCCTTCGGCGGTGCGTTGGCTGGTCCAGAACGGGCCGCCGCCGCTGAGCAGTTGCGCCCGGCTGTTGCCGAACAATTCCGCTTCGTAGCGTTTCGCGCGCTCCTGCAGGATGGCGGCCACCGGGTTGTAGACGGCGGTTGCCACGATGCCGAGCAGGAACGCCACGATCAGAGCGGGTGCGATGAATTGCCAGGCCGATATACCGGCCGAGCGCGCGATCACCAGTTCGTTGCGGCGCGACAGATCAAGATAACAAGACATGGCGCCGATCAGCACGCAGAACGGCAGGATACGCTCGGTGACCTGCGGTACGCGGAAAAGTGACGTTTTCGCCACCAGAAGCGCCGACACGTTGGGGATGTCGCTCGAACGGCGCATCAGTTCGATGTAGTCGAGCAGGGTGACCAGCAGGAAAATGCCGAGAAACACCAGCAGCACCGCGCTCAGGAAGCGCAGTCCGAAGTAACGTGCCAGTTGTCCGCTCAATGTCGACATGCCCGGTTACTGCGTGGCGAAACGTTGCGTGACGCGCGCGGCGAACGCGTTGAGCCAGTCGATCATGAAGGCCGGCGGCTCCAGAATAAGACCGCGGCGGATCACCCACACCCCGCCGATCAGCGCAAAAGCCATCGCGATGTATTGCAGCGACAGCATCCAGGGTTGGGTGGCGCCGAACACGGTCGAGGCAAAGCCGATCACGCGCAAAAGCCCGACGGCGCCGATAGCCCCGAGGACCGAGACGGTGCGGCTTTGCCGGGTGGTGCGAGGCGCGCCGAGATAGGCAAAGGCGATCACCACGAAGGCGATCGGATAGAGCGGCGCCATCAGCCGGTCGTGCAGTTCGGCGCGGAATTGCCCGGGCTGCTTTTTGTAGAACTGATCGTTCGGATCGGGCGAAATGAGCTGCCAGAGATAGCGTTCGCGGATCGAATATTTGACCGCCTGCGGGCCGGCGGCGAATTGCGACAGGTCGAACGCATAGCGGTCGAACACCACCATGGCCGGGTCGCGCTGATCGACCGCGTGGCGTTGCACGATGCCCTTTTGCAGGATCAGGAAGGTGCCGGTGTCGTTGTCGACCAACTCGCCGGCTTCCGCCAGCACGGTCAGGCGTTCCTTCGGATTGCGCGCGTCGTCGAGGAAGATGCCGGCCAGTTGTCCGTTCGGGCGCCGCTCGCGGATATGGATGGTGACGCCGTTTTCGATCGACGTGAAACGGCCGGGCTGTACGATGGTGCTCACCACGTTGGCGCGCACTTCGGTGAGCCAGTCGCGCAACATGCGCAGACCCTTCGGCGCGAAATAGGTGCTGATCGCCGCCACCATCAGCGACACCACGATCGCCACCGTCATGAAGGCGCGAAACAGAACCCACGGCGACATGCCGGCGGCGTTCATGACGATAATTTCGGAATCGGTGGACAGCTTGTTGAGCACATGCGCGACTGCGATTAGCAGCGCGATCGGCGCAATCACCAAGACCAAGAGCGGAATGATCAGGCCGGTGATGCCCATGAACACCACGATCGTCTGACCCTGGCTGGTGACGATATCGAAATCGTGCAGCGCCTGCGTCACCCAGATCACGGCGGTCAGACTGACCAATACGATCAGGAACGCCCCGAAGGTCGTGCGGAAAATATATCGGTTGATCGACCCCATCCGCAGCGCGCATCCCCAATGCGACAAGCCACGCCCCCGCGCACGACGTCCCCGCCGCGTGCCAGGCGCAGAATCCCTAAACCCCTAGCCCCAAAGGCATACCCTTGATCGCGCGACAAAGTGGCTAGGCAAAGGCAAAGCCGTTGAACATGAACAACAAATTCTTAAAGCCGGGGCTCCCAAGGGGTGGCCGCATGGGTCGATTCTGGCAAGCCTTTCGCGGTCAACGGCGAGGCTTGGGGACGGACCGCCGGCCCTGTGAAAAAGCCAGCAAATCGAGCGGTTTGGGCCTATGCAGCGGGGGGCCGCTGCGCCATATGGGACGCCAGAGGGGCCCAAGAACGGCCGATGCGGCCGGACGCCTTCCCAGCATGAGGACACTGCGATGCCCGACGCCCTGAAGCTCGGTTTTGGTCCCTTTGCCACGCCGGCTCGTGGCGTTCTCGTCGTGTTCTGCGACGACGGCCTCAAATTCGGTCCCGCCACACGCAAGGCGCTGGCGCCGGCCGCGGACCTGGTGGTCCGCGCCGCCAAGGCGGAAGCATTCACGGGCAAGTCCGGCTCAGCACTGGAACTGATCGTGCCCGAGGGGCTGAAGGCCGCCCGTCTGGTGGTCATCGGCATCGGCAAGCCGGCCGCGTTGAATGGCTACGGCTTCGTCAAGCTCGGCGGTGCCGTCATGGGCAAGCTGCCGGCGGCTGCTGCCGAGGCGAGCGTGTTTGCCGAATTGCCGGGCGGCACCAAGGACAGCACCATGCGCGCCGACGATGCCGCAGACCTCATGCAAGGCATTAAGCTCCGCGCCTATGCCTTTGATCGCTATAAGACGAAAAAAGCCAAGGGCAGCGAAGAGGCCAAGACGCCCGCGACCCGCAAGGTGACGGTCGCGGTTGGCGACGTCGTAGCGGCGCGCCGCGCCTTTACATCCCGTGAGGCAATTGCCGACGGCGTTCTGATGGCGCGCGATCTCGTCAACGAACCCGCCAATGTACTGTTCCCGGCGGAGTTCGCGCGCAGAGCAAGCACGCTGAAGAAAGTCGGCGTGCAAGTCGAAGTGCTCGACGTTCCCAAGCTGACCAAGCTCGGCATGCGCGCGCTGCTCGGCGTCGGCCAGGGCTCGGCGCACGACAGTCGCGTGGTGGTGATGCGCTGGAACGGCGGCAAGAAAGGCGAGGCGCCCGTTGCCTTCATCGGCAAGGGCGTGTGCTTCGACACCGGCGGCATCTCGATCAAGCCGGCCGGCGGCATGGAGGACATGAAGGGCGACATGGCGGGTGCCGCCTGTGTCACCGGCTTGATGCACGCGCTCGCCGCGCGCAAAGCGAAAGTCAACGCCGTCGGCGTCATCGGCGTGGTCGAGAATATGCCCGATGGAAAGGCGCAGCGTCCCGGCGATATCGTCAAATCGATGTCGGGGCAGACCATCGAGATCATCAACACCGATGCCGAAGGCCGCCTCGTCCTCGGCGACGTCGTCTGGTATGCCGCGCAACGCTTCAAGCCGAAATTCATGATCGATCTGGCGACGCTCACCGGCGCCATCATCGTCGCGCTCGGCCACGAATATGCCGGCCTTTTCGCCAACAACGACCAGCTCGCCGAGCGCCTGACCAAGGCCGGCGAGACGACCGGCGAACTGGTCTGGCGCATGCCGTTGTCGAAGGACTACGACAAGCAGATCGATTCAAAATTCGCCGACATGAAGAACACCGGCGGGCGCATGGGCGGCGCCATCACCGCCGCGCAATTCATCAAGCGCTTTGTCGACGACAAGACGCCGTGGGCGCATTTGGACATTGCCGGCACCGGCTTCGACTCCCGCCAAAGCGACATCAACAAGAGCTGGGGCTCGGGCTGGGGCGTGCGGTTGCTCGATAAACTCGTGGCGGATTATTACGAGAAATAGGACCGCGGCCCGTGACCGAACTCCTCTTCTACCACCTGCAAGGCCAGAAGCCGGAGAACGTGTTGCCGACGCTTCTTGAGAAATCACTTGAACGCGGCTGGCGCGTGGTGGTGCAGGGTTCGTCCGAAGAGCGCATCGAGGCGCTCGACGCCCATCTGTGGACTTACCGCGACGACGGCTTCCTGCCGCACGGCACCTGGCGCGAGCAGGAGGCTGCGCAACAGCCGGTCCTGCTCACGCTCACCGAGACCAATCCCAACGCCGCCAATGTGCGCTTTCTGATCGACGGCGCACCCCTGCCAGCCGATGCCGAGAGCTACAGCCGCATCGTGCTTTTGTTCGACGGCGAGGACGAAGAGGCGGTCACGGCGGCGCGCGAACGCTGGAGCGAAGCCAAGGCCAAAGGCTTCGAGGCCACCTACTGGCAGCCGGACGCACAGGGGCGGTGGGTCAAGAAGGCCTGACCGGCTCGGCGGTTTGTCGTTAGTCGCTTGTCGGCCTCGGCCATTGGCCTGCCGGTTCCATGGCCGACGGGGCTTGCCGTCGAGCTGGGCAGTGGCCGAGCAGGGCTCCGGCCGAGCGGGACTTCGGCCGATAACCCTGCCAAACGGGCGCTTGCCGCGCGCCATTGTGATGACGCAAAATCCGGCTTAAGGGACAAGCAGATAGATCGCCGGGGGTGGCCCTTTTGCCGTATCGCGTCCGCATCGCCGTTTTGGCTGCCGTAGGCCTCGCCGCGGCCCTCGGCGGCTGCTCGAACGGAACAGCGGTCTTCGACGAGATCAAAGAGGGCGCTACCTTCAACAAACCGGTGTTTCACGCGCCGAGCTGGGCCACCAAGGAACGCACCGTCGAATTAGGGCCCTCCGGACCCGTCGGCCCTGAGGATCTGGTCAACGCCGCCGGTGCCTGCGCTCCGGCGGCGCCAGTGGCAAAGCCCGCCGCTCCGGAAACGGCGCCCGCCCAAGCCGAGGCCAAGGCCGAGCCGGCGCCGCCTGCCGGCAAGCCGCAATTCGGTTCGCTCGCCGGCGATCTCGCAAGTGCGCCGATGGCGCAAGCGCCCGCACCGGCCGCGCCACCGCCGCGGCTTGCCGCCGCCAATTCGGGCGACAACCTCGGCGGTTTGCAGCCGGAAGGCTTATCCGGCGCCGCGCCTGTCCTCGGCGGCATCGCGCTCGGCATGACCGAATGCCAGGCGGTGCGCCGTGGCGGCCGCCCGAGCCAGGTCAGCATCGGCTCCGAGGGCGGTCAGCGCAAAGCGGTGGTGACGTATCTTTCGGGGCCGTGGCCGGGCGTCTACACCTTCGTCGCCGGCCGGCTGAAAGTGGTCGACGCCGTCCCGGCGCCGGTCAAGCCTACCAAGCCGCAAAAGAAGAAGCGGCGCGCGCCCGCCACCGCCAGCAACCGCGTCTCCGTTCGCTGACCCATTAGGCGGTTTCGATCGCGCTGCTCGCCGCCAGCCATTCCTCTTCCGCCGTTGCGATGGAGGCTGCGACGTTCGCGCGGTTTTTCGACAGTTCTGCCGCGCGCGCGGGATCGCGTGAGAATAAGTCGCTATCCGCGAGCGCGGCATCGAGCTCCTGAAGCTTACGGTTCAACTGCGCGATGTTGCGTTCGGCTTTGACGACGCGCTGGCGCAGCGGCGCGAGTTCCGCGCGCTTCTCGGCGGCGGCGCGCCGGGCTTCGCCGCGATCTGGCTGTGGCGCGCGCACCTTCGGCGCTTTGGCTTCTCTGCCGCCGCGATTGGTCAGGACGCTACGCCGGTAGTCATCGAGATCGCCGTCGAAGGACGTCACGCATCCGTCCGCCACCAGCCAGAGCCGGTCGGCGCAGGCTTCGAGCAGATAGCGGTCATGCGATACCAGGATGACCGCACCGGGAAAATCGTTGACGGCTTCGATCAGCGCGGCGCGGCTGTCGATGTCGAGATGGTTGGTCGGCTCGTCGAGGATGACGAGATGCGGTGCTGCAAAGGTCGCAAGGCCGAGCAACAGGCGCGCTTTCTCGCCGCCCGACAAGGTCTTTACCAGACTGTCGCCGGCCGCCCCTGAAAAGCCGATGGCGCCGACGCGCGCGCGCACTTTGGCTTCGGGCTCGTCCGGCATCAGACGGCGCAGGTGATCGTAAGGGCTTGCCGTTTCGTCGAGCTCGTCGAGTTGATGTTGCGCGAAATAGCCGACCTTGAGCGTTGCCGCGCGCGTGACCGTGCCGTGCTCGGGTTGCAGGCGGTTCGCCAACAGCTTCACAAACGTCGACTTGCCGTTGCCGTTGGCGCCGAGCAGCGCGATGCGGTCGTCATTGTCGATGCGCAAAGTCAGGCCCGACAGGATCGGATGGCCCGGCTCGTAGCCGACATCGACGCCGTCGGTCGCGATGATCGGCGGCGACAGCAGCTTGTCCGGCGCCGGAAAATGGATCGGGCGCACGTCCTCGGTCAACAGCGAGACGATCGGCTCCATCTTCGCCAGCATCTTCAGCCGCGACTGCGCCTGCCGCGCCTTCGTCGCCTTGGCGCGGAAGCGGTCGACGAAAGCCTGCAGGTGTTTGCGCTGCGCGTCCTGTTTCTTGACGAGCTTGGCATCGAGCATCTGCCGCTCGCGCCGCTGGCGCTCGAAGTCGGCATAGCCGCCGCGGTAAAGCGTGAGCTTTTTTGCTTCCAGCGACAGGATGTGCCCGACGGCATTATCCAACAGATCGCGGTCATGGCTGATCACGATCATGGTGTGCGGATAGCGCGCCAGATGATCCTGCAGCCACAGCGTGCCTTCGAGGTCGAGATAGTTGGTCGGCTCGTCGAGCAGCAACAGGTCGGGCTGCGAGAACAGCGTCGCGGCGAGCGCCACACGCATGCGCCAGCCGCCGGAAAACTCCGCGCAGGGGCGGGCCTGATCGGCGGTGGAGAAACCGAGACCCGACAGGATCGACGCCGCGCGGGCAGGGGCCGCGTGCGCGCCAATGTCAGCAAGCCGCGTCTGGATCTCGGAAATGCGATGCGCGTCTTGCGCGGTTTCCGCTTCGGTGAGCAGCGCGCTGCGCTCTTTGTCGGCTTGGAGCACGATCTCGAGCAGGCTTTCGGGACCGTCCGGCGCTTCCTGCGCCAGCCGACCGATGCGCCAGCGCGGCGGCAGCGCGATACTGCCGTGTTCCGTCGACGCATCGCCGGCAATAACATTGAACAAGGTCGTCTTGCCGGAGCCGTTGCGGCCGACGAGCCCGACGCGCGCGCCGGGCGTAATGCGCGCGGACGCGCCTTCGAGCAGCGCGCGGCCGGCAATGCGGACGGTGAGGTCATCAATAACTAGCATGGCCGGCGCGTTGTGGCCGACCGTGACCGTACAGGCAAGTCCGCAAACCAGTCGGCAAACAGGTCCCCAAAGTACCTCAGCGGCTTTCGCGCAAGGCTCCGCCGCCGGTTTCGCGCTGGTAGATGATCAAGTCGAAGCTCGGCGTGCGTTCGTTGCCAATGATGCTGGACAAGAGCGCGTGCGCCTGGCCGCGGTGGTGGGTCTGGTGGTTGAAGAAATGATCGAGCGCCGGCGCGAGTGGCTGCTCGATATCGGCCGGCTTCGTAAAGGTCCGGTAGCGCAGCGTCCCGGCGAGGTCGGCATCGCTTAAAACCCCGATATAGCGGCTGATGGCCGCATCCTCGGCGCGGCGGGCCTCTCGCAGAGCGGCGAAATCGTCGTAGAGGATGGTATCGAGGCTTTTCGGTAGCGTACCCTGGCCGGTAAAGCGGTTCATCCAGATGCGGTCGCCGACCAAAAGGTGGTTGAGCGTGCCATGCAACGATTTAAAGAAAGCGCCGCGGTCGGCCCGATAGTCGGTATTGCTGACCCCGGCGGCCGCGTCATAGAGCCGTTCGTTGCACCAGGCGTTGTATCCGGCAAACATCACATAGCGGGATGTATTGTTGCGGGATGTCATGGGGAATTCCTCAGTGCCGTTCGGATAGGAACCGGCCGCGCTTGCCGCCTGAATTGGCCCCCGCTATAAGCCGCGCGGCGCCCAGGCGTCCAATCAAACCCGGTTATCCTCCGATCAAGCCCAGTGAAGGACAATGACGATGGCGGTCGAGCGCACTTTTTCGATCCTCAAACCCGATGCGACCGAGCGCAATTTGACGGGCGCCATCAACGCCATGATCGAGCAGGCGGGCCTGCGCATCGTCGCGCAGAAGCGCGCGCTCATCACCCGCGCCCAGGCGGAAAAGTTCTACGGCGTGCACAAGGAACGCCCCTTCTTCGGCGAGTTGGTCGAGTTCATGACCTCGGGCCCGGTGGTGGTGCAGGTGCTGGAAGGCGAGAACGCCATCGCCAAGTACCGCGACGTCATGGGCGCGACCGATCCGGCCAAGGCCGCGGCCGGCACGATCCGCAAGGTTCACGCCAAGTCGATCGGCGAAAACTCCGTGCACGGTTCCGATGCGCCGGAGACCGCCGCGCGCGAGATCGCGCAATTTTTTTCGGAAAACGAAATCGTCGGATAAAGCCGGCCTAACACCCGAAGGAGGCGGTGCCGGTGGAGGCAATCTGGGCTGACCTCGGGCTCGCTTCGTTCTGGATCGGCGCCGGCAAGATCATCGGCATCAACGTCGTCTTGTCGGGCGACAATGCGGTGGTCATTGCGCTGGCTTGCCGCATGCTGGCGCCGCGCCAGCGCCTGTGGGGCATGATCCTCGGCGCCGGCGTCGCCGTTTTGCTGCGCGTCCTGTTTACGCTGGTCGTCGCGCAGGCGATGGAATATCCCTATCTCAAGCTCGTCGGCGGCGTTCTGCTGTTCTGGGTCGCGATCAAGCTCGTCGTGCCGGAAGATGCCGAAGGCGATGGCGGGATCGAAGCCGCCAACAATCTGTGGCGGGCGGTGCGCATCGTCGCCATCGCCGACATCGTCATGAGTCTCGACAACGTCATCGCCATCGCGGCTGCCGCCGAGGCGGCGGCGGAGGCGGTCAATCCAGCGAATGCAAGCCTGATCAAGGCGACGCTCATCGTCATCGGCCTCGCGACCAGTATTCCGATGATCGTTGCCGGCAGCGCGCTGTTGATGTTGCTGCTCGAGCGCTTTCCCATCCTCGTATGGGGCGGCGCAGGTTTGCTCGGCTGGGTCGCCGGCGACATCATGATCAAGGATGATGCCCTTTATCAGTGGTTCCCTGCGGGGACCATCGCGGCCATCCACCACTTTCCGGTCACGAATTCGCTTTCTCTCAACATCGCGGCTATTGCGGGGACGGCCTTCGTGATCGTGACGGGTTATGTCATGATACGCGGGCGCCGCGAGGAATCGAAAAGCGGCGACGTTTAGTGGGTTGAGCGATGAACCAGAACGCGCGGATCGGGGAGGGCAAGCGGATCGGTTATTCCGCCTGTCCGCACGATTGTCCCTCGACCTGTGCGCTCGAAGTCGAGCTTCTCGATGAGCGCACCATCGGCCGTGTACGCGGCTCGAAGGACAACGACTACACCGCCGGCGTCATCTGCGCGAAGGTGGCCCGCTATGCCGAACGCGAGCATCACGCCGAGCGGCTGCTCTATCCGCTGCAGCGCGTTGGCGACAAAGGCGCCGGCGAGTGGCGCCGCATCTCGTGGGACGACGCGCTCGATGAGGTGGCGGAGAAATTTCTGGCAGCCGAGCAGCGTTACGGCGCCGAAGCGGTGTGGCCTTATTACTATGCCGGCACCATGGGGCTGGTGCAGCGCGACGGCATTAATCGTTTGCGCCACGCCAAGAAATATTCCGGATTCCATTCCACCATCTGCGTCAACCCGGCCTATGCCGGCTTTGCCGCCGGCACCGGCAAGATTGCGGGCGCCGATCCACGCGAAATGGCGAAATCCGATCTGGTCGTGATCTGGGGCACCAATGCGGTCAACACGCAGGTCAATGTGATGACGCATGCGGTGCGCGCGCGCAAAGAGCGCGGCGCCAAGATCGCGGCTGTCGATATCTACATGAACGGCACCATGGAGCAGGCGGACCTGCCGGTGCTGGTGAAACCCGGCACCGACGCGGCGCTCGCCTGCGCGGTGATGCATTGCCTGTTTCGCGACGGGAAGGCGGACTGGGATTATCTCGACAAATACACCGACGCACCGCGCGAGATGGAAGCGCATCTGCGCGCGCGCGATCCGCAATGGGCATCGCAAATTACCGGCACGCCGGTCGAGACCATTGAGGAATTCGCGAAGCTGATCGGCGAGCGCAAGCGCGCCTTCTTTCGCCTCGGCTATGGTTTTTCCCGCTCGCGCAACGGTCCGGTCAATATGCACGCGGCGTTGTGCATCCCGGCGGTAACGGGGGCCTGGAAGCTGGAAGGCGGCGGCGCCTTCCATATCAACGCCGACATCTACACGCTCGACAAGAGCTTAATCGAGGGTCTCGACGTTTGGGACCGCTCGGTGCGCATGCTCGACCAGTCACGGATCGGCGCCATCCTCACCGGCGAGCGCGCGGCACTCGCGAACGGGCCGCCGGTGACCGCAATGATCGTGCAGAACACCAATCCGGTCTCGGTCGCGCCCGACCAGAACAAGGTCAAGCAGGGCTTTGCGCGCGAGGATTTGTTCGTATGCGTGCACGAGCAGTTCATGACGGAAACGGCGCAGGTAGCCGACGTCGTCCTGCCGGCCACGACGTTTCTCGAGCACGATGACATTTACCGCGGCGGCGGCCACCAATATCTCATTCTCGGGCCGAAGCTGGTCGAGCCGCCCGGCGAGTGCCGCAACAATCATGATGTGATCGCGGCGTTGGCAAAGCGGGTAGGGGCGCAACATCCCGGTTTTGCCCTGAGCCCGCGCGAACTGATCGACGAGATGCTGCAGGTATCGAAGTTCGGCTCGCTCGCCGAAATCGAGGCCAGTCGCTGGCGCGATTGCCAGCCGCCGTTCGAAGAGGCGCACTATATCAACGGCTTCAACTGGCCGGACGGCAAGTTCCGCTTCAAGCCGGATTGGGACAACGTGCCGTTCCGCAACCCGTATAAGAGCGGACCGATCGCCGACATGCCGGCGCTGCCGGATCACTGGACCGCGATCGAGGAGGCCGATGCCGCGCATCCTTTCCGGCTCGCCACTTCGCCGGCGCGCGGCTTCCTCAATTCGACCTTCAACGAGACGCCGACCTCGCGCGCCAACGAGCAGCGGCCGACGGTGATGGTCCACCCCGACGATGCGCGCGGGCTTGGTATCGGCGACGGCGACTTGGTCGTGCTCGGCAATACGCGCGGCGAGGTGCGTCTGCATGCGAAGCTCTTCGATGGCGTGCGGCGCGGCGTGTTGATTGCGGAATCGATCTGGCCGAATTCGGCCTATGAAGATGGCTGCGGTATCAACACGCTCACCGGTGCCGACTCGATTGCGCCTTATGGCGGCGCGGCCTTCCACGACAACAAAGTGTGGCTGCGCAAGGCGAGCGCGAGTTAAGTCCGCGCGCGCCCTGCGAGGCTGGCAGCCTAGAGTTCCTTGCCGATTATTTTGTCGACCGAGTAAGGCCCGCCGCCACGGATTGCGATGGCGAACAGAACGATGCCGAGCAGGAGTACGTACTCAAATCCCCCCTTGCCGGCGGCGAAGCCTTTGCTCATATGCACCGCGAGAAACGCAATACCCATCTCGATCGCTAGGGCAGAGGCGAAGAAGCGGGTGAACAGGCCGATAATGAGGCAGACGGCGCCGATGGTTTCCAAAAACATAGCCGCGAAGGCGAAGATGCCGCCGGGCATGAGCCCGCTCTTTTCCATGAACGCGCTGATACCCGTAATTCCGGCGCCGGTAACTTTGCCCCAGCCGTGCATCAACAAAATATAGCCAATGATCACACGGACCAGCGTGTCGGCGATATCCCGCCACGACGCGTAAAAGCCGGACAGCCCCGGAAAAAGAAGTTTGGTCTCCGCATTGCCGTTCATGTGCTTCCCCATTTTTATGACGCCACACGCGCGGGCGCCGTTCCTGCACCGAGAGTTTATAACGCCGGCGTTGTGCCGCTATTCACAAGGTCGCGTGTTGCGCTGCGAAATTGCGGTCAGCGAGGATCGGTAGCCACGAGCTCATCAGTGCTGGGAACAAGCTTGCCATCGATCAGGCAGCGGCCGTTTTCGACCCGCACGCGGCCCGCGGCGACGAAACTGAGCGCCAGCGGATAGATCTTGTGCTCGACCGCAAGCACACGGGCCGCGAGCGACGCCTCCGTGTCATCCGCGCGCACCGTCACCGCGCCTTGCGCGATGATGGGCCCGGCATCCATTTCCGGCACGACGAAATGCACGGTGGCGCCGTGCGTCTTGGCGCCGGCCTGCAGAGCGCGCTTATGCGTGTCGAGGCCTTTGAACGCCGGCAGCAGCGCCGGATGGATATTGAGCAGACGGCCTTGCCACTGCCCGACGAACCAGGGCGTCAACAGCCGCATGAAGCCGGCAAGGCAGACAATGTCGATGCGATGCTGTTCCAACACCGCTTGCAGCGCGCGCTCGAAAGCTTCGCGATCTTTGCCGAATTGTATGTGATCGACGACGTCGGTGGCGATGCCGGCGGCGCGCGCGGTGGCAAGGCCGCCGGCGCCGGGTATGTTGGACACCACCAGCGCGATTGCGGCGGGATAGTCATTGGTTTTGGCGGCTTCGATCAACGCCGCCATGTTGGAGCCGCGGCCGGAAATCAGAACGGCGACGCGTTTGCGGCTCATCTTGCGTCACCCGGCGAGATCGAGTTGGCCATCATAGGCGACGCCGGCGCCGGCGCCGTCGCTTCGCACGATCTCGCCGATCACCGTGGGTGTCTCGCCGGCCTCTGCGAAAACGGAAACGATCTTGTCGGCATCCTTTGCCGCCACAACTGCGATCATGCCGATTCCGCAGTTGAACGTGCGCAACATTTCATTTTGCGCAATGTCACCTGTGCGGGCGAGCCACTTGAATTCCGGCGGGACATTGATTTTGTCGAGTTGCACGCGCGCGCCAAGACCTTTCGGCAGCACGCGCGGAATATTCTCGGTGAAGCCGCCGCCGGTGATGTGCGCGAGCCCTTTCACGGCCTTGGTGTTGCGGATCGCGGCAAGGCACGATTTCACATAGATGCGCGTCGGCGTCAGCAGGGCTTGGCCGAGATTTTTCTCCAGGACGAACGGCGCCGGTTCGGACCAGGTCAGGCGGGCTCTTTCCACCACCTTGCGTACCAGCGAATAGCCGTTGGAGTGCACGCCGGAGGAGGCCAGCCCGATAATGACGTCGCCTTCCGCGATGTCGGCGCGCGGCAACAGTGCAGCGCGCTCGACCGCGCCGACGGCGAAGCCGGCAAGGTCGTAATCGTCGCGCGCGTAAAGCCCGGGCATTTCCGCAGTCTCGCCGCCGATCAGCGCGCAGCCGGCTTCCCGGCAACCGATACTGATGCCGGCGACGACGGCCGCACCGATTTCGGGCTCAAGTTTTCCACACGCGTAGTAGTCGAGAAAGAAAAGCGGCTCCGCGCCCTGCACGACCAGATCGTTGACGCTCATGGCGACGAGATCGATGCCGATGGTTTCGTGCAGGCCGGTTTCGATGGCAATCTTGAGCTTTGTACCGACCCCGTCGGTGGCGGCGACCAAAAGCGGGTCCGTATATCCGGCACGCTTGAGGTCGAAGACTCCGCCAAAGCCGCCAATCTCGGCCCCGGCACCGGCGCGCGCGGTGGCGCGCACCAGCGGCTTGATCAGCTCCACCATGCGGTTACCGGCGTTGATATCCACACCGGCTTGCGCGTAGTTAAGGCCGCGCTCCTTTTCTGCCATGATGGCCCTCGTCGGTGTACGATCCCGAAAAGAAGATGTCCGAAAATCGTGCGCCCGCAAATCGTTACGCCGGGTCCTACGTTGGAATCGCAAGTCGCGCAATGGTCCGCCCCCCGTTATACTCAACCGTTGAAATTCGCGTGTTGCCGGCGGAAGCGGCGGCGCGCCCGCATGCCGGGGCTTCCTTGAGTATTCCGAACCTCATTACGCTGGGCCGCATTTTGCTGGTGCCGGTCGTCGTCTGGGCGATCGCGTCCCATGCCATGCTGTCCGCCTTCATTCTGTTTGTGGTGGCCGGCGTCAGCGATGCCGTCGACGGCTTCCTGGCCAAGCGCTTTGGCATGACGACCGTGCTCGGCGCCTATCTCGATCCGCTCGCCGACAAGGCGCTGATCGTGTCGATCTACGTCACCCTCGGGGTCAACGGAGAAATTCCCGGCTGGCTGGTCATCCTGGTGGTGTCGCGCGATATCATGATCGTTGGCGCGGTCATGCTGTCCTGGCTGATCGGCAGCCCGGTCAAGGTCAAGCCGCTACTGGTCTCCAAGCTCAACACCGTGGCGCAGATCGTCTTTGCCTGCGTCGTTCTCGGTTCGCTCGGCTTTGGCATCGAAACGCACGGCCTCACGCTCATCCTGATGGTGCTGGTTGCCGCTTTGACGCTGATGTCGGTCGCCGCCTATGTGGCGGAGTGGATCCGTCACATGAATTCGGAAGGGGCGAGGCTGTGAACACGCAACCGCAACCGAAGCGTCGGCGTGTCGAGGCCGCGGACGGCATTGCGCTGCGCCAACAGGTCTATTTCTGGCTCGGGACGCTTGTCGTCGTCGTGCTGGCGCTGTGGCTCTTGAGCCCCATCCTGCTGCCGTTTATCGCCGGCGCGGCGATTGCTTACCTGCTGACGCCGCTGACCGACCGGCTCGAGCGGCTCGGCGTCAAACGTATGCTGGCCGCGTTGATCGTCGTTACGCTGGTGGTGCTGGCTTTCGTTTATATTGTTCTCTTGGTGGCACCGATCCTCAGTACCCAGCTCACCTCGTTCATTGTCGCCATCCCGGGTTATGTCGAAAAGCTGCAGGCACTGCTGAACGACCAGAACCGGCCCTGGGTGCAGAAGCTTCTGGGCGCCGGCTTTAACCCGGATCAGTCGCTCTCCGATCTGGTCTCGCAAGGCGTAAGTTGGCTCACCACATTCCTGCAATCGCTGTGGTCGGGCGGGCGCGCGCTGGTCTCGTTGTTCTCGCTGATCGTGATCACGCCGGTGGTCGCGTTCTATCTGGTCTGCGATTGGCACCATATCGTCGACAATGTCGACGGTTGGATTCCGCGGCATCAGCGCGACACGGTGCACGAGCTTGCCCGCGAGATCGACAAGGCCATCGCCGGATTCGTGCGCGGTCAGTCGGCGGTCTGCCTCATCCTCGGTTCGTTCTATGCGCTGGCGCTCACTGTAACCGGGCTCAATTTCGGTCTCTTGATCGGTCTGATTTCCGGGCTCATCACGTTCATTCCCTATGTCGGCTCGATGACCGGCCTCGTCTTGGCGCTGGGCGTCGCCATCGCGCAATTCTGGCCGCAATGGACGCCGATCGTCACCGTGCTCGCCATCTTCATGTTCGGCCAATTCGTGGAAGGCTATGTGTTGTCGCCCAAGCTGGTCGGGGAGAATGTCGGCTTGCATCCGGTGTGGGTGATCTTCGCGCTGCTTGCCTTCGGCTATCTGTTCGGCTTCGTCGGCCTTCTGGTGGCGGTGCCGCTGGCCGCGACCATCGGTGTGCTCACGCGCTTTGCGGTGCGGCGCTATCTGCAAAGCCCGCTTTATACCGGGGAGAGCCAGAATTGAGCGAGGCGGGACGTATTGTCGCGCCGCGCCAACTCGTGCTTGCGCTCGATCATGCCGAAAGCTTTGCACGCGAGGATTTCCTCGCCGGGCCTTCGAACGCAGCGGCATTGTCGCTAGTCGAGCGCTGGCCCGATTGGCCGAGCCGCGTCATGGCGTTGGTCGGTCCGCAAGGTGCCGGCAAGACGCATCTCGCATCGATCTGGGCCGAAACGGCCGGCGCGCGCGTCTTGTCCGCTAAACTGTTAGGCGAGTGCGAGCTGCCGGCTGCTTTGGCGACGGGCGCTTTGGTGCTGGAAGATCTTTCGCCCGAGGCGCTGAGCGAGCCCGCGCTTTTTCATTTGCTTAATCTCGCGCGCGAGGAGAGTGCCTTCTTGCTGATGACGGCGCGGGCCGCACCCGGCGGTTTTGCAGTCGGCCTGCGCGATCTGGCGTCGCGTCTGCGTGCCGTGCCGGCGGTGACGCTCAACGCCCCCGACGACGCGCTGCTGCGCGCCCTCATCGTCAAGCTCGCCGCCGACCGCCAAATGCATGTCGATGAGTCGGTGGTGAATTATCTCGTCAACCGCATCGAGCGCTCCGTCGCCGCCGCGCGCGCTGCAGTCGTGCACATGGACGAAGAGGCGTTGCGGCAGCACCGGCCGGTGACCCGCGCGCTCGCCGCCGAGTTGTTCCGCTAGCGCATGATTCCGAAAAGCTTGTCCTCGACGAGATCGGGGATGGAAACCGGTTTTTGGAAAAGGTCGTGCGCAAAAAGGATATTTAGAACGCGGGACGATTCAACCCGAACGGATCGCGCTTTAAAACGTCGCCGCCAAAATATTAATGCTGCTTTGCTAGACGTGATGGCAGGCCGCCGCACCGGCTTGACGGCAGGCCCCGTTCCGGCGCGAACTGTCATGCAGCCGCCATTTTCGGCGACTAGACATCTTTTTTGGATTGTTAAATGGCCGATCGCAGACAAGCCGTTGCCGCGGTTGAGGAAAACGTCGCCGCCAAGGGGCGCGAGGCGTCGCCGTCGCTTGCCCCGTCAGGCGAAATCGAGCTGAAAAGCAGCCCGCAACGGTTTATCAATCGTGAATTGTCGTGGCTGCACTTCAATCGCCGGGTGCTGGAGGAAGCCGCCAACGGGAACCATCCGCTCCTCGAGCGTGTGCGCTTCCTGTCGATTTCGGCAAACAACCTTGATGAATTCTTCATGGTGCGCGTCGCAGGGCTCAAAGGCCAGTTGCGCGAAGGCATCACCATGCACAGCCCGGATGGCTTGAGTCCGTCCGAGCAACTAGTGCGCATCGGTGAAACGGTGGCGCAGCTTGCCCAGGACCAGCAGCAGCGTTGGATCGAATTGCGCGCCGATCTTGCCGCCGCCGGTGTCACGCTGGTCGACGGGTCCGATCTGAAAAAGCCCGAGCGGGCCTGGCTGGAAGACCATTTTCTCAGGCAGGTCTTTCCGTTGCTCACGCCGCTGGCGATCGATCCCGCGCATCCGTTCCCGTTCATCCCCAATCTCGGCTTCTCGCTTGCGCTCCAGCTTGCACGCGCAAAAGACGGCAAGGCGATGAACGCGCTCATCCGCATGCCGCAGAAGATCGACCGCTTCATCAAGCTGCCCGTCGACACCGAGCCGAACAACATTCGGCTGATTACGCTCGAAGAGGCGACGGTGCTGTTCATCGGACGGCTCTTTCCCGGCTACACGGTGAAGGGGCAGGGCGGCTTCCGCGCCATCCGCGACTCGGAAGTGGAAATCGAGGAAGAAGCCGAAGACCTCGTTCGCCTGTACGAAACCGCGTTGAAACAGCGCCGGCGCGGTTCGGTGATCCGCCTCGAACTCGACACGAAGATGCCGGCCGAGCTACGCGGCTTCGTGCAGCGGGCGCTGGCAGTTGCCGACGATGAGGTGTTTCTGGTCGATGGCGTGCTCGCACTCAACGACTTGAGCCAGCTCACCCGGCTCGATCGTCCCGATCTCGAATTCGTTCCTTACAATCCGCGTTATCCCGAGCGCATCCGCGACCAAGGCGGCGATGCCTTCGCGGCCATCAGCCAGAAGGATCTCGTCGTCCACCACCCTTACGAATCCTTCGACGTGGTGGTGCAGTTCCTGCAGCAAGCCGCGCGCGATCCCAACGTCGTCGCCATCAAGCAGACGCTCTATCGCACCTCGGCCGAATCCCCGATCGTCAAGACGCTGGTCGAGGCGGCGGAAGCGGGCAAGTCGGTCACCGCGCTGGTCGAGCTGAAGGCGCGCTTCGATGAGGAAGCCAATATCCGCTGGGCGCGCGACCTCGAACGCGCCGGTGCGCAAGTCGTTTACGGCTTCATCGAATTGAAGACACACGCCAAGCTGTCGTTGGTAGTGCGGCGCGAGGGCGGGGCGCTCGCCACCTACGTTCATGTCGGCACCGGCAACTATCACCCGGTGACGGCGCGCATCTACACCGATTTGTCGTTCTTCACGTCCGACACCGTGATCGGCCGCGATGTCGCGCGCATCTTCAACTACATTACCGGCTATGCCGAGCCGGCCGAGCTCGAGCGCATGGCGATCTCGCCGATCTCGTTGCGCAAGCGCATCCTCGATCACATCGCGCAGGAGATCGCCAACGCCAAAGCCGGCAAGCCGGCCTTTATCTGGATGAAGATGAATTCGCTGGTCGATCCCGGTATCATCGATGCGCTCTACGATGCCTCAATCGCCGGCGTCCGGGTCGACCTGGTGGTGCGCGGCATTTGCTGCCTGCGGCCTGGCCTGCCGGGCCTGTCTGAGAATATCCGGGTCAAATCCATCGTCGGCCGCTTCCTCGAGCACAGCCGCATCTACTGCTTCGGAATGGGGAGCCCGCTGCCGCACCCAAAAGCCGCCGTCTATATCGGCTCCGCCGACATGATGCCGCGCAATCTCGACCGCCGGGTCGAATCCCTGTGCCCTATTACCAATCCAACTGTGCATGAACAGATTTTGGACCAGATTATGGTCGCGAATCTGATGGATAACGAGCAGAGTTGGATGGTATTGCCCGACGGCAGTTCCACCCGCATCAAGGCCGAACGGGGCGAGGAACCTTTTAATGCCCACAAGTATTTTATGACGAATCCGAGCTTGTCGGGCCGTGGCAAATCGCTCAAAGAATCCGCACCGCGCAGTCTTATACGCCGCCTCCTCAAGGGCGCGTAAGCGATCGTCTCCCATCGTGCCCCATCCCAAGGGCCGGCTCGATCACGGTCCACCGATTGCTGTCATCGACATCGGCTCGAACTCTGTGCGCCTTGTCGTCTACGAGGGTTTGACGCGGGCGCCGACGCCGATCTTCAACGAAAAGGTGCTGGCCGGGCTCGGCCGCCAGGTGCAAACCACCGGGCTGTTGGCGCAGGAAGCGATCGACACGGCGCTGGAAGCGCTCGAACGTTTCCGCGCGCTTTGCGACATCCTCAAGGTCAAACGCATCTGGGCGATCGCCACGGCGGCCTGCCGTGATGCGCGCAACGGGCAGGCCTTCATCCGCGAGGCCGAGCGCATTTGCCGCGCGCCGATCACGATCCTCTCCGGCAAGCGCGAGGCCAGTCTCACCGCGTTTGGTGTCATTGCCGGCATGTACAGGCCGGACGGCATTGTCGGCGATCTCGGCGGTGGCTCGCTCGAACTGGTCGACGTGCACGGCACGCGCGTTCGCTCGGGGCTGACGCTGCCGCTCGGTGGCCTCGCGCTGCAGGACATCGCCGGCAAGTCGATCAAGAAGGCCGAGAAGATCGTGGCCGACACGTTCGAAGATCTCGACATGTTGCACGAGGGTGAGGACCGCACGTTCTACGCCGTCGGCGGCACCTGGCGCGCGCTGGCGCGGCTGCACATGTGGCAGACCGGCTATCCCTTCCACGTCATGCACAACTATCGCATCTCTGCACGCGAGGCGTTGGAATTCTCGCGGCTGGTGCACCGGGTCGACACCGAAACCTTGTCGAAGATCGAGGTCGTGCCGTCCGCCCGCCGTCCGCTTCTTGCTTATGCGGCGCTGGTGATGGAGCACTTGGTCGAAACCATCAATCCCAAGGACGTGGTGATTTCCGTTCTCGGCGTGCGCGAGGGCCTGCTCTATTCGCTGCTCAAGCAGAAAGAACGCACCTACGATCCGCTGCTGCAGGCTGCCGCCGATCTCAACGTGTTGCGCTCGCGCTCGCCGCGCCATGGCGAAGAGCTGATCGCCTGGACCGATCGCTTTATGGCGTCGACCGGCATTGCGGAAAGTGCCGACGAGCGCCGCTTGCGTCATGCCGCCTGTCTGCTGGGCGACATCGGCTGGCGTGCGCATCCGGACTATCGCGGCGAACAGTCGATGAACATCATCGCCAACGGCGCCTTCATCGCGGTCGATCATCCGAGCCGCGCCTACCTCGCGCTCGCGGTTTATTTTCGCCACGCCGGCTTGAGTGAAGACGACTTGTCGCCGCGGTTGCGCGAACTCGCCAGCACGCACATACTCGATCACGCACGCATCCTCGGTGCCGCCATGCGGGTTGCCTATATCCTCACCGCAGGCCAGAGCGGCGTGCTGCCGAAGGCGCCTTTGCAGGTCAAACGCGGCAAGCTGGTGCTGAAACTTTCGGGCCGCTACGCCAAGCTCGCTCACGAGCGGCTGTCGAACCGTTTGCGCGCGCTTGGCCGGCTGATCGGAAGGGACACGGCGATCGACGTCTGATTTCCATTGCCGGCGCCCCGCTTGCGCGGGAAAGAACGGAGAAGACTAGTCCTTCTCCACCGTCACCACGCGGCCCTTTTCGATGGCCAGCGCCAGCTTGCCATGCTTGAGCGCGAGCGCCTTCTCGCCGAACAGTTCGTGCCGCCAGCCTTTGAGCGCGGGCACGTTGGCCTTGTCGTCGGCGGCGATGCGCTCGAGTTCGTCGACGGTGGCGATGACCTTGGCGGCGACGCCGTGCTGCTCCGATGTCATGCGCAGCAGAACTTTCAGCAGTTCGAGCGTGGCGGCGGCTTTCGACGGCGCGCGGAAGCGGTCGAGCACGGGCAGCGTTTTCGGATCGCGCGCGAGCCCGCGCTTGACCGCATCGACGATCGTCTCGCCCCAACGCGAGCGCTCGAATCCCTTGGGTAAGGAGCGCAAGCTGCTGAGCCGGTCGAGCGTGGTCGGCGCCTGCACGGCGATGTCGGCGATGGTCTCGTCCTTGAGCACGCGTGAGCGCGGCACGTCACGGTCTTGCGCCTCGCGTTCGCGCCAGGCCGCGATCTCGATCAGTACCGCCAGTTCCTTCGGCTTGCGAACGCGGTTTTTCAGCCGCTCCCAGGCCCGCTCGGGATCCATGCGGTAGGTATCGGGCGAGGTGAGGACCTTCATCTCGGCCTCGACCCAGTTGGCGCGGCCTTGCCCTGCGAGATCGGCGGACAGCTTTTCGTAGACCGCGCGCAAATGCGTGACGTCGGAGAGCGCATAGGCGATCTGCGCGTCGCTCAAAGGGCGCCGCGTCCAGTCGGTGAAGCGGTGCGATTTGTCGAGCGTGTCGCCGGTGATGCGCTGGACCAATTGGTCGTAGGAGATCGAATCGCCGAAACCCAGCACCATGGCGGCGACCTGCGTGTCGAAGATCGGATGCGGGATGGTCTCCGCCATGTTCCAGACGATTTCGATGTCCTGGCGCGCGGCGTGGAAGACCTTGACCACCTTCTCGTTTGCCAGCAGCCCGAAAAAAGAAGAGAGGTCGATGCCGTCGGCGAGCGCGTCGATGACGAAAGCGTCGTCGGCGCTCGCCATCTGCGCGACGCAGAGCAGGGGATAGTAGGTGGTCTCGCGCAGGAACTCGGTGTCGATGGTGACGAAGGGATGCTGCGCCATGCGCGCGCAGGCGCGCTCGAGGTCCGCGGTGGTGGTGAGGACGTCCATTGCAGCCGGCAACCTAACCTGATCGGGCTTGCTCATGGCAAACCTTTTCGGCCGCGCGCCGGCGGCATGTGGATGAATTCCCACGGGCTCGGAAACGACCCGACCGGAACTTCGATCACGGCCGGCTCGCGGCGCGCGAAGCTCTCGCGCAAGGCGGTTCGCAATTCCTCCGGCGTGCGCGCCCGCAAGCCACGGGCGCCGAAACTCTCCGCGTATTTGACGAAGTCGGGATTGGCGAGGTCTGATGCGATCAGGCGATTGCCGAAATGCTCTTCCTGGATGCGCCGCACATTGCCGAAGGAGTCGTCGGTAAACACGACGGCGACCAGTGGAATGCGGTGGCGCATGGCGGTGGCAAGCTCGTTTGAGGTGTAGAGAAAGCCGCCGTCGCCGTTGATGGAGAGAACCGGCGCGTCCGGCCGCGCATGCTGCGCGCCGAGCGCCGTCGCGTAGCCCCAGCCGAGATTGTCCTGATAGCCGGGCGAGAGAAACGTGCGAGGCTTGTAGACAGGGAAGGCAAGCCGCGCGGCAAAGCCGATCTGCGTGACTTCGTCGACGTAGATGCCGTCTTCCGGCAATTCGGCGCGCATGGCGTCGAGGAAGGCGAGTTGCGGCGCGATCTTGTCCTGCATGCGCCGGCGCATCTTCGCCTGGCGCTCCTGCATCTCCTCGCGGCGCGGCGCGCGGCGCAGATTATATCGGGCGAGCTGATCGATCAGTTTGCGCAGCACCGAGGTTGCATCGCCGGTCAATGCCACTGCTGGCTTGTTCAAACGCGCATGCGCGCTCTTGTCGGCATTGACGCTGACGATCTTGAGTTTGCGGTCGATGCCCCATTGCGTGATCGGATAGAACAGCCGCGTGCCGATTGCCAGCACGGCATCGGCTTCGCCCCACAATTCGCGTCCGAGCGGCAAGTTGATGCTGAAGGGATCGCGGTCGTCGAGTACGCCGCGCCCACGACGGTAGGAATTGACCGGCGCCTGCAACATGCCGGAGAGCAGGGTGACTTCCTGCGACGCATTGAGCGCGCCGCCGCCGGCGACGATCAGCACGCGCTTCGACTGGCCGAGCAGCCTGGCGGCGCGGCGTATCGCATCTTCGTCGATGCGCTGCGCGCGCGGCGGTGCCGGCGGCGCTAGCGCGGGCACGCGCGCCCGTTGCCCCCACACGTCGATCGCGCATTCGAGCGCGGCCGGACCGGGCCGGCCCTGGCGCATGGCGCGGATGGCTTTTCCGGTCTTCTCGGCCGCATCGCGCGGGCCGTGGATGAGGGCGCAGTGATCGACCAGCCGGGTGATGATGCCGTGCTGGTCGGAGATCTCGTGCAGGTGTCCGATGGAGCGGCCGATCGCGGCATGCGGAATCTGTCCGATCATCGCCAGCACCGGCGCGTTCATGCCGTAGGCGGTGAGCAGCGCAGCGCCGGAATTCAGGAGTCCCGGACCGGGCACCACCGCATAGGCCTGCTCCCGCCCGGTCGCCAATGCTGCCCCCAGCGCCATATAGGCTGCACCTTGCTCGTGGCGGGCGTGGACGACCTCTAAGCGCTCGCCGGCACGGTGAAGGGCGTCGAACAGGTGGTCGTTGTGGACGCCGGGCAGCGCATAGACGGTCTTCAGCCCATGGGCGATGAGGGTTTCGACCGTGGCCTCGGCCGCCGACATGTCGGTTGCGGCATGCCCGGTGGTATTGTTGCCAGCCTTCTTACGGCTCGTCTTTTTGGACGTATTGCGAGTCATGGGTGCCCTGCATAGCGCAGCCGGGGCGGCCTGTCTCCGCCAAGGGCGGAATCTGACTGCAAAGCTCCTATGCCGACGCCATTTCAGACGACCCTGTGACCGTGATCACAGTTCGGTCGATTGTGCCCTTGCTCTCCGAACGCCGATACGCCGCGCCGCGACATAGGTGCGAGCGACGCTTCGCCATTCCGGCGATGCCTAACAATGAATGGAAAGACCATGAGCAAAAATAAGATTGCAATTCTTGCGGCAGCCGGGCTGGTGGCCGCGGCTTTCATCTCCGATACGGCGAGCGCCAAGTCCCGCTCCGGCGGCAATGGAGGCGCGTCCAACACCTCGACAGCGCAGGTCAATGCCGGGGTTCCCAAGCCCCTCAAGTTCAAACTGATCAGGTGCCACAAATACACGCGTATCGCGCCGGACGGCACCGATCATTCCGCTACAGTCTGCTCGTAAGGCGGCGCGCAGCCAAACATTTCGCGCCTATCAGATCGCCAACCCCGGCGCCTCACGGCGCCGGGGTTGCGGCATGTGGCGCGCGCCATGCCGCACAAGGCGGCGGCTTGACAAGCGCAAGCCGCCCATGCGCTTGTGCGCCCGCTTTCCACTCGCGAATCCCTTCCGATTTCGGACCCATTTTCGACGGTTTCCCAATGCATCGCTATCGCTCACACACCTGCGCCGCGCTTCGCGAGGGCGATATTGGCAAGACGGTGCGCCTCTCGGGCTGGTGCCACCGTATCCGTGACCACGGTGGCGTCTTGTTCATCGACCTGCGCGACCATTACGGCATTACGCAAGTCGTGGCCGACCCCGACAGCTCCGCCTTCAAGCTCGCCGAAACGCTGCGCTCGGAATGGGTGGTGCGCATTGACGGCAAGGTGCGCCAGCGTCCCGAAGGCACTCTCAACCCCGACTTGCCGACCGGCGAGATCGAAGTCTATATCGACGAGATCGAGGTGCTAGGCGCCGCCGCCGAATTGCCGATGCCGGTTTTCGGGGAACAAGACTACCCGGAGGATATCCGGCTCAAATACCGCTTCCTCGATCTGCGCCGCGAACACCTGCACGCCAACATCATGCTGCGCGGGCGCGTGATCGAACTCGATCCGCAACCGCATGAAGCAGGCCGGCTTCTTCGAATTCCAGACGCCGATCCTGACCGCCTCGTCGCCGGAAGGCGCGCGCGACTTTCTCGTGCCCTCGCGTCTGCATCCGGGAAAATTTTACGCGTTGCCGCAGGCGCCGCAACAATTCAAGCAGCTCATCATGGTGGCGGGCTTCGACCGCTACTTCCAGATCGCGCCTTGTTTTCGCGACGAGGACGCGCGCGCCGACCGCTCGCCCGGCGAGTTCTATCAACTCGATCTGGAGATGAGTTTCGTCACGCAACAGGACGTGTTCGACGCTGTCGAGCCGGTGATCCGCGGCGTGTTCGAGGAATTTGCGAATGGCAAGCCGGTGACGCCGAAGTTTCCACTCATCCCTTATGCCGACGCGCTGCGCAAATACGGCACCGACAAGCCCGATCTGCGCAATCCGATCGAGATGCAGGATGTGAGCGAGGCGTTCCGCGGATCGGGCTTCAAGATATTCGCCAAGATTCTGGAAACGGCCGGCAACGCGGTGTGGGCGATCCCTGCGCCGAAGGGTGGCAACCGCGCCTTCTGCGATCGCATGAATTCGTGGGCGCAAGGCGAGGGCCAGCCGGGGCTCGGTTATATTTTCTGGCGTGAAGGCGAGGAAGGTGGCGCCGGGCCGTTGGCAAAGAACATCGGACCGGAACGTACCAAGCAGATTGCCGACCAACTCGGGCTAGGCATTGGCGACGCCTGCTTCTTCGTTGCCGGCAAGCCGAAGGATTTCGTGAAGTTCGCCGGCTCAGCGCGCACCAAAGTCGGCGAGGAGCTCGGCCTCATCGCGCAGGATCGTTTCGACTTCTGCTGGGTGGTCGACTATCCCATGTACGAATGGAACGAGGAGGAGAAGAAGATCGACTTCTCCCACAATCCGTTCTCCATGCCGAATATGCCGGTCGAGGAATTTCTTGCGCTCGACCCCAACGATCACGACAAGCTGCAGTCGATCCTGGCGATCCAGTACGACATCGTCTGCAACGGCATCGAACTGTCCTCGGGCGCGATCCGGAACCACCGGCCCGAAGTGATGAAGAAGGCGTTCGCGATCGCCGGCTATGGCGAGGACGTGCTGGAAGCGAAATTCGGCGGCATGCTGCACGCGCTCTCGCTTGGCGCGCCGCCGCATGGCGGCATCGCGCCCGGCATCGACCGCATTGTCATGCTGCTCGCTGGCGAAGAGAACCTGCGCGAAGTGGTGCTGTTCCCGATGAATCAGCGCGCCGAGGACCTGTTGATGGGCGCGCCATCGGAAGTGACGGCCCGGCAGCTCAAGGAACTGAGCATCCGGCTGGATTTGCCGAAGAAGTAGCCGGCTAACCCTTGGCGCGGTCCCCGTCGGAACTGCGCGCGCGTATCGCGTGAGCCTCCAGGTCTTTGAGGTCGTTCGCTTCGGCGATATTGCGCCGGCCCGCGGCCAGAACCATCTCGAGATGCCGCATCAGTGCGGCACGCTGCGGGTGGTCGGCCAGTTCGAGCAACTGTCCAATGCACTCGGCGAGACGTATCAGCACGGCCGGGACATTTGACGCCTGTTGGCGTATTTGATTGAAAGCGGCATCGACTATGCCGTCGAACGTGGACACTTCCGCGATCACCCGCGTCTTGCCGCTCACGTCCTGCCAGGCGTTTTTTTGCGGTCCGTGGTCCATGACCTTGCGCAGTGATTGTGTCAGCCGGTCGATGACGGCATTGGCGGTATAAGGATCGTTGATGCCGGGCGACAGCGCGCGCAGTGCAATCTCCACAAGTTGGCGAACCGAAAATTCCAGATCCTGCACCGCGGTACGTTCGGAGCCCACGACGATCGACTTTTGAATGGCAAGGCATAATTCGTCGGTTGCGGACCTCTCCGGCAAGATACGAGCGGCGACCACGCCAGGCACGGCATGGTGTCCGGGGCGAATGTCGTAAGTGACCGAGGCTTCGGCATCGGCAGCTGCTTTGACGGCTGCGCCGTAGGCGATCGCTTGGACATAACCGCCATAGCGGAGCGGAACGGGAGCCCCAGTCTTTGTCTGTGCGGAGTTGGTTGCGCTCCGGGCCGGTTCATTTTTGTCTGACAACAACCGCGCGATGTTGGCGTCGAGCTGGTTGCCGATGCGGTCGATGACGTTGTCGGCGATGATCGAGATGGCGAGATGATGAACGAAGAAGAGCAGCGTTGCCACGCTGATGAGCACCAACGCCGTGCCGAGGGTGACCGCGAGATTGGAGACGGCGGCATGCTGGCCGTACGCGCTGCGCAAGACCAGCAGCAGGTAAACGACGGTTGACACGAAAAGGCCGAGTGAAATCTGCGTGCGCCTGTCGGCCATGAAACTGCGAATGAGCCGTGGTCCGAGCTGTTGCGCGGCCAGCGTCAAGACGACCATGGTGATCGAAATGGCGAGTGTCGCCATCGTGATCATCGAACTCACCAGATTGGAAAGAAATTGCGGCGTCTCCTTTGCGCCGCCGCTATAGAGGTACCAGACCGGATCGCTGCCGACGCCGATATCGATGCTCAGGGCCACGGAGGCGAGTGCGCATGCAGCCAACACCATCGCAAGCGGCGGCGCCCATAGGCTCGACCGAATACCGTCCCAGATCGTGATCAGGCGCGTAAACATGCAGGTTCCATTAGAGGGAACCAACCCGCGTGGCTAGTGTTCCGGCAGCGGAATGAACTCGATCTCGTCGCCCGGCACCTTGCCGAAGTGACCGGCCTTCCAGTCGGCTTTGGCCTGCTCGATACGGTCCTTGCGCGAGGAGACGAAATTCCACCAGATGTGGCGCGGGCCGTCCATCGGTGCGCCGCCGAGGATGACGAAATGCGTGTCGGTCGCCGCCGTCAGCTTAATCTTGTCGCCTGGCTTGAACACCAAGAGCCGCCCGGGCTCGAATTTGTCGCCGGCGATGTCGACGGTGCCTTCGAGCACATAGAGCGCGCGCTCCTCGTGGTCTGTGTCGAGCGGCAGTTGCGAGCCTGCGCTCAAGTGCACATCGCCGAACATCGTCTCGTGCACCACCGGCACCGGCGAGCTTGTGCCGTAGAGTGAGCCGACGACGACGCGCACGCTCGTGCCGTTCTCTTTGACCATTGGAAATTCGGCGACCGCGTGATGGGCAAAGCCCGCCTCCATCTCTTCTTTCGCGGCCGGCAGCCCGACCCACATTTGCAAGCCGTGAATCGGGCTCGCGGTGGTGCGCTGCTCCGCGCCGGTACGTTCCGAATGCACGATGCCGCGACCGGCCGTCATCCAGTTCACCTCGCCGGGTTTGATCGGCGCCGCGGTGCCGAGACTGTCGCGGTGCATGATCTCGCCATCGAACAGATATGTGACGGTCGCAAGTCCGATATGCGGATGCGGCCGCACGTCAAGGCCGGTGCCGGCGCGGAATTCCGCCGGACCGAAATGGTCGAAAAAAATGAACGGCCCAACCATGCGACTGCGCGCCGAGGGCAGCGCACGACGCACCGAGAAGCCGTCGCCGAGATCGACGGAGCGCGGCACGATCACCTGCGCGATGGCCTCGCAGGCGTAAGCGTCGCCGGCTTGCGGATCCTTGCCGGGAAAAAAGCTCATGGGTAGCTCTCCTTTGCCGCGTCGGACTTGATCGCAGTCTATCGTGCCATCGTCGGCGGCCCAATGGCGGCGAGCGAACGGCAAGATTGCGCCATATTTGCGGGCGCCGCCGATCACGCGACGGTGTTGCCGCGCCTTTACAGAATCTTCTTGATCCGAGAGTAGCTTGCCCCTATGTGGACCTCTTAAGTCGTGGCGTTCGCGTGACGGCAGATTCACTCCGCGAGCCGGCATGCCGGTCTCTCGGGCTTCAATCTCTGGTTGGGGAGAGCGGCATGTTGAAAAACGCCCTCTTGCGATCGGGGAAGGGCTTGGAGACTCCAGGTACCACCCGAAAAAAAGCACTCTCGGTGGCTGCGCCGGCGACGAATGCTGATGAGCGCGACGATCACTTCGTGATGCGGAACGGCGTGGCGTGCGCCGGTGCGCACCTTATCGTCGATCTCTATCAGGCGAACCGTCTCGACGATCTCGATCACATCGAGGAGACGTTGCGCCGCTGCGTGAACGCGGCCGGCGCCACGCTGCTTCACATCCATTTGCATCACTTCGAGCCGAATGGCGGTATTTCCGGCGTGGCGGTGCTGGCCGAAAGCCACATCTCCATCCACTCCTGGCCGGAACGCGCTTACGCCGCGCTCGATATATTCATGTGCGGTGATGCCAATCCGGATGCTTGCGTGCCGGTGCTGCGCGAGGCCTTCAGCCCAAAGAAGATCGCGGTCAGCGAACTTTTGCGCGGGCAAGGAGCCGCTTGATGGCACGGCCTGACGGCAGGGCTTGCACCATCCATCTCCGACATTAAAACTTCTGCTATGGCGGCTGTCTCGGCAGTCCGCCGTCGACGGAGTGATCGGTGGCCAAGAAGCGCTGGATTGCGGAAACTTTGTTCGAGCCGCTTGGCTTTCGCATGAGCTATGCGGCCGACCGCGTGCTCTATGAGGCGAAGACGGCGCATCAGCATCTCGTTCTGTTCAAGAACAAGTTCTTCGGCAAGATGTTGATGCTGGACGGCGCGACGCAGATCACCAGCCGCGACGAATACGTCTATCAGGAAATGATGAGCCACGTGCCGCTGTTCGCACACGGGCGCCCCCGGACCGTGCTGATTGTCGGCGGCGGCGATTGTGGAATTGCCGAGGAAGTGCTCAAGCATAAATCGGTCAGGCATCTCATGCAGGTCGAGATTGACGCCTCGGTGGTCGCGTTCGCCAAGCGGCATTTTCCGGAGTTCACCAAGCCGGTCTTCGCCGACAAGCGCTTCGAACTCATCATCGGCGACGGCATGGATTACGTCGCGCAGACCGGCCGCCGCTTCGACGTCATCATCGTCGACTCGACCGATCCGCAAGGGCCCGGAGCGGTGCTGTTCACCAAGCGTTTTTACGCCGCCTGCAAGCGCTGCCTGAACAAGGGCGGCATCCTGGTTACACAGAATGGCGTGCCGTTCCTGCAGGCGAGCGAGCTGAGGACCAGCATCCGTCATTTCCGCGCGTTGTTTGCGGACGCGGCCTGCTACATCGCCGCTGTGCCGACCTATGTCGGCGGCCACATGGCGATGGGGTTTGCCACCGACAACAGCCGGTTGCGCCAGGCTTCGCCGAAGGTGATCGCCGAGCGCTACCGCAACGCCGGCGGTTTCCCGACGCGTTATTGGACGCCGGAACTGCACGTCGGCTCGTTCGCATTGCCGCGATTTATTGCCGAATTGGTCGGCACGTACAAATAACAGTCCGCGGTAACCGCGCCTTAACCATGGCCGCGCGCTTTGCACCAACCTGCAGCGTTATCGGACGCCCTCGCTTTAAGCTTAAGTACGTTTTTACGGCGGCAAGGCTCAAATGGCGGCGACGCCAGGAGGGGTCGCGGCCAGGGCAGGATGGGACGTCTATTGCGCGCGTTTTCGCGCTGGAAATTCTTTGCGGTCGTGATCGGCGTGCTGCTCGCCAGCACGCCTCTCGTGGCGTTCGACTTCTGGCTCAGCGGGATCATCGATCGGCGCGGGCAGGAGGAGGTCGACACCTCGGCCAAGCGTGCCATTTCGCTCGCCGAGTCCCGCGTTTCTCTTGTGATCGAAACGCTCGACGCGTTGGCGTCACAAGGCGTGGATTCATGCAGTCCCGCCCATATTGAATCCATGCGCAGGGCCGTGTTCCAGACGATGCCGGTCAAGGAGGTCGCGCTGGTCGATTTTGACGGTCGGACGCTCTGCTCCGATTTCGGCTCGCCGCCGCGTCACCGCAAGCTCATCGCGTCGGAGCGGCTTCACGGCGCAAAAGGTTTCACGCTCGATGTGATCAAGCTGGGCAACGGCCGGTCGATGGTGCGTCTGCGCCGCAAGGCTGGGGATCAGGAGATCGCGGCGCTGATGCCTTCGGCGCTGTTTCTTCCCCAGGTGGCGAGCCACGGCGGCCCATTCGGCGCCTATGCACATATCGAAACCGGCAGCGGCATCCAAATCGGCGAAATCGGCAAGCTGCCGGCGCGCGTGACCGGCTATGTCTATGCGGCCAAGGTGCGCTCAAACCGTTTCGGCTTTCAGGCCGAGATTGTAACGCCACGCAGACTGCTTGCGGTGGGCCAGGAGGAATTGAAGTGGCTCGGCATCGTTGCAAGTGCCGGTGTCATATTGATCGTGGCGGCTGTGACATTGTTGTTCCCGTCACCTTCGCCCGGCAATCCGGTGGCCGATATCGAACGCGCTTTGGCCAACGGCGAGTTCGTTCCGTACTACCAACCCATCGTCGATATCCGATCCGGGCAATTGCGCGGCGCCGAAGTGCTTGTCCGGTGGAAAAAGCCGGACGGCACGATCGAGCTTCCGGGTGCATTCATTCCGCTCGCCGAATCCAGTGGTCTTATCCGCGATATGACGCGTGACCTGATGGAGCGGGTCTGCGTCGAGGCCGGCAGTGTCATCGGCAGCCGGCCTGCGCTCAAGATCGGTTTTAATTTTGCCGGCAAGTTGTTCGGCGATGAAAATATCATCAAGGATGTCCGCAAGGTCTTTACAGGATCGCCGATCAGGCTCTCACAAGTTGTCCTGGAAGTAACCGAGCGCGACCAGATCGAGAACTTCAATCAGACCCGGCAAGTCATCGCCGGCCTGCAGGATCTCGGTATCCGCATCGCCATCGACGATGTCGGCACCGGCCACAGCGGCTTGTCCTACATGCTCAAGCTCGGCGTCGATATCATCAAGATCGACAAGATGTTCGTCGATGCCATCGGCACCGATCGCAATTCCACCACCATCGTCGAAACACTGATCGACCTCGCCAAGAGCATGCGCATGGACGTGGTGGCGGAAGGCGTCGAGACGTTCGAGCAGGTCAATTTTTTGCGCGAACTTGGTATCCGTTCGGCGCAAGGCTATGTCTTCGCCCCACCATTGCCCGGCAGCTCGTTCCTGTCGCTGGTCGAGGCCATCGATCCCCTGCCGGCGCCGTCCGCCGCTCCCGCGATCGAAGACGCGGCTTTGCCGAGCGTTGCTGCTGCGGCTTGACGCTGCGCGGGCCTGTGCGCGGCAGTCTTGTGGATCTCGTTTGCGATCGAGCTGACGCCGCCCGCGGCAAAACAAAAAATGGGCGGCCTTGCGGCCGCCCAGTTTAAACGCCACGCGGGAGGAACATCATGAACGGGTCGGCTACTGAACGCCGCCGGCCCGCGTGACTAAATTTCAATCACCAAACCACCATGGGGCCGGTGATTTGTCTATCGCTGAACAGGGTCGTCAAGCCCATATCTTTGGTTGTGTGCCTGTCCGGCCACACAACCATCCGGTACCGCCAGCCTGATCTGCCTTTGCATCGCGGCAAAAAATGCTGCTGTGGCGGCGATTTGGCGCAGGCCTTGCGACAATAAGGCGTTCGATGCCGCCAGCGCGCGGCGTAAGATTGTGCTGTCACGACGAGAAGGGGGACTGGCCCATGTCAATCGTCGAACGCAGCGCAAATCGTCTGGTGGTCGAAGCGGGTGGGAGCTTGAGCGGCTTTTCGCTTGCGCTCGACAAGAACGAGGACAAAGCGCGCATCGAGCGCAGTACCTTGATGTGGAAACGCAGGCCGGTGGAATTGCCGCTCGCCGACATCAAGGACTTCGATGTGGCGACGCTCAAGGATCCGGTGTCGGGCGCGGAGGTGCGCAAACTCGTGCTGCGCACGCGAGGCGACGACTCGATCGAAGTGCCGGTGGATAGCCGCGCGATCGATGAGACCGCCGCGACCTTGCGTGATTTCCTCGGTCTCGCCGTTTAAGAGATCGGTACTCCGCATGTTCGGCCGTGATTGGTCACGACCGGCTTAGCCAGCCGCGTGGCTGCGGTTGTCACCGCATCACGGATTCCGGCGCTGCAAGGAGCCGGCATTTGGCGGGATCGCCCCGGGGATCATGGTCGACCGTGTGTGCGGGCGCGTGCGCTCTCAGCCAGCTCCTTGCCTCCGCGTTGCGTGATTACTCGACGTTGGCGTCGTTCTCGCCTTATTACGCGTGATCACGCACTTGCCGGTCCGCCCCGAACGAAACCGTGGTTTCGAACGAATAGCCGCAGTCCTCGCACGCCCATAAATGACGGATGCGGCCGCCGTCGCGATATTCCGACCATTGCGGCGCGTAGATGCGTTCGCCGCATTGGCGGCATTCGATCAGCGGACGCGAGCGTGTGACGTCTCGGGCGTCGCGGATGAGTTCCATTTTGGGCCTCCTCCCAGATTTGGCAGTTCGGCCCCACCCCATGAGCAGCATCAAAAGCGTAGCGCGCCTTGTGCGTCATTGAAGCAGCAGGGCTGACGTAAACCGCGTTTTTCAGAGCGCGACGCCGAATTTGTCGAGCAGCCGGACGGTAAAGAGATACAGCACGATCGTCAGCGCGCAGCCGATCGCGAGCGTCACCCAAAAATTCAATCCGTGCCGCAGGAGCAGCGGCATCACCAGAAACATCGGCAATGTCGGCAGCACGAACCAGAATGTCGACTGCGCAAGCGAGGCGATGCGCGCGTTGTCGCCGGTATCGTGCCACAGCCAGATCAAGGCGAGGAGCGACGTGAGCGGCAGCGACACGATCAGCGCGCCCAGCGCGGGGGCGCGGCGCGCGGTTTCGGAGGCGGCGGTGATGATGATCGCGGAGAGGGCGGTTTTCAGCGTCAGGTAGAGCATCGACTAGGGCTCCATTGGCAGGCGATCAGCGGTTGCAGGGCGCGAGGCGCGGCACCGCAGGACGGCTTCGATCGGCAATGCGAAGACTCTGCGACACGGCGTCCCATATCGCCATCCGGGGCGTTTTTACGCGAAAAAAAGACGCTTTCTGCGGCGTTCACGATATTGGCAATTGACCTATGCGCCTTCCAGCGGCCAATAGCCGGTGTTTCCCAACGCGAGAGCCCCTTCATGACCCTGCAAGACCGCCTGACCAACCTGTCGCCCTATGTGCTGAGCATCGTGCGCATCGTGGCCGCGCTGCTGTTTTTCTCGCACGGCCTGTCGAAGATGTTCGGATTCCCCTCGCCGAAAATGCCCGATCCGCTGACGCTTCTCTGGTTTTCCGGCGCGATCGAATTCGTTGGCGGCGCTCTGCTGGCGGTCGGCTACCTGTCGCGGCCGGCGGCTTTCATCATGTCAGGCGAGATGGCGGTCGGCTACTTCTTGAGCCACGCCCCGCGCGGCTTCTTCCCGCAGCTCAACGGCGGCGACGCCGCTGTCCTCTTCTGCTTCATCTTCCTCTATTTCGTGTTCTCGGGGCCCGGGCCGTGGAGCGTCGAGGCCATGCTTGGCAAGGGCAACAAGCGCGGGCGGCAAGGCTCCATCGGGCGCACATAGCGCGCGCGGGGACGACAGCCGTCCGGCGTTGTCCTATAATTGACGGCGGCCGGGCCTTTGAGAACGCCGATGAGCCAGAACACCGTCGTCAAGCCGCGCACCAGGACCAAGCCGCAGACGCAGCGCCCCAAGCTGTGGAAGGTCATCCTGCTCAACGACGACTACACGCCGCGCGAATTCGTCGTCGAGGTGCTCAAGGCCGTGTTCCGCATGAACGAGAGCGAGGCCTACCGCGTCATGGTGACGGCGCACCAGAAGGGCGCCTGCGTGATCGCGGTGTTCACCAGGGACGTCGCCGACACCAAGGCCAAGGAAGCCACCGAACTCGGCAAGCAGGCGGGTTTTCCGCTTTATTTTACCACCGAGCCGGAGGAGTAGGGCCCCAACGTGTCATCGCCGGGTCAAGTCCGCGCATGACCTGTTGAAACATGGCCCGCCGAAAGATGTCGCGCTTACTTCGTCTGCGCCGCCGGCGCGATCGTCCCGGTGACGTCGCCGTTTTCCGCGGGCAGTTGATAGTAGTAGATGCCGAGCCCGATCAGCGCGACCGCGAGCACCGCCGCGATGACGTTCAACGGATCGACCTCGCCGCCGATGTGCTCCGGCTCGCGCGGCGACGGTGCGGCGGCCTTGCGCCTGGCGGCGGCCGGCGCCTTCGGTTTGGCTTTGGCGCGGGTGGCCTGCTTCACTTTGCGCTTCTTCGCCATGATGCCGTCCCCCTTATCGCAACCGTCGAGCAAGGCGCTGAATGCGTCAGCTAAACCGTCGTGGCGCAAGCCACGCCGCGGACGCTTGCCTGCGCTCTGCATTGTCTCTGCTTCGCGCACACGCCCAACCGCGCGCACGGGCTATTCAGCCCGCCGACAGCCGGGAATGCAATGCCAGATTCGCGTGGGCAGGGCTACCGGGCGCCGTGCCGCGGCTGGGCGGCTTGCGGCCGCCTTGCGCAACGATGAAGCAGGCGCTCAGCGCGGCTTTTTGGCGGCGGGTTTCGCCTTCGTCGGAGCCTTTGCCTTGGCCGGCGTCTTCGTTTTGACCGGTGTCTTTGATTTGGTTGGCGTCTTCGCCGGCGCCTGCTTGTCGGCGGCTTCCTTGGCCAGCCGCAGCGCGCGCAGCTTCGCGGTCTTCTCGCGCGTGGCGATGGTGGCGGCCTGATATTCGGCCATGGCGAGCACGCCTTCGCGCGCCTGCTCCTGCTTGCGCTTGAAGCTGGCCTCGGCCCTCGCCTTGGCTTCTTTGTCGGATTTCGGCAGCGCACCGCTCCTTGTGGGCCCGGCCGCCCGGTTGCGGACGAAGGACCGGATGACCTTACACTGAGTTGGGTGCCGTGCGGGATTCGGGCTGCGCGGGCGGGCGGCGTGCTACGGTCGGGGCGGGCGGAGGAGACATCATGGGGCGGTCATTCGTTCGCGCAGGCTTTGCTGCGCTCGCGCTCTCTCTGTCCGGCGCCGCGCCCGGCATTGCGCAGCCGCCGGCCAGGCCCGAGAAGACCTATACGGTCACACTCGACGCCGAGAAGGACTACTTCGCCGCAGGCACTGTCAGGGTTTTCGCCAGGTCGTTCGCGCCGGGCGATACGCTGGTCGGCGAAATGGACGTGACCATCCGGCGCACCAAGACCATCACGGTGCCGGCCAACACGCGCGATTTGATCTTCCGCGCCGGCGGGAACGTCACCGCGCGCCTGCGTCTCACCGCCGCCAGCGGCGCCATCACCGTGCGGCCTTTGTCGGACGCCACGTCGGCGTCCGGGATTGCGTGGATGCTCGGCCGCCGCAACGGCATTGCGATCGACCGGCTGGTGGTGGAGTTTAAAGGGAGGTAATCAGGCTCGTTATCGGGACTTTGCCGATTAAAGCCGTGCTGCGATCGGATTAAAAGAAGATGATCGAGGCGTTCACGCATCAGAGCTTTCTGGAAGAAAGTTATAGTGCAAGCGACACGTTCGAGATTTGGAGCTTCGGAACCTCGGCAACTTTGTCGCGCGCTTGCCTCAGTCGGTCCTGATCTGCTTTGGGAAGCGTAGGCAAATCGCCGTCCTTGAAGAACCCGATGGCCTTCAACGGCAAGGACGGATCTTTCTTGAACATGGCGGCGAAAGCGCCCAAACCTTTCTCGAGCGTAGCACCGTTGGCCAATAGCGCTGAGATGTCGCTGTAGTCTTTCGCTTCTGCACGATCAAGGATTGCTTTCAACTTCGTGCCAAGTAGGTCTTCGCGCGAAGCGACGAGAAGAGTTGAATCTGCGGTTAGCAACGGTTCGTTGATCCGGCCGATCGTGATGCCGCCGAAGAACGATACCTTTACGCTCCCCGATGGCATGGTCACCCTGACGACCAACGTATTGACGTCTTCCTGGATTGTTTCCGCGTCCTTGAGAAAAGGGAAAGCGGAAAGCAGCTCGGCCTTGTCGAGTGGGTCGGATCGGAAGAAATCAAAGTCCACAGAAACGCGGTGGCCAAGGTAGAGTGCGACTGCGGTTCCACCGTAGAGGACGAATGAGAAGTCTCGGCGCGGGCGCAAGCGAGGGCCACAACTCTTGTTGCGCGGCGGGCAGAGTCTCGGTTTTTGGCTCAAAGGTCTCCGGCATCGAACGATCTCCGAGGCGCATCCTCGGGTATCGCTTGTCCGGTGGCAAACGCCAAACGCCCGCGCCAGAACTCCCAGGATTGATCGTTCAGCCAACCCGGTTGCGCCGCGAGCATCGCATTGACGAGTGCGACGGCGCCAAGCTCGTGCTCAAGGCGCTGCACGTCGTCGAATGTGGCCATGTTCATCGCCTGAGCAACGATGCGCTCAGGCGACCGGGGCTCGGTCCCGACTGGCGCCCACCAGAAATATTTGCGCTCCAAATCCGAAAGCAGAGCGGTTCGTTTCATGCATTTAATATAGCATTTCGGAGTGTGACTCGCCAGCCGGCACTTCTTGAATTCGCCTGTCCTTACAGTTGCTTAAGGGGTCAGCAGGGGGATGCTCGGCCGTCGCAACGGCATTGCGATCGACCGGCTGGTGGTGGGGTTTAGGAAGGAGTGATTAGTCCGGCGGTCTCCAGTACTAGCGTTGTGCGCCTTTGCCTTCCGGTCCGCGCGCGAAGGCGATGAGCCCGAGCACAATGCCGAGCAGCAGGAAGGAGAGCGGGTAGTTGGAGAGGATGAAGGTGATGAGGGTGGCCATTGGCCGGGTCTGTGCTCAGCGTTTAGCCCACGTGGAACGAAGCGCAATGTGGGATCGCAAGTTTCGATGTCAGCCCCGGATTTCGCATCTCTTCATCCGGGCTAAGCTTGTTAATCCCTACGGGCCAAAATGTGTTGCGATTACGGTTGCTTGCTGAAAAAGCGCGCGGCTTTTGCATGTTCAACGCGGTCGCCGCCAAAGACTTCCCGGAGAGCCCGACGTGATGCGCCTATGATGCGCGGTGAAAGCTTTTCAAGAAGTTCATATGGGCGCTCTTTGATCAATGCTTCGGCAGGCCTTTTGTCGAGGACATCGACGCCAGACGGGTCGATAATGAATATGCGCAGATTGCTGGCGTTTGCGGCATCGAGTATTGATCTATTAATGTGCTCGTCGTTGAAGCTGTAGCCAATGACCATCAGACGCGTTTCAGGCTTTGCAAGATCTGCCTGAAATAGCTCATGGTACCAGCTCAGGAGTGGAAATTGAGCGATGCTTGCGGCCTTACCGCCGCCGAGGACTAGGAGGTTTTGCTCATCTTGCATCCAGTTGAACGAGCCGTGCAGTTTGATGTAGGGCTGGTATTCGCCAAGCTCAAATTTGTGCTGGGTCGGCCCATAGATCGGATAGGCCCTTGCGCCGATTTGCAACTCGGCATTTTTTGGAGTGACTCCGGGACACGCCTTTCCAGGTCCAACGATCGCTCCGCCTATGTAATGTTGCTCTAGTAAGGTGTCCTGATTTAACGTGTAAATGACATCGAAGCGGTTCAGAAATGACCGTACGTTGGTAGCCCCGGCGCTGCCTGCAAATTCGAAAGACAAGTTCTCGTAGCCTTCGCTCATTTCGGCGAACATGGCTTTCACCGCCTCGGTGAGCGAGCGTAATTTTTGTTCGGTTTGATGATTTTTGCGGCTTAGGTATTCAGCCTGTACTGTAGACAAGGTATCTTCAAATCCGCCTTTTCTCTCTTTCGATTGCCAAAGCATTTGCCGAAGTACATCATCAACAAACGGGCTTCCTAAAAGGTATTCAAAGGCTTCACTAGCAAGCCAGCCGCCCCAATTTCGGCTAAAGCCTGCACCTGTGAGAAGAATATGGTTCGGCATTGCGCTTCTCTCTTATAGGAAAGGCGGCCTTTCGGCCGCCTTTTGAAGTCGTGGATGGCCGGGTCAAGCCCGGCCATGGCTTGTGTGTCTCACACAAAAATTACGAACACCCCGTCGTGCTCCCACACGTATCGCATTTCATGCACGTCCCGTTCCTCACGAGCGTGAAGTTGCCGCATTCGCCGCAGGCTTCGCCCTCGTAGCCCTTGGCGCGGGCTTCGGCGCGCTCTTTCGGAGGCCGCGTGCTTGGCGTGCACCCGGGCGTCGTGCTCGTTGATCGCCTCGAGCGCCTGCGTCGGCGAGAGTTTCGCTTCCGGCTCGGCTTTCAGCGCGGTGGCGCCGGCCAATTCCGTGCGGGCTGCCCCGGCGGAGAAGGCCGTGACGTTGCCGCCGGCGACCGCCGGCGTCGTGTCGCCTTGATCGGACGAGCCTTGCACCACCGACAAACGATCGGTGCGCGAGCGCGTCAGGCCCTTGGAGACGTATTGCGCCGCCGGCGTCGGCTTGCCTTCCTCCACGCCCTTGCCGAGCGCATCGAAGCCCGACTCCGACGGGTCGACATGGGCGAGATCGAAGCGCTCCTGATACGACACCGCCAGCTCGCGGAACACGTAATCGAGGATCGAGGTGGCGAATTTAATCGTGTCGTTGCCCTGCACCGGGCCCGACGGCTCGAAGCGGGTGAAGGTGAAGGCGTCGACATATTCCTCGAGCGGCACGCCGTATTGCAGGCCGAGCGAGATGGCGATGGCGAAGTTGTTGATGAGCGAGCGAAGCGCCGCGCCCTCCTTGTGCATGTCGATGAAGATCTCGCCCAGCCGCCCGTCGTCGTATTCGCCGGTGCGCAGATAGACCTTGTGGCCGCCGACCACGGCTTTCTGCGTGTAGCCTTTGCGCCTGTCGGGCAGCTTCTCGCGCTCGCGCAGCACGGTGACGCGCTCGACGATCTTCTCGACGACCTTTTCGGCAAGGCCGGCGGCGCGGCCAGGGACGGTCTTCTCCAGGAAGGTCTCCACCGCCTCGTCCTCGTCGTCGTCGTCGGCGATGAGTTGCGAATTGAGCGGCTGCGAGAGCTTGGAGCCGTCGCGGTAGAGCGCGTTGGCCTTCAAGGCGAGTTTCCAGGACAACAGGTAAGCCGACTTGCAGTCCTCGACCGTGGCGTCGTTCGGCATGTTGATGGTCTTTGAGATGGCGCCGGAAATGAACGGCTGCGCCGCCGCCATCATCTTGATGTGGCTCTCGACCGAGAGATAGCGCTTGCCCGTGCGCCCGCACGGATTGGCGCAGTCGAACACCGGATAGTGCTCGGGCTTCAGGTGCGGCGCGCCTTCCACCGTCATGGCGCCGCAGACATGGATGTTGGCGGCTTCGATCTCGCGCTTGGAGAAGCCGAGCGCGCCGAACAGATCGAACGTGGGCGAGGCGAGGTCGTCGGCCGCGATGCCGAGCGTGTCGCGGCAGAAGTCTTCGCCCAGGGTCCACTTGTTGAACACGAACTTGATGTCGAAGGCGGTCGGCAGCGCCTTTTCCACTTTGGCGATGGCGTCGTCGGTGAAGCCTTTTGCCTTGAGCGTGGTCGGGTTGATCGCCGGCGCCTGGCCGAGCGTGCCGTGGCCGACGGCGTAGGCCTCGATCTCGGCGATCTGGCTTTCGGTATAGCGAAGCGTGCGCAGCGCTTCCGGCACCGCGCGGTTGATGATCTTGAAGTAGCCGCCGCCGGCGAGCTTCTTGAACTTCACCAGCGCGAAGTCGGGCTCGATGCCGGTGGTGTCGCAATCCATCACCAGGCCGATGGTGCCGGTGGGCGCGATCACGGAGCTTTGCGCGTTGCGGTAGCCGTGCTCTTCGCCGAGCGCGAGGGCGCGGTCCCAGGCGGCTTTGGCGTGCGCGATCAGGTTTTGATCGGGGCAGGCGGCGTGGTCGAGCGGCACCGGCGGCATGGCCAGTTTCTCATAGCCGGTGTGCTCACCGTAAGCCGCGCGGCGGTGATTGCGCATCACGCGCAGCATCGCCTCGCGGTTCTTCTTGAAGCCGGGGAAGGAGCCAAGCTGCGCCGCCATTTCCGCCGACGTTGCGTAGGAGACGCCGGTCATGATGGCGGAGAGCGCGCCGCAGATCGCGCGGCCGGCATTCGAGTCGTACGGGATGCCGCTGGTCATCAACAGGCCGCCGACATTGGCGTAGCCGAGGCCGAGCGTGCGGTACTGGAACGACAGCTCGGCGATCTGCTTGGACGGGAACTGCGCCATCATGACGGAGATTTCCAGCACGATGGTCCACAGCCGCACGGCGTGCTCGTAGGACTCGACCTGGAAGGCGCCGGTCGTCTGGTCGCGGAAGGTGAGCAGATTGAGCGAGGCGAGATTGCAGGCGGTGTCGTCGAGGAACATGTATTCCGAGCACGGGTTCGACGCGCGAATCTCGCCCGAAGCCGGGCAGGTGTGCCAGTCGTTCACCGTCGTATGATATTGCAGGCCCGGATCGGCCGAGGCCCAGGCGGCGTGGCCGATCTTCTCCCACAGGTCGCGCGCCTTCAGCGTCTTCGCGATCTTGTTGTTCTTCCGATAGGTGAGGTCCCAACTGCCGTCGGCCTCGACCGCTTTCAGGAAGCCGTCGGTCACGCGCACCGAATTGTTGGAGTTCTGGCCGGAGACGGTGAGATAGGCCTCCGAATCCCAGTCGGTGTCGTAGGTCGGGAAGTGGATGTCCTTGTAGCCCTGCCTGGCGAACTGGATCACGCGCTTGATGACGTTGTCCGCGACGAACGATTTGCGCGCGAGCTTGATCTCGCGCTTGAGCGCGGGGTTTTTCTCCGGCGAGAAGCAGTCGTCGCCCGAGCCCTCGCAGTTCACGCACGCCTTCATGATGGCGCGCAGGTGCTTCTGGTTGAGCTTGGAGCCGGTAACCAGCGCGGCGACCTTCTGCTCCTCCAGCACCTTCCAGTCGATATAGGTCTCGATGTCGGGGTGATCGACGTCGACGATCACCATCTTGGCGGCGCGGCGCGTGGTGCCGCCCGATTTGATGGCGCCGGCGGCGCGGTCGCCGATCTTCAGGAAGCTCATCAGGCCGGACGACTTGCCGCCGCCGGAGAGCCGCTCGCCTTCGCCGCGCAGCTTGGAGAAATTGGAGCCGGTGCCGGAGCCGTATTTGAACAGGCGCGCCTCGCGCACCCACAGGTCCATGATGCCGCCTTCGTTCACCAGGTCGTCGTTGATGCCCTGGATGAAGCAGGCGTGCGGCTGCGGATGCTCGTAGGAGCTTTTCGATTTGGTGAGCTTGCCGGTGAACGGATCGACGTAATAGTGGCCCTGGCTCGGGCCGTCGATGCCGTAGGCCCAGTGCAGGCCGGTGTTGAACCATTGCGGCGAATTCGGCGCGCACATTTGGGTCGCGAGCATGTAGCGCATCTCGTCGAAGAAGGCGCGCGCATCCTCGTCCGAATCGAAATAGCCGCCCTTCCAGCCCCAATAGGTCCAGGTGCCGGCCAGACGATCGAACACCTGCTTGGAGCTGGTCTCGCCGATGACGCGTTCGTTCTCGGGCAGCGCAGCGAGCGCCTCCTCGTCGGCGACCGAGCGCCACAGGAAGGAGGGCACGGAATTCTCTTCCACCTTCTTCAGGCGCGCGGGCACGCCCGCCTTGCGGAAATATTTTTGCGCGAGAACGTCAGACGCGACCTGCGACCAGAATTCCGGCACCTCGACATTGTCGAGCTTGAACACGACCGAGCCGTCCGGATTGCGGATCTCGCTCGGGACATGACGGAAGGTCATGTTTTCGTAGGCCGACTGTCCGCCTTTGGTGTACCGCCGTTCAATCCGCATCTTGTTCTTTGCCCCTAATTCGGCAGGCGGCGGTCAGGCCACCCGATTATTCCCTGACGGACCTGTCCTGTCCGCCTCTTTCCGCTCACGCTCTACGCGACACCATTCCCTACATCTCGGTCTCCGGCTCCGGCCGAGCAAACGGTTGATCCCGGTCTGTGACGCTCCGGACACAGCAAACCTCTGGCCCGAAAACGCCATTTCTGGCGCGGGCGAGTCTTTACGACCAAGAGTCTCTGGAAGTCCGGAGGGAACTTTGAACTCACCCGCACCGAACATACGAAAGCTAGGTGGACTCGCTGCCGCCGTCAACAACAGATAGCGGGTAAACCTGAATCAAATACTAAATCTTGTGGTAAAGGGCCACATGCGGCATCGCAAAAGCAACGACGCCAAAGCTAGTATTGAGCTATCGGCGGTCCCCGAAAAGGACTTTTCTTGAGCCTTCTAGGTAGGTTTTTATGCCTTCGCCCGTGACAGAAAAGTGACGCAAAACCGGGCGTGCCGGTACCCATAAGCCGGCGGCATGATAACTGGCGGCCGGGGATAGCGCTTGGAAAAGTGCTCGAATCCACTGCCGGGAGTCTCTGATTCTCGTTTTTGCTTCAGAACGTTAGCTCAGAAACGGCGGTGGCAATGGAGCGTGCAGACACTGCCCACCGCTGTGAATTCACTTCCGCTGCCGATACCGGCTTCCGGAAAACGTATGAAAAAGGCGGGCTCTATCGAGAGCCCGCCTTTTGACCCGGCACCGTCATTCGCGAGGGTTCAACGCCGACGCGGCGCTGATTAATTGCTGGGCACCATAGCCACTTCTCTCGGCATATTGCAACTGGCTACGACAACAAACCCCAAAAAGCGCATAATCGGATCAATAGTTGGTTTTCTGATGTTGGCGTGATCCGTAACTTCGATTTTTCGAAAACGCCGCGCTATTTGCCGCCGACGATGCGGATCTCTTGCGTCTTTGTCAGTCGCTCGCCAGCAAACAGATTGCCCGGCAGCGATAGTGTGGGGATGGTCGGCTAGACAGCATCTCGCGGTGGTGGCACAACGCCGCTCCTCACATGCTCGAATGCGCAAACGGCAATGAAAAGTTTTTTGCTCAAACTGTTTACCTGGTGGAACTCGCAGACCTTCGGCACCCAGTTCTGGACCTGGATGTACGGCGAAGCTGTTGGCGAGGATGAATTCGGCAATCGCTATTACCGCACCAAGGGCGGCAAGATCGATCCTACGCTCCACTTCGAGCGGCGCTGGGTGATCTACAACGGCTATGCAGAAGCCTCGCGCGTGCCGCCGTCCTGGCACGGGTGGTTGCACCACACTGTCGATGTACCGCCGACGCAGGAAACCTACCAGCCGCGCCCTTGGCAGAAGCCGCACCGTCCCAATCTGACCGGCACACCGGCCGCCTACCGGCCGCCCGGTTCCACGCTCGCCAGCGGCCGCCGCCCGCGGGCGACCGGCGATTACAAGGCGTGGGCGCCGGAAGAGCATTAGGGCGCCCTTCCGCCGCCGCATTCCCCGTGTTAACCGGGCGCGTACCTCGTGAAGTCGGCGTCGGGGCGTCGGCCGAGGTGGGCAACCCGTATTTCATGGCGCGACGCTTACTTTCTGCCGGGTTTCTTGCGATGGCCGTGTTGGTGCTGGCGTGGCCGGCGGCTGCGCAATTCGGCTCGATTTTCAGCGACCGGCCGCCGCGCCCGCCCGGCAATGTTCCGAGCGCGCCGCCGGCCGATGACCGCCGCGCACCGCCACCGCGTTACTATCCAGGTGGCAATCCGCCGCCGATCTATACCGACGAGCCACCGGCCGCGCCGCAGCCGCCGCCGATGGCGCAGCCGCCGCAGAGCAGGCCCGGCGCCGTGCAGTCGCAGCCGTTGGCGCCGCCGCCTGGCACCGCGCCGCCGGCGCAGCAGGCTAACCAGCCGCCGGCGGGCGGACCGGCGCGGCAGACGGAAGGTCCCGCGCGTGCCCCGGACGGCACGCAGCAGCAACAACAGCAACAACAGCAACAACAGCAGCAGCAGCCGGTCGACGCCAACGCGCCGGTGGCGAAAGAAGTGGTGGAGCAGCCGCCGCCACAACGCATCGCCAATCCGACCGCGGTGTTCTCCGGCCTCGACAAGATCACCGGCCGCATTACCTCCTTCAATGTTGCCATCGACGAGACGGTGCAGTTCGGCGCGCTGCAGGTGACGCCGCGCGTATGCTATTCGCGCCCGCCGACGGAAACGCCGCAGACCGACTCCTTCGTCGAAGTGGACGAAGTGACGCTCAAGGGTGAGATCAAGCGCATCTTCACCGGCTGGATGTTTGCGGCCAGCCCCGGCCTGCACGCGGTCGAGCATCCGATCTACGACGTGTGGCTGACCGACTGCAAAGGCGGCAAGCTGCCGGCGATGGCGGAAGCGCCGCCGGAAGAACAGGTCGCCGTCCCCACACCCCGGCGGGCGCCGCGACGGCAGCAGCAACAACCGCAACAGCCGCCCGACTTCCTGCGCTGACGTTTCAGCCTTCCGGTAAAAAACGATCGCCGCTCAGGATGGCGAGCGCTTGCTCGCCGGAGACCGGCGTGCGCATCGGCAACGCGGCGAAATCGGCTTCGCCGTTGAGCGCATCCTCGAGCAGACGGTGATAGCGCCGCTTGGGCACTTCGATGGCGCCGAACGTGCGCAGGTGATCGGTGACGAACTGCGTATCGAGCAGTCTGTAACCGCCCGCGCGCAGCCGCGCGATCAGGTGGACCAGCGCGATTTTGGAGGCGTCGCGCGAGCGGTGGAACATGCTCTCGCCGAAGAAGGCGCGCCCGAGCGATACGCCGTAGAGCCCGCCGACGAGATCCTCGCCATCATAGACCTCGACGCTGTGGCAATGGCCGTGCGCGTGCAGCGCGCGGTAGATGCGGCGAATGCGGCCGTTGATCCAGGTGCGGGCGCGGTCGCGCTTGGGCTCGGCGCAGGCTGCGACCACGGCCTCGAAGTTGCGGTTGACGGTGACCGTTAACGGCGTCGTGCGCACGGTGCGGGCGAGGCGGGCTGGAACATGAAAGGTATCGAGCGGGATGATGCCGCGCATCTCCGGCTCGATCCAATAGAGCGCCGGATCGTCGGCGCTTTCCGCCATCGGGAAGATACCGCAGGCGTAGGCCTTGAGCAGAACGTCGGGGGTGATCTCGATAAATGCGCTTTCGCGGCTGGCCATGGTTCGACTTTTGTTGCGCTTTCTTACGCTTGCCTTCGGTTCTAACGGAGCCCCGATGTCATCCCGTGGTAAGCCATTGCAGCATTGCCGCGACGGTTAATCAACAGCTTACCATAACCCCGGCAAGTTTCCGAAAAAGCGAACCGTTTGCGGGGCTAAACGTTGTGCCGGCGAGGGAAAGCGATTTGCGAGTGGGGTATCATGGCGCAGGCGATCGCACAGCCGACCGTACTTTTGGTCGAGGACGAAGCACTCATCAGTCAGCTCGTAGCCGATTGGTTGAGCGAGCGCGGCTTTGCCGTGCGGGAGGCCGCAAGCGGCGATGAGGCGCTCGTCTATCTCGATGGCGGCGGCGAGGCCGACGTCTTGTTCACCGACGTCAATCTGCCAGGAGAGATCAACGGCGCGGAACTCGCCAAGCGCGCGCGGGAATTGCGGCCCGATTTGCCGATCGTCTACGCCTCCGGCCGCTACCGGTATGGCGATCTCGCCCCAATGGTGTCGCGCTCCGTATTCGTGGCGAAGCCATACAATCCGGCCGACGTCTGCACTCTGCTCAAGCGGCTGACGGCGGCGTAGCGGCGTCTGCGGTGATATCAATCGGCGCCGAGTTGCTCGGCGAACCATCCCAACCACGTCCGAGAGACGTAGCAGCCGGCTTGGTTCGGGAAGGGGTGCCGGCTGCTGCAAGCGGTGGCGACGATCGAGTAGTCGTAACCTTTGGTCGCCATGCAGCCGACGAGAAAGTGGCCGCCCAGACTATCCGGATCGGTGGCGCGGTAGGTTTGATAGAAGCGCGAGGCTTCCTTCTGGCACTCGGCCATGTCCGCGGTGCGGTCGGGCAGACAGCCGGAGAGAGTCAGCGCCGCCAAGAGGATGATCGCTCTTCGCATGGGGCCCCGCGTTCGTGGGCGATGATAGAGCGAGGTGGCGGACGCCGAAACAGGGGCCGTTCGGCAGCGTTAACTCGCGACGCCACCCTTGGTCAGAAACTGCTCGAGCCAGTGGATGTGGTAGTTGCCGTCGATGATGTCCTTCTCACGCACCAGCGTGCGGAAGAGAGGCAGCGTTGTTTCGATACCGTCCACCACCACCTCGTCGAGTGCGCGCGACAGCCGCATCAGACACTCGGTGCGCGTCTTGCCATGCACGATCAGCTTGCCGACCAGCGAGTCATAGTACGGCGGGATGGCGTAGCCCTGATACACCGCTGAATCGATGCGTACGCCCAGGCCGCCGGGCGGGTGATAGTGCTGGATCGTGCCGGGCGAGGGACGGAACGTGACCGGGTCTTCGGCATTGATGCGGCATTCGATGGCGTGGCCGCGGAATTGCACATCGCTTTGCGTCAACGCGAGCTCATGGCCGGCGGCGACGCGGATCTGCTCGAAGATCAGGTCGATGTCGGTGATCATCTCGGTCACCGGATGCTCGACCTGAATGCGCGTGTTCATCTCGATGAAATAGAACTGGCCGTTTTCGTATAGGAATTCGACCGTGCCGACGCCCTGGTAGGAAATCTCGCGCATCGCCTTGGCCACGGTCTCGCCGATGACGTTGCGCATCTGCGTATTGAGCGCGGGCGAGGGGCTTTCCTCGAACAGCTTCTGGTGGCGGCGTTGCAGCGAACAATCGCGTTCGCCGAGATGGATGGCCTTGCCCTTGCCGTCGCCGAGCACCTGAATTTCGATGTGGCGGGGCGTTTGGAGATATTTTTCGAGATAGACGGCGTCGTCGCCGAAAGCGGCCTTTGCTTCCGCGCGCGCGGTCGACAAAGCGCGCCCAAGGGCGTTCGGCTCGTGCGCCACCTTCATGCCACGGCCGCCGCCGCCGGCCGCCGCCTTGATCAGCACCGGATAGCCGATATCGTCGGCAACCTTGGCCGCTTCCTCGTCCGAGGTGATGCCGCCTTCCGAGCCAGGCACCACCGGGATGCCGAGCCGCTTGGCGGTGCGCTTGGCCTCGATCTTGTCGCCCATGATGCGGATGTGCTCGGGCTTCGGGCCGATGAACTGCAGCCCGTGCTCGGTGAGGATTTCGGCGAAGCGGGCATTTTCGGACAAGAAGCCGTAGCCGGGGTGCACGGCATCGGCGCCGGTGATCTCGCAGGCGGCGAGGATGTTGGGAATGTTGAGGTAGCTTTCTTTCGCCGCTGGCGGGCCGATGCACACGCTCTCGTCGGCAAAGCGCACGTGCATGGCGTCGGCATCGGCGGTCGAATGCACCGCCACGGTCGGGATACCGAGTTCCTTGCAGGCGCGCAGGATGCGCAGTGCGATTTCGCCGCGATTGGCGATGAGGATCTTATCGAACATTGTGTTTCGCAACTTCCAACATCGTCATGGCCGGACTTGTCCCGGCCATCCACGTCTTGGCACGAAAGAAATTAGACGTAGATGGCCGGCACGAGGCCGGGCATGACGGCTGAGCGGCGTCGTCATCCGTCACTCGATAATCACCAGCGGCTCGCCGAATTCGACCGGCTGGCCGTCCTCGAACAGGATTTGCGTCACGGTGCCGCCACGCGGGGCCGGGATCTGGTTCATGGTCTTCATTGCTTCCACGATCAGCAGCGTATCGCCGGCCTTCACCTGGCTGCCGATGTCGATGAACGGCTTGGCGCCCGGCTCGGGCGCGATATAGGCCGTGCCGACCATGGGCGAGATCACCACGCCCGGATGCTTGGCGAGGTCGGGCGCTACGGCGGCGACCGGTTGGGAAGGCGCCTCGGCGCGCGATGAAGCGGGTGCCGCCACCGTTGTCGTCACATTGCGGGCAACACGCACGCGCTGGCCGTTCTGCTCGACTTCGATTTCGGTGAGACCGGTTTCCTCCAAAAGCTTGGTGAGCTCCCGGATGAGGTCGTGGTCGACCAGCGGCCCTTTTTGTTGTTTTGCCATCATGGTCGCGTTCTAGCGCTTTTCTGTCGCGCCGACGAGACCCGCGAGCCCGGCAATGGCGAGCGCATAGCCTTGAATGCCGAAGCCCGCGATCACGGCCTTGGCCGCTTTCGACACGTAGGAATTCTGGCGGAAGCTCTCGCGCGCGTGAATATTGGTGATGTGGATTTCGATCACCGGCATGCTCACCGCCAAGAGCGCGTCGAGAATGGCAATCGAAGTTGTGGTGTAGCCGGCGGGATTGATGACAATGCCGGCAGCCTTCTTGGCCTGCGCTTCCTGGATCCAGTCGACCAGTTGGCCTTCGCCGTTCGATTGTCGGAATACGACCTCGAAGCCGAAACGCTTGGCTGCCTCGCCGCATAGCTTTTCGACATCGGCAAGTGTCGCGTGGCCGTATTTCTCCGGCTCACGGGTGCCGAGCAGATTCATATTAGGGCCGTTGAGAATGTAGATCTGGCTCATAAAAATGGAGACCGGCTGGCGGCGCAAAGCGCCTTGAGAGTGTGATGCTTTTATAGGTGGACCTGTTGGCGAGGGGAAGCCCGTAACATCGGCTTTTGTCGGTCAGAGATGGCGCATTCATAAGCGGGACCGGATCGGCAACGGCGGCGCCGTCATGATTATGTCGGCAATCCAATCGGCAATTCGCTGAATGCCGTTAATCGTCTCTTACCCGCCGCTTTGGCACGGGTGAGATATCGGCATGGCGATCGCCGCTGTTGTCTGCGGCCAAGATGGCATGTGACGCAAACGGCCGCCGGGCGGCAATGCCAGGCGGCCGTGATGTCGCGGATGGACGATGCGGTGAAACGTCAGCAAGCCGCCTTGCCGCATCGGGCCGCGTTGATTTTTTCTTTCAGGCCCTGCAGGCCGATGGCTCCGACAATCACATTGTCGCCGATCACGTAGCTCGGCGTGCCGTTCAGGCCCAATGCTTCGGCGAGCTTGAAGTCCTGTTTGAGGGTCTTGTCGACCTCGGGGCCGGCCATGTCTTTTTCCAGTTGCGCCATATCGACGCCGACTTCCTTGGCCACCGCCAGCGCGCGGGCCTTGTCGGCATGGCCGCGCCCGCCGAGAAGCTTCTGGTGAAACTCAAGATACTTCTTGCCGGTCTTGTCCTGCATACGCACGGCAACGGCGACGCGCGCAGCTTCCACCGAACCGGGCCCGAGCACGGGAAATTCCTTCAGCACCACTTTCAGCTTCGGGTCGCCCTTCATAAGCGTGAGCATGTCGCTCATCGCGCGCTTGCAGTAACCGCAGTTGTAATCGAAGAACTCGACGAAGGTGACGTTGCCGTACGGGTTGCCCAGCGTTACTTGGTCGGGGGAGTTGAACAGCGCCTGCGCGTGCTGCTTGACCGCAGCCTTGTGCTTTTCCGCTTCGGCGGCCTGTTGGCGCTTCTCCAGTTCGTTCATCGCTTCCTGCAACACTTCCGGATGCGACACGATGTAGTCGTGCACGATTTTCTCGATCGCGCTGCGCTGAACCTTGGAAATATCCTGCGCACGCGTGCTGCCGGGTACGGCGGCGGCGATCAGCAACGCGGCACAGATGGGGGCGATCAGGCGCGTCATGGAAAACATCGGTTTCGTCCTTGCTGTCATCATCAGTTTCTGCGGGTGGGAGTCTTCACGCTCACAATATCGTCGGCGCGCACCCAGGCGGGCGAGCCGACCGGCAAACGGTGCTTGGCGCGTTCGGCCAGAAGGCGTGCCGTCTTGGCGTCGCCACGTGCGAACGCAGCCTGCGCGGAGGCGAGGTCGGCATGGGCGAGGTCGCCCTTGCGGCCATACGCCATGGCAAGTTGCGTATAGGCTGCCGACATATCGGGCTCGTTGCGCAGTGCCGAGTTGAGCATCTTGATAGCTTCGTCCGCCACGGCCTTGTTGTTGGTGGCGACCAGAGCTTGGCCGAGCAGGAGGGCGATCAGCGGTGCGCCATGCGAATACTGGACGGCGCGGCGTAGCGGAGCAACCGCTTCTGCTGGACGGCCGCCTTCGAGCAACGCCTGTCCCTTGAGTTCTTCGAAGTAGGGGTTGTTCGGTTCGCTGCGGATCAGCCCGTCGATCTGCGCGATCGCCGAGCGCAAGTCGCCGTGCCGGTAGGTGGAAATGGCGCGGGCATAGCGCGCCGGCAGGCTTTGGTTGTTCGGTGGATAACGGCGCAGCACGGTACCCGGCGATTCGAGAAAGCCCGACAACTTTGCGCGCATCAGATCGTGGCGCAATTGCAAGGCGGGAGGATCCTTGACGTTCCAATAGGGGCTCGCCTTGGCCAGCCGTTCGAGTGTGATGGCGCGGTCGGCCGGAAACGGGTGGGTTTGCAGATAGGGATCGGCGCGTTGTGTCTGAAACAATGAGTTGCTGGCCAGCCGCTTGAACAGAACAACCATGCCGCGGGCAGATTGGTGCGTGAGGGTGAGGAACTTCACGCCGGCATGGTCGGCCTGGTCCTCCTGCGTGCGCACATAGGCGAGCACGTCGTGCTGGAGCGCCGATTGCGGCGCCATGATCGCCGCCGGTCCGATCTGACTTGCGCTGCCACCACCGGCGCGCGCGCCGGCCACGATCGCGCCGACGCCGAGCAAGAGCGCGATGATCGACTGGGTCTGCGCCTGCGCCAGCTTCTCGCGCAGCCGCATGATGTGGCCGCCGGCAAGGTGGCCGGTTTCATGCGCGAGCACGCCGATCACTTCGTTCGGTGTCTTGGCATCGAACAACGCACCGGCGTTGATGAAGATGTGGCGGCCGTCCATGACGAAGGCGTTGAAGGCGCGGTCGTTGATCACCACCACCTTCACATTCTGCTGGGCGAGACCGGCTGCTTTGAGGATCGGCCGCGAATAGTCGCGCAGCAGGTTCTCGATCTCGGTGTCGCGGATGATCGGCATCCGCCCTTTCGCCTGCGCCTGCGCCGGCGCAGCCAGCGGACCGGCCGCGACTGCAGCTGCGGTCAAAAACGCCAACGTGCGGGCTGCTGGCGTGCGCCGCCGCGCCCTGATAGGTGTCGGGGTCTCGATCATGCCGTTCCAGGTCACTGGGTGGTTCAAAGCTAGTGATGCGCCCTAAAGCGGTCAACGCAGGGCCAAGCCCGATTTTTCGGGCTAAAATGCCAGTCCCCAAGCAAGCAAACCGGGGAATGCGGCAACAGCGGGGCGGGGGCTGCGGCCAATCGCCGACCGGGGTCCAGTCAAAATGCTCGACATTGCAAAACGGCTGTTAACGCCCTCCCGCCGCAGCAATGTGCCGCCGTTCATCGTCATGGACGTGATGGCGGCCGCCGCCCAGCGCGAGGCGCAAGGCGCGCGCGTCGTACACATGGAGGTTGGCCAGCCGGCGGCGCCCGCCCCGAAGACGGCGATTGCCGCAGCGCAGGCGGCGCTCGCCAAGGGGCGGCTCGGCTACACCGAGTTGCTCGGCGTTCCCTCTCTGCGCGCGCGCATTGCCCGCCACTACGCCGACACCTACGGGCTTGCGCTCGATCCGGGCCGGGTGGTGGTGACCACCGGCTCCTCCGGCGGTTTCATCCTGGCGTTCCTGTCCTTATTCGAGCCGGGCGACCGGGTGGCGCTCGCCAATCCCGGCTATCCGCCGTACCGGCACATCCTCACCGCGCTCGGCTGCGAGCCGGTGCTGATCGACACGGGCCCCGAGACGCGCTGGGCTTTGGCGGCCGAGGCGCTCATCGCCGAGCATAAACGCAAGCGCTTACAAGGCGTGGTGATCGCAAGTCCCGCCAATCCGACCGGCACGATGATGGAAGCCGGCACGCTCGCGCGCCTGATTGCGGCGATGGAGGCGGAAGGCATCCGCGTCATCTCCGACGAGATCTATCACGGCCTCGATTATGCGTTCGCCGCTGAGACCGCGGCCAAGCTCTCCGAGCGGACGCTCGTGATCAATTCCTTCTCCAAATATTTCTGCATGACCGGCTGGCGCATCGGCTGGATGGTGGTGCCCGAGCCGCTCGTGCGCACGGTCGACCGGCTGCACGGCAATATCGCCATCTCGGTGCCGACCTTGGCGCAGGTGGCGGCGCAAGCCGCCTTCGACGGCCGCGACGAGATGGAAGCGGTCAAACACGGCTACGAGGAAAACCGGCGCATTCTCACCGAAGGTCTGCCGAAAGCGGGCCTCGACAGGTTTCTTCCCGTTGACGGCGCGTTTTATCTCTACGCCGACATTACGCGTTTTTCGAATGACAGCCTCGATTTCGCCAAACGCATGCTCAACGAGGCAGGCGTGGCGGCAACGCCCGGTATCGATTTCGATCCGACCAACGGGCACAATTTTTTGCGCTTCTGTTATGCAGGCTCCTCGACTGAGATGCATGAAGCCGTCGAAAAAATCGGCGAGTGGTTGAAGCGGTAACTCCACTTGGCCGGTTGCGAGTGGGGCCGACGAATGTCCGATATCAAGGGTAGACCTGACATCGTTCACCAATTTCCGCGCACCGGCCGGCTATGTTCGACGGAAGTCAAAGCGACTAAGATCTGTGGCTATTTTTAAATTTGATGTTATCGGTTCATCCTTGGCTCTTGCAGGATTAGGATAGTGTGAAATACGGCATTCGTGGCACGGGCTTTGAAAACGTCAAAGCCGTCGGAAGCCTTCGCCCGCATTCCCAGCATGGATGTGCAACCATGAAAATACTGAACCTCGCTCTCGCCGCGATGGCGTTGATCGCCGTTTCCGCAGTCCAGTGCAGCGCCCAACAGTACAAATATGAAACGCCGATGCCGCCGGGCGTTGCCTCGCCGGACAAGGTGGAGACCTCGATTGGCACGCTTCATTTGAATTACGGCTATCCCGACCCGGCAACGATCGAGAAGGTTTACGACAATCTGGACGCATCGCGTGCGCTGCAGGCCTATTTGCTGGCGCTCCCGATCGTAAACCAGGCCAGCATGCGGGACACGCTGCGCAAGTTTGGACCGGACAATCAGACGGACGTCATTTGGGAAAATCTTGTTGACTCGAAGACGGTCGAACTCACCGCGAACGACAACACGGTTTACAGCTTCATCTGGCTCGACACGCACAAAGGGCCGTTGGTCGTCGAGGTTCCGCCCAAGGTTCTCGGACTGATCGATAACTTTTGGTACCGCTGGGTCGCGGACGTGGGCATCACTGGAGCCGACAAGGGAAAAGGCGGCAAATACCTGATACTGCCGCCCGGCTACAAAGGGCCGGTGCCGAATGGCTATTTCGTCGTTCGCCCGAGCACCTACGGGAACTGGATGCCTTTCCGTTCGTTCCTGGTCGATGGCTCGCCGAAGCCGGGAGTGGATTCGGTCAAGGCGCATCTCAAAATTTATCGGCTTGCAGATGCAGGCAAGCCTTCCAAGATGAAGTTTGTCAATGCATCCGGCATTCCAACGAACTTCGTCTATCCCAACGATTACTCGTTCTGGAATTTACTGAACCAGGTCATTCAAGAGGAGCCGAGTGAGGGAAGCGATCCAACGACTCTCGGCCTTTTCGCGTCCATCGGCATCGAAAAAGGAAAGCCGTTCAACCCAGACGCTCGGATGAAGAAGATTCTAACGGACGCCGCCAATATCGGCGCTGTGACCGCGCGCACGATCGCTTTCAAAATCCGTGGCAAAGAAGCCTATTTCTATCCGAATAGTTCTTGGCGGTTGCCTTTCTTCGGTGGCTACAAGTTTGAAGTTGCGCCGGGCGTCAGCAATCTGGATGGTGCCGCTTTCTTCTATTACTTCGCCACGGGTGTCACGCCTGCGATGGCAATGAAGATGGTCGGCGAAGGCTCTCAGTATCCTTGGTCCGCCCAGGACTCGAAAGGCAACCCGTTCGAGGGCGCAAAGACCTACAAGTTGCACTTGCCACCGCACATCCCGGTCAAGGACTTCTGGTCGGTTATCGTCTATGATAATCAGACGCGTTCGATGTTGCAGACCGATCAGCAGTTCCCGAGCGTGAGCAGTCAGAAAAAAGGAATCAAGGTCAATTCGGACGGTTCTGTGGATGTCTATTTTGGTCCCAAAGCGCCTGCAGGCTTTGAGAACAACTGGATTCAGACGATTCCGGGCAAAGGCTGGTTCATGATACTTAGGCTCTACGGTCCGCTGGAGCCATGGTTTGACAAGACCTGGCGGCCGAGCGAAATCGAACTAGTGTCGGCGGGTCCGGAAAAAAAATAGACGCTCTTTCAGTCGGTCGATCAACGGATAACCACGCGAGAAAAGTGCGCCGCCAAGCGGTGGCAAAGGGACTGCGACTGGTCGACCGGCTGCACGGCAATGTCGCCATCTCGGTGCCGACCTTGGCGCAGGTGGCGGCGCAAGCCGCCTTCGACGGCCGCGACGAGATGGAAGCGGTCAAACACGGCTACGAGGAAAACCGGCGCATTCTCACCGAAGGTCTGCCGAAAGCGGGCCTCGACAGGTTTCTTCCCGTTGACGGCGCCTTTTATCTCTACGCTGACATTACGCGTTTTTCGAATGACAGCCTCGATTTCGCCAAACGCATGCTCAACGAGGCAGGCGTGGCGGCAACGCCCGGTATCGATTTCGATCCGGCCAACGGGCACAATTTTTTGCGCTTCTGTTACGCCGGTTCGGCCGCGGACATGCGCGAGGCGGTCGAAAAGATTGGTGCCTGGTTGAAGCCGTAACTCGCGACACGTTCGGATGGAACCGCCAAGTCCGAAGCGGCAGCCAGCTTCCGCATTAAGGTTTATTCCTAACCGTTAATTCGTCCTCCAATTGTAAGCGTGCGCGCGGCATCTAGGGTGCCGGCCGGACGGTCGATGCGCGGCGTTCCGCACCATCGCATTCAGAAATAACGTTCCTCGGTTTCCCGGTGAGGAAGCCTTGCATCTGTATCCACGGACCGCCTGTCAAAGGGCGGTGAATTTGCGTCGGCGAAATGATGAAGTTGAATACCGCGAGGCGGCATGGCCGCTTTTCAAACACAGCACGGCGCCGCAAGAATGGCGCTCGATGGCGTGCATGGGACTATTTGTCATTTGGTGCGCTTGTTATCGTAAGCGTCGGCGCGCTTGCGATTTTGGTGGCGGACACCGGTCAACAACATCGCAAAGTCGTTGCTTCGCGGGAGATGCCAAGCAGCCGCGAGGAGCGGGTGGAAAAACCCAAAGATGTGGTGGTTGCTCTCCCCCGCAAGAAACCTGCGCGTCCCACGAAAGCCAATCCACCAGGGGTCGTCAGATCATCGAAAACCGGAGCGCGGGCGCGTGTTGGCAGCCGCTATTCCGCGCGGTTTCAAGCCTATATCGACGACCTGGAGCGCAATTACGGGGCGCGGGTGCTATTCATGGGAGGTATCCGGCCCGGTCCCTGCTCGACACGTAGTGAGCATCCGTGCGGTAAGGCCCTGGATGTCTGCCAACTCAGCCGCGGCGTCGTTGACCGGCGCTGCAATCTGCCCGGCCGCGTCACTCTGGGGCGGATCGCCGCGGCGCATGGCTTGTTCGAAGGCGGACGCTGGTGCAATTCCGATTACGGTCACGCGCAAGTCGATGTGACTGCCGCGGGCTGCGGCTCCCATCGCATTCGCGCCGCCCGTCGAAATAATATGGCGACGTCACGACGAGCGGAGCTTGCGTCCGGCGCCACATCCGTATGGTAGGGGCGTCCATCGCCCTCGAGGCCTGATCAGTTTCAACTAAAACTCGACGTCGAGCTCGACCACCTCGTCCGGCTCCGCCTTGGCGCCGGCGATCCATTCCTTCATGGCTGGCAAGGCCATGATCGCCTCGCAATAGGCGGCGCATTCGGAATCGAGCTTCACGTCATAGGTTAAAAATCGCGTCACGACCGGCGCGAACATGGCGTCGGCCATGCCGGGACGTTCGTCGAACAGGAACGGGCCGCCGCTGTTGGCGAGGCTTTCGCGCCAGATGTCGATGATACGGTCGATATCAGCTTGCGCGCCGGCCCAGACCTTAAAGTCGGGATGGTGCGCCTTCAGATTCATCGGCAGCGCCGAACGCATGTTGGAAAAGCCGGAATGCATTTCGCCGCAGATCGAACGGCAATGGGCGCGCGCGACCTTGTCCTTCGGCAGCAGACCGGCGTCCGGCATGGTTTCGTTGAGATACTGAGCGATCGCCAGTGTGTCCCAGACCTTGATGCCGTCATGCGTCAGGCACGGGACCAGAAACGAGGGCGACAGCAGCAGCAGTTCCGCCCGCGTCGAGGGATCGTCGCTGCCGACCGGCTGCTCGTCGAATTCGAGTCCAGCCAGTTTGCACAGCAGCCAGCCGCGCAGCGACCAGGAGCCGTAGTTCTTGCTGGCAATCGTAAGGGTAGCCTTGGCCATGGGTGACAATTGTCCTCAACGTTAACTTTGACCCGGCCCGGCGCCGCCTAGCTTAGTCGAAAGTAATGGCGGATCAATACTTTCCCGTCGTGCCAGAATGCATGGCAGTTGCCTTTTCCCCAGGCACCCCAGCCCCTAATTTTATCTCGCAGCGCAATATCAAATGCTTTAGGTTTTGACCGCGGTCCGCATGGACCGCGAGGGACCGGGATGCTTTATCAAGCCTATCAGGCTCACTCCGACATCATGGTGCCAATTCGCGCCCTTGCGGGTGTGGCCTTGGAGCACACGCGCACGCGCATGAACGGCGCGGCGAAGCCGTCGGTCATGAGCAACCTCACCGCGGCGTATGAACTGATCGCGCGCGCGGGGCTCACCCATGTCCGTCCGGCCTATGGCATCGACAGCGTCATGGTCGGCAATCGTGAGGTGGCGGTCACCGAGGATCCGGTCGAACGCACGCCGTTCGGCACGCTGCTGCGCTTCAAGAAGGACGTCGACATCGCGCAGCCGCGGGTGCTGTTGATCGCGCCGCTGTCGGGCCACTTCGCGACGCTGCTGCGTGCCACCGTGCGTACCATGCTGCCCGAACATGACGTCTTTATTACCGACTGGCACAACGCCCGCGACGTGTCGCTCGAGGCCGGCCGCTTCGGCTTCGACGATTATGTCGCGCATATCGTCCGCTTCCTGGAGAAGATCGGGCCGGGCGCGCATATGGTCGCGGTCTGCCAGCCTTGCGTTCAGGCGCTGGTGGCGGCGGCCGTGATGGCGCAGGACAACAACCCGGCGCAACCGCGCTCGATGACGCTGATGGCGGGGCCGATCGACACCCGCATCAATCCGACCAAGGTGAACGAGCTTGCGAAAGGGAAAGACATCGCCTGGTTCGAAAAGAACCTGATCGCGCGCGTGCCCGGCCGCTACGCCGGCGGCGGGCGCAAGGTCTATCCGGGCTTCGTGCAGCTCGCCGCCTTCTTGAGCATGAACATCGACCGTCACGTGAAGGCGCACCAGGAGCTTTACGAAAATCTGCGCAACGGCGAGGAGGAGAAGGCCGCCCAGACCAAGGCCTTCTACGACGAATACTTCGCCGTGCTCGATCTGTCCGCCGAGTTCTATCTGGAGACCGTGAAGCTGGTGTTTCAGGACCACGTCCTGCCGCTTGGTCAACAGACCTATCGCGACAACACGATCGAGCCGAAGGCGATCAAGCGCACGATGCTGTTCACGGTGGAAGGCGAGAAGGACGACATCTGCGCGGTCGGGCAGACTTTGGCCGCGCACGATCTGTGCACCGGCTTGCGGCCCTATCGCAAACGCCATCACATGCAGGCGGGCGTCGGCCATTACGGCGTGTTCGCCGGCCGGACCTGGCAGAACCAGATCTATCCGATGGTGAAGAACGTCATCTTGCAGAGCGATTGAGACCCTCGTAAGGGAATCCTTGGCTACTTTGTCCTCTGCGCCGGAACGTTTCTCCTTTCCCTGATCTTGGAATCAACGCAATGACCGTCATCGACGTTCACACCCACATGCTCACGCTCGACTTTCTCGACCTCATGCGGCGTGCGAGCAATGGCAAATACGAGATCAAGAAGACGCGCGCGGGGCAGGACACGATCTACCACGATGGCGCGCCGTTCATGACGCTGTTCTCCGGGATGTGGGACTACGAGGAGCGCATTCGGGCGATGGACGCCGCGCGCGTCGATCTCGCCATCGTGTCGCTCACCTCGCCCAATGTTTACTGGGGCGATCGCGCCACGAGCCTGAAAGCCGCGCAGATGGTCAACGATTCCATGGCCGCCCAGCGGGACGCGCGGCCGGGACGTATCGGCTGGCTATGCTCGTTGCCCTGGCAGTTTGCCGAGGACGCCAAGGCGGAGCTTGCCCGCTGCGTCGGCAAAGGCGCCGTCGGCGTCATGGTGCTCGCCAATATCGACGGGCGCGATTTGACCGATCCGGGCTTTGCGCCGATCTGGCAGGAGATCGACCGGCTCGCGCTGCCGGTGCTGGTGCATCCGACCGCGCCGCAGGGCGTGCGCGATCTGCATATGGACGAGTTTGGCCTGGTGCCGCCGGTCGGCTTCATGGTCGACACCACGCTGGCCTTTGCGCGCATGATCTATGCCGGTTTCATCGACCGCTATCCGAATGTGAAGCTGATTGCCGCCCATGGCGGTGCGACGCTGCCTTACCTCGCCGGGCGTCTCGATCGCTGCCACGAGATGATTCCGGCCTGCGCCGAAGTGATCAAGGAAAAGCCCAGCAGCTACTTGCAACGCATCTGGTACGACAGCGTGGTCTACGACCAGCGCGCGCTCGACCTGTGCCTGTCGGTTGCGGGCTCGGACGAGCGCGTGCTCTATGGATCGGATTATCCCCATAATATCGGCGACATGGCCGGCTGCCTTGCGCGCGTCAACGCGCTCAGCCCCGATACGGCCAAGCGCGTCTCCGGAAAAAATGCTGAAAAGCTGTTCGCGCTGTAGGGCCGCCGCCGCGTTACGATGACTTCCACGGCGGCATCGTCGCGAGATTGGGCGTTAAGTCGGCGGCCTTGACGTAACCGTCGGGCTTGCCGTCTTCGTCAATGTCCACGTGCGCCCAATCCCCGGATTGCGCATGGACTCTGACATTGCCGTTTCGCGGGATGCGATTGCCGGAACTGCAGTGTCTGCGGTCGATCAATCCGCCGCGCCCGCCGCTTTGCCGAAAGACCGGCGTGGCCCGGACCGCGAAGCGGCGCTGGCCGAAAATTGTCCGGTTCCGATTCTGATCGACGTGTCCCGCGCCCCACGCGCCGATGCTGGACGCGCGCGGATTTTGCAGGTTCGTGTCAAGATCGAGGCCAACGGAGCATTTGCTGCCGAACCAGCGCAGATCAACCTGGTTTTGATAAAGGTGCCATTGATCGCTGTTGTAGAAATCGACGCTTTCATAGTGCGACCGTGAGACCGACAGCCAATTGTAGGCGACGAGCTTTTCCTCGCGCAGGATGCGGTTGACGTAGCCGTTGCCGTAGACCCCGATCGCATAGCGCCCGCCGACCGTCTGATTGACGACGTGGAAGTAGGCGAGGACCGCGTCCACGGTCTTAGGGTCGGGGGTCACATTGAAGTCGATCCCGAAATAGATGGCCGATCCTTCCGGCTGCCCGACCAGCTTGGCCTGTTCAAGCGCGGCTTCGACGTCGGCTTCGACTTCAGCCTTCGCCGAGCCGGTATCCTCCAGTCCCTTTGAAAATTTTTCGGGGCGGTTGTTGTGATATTGGTAGAGGGACACGATTGAAAAGCCGCTCCGGATCAGGATTGTCGGTTCGCGGACGCCGTCGATGACATTGGCGTCGGCCGCCATGACCTTTTCGCGCATCCAGCCGGGCTGCGGCTTCCTCGCGAAAAAACGGACAACGACCTTCACGTTCTGCGCCGAGAGCTGCGAGGTGACCTTTGCGGCATTGTATGGGGTATCGATGATGGCAACGCTTGCCGAGTCGGACGATTTAGCAAACGCCGCACCGGCCGGCACGAATGCGCTGGCCAGAAGTCCCCCGGTGAATGTTCTTCTCGATAGGTGTGGCATTGCTTCTCTGAAGAGACGTTGTCCGATGCTCAGCCTTTTTGCCCAGATTTGATCTCGTCATATTTGGTCAGTGCTCGTTTCAAAGTATCGTTGAAGAGCCACATCGCGTCCAGAATCTCGCGCATGGTCGCGGATGTCTTGGCTCTGTCGGCTTTTCCAAAGGCAAAGATGCTGTTGTTGCGCAGATATCCCATGATTCTCGGGCTGGAAATCTTGTAGTCGACGAGGTGGCCCGACTTGAGCGCCGATTTGGCCGGACTGGGGATGATCTGGATCAGTTCGAAAAACCGCATCTGATCGATGGGGTCCGGCAACGCTTTCATGATCGCCGGTATGCGCGGGAAAAGGTCCGCGTGCGCGTTCATGATGCCGTCCCGCACGGCGGTCCAGTGATTGTAACGATGATCCGACTTGCCAACCCGCGCCTCTTCCTTGTCGTCGCGCGCGTTCAGTCTGGGATCGCGGGCTGCGATGGCCTTCTTGATGGCCGCCCATTTCTTTCGGCCGATTCTGTCCTCGTCCACGCCCGTCTGAAAGCTTCCTTTGTAGGCATTCGAGCGCGCGTTTCCGATGTTTTGATGGCCGCCCGTCTCGGCAAAGAAGACGGCGAGACTGATGCGGCCGGCAACGGCGGCATGGGCTGCGTCGAGGCCCTTGATCCGCGCAATTGCGGTGCCCAGGTCGACGACGTCTTTGAAGGGCGTAGCGGACTTCTGCGCGGTCGCGGGGGGCGCCTGCATGATGGCGAAAAGATTCTTGTACTCGTCGATCAGCGCTTCATTGTCGGCATCGAAGTAGGCCGGCGGAATTCCATATTTATTGGTCCTTCCGATTCTGGACGGCAGCGCGTCGGTCAGGTCTTTGTAGGCGCTCATCATGGCGACGCGCGCCAGATAGAGGGCTTGTCCCGGCCGGTCGGGCAGCGTTCGGTGCGAATCGATCTGCGCACGCCGCTCGCGCAAGACCGATCGGAAGTCCTGGACCGTTTTGTCGTAGGCACGGAGTGCTTCCGACTGCGATTTCGTGAGCGATGCGGGCTGCGCCAGCGCGACCGAAATGAAACCGGGATTGCCGATGGTAATCGGCAGCCCGAGCAGACAGGCGAGGCTGCAAAGTCCAATTACGGCGAATAAGCGAGGATGGTGCACAATAGGCACGAACGCTCCTGTCGGAAAAAACGGTCGAATCGCCCTAGATTATTGGTCTTCGATTTTAGATCAAAAGATGGCAATGGGCCGGTGGTATCGTTTTAGCGTTACCGCCCGGCCTTTTCGGCATCGTCGGCCATCGCGTGGTAGGCTTTGGCGGATTCCATATTGAATTGTTTCGCCTCAGCGGTCTCGGCCGTGTCCGCCGCATGTTCGGCATCCCTCGCTTTGCGCCGGTAGTAGTAGGCCTCGCTCGTGCGCGGTCGACCTTCTTTCACAGTTTTCATGAGCCAATCCTCCTGCGATGAAATTGCCGACGCTTGATCAATTGACGCGTTGCGTATTGATGCGCTCCCTTTGCAGCCCATTAAAGCCGAAGTGTGAGCCGCCAAGGATAAGGGCGTCTAAGCGACATTTTGCCGCCCGAACGGTTCAATACCGAGGATAAGCGAAGTCCACTTTGGGTCAAAGCCAGATGTTCCCGCTTGCGCGAGATGAAACGAAGGGGGCGCCGCTATCCGCCGCGTTCCCGCGCCGCTTTGAAGCCGGCAACGAAGCGGGCGAGCGTATGCGATGTCTCGCCGCGCGGCAGCATCACTTCGATCAGCGAGAAATGCCCGCGGCGCTGAAACGCGGCTTCGAGCGCTTCCGTCAGTTCGCGCCGCGTCGACACGCGCGTGCCGTGACCGCCTAGCGAAAAAGCGATGTCGGCGAAATGCCAGTCGTCGAGATCGTTGAATTTCAATTCCGGCTGGAACACCCGCAACATCTCCCAGCTCGTATTGTTGAACAGCACGACGATCGGATCGAGCCCATAACGGCGGCAGTTGCCGAGCTCCCAGCCCGTCATCTGGAAGGCGCCGTCGCCGACGAGAATAAGCGGGCGGCGTCCGGTCGCGGCCGCAACGCCGATGCCGGCCGGCACGCCAAAGCCCATGCCCGCATAATAGCCGGGCGCCACCAGCGCGGTGTTGTCGATCTCCATGGCGGTGAACAGGCAATCGCCCATGTCGGCGGCCATCGGCATCTTGCTGTGGCGGTCGAACAGATCGTTGATGGCGGTGGCAATGTCGGAGGGCTTGACCGGCGTGTCGTCGGCTTTGAGACCGCGCGGATAGACGGGACGATTGTGCCGAGAGGGCGTGCCCGTCTTGATTGGGGATGCGCGTTCGCCGAGCGCGGCCACCAGCGCGTTGATCGGCAAATCGTTATAGACATGATGGCCGATCTGGACGCTGCGGCCTATCGCGGCAATGGTGCGGCGCGGGTGCAACGCGCGCTCGGACAGCGCAAAGTTGGTGTCGGACAGGATGACGCCGAGCAGCAACAGCGCGTCGGCGTCTTCGACCAGTCTGCTGATGGCGGCATCGCCGGCGGCGCCAAGATAAGTGCCGGCCAGCACGTCAGGCGCGTCTTGCAGCAGGCCGCGGCCCATGAAGGTGGTCACGACAGGTAGGCCGAGTTTTCGCGCGAGTGTCGCGGTCTCGCGCTCGATGCCGTAGCGGCGGATCTCGACGCCGACAATGATGACCGGCGCGCGTGCGGCCTTCAGTCTGGCGAGAATTTCGTCGGCGCATTCGGCGAGCGCATCGGGCTCGGCCGGGCGGGGCGCGTTGACCGGCACTTTTGTCATGGGTGCGCCGACCAGGTCGCGCGGCACTTCGATATAGACCGGCAGCGATTGCTCGCGCGCGCTCCTCAGGCAGCGGGCGATCTGTTCAGGCGCGCGCGCGGGATCGTCGAGCACCGCCTGGTCGCAGGTGATTTCGCGATAGACGGCGAGCTGGGTGTCGACCGTGCGCGCCTGATGATGCAACAGGAAGCCGGCCGCGCGTTCGCGCAGGCCCGGCGCGCCGGCAATGACCGCAACGGGCGAACGCTCGGCATAAGCGCCGGCGATTGGATTGACCAGATTGAAGGCGCCGGCGCCATAGGTGACGACCGCCACGCCCAGTTCCTGATGAAAGCGCGCGGCAGCATCGGCGGCGAAGCCGACGGCGGGCTCATGGCTGAGCGTATAGTGCGGCAGGATTTTCAACTCTTCGATCGCCTTGTAGAACGGCAGCACGAAGTCGCCGGGAATGCCGAAGATTTCCCGGGCGCCATAGTCTTTCAGCGCTTGCAGCAGGCCGGTGGCGAGCGTGGTCATGGCTCGATCGCCGGCTTGTTCAGCCAATTGACGATGCGCGAAAGCATGGATTTCGATTTTTTCGCGGCCGAATCCAGAAAGCCGGAAGCCGCGGCGTCGTCGTCCGGTTTAATGCACAGCTCGTAGAAATAGGCGAGGAACTTGGAGTCGCTCGTCTTGGTGACGGTGAACGATTTGCCGTCCACGAACACGGTATATTCGATCGGATGGCCGGTCGGTCGCCAGGCGATCGTTAAGGCCGCCGCCTGGCTGCGGTCTTTGGCGATGACGAAGGCGGCCGGGTCGAGCCCTTTGGCGATCATCGCTTGCTCGACCTGTGGCAGTTTTTCAAGAAACTCCGGGCTGAAGGGGCCGCAAGAGGTTTGCAGCGTGATGTGGCGGGTTTCCAAAGGGCCGCTCCTCGGGCTCAGGCGAAGGCTGTTCCGCAAAGCTGGCGGCAAGACTACATCTTTGGCGGGCGGCCGCAGAGGGAGATGTTGCCATGTCGTTTGCCATGTCGCTTGCCATGTCGTTTGCCATGCCGTTTCGGTCTTTGTTCTGGCTGATCGCCGCGCTCGGCGCTGTGACGGCCGTCACGGCGGGGGAGGCGCAAGCCTTCAGCGCGCGTTTTTCCTGGGCCGGTATTGCCGCCTGTCAGGCGGTCTCGCCGGCTTTTGACCTAAGCGGCGTGCCGGCGGGCACCAAAAAGCTTCGCTTCACCATGACGGATTTGAACGTGCCGAGCTTCCATCACGGCGGCGCGACCATTGCCTATCGGGGCGGGCAGGTGAGAAAGGGCGCGATCCACTACACCGGACCGTGCCCGCCGGGCGGCGAGCATCATCGCTATCAGTGGACCATCGAAGCGCTCGATGCGGCGGGGAAGGCGATGGCGAGGACCAAGACGACGCAAACGTTTCCGCCTTGAGCGGCTGTTGACCGGACGTTTGCGACTTATTGCTTCGGCGGCGGCGGGGCTGTCGTCGCGGCCGGGGCCGTCGTTGTCGCGGCCGGCTTGGGCGCTGCAGCGGCCGCTTTCGGCTTTTTCTTCTCGGACTTGATGGCGTCCTTGCGTGCCTGCGGCTGATAATTGTGGTGGCCCATGCACTTCTTGATGAAGGCGTTGCGCTCGGCGCCCGTGAGCTTCTGATCGTCGGCGCCGAACTTGCAGGTCTCCATCTTCTGCTTGGCGGTGAGCGCCGAAGCCGGGCTTGCCACGTAAAGAAGGGCCAAGCCGACGAGGCCGATGGTGCGCCACATGATTGTTCTCCTTGGTCGTTCCTCGATGGTCAGCCTAGCACGGATTGGCCGACATTATTTGATCGCGCATGATCTTTTCCGAAAAACGGTTCCCACTTTTCGGGACCATGCGTTAGCGCAGCGCCGCCGCGATGTTGCCGCCGTCGACGGTGGTGACGTCGGCGGTGGTTTTCAGCGCCAGCGCCTGGGCGAGGAACGCTTGCGCCACGTCTTCAGCCGTAACTTCGCGGTGCAGCAGGTTGCCGCTCATGTAGTCCTTTTCTGTGACGCCGCGCGCCTTGGCGCGTTTCTTGACGAAATCGTCGTTCAATAGTCCTGAGCGGATGCGATCGGCATTGACCGCATTGGCGCGGATGCCGTCGGCGCCGTAGTCGAGCGCGTATTGGCGCACGAGGAAGAGGGTGGCGGCCTTGGGCAGACCGTAGGGGCCGAAATTGGGTCCCGGATTGATCGCCTGTTTCGACACGTTGAACAGCAGACAGCCGCCCGTGTTCTGCGCGAGCATGACCTTGACCGCGGCCTGCGCGACCTTCTGGTGGGCGAAGAAGTTCAATTCGAAACTCTCGCGCAACACCGCTTCGTCGACCTCGCCGATCTTGCCCTGCCAGGCCGCGCCCGCGTTGGAGACGACGATGTCGAGCCCGCCGAACGCGGCCACTACCTGATCGAAGGCGGCCGCGACCGAGCCTTCATTGGTGACGTCGCAGGAGACGGCGATGGTGCCGCTGCCGATGGTCTCGGCCTGCTCGATCGCCTTGTCGAAATCGAGATCGAGCAGCGCGACCGCAGCGCCGGCGGCGGCAAACGCGCGCGCGGTGGCGGCACCGATCGCGCCGGCGCCACCGGTAACGATGGCGACCTGGCCTTCCAGCGGCTTGCGCTTGCGCTGCCCCAGCTTGGCGAGTTCGAGCGGCCAATATTCGCAATCGAACATGTCGGCTTCCGACACCGGCTTGAAGCGTCCGATCGCTTCCGCCTCGCCAATGCCCTCGACCGCGGCTTCCGCAATGTCGGCGGCGACGTTTGCTTCTTTCACGCTCGCTCCCAACCCGAACAGGCCGAGGCCCGGCACCAGCACGACGCGTGGGCTCGGATCGTGCATCGCGCCTTGCGTGCGCGCTCTGTTGCGCTCGTAATAGGCCTTGTAGTTGTCGGCGTAGGCTTGGACGGCGGCGAGCACAGCCTTCTTGAAGTCGTCGCGCTTGCCGGCCACCGGCGCCGGCACGATCAACGGCCAAGGTTTCACGCGGATGACGTGGTCGGGCGTAATCACGCCTTGCCGCGCGTAGCGCGTCACTTCCTTGCCGTTGACGAAAGCGAGGATCGCGTCGCCGGTGCGGAAAATCAGCACCGGCCGCCGGTGCGCGCCGTCGCCGTCGGCATCGCGCAATGTGCAGGCCCCGCGCAGGATCGGTGCGATTTCGCTGGCGCGCGCGACATGCGCGGGCAAGCGTGCGGCGACACAAGTCTTGCGGTTCTTTTGCAGGCGCGCTTCGGCGAGCGACACCATCTCGATCATGCGCTCGTAGGCTTCTCGCGCACTCTCGCCGAAGGTGAAGATGCCGTGTTTGTCGAGGATCAAGCCTTCGACCTTGCGGTTACGCTCGAACACGCTGGCTGCTTCCTTGGCGAGCCCAAAGCCCGGCATGATGTAGCGCACGAAGCCCATGCGCCCGTCATAGATGTCCGCGCAAAGGGCTTCGCTGTCATCTTGGTCGACGATGCCGAGAACGGCGGTGGCATGCGTGTGATCGACGAATTTGTGCGGCAGGAAAGCGTGCAACAATGTTTCCACCGACGGGTTGGGCGCCATCGGATCGATCAGGTTGGCGCGTTGCAGCCGCACCATGTCTTCGTCGGAGAGTGTATTGCGCGTGCGCAAGGTCAAGAGCGGCGCAAGCTTCACCGCCGGCAGGCCGGGCGGTTCGATTCCACCCATGTCCCAGCCCGAGCCCTTGACGCAAAGCACCTCGACCTCATCGCCCATGAGGTCGCGCTGCGTCGTCTTCACAGAGGTGTTGCCGCCGCCATGCAGCACCAGCTTCGGATCGCTGCCGAGCAGCCGTGTAGTATAGACGCGCAATGCCAGATCGGCGTCGATGCCGGCCTTGCCGTAGCGCTCGACCGCGGCTTGCGCGTCGCGCTCAATCCAGGCGGATTTCATCGCAAGCTGCTTGCGTCATGTCCCGCAAGGTGCCCCCGCAATCATGCGCTAGTCCTTGCCGCCCATGAGGCGCTTGCCCCACCAACCGCGTTTTGGTGTTGCGCTTTCATCGCCGGCGGTGCTCGAAATAACCGGCGTGGATTGCGTCGCCGCGGGGGAGGGCGATGCGCCCTCGCTGGCGAAAGCCGCAGGCTCGCGCACGGTCGAGCGGCGGCGCGGCGCTTCGGCCGGCGGCTCGGACACCGTCGGTGCGGTGGGTTCGCGATCGAAGGGCGGTGCCATCGCATCCGCGTCCTCTTCGCTCACCGGCGGGAAATCCGCGCCCGCCTGCAATGGCTGTGTGGCTTCGCCGCCTTGATAGGGCGGCCGGTCGAGATCCTCGACTGCGTGCCGCAAGCCGGGTTCGGCTTCGTTGACAGGGGCCAGCGTTTCGGCGTGTTCGTCCAAATGGCTGTCGGCGTGGCCGTTGCCATTGGTGCGGCGGCGATTGCGCCGTCCGCCACGGCGTCCGCGCCGGCGCCGGCGAGCACCGTCGTGGCGTTGTTCGCCGCCTTCCGCGTCCGTGACGCCTTCGAGGTCGCCTTGTTCGTCGCCGGCGTCCTCCGCCGGTGAACCGGCGTCATGGTCCTCATGTGCGACGAGGTGCTCGGCCGCGGTTTCATGTGGGTGAGAATTTTCGCCCTCGTTGCGCGCGCCACGTCCACGTCCGCCACGTCCGCGCCGGCGCCGTCTGCGTTGGCCGCTCTCGCGCTCGCCAGTCTCGTCTTCGGCGGCGGCAACCTCGCCTTCGACGGCGATAATCTCGTCTTCGACGGCGGCAAAGTCGGCCTCCGCCACTTCCTCGGACTCTTCAGCCGCGGTCTCTTCGATCGGCATTTCGGCGCGCGCGGCCGCTGCCAGGCTCTTGGCCGTTTCGACCGAATGCATCTGCTCGCCACGGTCGATCACATAAGACTGCTCCCCGGTGACCGTCGCATCAGCCGAGATGGTGAGGGTGACGCGGAAGCGCTCCTCCAGGGCGCGCAAATGCGCGCGCTTGTGATTGAGCATGTAGAGCGCGACTTCCGAACGCGTGCGCACGATCAGATTGTGGGTGGCGCCCTTGATCAGCGTTTCCTCCAGCGCGCGCAAGGCTTGCAGCGCCACCGAAGACACCGAACGCACATGGCCGGAGCCGCCGCACAGCGGGCACTTCTCGGTCGAACTCTCCAGCACCGAGGAGCGAATGCGCTGGCGTGACATTTCCAACAGGCCGAAATGCGAGATGCGGCCGACCTGGATGCGCGCGCGGTCGTTCTTGAGCGCTTCCTTCAGGCGGCGCTCCACCGTGCGGTTGTTGCGGGTCTCGTCCATGTCGATGTAGTCGATGACGATGAGTCCGGCGAGATCGCGCAGTCTGAGCTGGCGCGCGATCTCTTCGGCCGCCTCGCAATTGGTCTTGAGCGCGGTGTCTTCGATGTGGTGCTCACGCGTCGCCCGGCCCGAGTTGACGTCGATCGCCACCAGGGCTTCGGCCTGATTGATCACGATGTAGCCGCCGGAGCGAAGCTGCACGACCGGCGAGAACATGGCGTCGAGTTGGCTCTCGATGCCGTAGCGCGTGAACAGCGGTTGCGTGTCCTTGTAGAGCTTCACGTTCTTGACGTGGCTCGGCATCAGCATGCGCATGAAGTCGCGCGCTTCCTTGTGACCTTCCTCGCCGGCCACGACGATCTCGTCGATGTCCTTGCTGTAGAGATCGCGGATCGAGCGCTTGACCAGCGAGCCTTCCTCGTAGACCAGCTTGGGCGCGGTCGATTTCAGCGTGAGATCGCGCACCGTCTCCCACAGCCGCAAGAGATATTCGAAGTCGCGTTTCACCTCGGTCTTGGTGCGCGAGGCGCCGGCGGTGCGCAAGATGACACCCATGCCTTCCGGCACCTCCAGGTCCTGCGCGATTTCTTTCAGCCGGCTGCGATCTTCCGCCGACGTGATCTTGCGCGAGATGCCGCCGCCACGCGCGGTGTTCGGCATCAGCACCGAATAGCGGCCGGCGAGCGAAAGATACGTGGTGAGCGCTGCGCCCTTGGTGCCGCGTTCTTCTTTCACCACCTGCACCAGCATCACCTGGCGGCGCTTGATCACCTCTTGGATTTTGTACTGGCGGCGGTAGCGGGGCAGGCGCTCCTGCACTTCTTCCAGCGCGTCGGCGCCGCCGACGGATTCGACGGCTTCGTCTTCGGCATCAATTTCGCCATTGCCGTTTTCGCCATTGCCGTTGGCGGCCGCTTCGGTTCCGCTCCGCAATTCGTCGGCGGCAGCGAATTCGGCGGCTTCGCCTTCCGCACTCTCCTCATCGGTTTCGGTGTCGAAGGCTTCGGCGTCTTCGCCGTGCACTTCATCGTCCTCGTCGCCGTCGGCAGTTTCGGTTTCCGCGATGTCTTCGCTTGCCGTTCCCTCGTTTGCCGCTTCAAGGGTTGGCGCCGGTTCGTTCACGTCTTCGCCAGCCGGGGCTTCTGTCGCTTCAATCTGCTCCTCGGCGTCGGCGAGAGGCGTGTCCGAATCCGGTGCGGATGTCTCGGCGACGGCGTCCGCAAATTCCGCAGGCTCGCTCGGCGTCGTCTCGCCGGCCGGGAGTCCGGCTGCCGCTTGCAGCGTTTCGTCTTCGCTGATCGGTTCGCTGCGCTTGACCTCGCCGCGGCGGCGTTGACCGCGCTGGCGGTGACGGCGGCTGCGCCGTCCGGCACGATTGTCGGCGTCGGCATCCGCTTCGCTTTGCGCGCGGGCTTCCTCGGCGAGCAGGGCCTGCCGGTCGGCGACCGGGATCTGGTAGTAGTCGGGATGGATTTCGGAAAACGCCAGAAAGCCGTGCCGATTGCCGCCATAGTCGACGAAGGCCGCCTGCAGCGACGGCTCGACGCGCGTAACCTTGGCGAGATAGATATTACCGCGAAGCTGTTTGCGGTTGGCGCTCTCGAAGTCGAATTCTTCGACGCGGTTGCCACGCAGGACCACAACCCGGGTCTCTTCCGGGTGGGCCGCATCGATCAGCATTTTGTCGGACATTGAAAATTCTCACTGGGGCGGACGCTTTCGCGTGCTCGCGCGTTAGCGACGGCGCAAGATGGCGCGTCAGGCTGTCCGCCAGATTGGTGTTGAAGGAAGTGGGCGCGTTTTCACGCACAAAGGCGGGCAGGCCCGTAGTCAATCGAGCCGTCACGAAGCAATCGTGAAAGCGGTGAACCCTGATTTGCCCTTGCTGCGTCATCGGCAGCATGAAATTGCAACCCGTAGCGCTGTGGCCGCGCTAAGCAAAAGCGCGAGCCCAAGTTTCTCAAAGCCAACGGTCACTACTGGGCGGACGGCACAGAGTGCCGCGCGCTGATCCGACTGTCCTTCACTGAAGGGTTTCGGCCATTTCGCTGTTCGTCCGCCGGCTTCCTCGAAGGCACGGTCCTGAAAACAGCGTGCCGGGCACCCGAACGCGGCACAATCGGAACTTGATCGTCAGCAAACATTACATACGGTGCTAACCCCTTGATGGCAAGGAGCCTGTGCAGGCTGGCCACACTGTGGGGCGGAACCTGCCCGGCCGGTTAAGTTCCGTTAACCGAAGCAGTCCTAATGGAGTAAAAAGGGCCGGAAAGAGGTCCAGAATCGTGAAATTACGCGCTCTCGTCATTGTCGGCGTCGCAGGAATAGGTCTGCTTGCCCGGCCGGTCGTCGCCGCCGAGCCGGGGGTTGCCGCGCGCGCGCTGGCGCCACCGACAGAATCGGCTCTGGCCGCGACCGACGTGCGGCTAGGCGGCGACGCCAAGCAGACGCGCTTCGTGCTCGACCTCAACCGCAAGATTGACGTCGCGACCTTCACGCTCGCCGACCCCTATCGGGTGGTCGTCGATCTGCCGCAGGCCGTCTTCAAACTGCCGGCGCATATCGGCGATCATGGGCGGGGGCTGGTGAAAGCCTTTCGCTACGGTCTCATCATGCAAGGCGGCTCCCGAGTCGTGCTCGACACCACCGGACCGGTGCGGGTGGAGAAGTCCTTCGTGCTCGCCGCTGTCGACGGGCAGCCGGCACGGCTGGTGCTCGATCTGACGAAGACCGACCGCGAAAGTTACCTGCGCAATATCGAAGTCAATGCGCGGCCGCGCCGCGTCGCCACGCGGCATAGCGATGTATCGCGTCACGCCGACGGCGATCCGCGTCCGCTGATCGTGATCGATCCCGGTCATGGCGGAATTGACAGCGGCACCAAGTCCTATGACGGAAAGATCGACGAGAAGGATGTCGTGCTCGCCTTCGGTCTGAAGCTGCGCGAAGTGCTCGAGAAGATCGGCAAATACCGGGTGGCGATGACGCGCAGCGACGACACGTTCATTCCGCTCACCGAGCGGGTCCAGTTCGCGCGCCAGCGCAACGCCGCTCTGTTCATTTCAGTTCACGCTGATTCCGTTCCGCGCAGCGAGGGCCAGGCGGAGGGCGCCAGCGTCTATACACTGTCGGAACATGCCTCCGACGCCGAGGCCGCCAAGCTCGCCGATAAGGAAAACAAGTCGGACATCATCGCCGGCGTCGATCTGAGCACCGAACCCAACGACGTCGCCAATATCCTGATCGACCTGGCCCAGCGCGAAACCAAGACCTTCTCGGTCCAGTTTGCGCGGATGCTGGTAAAGGACATCAAACGCACGGCCGGCTTGCATCAGCACCCGGTCAAGTCGGCAGGTTTCATTGTGCTCAAGGCCCCCGATGTCCCTTCGGTCCTGGTGGAACTCGGCTACATGACGACGAAAAGCGATTTGAAGAACCTGGTCTCGGCGGATTGGCGCGCCCGCACTGCGGAGGCGATTGCAAAAGCCGTGAACGCCTTCTTCGCCCAGCGCCTGACGGGCGCCAGCGTGGGGGCGCGGTGATGGGCTATCAGCCTCAGTTTCAACATAAAACCCGGCCACCAGAGGGCTTCATTGTGAACGCCGCCCGGAGCCGAATTGGGGCCGTTGGGTCATGAAATTCATCCTGCGCTTTTTCGGTTTCCTGTTCGCCGCCGGCACCATCTTGTTCGTGGTGGGCGTGGGCGCGGCTGCCGGCCTGATGTGGCATTACTCCAAGGACCTGCCGGACTATTCCCAATTGCAGGATTACGAGCCGCCGGTGACCACGCGGGTGCATGCCGCCGACGGATCGCTGGTCGCTGAATACGCCAAGGAGCGGCGGCTCTATATTCCGATCCAGGCGGTACCGAAGAGGGTGATCAACGCCTTCCTCGCCGCCGAGGACAAGAATTTCTACGAGCATGGCGGGCTCGATTTCACCGGCATTGCGCGCGCCGCGTTCAACTATTTGCAGACCTATGGCTCCAACCGCCACCCCCAAGGCGCTTCAACCATCACGCAACAAGTTGCCAAGAACTTCCTGTTAACAAACGAAGTTTCCTTCACGCGCAAGATCAAGGAAGCGCTGCTGGCCCTGAAGATCGAGCGGACCTATTCAAAGGACAAGATCCTCGAGCTTTACTTGAACGAAATCTACTTGGGCCTTGGCGCCTATGGCATTGCGTCCGCCTCGCTCGCCTATTTCGACAAGTCGGTGAACGAATTGACGGTGGCGCAGGCCGCTTATCTCGCTGCGCTGCCAAAGGCGCCGAACAACTACCATCCGTTCCGCCAGCATGAGCGCGCGCTCGAACGGCGCAACTGGGTGATCGAGCAGATGGCGCAGGCCGGCTTCATCTCGGAAGCCGAAGAGGCCGCGGCCAAGCGCTCCCCGCTCGGTGTGACGCAGCGGCCGACCGGCGCGCACATGTTCTCGGCGGAATATTTCGCCGAGGAAGTGCGCCGCGAGCTCTATGAGCGCTATGGCGAGAAGAAGCTTTACGAAGGCGGATTGTCGGTGCGCACCACACTCGACACCAAGCTGCAAGTGCTGGCGCGCAAGACATTGGTCGAAGGCCTCGTGCGCTATGACGAGGCGCATGGTTACCGCGGTCCAGTCAAAACGATCGACATCAGTGCGGACTGGGGACCCAAGCTCGCCGATGTCAAAGGCCTTTCCGATATCAAGCCCTGGCGGTTGGCGGTGGTGCTGGAGGTGAGCGACCGTTCGGCGCGCATCGGCTTGCAGCCCGGCCGCGAGCCGGGCGGCTATGTGAGCAAGGAGCGTGAAGTCGGCATCATTCCGCTCGAAAGCGTGAAATGGGCGAAGGTCAAAGGCCGCGCGCCGGCAAAGGTCAGCCAGGTCCTGAACCCCGGCGACGTGATCTATGTCGAGCCGACCAACGACACCGGCCAATATCAATTGCGTCAGGTGCCGCAGGTTTCCGGCGCCATGGTCGTCGAAGACCCGTGGACAGGCCGTGTGCTCGCCATGGTCGGCGGCTTCTCCTACGACCAGAGCCAGTTCAACCGCGCAACGCAGGCGCTGCGCCAGCCCGGCTCCTCGTTCAAGCCGATCGTCTACTCGGCCGCGCTCGACAACGGCTACACGCCGGCCTCGCTCATCCTCGACGGTCCCATCGAAATCGATCAGGGCCCGGGCCTCGGCACCTGGAAGCCGGCGAACTACGAGAACAACTTCTATGGGCCTTCGACATTGCGCTTTGGCATCGAGCATTCGCGCAACGTGATGACGGTACGGCTTGCGCAGGACGTCGGCATGCCGTTGATCGCGGAATATTCCAAGCGGCTCGGCGTCTATGACAGCCTGCCGCCTTACCTGTCTTTCTCGCTCGGCGCCGGCGAGACCACTTTGATGCGCATGGTCACGGCCTACGCCATGATCGACAATGGCGGACGCAAGGTAAAGCCGACGTTGATCGACCGCATTCAGGATCGGTATGGCCACACGGTTTACAAGCACGACAAGCGTGAATGCATCGGTTGCGACGCTGTCAAATGGGCCGACCAGCCCGAACCCTCGCTGATCGACCGCCGCGAGCAGGTGCTCGATCCCATGACCGCCTATCAGATGACGTCGATCATGGAAGGTGTGGTTCAGCGTGGCACGGCGACCGTCTTGCGTCCGCTCAACCGCCCGGTTGCCGGCAAGACCGGCACCACCAACGATTACAAGGATGCCTGGTTCATCGGCTTTACGCCCGACATCGTGTGTGGCGTCTATATCGGCTTCGACAAGCCGAAGTCGCTCGGGCACGGCCAGACCGGCGGCCGCGTGTCTGCGCCTGTGGTGCGCGATTTCCTGAAAGATGCGCTCGCCGGCAAGCCGCCGGTACCATTCCGCGTGCCGCCCGGCATCAAGCTCGTGCGTGTCGATCTTAAAACCGGCATGCGCGCAGGACCAGGCAGCAGCCGCGTGATCCTGGAAGCCTTCAAGCCCGGGACCGCGCCCGGCGACGACTATTCCGTCGTCGGCTACGGCGACGACGATCGCCGCGGCGGACAGCCGTACTACGGCACGGTGCCGCCCGATTCCGGCCGCTCGGTGCGCTCGGGCACCGGCGGGCTGTACTAGGCTTGAATGTTGCGCTGACGCGGCAGCAACGCTACATCCCTGACCCACGAGAATCGAAGGGTTGCCTGCGGGCAATGGATTGTGAATGCGCGCGGAAACGCAAAATCTTGTCGACGACATCAAGCAGTCGCTCGGGCTGCTGAGGAGGCATCTTTGACGTCGATGCCGCCAAACGCCGCCTCGCCGAACTGAACAAAGAGGCGGAAGATCCCACTCTCTGGAATGATCAGGCGCGCGCGCAGCGCGTGATGCGCGAACGCGACGCGTTGGAAGACCAGCTCAATGCCATCGGCCGCATCGAGCAGGAACTCGACGACCAGCTTATGCTGATCGACCTCGGTGAATCCGAAAACGACGAGTCGACCGTCTCAGAGGCGGAAGCGGCCCTCAAGCGGGTCAAGACCGAGGTGTCACGGCGCGAACTCGAGGCGCTGTTGTCGGGCGAGGCGGACAGCAACGACTGTTATCTCGAAGTCCACGCCGGCGCCGGCGGCACCGAGAGCCAGGATTGGGCCGGCATGCTGATGCGCATGTACGTGCGCTGGTCGGAAGCCCATGGCTACAAGGTCGAGTGGGTGGAAGAGACAGAAGGCGAGGGCGCCGGTCTCAAGTCGGCGACCGTGCTGATCAAGGGCCACAATGCCTATGGCTGGCTCAAGAGCGAGTTCGGCGTGCACCGCCTAGTGCGTATCTCGCCGTTCGATGCCAATGCGCGCCGCCACACGTCGTTCGCCAGCGTCAACGTGTTCCCGGTGCTCGACGACTCGATCAAGATCGACATTGACGAGAAGGACGTGCGGGTCGACGTCATGCGCGCCGGCGGCGCCGGCGGCCAGCACGTGAACAAGACCGAGTCGGCGGTGCGTCTCACTCACATTCCGACCAATACCGTCGTGAAGTGCCAGAACGATCGCTCGCAACACCGCAATAGGGCGCAGGCCTGGGACATGCTGCGTGCCAAATTGTTCGAACTCGAGGTGCACAAACGTGAGGAGAAGGCTGCCGCAGATCAGGCCGCCAAGACCGATATCGGATGGGGCCATCAGATCCGTTCTTACGTGCTGCAGCCCTATCAGATGGTGAAAGATCTGCGCACCGGTGTGTCGACGTCAAACACGGGCGCGGTGCTCGACGGCGATCTCGACGAGTTCATGCAGGCCGCGCTTGCGCAGAAGGCCTTCGGCGGCGGGCCGGTCGAAGTCGAAGACGTGGAGTAACGATTTCGAGTTCAGACGCGGCCGAGGCGCAAACCGGCGCGCAGGAACTTCTGCGGATTGACCGGTTCGTTATTGATGCGCGTCTCGTAGTGCAGGTGCGGACCGGTGGAACGGCCGGTGGAGCCGATCTTGCCGATGACCTGGCCGATCTTCACTTGTTGACCGACCTTGACCTCGATTGCCGACAAGTGGCCGTAGCGGGTCGACAGGCCGTTACCGTGATCGACCTCGACCATGCGTCCGTAGCCGCCATCCCAACCCGCTTTGGTCACCTTGCCGTTGGCGGTCACGTGCACCGATTCGCCCATATTGCCGCGCAAGTCGATGCCGGTATGCATTGCCGCCCGGCCGTTGAACGGATCGGTGCGAACGCCGAAAGGCGAACTCATGTCGACTTCGCCGTCGACGGGTTTGCGCACCGGCACCGAGAGCAGCCTGTGCCGGTAGCGGTCGATGTGGGCGCGTGCGACGTTGATGCGATAGAGCTGGCGGTCGAAAGAACTCGCGCTCGGCTTTGGCGGCTTGATAGGCACGAACGGTCCGCCCTCGGCGGAACCTGTCGTCTTTCCGACACTGACTCCGAGATCGGCGAGCACGCTGCGGATATTCCGCGCCTTGCTGTCGACGTGTTCTTCGAAATCGGTCAACGCGTTGGTCTGGCGTTGCGCGATCCTGTCGAGCGATGTGGACACGCGTGAGAGCACGTCGCCAAGCCCGCCGGCATTGTTGTACGCAAGCCGTGTAGCGCTTACCGCCAGCTCGCGCGATTCAAGGCGCGCTTCACGGTCGGGCGGGGCGACGAGAATGACCGTGTCGTTGATCGGCGAGGGAATTATCGGCTGTTCGACCGGCACTTTTCGCGGGGCGGCACGACGGGCACGACCGATCGAGCCGGTGGTCAGCGCGTCGCCGGCCAAGGCTTCCGTGCGTTGCTCGAGCGTCGTCTGGCGCTGCATCAGCGCTTTGAGCTTCTTTTCGAACTGCTCCTGATCGAGCAGTTGACGGCTGGTGATGCGGTCGATCTGGGCGCGCAACTCGGCGATGCGGTCCTCATAGGCGAACTGCATCTTCGCCTGGCGGCCGATCAACCGGGTCAGGACGTCTTCGCGGAAGGCGAAATAGGTGCCGGTCCCGATCGACCAGACCCCCATGATCACCAGCGTGCCGACGACGATCCAGAATGCGACGGGGCCGACGCGGATCTGCCGGCCGGCATGGGTGAGCGTGTAGCCCGCAAAGGCGCGCTGGACATGACGGGACATTGCGGCCGCCGACCGAACCCGCGTTTGCGGCGGTCGGTTGGCCTGATCAGCCGTTGGGAAATACGACGTAGACGACATCACCACTCCCGCCGGACAGCCACGAGCGGCAGGCCAGCAGGCGCGATATCAACCCCGATATGGTTAAGGAACCGGTAATCCCGGCGGGCGTTTGGGGAAATTCCGCTGGAAAAGCAGAGAATTACAGCGCGCGCGCCGCTTGGAGAACCTCCTCGGCATGGCCTGCTACGCTGACCTTCGGCCAGATGCGCACAATGCGTCCGGCACCGTCGATCAGGAAGGTCTTGCGCAGGATCCCCATGAATTTACGCCCGTACAGCGTTTTCTCGCCCCAGGCGCCATAGGCCTCCAGCATTTTGTGCGTCTCGTCGGAAGCGAGCGCGATTTTCAGTTTATGCTTGGCTTTGAACTTATCCTGCCGTGCGATCGAATCGGCCGAGACGCCGACAACGTCGGTACCGGCCTTGGCAAAGGCGGCACGAAGGCCGGAGAATGCGATGGCCTCCTTCGTGCAGCCCGGCGTATCGGCTTTCGGGTAGAAATAGAGAACCAAGTTGCGATTCTTGAAGTCCTTGAGCGAAACCTTCGTGCCGCCATCGCGGGGCAACGTGAAAGCCGGTGCCTTCGCGCCAGCGGTCAGTTCGCGCCCCAAACCACGCTCCAATCCGCGCGCCATGTGCCTTCCTTTCGTCGTTTTCGACCCGTCAAACTCGCCATTGCCACTTGCGTCGGGCGGGCGCAAGCGGTTCCACGGATTGCTTTTTCAGCGGCGTTGGCCGACAGCCGGCGGCATTCGACGCGCGCAAGGCCACATGAGGGGCGCCCTCTAGGGCATGACACGTAACGACCACACCAAGCACAAGCATCCGGGCCACCAGACGGCTGACCACGGTCGCGTGTCGCAGCATGCACAACATCACCGTCCCCCTCCGAACCATGCAGCGGACCGGGCGGCACATTCAGGCGCGGCGCGCCGCCGTTGGGGTGGCGTGCGCCGCGGCGTCGTGCGGTTCCTGCGCCGGCCGTTCCTGCGGCGGATTTTTTGGACCGCGACGATTACGGCGGCGTCGCTTGTTGTGGGCTTTCTCGGTCTTTGGTGGCGGTTGGCGAGCGGTCCGATCGAGTTCGACCTGGCGACGCCTTGGCTCAAGTCGGCGATTGAAGAGAATTTCGGCGGTTCGCATACGGTCTCGGTCGGCGGCGCCCAACTCGAGCGCGATGAAGACGGCAGCCCTTCGTTGCGGTTGCGCGATATCGTGGTGCGGGCACCGGACGGCACCATAGTCGCGAGCGCGCCGAAAGCGGAAGTCGGAATTTCCGGTTCTGCGCTGCTGCACGGACAAATGCGCGCGCGCAGCCTTAGCCTGGTCGGCGCCGAAATGTCTGTTCGGATTGAAAAGGATGGCACCGTCACGGTCTTTGCAGGCGCCGACAGCGCTCCGATCGCGACCGCCGCGCCGCCGCCTGGGATCACACCGGGCGGAACGCCCAGCGAGCGGGCCGATGACAAAACAACGCCCGGCGGCGCCCACGCGGGCTTGGACGATATGGCCGGCATCCTCGCCTGGATCGACGGGCTCGGTGCCACAGGCCTTGACGGGCACGATCTGCGCGAGCTCGGTCTGAAGAACGGCAATTTGACTGTCGACGATCAGCGCGGCGGCAAACACTGGACCTTCAAACGGATCAACGTCAGCCTGATGCGTCCGCGACAGGGCGGCTTGACGTTCCGCCTGGCCTCGGAAAATCCCAAGCAGCCTTGGGTCATCAATGCGGCGATGCGGCCGCTAGCGGGTGGCGTGCGTGCGATTGGGCTGGAGGCGCGCAACGTTTCCGCCTCCGATATTCTTTTGGCCTTGCGGCTCAACGAAAATGAGATCGAACCCGACTTGCCGTTATCGGCCAGCGTGCGGGCCGAGGTCTCTGCCGCCGGCATTCTGCAACACCTGCAAGGCCAGGTCGTTTCCGTCGGCGGCAAGATCATCGATCATCAGGAAGACAAAATCGTCGTGCCGATCGACCGTGCCGACATACGGTTCAATTGGGAAGCGCAGCAGCGCACACTGGTCGTGCCGCTGCAGCTTCGCTCCGGCGGCAACCAGTTCACCGTGCGCGCCGCGCTCAAGGCCGCGGACGACAACAGCGGGATCTGGCTGTTCAGCATCGCGCGCGGCGATAGCGTCATCGATCCGATCATCCTGGGCGGGTCGCGCGACAATGACGAGGAGGGAATCGCTTTCAATCGCGTATCGATGCACGGTCGCATCGACACCGTGAAACGTCGCATCGATCTGGTCCAGGGCGATTTCAGCCGGGTCGATACCAGGCCGCTGTACAACATTGGTATCGCGCTGACCGGCAGCATGGATTTCTCCGGCAAGGAACCGCATCTGGCCTTCGGCGTTGCCGGCACGCGCATGCCAGGCAACGTGCTCAAGCGCCTATGGCCGATCTTTGCCACCTATCCTGTGCGCAGCTGGGTCGACGAGAACATGCACGGCGGCGTCGTCGAACGTCTGGTCATTGCCGGCAACGCGAAGCTATCGGAATTCCGCGCCGGCGGTCCACCGATGCCCGACGACGGCTTTTCCGTCGAGATTGAAACCAACGGGACCACGGTTCAGCCGCTGCCCAGCCTGCCGCCCATCCACGACGCCGATCTGACCGTGCGTATTGTCGGCCGTCATGCGAAGGTCAGCCTCGGGCGCGGCGCGGTCGACGTTGCCGGTGGGCGCAAGCTCAACGTCGTCGACGGCGTATTCGATGTGCCCGACGTTCATCCGAAGCCGGCGAAGGCGACCGCACAGTTCCGCGTCGACGGCGCAACGCCGGCGATGGCCGCGCTGCTGACGAGCGACGCCTTGCGGGGCAATATCGGAGCGCTCACGCTCGATCCCGGCACGACGCATGGCACGGTCGATGCCAAGGTCGCCGTCAACATGCTGATCGGGCGCAACGTGAGCAAGGATGCCGCCACCTATGCGATCACCGCGGATCTCACCAACTTCGCCGCCGACAAAATGCTGGCGGGGGACAAGGTCGAAGCCTCGTCACTGAAGGTGACGGCGTCGAACGACGGCTATGAAATCAAAGGCAACGTCAAGGTCAACAATATGCCGAGCACGATCGTGCTCGAGAAAAAGAAGGGCGACCGCAACGCGCAACTGCAATTGCAGGCCAAGCTCGATGAGGTTTCGCGGCGCAAATTCGGGATCGATGCCGGCGATGCGATCACCGGCACGATTCCCATCAAGATCACCGGCGAGATCACAGACGATCCCAAGGACAGCAAATTCAAGGTCGTCGCCGATTTTACATCGGTGAAGCTCGATAACTTATTGCCCGGCTGGCAGAAGGCGTCGGGAAAGTCGGCGCATGCAACGTTTTTGTTGAGCAAGACCCCCAAATTGGTGCGGCTCGAAGATATGGAGATCGAAGGCTCCGGTGCGAATGTGCGAGGTTCGCTTGAACTCGACAACACCGGCGAAATTCAAGCGGCGAATTTTCCGGTCTTCGCGCTCTCCAGCGGGGACAAGGCCTCAATCAAAGCCGACCGCGGACCGGATGATGTGCTGCACGTCGTCATGCGCGGCGACGTCTATGACGGCCGCAACTTCGTGAAGGCGTCCATGGCCGGCAACAATAAGGAGGAGCGCAAAGGCAAGAAGGAGACCGATCTCGATCTCGACATCAAGCTCGGCGCGGTCGCCGGCCATAACGGCGAAACCTTGCGTGGACTCAATCTGCGCCTGTCGCGCCGCAACGGGCGCATCCGCAGTTTCTCGATGAAATCCAAGATTGGCCGCGATACGCCGCTCAACGGCGATCTGCGCTTGCGCTCGAGCGACAATCACGAGGTTATCTATTTCGAAACCAACGATGCCGGTGCGCTGTTTCGCTTCACCGATATGTATCCGCGTATGTTCGGTGGAAAAATGTGGGTCGCCATGGATCCGCCGGCGCAACATCAAAAACGGCAGATCGGCACGCTTTACATCACCGACTTTGCCGTGCGCGGCGAGCCGGCGTTGCAACGGGTGGTCGCCGGTGCGCCGGGACAGGCGCGCGGCAGCGTCCAGTTTTCAGAGATGCGGGCCGATTTCACGCGCTTTCCCGGCAGGATGTCGATCCGTAACGGAATCGTGCGGGGCCCGGCGGTCGGCGTGACGGTCGAAGGCAATATCGACTACGTCAAAAACGACGTGCACCTGCGCGGCACCTTCGTGCCGTTTTACGGTCTCAACAACATCTTCGGGCAGATTCCCATCGTCGGTCTTATCCTCGGTGGCGGCAGCAACGAAGGTCTGCTCGGCATCACCTACGAAGCGACCGGCCCGCCGAGCGCGCCCAATATTCTGGTCAATCCGGTGAGCGCGATCGCGCCTGGCCTGTTGCGCAAGTTCATTCCGTCGCCGGGCTCGTTCGATCCCAAATTCATCCCGCGGCGGGAGTGATCGTGGGCGGTCCGGCCCATGATCCCGAAAAAAGTGGGAACCGATTTTCGGAAAAGACCATGCGCAAACAAAACGTCAGGGGAGCGCAATGATTTAATCTGAATGGATTGTGCTCTAGAATACTTGGCGTCCGGCGCGAACTTTTTCCTGCGGGGCGGCGAACAAGGCGTTGATCGCCTGTCCGCTACGCCCGACCACGACGACACCGTCGCCAGGCTCGACACGCAATGTCTTGGCCGGCGTGGTGATGGCGTCGCCGCCGCGACGATTGACTTGCACGATGAAAAAGGTGCCTTGCGCGCGCGCTTCGATGGCCTCGATGGTGAGATTGGTGAGGGCGCCTTTCTCCGGCACCACGACCACCTCGATCACCAGGCCGAGATTGCGCAAGGTGCGCTCCAATTCCCGCATGCGCTCGGATTCGCGGATGAAGCGTGACGTTTCGGGAAACAGAATGATTTCGGCGATGCGCTCGGCGCCGATATGGGTCGGCAGCACCACTTTGGTCGCGCCGGCATGCAAGAGCTTTCGCTCGGTGGAGACGGCATCGCCGCGCGCGATGATTTCGATATCGCGGTTCAAATTGCGCGCGCTCAGCGTGATGAATACGTTGGCGGCGTCGTTCGGCAGGACGGTTGCCAGCGCGCGGGCCCGCGTCACGCCGACATGATCGAGGGTTTCCTCGTTGGTTGCGTCGCCTTGGAAACACAGATAGCCGCTGGCGCGCGCTTCCGCCACGCGGCGCTCGTTCTGCTCGACCACGACAAAAGCGCTGCCGCCGTCCTTCAGCGCCCGCGCGAGCTCGACTCCGATGCGGCCGAAGCCGCAGACGATGACATGGCCCGACAGTTTTTCGATGACACCTTGCACGCGCCGGTCACCCAGAAGTGCTTGTAACGGACTCAGCGTGAAGAACTGCACCAACGCGCCGGTGAAGAAGATCATGCCGGTGCAGCCGAGCACCATGGTGGCCATGGTCAGCGCATGCAAATACGGCGTGTCGATCGCATGCACTTCGCCGTAGCCGACGGTGAACACCGTCAGCGCGACCATGTAGATGGCGTCCTGAAAGCTCCATCCGGCCTCCTCGTAGCCGATTGTCGATGCCGCGCAGACGATCACCATGAAGCCCGCGACGCGGACAAGATTGCGCGATGGATGAGCAAGCAAATTGTCCACCGCGCGACCCCCGCCCGCTGCGCCCACCGTGTCGCGAGCGCAAAAACGTTAAAAGGTTAGCTGGAAAGAGTGCCGCGGTCACGAAACGCACTTGGGCACGCCTGCTTAACATTTGGGCAGACGGGACAGGCCGATCTCATTCCGGCCGCAGCAGCACATGGCGTTTCTTGCCAAGCGAGAGCTTGATTACGCCTTCGGGAGTCAGGTCGCCTGCGCCAATGACGTGCTTGTCGCTGGTGATGCGCTTGTCGTTGACGGCGATGGCGTTGTTGGCGATGGCGCGGCGCACTTCGCCGTTGGAGCCGGCTAACCCTGCGGTGACGAAGGCATTGAGCACGCCGACGCCGGTCTCGATGTGCTGGCGTGGCATGGCAACCGTCGGCAGCGTCTCGGCGAGCGCGCCTTCCTCGAAAGTTTTGCGTGCGGTCTCGGATGCAGCCTCAGCCGCTTCGCGTCCGTGCACGAGGGCGGTCGCTTCGGTGGCGAGTACCTTCTTGGCTTCGTTGATCTCGGCGTTCTTCAACGCGGCGAGCTTGGCGATCTCATCGAGCGGCAGCACCGTGAACAATTTGAGGAAGCGCGCGACGTCGCCATCCTCGGTGTTGCGCCAGAATTGCCAGTAGTCATAGGGGCTCAACATATCGGCGTTGAGCCAGACCGCGCCGGCCGCCGTCTTGCCCATCTTGGCGCCGGACGACGTGGTGATCAGCGGCGAGGTGAGGGCGAACAGTTGCGCGTTCATCATGCGGCGGCCGAGGTCGATGCCGTTGATGATGTTGCCCCATTGGTCGGAGCCGCCCATCTGCAAGATACATTTGTGCCGCTTGTGCAGCTCGACGAAATCGTAGGCCTGCAGCACCATGTAGTTGAATTCAAGGAACGACAGCTCCTGCTGACGGTCGAGCCGCATCTTCACCGAGTCGAACGACAGCATGCGGTTGACCGAGAAGTGCCGGCCGACGTCGCGCAGGAAGTCGATATAGTTGAGCGTGTTCAGCCAGTCGGCATTGTTGGCCATAATGGCGCTGCCGCCGGCGTCTTCGAATTTCAGAAACTTTGCAAAGATTGCGCGGATGCCCGCCAGGTTCTGCTCAATCGCTTCTTCGCTGAGGATGCGGCGGCTTTCGTCCTTGCCGGAGGGATCGCCGACGCGCGTCGTGCCGCCGCCCATCAGCGCGATCGGCACATGACCGGTCTGCTGCATCCAGTACAGCAGCATAATGGGCAGCAGCGAGCCGACATGCAGCGAGGACGCCGTGCAATCGAATCCGATATAGGCGGTGATGGGACCGGCCTTGGCGAGCGCATCGAGCGCGTCCGGCTCCGAGATCTGATGGATGAAGCCGCGCTCGGCCAGAATGTTAAGGAAGTCGGATTTATAGGCGCTCATTAACGGTCTCGGTGCGGGCTTGTCGCTTGCTTGTGGCGCGTGGTGTAACAGGTCCGGCGAAGAATTGAAGGGGCTGGCGTTTGGGGGTTGTGCGGGCGATTGGGCTGATGAGCGGGACCTCGCTCGACGGCGTGGACGTGGCCCTGATCGAGACGGACGGCGAGCGCGTCGCGGCTTACGGCCCGACCGGGTACCGGGCCTATGCCGAGAGCGAGCGTGCCCTGCTGCGGCAGGCGCTCGAAGAGGGCGCCCGTCTCACCGACCGGGTGTCGCGGCCCGGCGTGCTGGCGGAGGCCGACGCGTTCGTCACCGGCGTGCATGCCGAAGCGGTCGAAAGCTTCATAGCAGATAACAAGATCGATCCCTCCGGGATCGCCGTGGTCGGGTTCCACGGCCAGACCGTGCTGCACAAACCGGACGTCCAACTAACGGTGCAAATTGGCGATGGGGTGGCGCTTGCGCGGCGGCTGAAAATTCCGGTTGCTTACGATTTTCGTTACGCCGACATCAAAGCCGGCGGGCAGGGCGCGCCGATGGTGCCGGTCTTCCATCAGGCGCTGGCGCGCAGCCTCGACCGGGCCCATCCGGTGGCGGTGCTTAATATCGGCGGGGTCGCCAATGTCACTTTCGTCGACGGCGGCGATCCGATCGCCTGCGATACCGGGCCGGGCAATGCGCTGATCGACGACTTCATGCGCGCGCGCACCGGCGAGCCATACGATAATTTCGGCGACGTAGCGGCGACCGGCAGACCGGACCAGGGCTTCATCGACAACGTGCTGGCCGACAAGTTCTTCGAGCTCAAGCCGCCAAAGTCGCTCGATCGCAACAGCTTCGCTTTCGCCAATATCGGTCTGCCAAGCTATTCGGTGCCGGATGGCGCGGCGACCCTGTCCGCGCTGACGGTGCAGGCGGTCGCACGCATCGTTGCGTTTTTGCCTGCGGCGCCGAAGGCCTGGATCGTCGGCGGCGGTGGCGCGCGCAACCGCACTTTGATGGCCATGCTGAAAGAGCGGCTCGCACCGGCGAGCGTGGAAACCGCCGACGAAGCGGGCCTCTCGGCCGACGCGCTGGAAGCGCAAGCTTTCGCATATCTGGCGGTGCGCACCCTCAACGGCCTGCCGATCACTTTTCCGACCACGACCGGCGCGCCCAAGCCGATGACGGGCGGCGTTATCGCGCGCCCTTAGAGGGTCCTAGAGACGCGTGTCTTGGAGACGGCGTCAGCCGCGACGGTGTCCGTTCAGACGCCGCGCACCGTTCTTGCCGGTTTTTGAGCCGTTTCCTTCTTTCAGGAAGGCCGCGCAGTACGATTGTCCGAAGGCGCGGTAGTCGTTGGTGATCTCGTCGCCTTTGCGGATGTTGCGGCGGGCCAGGACATAGCCGTTCTTGAAATAGGTGTTCGGCTCATCCGAATGATTTATGAAGGCGTCGTTGTCCATCGACACGAGAACCTCGTTCTCCCATTGATAGCCATACAGCTTGAGGAATTCCCTGGCCTGCTTGGGCAGCTTGGCGACCGCTTTGCGTGAATAGTAGCGGTCGAAGCCGATGACGAAGCGCCAGATCTTCTGGTCCTTGCGGATGAATTCATCGGCAAAGACCCCGATGCCGTGGATGGGGCTTTTATTGAGGTAAGTCTTTACGAGCAGCATGGGCGCAGTTCGACAGTCGACGAAACGCGAATCGCGTCGATTGAAGATAGCCGATTCCAAACGGAAGTCAGCGGCTATTGAAAGTTATCAAGCCGCGCTTGGTTTGCGGTCGGTCTTGAGCCGCTTGTCGAGATAGGCGCCGATCGAAGTCAGCAGCGGCTCGACCTTGCCGTCAAAGAAATGATTGGCGCCGGGGATGACCTTCTGCTCGATGACGATGCCCTTCTGGGTCTTGAGCTTGTCGACCAGCGTGGTGACGTCCTTGTAGGGCACCACCGCATCCTTATCGCCATGGATGATCAGGCCAGACGACGGGCAGGGGGCCAGGAACGAGAAGTCGTAGAGGTTGGCCGGCGGACAGATCGAGATGAAACCTTCGATCTCCGGGCGGCGCATCAGCAACTGCATGCCGATCCAGGCACCGAAGGAAAAGCCGGCGATCCAGCAACTCTTGGCTTCCGGATTGATGGTCTGCGCCCAGTCGAGCGCGGCTGCAGAATCCGACAATTCGCCTTGGCCGTGGTCGAAGGAGCCCTGGCTGCGGCCGACGCCGCGGAAATTAAACCGAAGGGCCGAGAAGCCACGGTGCACGAAGGCATAGTAGAGTTGGTAGATGATCGGATGGTTCATTGTGCCCCCGAATTGCGGGTGCGGGTGCAGGACGATGGCGATCGGCGCGTTTTTCTGGCGGGCGGGGTGGTACCGGCCCTCGATGCGTCCGGCCGGACCGGTGAAAATGACCTCAGGCATCGTGCTTACCCTCGAAGCGGCGTTCAGCCGACAAACGTCGCGGCACCTCTGTTTGTCGCTTGGGAAGCGAAAAAGTTTGGGCCGGACAATAATTTAGAACAATTCTAATACTACGATTTCCGCTGTGCAGCAGCGCGGCACGCGTTATAAGCATGCCGTACAGGCGTCGGGCTTCTACCACGACCCACAGGGCAAAATGCAAGCATTTTGGCCGCGTCTTCAATCAAACGGTAGTTAGATACCTGCAAATTCCATGAGTGAGCGCGTCTATTTCGACTGGAATGCCACGGCTCCGCTTCGCACTGAGGCGCGGGAGGCGATGTTGCGCGTGCTCGATGCGGCGGGAAACGCCTCCTCGGTCCATTCCGAGGGCCGAGCGGCGCGCCAAATTATTGAAACTGCACGGAAAAGCGTAGCGGCCCTGGTCGGGGCCGAGACCAAAAACGTGACCTTCACCAGTGGCGCCAGCGAAGCCAATATGCTCGCGCTTACGCCTGCGCTTGAATATTCCGGCACAAACGACTGGTGCGACAAGCTTTTTGTCTCTGCCGTCGAGCATCCATCGGTGGCCGCCGGTGGCCGGTTCCTACCGGAAAACCGGGAGATTTTGCCGGTTGATTCGACCGGAATCGTTGACGTTCATGCTCTGCGAAAGGCCATTGCGCGGGCCGCGAGACCGCTGATCTCGGTCATGCTCGCCAACAACGAGACCGGCGTCATTCAGCCGATCGCCGAAATCGCCGAGGCCGTGCACGACGCCGGCGGGCTCTTGCATGTCGACGCCGTCCAGGGCCCCGGCCGAATCAATTGCGACATGTCCCGGCTGGGTGCCGATCTGATGACGATCTCGTCCCACAAGCTGGGCGGGCCGCAGGGTGCGGGTGCGCTTATCCGAAGCGACGACCTCCATATCGCCGAGCCGTTGATCCGCGGCGGCGGCCAGGAGCGCTCCTTGCGCGCCGGCACCGAGAACGTCGCCGGCGTCGCCGGCTTCGGCGCGGCCGCTGCGGTTGCGTACGCTGCAAGGGAGGCGGACGCCGCGCACATAGCGGCGCTGCGCACGCGGCTGGAAGCAGGCGTGAAGGCGATCACGCCGCAGGCGGTGATTTTCGGCGAAGGCGCCGCGCGGCTGCCCAATACGAGCCTGTTCGCGGTTCCTGGCGTCAAGGCGGAGACCGCTGTAATTGCCTTTGACCTCAATGGGATAGCGGTGTCCTCCGGCGCCGCCTGCTCGTCCGGCAAGGTCACGCCCTCGGTCGTGCTCGCGGCCATGGGTGTCGCGCCCGAACTGTCGCGCGGCGCCGTGCGCGTCAGCCTCGGTTGGAGCAGCACGGCGGCGGAGGTAGAAAGGTTCCTGGAAACTTGGAATATGCTTGCAGGATCATTAGTTAAGGAGAGACGCGGGATCGCCGCGTAAGTGGCGGCCGCGAACACCATTCACCACAAGGGATGAGCTCAGCGAACACACGCTCAGCACCATAACCGACTTAATCCAACCCGCGGTCCTTGCAACCGTGAGCGGAGGGACAAATGCCGGCCGTAGTCGAGACCGTCGATCAGGTCAAAAGCATCGACGTTGATCAATACAAATACGGGTTCGTCACTGATATCGAATCCGAAAAAGCCCCCAAGGGGCTCGACGAAAGCACAGTCCGTTTCATCTCGGCCAAGAAGAACGAGCCGGAGTGGATGCTCGAGTGGCGGCTTGGCGCCTTCAAGCGCTGGCTGACCATGCGCGAGCCGAACTGGGCGCGCGTGCATTACCCGAAGATCGACTACCAGGATCTCTATTACTACTCGGCGCCGAAGCGGAAAGAATTGGCGTCTCTCGACGAGGTCGATCCGGAAATCCTCAAGACCTATGCGAAGCTCGGCATCCCGCTGAAAGAGCAGGAGATCCTCGCCGGCGTGCGCCGCCAAGGCGAGCCGAGCGAACTGGACGAGGAGATGACCGGCGGGGAATCGCTGGCCGGCCGCGTCGCGGTCGATGCCGTGTTCGATTCCGTCTCGGTCGCGACGACGTTCAAGGAGGAGCTGAAGAAGGCCGGCGTGATCTTCATGCCGATCTCCGAAGCGATCCGCGAACATCCCGATCTGGTGAAGAAGTATCTCGGTTCCGTCGTGCCGACCTCCGACAACTTCTTCGCGACGCTCAATTCTGCGGTGTTCTCCGACGGCTCGTTTGTCTATGTGCCGGAGGGCGTGCGCTGTCCGATGGAGCTGTCGACCTACTTCCGCATCAACGAGCAGAACACCGGCCAGTTCGAGCGCACGCTCATCATCGCCGACAAGGGCGCCTACGTTTCTTATCTGGAAGGCTGCACCGCGCCGATGCGCGACGAGAACCAGTTGCACGCGGCCGTGGTCGAACTGGTCGCGCTCGACGATGCCGAGATCAAGTATTCGACGGTGCAGAACTGGTATCCGGGCGACGCCAACGGCAAGGGCGGCATCTTCAACTTCGTCACCAAGCGCGGCGACTGCCGCGGCAAGAATTCGAAGATTTCCTGGACGCAGGTCGAGACCGGTTCGGCCATCACCTGGAAGTATCCGAGCTGCATTCTGCGCGGCGATGGTTCGCGCGGTGAGTTCTACTCGATCGCGATTTCCAACGGTCACCAGCAGGTCGACTCGGGCACCAAGATGATCCATCTCGGCAAGAACACGATCAGCCGTATCATCTCCAAGGGCATCTCGGCCGGTAAGTCGAACAACACCTATCGCGGGCTCGTTTCTGCGCACCGCAAGGCGACCAATGCGCGCAACTTCACCAATTGCGACTCGCTGCTGATCGGCAACGCCTGCGGCGCGCACACGGTGCCCTATATCGAGGCGAAGAACTCCTCCGCCGTGTTCGAGCACGAGGCCACCACCTCGAAGATCTCCGAAGACATGCTGTTCTACTGCCAGAGCCGCGGCATGTCGGCGGAAGAGGCGACCGCACTCGTGGTCAACGGCTTCGTGCGCGACGTGCTGCAGCAGCTGCCGATGGAGTTCGCCGTCGAGGCGCAGAAGCTCATTTCAATCTCGCTCGAAGGCAGCGTGGGGTGAACTTGATGCGCTACTGGTTCAAACCGCGACGCTATGGTTACGGCGCCGCGCCGGCAAGCTGGGAAGGCTGGGCGGTAACGCTCGCCGTCATGGCCGTCGTTATCGGCTCCATCGTCGGCATGGAAATGCTGGTCGACCGTTCCAACTTTGAAGCCTGGATGATTTGGGCCGTTGCTGTCGGTGTCGTTACGTTTTGGTTCGTGCGCGTGGCGCGCAGTCGCACCGACGGCGAATGGCGCTGGCGCTGGGGTGACCGGGTGAATGAAACCTGATTTGGATTGTTGAGAGGACGAAAACGTGTCGTTACTTGAAGTCAAAAACCTGCACGTCGAAATCGACGGCAAAAAGATTTTGAACGGTCTCGATCTCACGGTCGAGAAAGGCCAGGTCGCGGCCATCATGGGGCCGAACGGCTCCGGCAAGTCGACGCTCGCTTATGTGCTGGCCGGCAAGCCCGACTATGAGATCCTCGAAGGCGACGTGCTGCTCGATGGTGAAAGCATCCTCGCGATGGGCCCGGACGAGCGCGCGGCCAAGGGTGTCTTTCTCGCGTTCCAGTATCCGGTCGAGGTGCCGGGCGTCGCCACCATGACTTTTTTGCGCACCGCGCTCAACGCGCAGCGCAAGACGCGCGGTGAGGCTGAAGTGTCCACGCCCGAATTCATGAAGCTGGTGCGCGACACGGCGAAAGGCCTCGGCATCAGTCAGGACATGTTGCGCCGTCCGGTCAATGTCGGTTTTTCCGGCGGCGAGAAGAAGCGCCAGGAAATCCTGCAAATGTCTGTATTGCAGCCGCGCCTGGCCGTGCTCGACGAAACCGATTCCGGCCTCGATATCGACGCGCTCAGGATCGTCGCCGACGGTGTCAACGCCCTGCGCTCGCCCGAGCGCTCGATGATCGTCATCACCCACTATCAGCGGCTGTTGAACTACATCGTGCCCGACGTGGTGCACGTGATGGCCAAGGGCAAAGTCGTGAAGACAGGCGGCAAGGAGCTGGCGATCGAACTCGAAGCCAAGGGCTACGCGGACTACACCGGCGAGGCAGCTTGACGATGGCTGACGTGACAACGATCAAGACTCCGGCGGAGCAGGCGCTGAGCGCGACTTACGAAGCCGCACGCGCGACGTTGCCCGGCAAGGGCGCGGTGGCGAGCCTGCGCGCCGGCGCCTTCAAGCAGTTCGAAGCGGCCGGCCTGCCGCACCGCCGCGTCGAGGAATGGAAATACACCGACCTGCGCGCGCTGATGCGCGATGCCTATCCGTTGGCGGCACCGCCGGATGCGGCGGCCAAGGCGCGCGCCAAGGATGCCGGCCAGCTTTTGGCGGACGTCGACTGCCGTCGGCTGGTGTTCGTCGGCGGCGCGTTCGTGGCGGAACTGTCCGATCTGACGGCTGAAGATGGCCTGAGCGTCGGCTCGCTGGCCGAGGCGTTGGCGCAAGGCGACCAACTGGTCGCGGACCATGTCGGCAAGGTATTTCCGACCGACGATACCGCGGTTGCGCTCAACACCGCGCTGATGGGGGATGGCGCCGTCATTCAGGTCGCCAAGGGTGCCGATATCAAGCGGCCGATCCATCTGGTTTTTGCCACCGGCAACGGCAAGCCGAGTTCGGTCTTCCTGCGCTCGCTGGTCGTCGTGGGTGAGGGCGCCAAGATCACCTTCATCGAAGATCACGATGGCGGCTTGGGTCAGGTCAATGCCGCGCTCGAACTGGTCGTCGGGGACGAAGCGCAGGTCGATTATTTCAAGCTCACGCGCGGCCAAGGCTTGCACATCGCGAGCCTGCTTGCCTCGATCGGCGCCAAGGCCAAGGTCAACACCTTCGCCTTCACCGCCGATATCAACGTCGTGCGCAACCAGAACTTCATCCGCTTTGCGGGCGAGAACACGCATGCCGGCATTCGCGGCGTGTCGCTGCTGCGTGGCAAGCAGCATGCCGACACCACGCTGCTGATCGAGCATGCCGCCGCGCATTGCAACAGCCGCGAACAATTCCGCGCGGTGCTGGACGAACAAGCGCATGGCGTGTTCCAGGGCAAGATCGTGGTCAGGCCGCACGCGCAGAAGACCGACGCCAAGATGATGACGCGCTCGCTGCTGCTCTCCGACGAGGCGGAGGCCGACGCCAAGCCGGAACTCGAAATCTTCGCCGACGACGTGGTCTGCGGCCACGGCGCGACGACGTCGGCGCCGAACGAGCAGCTCAAGTTTTACCTGATGTCGCGCGGCATCCCGGAAAGGCAAGCCGAGGCGCTGTTGATCCAGGCCTTCATCGGCGAGACCATGGACGAGATCGCGCATGACGGCATTCGCGAGGCGCTCATGGGTGCGGCGCTGACATGGCTGGGGGCGAGGGGTTGAGCCAGGCATGAACGTGCACGCCACCAGTACCTACGACATTGCCCGCATCCGCGCGGACTTCCCCGCGCTGGCGATGCAGGTCTATGGCAAGCCGCTGGTCTATCTCGACAACGCCGCCTCCGCGCAGAAGCCGCAAGCCGTGCTCGACCGCCTCAACAAGGCCTATACCGAGCAATACGCCAACGTGCACCGCGGCCTGCATTTCCTCGCCAATGAGGCGACGGAAGCCTACGAAGGCGCGCGCGCGACCGTGCAGACGTTTCTCAATGCCGGGCGCAGCGAAGAAATCATTTTCACCCGCAACGCCACCGAGGCGATCAACCTGGTCGCCTATACGTTCGGGCGCGAGCACATCCAGCCGGGCGACGAGATCGTGCTCTCGATCATGGAGCACCATTCCAACATCGTGCCCTGGCATTTCCTGCGCGAGCGGCAGGGCGCGGTGATCAAATGGGCGCCGATCGACGACGAGGGCAATTTCCTCGTCGACGAATTCGAAAAGCTGCTCGGCCCGCGCACCAAATTGGTCGCCATCACGCAGATGTCGAACGCGCTCGGCACGCTGGTGCCGGTCAAGGAGGTGACGCGCATCGCGCATGCGCGCGGCATTCCGGTGCTGGTCGACGGTTCGCAGGCGGCTGTGCACCTGGATGTGGACGTGCGCGACATCGACTGCGATTTCTACGTCTTCACCGGCCACAAGATCTACGGACCGACCGGCATCGGCGTGCTCTATGGCAAATACGAGCATCTTAGCGTCATGCCGCCCTTCAACGGCGGCGGCGAGATGATCCAGGACGTGAGCGAGGATCGCATTACCTATGGCGAGCCGCCTTACCGCTTCGAGGCCGGCACGCCGCCGATCGTGCAGGCCATCGGGCTTGCTGCTGCGATCGATTACGTCAATGCGATCGGCAAGGCACGCATCCGCGCGCATGAAAGCGAGTTGATCAAATACGCGCATGAGAAGCTGGGCGCGATCAATTCGCTGCGCATCATCGGCAACGCCAGAGACAAGGGCCCGGTGGTCTCGTTCGAAATGAAAGGCGCGCACCCCCACGATGTGGCGACTGTAATCGATCGCCAGGGCGTCGCCGTGCGCGCCGGCACCCATTGCGTGATGCCGTTGCTCGCCCGCTACGGCCTCACCGCCACCTGCCGGGCATCGTTTGCCCTCTACAACACCAAAGGCGAGGTCGACGCGCTGGTTGCCTCGCTCGCCAAGGCGCAGGACATGTTCGCATGACCGACGAAACCGATACCACCCCGCCGGTGGCCGAGACCCCGCCAGAGCAGCCGAAGGAGAATGTTGCCGTCAGCGGCTCCCCGGCGCTGCCCGAAGGCGAGCTCACCAAGCTCACCGACGACATCATCTCCGCGCTGAAGACCGTCTACGATCCGGAAATTCCGGCCGACATCTACGAGCTCGGGCTGATCTACAAGGTCGATATCGGCGACGACCGCGCGGTGAAAGTGGACATGTCGCTGACCTCGCCCAATTGTCCGGCGGCGCAGGAACTGCCCATTCAGGTTGAGAATGCGGTCGCCAGCGTCCCGGGCGTGAAAGAGGCGACGGTCGCGGTGGTATGGGAACCGCCCTGGGACCCGAGCCGCATGTCGGACGAGGCGCGCCTCGTGCTCAACATGTGGTAATCTTTAAGTGAGACATTAAATAAATCGGTTGAAGGACCAGGACTGCCATGGCTCAAGCTCAACCCCGACCGCGCCCGCAAGTGATGCGGCTCACAGAAGCCGCCGCTCAGCGCATCAAGGCCGTGATGGCGCAGGCCGAGAAACCGGTGGCGGGCTTGCGCGTCGGCGTGAAAAACGGCGGCTGCGCCGGCATGGAATACACCATGGACTATGCCGACAAGGTCGAGCCGAACGACGAGGTGGTCGAGGACAAGGGCGTCAAGATCCTGATCGATCCCAAGGCGGTCCTGTTCCTGCTCGGCACCGAGATGGATTACAAGACCGAGAAGCTGTCCGCGCAGTTCGTGTTCAGCAATCCCAACCAGACCAGCGCCTGCGGCTGCGGCGAGAGCGTGCAGATCACACCGGCGACATTGCAGACGGACGAAAGCGCCGCGCGCTAAATCCGCCGCCCTGGGGCGCAGCCGGTGGATCGCGACGACATCGCCGAGCTGTTCGCCGCCTTCGGTCCGGTCAGTGTCAGGCGCATGTTCTCCGGTTTCGGCCTTTATGCCGACGACGTCTGCTTTTCCATGTTCCTGCGCGGCGAGCTCTATTTCAAGGCGGACGAGACGACCGTGCCGCGGTTTGCGGCGGAAGGCTCGCGGCCGTTCAGCTACACACAGACGAGGTCCGGCAAAGTCGTCACGGTCAATTCGTTCTGGCGGCTGCCGGAACGGCTATACGACGATCCCGATGAACTGGCCGAATGGACGCGCGCGGCAGTCGCGGCGGCGCATCGGCAAAAGCGCGGCAAGCGCGCCCGCGCGAAAAGGCCGGCGCACAGGCAGCCGCACGCCAAAACGGTCAAAGCGGCGAAGAAGAAACGGGCGAAGTTGACGCGCTAGCGCATGATCCCGAAAAAGCCTGCCTCCGACCCGACCGCGGGTGGAAACCGGTTTTCGGAAAAGATCATGCACGAGGACGATGTTCGGAAGGCAGCGTGATACAATCCAAACGGATCGCGCCCTAAGTACGAAGCGGCGGTCAGGCAACCTGCGCGGTTGTCGCCGACGACGGTCACTTCCGGGTCCGATTCCGACATCACGCGGTTGCGGCCATGGCGCTTGGCGGCATAGAGGCAGTTGTCGGTGCGTTCGATCAGGCTCTGCGCGGAGTCGTTGCGCTGCAGGGTGGCAACGCCGATCGAGATCGTCACGCGGCCGAGATGTTCGCCGGTCGAACGCTTCATCAGTTCCTTGGTCATCACGGCGCGGCGGATGTGATCGGCGACCGTGATGGCCGAACGCAGCACCGTGTTGGGAAGGATGATGGCGAATTCTTCCCCACCGTAGCGGGCGGCGGTGTCCTGGCCCTTGACGTTGCTCTTCACCGAGGAGGCCACCAGGCGAAGCACCTGGTCGCCGGTCAAATGGCCGAAGCTGTCGTTGAACTTCTTGAAATGGTCGATGTCGGTCATCATCAGCGACAGCGCCTCGTTCTTGGCGCGCGCTTCGGCAATGGCCTCTTCCAGCGTGGTGTCGAAGAATTTGCGGTTGGCGAGCTGGGTGAGCGGATCGGTCAGGCTCTCGGTACGGACCGCCTCGAGATTTTCACGTAGCTCGTTGATTTCCTGTTTCGAGGCGTTGAGCCATTCCTCGAGTTGCCTGTTGGAGGCTTCCATTTCCTTGGTGGTGTGCACCAGGGTCTCGACGATTGCGCGCAGCGTCTCGCGGTCGCGCGAATCGGACAGCTTCGCGCTCATATCGACGAGGCTTTCGGTGTAGTTGTTCGCCGAACCGGTGGCGGCGTCGATCATCGCCATCACCTGCTCGATTTCGTCCACCACCTGGGTGCCGACATTGTCGATCTTCTCGGACAGGCGCACGGGCGATAGATGCGCTGCGTAGAGCCGATCGAGCTCGGCCTCGGTGAGCGAGCCTTTTTGTTTCAGCGCTTCGTTGATCTGTTGGTTGAGGGACGGCTTGTAGCCGGTCGCGTAGGCGTACCAGATTTCGTAGTTGCGCGGAGTTGCCGGCTGGCCCAGCGCCCTGATCTGCTCAAGTGCGATCTCGGCGAACGCCAGGGTTCTTTGGTGTTCGTCGTTCGGCGCAGTCATGGCACGTCCTTGCCTTCACGCTGGCCGTCCATGGCCGCGGGTCCCAATGGAACCGTAACCGAGGGAGATGAATGCGGGGTAAATACCTACCCTGCGACGTATTGCGGCAGGCTATGGCCGAACAGGCCGTGCCGCGACCGGCACATTCAGACTTTTGCTGTGACCGGACGCAGCAGAAAGGCGGGCAAGTGACCGGTGTCACCGGTCTCGACGGCCACACGCGGCGCGGGCGCCGAGGGGCGGTCGCCGGCGCGGACTGGGCCGTCGTCATGCTGGCGTTGCGGACGGCGGCCGCCACGGCGGTGGTTGGAGCGCGCATTGCGCTTGTCGCCGCCGGCAGTCGCATCGCGCGTTTCGGCCGGTGCGGGCTCGCGGCCGGCCCAGGGAATGGTCTGCCCCATCAGCCGCTCGATCGCGCCGACCGCCTTGCTGTCGATCGGCGCCACGATGGTGATGGCGGTGCCCGTCAAGCCGGCGCGGCCGGTGCGGCCGATGCGGTGGACGTAATCGTCGGGGTGGTGCGGTACGTCGAAATTGAAGATGTGGCTGACCGCCGGAATATCGAGGCCGCGCGCGGCGACGTCGGACGCCACCAGCAACGTGACCTCGCCGTTGCGGAACGATTTAAGCGCGGCGGTGCGCGCAGCCTGGTCCATGTCGCCATGCAGCGCGGCAGCGTTGAACTTGTGGCGCAGCAACGAGCGGTGCAACTGGGCAACCTCGCGCTTGCGATTGCAGAAGACGATGGCGTTTTTGAAATTATCGGCGGAGCGGATCAGGTTGCGCAGCGTCTCGCGCTTTTCGTGCGGATCGCGGCCGGTCGCCACCAACAACTGAGTGATCGTGGTGGCGGCGGTGGCGGGCTTGGAGACCTCCACGCGCACCGGATTGTGCAGGAAATTGTCGGCGATACGCTGAATTTCCGACGGCATGGTCGCGGTGAAGAACAAGGTCTGCCGGGTGAATGGCACCAGCTTGCCGATGCGCTCGATGTCGGGGATGAAGCCCATGTCCAGCATGCGGTCGGCTTCGTCGATGATCAGCAGTTCGCAGCCGGACAGCAGCAGCTTGCCGCGCTCGGAATGGTCGAGCAGGCGGCCAGGCGTCGCGATCAACACATCGACGCCACGGATCAGCTTGGCGTTCTGGTCGTCGAAGGAAACGCCGCCGATGATAAGAGCGACGTTGAGCTTATGGTTCTTGCCGTACTTCTCGAAACTTTCAGCGACCTGGGCCGCCAGTTCGCGCGTCGGCTCGAGGATGAGCGTGCGCGGCATGCGCGCACGCGCGCGGCCTTTTTCCAGCATGGTCAGCATCGGCAGCACGAAGGCTGCGGTCTTGCCGGTGCCGGTCTGCGCGATGCCTAACACGTCGCGCCGCTGCAGCACGTGCGGGATGGCTTGTTCTTGAATGGGGGTGGGCGTCTTGTAGCCGGCCGCCTCGATGGCGCTGAGCACCTTGTCGGACAGGCCGAGATGGGAAAAGGACATAAAACCTCAAAGTCCGGCCCCGCGCCGGACAGAAAATCTGGTTGATTTGCGCGGGGAACAGGATCGAATCTTCAAAGCCGATCCGTTTGCGGGAACATAGGCTCGAAAGCCGCAAAGTCAATGCTGTGGCAGTGCAATAAGTCGCATAAATGATTAAACTTTTCACATTCGGGAGCTGAAATGTCACCCTTGCCGCTCATCCTGGTTCCAGGGCTGCTGTGTAGCGCCAGGCTCTACGCACCGCAGGTCGCCGCGCTGTGGCCGTACGGGCAAGTCACGGTGGCCGATCATAGGCGCGATGACAGCATCGATGCCATCGCGGCGCGTATCCTCGGCAATGCACCACCGCGTTTCGCACTCGCCGGGCTGTCGATGGGCGGCTATATCGCGATGGCGATGGAGCGACTCGCACCCGAACGAGTGGATCGGCTGGCGTTGCTCGACACGGCGGCGCGCGCCGACACGCCCGAGCAATCGGCGGCACGCAATGCACTCGTCACGATGGCGCAGGAGGGGCGGCTCTCTGAAGTTGTTGAAACGCTGATCCCGCGGTTCCTGCACGAGAGCCGGCATGGCGATGAGGTGCTCATACGGATCATACGCGAGATGGCGGCCGATACCGGTGTCGAAGCGTTCGCCCGCCAACAAAAGGCACTGATCGGCCGGATCGACTCGCGGCCGCCCTTGGCGAATATCAAATGTCCGACTTTGGTGCTGGTCGGCGACGGCGACACGCTCACGCCGCCGAAGCTGTCGCAGGAGATCGCCGCGGCTATTCCAGGTGCGCGGCTGGTCACCGTGCCCAGTTGCGGGCACTTGTCGACTCTCGAACAGCCCGATGCGGTGAACGCGGCGCTCACCGAATGGCTGACCGCTTGAACCACGACGGACGGTTCAGCGTTGTCGGTGCAAATGAGACAAAGAAACAAAAGAGAAATGACCGAGCGACGCGATAACGCAGGTGTCGTTGCGCCGCCGCCCTTGCTGGCGGCAACTGCGATTGGGCTCGGTCTCCTGCTTGACTGGTTGGCGCCGGCCTATGTGTTGACGGTGCTGCTACCGTGGCCGGCGCGCGTGACCATCACCGTGATCCTGTGGACCGCTTCGGCGGCGCTCGCCATTCCGGCCATGCTCGCTTTCCGCCGCGCCGGCACGCATATCGAGCCGTGGCAGCCTTCGATCGCGATTGTCACCGATGGTGTGTTCGCCTGGCTGCGCAATCCGATCTATGTCGGCCTCGTCCTGGGCCTGATCGGACTGTCAGTCCTGCTTGCCTCCGACTGGATGCTGGTCATGACCGTGGTCTTTGTCTTTGTGCTGCACCGCGGCGTGGTGCGGCGCGAGGAACGTTATCTCGAAGCCAAATTCGGCAACGTCTACCGCGCCTACCGGGCGCGCGTGCCGCGCTATGGCTGGCCATCCGATTAAGCGCCGGAAATTTGTTCAAGTCTTTCCGGGCTACGTCCCTTTTGCCAGTCTGCCGCAGCGCCTTTAGTGCAGGCTCTGTTTGATCCGCCGGGAGATTCGTCATGCGCACTCAAGTCGGCATTGTCGGCGCCGGGCCTGCCGGCCTGATGCTCGCCCATCTTCTCAAGCTGGCCGGAATTGAATCGATCATCGTCGAGGATCGCAGCCGCGCCTATTGCGAAGCGCGTGTGCGCGCCGGCCTGATGGAGAACTGGGTCGCCGACATGCTGGTCAAGACCGGCGTCGGCGCGCGCCTTCAGCGCGAAGCCATGGTGCATGACGGCATCTTCCTCGGCTTCAACGGCGAGGCGCACAAGCTCGACTTCAGCAAGCTGATCGGCAAGCACGTTTATATCTACGACCAGAAGGAAGTCGTGACCGACCTGATCGCGCACCGGCTCGGGCAGGGCGGACAGATCCTGTTCGAGGTGACCGATACGAGCGTGCACGATTTCACCAGCGAGCAACCGAAGATCCGTTTCAAGCACGGCGGCAAGGTGCAGGAGATCGAGTGCGATTTCATCGCCGGCTGCGACGGCTTTCACGGGGTCACCCGGCCGAGCCTGCCGGCGGGATCGTGGTCGGGTTATGACCGGGTCTATCCTTATGGCTGGCTCGGCATTCTGTCGGATTCACCGCCGCCGGAGAAGGAACTCATCTACTCGTTTCACGAGCGCGGCTTCTCGCTGTTTTCCATGCGCGGGCCGGAACTGTCGCGGCTTTATCTGCAGGTCGCGCCCGACGAAGACATCGCGCAGTGGTCCGACGATCGCATCTGGGACGAACTGACCTCGCGGCTGAACGGCGTGCGCCCGCTCAAGCAGGGAAAGATTTTGCAAAAGGGCGTGACGCCCATGCGCAGTTTCGTCACCGAGCCGATGCGGCACGGCCGCTTGTTTCTGGCCGGCGACAGCGCGCACATCGTGCCGCCGACCGGCGCCAAGGGCATGAACCTGGCGATGGCCGACGTCGTCTATCTGTCGCGCGCGCTCGATCGCTTCTACAAGAAGCAACAGAACGACGGGCTGGAGAATTATTCGAAGACCTGCCTGCGCCGGGTCTGGAAGGGCCAGCGGTTCTCCTGGTGGATGACGCAGATGCTGCACCGGCAAGTCGGCGGCGACTACGCCGCGTTCGACATGAAGCGGCAACTGGCTGAGCTCGACTATGTGTCGAGCTCGCACGCAGCTTCGGTGTCGCTGGCGGAGAACTATGCCGGGCTGCCGCTCGATTGACGCTGCGGCCACGCCCGGGACTTTTGGCGATCCGGCTGGCGCTATTTGCCGTTCGATTTAAGGGAGCGGATGGACGGGTGCAGGATCGCCTTCGGCGAGCGGTTCGTTATTTTGCGCGCCGGCGTCCAGCCATAGCACTTGTTGGTCTTGTCGCTACAGTTGATGCCGCAAGCGTCGCTTTCGCGGTTCTGGTCACCGCAATTCGAAACGCAGCCATACTGACCCTGGCCTTCGACATATTGGCCATGACTGCTGCTGCACAGATCCTTCATGTAATCCTTGGAGCGAGTCCCGGGCAGGTTGGTTTTTTTGAATGCCAGCGATGGCGAGATCGAGATTGCGATAATGGTGAGGCCGAACAGAATCGCGCGCAGTGGAGTCCACAACATCTGAACCTCCCTATTTGCGCGGGCGGTCATCGTGGGGCCGCCGCGCCATGATCCTCATTCGATAAGCCTTGGCATCTTGCTGGCTGCTTTCGAGCGGGCGGCGAACACGACTCTCATTTTAATAAGACAGGCTTTAATCCTTCAGCACCGCAGCGAGCGGCCGCTGTATCAGCGCAATCGTGACGCCGCCGGCGGCGGACAGCACGGCCAACAGCAAAAAGAAATCAGTCTTGCTCATGCTCGACCAGAAGGTGCCGAGATAGCCGGCGAGAAAGCCGGCGATGAAATTGGTCGCCAGCCACACGCCCATCATCATAGACAGAAGATGAAGCGGCGCCACCTTGGTGATGAGCGACAGGCTGGTCGGCGACAGATAAAGCTCGCCGGTGGTGATGACTGCAAAAAAGGCAAACAGCCACAGCCAGCTTGCTTGTCCTGAACCGGCGGCATGCGCGGCGGCAAACATGATCAGCCACGATGCGGCATTGAGAAGCAAGCCGATGACCAGCTTCACGACGGTCGAGGGCTCGCGCGGTCCCTGCCAGCGCCATAGCGACACTACGAACGGCGTGAACGCAAAAATCATGAACGGGTTGAGCGCCAAAAACCAGGTAACCGGAATTTCGAAACCAGCGGTGAGATGACGGTCTGTGAAGTTATTCGCCCATAAAACGATGGTGTTGCCCTGTTGCTCGTAGGTTGCCCAGAACAGGCTCACCGGCACCATCAGCGCAAGGATGGCGAGAATTGCCTGTCCGTCGCGGCGTGTGAGGGGCGCGTGTGCCGCGCGGCGCGCAAAGGCATCTCTTGGCAGCGCCGGCGCCGCGACGAGATAGATGATGAGGCCGATGGTCATGCCGACGCCGGCGGCGGCAAAGCCGTAATGCCAGCCGATTTCTTCGCCTAATGTCCCGCAGACGAGCGGCGCCAGAAACGCGCCGAGATTGATGCCGACATAGAAGATCGAAAAGGCGCGGTCGCGGCGGCGGTCGCCTGGAGCGTAAAGCTGGCCCACTTGTGTTGAGATGTTTGGCTTGAAGCAGCCATTGCCGAGAATGAGCACGAGGAGCGCGAACAAAAAAAGATGCTCGAAGGCCATCATGAAATGGCCGACGGCCATGAGGCCCGCGCCGAGGATGACGGTGCGGCGCTGGCCGAGCAGGCGGTCGGCCAGAAGGCCGCCGAAGATCGGCGTGAGATAAACGAGCCCGGTGTAGAAGCCGTAGATCTGCGAGGCGAAAGGCTGCGCGGCGAGCGGGCCGAACACGGCTTCCAGCGCGCGGTGAAAGATGCCGAGGCCGAGCACATTGTCGGCCTGCGCCGGCTTGAGCAGGTATTGGATCATGTAGAGGACGAGCAGCGAGCGCATCCCATAATAGGAAAAGCGCTCCCACATTTCCGTCGCGAACAGGAAGGTGAGCCCGCGCGGGTGGCCGAACAGGTCGCCCGGCATGCCTTTCTTTTCGGCAGGGCGTGTTGCGCTCATGCTGTCGGTCCGGTGTGCCGCGATGGTCGCAAACGATACCACACGCGCGCCCGCGCATTGCCGTCGCGCGAAGCGCTGCTATGCTGGCGCGGGGCGTCGGACAAAGCTGAGGAGCGTATCATCATGCGCGTCGGGGCGGTTTTTGTCGTGCTTTTTACAACCGCCATGATCGCAACCGCCGTGCCAACTGCCGCTGCCCCGGGCGAGGGGCCGTCGCCCGAGCAATTGTTCAAGCAGTTCGGCCTGCTCGGCACCTGGGCCATCGATTGCGCGGCGCCCGCTTCGCCTGCCAATCCACATGTCGAGATCAGCGAGCCGGCGCCGGGCGTCGTCCTCGAGGACCAACACCTCGGCCAGGACTATCGGCTCAACCGCTACAGCGTGCTGGCGGCCGACAAGGTGTCCGATACGGAACTGTCCGTGATTGTGCTGTTGCATCCCGGCGAGGCCGATGAGGAGCGCCAGAAACTCGTTTTCAAGATTCAAGACAATACGCGGCGCACTTTGTTCACCCAGTCCGTCGGCGGGCCCGTCAGGGTCAAGAACGGCATCGTGGTGATGAGAGGCAGTCCGACGCCGCTGCTGAGGAAGTGCCGGTAGGTCTTAGAGCACAATCCATTCAGACCGAATCATTGTGCTCCCCTGAATTATTTTTGCGCATGATCTTCGTCGAAAACCGGTTCCCATCCCCGATCAGGTCGGGGACAGGCTTTTTCGGGATCATGCGCTAAACGTCGAGCATCTCTTCCTTGGCGAACTCGGCGTGCTCCTGAATGAAGGCAAAGCGCGTTTCCGCCTTCGTGCCCATCAGGTGCTCGACCGCCTTGGCGGTGGGCTTGCGCTCCTTCTCCACCAGAACCACGCGCAACAGCGTGCGCTTGGACGGAGCCATGGTGGTTTCCTTCAACTGCGCCGCCATCATTTCGCCGAGGCCCTTGAAGCGGGATATCTCGACCTTCGCGTTGGCGTGGAATTCCTTCTTCATCAGTTCGTCTTTGTGCTTGTCGTTGCGCGCATAGACGATCTTGCCGCCGTGCGACAGGCGGTAAAGCGGCGGCACCGCGAGATAGAGATGGCCGCCGTCGATGAGCTTGGGCATCTGCCGGTAGAAGAAGGTGATCAACAACGAGGCGATGTGGGCGCCGTCGACGTCAGCGTCGGTCATCACGATGACCTTCTCGTAGCGCAAATCCTTTTCGTTGTAGTGCGCGCCGGTGCCAACGCCGAGCGCCTGCATGAGATCGCCGAGCTGGGCGTTCTGGGCGAGCTTGTCTTTGCCGGCGGAGGCGACGTTGAGGATTTTTCCGCGCAGCGGCAGCACGGCTTGCGTTCTACGGTCGCGCGCTTGCTTGGCGGAGCCGCCGGCGCTGTCGCCCTCGACGATGAAGATTTCCGAGCCCTCCGACGCGGATGACGTGCAGTCGGCGAGCTTGCCGGGCAGGCGCAGCTTGCGCACCGCGGTTTTGCGCGCGATGTCTTTTTCCTGGCGGCGGCGGACGCGTTCGTCCGCGCGCTCGATGACAAAATCCAAGAGTTTGTTCGCCGCCATCGGATTAGCGGCAAGCCAGTGGTCGAACGGGTCCTTGATCGCCTGTTCGACGATGCGCTGGGCTTCCGCCGTGGCGAGGCGGTCCTTGGTCTGGCCCTGGAATTCCGGCTCGCGCACGAACACCGACAGCATGCAGCCGGCACCGGTCATGATGTCGTCCGAGGTGACCGGCGCCGCGCGCTTTTCCTGATTGACGCGCGCGGCATGGTCCTTCAGCCCGCGCAGCAATGCGGTACGCAAGCCCGATTCATGCGTACCGCCGTCGGGCGTCGGAATCGTGTTGCAGTAGGAGTTGAGGAAGCCGTCGGCATCGGCCGTCCAGGCCACCGCCCATTGCACGGCGCCATGCGCGCCGACCTTGCCGTGGGTGCCGGAAAAGATTTCCGGATGGACGAGCGTCGTGCCCTCGAGTTGTTCGGAGAGGTAGTCCTTCAGACCTTGCTCAAAATGGAACGTCGCCTTCTCCGGCACGTCCTCGACGCCTTTCAGCAGCGCCTTGTCGCAGCGCCAGCGAATTTCGACGCCGCCGAACAGATAGGCTTTCGAGCGCGTCATCTTGAACACGCGCTCGGGATCGAAAGCGGCCTTGGGTCCGAAAATCTGCGCGTCGGGATGGAACCGGATCTTGGTGCCACGCCGGTTTGGCGCGCGGCCGGCTTTTTCCAGTTTGCCCTTCGGTTTGCCGCGCTCGAAGGCCATTTTGTAAAGCGTCTGATCGCGCGCAACTTCGACTTCCATGCGGTCGGATAGCGCATTGGCGACCGAGACGCCGACGCCGTGCAAGCCGCCCGAGGTTTCGTAAACCTTGGAGTCGAATTTGCCGCCGGCGTGCAGCGTGCACATGATCACTTCCAGCGCCGATTTCGACTTGAACTTCGGATGCGGATCGACCGGAATGCCGCGACCGTTGTCGGTGACGGAGATGAAGCCATTCGCCTCCATCTCGACGTCGATCCAGTCGGCATGACCGGCGAGCGCCTCGTCCATGGCGTTGTCGATCACTTCAGCGAACAAGTGATGCAGTGCCTTTTGGTCGGTGCCGCCGATATACATGCCGGGGCGGCGACGGACAGGCTCGAGCCCCTCCAGCACCTCGATATGCTTGGCGGTGTAGGAACTGTCGCCTACGGCGCGCGCCGACGGCTTTGCGGCCTTGGACGGTTTGGCGGGTTTGCCGCGCGCGGGCTTGCGGGCGGCGGAACCGCGCGCGCGCGCTTTCGCGGCCCGCTTCGGGCTGTCGAACAGGTCGCGCTGCGCAGGCGGCTTTTTCTTGGTCGCGGATTTGGCCATGGGAAATTTCTAGATAGGAACGAAGCGATTCGTCTGCCAGCTACTATGCCATGGCATGAGGCCTGAAAGTGGCGGCATTCACCGCGAAAGACTGCCTAAAAAGTGGCCTCGCGAGCCGTTCGATACCACATTCTGCGCGGCATGCGCCGAAGTTGCTGCACTAGCCGTGCGCCTGCGGTTGGGCTAGAGGTGAAAGTGACCCTACGGCGGCTGGGTATGTCAGGGGAAGCCGCCGATTTGCCTCCCGATGCATCTTCAAGACATCGTCCACCAAGTCGCCGATTTTGTGCATGAGCACGAGACATGGGCAGGTCCCGTCGTCTTCGTGCTTGCCTTTTGTGAATCGCTCGCCTTCATTTCATTGTTAATTCCTGCCTGGGGCGTGCTGGTGGCAATCGGGGCGATGATCGGTCCGAGCGGCATAAATTTCTGGCCGGTCTGGATCGGCGGTGCGCTCGGCGCGGCCCTGGGCGACTGGCTGTCCTACTGGATTGGGCTCAAGCTCGAGTATTCGGTCGCGCGTATGTGGCCGCTGTCGCGCCATCCGACCTTGATCCCGCGCGGGGAGGCGTTCGTGAAGACCTGGGGCATCCCCGGCATCTTCATCGGCCGCTTTTTTGGGCCGTTGCGGGCCTCGGTACCGCTGGTTGCCGGCATTTTCGAGATGCCGTATTGGCGCTTTCAGTTCGCCAATTTCACCTCGGCTTTCGTCTGGTCGGCGGTGCTGCTGACGCTGGGCGACGTTATCGCGGTCGGTTTGCGCTGGATCTGGTGAACCCCCCACTTGCAGCGTTCGCAGGCCCGCAGGATGATCGGCCTGCCGGGTCTGTTCCGACGCGGCCCGCTTTCGACAAAGGCGGGCGTGGCCGAGGAATAAACCAGCACAATCGGTTTTATCTGTCCGTGCAGGATTGCGCGCGCCGACCAGGCGTCGCGCTGTCGGGGGCAGGACACACAGGGGAGGACCTCTATGACGCATTTGACACGCCGCACGTTATTCGCGACCGTCGCAGCGGCGACGGCTGCATCGGCACTGGCGCCACTGATGGGGACGGTCGCGCGTGCGGCTGCGCCCGCCGGCAAAGGCACCGGCGTCTACCGGTACAAGATGGGCGACTTCGAGATCATCCAGCTCATGGACGGTGCGCGCACCTTCCCGATGCCAGACAAGTTCGTGGTCAATGTTAGTAAAGACCAGGCGATCAAGGCGGCTGCCGACGCCTATATGCCGGACGGCAAGGTGACCATTCCGTTCAGCCCGATGATCGTCAACACCGGCTCCAAGCTGGTCGCCATCGATACCGGCAACGGACTTGGCGCGCACGCCAAGAGCAAGGGCGCGGTCGGCCAGGCCCGTCTCAACATGGAAGCGGCTGGCATCGATCCCAAGCAGATCGACATCGTCATCATCTCGCATTTCCACGGTGACCATGTAGGCGGATTGAAGAATGCCGACGGCAGCGTGGCCTTTCCGAATGCCGAGATCAAAGTGCCGGCGCCCGAGCTCGCGTTCTGGAGTGACGACGCCAATGCCTCGAAGGCGAACGGTTTCAACAAGGCGCAGTTTCCGAACGTGAAGAAGATGATGGCCGGGCTGAAAGTGACGCCCTATGAGGCCGACAAGGAATTGGCGCCGGGCATCACCTCGATCTATACGCCCGGCCACACGCCGGGGCACATGTCATTTGCGCTGGCTTCGGGTTCGAAGAAGATGCTGGTGCAATCCGACGTGACGAACATCCCCTCGCTGTTCGTCAAGAATCCGACCTGGCAGGCGATCTTCGACAACGACGGCAACCAGGCCGTCGCGACCCGCAAGAAATTCTACGAGATGGCTGCGGCGGAAAAGATGATCGTGTCGGGCTATCATTTCCCGTATCCGTGCGTCGGGCATATCGAGTCGACCGCCAGCGGCTACCAGATGGTCCCGGTGGCGTGGGACCCGAACGGCTGAGACCGCGTTTCGTCGCAGAGGAAGGCCGCCGTGAGGGCGGCCTTCTTGCTTTTTGCTAACTTGACCGCCTGGCGCGGCGGTCCTATATGGCGCGCCATGACGACGCATTTCGCATTAACGCCTCGCCGCCGCCGTGCCACCCCGGCACGGGCGCGCCGCTAGTCGTCGTTTTCCCGTGCCGCCGGATCAGGGTCCGCGGCATTTGTTGTCCTGACAATCCGCGCTGTTGGCCCCGGTCCGGTCGTTCGTTAAGACAGTGGACTTGTGAGGATTAAGCCAATGGCGACAAAAGCAAAGATCGGCGTTCTGGGTGCCTCCGGCTATACGGGCTCCGAGCTCGTGCGCATGCTGCTGCGCCATCCGCGCAGCGAGATCTCGCTGCTGACCGCCGAGCGCAGCGCCGGCAAGGCCATGCGCGAAGTGTTCCCGCAATTCTCGCCATTCGATCTGCCGACCTTGGTCGCGCTCGACGGCCTCGACTGGGCGGACGCCGGCCTTGACGTTGCCTTCTGCGCGCTGCCGCATGCCACCACACAGAAAGTGCTCAAGGCGCTGCTTGCTGCGTCGCCGTCGACCAAGGTGATCGACCTCTCGGCCGATTTCCGGCTTGCCGATACGGCGGCTTATGCGAAATGGTACGGCCACGACCACCATGCGCCCGAACTGCAGGCGGAGGCCGTCTATGGCCTTGCCGAGATCCACCGACGCGAGATCAGACGCGCGCGGCTCGTCGCCAATCCCGGCTGTTATACGACCTGCGCGCAACTGCCGCTCATTCCGCTGATCAAGAACAAGGCGATCGATCTCGACGAGATCGTGATCGACGCAAAGTCCGGCATGACCGGAGCGGGCCGGGCAGCCAAGGAAGCGATGCTGTTCTCGGAAGTCTCCGAAGGCTTCAACGCTTATGGTGTCGGCGGCCACCGCCACATGGCAGAGCTCGACCAGGAGTTCTCGCTCGCCGCTGGGCGCGAAGTGATCGTGACCTTCACGCCGCATTTGGTGCCGATGAACCGCGGCATCCTCTCGACCATTTACGTGCGGGGGCGGCGCGGGCGGACCCCGCAGGAACTTCATGAAATGCTTTTAAAGTTCTACATGAAGGAACCATTCGTCCATGTTTTGCCCTTCGGCGAGATGCCGCAGACGCGCCATGTGCGCGGCTCCAACATGACCTTTATCGGCGTTGCCAACGACCGCATCCCGGGCCGCGCCATCGTTATCTCGGCGCTCGACAATCTGGTGAAAGGCGCGTCCGGTCAGGCGATCCAGAACATGAATCTGGTCATGGGCTGGCCGGAGACGACGGGACTGGAACAGGTCGCGCTGTTTCCCTGATTCGGCTGGTAGACTGGCCTCCCTTGCCGGAGGCCATCCATGTTCGAGGTCGCCAACCAGCCGCCGCCGCTCGAGCCCTATAACCTGTTCGCCAGCGACGCGGTTTTGCGCGCCGCGGTCAAGCGCGAAGGCGCGGGCTGGGCGGAAGACGGGCTTGACGACGCTCGGCGCCACGCTCGGCAAACCGGACACCGTCAAGCTTGGCTTCGACGCCAACAAATATCCGCCGGTGCTGCGCTCGTTCGACCGCTATGGCCACCGCGTCGACGAGGTCGAATTTCACCCGGCCTGGCATGAACTGATGGCGATCGCACTTCGCGCAGGCCTGCATGCGAGCCCCTGGGCCGAGCCGCAAGCCCGGCGCGCATGTCGCGCGCGCCGCCGGCACCTACATGCTCACGCAAATCGAGAGCGGCGTCTATTGCCCGATCGCCATGACCTACGGCTCGGTGCCGACGTTGCGCCAGGCGCCCGACATCGCCAAACAATGGCTGCCGAAAATCGACGCGCGCGACTATGACGCGCGTTTTGTGCCGATCGCCGAGAAGAAAGTCGGCGCTGATCGGCATGGGCATGACCGAGAACCAAGGCGGCTCGGATCTGCGCACCAATGTCACGCGCGCGGAACCCGCCGGCGACGGCACGTTTCGCCTGCATGGGCACAAATGGTTCATGTCGGCGCCGATGTGCGATGCTTTTCTTGTTTTGGCGCATGGGCCGAAAGGCTTGAGCTGCTTTTTCATGCCGCGCTTTTGCCCGGACGGCGTCCCGCAACGCGCTGCACATCAACCGGCTGAAGGACAAGCTCGGCAACAAGTCGAACGCCTCAAGTGAAGTGGAATTTCACGGCGCCTATGCGCAACTGGTCGGCGAGGAAGGGCGCGGCATCCCGACCATCATCGAGATGGGCAACTACACGCGGCTCGACTGCTGCATCGGCTCGTCCGGATTGATGCGGCAGGCGGTGGCGCAAGGCTTGCATCATGCTCGCCATCGCACGGCGTTCCAGAAGAAGCTGATCGACCAGCCGCTGATGGAAAACGTGCTGGCCGACATGGCGCTCGAATCGGAAGCGGCCGCCGCGCTCACCTTCCGGCTGGCGCGCGCCTATGACGAGGACGACGAGGCCGCGCTGGTCTACCGCCGCGTGGTGACACCGGCGGCCAAATTCTGGATCTGCAAGCGCACGCCGACGCTCACTTACGAGGCGATGGAGGTGCTCGGCGGGTCCGGCTACATCGAGGACAGCATCATGCCGCGGCTCTACCGCGAGGCGCCGGTCAACTCGATCTGGGAGGGCTCCGGCAACGTCATGTGCCTGGACGTGCTCCGCGCGCTTTCACGCACACCGAACGCCGTCGCCGTGCTGCGCCGCGAGCTCGACACCGGCGACGCGCGGCTTAAAGCCTTTGCGGACGCGTTCCTCGACAAGCTGGCCGCGCCCAAGCGCAACGACGAGCGCCAAGCGCGCGCGCTGACGCGCGATCTGGTGCTGGCCTTGCAAGGCGCGTTGCTCATCAAGCACGCGCCGCCGGCTGTGGCGGATGCCTTCTGCGCCGGGCGGCTCGACGGTGACAGCGCCGCCTTCGGCCTGCTGCCGCGCGGTCTCGACCTGCGCGCGCTTATTGAACGAGCGCTACCGAACTAGAGTTTCCCAAACACCGCCAGCACCAGCGCGACTTGCGCCATGAAACCGACTGCGAAGGCGAGCGTGCGCAACACCGGCACGCCCATGGCGTAGACGATCACATGCGCCAGCCGGGCCCAGAAATAGACCGCACAGGCGATCGCCGTGCTCTGTGTCCAGTGGCTTTGCGCGTCGAGGATCAGCACCAGGGTCGCAAACACCACCAGGTTCTCGACCGCATTGGTGTGCGCGAAATAAAGCCGTTGCGCCCAGGCTGCCTGCGGCTTGTCGCCGCGCGAGGGGTTTGTCATCGCGCCCATCAGACCGCGCACGATGATGCGGTCGATGACATACGGCACCCACAACAGCCCGGTGAGAATGACCGTGAGCGTCAGCCAGAACAGTTCGGTGGACATCACTCTTTCCCCAGCGTGAAGGATCGCCCGCGGCCCGAGCTTAGTTCAAGCGCATGTCATTGTCGCGGGGCGCGGCGCGCAAAAGGGCCCCAAATTACTCCCAGCTTCGCACTTTCACATACGAGCCCGGTGCGTCTTCGATCGGCTTGTGCTTGCCGCCGCCGATGGCGCGCGCTTCGACCGTCTCTGCGTTCTGCGCCTTGATCCAGTCGAGCCAGTCCGGCCACCAGGAGCCGGCATGTTCCTTGGCCGCCTTCATCCAGGCCGCAAGGTCGGCGCCGCCCGGGGTGTCGCCCAGCCAGTATTGGTATTTGTTCTTGTTCGGCGGATTGATCACGCCGGCGATATGGCCGGAGCCCGTGAGCACGTATTTCACCGGGCCGCCGAAAAACCGCGAGCCGTAAAGCACCGACTTCGCCGGCGCGATGTGATCCTCGCGGGTGGCGAGATTGTAGACCGGGACTTTCACCTTGCGCAGATCGAGCGTGGTGCCGGCGATTTCCATCTTGCCCTTGGTCAGCCGGTTTTCGAGATAGCAGTTGCGCAGATAGAAAGAGTGATTGGCCGCCGGCATGCGCGTGGCATCGGAATTCCAGTAGAGAATGTCGAACGGGTAGGGCGCCTTGCCACGTAGATAGTTGTTGACCACGTAAGGCCAGATCAGGTCGTTCGAGCGCAACAGGTTGAAGGCGTTGGCCATGTGCGAGGCTTCCAGATAGCCTTGCTCCTTCATGTGCTCTTCGAGATTTTTTATCTGGTCTTCGTCGACAAAGACCATCAGATCGCCGGCGTAAGTAAAGTCGATCTGCGCTGCGAAAAGCGTCGCCGAAACCGCGCGCTCCTGTTTCTTAGCGGCGAGATAGGCGAGTGTGATCGCCAGCAGCGTGCCGCCGACGCAGTAGCCGACGGTATGAACCTTGCGCTCACCGGTGATCTCTTCGACGACATCAAACGCGGTGATGACGCCTTCGCGCATGTACTGCTCGAAGCTCTTCTGCGACAGCTTGGCGTCCGGGTTGACCCAGGAGATCACGAAAACGGTGATGCCGTGCTCAACGCACCATTTGATGAATGACTTCTCCGGCGTCAAGTCGAGGATGTAGAACTTGTTGATCCAGGGCGGCACGATCAGCAACGGCACCTTCAGCACTTCCGGCGTCGTCGCCTCGTACTGGACGAGCTGGATCAGGTCGTTTTGGAAAACCACCTTGCCGGGTGTGAGCGCCAGATTGCGGCCGACCTCGAACAGCGACGGGTCGGACTGGCGGATGCGCAGGTTGCCGTGCCCGGCCTTGATGTCCTCGCTCAGCATGTGCATGCCGCGCACAAGGTTTTCGGCGTTCGACGACAGCGTCTCGCGCAGCAATTCCGGGTTGGTCAGTACGAAATTCGACGGCGAAATCGCGTTGCCGATCTGCCTGAAGTAAAACTCCGCCTTCTGCCGTGTGTGCGGGTCGAGACCGTCGGCATCCTTGACCAGGTGATCGGCCCATTCGGTCGTGAGCAGATAGGCCTGCTTGAGGAAGTCGAAAAACTGGTTCTGCGACCACTCGGGATCGGCAAAGCGTTTGTCCTTCTCGTCCGGCTTGACGACCGGCTCGGCTGTTTCACCGGACAGGCGCCTGGCCATGCTCGCCCAGAGTTCGAGATAGGCGCGACCGAGCTTCTGCTGCAGTTCGCTCGCCCGCTCGGGGTCGGACAGCCAGTAATCCAGCACCCGGACGATGGTCTTGATGACCTCACCGACCTCGTCGAAGCCACTTTTGATCTTGCCTTCCTCGCGCGGCTTCATGTAGGCGGCGAGCGCCTTGCCGCCTTCCTCGATCATGCGCGCGAGGTTGTGCGAAAAGGCCTCGACGTCGAGGCTGGTGATCTTGGCCGGCTCGGTTGTGGTCGACTTCTGCATGGTCACCGGGTCGTTTTCTGTCCCCACAGGTGGCCTGGAACCGGTGTCAGCCGCAAGACTAGCTTGCGACCGGCCGCTCAGGCCTGTTTCGTCGTCATCAGCGGCCCCGGCAGGCGCCGACTTGCTGGCGCCATAATAGCCGTTTAGCGGGCCTATGTTATAATTCATTGAGTTTGCATCAATTTCCGGGGCAGACCCACAGGCTTTGTCACCATGACGCGTTGTCGCGGATGTCTGATGCTGGCCGTCTTGAGCCTGGTCGTTCTGACCGGCTGTTCGTCTAGCCAGCTTGCCGACGATATGCCGGCTTCGGTGGCCCTGCCATCGGACGCGCCGGCGCGCCCGGCGACGCCCTACGTGTATCCTGCCGTGCACGATATGCCGCCGCCGCGCTCGACCGAGCCGATGTCGGCAGAAGACCAGATCAAGATGGAAAGGGAGCTTGCTGCGGCGCGAGATCGGCAGGAGGGACGTAAACCAGCGGCCGAAAAGGCGTCCCCGCCCGCCAAAAAGACCGCTAAAAAGAAGCCGGCCGGCACCGAAAATGGCGCGACCGCTGGCGCCAATACTGGCGCCGGGACCAACCCGTGATAAAAGCCGCTCCTGGGGTCACGCATGGCTTTGAGAGGACGCGCACGGTCCTAAAAGGTGGGTACCGGTTTTTGGAAAAGATCGTGCGCCAGCAGAAATAGCCGGCCTTTAAGGTTTTGAGACGATGGAAGAGTTCTACCGCATCCGCCGCTTGCCGCCTTACGTGTTCGAAGAGGTGAACAAGGCCAAGGCGCGCGCCCGCAATGCGGGAGCCGACATCATCGACCTCGGCATGGGTAATCCCGACCTGCCGGCGCCGGCGCATGTGATCGAAAAGCTTAAAGACACGTTGGGCAAGCCGCGCACCGACCGCTATTCATCCTCGCGCGGCATTCCGGGCCTGCGCCGCGCGCAAGCGGCCTATTACGAGCGCCGCTTCGGCGTGAAGCTCAATCCGGAAACGCAAATCGTCACCACGCTCGGCTCCAAGGAAGGCTTTGCCAACGTGGCACAGGCGATTACCGCGCCGGGCGATGTGGTGCTGGTGCCGAACCCCAGCTATCCGATCCACGGCTTCGGCTTTCTGATGGCGGGCGGCGCCATCCGTGGCATGCCGTCGGATCCGACACCCAATTTCTTTCACACGCTCGAGCGCGCAATCGTGCATTCGATCCCGAAGCCGACCGCGGTCGTGGTCTGCTATCCGGCCAATCCGACCGCCTATGTCGCGAGCCTCGACTTCTACAAGGACCTCGTCGCCTTTGCGAAGAAGCACGAGATCCTCATTCTGTCCGATCTTGCGTATGCCGAGGTCTATTTCGACAACAATCCGCCGCCCTCGGTGCTGCAGGTTCCGGGCGCCATGGACGTCACGGTCGAATTCACCTCGATGTCGAAGACGTTCTCGATGCCGGGCTGGCGCATCGGTTTTGCCGTCGGCAACGAGCGCATCATCGCGGCGCTGACGCGGGTGAAGTCTTATCTCGACTACGGCGCCTTCACGCCGGTGCAGGTTGCGGCCACGGCGGCGCTCAACGGGCCCGAGGACTGCATCAAGGAGATGCGTGAGACTTACCGCCGCCGGCGCGACGTGCTGGTCGACAGCTTCGGCCGCGCCGGTTGGCATGTTCCGAGCCCGCGCGCCTCGATGTTTGCCTGGGCGCCGGTACCGGAGCCGTTCAAAGAAATGGGCAGCGTCGAATTCTCCAAGCTGCTGGTCGAAAAGGCCGACATCGCGGTGTCGCCGGGCATCGGCTTTGGCGAATACGGCGAGGGCCATGTGCGCATCGCGCTCGTGGAGAACGAGCAGCGCATTCGCCAGGCCGCACGCAATGTGCGCCGTTTTCTTGAACACGCGCCTGAGCAACTTCACAACGTTGTCCCGCTCGCGACGCGGCGCTAGCAAATCGCTTCATGACTCAGCCACTCAAAGTTGGCGTTGCCGGTTTGGGCACCGTAGGCGCCGCCTTGATCGCCCAGATCGGCCAGCAGCGCGAGGCGCTTGCCGCGCGTTGCGGGCGTGCGATCGAAGTGGTTGCGGTCTGCGCGCGCTCGAAGAACAAGGATCGCGGCGTCAGCCTGAAAAAGATGGCGTGGTTTTCCGATCCCGGCGCGCTTGCTAAGGCACCCGGGATTGACGTGTTCGTCGAATTGATCGGCGGTGCCGGCGGTCCGGCCAAAGCCGCCGTCGAAGCGGCGCTGGCGTCGGGCAAGTCGGTGGTCACCGCCAACAAGGCGCTGCTCGCCAAGCACGGCATCACGCTCGCGGCCCTTGCCGAAAAACATCATGCCGCGCTCAATTTCGAAGCCGCTGTCGGTGGTGCCATTCCGATCGTCAAGACGCTGCGCGAGGGGCTTGCCGGCAATTCGTTCGCCCGCGTCTACGGCATTCTCAACGGCACCTGCAACTACATCCTGAGCCGCATGGAGCAGGAGAACCTGACCTTTGCCGAATGTCTGAAAGAAGCGCAGCGGTTGGGCTATGCGGAAGCCGATCCGACCTTCGACGTCGAAGGTCACGACACCGCGCAGAAATTGGCCATCGTCGCGAGCCTGGCCTTCGGCACCCGCGTCGACGAAAGCGCTGTTTATATGGAAGGCATTTCGTCGATCCAGCCGGCCGATCTGATCGCGGCGAGTGAGCTTGGCTATCGCGTCAAGTTGCTCGGCGTTGCGATGAAAACGCCGAAGGGCGTCGAGCAGCGCGTGCATCCGACCATGGTGCGCAAGGATAGCGCGATCGCCCAGGTCATGGGCGTGACCAACGCCGTGACCATCGACGCCGTCGGCATCGATCCGCTCACATTGGTTGGCCCCGGCGCCGGAGGGGCGGCGACCGCCTCGGCGGTGCTCGCCGACATCGGCGACGTCGCACGAGGCGTGCGTACCGCGCCCTTTGGCCGCCCGACGGCAGGGCTTGCCAAGGTGCACAAGGCGCCGATGCAGCGCCACGAAGGCGGCTATTACATTCGCCTATTGGCGCGCGACAAGCCCGGCACCGCGGCGACCATCGCCACGCGGCTTGCCGAGCAGGAGATTTCGCTGGAATCGATCGTGCAGCGCCATATCGGCCCGGCGGGGGAGGTCAAAAATGGCTCTGTCCCCGTTATCCTCGTCACCTATGCCACCACCGAGGATGCGGTCCGCAAGGCCCTTGCCGCGGTGGGGCGCGATAGAGTGATCTCGGGCCGGCCGCAGGTGATCCGGATCGAGAAGAATTAGGAGCGCATGATTCCGGAAAGCGGTCACCGGATTTCGGATAAGATCATGCGCCAAATGAAAGTCGTTGGGGGAGCTTAACGTCATGGCGTCCATCACCATCCAGCCGGACATGCTGCTGGAGCGCATTCTCACGCTGGAAATCGTGCGCGTGACCGAGCGGGCGGCGGTGTCGGCGGCGCGGCTGCGCGGCCACGGCAAGGAAAAGGCCTCCGACCAGGCCGCGGTCGATGCCATGCGGCGCGAACTCAACCGGCTGCCGATCGACGGCACGGTGGTGATCGGCGAAGGCGAACTCGACGAAGCGCCGATGCTGTTCATCGGCGAGAAGGTCGGCACCAAACAGGGGCCGAAGGTCGATATTGCGGTCGATCCTCTGGAAGGCACCACGCTGTGCGCGAAAAACATGCCGGGCGCGATCGCCACGCTCGCTATGGCCGATGGCGGCACGCTGTTGCACGCCGCCGATGTTTATATGGATAAGATCGCGATTGGCCCCGGCTATCCGAAGGGTGTGGTCGATCTCGACGCGCCGGCGGAGGAAAACATCCTCGCTCTCGCCAAGGCCAAGGGCGTGAAGCCGGAAGGCATCACCGCGATCCTGCTCGACCGGCCGCGCCACGCCGACATGGTCGCGGCGGTGCGCAAGACCGGCGCCTCGGTGACACTGATCACCGATGGCGACGTCGCCGGCGTCATCCATTGCGCCGAGCCGAAAACCGGCATCGACATCTACCTCGGCATTGGCGGGGCGCCGGAAGGCGTGCTGGCGGCGGCGGCGTTACGCTGCATCGGCGGGCAGATGCAGACGCGGCTGGTGCTCGACACCGAGGAGCGGCGCGCGCGCGCGCTCAAGATGGGCATCAAGGATTTCAAGAAGAAATACGAGATCGAGGACATGGTGAGAGGCGACTGCCTGTTCGCCGCCACCGGCGTCACCGCCGGGCCGATGCTGGAAGGCGTCAGATTCGGCAAAGACGTGATCGAGACCGAAACGGTGGTGATGCGCTCGGTCACCGGCACCGTGCGCCGGGTGCGGGCCGAGCACCGGCAGTTCGAGAAGTTCTATCTCGATTAATGTTCACGCCCGTTGGCGCGGGCGTCTTTACGATTGCGTATTCAACATTCGATTCGGATGCGCGTTTGCGCGCATGATGGTCTGGCGATGGCATTGCCGGCGGCTGCTTTGAATTCGGACGAGCGCTTCTTTCTCGGCGTCGCGCAATCGGCGTCTGGACGCGTTTGGCGCGACCGGCTCGATGCGCGCGGGCAAGCGCGCGCTTTGGCCATCGCACAGCACCATAACTTGCCGGAACTATTGGCGCGCGTGCTCGCCGGTCGCGGCGTCGAGGTCGACGCAGTCGAAGCCTTTCTCGATCCCACCCTCAAGCGGTTGATGCCCGATCCGCATACGCTCACCGACATGGAGGCGGCGGCAACGCGCATTGCCGACGCCGTTCAGAAAGGCGAGACGGTCGCCATCTTCGGCGACTACGACGTCGACGGCGCGACCGCCTCTGCGCTGCTCGCCCGCTATCTGCGCCACTGTGGACTCGATCCGCTGGTGCACATCCCGGATCGCATCTTCGAAGGCTACGGTCCGAACGTCGACGCCATCCGTTCGTTTGCCGAGAAGGGCGTGACGCTGCTGATCACGGTCGATTGCGGAACCACCAGCGCCGAGCCGTTGGCAGAAGCGAAAAAGCTCGGCCTCGACACGGTAGTAATCGACCATCACCAGGCTGACGAGGCGCTGCCTTCAGCTCAGGCAATCGTCAATCCGAACCGTGCCGACGATCTCTCCGGTCTGGGCTATCTCGCCGCGGTCGGGCTCGTCTTTCTCACTTTGGTCGCGGTGTCGCGTCTGCTGCGCGGGCGCAATTTCTGGACCGGCACGCGCAGCGAGCCCGATCTGTTGTCGCTTTCGCATCTGGTCGCGCTCGGCACCGTTGCGGATGTCGTGCCGCTCATCGGCCTTAACCGCGCTTTCGTGTCCAAAGGTTTGATCGCGCTGCGCCGGCGCGACGATATCGGAACGACCGCGCTGATGGACGTGTCGCGGCTGTCCGGGCCGCCGGAGGCCTGGCATCTCGGATTCCTGCTCGGGCCGCGCATCAATGCCGGCGGCCGCATCGGCCGCGCCGATCTCGGCGTGCGGCTGCTGATGGAAGAGGACCCGGTGGAAGCAGCTCGCATCGCCACCGAGCTCGACCGTCTCAATCACGAACGGCGCGCGATCGAAGCCGCGACCGTGGAACAGGCGGAAGCCGAAGCGCTGGCCGCGCTCGGCCTGGAGGAAAAAGGCGCGGTCGTCGTCACCGCGCAAGCCGGCTGGCATGCCGGCGTTGTCGGCCTGGTCGCGGCGCGGCTGAAGGAACGCTACGGCCGGCCCGCCTTTGCCATCGCGCTCGAACGCGGCGGCACCGGCACCGGCTCGGGACGCTCGATCGCCGGTGTCGATCTCGGCCGCGCGGTGCGTCAGGCGGTGCGCGAAGGTTTGCTGCTCAGGGGCGGCGGCCACGCCATGGCGGCGGGTGTCACGGTGAAGAAAGATGCGCTCGCCGCCTTCCGCGCTTTTCTCGAGGAGACACTGGCGCCGTCGGTGGAAGCGGCGCGGCGCGAACGCGCACTGCTCATTGATGGCGCAGTGAGCGCGGGCGGCTTTAATCTCGCGCTCGCCGATCTTTTGGCGCGGGCGGGGCCCTACGGCGCCGGCAATCCGGAGCCGATGCTGGCACTGCCGTCGCAAACCATTGCCTATGCCGATCCCGTGGGTGAAAATCATATCCGGGTCCGGCTGAAAGCGGGCGATGGCAAATTCGTCAACGCCATCGCGTTTCGTGCCGTTGGTACGCCACTCGGAAAGGTGCTGCTCGACAATCGCGGGCGCGCCGTGCATGCAGCCGGCAACCTCGCGATTGACCGTTGGCAAGGCGAGGAAAGGGTCCAGCTCAGGCTGGCGGACATTGCGGCGACGGACGTATAGCGTGGGAGGCGTCGGTGGATTGGTACGCCACGTTGCGGGGAACGGCCGCAGGCTGTCTCGCCCTGTTCGCCTGCCAATGCTTTTCTGCGCGCGGCGCTGCGGGCGAGCCGGGCAATGTCGGTCGCTGTCTTTCCATCGCGGCAAATCTGGATCTGGGCGCACCGCTTGAACGTACCCGCACGCGGCTGCAAGCCGGTGGTCCAATCACAATCGTCGCGCTCGGTTCATCCTCGACCAGCGGCTACGGCACGCTCGGGCTTGGCTATCCGGAAGTCATGAAGGCGGAGCTGTTGCGCCGTCGTCCGTCGCTGCGCGTCGACGTCATCAACAGCGGGCGGGCGCTGGACACGCTGGAAGGCAACTTGTTGCGGCTCGATGACGACGTGCTGCGCTACAAGCCCGATCTCGTCGTGTGGCAGCTCGGCACTAATGATGTGGTATTTCGGGGTATCATGCCGCACGCTAAGCGCTCGCTTGCCGAAGGCGTCAGAAAGCTTAAAGAGGCAGATGCCGACGTCATCCTGATGGACATTCAAGACGCGCCTGTGGTGCGCATCAGACCCGCGCGCACCGCCAAGATGGAAACACTGATTGCGAGCGTGGCGCGAGAGGAGGAAACCGGTCTTTTCCCGCGCTATCTATTGATGCAGCGTGCGCAAGCACGCGGAGTAGGCGGCCTCGTGGCACTCGATGGCTTGCACAATTCCGGCGACGGTTACCGCTGTATCGGCCGAGCATTGGCGCGAATGATCGATGCGCGGTGAGGCGGTGCCGGCCGCAACGCGGATTTAGCGCTTACGCGCCTTGTGGCAGAACACGTTGTAGATTGCGCCGATGATAGTGCGCGCATCGTCGCTGGCGACGCTGTAATAGACCGTCTTGCCGTCGCGCCGGGTCGCGACCAGTCCGTCGGCGCGTAGGCGCGCGAGTTGCTGCGACACTGTCGGCTGGCGAAGGCCCAGCTCCTGTTCGAGCTCGCTCACCGACTTTTCGCCTTCGGCGAGAATGCACAACATCATCAGGCGGCTCTCGTGCGCCAGCGCCTTGAGGAAATCGCTCGCCCTCTTGGCGTTGTCCGTCATGCGATCGAGATCGGTCGAGCGAGTTGCAACATCCATTCGCTGCAGTTCCATTTCCATCGGATCACCTGACCGGCGGGTTAGAATAACGGAGATCAGCCGTTTGCGCGCAATGTTTTTTCGCGTTGCGCGCGATCGTCGCGCTTGCCAGTCTTGTCGAGCTTTTCCATCAGCATAAACATCTGCATCCAGAACGACTCCGGCCCGCCGTAGCCGCGAATACGCCCGATTTCGTGGCCTTTGTCGACAAGCACAAACAGCGGCGTCATCCTTTCGACCTGGATGAAAGAAAGTTCGGGCGGCAGCGGCCGTGCAATGTCTACACGGCGCAACGGCGCACGCAAACCGTCTTCGGTCTTATCGTAAGTGACGCCGATCTCGCGATTGAACGCCTCGCACCAGGAGCAGCCCGCCTGTTCGAACATCACGAGTTCGGCAGCGCGCGCCTGAGTTGCGGCCAAAGCAATGAACATTGCGCCGAGGAGTGCAAAGCGAGAAGAATATTTTCGAAATAGCGTCTTGGTCGCCAACTTCATTCTCCGTGCCAAACAGGGACCGGAAACCGGCTCGAACGCCCCTGCAGATAGGACACTTGAATCGAAAGCCAATATATCACAAGGAATGAATGTGTCGATGCGTCGGAGCCGGGGATGAATCTGGACGTCACCGTGGGTGGGGCCTTTTTGGCCGGCCTTTTATCGTTTGCGTCGCCCTGCGTCCTGCCGCTGGTGCCGCCTTATCTCGCCTATATGGGCGGGGTTTCCATCGAAGAACTCAACGAGGCCGGGAAAAGCCGGGTCCGGCTCGCCGTTATGCTGGCGGCATTGAGTTTCGTTGCTGGTTTCAGCACCGTTTTTGTGATTCTCGGCGCCACCGCCTCCTGGATCGGGCAGGCAGTCAGCGCCCATCTGGCTGTCCTCGGCTACATCGCCGGCGCCTTGATTTGTCTGATGGGCCTCCATTTCCTGCACGTGTTTCGCATTCCATTGCTCGACCGCACAGTGCGCGTTGGTGTCGCGGAGAAACCGGCCGGTTTGATTGGTGCCTATGTGATCGGGCTTGCCTTCGGCTTCGGCTGGAGCCCGTGCGTCGGCCCGGTGCTGGCCGCCATCCTGCTGATGGCCGGTGCGCAGGACAGCGCCGGCGAGGGTGCGCGGTTGTTGTTCATCTACTCGCTCGGTATCGGCGTGCCGTTTCTCGTGGCGGCGGCTTTCGCTTCCAACTTCATGCGCTGGAGCGCGCGTTTCCGTTCAAAGCTTGGCGCGATCGAGAAGGTAATGGGTGTGTTGTTGATCGCGACCGGCGTGTTGATCTTCACCGGGCAGATGGCGACGATCTCCAACTGGCTGATCGAAGTGTTTCCGGCGCTCGGCCGGATCGGGTGAGACCGCGTGATCCCGAAAAAGCCTCTCCCCGACCTGATCGGGGATGGGAACCGGTTTTCGCACAAGGTCACGCGCAAATATCAACCGAAGCGGAAGGCGAGCAGATTGTTGACCGCGCGCAGCGAACCGCCGATGCGGTGAAGCTGCGCGCTGTCGTGTTTTTTCGCGGCCTGTTTCACTTTCGCGAGTTCGGTCTGTGCCTCGTCGATCAGCCGGCGAAATTCGGGATCTTTTTGTAGCGCCTTGCTCGCCAAGCTGTTGCAACGCGTCAGAATGTTCGTATAGGCCATCGCTTTGTCCGCGACCGCCTGTCCCGACTTGTTCCAATCGAGTCCGGGCGCGTCATAAGCCAAGAAGACCGCCGCCGCCTTATTCGAGTCATAAATGCAATCGGCCAGCACGACGACGCCGGCGGATTTGCGCAAGGCATAGAGGTCGCCGCGCACGGCTTCGAGACCTTCGCGCGCGTTATCGAGCCGACCGGTTTTCAGCATCAGGTCGACGCCGACGAGGCGCGCGCTGATACCGACCAGCGTCTTGCTGTAAAGGCTGTTCCCCTCGAAGACTTTCGGGCGATGGCCGGAAAAGCGCTGCACCAGTTGGCTCCATTCCTGGCGCAGGCGATCGATTTCGAGCGAAGCAAGGTCGGCATTGCCGGTACGCAAATAGCCGATCGCCGTCCGGTAATGCACGGCGGCGGCTTCGGTCGCGGCATTGAAATCGGCCAAATCGTCGGCTTTGGCAGGGGCAGTGACCGCCACCATGAGAACGAGGCAGGCGGCGCGTATGAAACGGGTCAGCATCGTTATTCACCGGCTTGTGACGACATGATATAGCAAAATCCTAATATAACCGCAGGCCGGGAAGCCGGCGAGGGCTAACCGAGCGGGTTTGCGAATCTCAAGAGTGCGAAACTAAGGCGCGAAACTAAGGCGGGAAACAAGGGCGGGAAACCGATGACGACACGGCGGCATTTTTTGGTGGTTGGGGCGGCTTCGTTGGCGGGGCTTGCGGCAGGGCCGGGATGGGCTGCGGAAGGGGATAGCGGGCACCCGCTCAGCCCGGAAGGGCTTTTGACCGAGCCGTGGTTCCTGGACAGCTTCCTCGATCTTTCCGACGACCTCGCAAGTGCGCACAAGGAAGGCAAGCGGCTGGCGATCATGTGGGAGCTGCGCGGCTGCCCTTATTGCCGCGAAACGCATCTGGTCAATTTCGCGCAACCCCGCATCCGCGACTACATCAAGGCGAATTTCGAAGTTCTGCAACTCAACGTCATCGGCGACCGCAAGGTGAAGGACTTCGACGGCACGGAACTATCCGAAAAGCAATTGGCCAAGAAATATGCCGTGCGTTTTACGCCGACCTTTCAGTTTTTCCCGGAGACACCAGCCGGCCTGAACGACTTGACGCCGGCCAAGCGTGAGGTGGCGCGCGCGCCCGGCTATCTGCGCCCCGACGACTTTCTCGCCTTCTTCCGTTTCGTGCGCGACAAAGCCTACGAGAAGGGCAGCTTCCGCGACTTCCTGAAGAGCCAGCCGAGCTGAGGCATTTTGCCTTGATTTTTGCTTTGGCGGGTCCTTTCGCCTAAGAGTAGCGCCCGACAAACATCCAGCCGGGCTTTTCCATGGCGAAACTTCAGCTTTCCGTTGCCGTCGGACCCTACGACCGCACGCGCGCGCTGGTCGACGGCAGCGTGCAGATCGACGGCGTCGATGCCGCCTGCATGACGCTCTCGCCGGAAGAAATCTTCTTCCGCGCCTTCCGTCATGCCGATTTCGACATCTGCGAATTGTCGCTGTCGAGTTTCACGGTCAAAACCGCGCAGGGCGACTGCCCATATGTCGGCGTTCCGGCGTTCGTGTCGCGCGCCTTCCGCCACACCTCGATCTATGTGCGCACCGACCGCATCGAAAAGCCGGAAGACCTGAAGGGCAAGAAGGTCGGCGTGCCGGAATATCAGGTGACGGCGAACGTGTGGGCGCGGGCGATCCTTCAAGACGATTACGGCGTCAAGCCGTCCGACATTCACTGGATTCGGGCCGGGATCGAGGACGCCGACCGCCCCGAGAAGATCGCCATCAAACTGCCGGCGGATGTAAAACTGGAAAACGGTCCGCCGGGCAAATCGATTTCGGTGCTGCTAAAGGAAGGCGCGATCGACGGCTTCATCGCACCGCGCCCGCCGGCGGTAGCGAAAGGGACACCGGATATCGGCTGGCTGTTTCCCGATCCGGTCGCGGCCGCCAAGGATTATTTCAAGCGCACCGGCATTTTCCCGATCATGCACCTGGTCGGCGTGCGGCGCACACTCGCCGATCAGCATCCCTGGCTGCCGGCGACTGTGTTCAAGGCCTTTGAGCAGGCAAAGTCCGTGGCGCTCGCGCAGTTGAGCGACACCTCGGCCACCAAAGTGACACTGCCGTTCATCGAGGAGCGCCTGGCCGAAGCGCGCGCGCTGATGGGCGAGGACTTCTGGTCCTACGGCGTCGCAGCCAACCGCAAGACGCTCGAAACGTTTCTCAATCATCACCACGCGCAGGGGCTGTCGCCGCGGCTGGTGACGCCGGAGGAACTGTTTCATCCCGGCACGCTGGAGGCGTTCAAGCTCTAGCGGGCTTGAACTTCCACTCGCCGGCCGAAACTTTTAAAAACGCTTGATGGAGTCGAGGCCGCCCAGGCGGCCGATCAGCGCGTTGGCGCCGATCGCCACCACAAACAGCACGATCAGCATGGCATACATGCGCGGCATGTCGAACGTGTCGTAGGCGCGTACGATGAGGAAGCCGACGCCCTTGTTGGAAAAACGCGTCTCGGCGAGCAACACGCCGATCAACGCGAAACCGAAACCGAGCCGCACGCCATTGATGATCGGATGACGCATCGCCGGCAGATAGATCTTCCAGACCATCTGCAAGGTCGAGGCCCGAAAACTCTTGCCGACACGGATCAGCACCTTGTCGATCTGGCGCATGCCGGCGGCGACCGACAGCGCGATCGGAAAGAACGACGAGAAGGTGCCGAGCGCGATCTTGGACGGTGTGTCGACGCCAAACCACATGATGAAGATCGGCAGGAAGATGATCTTGGGCGTCGGCCCGAGATAATAAAGATAGGGTTCGAACGCTTTGGCCAGGAAGCGGTTGCCACCCAGTATGAGGCCGACGATGACACCGGAGATGCCGCCGATCGCGAGCGCCACCGCGATTTCGCCGGCTGTAACGCCGAGATTGAAATAGTAGTCGCCGGTGGACAGCAGAGAAACGAGCGCCCCGCCGATGCGCGACACCGACGGCATCACGTCGCGGTAGAGCCAGCCGGAATGGCCGAGAAACTCCCATACAGCGAGCAACGTCAGGATGATGGCGGCACGCAGAAGCGCTACCGGCCCGAACAGCGGGGCAAGCGACATCGGCTGCCTCAATCGACCGGTCTCAGCCATCGCTCGATTTTCTCCAGGGCGAGGAAGGCGAGCACGCTCACCAAAATGACGAAGCAGATCGCCGCATACGTGCCGGCAAGGTCATAGCGCTCGGCAAGGTCGGTGATGAGCGCGCCAAGACCGCCGTAATTGATCAGGAATTCAGTGCCGACCACGTTGATCAGTGCGAAGATCAGTCCCAGCCGCACGCCGACGAACATCGTCGGCAGCGCCGCCGGAAACAGGATTTTCCAGAACTGCTGCGTGGGCGTGAGGTTGAAGCTGCGGCCGACATCGACCAACACCTTGCGGGTGGAGGAAATGCCCTCGATGGTTTTCAGAATCACCGGTGGCAGACCGGAGATGAAGCCCATCATGATGATGGTCAAAGCGTTGCGGCCGAAGATCACCAGGAACAGCGGATACATGATGACCAGCGGTGCTGCGGCGAGCGAGGCCACCCAGGTCTCGCAAGCCTGCTGCAACAGCTTGTAGCGCTGCATCGCCACGCCGCCGGCGATCCCGAACACCGTCAACATCGTGCCGGCAGCCAAGCATTCGCCCGCGGTCGCGAGGAAGCGGCGGAACACGTGCTCTTCTGTGACGATACGAAAGAGCGCTTCGATCACTTCGGACGGGGGCGGCACGATGAAACGGTTGATGATACCGATCCGGATCGCCAGCTCGGCCGCAAGCAACGCGACGACGACGGTGCCAAAGCCGACCAGGCGCGGCACCAGATCGGTGCGCGCAGGGCGCACGACTGTCGCCGTCGTGTCGCTCATGCGCCGGTCCCGTGGTGATGCAAAACGTGCAATTCCTCGTCGCGCATGCCACGGCTTGCCTCTTCGCGCAGGTCGCTCCAGATCTGCGCCACGTAGCGTCCGAAGGCTTCGCTGCCGACGACCTCCGAGGTGCGTGGGCGCGGCAGCTCGATGTCGACAATGCGTTTGACCTGTCCGGGACGGTAGGTCATCACCAGGATGCGGTCGGACATTTGAACGGCTTCAGTGATGTTGTGGGTGATGAGCAGCGTGGTCTGTTTCAGCGACTGCTGGATTTGCAGCACCTTGTCGCCGAGCAGGAGCCGCGTCTGCTCGTCGAGCGCGGCGAAGGGCTCGTCCATCAGCAGGATTTTCGGCTCGGATGCGAGCGTGCGGGCGAGCGACACGCGCTGGCGCATGCCACCCGAGAGTTCCCCCGGATAACGGTTCTCGAAACCATCGAGCCCGACCAGCGAGATGAAATGGCGCGCGCGCTCGATGCGCTTGTCGCGCGCCATGCCGACGAGCTCGAGCGGGAAGGCGACGTTGTCGGTCACGTTGCGCCAGGGAAAGGTCGATTCCTCTTGGAACACCATGCCGATCGATTTGTGCGGACCGGTGATGGTCTCGCCGGCGACGGTAACAACGCCTTGATGCTCGCTGAGCAGTCCGCCGATGACGTTGAACAAGGTCGACTTGCCACAGCCGGACGGGCCAATGACGGACAGAAATTCGCCCGGTTGCACATGGAACGACACATCGTCGACGGCCGTGATCGGGCCTTCCGGTGTCTCGAAATGCACGGTGATGTCGTCGACCACCAGGATGGCTTTGTCCGCGGTGCTCATGGTCAATCGCTCTTGCGGGTCATGACGGCGGTCATCGCCGGACTGTAGCCCGGCGCGACGCGCACATCGACCACGGCGATGGCGCCGGATTCGACGGCGGCGATCGCCATTTCGAAAGTCGCGGCCAGATCGGCGATGGCGGTGACCGGGCCAAACCCTTGCGCGCCTTGCGCACGCGCCATGGCGGCCAGATCGATATCGGGTTCGGATATGCGCTGGCCGACCCAGCGGTTCTCGACGGGCCGCCCGCGCATGCGCGCGACCCGCTCCTGGTGCAGTTCGTCGTTGAAGAAAGAGCGGTTGTTGGCGATCACCATCAGCAGCGGGATCTTGTAGTGCGCCGCCGTCCACAGCGCGGTCACGCCCATGAGGAAATCGCCGTCGCCGCAGACGGCGACAGGAAGGCGGCCGGAGCCTTTCAGGGCCAATGCCGCGCCGACCGATATGCCGGGCCCGCCGCCGACGCCGCCACCGCCGTCGGAGCCGAGATAATCGAGCGGATGATGAAACGGCCAGCTCGCGCCGTTCCACGACAGCGAGACATGGGTGAGCGAGCAGGGCCGTTTGCCGACCGCCTCGCGCAGGGCAACGGCGAGATGGTCGACGGTGAGCTTGTCGCCCGTTGGCGCGAACGGTCGCGCCGCCGGCGCCGCAATCGCGCGCGGCTTGCCGGCACCGAGCACCTCAAGCAATGCCGTTACAGCGGCATCGGGCGTGCAGGCAAGCATCACATCGACTGGCGGCAGGCCTTGATAGTCCATGCTCCAGCCATTGTGCAGGCGATGATCGACCGAGGCTTGCACGATCTTGGCGCTCGATTGGCCGGCCTGCGTGAGCGTGCCGGCAACATCCACCCAATCAAGGCTTAGAATCACGTCGGCTGCACGGATCGCATCCAGCGCATCCGGCGTCGGTGCGATCATGCCCGGCGCGCCGATATGCAACGGGTGATCGGTGGGAAAGGCGGCGCCGACTTTCAGATCGGTAACGACGCCAGCGCCGATCCGCTCGGCGAACTCAATACGCGCGCCCCATGCGGATTCATCCCGCGACACGCGGCCAGCCAAAATCACCGGGCTTTTCGCATCACGCAACAATCGCGCGGCTTGCGCGAGCGCGTCGGCGGCCGGCACACTCGCAACCGGCGGCATGAGGCGTTGCGGATCGATTGGCGCAACCGGTTCGCTTAGTTTTTCTTCCTGCATGCCGGCGTCGAGATTGACGTAAGTGGGTCCACCGGGCTCGGTGTTCGCGATCCAGGCGGCACGCAGCACCGCTTCGCGCGCGGCGGCGGGGGAGGAAGGCTGGTCGTCCCATTTGGTGTAGCCGCGCACCAGCGCGCCCTGGTCGCGCGAGGTGTGGATCCAGTCGATCCATGGACGGCGTTTCGACGCGTCGACCGGACCGGTTGCGCCAAGGATCACGACCGGCATTCGGTCGCACCAGGCGTTGAATATGGCCATGGTGGCGTGCATCAGTCCGACATTGGAGTGAACCATCGCCGCCATGGCGCGGCCGGTGACCTTGGCATAGCCGTGCGCGATGGCGACGGCGCTCTCCTCGTGCAGACAGAGCAACATTTGCGGCCGCTCGTTGCCGAGGTAATTGACCAGACTATCGTGAAAGCCGCGGTAGCTCGCGCCGGGATTGAGCGCGATGTAGTCGATGCCGGTCGCGCGCAGCGCGTCGGCGACGACGTCGCTGCCGAAAGCCGGCGCATTGACGCCGGCCGGAACGGGCCGATCGAACGCGGCAAGACCTGCGTCAGATTTTTTTGCAGCTGCGCGCTGACGATCGTTACTCGACACTGGCGGACCCCCCGTTTGGTGGGCATCCAACCGGATTACGAGCCCTGACGCAATCTCTTGAGCACTGCGAGTCCGACATAACCGTCGGCAGGCTTCATGCCGACTTTTTTCTGAAAGGCAAGGACGGCGCGGATCGTGTCACTGCCGGAACGGCCGTCGACGCCGTTCGTCTTGAAGCCGCGCTCGTTGAGCCGGCGCTGGATCTCCTCCACTTCGGCCATGGTCGGAATACGCTCGCCGCCGGGGAATTTTTGATGAAACTGCGGGCGGCCGGCGATGAGATCGCCGAGATGGCAGAGCGCGAGCGTATAGGCTTTTGACGGATTATATGAATAGACCGCAAGAAAATTCTGTCCGATCAGGAACGCCGGGCCGCCGCGTTGCGGCAGCCATAATTTCACCCTGTGATGTGGGTGAGCGAAGGCTTTGCCGTCGGCGCGCTTGATGCCGAGCTTTTGCCAATCCGCGTAGCTGCGCCAATGGCGATTGTCGGCGAGCCGCGTCTTTTTCGCCGGGATTGACACCTCGCAACCCCAGGCCTCGCCGCGCTTGTAATGGCCACGCTCGACGAGATAACGCGCGGTTCCGGCAAAGGCGTCGGCCGGCGCGCCGAACGGGTTGGCGCGGCCGTCGTGGTCGTAGTCGACGCCCATGCGCAGCCAGACTTCCGGCATCCATTGCGTGTGGCCCATGGCGCCGGCCCAGGAGCCGATCATGTCGGACGGCTTTGCCCAGCCGCGCTCGACGATCCGCAGCGCATTCACAAGCTCGGCCTGCCAGTAGCGGCGCCGGCGCGGCTCGCCCCATGACAATGTCGCCAGCGCCGGAATGACGGGGCGCATGTATTTCGAATTGGTCACCACGGTGCCGAAGGAGGACTCCATCCCCCACAGGCCGAGCATGATGTAGCGGTCGACGCCGTAGTCTTTTTCAATGCGTGCCAGAAGGCCGGCATATTCTTTCGCGCGCGCCTTGCCGGTGATGACGCGCCAATCCGAGCAGCGGCGGTTGATGTACTGCCACATCTTCTCGGTGAATTCCGGCTGCGCGCGCACTTGTTTCAGCACGTCCATGTCCGGCTTCACCGTGCTCATCACGTGCTCGTAGGTCGCGGACGAAATGCCGCGCTTGAGTGCATGCGCGCGGAATTCAGCGACCCACTGTGAAAACGACGTCGTTTGATGATGACGCGATTTCGCGACTGACGGAGTGCCGACGATGGACTGCGCGGCAAAGCCGAACGCGCCCGACATCAAGGCGCGGCGGCTGAGCAAAAGCCGGTTCGTATGTTCGTCAAAGAATCGCATGCGCTCATTCTACGAGGCGACATTGCGCAGACAATCGGCGGGCCTGAGACTTTCAGGCGATAGTTGACGCGAAGACCGCGACACACCGACGCGGGAACGGGATAAATGTTGTTAATCCTGCGCAGTCTTGCGGTGGCGCCGCTTGCGCACATGCCGCCGGTGTTTGCGATGCGGCTCTGCTTTCGTCTTGGTTTCTTCCGCGGGCTTTGCCTTCGGCTTGTCGGTATCCGACGGCGCTGCCTTCGGCGTGGCGTCTTGCGCAGACGCCGGCTTCGGCTTGTCGTCGTCGGTCTTCTGATCGGGTTCCGCTGCGGTGGTTTCCGGCAATCCGGGTGCGACAGGCGGAACCGGGATCGGTTGGGGATGCGCGATCAGCGGCTTCTTGTCGGGCACCGGCGGAACCGGGTCGCCCGGTTTGATCTCGGTGCCGCGACCGCCGATCTGGTGCTCATAGGCGAGCACCAGCGACATGTAAGGGTTGACCCACACCCAGCCGACCTTGGTGAAGACCTGCATATTGAAATGGATGTGATAGGAGGTGCCTTTCTCGAAATCGCCCCAGGTGGCGACCTTGCCGATGATTTCGCCTTGGCTCACCTCGCGCCCGCTGAAGAGGCCGTCGGCATCCATGAAGTGCGGATTCATGTGCAGATAGCGAAAGCGCACGAAGTCGTTCTTGGTGTTGGTCACGATATAGGCGGCGAGATTGCCGCGCGTGCGCCAGAGCAGACCGTCGCGGACGGCGGCAACGTTGTGTTGATAGGGCAGGCAGCGGTCGCCGCCTTCGTTGTAGATCGTGCAACTGCCGGGTCGGATATCCTCGCCCTGATGGCCGTAGCCGCCCGGGCACTGGCCGACCAGGAAGTCGCGTTGCTCGCAGAAATTGTCGCGCCACGGGTAGGTAAAATTCACCGCCGCCGATTCGTCGAACACCAGCGGAAGGCCGTTCACCCTGCAACTGTACTCGGCGCCCTTGCGGCCGATGCGGCCGCTGCGCCCGGTGCGGTAGCAATCGCCCCACGGCATGAAGGATTGTGACTTCACATAGGACGGCGCATCCGCGATCGGCGAGCGCATGCGCGCATAAACGTGATAGTCGGCGCGGCCCGGCATTTTGTGCCAGCCGGTATTGGGAATGACAAAGCCGGGACTGTAATAGGTGAAGTCGGATTTCGTTGCGGGCCGCGTGAGATCGATCTGCGGCTGCGCGATCTGCTGCGGTGTGCCGCCGACGGTGCGCAGCATCGACAAGAATTTCACCGCGACCGGATCGGCTTCCTTGCACGACAGGTAGCGCGAAGCGACGCGCCGGTCGTAGCACTGGATGGCGACGACGTAAGGCACGCCGAAGCGCTCGAACACGTAACGCACATGCGCCTCGCGCAGGATGCGCTTGATGCCGGGGAACTGGTCCTGCAGTTCCGGCGCGGGAAACTCCTCCTGATGGCTGGGGCCGTCGAGATCGACGAGATAGCCCGCGCCGGTGATGCTGATCTCGACCGGATTGCGGTAGCTCACGTCGAGGCCGGCCTCGCCTTTGTTGAGATAATAGGTCGCCATGTAGCCGGCCGGTCCCGGCAGGAAGAAGCCCGACGGACGGAACGGCCCGAAATACTTGTTGGAATTCGCGGGGTCGCCGTTGCCGGCGGCGAGATCGGCGCGATAGGCGTCGAGATCGAACGGCAGCAGCACCGGCACGCTGCTCTTCGACAAGCCTGGAAAGTGCGTCTGCGTTTGCGCGTTGATTTGGGCGAATTCGTCTTCTGCCGGCCCCTTGATGTCTTTGGGCAGGGAGACCGCCGCGGACGCCCAGTTAACCTGGGTGATGATGAAGCGGGGCGCTTCCATGTCGCTGGCGGCGGCGGCAAAGGCGAAAAACGACGCCGTGACGCCGGCCACAATCGGAAGTCTCAAAATGCACGCCCCTTGACTGACCCTGGCCCACCCGGGAACCGGACTTGGCGCTGACTCGGTCCTGTGACTTGGCTCTGACTTGGTTCTGACTTGGCTCTCTCGGTTCAAGACTAGCGGCAGAGACCGGCACCGGACAAGGTCACGCCGGGGCTCGCTGTGCGGTCAGTGCGCCCGGGCGACAAAGAGACGCGGGATGCTCGGAAAGCGCGATCAGTCCTTGGCCCGCTCGACATAGGAGCCGTCGGCGGTGTTCACCACGACACGGGTTCCGACCACGATATGCGTCGGCACCATGGTGCGCGCGCCGTTCGACAGCGTCGCCGGCTTGAACGAGCCCGAGGCGGTCTGGCCTTTCATGGCGGGCTCGGTATCGGTGATCTCCAGCGTCACTTTCGCTGGGATATCGATGGAGATCGGGATGCCCTCGTGGATGGCGAGTTTCACCACCATACCCTCCTGCAGGTAGGCCGCCTGGTCGCCTACCAGGTCGGTCGGCAGGGCAACCTGTTCGTAGCTTTCCTGATTCATGAAGTGGAACCCGTCGCCATCCTGGTAGAGGTAGCTGAAGTCGTGGTCCTCGACATGGGCGCGTTCGACCTGATCGGTGGTCTTGTAGCGTTGCGAGGTCTTCACGCCGTCGGAAATCCGGCGCATATCGACCTGGGTGGTAGGGGTCCCCTTGCCGGGATGGAAATTTTCCGCTGTGAGGACGACATAAAGCTTGCCGTCGATCTCGACGATATTGCCCTTGCGGAGCTGGCTGGCGATGACCTTCACGTGTGCAGTCCTTGAGTGCGAAGCGGCGTTCCGCCGCAGTGTCGGGGCGCAACATACTCATCTTGGCGTGGGACGCCAGCCCTGCGCGATGGCCCGCCGAGCGGCGTGACGGTGCGTGGAAATCCGCCATTCTGGCTGCCGGGCGCGCACGCGGGCCGCCGTCCGTTCCTTATGGCGCGTGGCCGAATAGCGGCGCGCTTGAGGGCCTGGTTCGCGGACCGCGATTTCGTCGAAGTGGAAACGACGGCCTTACAGGTCTCGCCCGGCAACGAGACCCATTTGCATGCCTTCGCCACGGACCTGATCGGGCCGGGCGGCGAGCGCACGCCGATTTACTTGCGCACCTCCCCGGAATTCGCCTGCAAGAAGCTGTTGGCGGCCGGCGAGACGCGCATCGTCGATTTCGCCCGCGTGTTCCGCAATCGCGAAAGAGGGCCCTTGCATCATCCGGAGTTCACGCTGCTCGAATGGTACCGGGCAAACGAACCGTACGAAGTCTTGATGGACGACTGCGCGGCGCTGTTGGCTGAAGCCGCGCGCGCGGTCGGCGCAAAGCAGTTCAGCTTTCGGGACAAGACAATCGATCCCTTTGCCGCGCCGGAGCGGCTGACGGTGGCCGAAGCTTTCACGCGTTACGCCGGCGTCGATCTCTTGGCGACGGTGCGGGACGGGCAGGGCGACCGTGCCTATCTCGATGCGGCGGCGCGGACGGCCGGTGTGGCGACCGCCGCAGACGACACCTGGGGCGATATCTTCAGCCGCATCCTGGCCGAGCGTGTCGAACCGCATCTCGGGATCGGACGTGCTACACTGTTGTACGAGTATCCGCTGCCGCTGGCGGCGTTGGCGCGCGCGAAGCCCGGCAGCGACCAGGTGGCCGAGCGCTTCGAGTTGTATGCCTGCGGCGTGGAACTCGCCAACGCGTTCTGCGAGCTCACCGACGTGGCGGAACAGCGCGCGCGTTTTGAACGCGCCATGGCGGAGAAACAGCGCATCTATGGTGAGCGCTATCCGATCGACGAGGATTTTCTGAACGCACTCGGCGCGATGCCGCCGGCCTCGGGCGTCGCGGTCGGCTTCGACCGGCTGGTCATGCTGGCGACTGGGGCTGCCCGCATCGATCAGGTGATCTGGGCGCCGGTTGCCGAATTCTCATTTTGGAGAAAACCATGAGCAAAACGCTCCGCACACTCACGCAATTGGCCGAAGCCGGTTTGGTGGCGGCTGAGAGATGCGCGGACCTGGACACGGTCGCAGCGCGTTATGCGGTGGCGCTGCCGCCGGCGCTTGCCGCGTTGATCGCCGATCCAGACGACTCAATCGCGCGGCAATTCGTGCCAGACGCTGCCGAACTCGATCACCGGCCGGAAGAACACGCCGACCCCATCGGCGACGATGCGCACAGCCCGATCGAAGGCATCGTGCACCGCTATCCCGACCGCGTGTTGCTCAAGCTGACTCACGTCTGCGCCGTCTACTGCCGCTTCTGCTTTCGCCGCGAGCGCGTCGGCCCCGACAAGGCCAAGGCGCTTTCGGATGACGCGCTTGCGCGCGCACTCGATTACATCCGCGGCGATCCGGCGATCTGGGAGGTGATCCTCACCGGTGGCGATCCGCTGGTGCTGTCCGCACGGCGCTTGCGCGCGGTGATGAAGGCGCTTCGAACCATCGAGCACGTCAAGGTCGTGCGCTTCCACACGCGCGTGCCGGTTGCAGCGCCCGAACGCATTACCGCCGATCTGGTGCGCGCAATGAAAACGAAGGGCAAGGCGGTCTACGTGGCCGTCCACGTCAACCATGCGCGCGAACTGACGACGGCCGCGCGTGCCGGGCTCGCGCGTATGGCAGACGCCGGCCTCGTGCTGGTCGGGCAGACGGTCTTGCTCAAGGGCGTCAACGATACGCCCGAAGCCCTGGCCGACCTGATGCACGCCTGCGTCGAGTGCCGGATCAAGCCCTATTATCTGCATCACGGCGATCTCGCGCCCGGCACGTCGCATTTGCGCACCGACGTGACCACCGGGCAGGCGTTGATGCGCGCGTTGCGCGGGCGGATGTCAGGGCTGTGCCAGCCGACTTACGTACTCGATATTCCCGGCGGTTACGGTAAGTCGCCGATCGGGCCGAACTACATTGTAAAGATGGTGGTCAACGGCAGTGAGAAGCTCGCGATCGAGGATTACAATGGGCGCACGCACGCCTATCCACCCTCGCGTTAATTCGCTGGCGTTGTTTCAGTTGCGGATTGCCAACAGATCAAGCAGAGCCGCCGCGACGGCGAGGCTCGCAAAGCCGATGAAGATGATCGCGATCACGGCGTGCCAAACGAAGTACGCATCGCGCCGCAACGCTGCTGCTACGTTCTTGCCTCTGGTCATGGCCCGATGCTCCCAAGGAGCTTTATGCCGCCCGACAGCACTATGTAGCTGTCCAGACTCATCCGGCCCATAATTTCTACATTAAAAGCTTCGTGAAATGCGACGTATCTTCGCATACGAGCCGTGAGCACGCGACAGATTGGCGCGCCTGATCGAGCAAAGTTCCAACCAATAAAAGACCTGAGCCGTCATTCCGCGAGGAATGGTGCGCCCAATCGAACGAAGTTCGAACCAGGAAAAGACTTGGGCCGTCATTCCGCGAGGAATGGCGCGCCCAAGGGGATTCGAACCCCTGTTACCGCCGTGAAAGGGCGGTGTCCTAGGCCTCTAGACGATGGGCGCGCGGCCGGGGCTGTTCAGGCCACGGCAACGCGGCGAGGTATAATGGCGTTGAGCGGACGCGGCAAGTTCACCAGTGCCCGGTATTGGGCATCGATTTCCAGGGTTCCTGCGGGGGCTTGGGGTCGCCCTTCTGCAGCAATTCGATCGAGTGATGGTCCGGCGAGCGCACGAAAGCCATCATGCCGTCGCGCGGCGGACGATTGATGGTGACGCCCGCCTTCATCAGGCGGTCGCAGGTGGCGTAGATGTCGTCCACTTCATAAGCGAGGTGACCGAAATAGCGCGCCTCACCATAGTCCTCGTTGCCGTCCCAGTTATGCGTGAGTTCGACTTCGAGCCCGGGGCGGCCCACCGTCTTGGTCTCCGCGACCCGCTTTTCGTCGTCGGGGCCCGCCAGAAACACCAAAGTGTAGCGGCCCTTCTCGTCCACCCTGCGCCGGGTTTCCTTCAGCCCGAGCTTGTTGACGAAGAAATCGAGCGCGGCGTCGAGATTGCGGACGCGCAGCATGGTGTGCAGATATCGCATGAGAAACCTCGTAAACGACGGTGGCGAGCTAGCTCACCTTTATATATTAAAATCGTACCATGATTGCTCGCAGTTCTGAGACCGCAATCTCCCGCCTGAGCGACCTGATCGAGAGCGCCCAGCGCATCGTGCCGTTCACCGGCGCGGGGATTTCGACCGAATGCGGCATTCCCGATTTTCGCTCGCCTGGCGGTTTGTGGACCAAGAACCAGCCGATCCCCTTCGACGCGTTTCTAGCGAACGAAGATATGCGAGACGAGGCCTGGCGGCGGCGATTCGCCATGGAAGACAGCTTCGCCAAAGCACAGCCAGGGCGCGGACATCGGGCGCTCGCCAGTCTTTATCGCGCCGGCAAAGTCCCCGGTCTGGTCACCCAGAACATCGACAACTTGCATCAAGCGTCCGGCATCGCGGCCGCCGACGTCGTCGAACTGCACGGCAATACCACTTACGCTTTATGCCTCGACTGCAGCGAGCGCTACGAACTCGCTTGGGTGCGTGAGAAATTCGAAGCCGCTGGTCATGTGCCCGATTGTGCGTGCGGCGGTCATATAAAGACCGCGACCATTTCTTTTGGACAGGCCATGCCGGCAGATGAGATGGAGCGGGCCGAACGGCTAGCGCGAAACAGCGATCTCTTTCTCGCCATCGGCTCGTCTTTGGTGGTGTGGCCGGCGGCTGGCTTTCCCTTGATGGCCAAACGCAACGGCGCCGCGCTCGTCATCATCAACCGCGAGCCGACCGACTTCGACGACATCGCCGACCTCGTGCTGCACGCCGACATCGGCGACGTGCTGGCGACCTTTATCACCCACTGATTCGTGGTGGCTGCACTGTGCATAGACCTGTGCGCAAGCACATTTTGCACTTTGCCGTTGGAAGGCCGGTGTTATCTTCGATTCAGCAAAAAGATTTGTTTAAGCGCCCGGTAAGCGGCGCCAACAGAACGGCGAAGTGCGGCGTCATGGCGTCCGACCGGATTGAATTGAAAATGTCAGAAACTAGTCTCCGGTCCGGTACGGCCCGAGAGCTCGCCGACGAAACCGGCGCCACCCTCATCGAAATGGCGGGCGTGATCAAGTGGTTCGACGTTTCGAAGGGATTTGGCTTCATTATCCCCGACAACGGTATGCCAGACGTGCTTTTGCACGTGAGCTGCCTGCGGCGCGACGGTTACCAGACCGCCTACGAAGGGGCCCGCATTGTCTGTGAGGTGCTGCAGCGCGACAAGGGCTTGCAGGCGTTTCGCATTCTTTCGATGGACGAATCCACCGCGGTGCATCCGGCGCAGATGCCGCCGCGCACTCACGTTACCGTGACGCCGACCAGTGGCCTGGAGCGCGCACAGGTGAAATGGTTCAACCGCTTGCGCGGCTTTGGCTTCCTGACGCGCGGCGAGGGCACGCCCGACATCTTTGTTCATATGGAGACGTTGCGGCGGTATGGAATTGCCGAATTGCGGCCGGGGCAGACGGTGCTGGTCCGCTTCGGGCCCGGGCCGAAAGGGCTGATGGCAGCCGAAGTACGGCCTGACGGTGGGCCGCTCGGGCTCGCATCGCACTAATTGCGCCTATTTTTCCGATTGCGAGGCGGTAGGCGTGCGCGTAAATGCCTTTGCATGCGCGCATTTCGCTTTACCGCACTCTTCCTTCTTGGGGTTTTGTTTGCCTTTGCACCGGCCCGGTCGGCCGGGCTGCCGACGCTCGAAATCGCCAGCAAGACCGGCGTGCATGTTTTTGCCGTCGAGATTGCCGATACCGACGCCGCGCGCGCGAAAGGCTTGATGTACCGGAAGGAATTGCCGGAAGGGCGCGGCATGTTGTTCGACTTCCACGGCGAGCAGGACGTCAGCTTCTGGATGGAAAATACTTACATCCCGCTCGACATGATCTTCATCCGCGGCGACGGAAAGATCCTGCGGATTGCTGAAAACACCGAGCCGCTGTCGACCAGGCTCATTCCCTCGGGCGGGCCGATCCGCGCCGTGCTGGAGGTCATCGGGGGGACCGCGCGCAAGCTCGGCATTGAGCCCGGCGACCAGGTCGCCTTTCCGATTTTCAAACAAAATTGAACGTGATTGCCGACGCGGTGCGGAGCGTGTAGGTACCGCTCGAATTTCCCGGCGGGGTATAGCGCAGTCTGGTAGCGCGTCTGCTTTGGGAGCAGAAGGTCGCAGGTTCGAATCCTGCTGCCCCGACCAGCTAAATCATTGATTTCTGGGTGTTTTGCCTCTGCGATTCGGACAGGCACCGTTGCCGGCCGTCGCTAGAGATTGTTTGCGGTATCGCAACGCGCGGCAAAGGCCGCAATCCGCGCAATCACGTCAGGTTCCGCCAAGAGCGGCGTATGGCCCTGATCGGGCACTTCCAGCGTGTCCATAGTCGGATGGTGGGTACGCATCGCCTCAACCGTGGCGGCCATGAGAATGTCGGAATGTTCGCCGCGCACGACCAGCAAGGGCGTCTTGGCGAGCGCGTCGAACTCTTTCCACAATGGAGGAAGGGGACGCTCGAAATCGACGCCTTCCATGCTCTTGGCGAGGCGAACGTCGTAAGTCGGCACCAGCCGGCCGTCCTCGTCCGTCTTGAAGGTCCGCCGCGCGGCGACGAGCCAGTCCTCCTGGCCGAGCTTGGGAAACTGCGCACTGAACAGGCGGCGTAGGATCTCGCCCGCTTCCTCGAAGCTGCGCGGCTCCGGCAGCCGTCCCACATAGCCCTTGATGCGCACCAGACCCTTCGGTTCGATCACCGGGCCGATATCGTTCAGCACGACGCCCGCTATGACGGCGGGACGTAAGGCCGCCAGCATCATGGTCAGGATGCCGCCGCGGGAGGTGCCGACGAAAATTGCGGGCGCGCAATCGAGTGCCGCGATTGCGGCCAGAACGTCGGCGAGTTCGACGTGAAAATTGTAGTTGGCCGGATCCTGATCGTATTCGGACTGGCCTCGGCCACGATAGTCGAGTGCCAGAACCCGACGCGGGCGTTCACCGTCCTGCGACAGCGCAACTGCCAGGGTCTCGAAATCGGCGGCGGTGCGCGCCAGCCCCGGCAGGCAGAGCACCGGCAAGGCCGGCCAGGACGCCTTGCCGTAGCTCATGACGTTGAGCCGCAAACCGTCGGGCGCCGAGACGGCAATCGATTGGGGGTCGGAACCTAACATGGCGCTCGCCTAGCATCCGGCGGGATTGGCGTTAAGGGGATTTTGCCGTTGAAACGCGGTGCCTGAGGTCGGCCTCGATCACCAGCTTGCTGCTGCCGCCGAAGCGCGCGCGATAGACCTGCATGTTCTCCATCAGCCGCTGCACGTAATTGCGGGTTTCCGCAATTGGAATGCGCTCGATCCAATCGACCGGGTCGACTTTCGGATCGCGCGGGTCGCCATAGGCGGCAATCCACTGCTTCACGCGGCCGAAGCCGGCATTGTAGCCGGCAAAAGTGAGCAAGTAGGAATTGTAATACCGATAAAGCCACGATAGCTCGGCCGCGCCCATCTGCATGTTGTAGACGGGGTCGGCCAGCAGGCGCTTCCGGTCGTATTTCACCTTGAAGCGTTTCGCGGTGTCGCGCGCCGCTTCGGGCGTCACCTGCATCAAGCCCATGGCATGGGCCGACGACACGACCTGCTGGTTGAAATAGCTCTCCTGGCGGGAGATCGCATAGGCCAAGGCCGAGCCGATGTCCGGCGCGATCGGCTTGTAGTCGGGAAGGCCGACGGTTGGGTAAGCGTAATAGTCCATCGGCAGGCCGCGTCCGTGTGCGAATTTCGCAATCAGCAGCATTGCGCGGGCGTCTTTGTGCTTGCCGGCGAGCTCGGCCAGCATCGACATGCCGGCAACGTCGGTACTGCTTTGGCCAAGTTCGGCATAGATCGAGGCCAGCATGTTACGCTCGTTGAGCGCATAGAGAATTTCGGCGGCGCGCACGATTTCGAGCCGGTTCAGAACGGAACGCTCTTGCGGCGTCAGATCGGGCGGTCCTTTCAGGCCGAGGTCCTTCAGGCCGAGCCGCGCGCGCGCGAGCTGCCCATAGTAGGTCAGTGTGTATTTGGCGGCGGTCTTGTAAAAAGCGGTCGCCCGATCGCGCTTGCCCATCGCTTCGGCGGCGCGGCCTTGCCAATAGCCGGCACGACCGAGCGCGGTTGGATTGTTGGTGCCGTCGCCGATATGGGAGAAATGCTCGGCGGCGGCTTTTGGGTTGTGCAGATAACGCAGGGCGATCCAGCCGGCGGTGAAGTTCTTGCCGACACGCCAGTTGTCCTGCTGCGGTGTGGCTGAATCGCGCGCAACGCGATAGGCGAGCGCGGGTTTGCCGTCATCCAACAGCTCGCGCACCAGCACACGGCGCATCACCCACCACTGGTCCGGGTCGATCACCGAGGCTTGATCGTGCGGCGCGCTGAGGATCAGCTTGCCGGCTTCCTCGGTCTTATTGTTCTGACGTAGCCACTGCACGCGCGCGAAGATGTAGCCGGCATCGTGGCGCGCAGATGCCGGTACCGCGTTGAGATAGCTTTCGGCGTTTTTCAGGCGCTTGATGACGGCAATGCGCGCCTGTGCGATGGCAAGCTCGTCACCGCCGAGCCGTTTTGCCGCGCGCATGCCGGCTTCGGTATCGTCCTCATAAAGGCGTTCCTGCATACGCACCCGATGGTCCTCGGGCGTGAGCAGGTTGCCGAACAGGCTCAGCACTTTGTCTTCGACTGCGGAACTGCAATCCTGCCAGCGCCAGGCATGGCTGACCAGCTTGGCGGCACCGGCGCGATCGCCACGCGCCAACAGCACCCGCGCCAGAACGAAGCGGCCCTTGGCGGTAGTCGGTTGATGGCGGGCGAAGAAGGCAAGCACCCTGGCGTCGTCGATCCCATCGTTCCACAGCGCGTTCTCGGCGCGGCGACGGAACAACGGCACATGTGGCCAATCGGGATTGTCGCGTACGAAGGCTGCGTAGCGCGCGAATGAAGGGTTGGTGTTGTCCGAGCGCAGGATCACCCATTCGGCGAGCTTGCGGGCGACCGGGTCCGAGATTGTCCGCTCGGCCGCGTTGGCGTCGGCGTCGTGGCCTTTGCGCGCGGCCTCGATCACAGCCTTCACCGCCGCGATATCGGCATCCGAGGTGGCAACCGTCGGAGCGATGGCGAAGGGCCCGGAAACGGGCCGCACGATGCGTTTGAAAGTGGCGCGGCTCGCAAAGAGGGCACCGTGCAGGCCCACATTGGCCTGGGCGAAGGCGGACATGCCGACCCGGCCGTCCTGTGGCCGCTTGCGCGGGAGCGGCAGATCGCGGGCGGCAGGCAGCCGCACCCCCTTGGCGCTGGCGTGAGCGGCCGGGCGGGCCTGCGGGACCGGAACTTGCGTGTGCTTGGGCGATGCCAAAGCCGGCGCAGCCGCCAAGGCGCTCGCGACCGACAATGCCAGGCAAAAGCCCAAAGAATTGCGCTTCAACTCGAGGATGCCCATTCAACCCTTGATCCAGGCTCGCAAAACGCGACTCGATGCCCACCGTCTTCAGGGCCGCCTATTAGGCCAAGAACCGGGCTGCAGGGATACCCCGAAACGACCGACCTGCGACGATAGGCGCGGTCAGGGTAAATGGGCGGCTCAGGGGGCGCTTTTATGGCGCTGCGAGAGGACTTTCACTCCTCGCCGTGACCCGATAACAATGGGGCGTTCCCATGCCCTGTGGAGAAGTCGTGCCATGACCGCCAAGACGAGCTTCCGAGGTTCCTTCACTGCGCTCGTCACGCCGTTCAAAAACGGTTCGCTCGACGAAAAGGCGTTCCGCGACCTGGTCGAATGGCAGATCGGGGAAGGCACCAACGGCCTCGTGCCGGTGGGCACGACCGGCGAAAGCCCCACACTGTCGCATGACGAGCACAAGCGCGTCGTCGAGTGGTGCATCGACCAGGCCAAGGGGCGGGCTCCGGTGATCGCGGGCGCCGGTTCCAATGCGACCAAGGAAGCGATCGAGCTGTCGCGGCACGCGGAGCAGGCGGGCGCCGACGCCGTGCTGGTCGTGACGCCCTACTACAACAAGCCGACGCAGGACGGGCTCTACCAGCACTACAAGGCGATCAACGACGCCATCGGCATTCCGATCATCATCTACAACATTCCCGGCCGGTCGGTGATTGATATGTCGGTCGACACCATGACGCGGCTCTGGGGCGACTGCAAAAACATCGCCGGCGTAAAGGACGCCACCGCCAGCATGGTGCGCGTGTCCGACCAGCGCGCGGCCATGGGCGAGGACTTCAATCAAATGTCAGGCGAGGACGGCACCTGTCTCGGCTTCATGGCGCATGGCGGCCATGGCTGCATCTCGGTGACCTCGAACGTGGCGCCGCGGCTATGCTCTGAATTCCAGAGCGCGTGCCTGAAAGGTGACTTTAACGTTGCACTCAAGCTCCACGACAAGCTGATGCCGCTGCATCACGCGCTGTTCATTGAGACCAATCCGGCGCCGGCGAAATATGCCTTGTCGGTGCTCGGCAAGTGCGCCGACACGGTACGGTTGCCGATGGTGCCCGTGTCGGAAAAGACAAAGACGGCCGTGCGCAGCGCAATGGTGCACGCCGGCCTGATCAACTGAGCGAACGGCGTTTCAAAGATGCTCGAGGATTTCAAGAAATTTGCGCTGCGCGGCAACGTGGTCGATCTCGCCATCGGCGTGATCATCGGCGCGGCATTTGGCGCAATCGTCACCTCGCTGGTCGGCGACGTCATCATGCCGATGGTGGGTGCCGTCACCGGCGGCATCGACTTTTCGAACTACTTTTTGCCGCTGTCGTCCAAGGTCACGGCACTCTCCCTTGCGGAAGCAAAAAAACAAGGTGCGGTACTGGCTTGGGGGCATTTTATCACCCTCACGATTAACTTCATCATCATCGCTTTCGTGCTATTTCTGGTCATTCGGGCGATGAACCATTTGGTCAAGAAAGAGACTGAAAAGCCTCCGGCGCCGTCAAAGACCGAAGATCTGCTGACCGAAATCCGCGATCTGCTCAAATCGCGCTAAACGACGCATGATCCCGAAAAGCATGTCCTCGACTCGGTTCGTGGATGGAAACCGGTTTTCGGGCCAGATCATGTGCAACGAAAAATAGTCCATGGCTAGCAAACCGGAGCGCCGCCTGAAGGTGATCGCCGACAACCGCCGCGCGCGCTTCAACTATGAGATCGGCAAATCTTTCGAGGCCGGCATCGTGCTCACCGGCAGCGAGGTCAAGTCGCTGCGTTCGGGCAAGGCGACGATCGCGGAATCCTATGCCGACGCCAAGAACGGCGAGATATGGCTGATCAACGCCAATATCCCCGAGTACAAGCAGGCCGGCCCGCTCAACAACCACGCACCCAAGCGGCCACGCAAATTGCTGCTGCATCAGCGTCAGATCAGCCGGCTTGCCGGCGCGGTCGACCGCGAGGGCATGACTGTCGTGCCGCTCAAGCTTTACTTCAACGACAAGGGCCGCGCTAAAGTCGAAATCGCGCTCGCCAAAGGCAAGAAGCTGCACGACAAGCGCGAAACGCTGAAAAAGCGTTCCTGGGATCGCGAGAAGGGGCGGTTGCTGCGGCAAAAAGGATAGTTGCGATGAGCGCGAAATATCCGTCTATCCATCGAGACGAGGTACAAAGACTATTTTTGGAAAACGCTGAACTCTCCAAGCAATCAGCCAGTATTTTATCACGAAGCACTCCATTGCAGTTTGGTGTCGGGATTGGATTGCTAATCGCGGTTGGAGACATAATTTTTCGAAACCCGGAAATCGGACATATGTTGGGTACTATTGGACTGATAGCAGCGGTTGGATGTGGCTTTTATCTCTATGCGGACAACTCACGAAGTTATGCTATTTTCAAGAAACGGGAAGTAATACAAAAGGAGCTTAGTCATTTCGGAGTAGAGTTGATTGGAGACGAATTTAGATTTTGCGGTGAGTACTTAAATCCACTTCTAAGCGACTCTTACGCCTAGAGCCAAAGAAATGAACGCGACCACCCGCCGCATCGGCATGCTGATCTTTCCGCGCCTCACGCAGCTCGACATGACGGGGCCTTACGAAGTGCTGGCGCGGCTGCCGGACACCAAGGTGGAATTGATCGCGCGCACGCGTGAACCGGTGACCACCGACCGCGGTATGCAGATTGTGCCGACGACAACTTATGCCGATTGTCCGCCGCTCGACGTCATCATGGTTCCGGGCGGACCGGGCCAGCAGGATCTGATGGAAGACGACGAGGTGCTCGGCTTCCTGCGTCGGCAAGCGACCGGCGCCAAATACGTCACATCTGTCTGTACCGGCTCGCTGGTGTTGGCCGCGGCCGGCTTGCTCAAGGGCAAGCGTGCGACCTGCCATTGGGCGGCGATCGATAACCTGGCGCTGATGGGGGCCGTTCCGGTGCGCGAACGTGTCGTGGTCGACGGCAACATCGTCACCGGCGCCGGCGTGGCATCGGGCATCGACTTCGCGTTGAAACTGGCCGCCATCCTGGAAGGCGAGCAAGCGGCGCGCGAAATTCAATTGCAGATCGAATATGACCCCGATCCGCCGTTCGATTCCGGCTCGCCCAAGAGCGCGCGCCCGGAGGTCGTCGCGGCTTTACGGGCCCGGCTTGCCAAGCTTGGCGAAGAGCGGCGCGCGGTCGCGCTGCGCGTCGGTGAAAAGCTTGGGATCGCACCGGCCGCGGACAACGAGCCGCGACCGGACGCGACGTCGCGCTATTGAATCACACCGCAAGCGATGCGGGCGCCGGCATTGCCGGCCGGATCGCTCGTATAGTCGTCCTTGCCGGCGTGAATGACGATGGCCGAACCGTCGGCATCGAACACCGAGTTCGGCTTGCCTTTCGCGAGCGTGATCGTGTCGTTCATTACTTCCACCGTCAGCATGCCGTCCGAGGGGATGTGCAGGTTCGGCATGTCGCCGGCGTGGTGGCCGTCGGCCGCCATGAGACCGTGCTTCTTGCCGCCGGGATTGAAATGACCGCCAGCCGAGGCGAAGGGCGGCTCGCATTTGCCGATCGCGTGGACGTGGAAGGCATGCTCGCCAGGCGGCAACCCCTTGACCGACAGGGTCAGCAGAACGCCGCCCGGCACTTCAGTCAGCTTGACCGAGCCGACATCGGCGCCTTTAGCGTCCTTGAGGGGGGCGTTGGCGGTTTGCGCGGCTGCCGGCAGCGATGCCGCAATCAGAATCAACGCGGCGAGGGCGTCGCGTTTCAGGTAAGTGGTAGTCATGGTGTTGCTCCCTAGATTGTGGTTGATGCTGTCGTCCTGCACGTTCTTGAACGTCTTGTCGGTGTCCCAGATTGTCACACCGGCGATTGACTTGCGCGGGCGCAGTAGCGCGTAAACTCACACATACGAAGGCCGTTCCCATGCCAAACATCAAACTCGATCATTGCGTGATCCACGTCTCGGACTGGGAGCGCTCCAACGCTTTCTACCGTGATGTCATGGGTGCCGCGTTGGTGGAACGTCCGACGGGGTGGGCCTACCGCTTCGGCGACAAACAGCTCAACGTGCACGGGCCGGGCGTCAAACCGGCAGAGGTCGCGCGGCTGCCGGTGCAGCCGGGCAATTCCGATCTCTGTTTCGAGTGGGCCGGTCCGATCGACGGCGCGATCGCGCATCTCAAAGCGCATGGCATTGCGGTGGAGCGCGGTCCGTTGCAACGTTTCGGCGCCAAGGGGCCGGGCACCTCGGTCTACTTTCGTGATCCCGACGGCTCGCTGATGGAGTTCATGTCCTATGCTTCGTAAGGCGACAATATCGGCGGTGATAGGTTTGACGGCGGTTGCTTTCGCGCAAGCCGCGGCCGCGGCCAATATCGATTGGCGGCTGGATAAGGACAAAGGCCGGCCGTACCTGTTCGGGATGCCGGCCGTATCGGAATCCGACACGATTTTCTGGGTACGGTGCGCCGGCAAACAGGCCATCGAGCTCGGTATTGGCGGAAACAACGATGTTGGGAAAGGTAAGGGCGAGGCGGTTTCGATCACGCTCAAGAGTGGCGGCGCTTCGACGACGATTGCCGGGCGCTCTCGCAAAAGTGCCAATTTTGAGATGACCGGCACCAGCGAATTGCGCGCCAAGGTTTCGAGCGGGCACGATGTCTTCAAGGTGCTCGCGACCGGCAAGCCGATCGCCGTCAGCGGTTCGATCGAGGCAGAGACCTGGCCGGTCAAAAACCTGAAAAGCAAAGTCGCCGCCTTTTTGAGGTCCTGTCGATGAAAAGGAGCGGACTGTGACCGAAGCGCCGCGCATGCATAATCCGCAAAATCTTCCCTCCGGCATCCCGGCGCCGCAAGACGACGGCGCCGCGCGCCACCTTGAGGGCAGGCGGCTGCCTGACGTGTCGCTGCCGGCGACCGATGGCGCAGCCGTCGACCTCGCCACGCTCACCGGCCGCACCGTCGTCTATATCTACCCGCGCACCGGCGTGCCGGGCGTCGATCCGCCCGACGGTTGGGACATGATCCCCGGTGCGCGCGGTTGCACGCCGCAATCCTGTTCTTTCCGTGATCTCTTTGCCGAGCTGAAAGCGCTTGGCGTCGCGCGCGTATTCGGGCTGTCGACGCAGGACACCGCCTATCAGCAGGAAGCGGCGACACGGCTGCATCTGCCGTTCCCGCTGCTGTCCGATGAAAAGCTTGCTTTAGCCGAGGCGCTCAAGCTGCCGACCTTCACGGCCGCCGGCATGACGCTTCTCAAGCGCATGGCCTGGGTGATCGACGAGGGCGCCATCACCAAGGTGTTCTATCCGGTGTTTCCGCCTGATCGCAGCGCGGCCGACGTCGTCGCGTGGTTGCAGTCGTCGACGTAATTCACCGCTCATTCCTGGTTTCACGAGAACGAGCGGGTGGCGGGCGTCAATTGTCCAGATATGCCCGCACGTCCGCAAACACCTTGCGAAACATCTGCGGCGTCAGCACGCCGGTATTGGTGTTGTAGCGCGAGCAGTGATAGCTGGAAAACAGAGTCACGGTATCGAGCGCGTATTTGCCACCATGCCTGAAGGGCGCTGACGATTTTTTCACGGCGAGCGCCGACAAGACGCTGTCATGCGCCACGCGGCCGAGCATGAGGATCGCGCGCAAGCTTTTCATTTCGGCGATGGTCGGGACGAGAAATTCGCGGCAGGTCTTGATCTCGGCCGGCGTCGGCTTGTTTTCCGGCGGCACGCAGCGCACGGCATTGGTGATGCGGCAATCGGTGAGGATGAGTTCGTCGTCAGGATGGGCGGCATAGTCGCCGCGCGCAAATTTGTATTTGAGCAGGGTTTCATAGAGCAGCACGCCGGCGTAATCGCCGGTGAACGGCCGCCCGGTGCGATTGGCGCCTTGCAGGCCGGGCGCCAGGCCGACGATCAGCAGCCTTGCGTTAGCTGAGCCGAAGGAGGGAACCGGCGCGTTGAACCAGCCTGGCTCTTGCTTGCGCCATTTTTTCCGGAATTCGACCAGCCGCGGGCAGCGCGGGCAGTCGCGCCCTGGCGTGACCGCGGCGTCCGGCATGAGGCATCAATCCTCGAATTCGTCCTCGTCGTCGATCGGCGCGCCGGCGCCGGCGCGCTGCGGCGTCGCCGGGCGTTGCAGGAATTGCGGGGTATGGCCGCCGTCACGGTCCTCGCGCGGCGGGCGGGCCGCTTCGCGCGCGGCGCGCTCGGCCGGATCGCGGCCGATCTTGCCTTGCAGCGAGACGATGTCGACGAAGATGTCGGCCTGGCGGCGCAACTCGTCGGCGATCATCGGTGGCTGGGTGGAGACGGTGGAGATCACAGTTACGCGCACGCCTTTGCGCTGCACGGCCTCGACCAGCGAGCGGAAGTCGCCGTCGCCGGAGAACAGCACCATGTGGTCGATGGTGGGGGCGATTTCCATGGCATCGACCGCGAGTTCGATGTCCATGTTGCCCTTGATCTTGCGCCGGCCGGTCTGGTCGACGAATTCCTTGGTCGCTTTGGTGACGACCGAATAGCCGTTGTAGTCGAGCCAGTCGATCAGCGGGCGGATGGAGGAATATTCCTGATCCTCGATCACCGCGGTGTAATAGAGCGCGCGTAACAGATAGCCGCGCGACTGAAATTCCTTAAGCAGGCGCTTGTAGTCGATGTCGAAACCGAGCGATTTGGCGGTGGCGTAGAGATTGGCTCCATCAATGAACAATGCAATTTTTTCACCCGGCACGGTCATCTCACAATCCTTGCAATGAAAATCCAAAATTTGACGCCGAAACGCCGCCCACGCGCGAGAGGCGTCGAGCGTGCAGTCCAGGCATCAAGGTCGGCGGTTAGGGGGCACCTTTGAATAATTCAGGCGGTACCTGCAATCATGGCAATACCGAAAAAACCCAGCCGGTTCAGCCTGCTTGCAGAATGTTCGGTAACAGACGGTTGCGGCCAAACCAAGACAAAAGTGCTTGAATTTTATACGTACAGGGGATACCTAGCGGGCTAAATCTGGACAATGTTCCATCCGAAGGAGTGCCGAGCCGATGGCCCGTGTCACCGTCGAAGACTGTATTGACAAGGTTGAAAACCGTTTCGAACTCGTCCTGCTGGCGAGCCACCGGGCGCGCATGATTTCGTCGGGATCTCAAATTACCGTCGACCGCGACAACGATAAGAACCCGGTCGTTTCGCTCCGCGAAATCGCCGAGACCACGGTATCGCCGGGCGACCTGAAGGAAGACCTGATCCATTCCCTGCAGAAATATGTCGAGGTTGACGAGCCCGAGCCGGAAGTGCCGCTCATCGGGGCGGGTGCGGGCATCGATTCCGACGATACCGAGGTCACAGCCGATCGGATGACCGAGGAAGAGCTGCTTAAGGGGCTGGAAGGGCTGGCGCCGCCGGAAGAGGTGCCGGAAGAAGACATCGAGTAAGTCCTTCATTTATTCGCATAAAATTTGCTTAAACGGCCCGGCTCCTGCCGGGCCGTCGTCATTTCGGCAACCACGATCGCAAGGCCTTGCGGCTCAGCGAGTTCGGCGTGATATCTAGATAATATGGGTCGCTGGCGCCGGTTTGGGCCCGATTCGGCGGCCCAAGAGGTATCGGATGGCGCAGGCGCGCTCAGACCTTCCGCGGATGCAGAAACAGGCGCCCACCCGGGCGCCGCTGGCTCGCCCTTTGCCGGCCGTCCAACAGACCGCCGAAAGACCGGTATCGCCGCGCAAGCCACAGCAGATCATGCGGCAATACGATCTGATCGAGCGGGTGCGGCGCTACAATCCAGAAACGAACGAAGCGCTGCTCAACCGTGCCTATGTCTACGCCATGAAGGCGCATGGCGAGCAGCGGCGCGCGTCGGGCGATCCCTACTTTTCTCATCCGATCGAAGTCGCCGCCATTCTCACCGACCTCAAGCTCGACGATGCGACCATCGCCGCGGCACTGCTGCACGACACGATCGAGGACACGGAAGCCACCCGCGCCGAGATCGACAGCCTGTTCGGCGCCGACATCGGCTCGCTGGTCGAAGGCCTTACCAAGCTGAAAAAACTCGATCTCGTCACCAAGGAAGCCAAGCAGGCGGAAAACCTGCGCAAGCTTCTCCTCGCGATTGCCGCCGACGTGCGCGTGCTGCTGGTCAAACTCGCCGACCGATTGCACAACATGCGCACGCTCGACTACATGCGGCCGGACTCGCGCCGCCGTTCCGCTGAGGAGACGCTCGAAATCTACGCGCCTCTTGCCGGCCGCATGGGCATGCACGAGATGCGCGAGGAACTCGAGGACCTATCATTCCGCGAACTCTATCCCGACGCCTACGACGTGTTGAGCACGCGCCTTGCCGCGCTCGCCGACCGCAACCAGCATCTCATCACCGAGATTGAGCAGCAGCTCACCAAGAAACTCGCCGACCGCGGCATTGCCGCAATCGTGCAGGGCAGGCGCAAACGTGCCTATTCCGTCTGGCGCAAGATGGAGCTTAAATCGGTTGGCTTCGAGCAACTGTCGGACATCTTCGGCTTCCGCGTCATCGTGAAGACGCTTGCGGATTGCTATCAGGCGCTCGGCGTCGTGCACACGACCTGGCCGGTGGTGCCGGGCCGCTTCAAGGATTACGTCTCGACGCCGAAGGCCAATGACTATCGCTCGCTCCACACCACGGTGATCGGTCCCGGCCAGCAGCGCGTGGAGCTGCAAATCCGTACCACCGAGATGCACGAGATTGCCGAATATGGCATCGCCGCGCATGCGCTTTACAAAGATCACATCGACTCGCCGACCGAACTGCTCTCGCGCGAGTCGGGCGCCTATGCCTGGCTGCGCCGCACCATCGAATTGCTGGCTGAAGGCTCAAACCCGGAAGAATTTCTCGAGCATACCAAGCTTGAACTTTTCCACGACCAGGTGTTCTGTTTCTCGCCCAAGGGCAAGCTGATCGCCCTGCCGCGCAATGCGACGCCGATTGATTTCGCCTATGCCGTACACACCGACGTCGGCAATACGGCGGTCGGCTGCAAGATCAACGGCAAGATCGCGCCGCTCACCGCAGAACTCGGCAACGGCGACGAAGTCGAGATCATCGTGTCCAAAGCGCAGGAAGCGCCGCCGACTGCCTGGGAATTGATCGTGGTTACTGGCAAGGCGCGGGCCTCCATCCGGCGGGCGACGCGGACGGCTGTTCGCTCGCAGTATGAGGGCCTCGGCCGCCGCATCGTCGAGCGCCTGTTCCAGCGCGTCAAGATTGCCTATTCGGACGAGAAACTCACCGGCGCCTTGCCGCGGCTTGCGCGCGCTTCGGTGGAAGAAGTGATGGCCGCGGTCGGGCGCGGCGAATTGAAGGCCTCCGATGTCGCCCGCGCAATGTATCCCGACTACAAGGAAGAACGCGCCGCCGCCATGGCGGCAAATCCGAAGCCGGACAGCGGCTGGTTCGGTTTAAAGAAACTCAGTTCGGTCAAGTTCAAGGTGCCGGATGCGCAACGTCCGGCGATTCCGATCCGCGGCATTAACGGTGATCTGCCGGTGCGGTTTGCGCCGGAAGGCGGCGCCGTGCCCGGCGACCGCATCGTCGGCATCCTGACGCCGGGCGAGGGCATCACCATCTATCCGATCCAGTCGCCGTCGCTGAGCGCGTTCGAGGATCACCCCGAGCGCTGGCTCGATGTGCGCTGGGACGGCGAAGAAACGGTGCCGCGGCGTTTTCCGGCGCGCATCGCGTTGCAGGCCGCCAACGAACCGGGTTCGCTCGCACAAATCGCGCAAATCATTGCCGAGCACGACGGCAACATCGACAATATTCGCATGACGCGGCGTGCGCCCGATTTCACCGACGTGCTGATCGATCTTGAGGTCTACGACCTCAAGCACCTGACCGCCATTATCTCGCAATTACGCGCCAAGCCGATGGTGGCCAAGGCCGAGCGCGTCAACGGATAACGCATGATCCCGAAAAGCATGTCCCCGACCCCGATCGTGGATGGAACCAGGTTTTCGGACAAGATATTGCGTCAGATAAAATGACGGCCGGCCGCATTCGTCTTGGTATCAACGTCGATCACGTCGCGACCATCCGCAATGCGCGCGGCGGGCGTCATCCCGATCCGGTGCGCGCGGCGAAGCTTGCGATTGTGGCAGGCGCCGACGGCATTACCGCGCATTTGCGTGAGGATCGCCGCCATATCGGCGACGAAGACATTGCGCGGCTGAAAGCGGAGATCGACAAGCCGCTTAATTTCGAAATGGCGGCGACCGATGAGATGCTCGCCATCGCGCTCAAGACCAAACCGCATGCAGTCTGTCTCGTGCCCGAGAAGCGCACCGAGCGCACCACCGAAGGCGGGCTCGACGCCGCCGGCCAGCACAACCACTTGGCGCCGTTCGTTGCGAAGCTGAAACACGCCGGCATCCGCGTGTCGCTGTTTGTTGCAGCCGATCCTCGCCAGTTCGAAGCCGCAGCGCTATTGGGCGCGCCGGTGGTCGAAATTCACGTCGGCCCCTGGTGCGACGCGCTGACCGAAAACAATCGCAAGGCAGCCGAGATGGAATGGCGGCGCATCGTCGAGGGCGCCACGTTCGCAAGCAGCCTGGGGCTGGAAGTACATGCCGGCCACGGGCTCGATTATGGATCGGCTGAAACGATCGCGGCCCTGCCGGAAGTAGTCGAGCTCAATATCGGGCACTTCCTGGTGGGCGAGGGCGTGTTTGAAGGTCTTGCCGAGGCCGTTCGCTTCATGCGCGCGGCCATGGACCGCGGCCGCAAGCAGGTGCGTATCGCATGATCATCGGCCTCGGTTCCGACATCATCGATGCGCGGCGTATCGGCCGCGTCATCGACAAATACGGCGAGCGGTTTCTCGAGCGGATCTACACGCCGGCCGAGCGCGCCAAGGCGGAGGGCCGCAAGAATTGCGTGGAGACCTACGCCAAGCGCTATGCCGCCAAAGAGGCCTGCGCCAAGGCGCTCGGTACCGGCTTCCGGCGCGGGGTGTTCTGGCGCGATCTCGGTGTCGTCAATTTGCCGGGCGGCAAACCGACCATGAGGCTCACCGGCGGGGCGCTCAAGCGTCTTGAGGCGATTACGCCGGTGGGCTGTAAGGCCTCTATCGCGCTTTCGCTCACCGATGAGGGCCCGACCGCGCAGGCCATCGTCATCATTTCGGCCGTACCGGAATCGTCGGCCTGAAACACCGAATCACAACGACGCCAAATGCTTAGGCAATACCTGTTCTTGATTGCGCCTGCGGTGACCAGCCGCTACAAGGTCGCCCGGGGAGCGCGCGCCTTGACCGGCGGGACCAGAGGCCGATGAGCGTGACATCCGGAACAAAACGAAAAGAAGGCGGCATTGCAGAAACCGCGCGCGTCATCTTTCATGCGCTGATTATCGCATTGGTGATCCGGACGTTTCTTTTTCAGCCCTTCAATATTCCATCCGGCTCGATGAAGGCGACGTTGTTGGTCGGCGACTATCTGTTCGTCTCGAAATATTCATATGGCTACAGCCATTTCTCGATCCCGTTCTCCCCGGACATTTTCTCCGGCCGTATTCCGAATGGCTGGCTGCCGCAACGTGGCGACGTGGTGGTGTTTCGGCTGCCGAAGGACACCTCGACCGATTACATCAAGCGCATCATCGGCCTGCCGGGCGACAAGATTCAAGTGATCGACGGCGTGGTCAGCATCAATGGCGTGCCGGTCAAGCATGAGAAGGCGCCGGATTTCATCGAGACCGAAGAAGGCACGCACGCGGCGCCGGTGAAACGCTGGAAGGACACACTGCCCAATGGCGTGAGTTTCTATACGCTCGACCTGGTCGACAACGGCTTTGCCGACAACACGCAGGTCTACACCGTTCCGCCGGGCCACTATTTCATGATGGGCGACAACCGCGACAACTCCACCGACAGCCGCTTCAGCCAGGTCGGCTTCGTGCCGTTCGAGAATATCGTCGGCAAGGCGCAGATCATCTTTTTCTCGGTCTATCAAGGCGAGCGCGCATGGGAATTCTGGCGCTGGCCGGTGTCGGTGCGCTGGGGCAGGTTGTTTACGATCGTCCGATGAGGCGCAGCAGGGCTAAGGACCGGGCCGCGCTCGAAGTCCGCATCGGCCACAAGTTTTCCGACGAGGCTTTGCTCGAGCGCGCATTGACGCACATTTCCGCCTTATCCGGCGGCAGCCGCGGCAATAGCTATCAGCGGCTCGAATTCCTGGGCGACCATGTGCTTGGCCTTGTCATTTCCGACATGCTCTACCGTGCCTTTCCCAAAGCGAACGAAGGCGAGCTGTCGCGCCGGCTCGCCGATCTCGTGCGCAAGGAAACCTGCGCGGAGGTGGCGAAGGCCATGGACCTCGGCCCGGCGCTCAAGCTCGGCTCATCGGAATCGAATGCCGGCGGGCGCTTGCGCACCACCATCCTCGGCGACGCCTGCGAAGCGCTGGTCGGCGCCGTGTTTCTCGACGGCGGTTACAAGACGGCGGCCGGGTTCGTGAAACGGTTCTGGGAAGAGCGTATGCTCAAGCCGTCGCGACCGCTGCGTGATCCCAAGACCATGTTACAGGAATGGGCGCAGGCGCGCGCTTTGCCGACGCCGGCCTATCAGGAACTGGAGCGCACCGGGCCGCACCACAAGCCGAAGTTCAGTGTCGCCGTCGTGCTGCCCGGTAAGCCGCCGGCGGAAGGCACCGGCACTTCGAAACGCGCGGCCGAACAGGCCGCAGCCGCGGCCATGCTGGCACGCGTAGGCGTGGCGGTGGACAAGGTCGATGACTGACGAGGCAAAGCCGAACGAAGCGACGCGTTGCGGTTTTGTCGCGCTGATCGGCGCGCCCAATGCCGGCAAATCGACGCTGCTCAATACGGTGGTCGGCTCCAAGGTCACCATCGTCTCGCGCAAGGTGCAGACGACGCGCGCGCTGATCCGCGGCATCGCCGTCGACGGTCAATCGCAGCTCATCTTTGTCGACACGCCCGGCATCTTTTCTCCCAAGCGCCGGCTCGACCGCGCCATGGTGACGAGCGCCTGGAGCGGCGCCCACGACGCCGACGTCGTTGGCGTGCTGATCGATGCGCGCAAAGGGCTCGACGAGGAGGCCGAAGCGATCCTCGAAAAACTTGCCGAGGTCAAACAGCCGAAGGTGCTGATCCTCAACAAGGTTGACGTTGTCGCCAAGGAGAAGTTGCTGACGTTGGCGCAGGCGGCCAACGGCATGGCGACGTTCGAGACGATCTTCATGATTTCGGCGCTGACCGGCGACGGCGTGGCCGATTTGAAGGCTTGGCTCGCGCAACGCGTGCCGCCAGGCCCGTGGCTTTATCCGGCCGACCAGATGTCGGACGCGCCGTTGCGGCAACTGGCGGCCGAGATCACGCGCGAGAAAGTATTCGAGCGGCTGCACCAGGAATTGCCCTATCAGTCCACCGTCGAGACAGAGTCGTGGAAGGAATTGCGCAAGGGCGACATCCGCATCGAGCAGACGATTTACGTGGGGCGCGAGAGCCAGCGCAAGATCGTGCTCGGCAAAGGCGGGCAGTCTATCAAGGCGATCGGGGAGGCGGCGCGCAAGGAAATCGCCGAACTGGTCGAGGCCAAGGTGCACCTGTTCCTGTTCGTCAAGGTGCGCGAAGGCTGGAGCGAGGACCCGGAGCGCTATCGGGCCATGGGGCTGGAATTTCCCAAGGACGAATGAGCACGCGTGATTTCGTCCGATTCTCGGCGTATGGATAGCCATGCAATGGACCGATGACGGCATCGTGCTCGGCGTCAAACGCCACGGCGAGACGAGCGGCATTCTCGAACTGATGACGCGCGCGCACGGCCGCCATCTTGGGCTGGTGCGTGGCGGCTTTTCCTCGCGGCTGAAACCGATCCTGCAACCGGGAAACATTGTCCACGCGACCTGGCGGGCGCGGCTCGACGAGCATCTCGGCAACTACACGGTCGAAGGCTCGGCGTTGCGGGCTGCGAACTACTTTGCCAGTTCGCACGCGATCTACGGCGTCGGCCATCTCGCCGCGCTGATGCGGCTGTTGCCGGAGCGCGATCCGCACGAAGGACTCTATGACGCGCTGAACGTGATCCTCGACCGGCTCGATGAGGCAAGCGTGGCCGCGCCGATGGTGGCGCGCTTCGAATTGCAGGTGCTGGCCGATCTCGGTTTCGGCCTCGATCTGACCGAATGCGTGGCGACCGGCGCCCGCGACGACTTGAGTTTCGTCTCGCCGAAATCGGGGCGTGCGGTCTCTCGCACGGCGGGCGCGCCTTACGCCGACAGGATGCTCAGGCTGCCGGTGTTCCTGCGCGAGCCCGATGCCGCGCCGGCCGGCAACGACGTTGCCGACGGTTTCGCGCTCACCGGCTTCTTTCTCACCCGCTATGTGCTGGAACCGCGCGGGCTCATGCTCGCCGATGAACGCGCGCATTTCATTGCGGCGCTCGCGCGTGCGCTGCCGAACGTCGCCTGAATCTCCGCCGAATCGGCCCCCGTTTCGCTTGTTCGGGGCGGCCCAAGGCATTAGCTAGGGGACCATGAACAAACGGCTGATTCCCCCCGAAAAGGGTGAGGTCGAAGAGGTCGCGCTGCGCGAGGCGCTGGAAGAGCGCTATCTCGCTTACGCGCTCTCCACCATCATGAACCGCGCGCTGCCGGATGCGCGCGACGGACTCAAGCCGGTGCACCGGCGCATCCTCTACGGTATGCGGTTGCTGCGGCTCGATCCCAACGCCGCCTTCAAAAAATCGGCCAAGGTGGTCGGCGATGTGATGGGTAATTTTCACCCGCACGGCGACCAGGCGATCTACGACGCGCTGGTGCGGCTGGCGCAGGACTTCGCGCAGCGCTATCCGCTGATCGACGGGCAGGGCAACTTCGGCAATATCGACGGCGATAATGCCGCCGCCATGCGCTACACCGAAGCGCGGCTCACCGAAGTCGCGCGGCTGCTGCTCGATGGCATCGACGAGGACGCGGTCGATTTCCGGCCGACCTATGACGGTGCCGGCGAAGAGCCGGCGGTGCTGCCGGCCGCGTTTCCCAATCTGCTGGCCAACGGCGCACAAGGCATTGCCGTCGGCATGGCGACGGCCATTCCGCCGCACAACGTTGCGGAACTGTGCGATGCGGCGCTTTATCTGATCGAGAATCCGAAGGCACGCACGCGCACGCTATTGAAGTGGGTGAAGGGTCCCGACTTCCCCGTCGGAGGCGTGATCGTCGATCCGCCGGCGGTGATCGCGGAAGCCTACAACACCGGTCGCGGATCCTTCCGCGTGCGCGCGCGCTGGCACAAGGAAGAGGGCGGCCGCGGCACCTACGCGATCGTCGTCACTGAGATCCCGTGGCTGGTGCAGAAGTCGCGGCTCGTCGAGAAGCTCGCAGAACTGCTCAACGACAGGAAACTTCCGTTAGTCGCCGACGTGCGCGATGAATCGGCCGAAGATATCCGGCTGGTGATCGAGCCGAAGTCGCGCACGGTCGATGCCGAGCTTCTGATGGAGTTGCTGTTCAAGCTGACCGAACTCGAAGCGCGCGCGCCGCTCAACATGAACGTGCTGGTCAAAGGCCGCATCCCGATGGTGGTGGGCCTTGCCGAAGCCTTGCGCGAATGGCTCGACCATCGGCGCGAGGTGCTGGTGCGGCGCTCGAAGCACCGCCAGGCGCAGATCGAACATCGGCTGGAAGTGCTCGGCGGTTATCTCGTCGCCTATCTGAACCTCGACAAAGTCATCAAGATCATCCGCACCCAGGACGAACCCAAACCCGTCCTGATGAAAACCTTCAAGCTCTCGGCCGTGCAGGCCGACGCCATCCTCAACATGCGCCTGCGCAATTTGCGCAAGCTCGAGGAAATGGAGATCCGCGCCGAGGACAAGGCGCTGCGCGAAGAGTTGAAGGCGCTGAAATCGTTGCTCGGTTCGACCGACAAGCAATGGAAGACGGTCGCCGGCCAGATCAAGGACCTGAAAGAAAAATTCGGGCCGAAGACCGATCTCGGCAAGCGCCGCACCTCGTTCGCGCTGGCGCCCGAGCACGACGAGGCCGCAATCGAGGAAGCGATGGCGGTGCGCGAGCCGATCACCGTGGTCGTATCGAACAAAGGCTGGATCCGCGCATTGCGCGGCCATGTCAGCGACCTCAAGGGCGTCACCTTCAAGGCCGGCGACGAACTCAAGTTTGCCTTCCCGACCGAAACAACCGCCAAGGTGTTGATCTTCGGCAGCGATGGGCGCTTCTACACCATTGAGGCATCGAAACTGCCGGGCGGGCGCGGCCATGGCGAGCCGTTGCGGTTGATGATCGATCTCGATCAGAACGCCGACGTCGTGGCGGCCTTGGCCTACCAGGGCGGGCGCAAGTTCCTGATCGCGAGCTATGACGGCAACGGCTTCGTCGTGCCGGAAGACGAAGTGCTCGGCACGACACGCAAGGGCAAGCAGGTGCTCAACCTGAAGGCGCCCGACAAGGCAGCTGCGCTCACCACCGTCGACGGCGAACAGGCCGCGATAATCGGCCTGAACCGCAAGATGGTGATTTTCAAGCTCGATCAGGTGCCTGAGATGACGCGTGGGCGCGGCGTGCGCCTGCAGCGTTACAAGGAGAAAGGGCTCTCGGACGTCGCGACATTCAAGGGCGCCGACGGGCTGACTTGGGTCGATACGGCCGGCCGCAGCTTCACGATGACGCTGAAAGAGTTGTCGAACTGGCGCGGCAATCGCGGTGATGCCGGCCGCATCCGGCCCGATCGCTTCATCACCAACAACAAATTCGGGGCGCTGGCGAGCGCAGCCAAGAGCAACGGTGAGGAAGACTAGGGTGCGACGTCAAAAATCGCGCGCCGGCGTCTTCGGTTGAAGAGCCTTTGCGTCCATGATGTCCGGACGCCTCATCCTGGTATCTTTAACCACAGCCAGGATAGCAGTCCTGTCGAAACTTGATCGACCCAGCCCGGCAAGGTTTTCACCGAGCTCAGGGATACCTTGGTGAGAAGGGGGGGCGGCATCGTGCCTGGCGCAAACTCAACCCGGATCACCTGCTGGGTATCCACCGGTGTGAAAGAGCGTTGGAATTCCTTTGGAAGCGGCGCTGCAACAGGCGTGACGCTGGTAATGATGCCGCGGGCCGTTTGCAGTCCCATACTGATTTTCACCGCTTCGCCAACGGCAACACGGTAGAGCGTTCCGGTTGGCACATAGGCTTGGACAAATCGGTCGGTGCTGTAAAGTTCGGCGATTGGCTCACCGGCGCGCACGACAGAGCCGGTATTGGCAATAACACGGCTGACCACACCGCCTATCGGGGCGCGAAGCCGGCCGTCATCGTAAAGCTTGCGAAGGTCGTTGATCGCGCTTTCGGCATCGGCCAACGCGGCGTTTAGCGTATGGAGCTCTTCCTCCAGGACGGGCTTCTCGGCTTTCAGCGATTCCAAATCCTTATAGCTGCGGAATTCCAGTTCGATGGCGGCGGTCCGTTGATTGAGCGCAAGATCGCCGTGCGACAAGAGCGTCTCCAGCTGCTTTCGTGCGCTAGTGGCGAGTTTCTGGCGGTTGTGCGCGCGAGAGAGCAGTGCATCGACCACCGCAACGCGGATACGCAGTTCGGCCCGTTGGGCTTCGCGTGCCGCGATATCGGAGGTGAGCCGGGCAATCGCTTCAGTCACGTTCTGCGAGGACACGATCGCGGCAACCTGACCTTTCTTTACGATCTCGCCTTGGTGCACTGGAAGGTTTCGTACCGTGACCGGAAATTCTGCGGCAATGACACTGGGTTCGCCGACAACAAGACCTTCGCTATGCAGATACAACAGACCGGAGAAAGAAAAATCGACGAGCCAAATCGCAAACACGGAAACGCAAAAAATGTACAGCCAGCGGATCACGGTCAAACGGTGCGTCCGCGGCTCGACGGGTACGGCGTGCACCTCGCGCCGTTGCTTCAGGAACCGAATCACGCAACCTCCACTTGGCTCATGACACGCGCCGGCACATAGGGATCACGATAGGAGCTGCTGAAGATGAATTCCTGCGCGATCGCAATGATGCGGACCACCCGCAGCAACGAAACCTGCAAGATAGTGTAGAGCGGCAGGTAAAATACGAGTCGAATTGGCTGACGAATTCCCATTGTCGCGGCGGCCGCAAACGACAACAGGTTAAGGAGCGCCAGCCCGATCAGCGTCGCCTCGATGATGATTGCGGCAAATTCACTGTAGTAGTAATTGAGCCAGACCAGATAGACCGGAAACACGAAAGCAAGCAGAATCTGAAAACCGATCACATCGACAAGCGCCACCACGTCGACGAGCCGAAACGTCGACGGGCGCGGATCGAAAATGTCACGAAACTTGCGCAGCCAGATGGTGATGAGACCGCGATCCCAGCGAAGCCGCTGCGCAATGAGACCTGAGACGGTCTCCGGGACCGTTGTCAGCGCAAGTGCGGCAGGAGCAAAGCGAATTTTCCAACCGGCACGGCGTAGCTTCATCGTAAGGTCGGCATCCTCGCCCACTTCGACATCCTGTCCGCCCACTTGCTCGATTGCTGAACGGCGGAAAGCGCCGAATGCACCCGATGCAATCGATAGAATCCCGAGGATGTCTTGGACGCTGCGACCCAGCGAAATGCCGATTGCGTATTCGATCGCCTGGTGGCGGGTGATGAGGCTGGCGTCGACATTGCGTACGCCGAGATTTCCACTCACGGCGCCAACGCGCGGGTCCGAAAAATAGGCGAGTAGTTCGGCAAATGCGTCGCGATCGAAGGTGGTGTCGGCATCGGAAATTACGACAACGTCGCCGTTGCAAATGGAAAGACCAAAATTGACGGCGGCGCTTTTGCCGCCGCGGTGGTCGAGCCGTAGTACTTTGTCGACCAAGCCTTCGCGTTGCAGGCCTTTTGCAACATCAAACATGCGATCGGTCGAGCCATCGTCGACGACGATCACTTCCATGGCGCCACGCTTGGCGACGACTGTCTGTTCGGCCAATGACTCGACGCAAGCGCGCAGAGTCTGCGCCTCATTGTGGCCGGCAAGGACCGCGCTCAAAGTGAGATCGGTCTTGATCGGAGGTTGCGGGCGCCGCCACAGTCGCGCGCCGAGCACAACTATCGCGCCGATCATGTAACGGGGAATTTCGATTAGGATCGTGTACCAGAAAAGGAGTATCACACTCGGGGCGTCGAGCGACCGTAGAAAGGCTAGCGCGCTCATAGCCTTCAACCTTCCGCCAACATATCAACGACGAACTCGCCTTCGGCAACATCGATCGTGAGTTCAAGGGGCACTACGACAGCGTCCTGAATACTCTTTCGAACCCGGGATTCGAATTTGTGAAAATCTTCTGTCGCGGTTCCCGAAAATCCGATGACGATGGATGGGCCGCTGGCGGTGCTGACGAAATCGCTGCCGCGAAGCGTTGCCACGATCGCATCGACGGCGTGCCGGACGGCGATGTCTACGGCCGGCAGTCCGAGTTCGCGGTGGATCGCATCAATGTTTGAAAATGAGACCCGCGCAACTGTGAAAGGCCGTTGAAGCCGTTGTGAGGTTTGCAGTTCATGGGCGGCGAGCAGTCGGAACTCGCGCGGCGAATAAGCGCGAGGCATTAATCTGAATGGGGGAACGGGTTCGAATTGGGGCAGCCGGCCTTCGCGAAGGGTCGCTACGCCTTTTTCGGTGAGATCGTAGTGGTACCAATCGGTTGTGGTGGCACGCTCGGCCGGCGTCACTGTGGAGCAGTCCAAACATACGAAGTTGACGATTGGCTCGTAATTCACCGCACCGCATGTGCGGCATCGGACAATCTTGCCGGGCTTGCCGTAGTCGATTCCCAAATGGTGCAGAGCCCGACGACACTTTGGACAAACCAGGAGATCGCCCTGGATGAAATGGGACTCCGGCTCTTGGCATCCGCAGCGATAGTGATGGACAAGCACCTCGTCGGTCAGGTCGGCGCCGCCGCATCCGGGACAGGCCTCATAGGCATGCAGGCGTGCCGAACCGCATTTGCCGCACGCGTGCGTACGGGTGAAATGACGGCGGTGGAGTAAATCGCTTTCAGCCAGTGCTTCCAATTGAAGTCGGATGCCCACGCCGGTGCCGACCAGCGGATACTGCACAGTAAGCGGATAGGCCGGATCGAAGACTGCTTTGGCCGGCGCGTTCCGCGAATAGGTAAGACGAAGCAGCGTCATCGGCTCACGTTCCTCGCGTCTTGCGCGAAATGGCAACTCCTTGAGGCGGTGTAATATGGGAGTTAAGGCTTGTTGCATCTCCTTTGCGCTCTCATCGTTAAGAAGCGACCCGACGAAGTCGCGCCGCACCGGATGGTTGCCGAAGAAATCGGCGATCGGCACGGCAGGGTCGGGCGCTTCCGAGAGAACGTTCGCGAGCTCGGGCGGATCAATGTGTTTGAGCAAAATGACGGCGTCGCATGGAAATCCTAAAACCCCTTCCAAGTTGAGCAGGTTCAGCCCCGATATTTCGGGTGCCGGTCCGCCGAGTACAATAAATCTTCTGGGTGGCGAGGCTGGAGATTTATTAGTCGCTCTATTAGAAATCTGCGCGCTGGCATTTTTCATGATTTTCGTTCGCATGATAACGCGGGAAATTACAAATGAGCGGGATGCTGCGCCGTGGCCATGAACTTGTGCTGCATGGGCGTTCGGCCCGCACAAAAAAGTGACGGGGCCAATCTGCGTTTGAATTGTTGCTGATTTATAAAGATGACTTTGAAAGCATCGCGTTCGGACATCAAAAAATACGGAGCCAAATCGGCTCAGTTGAAAACTGGTAGCGACGTATAGATGAGTTGGTACATGAGTAGATCAACGCGGTTCGTTGGTAAAATATTCCGGGCTTGTGTTCGAAGGCGCCGCGCCCGGCGCGTGACGTGCGGTCCAGCGCGTCAGCTCGCTACAAAGATCAGCGAGCGCTCCGACTTCTCCAACAGCGCCGCCGCGGTGTCGCCGAAGAACAGCTTGTCGCCCGGGCGGCGGCCGACGCCCATCACCACGATATTGTGCTTGCGGCGCGCGGCTTCCTTCAGGATGGCGTCTTCCGGCTCCACGTCGGCGCGTACTGCCGTGCGCAGCGTCAGCTCATAAGTGTCGCCGATCGCAACAATGTCTTTCAGGATTGCTTCTTCGTATTGGCGCGCGATGCGCTTGCCCGGGCTCACATAGAGCGCGGTGATCGGGGCGTTGGTCACACGCGCGAGCGCGATGGCGACTTCGGCGGCGCGGCGCGACAGGTCGGTGCCGTCGACCGGCACCAGGATGCTGAGCTTGCTGGCGACCGGTTTGTCGCGGTGGTCGGCGCGGGCATCGACCACCGCCAGCGGACCTTCGAAGCCGGCGGCGATGCTGGCGATGTCGTCGGAAAAGGCGTTCTTGCGCGCGACCGTCTTGTCGAGGCCGATGATCAGGAGGTCGTAGCCTTTCTTCGCTTCTTCGGCGACCGCCTCCGGTTTTGGCTTTTCGACCATGGTGCTGACGGCGAGTTTGCTTTCGGCTTTTTCTTCCGCGTCTTTTTTCGCTTCGGCACTTTTCGCCTCGGCGCCTTTCTTCGTTTCGGGCTCGGCGGCGAGGCTGGCCTTGCCGGCAAATTCCTTCACGGTCTCGCCGGCTTCGACCGCCATTTCCTTGGCATGAACGGCGGCGGCCTTGCTGCGCTTGTTGTCGGTCTTGATGTGCATGACCGTGGTGGGCATGCCGCCCGAACCGGCGATCAGCCCCGCGATACGCGCGGCGAATTTTCCGTTGGCGCTTTCGTCGACCGCAAGCAGCAAGCGCTCGAGATTGGGTACGAAGCCCTTGGCTTCCATCTCCTCGCGTTCGAGTCTTGCCTTTTCGTCCTTGCGTATGGGGATGCGCGACAGTGCCCAGCGTAACGTCGGCGGCATGGCCATGGTGGTCGTTACCGCCATGGCGACGATCATGGTGAAAAGGTTCTGATTGAGCGCGCCCATTGATAAGCCAACGGTAGCGATGATGACCTCGGTCGAGCCGCGCGCATTCATGCCGCAGGCAAGCGCAAAACCTTCGCGCCGCGTCAGCCCGCCGATCTCCGCGCCGATGAAGGCGCCGCTGAATTTTCCGAGACTGGCAATGGCGATCAGACCGGCAGTCAATGCCAGCATCTTCGGGTCCGACAGGATGGTGAGATCGGCGCTCAAGCCTGCGACGCCGAAGAACACGGGCGCAAAAAAGGCGGTAATCAGTCCGCGCAATTGCTCGTCGATATGGCGGGTGAGAATAGGGGATTCGCCGACCAGAATGCCGGCGACAAAAGCGCCCAGCACCGAATGCACGCCGATGAGATGGGTGGTCAGGGCCATCGCACCCATGATGACCAGGATCGCCGTGACCACCGCGAACTCGCTGACGAAGTTGTCGTTCACCCAGCGGATGGCGAAGAACACCGCGCGGCGGCCGACGGTGAAGCTCACGGCCATGAAAACGATGGTGCCGATGATGCTTTGCGCCAGTGACGCCGGCTCGATGGAACCATGCAGGGCAAGACTGAAAATGATCGATACGATGATCCAGCCGACGCTGTCGTCGATGATGGCCGAGGCGAGGATGACTTGCCCGACGACGCGGCGCATGAAGTTCATCTCGCGTACCACCATGGCGACGATTTTTACGGAAGCGATCGACAATGCCGTGCCGAGAAACAGCGACGTGATCAGCCGGTTGCCCGGATCGGGCAGCATGGAGTTGGGCAGCATTTCGCCGAGCGCGACGCCGCAGGCAAAGGGAACCACGATGCCCATCAATGAAGCGTAGATCGATGCGCGTCCGGTCTGGCGCACCAGCTTGAGATCGGTCTCCATGCCGGTCAGCAGCAACAGCAGCAGAATGCCGAACTGCGAAATGGCATCGAGCATCGCCTTCTGCTCGGGGTTCTTGGGAAAGAGCGCGTGCTGAAGATCGGGCAGCAACAACCCGAACAGGGAAGGGCCGAGCAGCAGTCCCGCGATCAGCTGGCCCATGACGGCCGGCTGGCCGATCAACAGCATGGCCTCGCCGAGCAGGCGGCCGACCACCATCAGCGCCAGGATTTCGGCGATGAAGATGACCTCGGAAGGCCCCGCCGGCGCGTGACCTGTGGCCGCGGCGGCTCCCGCAGTGAGGACGAACAGCAGGGCAGCCGCTCCCAGGCCGCGGGCGCGGATCGTCCGCATTGGCACTTTGCGCCCCTCCTGTCCCAATTGTGCGAGGACCGGCCCCGCACGGTGCGTGTGGCCGTTCCGGCGGCTTTTTCCGGCAGGACCCCCCGAATCCGCACGACAAGCCTCCGACAACATGACCGGCTTCTTCAAGTTCCCTTCTTGCAATTGCAAATCAGTCGCAATAAGAAGAGGGGGTAATTATCGAAAGTATGCCAGGGCTTGGGCATTGGCGGATCGGGCCTCGGAAAGGGCACAGGATGGCGCTCAGGATCGAACCAGCGGATGCCAGCGCGGATGCGCCGAGCGCCTCCGGCGCAAGCGCTGGCTGGCAATTCGCTCGCAAGGGCCCGACTGAGGAAACGCTCTCGGAGGTCTTCTCCACGATCCCGGTGCCCGTTGGCGGCTCCTGGCTGCGGCGGCTCATCGCCTTTTCCGGCCCCGGCTATCTGGTGTCGGTCGGCTACATGGACCCCGGCAACTGGGCGACCGACATCGCCGGCGGCTCGAAATTCGCCTACACGCTCCTGTCGGTCATCATGCTGTCCAACCTGATGGCCATCCTGTTGCAGGCCCTGGCCGCGCGGCTCGGCATTGCCGGCGGGCGCGACCTGGCGCAGGCCTGCCGCGACGCTTACCCGCGCCCCGTCGGGATCGTGCTGTGGCTTGCCTGTGAGCTCGCCATCATCGCCTGCGACCTTGCCGAGGTGATCGGCACCGCGATCGCACTCAAGCTCTTGTTCGGCATTCCCCTGGTCGGCGGTGCGCTGATCACGGCGCTCGATGCCTTCCTCGTGCTGCTGCTGATGAACAAGGGCTTCCGCTTCATCGAAGCTTTTATCGTCGCGCTGCTGATCGTGATCGCAGGCTGCTTCCTTGTTCAGATCGTACTTGCGCAGCCGCCGGTCGCGGAACTGTTTGCTGGTTTCATCCCGACGCATGAGATCGTGACCAATCCGGAGATGCTCTACATCGCCATCGGAATCCTCGGCGCGACAGTCATGCCGCACAATCTCTATCTGCATTCCTCGATTGTGCAGACGCGCCAATTCGTGCGCGACGACGAAGGCAAGCGCAACGCCATCCGTTGGGCGACTGCCGACAGCACCATCGCCTTGATGCTGGCGCTCTTCGTCAACGCCGCCATTCTCATTGTGGCCGCCGCGGTGTTCCATGCTCACGGAAAGACCAATGTCGAAGAGATCGAGCAGGCCTATGCGCTGCTCTCGCCGCTGCTCGGCGTCGGCATCGCGTCGGTTTTGTTCGCCGTTGCACTCCTTGCGTCGGGGCTGAATTCGACGGTGACGGCGACGTTGGCCGGCCAGATCGTCATGGAAGGCTTTTTGCGCCTGCGTCTTCCGCACTGGGCGCGCCGCCTGTTGACGCGCGGTATCGCCATCGTGCCGGTCGTTGTCGTGACCGCGCTCTATGGCGAGCAGGGTACGGCGAAGCTGCTGATCCTCAGTCAGGTGATCCTGTCGATGCAATTGCCGTTCGCGGTAATCCCATTGGTGCAATTTGTCTCGGACCGAAAGAAGATGGGCAAGTTCGCAATTTCGCGGCCGGTGGCGGTGCTGTCCTGGGCGGTTGCCGCCCTCATCGTTGTCCTGAACGTCAAGCTGCTCGCCGATACGGTGCTCGGAACGGGCTTCTAGCGTTCCACCCGCGTCCAGCCTGAGGGCATCAGCCGTTCCTGCGGCAGGAAGCGGCCTTTGTAGTCCATCTTGCGCGAGCCGGGCACCCAATAGCCGAGATAGACAAAGGGCAGACCCATGTCGCGGGCGCGCGCGATGTGATCGAGGATCATCAGCGTCCCAAGCGAGCGCTCGCCATCCTCCGGATCGAAGAACGAGTAGACCATCGACAGGCCGTCGCTGAGCACATCGGTGAGTGCGACCGCCAGGAGCTTGCCGGTGCCGCGGCCGTTGATGCCGGTGTCGGGCCCGCGCCGGCGGTATTCAATGAGCCGCGTGTCGACGTGGCTGTCCTCGATCATCATGGCGTAGTCGAGCACGGTCATATCGGCCATGCCGCCATTGCGGTGGCGGGCGTCGAGATAGGAACGAAACACCGAATATTGTTCCGAGGTGGGATTGGCGGCGCGCAGCTCGCCCACGAGATCCTCGTTGCGCTCGGCAATCCGGCGCATGTTGCGCGAGGGGACGAAGTCGCTGACCAAAACGCGGACCGACACGCAGGCCCGGCAGCGCTCGCAGGCCGGCCGATAAGCGATCGACTGGCTGCGGCGAAAGCCGCCATGGGTCAGGAGGTCGTTGAGTTCGCCGGCACGCTCGCCAACCAGATGGGTAAAGACCTTCCGCTCGTCCTGGCCTTGCAGATAAGGGCAGGGCGACGGCGCCGTCAGATAGAACTGCGGGGTGTCGCGGGAGTGCTGGGTCACCGACTTTGTGCCGTTATTCCATTCGATTTTCGAGTTTGTCCGGTAGCATCGCCTGCCGGGCGGCTTTCGTCAAAGGCCGGAACTGGCTGCAAGACAGGCTCGGCTAGCCAGGGGTGCCGGCCATGCCGGACCGCAGCATATTGGCCCGGCGGGCATTGTTGATGACAACGGTGCCCAGAACGATGTCATGCAGCAGCCGCCGCCGGTCGTTGAAGAAGCAGACCAGCAGGATGAACGGCGTCAGCACCGACACCGACAGCCAGAAGCCGATGGCGTGCACGGCGCCGAGCACGAAATATGCCGGCGCGCCGTACCAGGTGCGCAATTCCAGGTCCATCACTCGCATGCCGATGGTGGCGGAGGCCGGACTTCCGAGGGTCATGCCGAAATAGACAATGGCCCAGATCACCAGCGCCGGCCAAATCAGCGCGAAAAGGATCCAGCCGATCCCGAGTGTGATGATGCCGAGCGCGAAGATGAAAATGGCCAGCAAGGCGGCGAGCGGAACGGCAACGGCGGCGATGATGAGAAAATCGATGACGAATGCGACCACCCGGCGGGCCAGCACGCCGTCGAACAATTCCGGCTGTGTGGCCGGGTCATAGGCATGGGGTTTGATGTCGATCGACATGGCCGGCCCCTCGAAAACGCCCTCGATACCCTCGACATGGAGAAAGAATTGAGCGGGCGCAAGAGGCAGGAGCGTCGCGGCTGGTCGCCTGGCCTTCCTTGCGGCATTGTGAGGCGCAGACCCGGAGACCGTCTTGAGTGTAACCATTGCCGATATCGAAGCCGCCCGCCGCGTCATCGCCGGCGCGGTGCTGCGCACGCCCATGTTGCCGGCACCCAAATTATCGGCGCTGACCGGCGCCGAGGTTTACGTCAAATACGAAAATCTCCAGGTCACCAATTCGTTCAAGGACCGCGGCGCCCTGGTGAAACTGTCCTCGCTGTCCGAGACCGAGCGCAAACGCGGCGTCGTCACCATGTCGGCCGGCAACCACGCGCAGGCGGTCGCGTATCACGCCGCGCGTTTGGGCATTCCTGCGACCATCGTGATGCCGGTGACGACGCCGTTCGTAAAGGTCGCCGCGACGCGCTCGCACGGCGCCGCGGTCGTGCTCGAAGGCGAGACGATGGCGGAAGCGCAAACATGCTGCGAGCAATTGCAACGCGAGCGAGGCCTCACGCTGGTGCATCCTTACGACGATGCCCGCATCATCGCGGGGCAAGGCACCATCGCGCTGGAAATGCTGGAGGAGGTCGAAGACCTCGACATGCTGGTGATCCCGATCGGCGGCGGTGGCTTGATCGCGGGCAATGCGATTGCCGCCACCGAGGTCAATCCGCTCATCGAGATCGTCGGCGCGGAGGCGGCGCTCTTTCCGTCGTTCTGGAATGCGATCAGCGGCGAAACGCGCCCCATCGGCGGCGCAACACTGGCCGAAGGCATCGCGGTCAAGAATGTCGGCAAGCTTACCCTGCCCATCGTGCGCGAACTGGTGGCCGAAATCGTGCTGGTCGACGAGGCGCAGCTCGAGCGCGCGGTCAACGCCTATCTGACGTTGCAGAAGACGATGGCGGAAGGCGCGGGCGCTGCCGGGCTCGCCGCCATGCTCGCCAAGCCTGAGCGCTTCCGCGGCAAGAAGGTCGGCCTGATCCTGTGCGGCGGCAATATCGACCCGCGCATCCTCGCTTCCATCATGGTGCGCGAACTCGAGCGCGAGTCTCGCATCGTCTCCTTCCGCCTCACCATTCCCGACCGTCCCGGCGTGCTCGGGCTGATCGCCACGCGGCTTGGCGAGCTCGGCGCCAATATCCTGGAAGTCGAGCATCGCCGGCTGCTGCTCGACGTGCCGGCAAAGGGCGCCAAGCTCGACGTCACGGTGGAGACGCGCGACGCCGCTCACGCCGGCGAAATCCTGTCGGTGCTGGCCGCGGAAGGCTATCAGCCGATCCGCATCGCGACCGGCGGGACGATGGAGTGAGGCCGGCTCAAGCCGCCGACGGCTGCGCCGGCTGTTCCGGAATTTGCAATTCGTTGAGCGTCGGGTCGCTGCGGTGGATCGCCAGCAGGTTCATGCCGGCATCGACGGCGCGATAACCGCGCTCCTCGAGCCAGGCGCGCAGCGGCTCGGCACCGACCTTGCCTATGTCGACGATGACGACGGGCCGGCAGGTCTCGATCAATTGGCGCGCGCCTTCGAGCGCTTCCATCTCCATGCCCTCGACGTCGAGCTTGATCAAGTCGACGCGCGACAAGCCCATGGCGTCGAGCGAGATTTGCTGCACGGCGACGGTCTTGTCGTCGGAATAGTCGATGGCCTGACCGATGAATTCGGTATCGGCGCGCGGCTTCAGTTCGAGGCCGCCGAAGTTCGACGGCGTCAGATAATCGGGGCTGGGGATGCGAATTACGCCGGGCGCTGAGGCGATCGCGGCGTGCATGGCAATCGCATTGAAGCAGTTGTTGATCGCGATATTGCCGGCGAGCGCGTAATAGATGCGTTCCTGCGCCTCGATGGCGATGACCGAACCCCAGCCGGTCATGGCGGTCGCCCATTCGATGGCGTGTACGCCGATATTGGCCCCGCCATCGATCGCCACCACGCCGTCACCGTGAAAGCGGCGGCGCGCCTCGATGAGATGGAGCACGAGCTCCACTTCCACCGGATCGTGGGCGCCGGCCTCGAGCAATTGATGGCCGACGCCGACGCCGATGCCCGGCTCGGTTTCGCGGTAGTCGAGCCGGTTGACGATCATCGTGCCGTGATTTGAGGCGGCGAGCACGAAGGCGAGCTTGCGTCCGACATTGCGCATGGAAGTCTCCTGAAGAGGGACGCAATACGGCGCGGGAGGCGCGAATCAACGGGCAGTATAGAGGCCAAATACTACCTCTGCATCGCCCGCCAGATGCGCTCGGGCGTCGCCGGCATTTCGATGTGGCGCACGCCGAATTCGGAAAGCGCGTCGACGACCGCGTTGGCCACCGCCGGCAGCGCACCGACGCAGCCGGCTTCGCCCGCACCCTTGACGCCGAGCGGGTTGGTCTTGGTCGGCACCGGGTTGCTTTCGACCGCCATGGCGCAAAGGTGATGCGCGTGCGGCATGGCGTAGTCCATGAACGAGGCCGACGACGAGCTGGCCCTCGGCGTCGAAATGGATGTCTTCCATCAGCGCCTGGCCTGCGCCTTGCGCAATGCCGCCGTGGATCTGGCCGTGCAGCAGCAGAGGGTTGAGCACGGTGCCGACGTCATCGACCACGCTGTAGCGCACGATCTCGATCTTCGCCGGTATCGCGGTCGATTTCGATCTCGCAAATGTGACAGCCATTCGGGTAGTTGTTGACCGGCGCCGAGTAGATCGCGGTGGCCGAGAGCCCGGGCTCCATGCCTTCTGGCAATTTGGATGGGTCGAGTGCATCGCGCGCGATTCCTTGATCGAGAGTGTACGGTTTGTCTTCGGCGTGGCGAAGACGCCGTCCTCGAATTTGAGGTCGTCTTCCTCGACCTGCAGCTATGCGCGGCGATTGTCCGCGCCTTGGCGACGATCTTTTCGGTGGCGTTGTGGAACGCGGAGCCGGCCATGGTGGCCGAACGCGAGCCGCCGGTGCCTTCGCCGAAAAACACCGCATCGGTGTCGCCCTGAATGTAGACTGCCTCGCTCGGATCGATGCCGAGCTTGTCGCAGACCATTTGCTTGAATACGGTTTCGTGGCCCTGGCCCTGGCTGTTGGAGCCAGAAAACAGCGTCAGGTGCCGGTACGGTCGAAACGCACCTCGGCGCCTTCGAGCGACGGCTGCGCCGGCGCGCTCGATGGTATTCGACAGGCCGAAGCCGAGTAATTTGCCGCGCTTCCTCGCCTCGGCCTTGCGCGCCTTCAAGCCCTTACGTCGGCGATCGCGAGCGCGAGTCCATGTTCTTTTCGAATTCGCCGCAGTCATAGGTGAAGGTGAGGCCGGTCTTGAACGGCATCTGCGTCGGGCGCGATGTAATTGCGCCGGCGCAGTTCGGTGGGGTCGATGCCCATTTCGGCGGCGGCAAGATCGACCAGGCGCTCGATGACGTAGGCCGCTTCCGGCCGGCCATTGCCGCGATAGGGCCGCGTCGGATTGGTGTTGGTGAAAACGCCGGAGATGTCGGCGTGGATCGCCGGCGTGCGGTAGACGCCGGCGAGCGTGCCGGCATTCATCACGAAGGCGGGCATCGCCGTGTTGCAGATAGGCGCCGATGGCGGCGAGCGTCTTTACGCGCATGGCAAGGAAGATCCCGTTGCTTGTCGAGCGCGAGCTCGGCGTCGGTGACATTGTCACGCGCTTGCGCGTCGGACAGAAACGCCTCGGTGCGGGTGCTGATCCATTTCACCGGACGTCCGGTGAGCTTGGACGCCAATAGGACGAGCGGCGTTTCATTGAAGATGAGGGCCTTCATGCCGAAGCCGCCGCCGGTGTCGCCGGTGATGATGTGCACCTTGCTTTCGGGCACGCCGAGCAGCTTGGCGAGATCGGGCGTGACGTGTGCGGGCGCTGCATCGGCGTATAGATCGTGTAGCGGCCGTCGGCGGCGTTGTATTCGCCGACCGCGCCGCGCGGCTCCATGGCGGCGGCGGTGACGCGGTTGATGACGAATGCGATGCTTGATAATGTGCGCGGCTTTGGCGAAGGCGGCATCGGCCGCCGCTTTGTCGCCGATCAAATTGGTGAAGCAGATATTGTCCGGGCATTCGTCCCAGACGTGTGGCGCGCCCGGTTCGACAGCCGCGGCGGTCGACGTCACCGCCGGCAACGGCTCGTAGTCGACCGCGATCAGTTCGGCCGCATCCATCGCCTGCGCCACAGTCTCGGCGACCACAAAGGCGACGCAGTCGCCGACCCAGCGCACGCGCCCCTCGGCGAGAATGGGATAGCGCGTCTTAGGCATCGGTGAGCCGTCGCGGCGCTTTAGTCCGCCGTGGCGCGGCAGGTCGGTGAGACGCGCCGCCTTGATGTCGTCGCTGGTCAGGACGGCGAGCACGCCGGGCGCAGCTTTCGCGGCGCTCGTGTCGATCAACTTGATCGCAGCGTGCGCATGCGGCGAGCGCAGCACGACGCCGTGCGCCATGCCGGGCAGCGTGACGTCGTCGGTGTAACGGCCACCGCCGCGCAAAAGACGCGGATCCTCGAAACGAGACACGCCTTGACCTATGGCGAATTCACCCATCGCAGACTTCCAAACGTGTTGTGTGCCGACCGAAAGAGGCGGGACTGTTTACTTGACTTTACTTGGCTGACAAATTTTTCCGCCACGCGCGGCGCAAAATACGTGAGCACACCATCGCAGCCGGCGCGCTTGAACGCGGTGAGACTTTCGACCATTGCGCGCTCGCCGTCGAGCCAGCCGTTTTGCGCGGCCGCCATGATCATCGCGTATTCGCCCGACACTTGATAGGCGAAAGTCGGCATGCCGAAGGTTTCTTTCACGCGCGCGGCGATGTCGAGATAGGGCAGGCCGGGCTTGACCATGATCATGTCGGCGCCTTCCTCGATGTCGAGGGCGACTTCGCGCAAGGCTTCATCCGTGTTGCCCGGATCCATCTGATAGGTGCGCTTGTCGCCGGTGAGCGTCTTCGACGACCCGACGGCGTCGCGGAACGGGCCGTAGAAGGCGGAGGCGTATTTCGCCGCGTAAGACATGATCGCCACATCCGAGAAATTCTCGCGGTCGAGCGCGCGGCGGATGGCGCCGATGCGGCCGTCCATCATGTCGGAGGGCGCGATGATGTCGCAGCCGGCATCGGCCTGCACCAGCGCCTGTTTCACCAGCACCGCCACCGTCTCGTCGTTGAGGACGACTCTCGTCGCGCAGCAGGCCGTCATGGCCGTGGCTGGTGAAGGGATCGAGCGCGACGTCGCAAAGGATGCCGATCTCAGGCACTTCCTTCTTGATGGCGCGGATGGCGCGGCAGACGAGATTGTCGGGATTGAGCGCTTCGCTGCCGTCCTCGTCGCGCAAGCCCGGATCGGTGTAGGGAAACAGCGCGATGCAGGGGATGGCAAGCTCGGCGGCGCGTGTCGCTTCGCGCACGGCCTGATCGACGCTCAAGCGCTCGACGCCCGGCATCGACGGCACCGGCACGCGCGCCTTCTCTCCGTCCATCACGAACAGCGGCCAGATCAGATCGTCGGTGGTGAGCTGATGCTCGCGCACCATGCGCCGCAGCCATTCGGTGCGGCGGTTGCGGCGCATGCGCACCGTCAGGTCGAGCGGGTTGCGTGTAACGTCGCTGCCGTCCGCCTCGACCGGCACGAAGCCAATTTTCCGCTCCAGGGGTCGACCGAATTTGATTGCCATACACGTATCTCCAGAGGACATCCTTTTAGCGGGTCCCAGGCGGCCCTGCCAGCCGGTCATGCCGATCCGTCCTGTGCCGGGCTTGACCCGGATGGGCATCCCGGTGACGTTTCCGGCGGAACCGGGTTTCACGACATGGATTTTTCCCTCACCGACGAGCAGCGCGCCTTCCAGGCGACCGCGCGCCAATTCGCGCGCGAGGAGATGATGCCGCACGCGCGCGACTGGGACGAGGGCGAGGTATTTCCGGTCGAAGCGTTGCGCAAGGCGGCGGCACTGGGCTTCGCCGGCATCTATATCAAAGAGGATGTCGGCGGCTCGGGGCTCAGCCGGCTTGACGCGGCGCTGATCTTTGAGGAGCTGGCGCAAGGCTGCACCTCGACCACCGCCTATATCTCCATCCACAACATGGCGGCGTGGATGATCGACACCTTCGGCGGGCCGGAGCAGCGCGAGAACTTCCTGCCCAAACTGTGCAGCATGGAGCACTTCGCCAGCTATTGTCTGACCGAGCCGGGTGCGGGCTCGGACGCGGCGAGCCTGAAGACCAAAGCCGTGCGCGACGGCGACCATTATGTACTTGATGGCGCCAAGGCCTTCATCTCCGGCGGCGGCACCTCCGACATTTACGTCGTCATGGCGCGCACGGGGGAAGCAGGCCCGCGCGGCATTTCCTGCATCGCGGTGGAAAAGGGAACGCCCGGTCTGTCCTACGGTGCGCGGGAGAAGAAGCTCGGCTGGAAATCGCAGCCGACCGCGGCCGTCATTTTCGAGAACTGCCGCGTGCCGCTCGCCAACCGCATCGGCAAGGAAGGCGAGGGCTTCAAGATCGCCATGGCCGGCCTCGACGGCGGCCGCCTGAACATCGGCGCCTGCTCGCTCGGCGGCGCGCAGTTCTGTCTCGACCGCACCATCGCGTACATGAAGGACCGCAAGCAATTCGGCTCGCGGCTTGCCGATTTCCAGGCGCTGCAATTCCGCGTGGCCGACTACGCGACCGAGCTGGAAGCCGCACGCCTGTTGCTGCATCGCGCCGCGGTCGCCGTCGGCGCGCATGAGCCGGCGGCAACGCGGCTGGCCGCGCAGGCCAAGCGCCTCGCCACCGATGTCGGCTTCGAGGTGGTCAATGGCTGCCTGCAACTGCATGGCGGCTACGGCTATCTGCGCGACCACCCAATCGAGCGTGTGTTGCGCGATTTGCGCGTGCATCAGATTCTGGAAGGCACCAACGAGATCATGCGTGTGATTATCGCGCGCGCGATGCTGGGGAATTAGACTGCGGGAGGAAAAAACATGGAACAACTGGCGAGACTTTATCTGTCGCGCGACGATATGATGAAGCGGGTCGCCCGCTTCAAGGACCTCAAGGGCTCCGACGGCGGATTGCCCGACAGTAAGATGCCGGGCTGTGAGCGCACATTGTTCAATGTGATCGGCTTCCAACCGCCGGAGAATGTCGGCGAGAACGCGACATCTCCCGTCGGCGATCATGCTGCGCGCATGGCGGCCATTAAAATCCGCGAGGGGTTCAATCTCGGTTATTGCAAGGCCAAGCCCGGCCACGGGCCGGAGATGCACAATCACGATACCAATGAAACCTTCATCGCGATGACCGGCACCTGGCGCGCAAGTTGGGAGGACGAGAATGGCAATGTCGAATACGTGGACCTTGGGCCGCTCGATGTCGTGTCGTTCCCGCCCGGCATGATCCGCCGTTTCGAAAACGTCACCAAAGGCGACCCGAACGAGGAATTGATCCTGATGTTCGTCATCGGCGGCGATGCGCCGCAGGCCGAATTCTCTGATGAGGCGATGGGCCGGTTGGAAGCGGCCGGCGTTTGGCCGCAACGCTGAGGAGCGCAAGCCGGTCGCGATGACGAACGATATTCTCTTCGAACGCCGCGGCGCGGCCGGCCTCGTCACACTCAACCGGCCGAAGGCGCTCAACGCCGTCACGCATGCGATGGTGTTGGCGCTGCGCGCGCAGCTCGATTCCTGGGAGGACGATCCCGCGATCACGCGCGTCGTGATCACCGCGGCGGGCGAGAAAGCCTTTTCGGTCGGCGGCGATATTCGCGCGCTCTACGATCTCGGCACCGGCGGGCGGCGCGACGAGGCGCTCCAATTCTGGCGCGACGAATATCCGCTGAACGTGACGATCAAGAATTTCCGCAAGCCCTATGTTGCCTTGATCGACGGCATGGTGATGGGCGGCGGCGTCGGCGTGTCGGTGCACGGTTCGCACCGTGTGGCCGGCGACCGTTTCCAGTTCGCCATGCCGGAGGTCGGCATCGGCTTTTTTCCCGATGTCGGCGCCACCTGGTTTCTGCCGCGCATGCCGGGCGAACTCGGTGTCTATTGCGGCCTGAGCGGCGAGCGCTTTAACCCGGCCGACGCCGTCGCTGCCGGCATTGCCACCCACCGTGTTCCCTCGGCGCGCTTTCCGGCGCTGCTCGAAGGCCTCGCCGGCACGGTGTCGGTCGATGCCGCGCTCGCGGCGTTTGCGGAACCGGCAGGCGAGGGGCCGGTCATGACGCGCCGCTTGGGCATCGACCGGCTGTTTGGCGGCAATAGGGTCGAGGACATTCTCGCTGCGCTCGACCGCGAAGCGTCGTCCGGCAGCGCGGACGCCGAATGGGCGGCCAAGACCGCCGCCACAATACGGACGAAAGCGCCGACCAGCCTGAAACTGGCGCTTGAACAGGTGCGCCGTGGCGGGGAATGGGACTTCGAGACGTGCATGCGCGCGGAATTCCGCATAGTGTCGCGCGTCATCGAAGGCCATGATTTTTACGAGGGCGTGCGCGCCGTGATCGTCGACAAGGACAACAAGCCGCGCTGGCAGCCCGACACGCTCGCGGCCGTGACGACGGCCGATGTCGAGCGCTATTTCGCGCCGCGCGCGGGCGACGAGTTGGCGTTGCCATGAGCGAGCCGACTTACCGCGACGACGCGCACACGCTCGAGCCGGTGCACGACCACACGGGTGAGCCGCGGGTCGGGCGCTGGACCAGGGCGCTCATCTTCTTTTTGCGCGTGATGGCCGCGGTGTCGATGATCAAGGGTCTCTATCACTGGTCGCGCGTGACCGGCATTGGTGTCAGCGAGCACGATCTATTCGCCTACCAACCGGTCGCCTGGCAGGTGGCGACAGTGTTCTTCGCGGTGATCGATCTGGTTGCCGCCGTGGGCTTGTGGCTGGCAGCAGCGTGGGGCGCGGTGATCTGGCTGATGGCGGCCGCCAGTATGCTGGCGTTGGAGTTGTTTTTTCCGCAGGTGTTCACGATCGGTCTGCCGGTCGGCATCGTCGAAGGCGTACTGGTGGTGGTCTATCTGGTGCTGGCCGTGAAGTCGGCGCAAGAACATCCGCAAGGATAAATGGATATCCGCAAGGGTAAGCAAGAATAAGCAGTTGGGGAGGGTGCAATGGCACGCATTGGTTTTATCGGTCTCGGCAATATGGGTTTGCCGATGGCGCAGAACCTGATCAAGGCCGGTCATCAGGTCGAAGGTGTCGACGTCAATCCCGCGGCGGTCGAAAAATTAAAGGCGGCGGGCGGCGGCGGCGCGGAATTTGCCAAGGTCGCCGCTTCGCGCGCCGACGTGGTCATTACCATGCTGCCGGCGGGCCAGCATGTGCGCGAGGTCTATACGGGCCCCAACGGCATCATCGAGAACGCCAATCCCGGCACGCTGCTGGTCGATTGCTCGACCATCGATGTCGAGACGGCGCGCGCTGTTGCCGCCGAAGCCGAGAAGAAAGGTTTGCTGATGCTCGACGCGCCGGTGTCCGGCGGTGTCGGCGGCGCGACCGCCGCAACGCTCACTTTCATGGTCGGCGGTTCGACGCAGGCTTTTGTGCGCGCGGAATCCATCTTGCAGACGATGGGCAAGACCATCGTGCATGCCGGCGGGCCGGGCAACGGGCAGGCGGCGAAAATTTGCAACAACATGATCCTCGGCATTTCGATGATCGCGGTGTCGGAAGCTTTTGTGCTTGCCGAGCAACTCGGCCTCGATCATCAAAAGCTGTTCGACATTTCCTCGAAATCGTCCGGCCAATGCTGGTCGCTGACGAGCTATTGCCCGGTGCCGGGCCCGGTGCCGGCGTCGCCGGCCAATCGCGAATACCAAGCGGGTTTTACCGCCGCGATGATGTTGAAGGATCTCAAGCTGTCGCAGGACGCGGCGAAAGCGTCCGGCGCGCGCACGCAACTTGGGGGGGCGGCGGCGGACATGTATCAGCGCTATGCCGACAGCGGTGAAGCGGGGACGGATTTCTCCGGTATCATTCGCTTCATTCGCGGCTGACGTCGTGCGCCATTTTGGGACGGGATTGGCGCTTGCGCAAACGACGCAAGTATTTTCAGCGCTGCTTGTGGTGAACGAGCGGTAACGATCGGCGGTGCAATTGTCTCTTCAACGAAACGTTCACCGCTGTAAATAAACCTAATGTTTATGGTGTTATTTAAGCCGATTTTAGACTGCCCCTTATAGGTTGCGTCATCTGGAACGGGGAAGACAGGGCCTTGTATCCGGCGAAGACGTACAAGAAAGTAAGGGGCGTTGAACATGAAAGCCGTTGTGAAGGCGGTCGAGCCTGCCGAGCGCGAGGCACGTTTCGACCATATCCGGCCGCTCTATCTGGAAGCCTTGACCTTGGTCGAACGGCTGCACCGCCGTTTGCTCGACGTCATAAAGGATGAATTCGACCGTCGCGGCCGTGCCGACATCAACTCGGTACAGGCGCTGCTGCTTTACAATATCGGGGACAAGGAGCTGACCGCCGGAGAGCTGCGCACGCGCGGCTACTATCTCGGCTCCAACGTCTCTTACAATCTGAAGAAGCTGGTGGAGATGAACTTCCTCGATCACCAGCGCAGCCGCGTCGACCGCCGTTCGGTGCGCATCAAGCTGACCGACAAGGGCCGCGAGGTGCGCGACATCGTCGAGTCGCTCTACCAAAAGCACGTGCGCACGGTCGAGCAGGTGGGCGGTATCAACGCCGACGAATTCTCCACGCTCAACAAGTCGCTGCACCGGCTCGAGCGCTTCTGGACCGATCAGATTCTCTACCGCCTGTAAGGGCGCATGACCCCGAAAACCGCGGACCGGTTTTCGGAAAAGGTCATGCACCACTGAAAGAGACTTACCGGTGGGAACGCCTTGCCCCGGCCGCTCGCGGCCGGGGCTTTTTTGCGCTCAACAACTGGCCGCATCTTTAAAAAATTCCGATTGGCCCCAATATGTTGGGGCCGGGGCCGTGAGCATCCCAAGGCTTGGCGGTTGCCGGGTGATGTGATATTTGCAGTCGCAATCCCGGACTTGGCCCTTTTCGTTCAGCGCCGGCACGTTTGCCGCGCCCAGGCTACCGTAATTTGGAGATCGTAATGGCGACGTCGCGCCCGCAAGCCGCAAGTGAAGCGGAAACTCTGTTCACGGCCCCTTTGAGCGAGACCGATCCCGAGATCGCCGAGGCCATCAAGCTCGAGCTTGGCCGCCAGCGCGACGAAATCGAACTGATCGCATCGGAAAACATCGTCTCGCGCGCGGTGCTGGAAGCGCAAGGCTCCGTTCTGACCAACAAATACGCCGAAGGCCTGCCGGGAAAACGCTATTACGGCGGCTGTCAATTCGTCGACATCGCCGAGCGCCTGGCGATCGAGCGCGTGACCAAGCTGTTCGGTTGCAAGTTCGCCAATGTGCAGCCGCATTCTGGCGCCTCCGCCAACGCCGCGGCGTTCTTCGCGTTGATGAAGCCGGGCGATACCTTCATGGGTCTCAATCTCGCCGCCGGCGGGCACCTCAGCCACGGCATGGCGATCAACATGTCCGGCAAGTGGTTCAAGCCGGTGCCCTACAACGTACGGCGAGACGATCATCGCATCGACATGGATGAGGTGCGACGGCTTGCGCACGAGCACAAGCCGAAAGTGATTATCGCCGGTGGTTCGGCCTATCCGCGCGTGATCGACTTCCGCGCCTTCCGTGAAATCTGCGACGAGGTCGGCGCCACTCTGATGGTCGACATGGCGCATTTCGCGGGGCTCGTCGCCGGCGGCGTACACCCGTCACCTTTTCCGCACGCCCATGTCGTGACCACGACCACACACAAGACGCTGCGCGGTCCGCGCGGCGGCGTCATCCTGTCGGATGACGAAGATCTCGCCAAGAAGCTCAATTCGGCGGTGTTTCCCGGGCTGCAAGGCGGACCGCTGATGCATGTCATCGCCGCCAAGGCCGTGGCATTCGGCGAGGCGCTGCGCCCTTCGTTCAAGACCTATGCGCGCAACGTGGTGGAGAACGCCAAGGCGCTGGCCGAGCACTTGAAGTCGCACGGCCTCGATATCGTCTCCGGCGGCACAGACACGCATCTGATGCTGGTCGATCTGCGACCGAAGAAACTTAACGGCAAGGTGGCGGAAATCGCGCTCGGCCGCGCCCACATCACCTGCAATAAGAACGGCATCCCCTTCGATCCGGAAAAGCCGACGGTCACGTCCGGCATCCGTCTCGGCTCGCCGGCCGGCACCACGCGCGGCTTCGGCATCGCGGAATTCCGTGCCGTCGGCGACATGATCATCGAAGTGCTCGATGTGTTGTCGCAGAAGCAGACGGACGAGGATTCGCTCGTCGAAGGCGCGGTGCGCGAGAAGGTGAAGGCGTTGGTTTCGCGGTTTCCGATTTATCAGAATTGAGGCTCAGGGGGATCAGATGCGCTGCCCGAGTTGTGGAAGCCTCGACACGCAAGTGAAAGATTCGCGGCCGACGGAAGATTCCGCCGTCATTCGCCGCCGTCGCGTCTGTCTGTCCTGCAATTTCCGCTTCACGACCTTCGAGCGCGTGCAACTGCGCGAACTGACGGTCATCAAGCGTAACCATCGCCGCGTGCCCTTCGACCGCGACAAGCTGTTGCGCTCGGTCCAGGTCGCGTTGCGTAAGCGCTCGGTCGACCCCGAGCGCATCGAGAAGATGGTGTCCAAGATCGTGCGCGAGATGGAAAGTCAAGGCGAGAGCGAAGTCTCATCCGAGACCATCGGCGAACTGGTGATGGAGCATTTGCGCGAGCTCGACGACGTGGCCTATGTGCGCTTTGCGTCCGTTTACCGCAATTTCCGAGAGGCGAAAGATTTCCGCGCCGCGCTCGACGAATTGTCGGCCGAAGACAAGCCGGTCGCCGGCGCGCGCAAATGAACGATCAGGCAGTCAACGAACAGCCAGCGCCTCACACGGTTGCGGCAACGCCCGCCGACGACGCGCGCTTCATGGCGCTGGCGCTTAATCTCGGCCGGCGCGCGCTCGGCCAGAGCCATCCCAACCCGGCGGTCGGCGCGGTCATCGTCAAGGACGGCGTCATCATCGGCCGCGGCTTCACGCAGAAAGGCGGCCGCCCGCACGCGGAGATCGAAGCGCTGCGGCAGGCCAAGAAAGAGGCGAAGGGCGCGACCCTCTACGCCACGCTCGAGCCGTGCTCGCATCACGGCAAGTCGCCGCCCTGTGCCGATGCCATTATCAAGGCCGGCATCGCGCGCGTCGTTTCCGCGCTGGAGGACCCCAACCCGGAAGTGGCCGGGCAGGGCCATGCGCGCCTGCGCGAGAAAGGCATCGCGGTTGAGGTTGGGCTTGGCGCCGAGGAAGCGCGTCGCGCGCACGCAGGCCACATCACGTTCGTCGGCAAGCAGCGTCCGCATGTCCTGCTTAAGCTCGCCATCTCCGCCGACGGCAAAGTGGGGCATGCGGGGCGCAAGCCGGCCGCCATCACCGGCGAAACGGCGCGCAACCGTGTCTTCCAGATGCGCGCCCAGTCGGACGCCATTCTGGTCGGGCTCGGCACGGTGCTCGCCGACAATCCGCAACTGACATGTCGATTGCCGGGCATGGCGGAGCGCTCGCCCATTCGCGTCGTGCTCGACGCGCAATTGCGCGTGCCGCTGTCGGCGACGGTGGTGGCCACCGTGCGCGATACGCCGACCTGGGTGTTCGGCGGTGGCGGCGCTTCCACTATGGCGGAAGAGATCCTGACATCGAAAGGTTGCAAGGTGTTCCGCGTCGACGAAGAGGGCGGCAAGCTCGACCTCGACGCCGTGCTCAAGCGGCTTGCGCGCGAGGGCCTCACGCGGCTGATGGTGGAGGGCGGTCCGACCGTTGCCGCGTCTTTCGTCGCTGCCGATCTGGTGGACGAAGCGGCCCTCATCCATTCCGAGACGCTGATCGGCGAGGATGGCATCGCGCCGCTCGAAGGCATGACGCTCGACGCGCTCACCGGCCGGCTGCACGCCCATAGCGGCGAACAGCTCGGCGCCGATACGCTCGAACACTACGAACGAAACTAGATGTTCACCGGCATTGTCACCGATATGGGCGAGGTGCGTTCGGTCACGCAGCGCGCCAACAACCTGCATCACATCACGATCTTCTGCGACTATCCGCGCGCCGAGCTCGTCGATGGCGCTTCGATTGCCTGTTCGGGCGTCTGCATGACCGTGGTTGGCACCGGCGAGGAGGAGGGCCGCACCTGGTTTGCGGTCGACGCCGCCGACGAGACGCTTCGGCTCACGACCGTTGGCCGCTGGCGCCAGCGCAGCAAGGTCAATCTCGAACGGCCGCTGAAGATCGGAGACGAGTTAGGCGGCCATCTGGTCGCCGGCCATGTCGACGGCTTGGCGACGGTGGCCGCGCGCGAAGACATGAGCGACATGACACGCTTTGTCTTGCGCGTGCCAGGTCCGCTCGCGCGCTTCGTCGCGGTCAAAGGCTCGGTGGCGCTCGATGGCGTGTCGCTCACCGTCAATACGGTCGAGGACGACACGTTTTCGGTCCTCATCATTCCACACACTTTGCGCGTGACGACGTTGGGGTCGCTGCGTAAGGACGACGGCGTCAACCTCGAAGTCGACACCATGGCGCGCTATGCGGCGCGGCTCATGGAGACCCGCTGACAGCCGACCTCTTCATCCCGCGCAAAACGGGGCCACTTGTTCAGCGCGTGACCGCTTGCTACCACGCCGCGCAATCAGGGATTTCGGCTATGGCCAAGACACGGACGGGGGCAGGACGCGGCAAAGCCAGGCATGACACCTCGCGTATGCTGATCGTGGAGGCGCGCTATTACGAGCACATCGCCGACAAGCTGCTGGAAGGCGCCCGCTCCGTGCTGGACGATGCCGGTGTCGAATATGACGTGGTCACCGTCCCGGGCGCCCTGGAGATCCCTGCCGCCATCGCGATCGCCCACGACGCAACGCCCTATGCCGGCTTCGTCGCGCTCGGCTGTGTGATCCAGGGCCAGACCTACCATTTCGAAATCGTGGCGCACGGCTCCTCGCGCGGCCTGATGGACCTCGCCGTGGGTGATCGTCTTGCCATCGGCAACGGCATTCTCACGGTCGACAACGAGAAGCAGGCGCTCGAGCGGCTGGGCGGCGGGCACGGTCACAAAGGCGCGGAAGCGGCGCGCGCCGCGCTTCGTCTGGTCGCCCTCAAACGCGACCTCGTGGGACCCTGATGGCCCGCAACGCACAAGTCACCGACAAGGACGCGCGCAAGGCCAACAAGCGCGGCGCGGCAAGGCTTGCGGCCGTACAGGCGCTTTATCAGATGGATCTCGCCGGCACGGGACTTAACGACATACTGGCGGAGTTCGAGAGCCATTGGATGGGCCGCGAGGTCGAAGGCGCGCAATATCTTCCGGCCGAAGCCGCCTTCTTTCGCGATATCGTTACCGGCGTGGTGCGCGAGCAGCGCATGCTCGATCCCATGATCGATGCAGCGCTCGCCGAGAGCTGGCCGCTCAAGCGCATTGAGACGGTGCTGCGCGCGGTGTTGCGTGCGGGCGCCTATGAGCTCGACCGCCGCCGCGACATTCCGGCGCGCGTTGTCGTGTCCGAATATGCCGACGTTGCCGCCGCTTTCGTCGAGCGCGATGAAACGGGCATGGTCAATGCGGTGCTTGATCAGCTCGCACGAAAATTGCGGGCCGCCGAATTTGGCCAGCCCGCCGGGTGAGATGATGGCGGCACACGACCAGACATCGGCCGAAGACAAACTGATCGCGCGCTTTTTCGCGCCGATCGCGATTCATCCCGGCGCCTTGGGACTGTCGGACGACGCCGCTTTCATCACGCCGCCGCCGGACTGCGATCTGGTGTTGAAGACGGACGCGATTATCGGCGGTGTACATTTCCTGCCCGACGATGCCGCGCAAACGGTGGCGAGCAAGGCGTTGCGTGTGAACCTGTCAGACCTGGCCGCCAAGGGCGCCAAGCCGCTCGGTTTTCTGCTCTCGCTTGCGCTGCCGGCCGATATCGATGAGCGCTGGCTGACGAATTTTGCAGAAGGGTTGCGCAGCGACGCCGTGCTTTATGGCTGTCCCTTATTCGGCGGCGATACCGACCGCACGCCGGGACCTATGACGATTTCGATCGCCATGTTCGGCAGCGTGCCGGCAGGCACCATGGTGCGCCGCGCGGGCGCAAAGCCCGGCGACCGCGTCTTTGTCAGCGGCACCATCGGCGATGCCGCGCTCGGGCTGGCGGTGCGCAAAGACCGGACAAAGAGCAAAGCCTGGAATTTGAGCGAGCCGCACCGGCAATCTCTGCTCGCGCGCTATCTCTTGCCGCAGCCGCGCAATGCGCTCGCCGAAGCGGTGCGCAAACACGCTTCTGCGGCCATGGATGTGTCCGACGGACTGGCCGGCGATTTCGCCAAGCTTTGCCGCGCCTCCAAGGTGAGCGCTACGATTGCGGTCGAGCGGGTGGCGTTTTCGGACGCCGCCAAGGCGGTGTTCGCTACGGAAACTGCGATGCGGGATGTCGCGCTCACCGGTGGCGACGATTATGAAATAGTCTGCACGGTGCCGCCCGCCAGGGTGGATGCGTTTCGCGATGCGGCAAAAGCGGCCAAAGTCATGGTCACCGATATCGGCGAGATCGGGGAGGGCGAGGGCGTGCGTTTCTTGGCGGACGGTCAGGACCTGGCGTTCGAACACGCCTCCTACAGCCACTTCTGAAACCCCCGTGAGCGGTGTAAGACTAAAGCCATGCACGACATGACGGCCAAGAAAGCGGCGCCCCCGGCCTACCAGCCGCATCCGAATTTCGCGAAATGGCACCGTCTGTTTCCGACCAGCGCCTGGATGCGCCGCAAGGCGCCGCGCAGGGTGCCGCTCTTTGCATTCGAATATAGCGACACCGGCGCCGGCAACGATGGCGGTGTTGCGGACAACTGGGCGGCCTTCGACGCCATCAAGATCACGCCGCGCTATGGCGTGGTGGCGACGCCTCCTCCGGTTGATGTTGAACTGTTCGGCCAGCGCTATTCGGCGCCGATCGGGATTGCGCCCATGGGTGGGCCGTCCCTGGTGTGGCCGGGCGCCGATCTGTTGATGGCGAAAGCCGCGCAACGCGCGCGCGTGCCTTACACGCTCTCGGTCGCCGGTGGCGCCACCATCGAGCAAGCCGCGGAAGCGGCACCCGACGTGTTCTGGCTGCAGCTCTACCGGTTCTGGCACGACGATCACAAAATCGGCTTCGATCTCATGCGCCGCGCGGCGGCGGTCGAGGCCAAGGTGCTCACGCTCACGCTTGACGTGCCGGTGCGCACCACGCGCTCGCGCGAGACCTATGCGCGGCTCGCCAACGAATTCCGTCCCAATGCACGCATGATTTGGGAAATGCTTGTGCGGCCACAATGGATGTGGGCGCTGTTGCGCAACGGTTATCCGCGCTTTGCAACGATCGCCGAATACGCACCCCCCGGCGCCGGCACCAACGAGATCATCAATTTCGCACGCACCCGCATGGGCGGCGCGTTCTCCTGGGAAGAGGTCAAGCGATACCGCGACAAGTGGAAAGGCAAGATGGCGGTCAAGGGCGTGCTGCATCCCGCCGATGCGGAGAAAGCCGTTTCACTTGGCATCGACGGCATCTGGATGTCGAACCACGGCGGCCGCCAGATCGAGGCGCTGAGCCCCTCGATCGATTGCCTGCCCGCGGTCGCCGCGGCGGTCCGCGGCAAGGCCACCGTCCTGATCGACAGCGGCATTCGCTCCGGCCAGGACGTCATGCGCGCGCTCGCGCTCGGGGCCGATGCCGCCTTTGCCGGCAAGTCGTTCCTGTGGGCGGTGGCCGCACTCGGTGATGAAGGGCCGGCGCAACTGATCGATCTCTATGTCGATGAATTGCGGGCCTCGCTCGGCCAGATCGGCGCCCATTCGCCGGCCGAGGCGCGGCAGGCCACCATTCATCATCCCGGAGCGATCGATTTTGGGCCGCAAGCGGCGCCCGCGCCACGGGCGCGGCGGTCGAAGAAATAGCCTTCGTTCCCATTCATGAAAATGATCGGGCCAGCGCAATAAATCATTGCTGCCCGTGGATTTCCGGACTGGCGATCCCGCGCCATTGCTGTTAGAGGCGCTTTTTTTCAGGGAGCGCGCGATGTCGGCCGCAGCCGAGCCGATCCACCAGGTGGTCGACGATCATCTGGCCCGCCGCAACGCCATCGTGTTGGCGGTCGGGCAGGCATTGGGCGGCGCCAACAACGTCATCATCTATTCGACCGCCAGCATCATCGGCGCGGTGATCGCGCCCGACAAAGGTCTGGCGACCTTGCCGATCACCTGCATGGTGCTCGGTCTGTGGCTCGGCACCTTGCCGGTGGGCGCGCTGGCGCGCCGTTACGGCCGCCGTGTTGCGCTACAGGTGGGCGCAATCTTCGGTATCGCCTCCGGCCTCATCAACTACGCGGCGGTCTTGACCGGGCATTTTCCGCTGCTGTTGCTCGGCACCTTCTGCGGCGGTCTTTATGCCTCTTCGCAGCAATCCTACCGCTTCGCCGCCGCCGATACCGCAAGCGATGCCTATCGGCCCAAGGCCGTGTCCTGGGTGCTGGCCGGCGGCGTCTTTGCGGCACTGCTCGGGCCGCAGACGGTTATTTTCACCAAGGACCTGCTGCCGCCTTATCTGTTCGCAGCCAGCTTTCTGGGGCAGGCAGCGCTCGCGGCTATTGCCATGGTGGTGCTCACCTTCATGAAAGTGCCGCCGGTTGCGACCGGCCGCGGCGCCACGGCGCGACCGCTCGCCGAGATCGTGCGGGCGCCGCGCTTCATCGTCGCGGTCGCATGCGGGGTGGCGAGCTATTCGATGATGAACCTGGTGATGACGGCGGCGCCGCTGGCCATGGTCGGGTGCGGGCATTCGGTCGCCGATGCGACGCTCGGCATTCAATGGCACGTGCTCGGCATGTACGCGCCGAGTTTCATCACCGGCAGCCTCATTGCACACTATGGCGTCGAGCGCATTACCGGGATCGGTCTGGCCTTGATCGTGGCGACGGCCGTGATCGCCATCACGGGCTTAAGCGTGGCGCATTTCTGGACGGCGCTGGTGTTGCTCGGCGTCGGCTGGAACATGTCGTTCATCGGCGCCACCGCCATGGTGACGCAATGCCACCGGCCGCAGGAGCGCACCAAGGTACAGTCCTTCAACGACTTCCTGATCTTCGGCTCGATGGCTGTGAGCTCGTTCTCGTCCGGCCAGTTGCTCGCATATTTCGGCTGGAACGCGGTCGCCAGCGTGATCTTCCCGGTCATTTTCATCGCCGGGGTGTTGCTGGCCTGGCTTGCCTTGCGCAAGCCGAACGAAGCCGCGGCTTAAAGCAAGGCGACGCTGCGCCTTCGTCATGTCCAGCAATGACAACGGTACGCGCGCCACATCGGCGATGTCCGCTTCGCCCGCGAAAGCGGACTCTCGGCCGCGGTCGCGGAATGGTCGCGACGGGCCATAAGGCGACCGGTGCACCGCAGCGTGAATGGCACAAAAAAAAGACCGGCTCGCGGCGGTGTCTCCGAAATCCGATGTAATGGCTTGATCAGTCGGCCCGTCGGTATCCCGCATCCGCCAAACAGACACTTTGCCCCGCTTGCAAGGAGACCGAAAGTCTTCGAAGGGTCGCCGCTCAAATGAGCGTTGCACAATGAGCACGATTGCGGAAAAACGCCAAGCGGCCGTTGTCGCTGTCTAGTTTATGTGGTTTACCTAATAGATTGGGGTGGCTCCGGCATGAAAAGCCGATTTCTAGGCAGTGTCGCGGTTTTGCCTGTCCTGTTCGCGGGACCGGCCTTCGCCGAGGCACCGGCGTCGCCAGCCAACGATTGGTCCGGCTTTTATATTGGCGCAAATGCTGGTGGCGCTTGGGGGAACTCCGACGCAACCACTACTACGGACTGTAATTCACCAATCACACCGCCGTCCTATTTCTGTAGCGCATCCGGTGCTGGCGCGGCCAACGCGGTAGCGGTTGGTGCGGCCGGTACTGGCTCGATCAATGCCAGCGGGTTCATTGGTGGCGTCCAGGCTGGCTACAATTTCCAGGTCTCCAGTCTGATATTTGGGTTGGAAACAGACTTCGACTCATTTCACTTGAGAGGCTCTCGTCAAGGCGCGAGCACGTATCCTGTCGGTTTCGTTGTGCCCGCAGGGGGCCCATTCACCGTCACTTCCTCGTTCGGCACTGATTGGCTTTACACGCTGCGCGGACGATTTGGTGTGCAGATCGCGTCAAACTTGATGGGTTATGCAACGGGAGGATTGGCCGTCACCCGGCTGACCGTAAGCAGTTCTTTTAGTGACAATGTCGCGCCGGGCGCGGTCGAAAATGCCAGCCAAAGCAAGCTGAAGACCGGATGGACCGCAGGGGGCGGGTTGGAATGGGCGCTGACTAACAACTGGTCGGTTAAAGCTGAATATTTATACGTCGACTTCGGCCAGGTTGCTGCAACTGGAACGATAACGAATGCGGCCGCGCCAGGGGGGTATTCGCACGGTATGAGCACATCGTCCGACCTGACCGCTCACGTGGCGCGAATTGGCGTCAATCGCAAGTTTTAAAAGAATAATACAAATATTTGGCAATCAGGCCGAATATCCAAGATCAGTCTGTGGACGACCTAGACCGAGCTATTCAGCATGATCGAATGGTTCGACCACATTCTGTATCAGACGCGTACGCAGCCCGAGGCGTCGGCGATCTTGATGGAAGATCGTGTCGTTACTTACGGGATGCTTGCTAATGCGATCGAGAACTGCGCTTACCGCGTCGCCGCCGCAAGGATCGCCAAAGACGGATGCATCGCTGTCCTTGTCAAGAATCCGATCCGCCATCTCACGCTGTGTCTTGCGCTGTATCGGATCGGAATCCGCTCGATGTCCTTGGAGCAAGGTCAACCGGGCATCGCCAGCCTGAAGTTTGCCGCCGTACTTGGGGACGACGAGGCAAAGTCGCTCATCGATCCCGCAAACCGTTTTATCGAGGTGACTGCCGACTGGTTCGAAATGACTCCGACCAGCGACGACGGTCTGCCCGCTGGCTTTTCCAATCACAAGGAAATTTGCCACCATACGCTGACGTCCGGCACGACCGGCGTGCCAAAGCAATTCGACTGCACAATTGAATACGTCTCCCGGCACGTACCGCTCGCCATCGTCTATAACTGCAGATTTGTTATGTGCATGCTGGGATTGTCGTCGGCCTGGGGTTTCTTGATTTCTTGCGCGACTTTAGCAACCGGAAAAACGCTATGCTTTGCGGACTCGCCTTATCAGGCGGTCAGAATGATCGAATTGTTTTCGATTGATTTTTTTTTGGCGTCGTACGACCAACTCCTCAGCATAGCGCGCGCTGCACGCAAAATGTCGGCGCAACTACCGAGCCTTCGCACAGTCATCGCGGGCGGGAGTGTTCCGTCACGAGCGATGCTCGAAGCGGCAATGGCTTATGTTTGCAAGAATATCATTTGCCGCTACGGCACGACGGAACTCGGCCTAGTGGCCGATGCCCCGGCAAGCGAAGTGTTGTCGAAGCCCGGCTTCATAGGCCGCGTCATACCAGGCGTGGAGATTGCCGTTTTCGATCCGCGCGGCCGCAAGTTGTCGCCCGGCGAAGTTGGCGTCATCAAAGGCCGCCTCAAGAGTTGGATCGGAGATTTGCCGGATGATGACACGAACGAGCATCCTTGGGTCGACGTCGGTGATGTGGGATGGATATTGTCCGACGGCCAATTTTATGTTGTCGGCCGCACATCTGAAATTGCGATTGACAGCCTTGCCGATGCGTCGGTGCAGCTAGTCTCACCGGTACACGAAATCGAGCATCTGCTGCGCTTGGAATGGGATGCGGCCGACGCAGCGGCGGTCCTGATCGATGCCGAACCTGGGAGATCTGAGCCACAGGTTTGGATCGGCACCGTCGATTGCAACGACGCACGCGCGGAAAAACTTGAGGAGATTTTGCGCGCCCGGGGGATCGACATGCCGGTGCGCTTATTTGCATTGGAGTCAATTCCGCGCGCGGCCAATGGCAAGGTTCAACGCGGGCAATTAAAGGCATTGATGATCTCCACCGCCTACAACTTTCACAAATCTTAATTGTGTATGAGGCACCGCGTTGCGCACCTCCAGCGAGCGTGCTCAAGCTACCATTCTTGCCGCAGACATTTCGGGATTGAATACCGCGCCATGGCTGCAAAATGCCCAGGCGTTCCTTGCACAAACTATCCCGCTGGAGCCTGCCCTTGTCGCCTTCGGGTCATTCGCGACTGAGCTCATCTGATTTGGCGTTCCGGTTTGTCCGCTGTGACCGCATAGCGATCACTCAACGGCTAAGGTCCTTTGTCGGTTAAGTGCTGCCGGTTCAATTGATCGACACAACACAACCGTCGGCAAGGTCATGCCCTCACGACAAGCTTTCTTTGCTAGGATCACATTCCTGCCATCATATAGGACTATATGCCTTTCATCCCGCCCTCGCGACCGAGGGGTGTCTGCAGCATCTCGGACATGGGGCGGGGAGCGGTGGCCGGGGAATGACGTCACGCTGGAGATGCAGCGCGACGGCCCGGCGGTCCAAGCCGCATGTGTCCCGGCGCGCACACCGCGCGTCACCGGGCCCCGTGATGGCGGGCCGGCGGCCGGTCACAGGCCTTGCCGGATCCGACCTGGGCCTCCAGCGGTGGATAGGCGTGTCTAGCGCAAGAGACCGCCTGAAAGGTCAGTCCACCGGGGGCACTGCGGAGCAAACCTACAAACACCGCGCGCGGGACGCCTTGGGTTTGGCGGACTTGCGGCATTACGGACTTCGACACGCCTCGCTGCCGCGAGGTGGCGAGGCCCGCGGGTCCGAGCATTTTGGTTTGCGCGCATTGCGCAAGCTTAAGTGCGCCCTGGACCCTTGGCGTCCCGCGCGCCCTCGCGCATGTCGGGTTTACCCGATATGCGCCGGCAAAAAGCCTTTCGGGCGGGCGGTATGGAATTCAGGCGTCCCCGGCGCCTTTCAAAGAATACGGGCGATGACGCTCGTCCGGGCGCCAGTCGGGCAGGTCCGGCGGGTGTTGCGTTGGCTTTTCGGCCTTTTCGGCCGTTCCCGCGGCGGCGGTCGATAACACGGGATTTCACAGCAATTGCGCGTTGCACTGGCCACTCATTTTTGGCTATATCCGCCCGCTTTTCCGGTCGGGGTGAAGCGCCCTTCAAGCGGCCATCCTCGACGCTCCTGGCGCCGGGCGGGAGCGTTTTCCCGCCAGCCCATTCAAAATCGAGGTTATCTCCACCATGAGCAATTTGTGGATGATCGTCGGCTGTGGCGTGCTCGCGATCCTCTATGGAATCTGGGCGACGCGTTCCGTCTTGGCTGCGGATGCCGGCAGCAAGAAGATGCAGGACATTTCCGCTGCCGTGCGCGAGGGCGCGCAGGCCTATCTCAAGCGCCAATATACCACCATCGGCATTGTCGGCGTCGTCATCTTCGTCATCATCGGCTTGTTGCTCGGCTGGCTGGTTGCGGTCGGCTTTGCCATCGGCGCGATCCTGTCGGGCACGACCGGCTTTATCGGCATGAACGTGTCGGTGCGGGCCAACGTGCGCGTCGCGCAGGCCGCCACCAAGTCGCTGGCCGGCGGGCTTGAGCTCGCCTTCAAGGCAGGCGCCATCACCGGCTTGCTGGTTGCGGGCCTCGCGCTGCTCGGCGTCACCCTCTATTTCGGTTTCCTCACCTTCACGCTGGGCTATGCGCCCAATGATCGCGTCGTCATCGACGCCATGGTTGCGCTGGGCTTTGGCGCCTCGCTGATCTCGATCTTCGCGCGTCTCGGTGGCGGCATCTTCACCAAGGGCGCCGACGTCGGTGGCGATCTGGTCGGCAAGGTGGAAGCGGGCATTCCGGAAGACGATCCGCGCAATCCGGCGACCATCGCCGATAACGTCGGCGACAATGTCGGCGACTGCGCCGGCATGGCCGCCGACCTGTTCGAGACTTACGCGGTGACCATCGTCGCCACCATGGTGCTGGCCTCGATCTTCTTTGCCACGACGCCGATGCTGTTCACGATGATGACCTATCCGTTGGCGATCGGCGGCGTCTGCGTCATCACGTCGATCCTCGGCACGTTCTTCGTGCGGCTGCCATCGAACCAGTCGATCATGGGCGCGCTCTATCGCGGCTTCATCGCGACGGCGGTGCTTTCGCTCGTCGGTATCGCCGGCGTCACCCACTACCTGATCGGCTGGGGTGCGCTCGCCGGGGTTGCCTACACCGGAACGGATCTGTTCATCTGCGCCGTCGTCGGCCTGGTGGTGACCGGTCTCATCATCTGGATCACCGAATACTACACCGGCACCGAGTACCGGCCGGTGAAGTCGATCGCGGCGGCGTCCGTCACCGGCCATGGCACCAACATCATCCAAGGCCTGGCGATCTCGATGGAAGCGACCGCGCTGCCGGCGCTGGTGATCATCGCCGGTATTTTGGTCGCCTATGGTCAGGCCGGCCTGTTCGGCATCGCCATCGCGGTGAGCGCGATGCTGGCGCTTGCCGGCATGGTGGTGGCGCTCGACGCCTTTGGCCCGGTCACCGACAATGCCGGCGGCATTGCCGAAATGGCGGGCCTGCCGAAGGAAGTGCGCAAGTCGACCGACGCGCTCGACGCCGTCGGCAACACCACCAAGGCAATCACCAAAGGCTACGCCATCGGTTCGGCCGGCCTCGGCGCGCTGGTGTTGTTTGCCGCGTATAATCAGGACCTTCAGTTCTTCAGCAAGAACGCGGCCACGCATCCCTACTTCCAGGGCATCCATCTCGACTTCTCGCTGACCAACCCCTACGTCGTGGTCGGTCTCCTGTTCGGCGGAATGTTGCCGTACCTGTTCGCCGCCATGGGCATGACCGCGGTCGGTCGCGCCGCCGGCGCCATCGTCGAGGAAGTGCGCCGGCAGTTCCGCGAGAAGCCGGGCATCATGAAGGGCAAGGACAAGCCGGACTACGGCCGCGCCGTCGACTTGCTCACCAAGGCCGCGATCAAGGAAATGATCGTGCCGTCGCTGCTGCCGGTGCTGTCGCCGATCGTCGTCTACTTCGTGATCTATCTGGTCGCGGGTGGCGGCCCGGCCGGCAAGTCGGCGGCGTTCTCGGCTGTCGGCGCCATGCTGCTCGGCGTGATCGTCACCGGTTTGTTCGTCGCCATCTCGATGACGTCGGGCGGCGGCGCCTGGGACAATGCCAAGAAATACATCGAGGACGGTCACTACGGCGGCAAGGGCTCGGAAGCCCATAAGGCTGCCGTCACCGGCGACACCGTCGGCGATCCTTACAAGGACACGGCGGGCCCCGCCGTGAACCCGATGATCAAGATCACCAACATCGTCGCACTGCTACTGCTGGCGATCCTGGCGCACTGATGGTGCGACTTTGCAAACGAAAAGGGCTCGCCCACAGCGAGCCCTTTTTTAATTGCGGCATCCACCACTAGCCAAACGGATTGAGATTTTTGAAGACCCCTTGCAAATAGTTCAAGTCTTGTCCGCCGGTTGATGTCGTATTCGAGACGAAGTCGAAGACCTTGCCATCCTTCATGCCGTAATTGGCCAGCCGGCGCACGCGCCGGTCTTTGTCGAAATAAACGGCGACAACGCGCTGATCGACGACCTTCTGCGGCATGAACGCGGCAGCCTTCTGCGCCTTCTGCGAGATGTAGTAGAAGACTTCGCCGTTCACCGTGGCGACGGTCGAGGGCGTGCCGAGCACGATCAGAACCTGTTCCTGCGAGGCGCCGATCGGAATTTGCTCGAGTGCGCCTTCCTGCATCACATAACCGCGCTGGAAGGTTTCGGTGAAACTGCCGCAACCGGCAAGCGCCAGTGCGCCGGCAAGCGCCAGCGCCGGCCGGAAAGGAAAGGTACGCTTCGGGACGGGCTTCCGGCGCAGATGCGGCACGCTCATTTGCGACTTGCATCGGCGAAGGCTCTGACTTAACCGGCGACAAGCCCCGGCCAACATCCGAACCAAGCCGATGATTTTCCCCCTGTTTCAGCGCGGCAAACAGCGCGCCACCATTCCCGCCCTGTATGGCACGATCGTGGCGCAGGCGCGAATGCCCTGCTTTTATCGTGATTTCGCGGTCCCCGACACGCTGGAAGGCCGTTTTGAGATGATCGTGCTGCATTTGACCCTGCTGGTCGAACGCCTCGCCCAGGACCCGGCGTTGCGGCCGCTGGGCCAGGCGGTTTTCGACCATTTTTGCCAGGATATGGACAATAATCTGCGGGAAATGGGCGTTGGCGACCTGGCCGTCCCAAAGCGCATGAAAAAAATGGGGGAGGCCTTCTATGGCCGGGCGCAGGCCTACAAGGCGGCTTTAGAAGGCGCCGACGACAAGGCGCTGGTCGGCGCCCTGGCGCGGAATGTCTACGGCGGAGCGGCTCCACCCTTGGCCGCGGCACAGCTTGCTGCCTATATGCGGGAAGCTGCCGCTGCCCTCAGTGCGCAAGAGTCTGCCAGCCTCGCAGCCGGCGTGCTGCAATTCCCAACGCCGGCAGCGCCGTCAAATACAGGCTAATGCTGTGAATAACAAAGAGAAAGTACAGGCGCCATGGAGCGTCCCGGTGGTTGTCGAGGACATCCCCGACAGCGGTCTGCATCTGGAAATCCAGGCTCCGGCGGCGGTTCGCGCTCAGCTGGCGGAACTTGCGGACGTCCGTGAGGTGGCGGACCTATCGGCTACGTTCGATCTTAAGCGCCGGGGCGCGGGCGTTCACGTCGCCGGCCTCGTCAAGGCGAAAGTGGGTCAGACTTGTGTGGTGAGCCTCGAACCGGTCGAAAACACGGTGGAAGAGGCGGTCGACTTGCTGTTTGCCCGCGCAAAGGCTGCGGAGCCGCATTCCGAAGACGACGAGCCGCCGGAGGTGCTGCTCGACGGCACGGTGGATCTGGGCGCTGTGGGCACCGAATTCCTCCTGCTCGGCATCGACCCTTACCCGCGCAAGGCCGGCGCTGAGTTTGCGACGCCGAAAAGCGAAGATGCCGGCGACCGTCCTTTTGCAGCCCTGGAAGGTCTCAAGAAACGTCTTGGCGGCCGCCAGTCGTGAGTCACCTAGGGAGTAGCGGTGGAGGGGGCAGCTTACCCGCTTGTCTGGCGCGGCCCAGCGGCTATGGTCGCCGCTTCCGCCGCCAAATAACGTAGCCGGATGATCATCTTACCGGCGGTCCAACTGGTACCGAAGCCGACCCATGCCCGATAAAGTCCGTATCGCGCTCGACGCCATGGGTGGCGACCATGGGCCGTCAGTCGTGTTGCCGGGGGCCGACATTTCGCTCACCCGCCACCCGGATATCGCGTACCTCCTGTTTGGCGATGAGGCCCAGCTCACGCCCTTGCTCGATAAGCTTCCGCGCCTGAAGGCCAATGCGCGCGTCGTCCATACCGAGGTTGCAATCCGTATGGATGACAAGCCGAGCCAGGCCTTGCGCTACGGCCGCTGGAAGTCATCGATGTGGCTCGCTATCGACGCCGTCAAAAAAGGCGAAGCCGACGTTGTGATCTCGGCCGGCAACACCGGCGCGCTCATGGCCATGGCGCGTTTCAATCTCAAGACCATCGAAGGAATCGAGCGGCCGGCGATCGCGGCGCTATGGCCTACGGTCAAAGGGGAATCGATCGTGCTGGATGTCGGCGCGACGATCGGCGGCGACGAAGCTCACCTCATCAATCTCGCGGCGATGGGCGCGGCCATGGCGCGCGTGTTGTTCGACCTGGAGCGGCCGACCGTCGGCTTGCTGAACATTGGCGTCGAGGAAGTCAAAGGGCTCGAGCAGGTGCGCGAGGCGGGACGTATCTTACGCGAAGGCCATTTTCCGCATTTCGACTATCACGGCTTCGTCGAAGGCGACGACATCGGCAAGGGCACCGTCGATGTCGTCGTGACGGAAGGTTTCGCTGGAAATATCGCGTTGAAGACTGCGGAAGGCACCGCCCGCCAACTCGCGCAATACCTGCGGGCGGCGATGAACAGAACCTGGGCGGCGCGGATCGGCTATCTGTTTGCCCGTCAAGCATTCGCAACGTTGCGCGAGAAGATGGACCCTCGCAAAGCGAACGGCGGTGTGTTCCTGGGCCTCAATGGCATCGTGATCAAAAGCCATGGCGGAGCCGACGCCGAAGGTTTCGCCTCGGCAATCGACATTGGCTACGACATGGCGCGCTACAACCTGCTGGCCAAGATCGGCGAGACCATGGCGCACGACTTGCGGGCGACTGAAACGGCTCGACACACAAGCGGGGCGGCCTCGTGACGGTTTTGCGTTCGGTCGTTCTGGGCTGCGGCAGTTACCTTCCCGGACGCATCCTCAGCAATGAGGAACTCGCGCGCTCGGTCGAGACCACCGACGACTGGATCGTGCAGCGTACCGGCATCCGCGAGCGCCACATCGCCGAGGCCGGCGAACTCACTTCGGACCTTGCGCTCCATGCCGCCCGTGCGGCGCTTACCCACGCGCGGGTCGAGCCTGCCTCGATCGACCTGATCGTGCTGGCGACCTCGACGCCTGACCAGACGTTTCCCGCGACGGCCGTGTCGGTGCAGGCCGGCCTCGGGATTACCGGTGGCGCGGCCTTCGATCTGCAGGCGGTCTGCTCCGGCTTCGTCTATGCGCTTTCGGTCACCGATAGCCTGCTCCGGTGCGGCAGCTTCAAACGGGCCCTGGTGATCGGGGCGGAGACCTTTTCGCGCATTTTGGACTGGAACGACCGCACGACCTGCGTGCTGTTCGGCGACGGCGCCGGCGCACTGGTGCTGGAAGCACAGGAGCAACCCGGCGGTCGTGAGGATCGCGGGATCTTGACGACGCAACTCCGCTCGGATGGCCGGCACAGGGCCAAGCTTTATGTCGACGGCGGGCCATCCTCGACCCAGACCGTCGGCCGCTTGCGCATGGAAGGACGAGAGGTCTTCAAGCACGCGGTGGCGATGATCACCGACGTGATCGAGGACGCGTTCAAGGCCACCGGCTACAGCGCCGCCGATATCGACTGGTTCGTGCCCCACCAGGCCAACAAGCGGATCATCGACGGCTCTGCCCATAAGCTCGGCATTACGCCCGAAAAGGTTGTGATTACGGTCGATCGCCACGGCAATACGTCGGCGGCCTCGATCCCGTTAGCGCTGGCCGATGCGGTTGCCGACCGGCGGATCAAGCGCGGACACCTCATTCTGCTGGAAGCCATGGGCGGCGGCTTCACCTGGGGCTCGGTGCTGCTGCGCTGGTGAGTGGGCCCGTGGCGCTGCGTCTTGACTGCCACGGTGTCTCACAAATGTAACGGCCCCGTTGACCCATCCCGTCGATGCTAATATCGTCGATAATTCAGCGGGATATCTTCGCCGGGGGCAGGGCAGGCGATGACCGGAAAAACTGTGACGCGGGCCGATCTGTGCGAGGCGGTGTACCAAAAGGTAGGCCTCTCGCGCACAGAATCCGCTGCGCTCGTCGAACTGGTTCTTAAGGAGATCACGGATTGCCTCGAAAGGGGCGAGACCGTGAAGCTGTCGTCGTTTGGGTCGTTCGTCGTGCGGAAAAAAGGCCAACGCATCGGGCGCAACCCCAAGACCGGCAAGGAAGTCCCGATATCTCCGCGGCGCGTGATGGTGTTCAAGCCATCGGCAATCCTAAAGCAACGCATTAACGGCGCGGATGGCGCTGACAGCGGCGATAATCCACCGGCTTAATGTTTTGCTTTAAGTGGCGCGCGAGCGCCTGTAACCTGCGTTTAGTTGAGTCAGCTTCAGTTGAGTCAGAGGAGTGTCGCCGCTTTGGACCACAAGGCGCCGGACGCATTTCGTACCATCAGTGAAGTGGCGGACGACCTCGATCTGCCGCAGCACGTTCTGCGTTTTTGGGAAACGCGTTTCCGCGATATCAAGCCGATGAAGCGCGGCGGCGGCCGCCGCTACTACCGTCCCGACGATGTCGACCTCTTACGTGGCATTCGCCATCTCCTTTATGGCGAGGGGTACACGATCCGCGGGGTGCAACGGATTCTGCGCGAGCAGGGCATCAAGTTCGTGCAAGCGGTTTGGCAGGACGGCGCGCTACAGCCGCCGCATGGTGGTGTGCACGAAGGCGAGGACGAGTATGCCGAGGAGGCAGATAGCGCCGCCGAGATGCTCGAAGAGGAGAGCGGGTTGGGTGGCCGGTTTGGCTCGCTCATCGGACGCGACTTGAACGAAAGCGACATTGCGTCCGAGCGCCAGGAGCCCCCGCTGAAGAGCGCGCCGGTTCCCAAGGTTGCGCCAACCGATCGGGCCGGGACGATGCCGCGGGCCGCGCCCGCGCAATCATCAAGCGAGAGGGGACGGCTCAGCCGTGACGAGTTGAGCAAGCTGCACGCGGCGCTGCATGAACTTGGCGAATGCCGCAAGCTGCTCGACGCCGGCCTCGTGCAATCCGATGAACAAGACGGCGTGGCGACGCCCGCGCCAAGCGGCTGAACCTAGCGCCTGAGCAGCCTTTCCTACTTGCAGATCGCTTCCAATCGACGCCAAAGGCCGGCTGTTCGCCAAATCGGCTTGAACCGGGGGTGGCTGGCGGGACACTTATGTAAGTGTAACATGCAGGTATAATGTCACCTAAATCGTTGCCAGCGGGGTGTATTTCATGCGGCGCTTCATTGCCGCGCTTTTAGTCTTGGCCACGGTGGTCGCCGGCGCGTCGCAGCCGGCCGGCGCGCAAGTTGCCGCACCCCCGCCCCCGGGTCGCGGCGGCGTCCCCATCCCGAATGGCGGTGGCGCGCGCGGCATTACCCCGCTCGGCTGGTACGCCATGGGATCGGTCTTCTGCGCGGCGGCCGCGCCGATCATCGGCACGATTATCCTCAACCGGGAGATGACGGCAAACGAGGTCTATCGCTCGACGCTCGGCTGTTTCCTCGGACCGCTCGGATGGATATTGGCCGCCCAGCTTGTGCCGCCTGGCCCGGGTGAGCCCGGTTATCGCGGCGGCCCGCCGCCGCAACGGCGGGTGCAGCGGTCGCAAAACGGCAACATCACCCTTCCGCCGGCAGGCGCGACGTTCGTGCCGAATGAGATCGTGCTCGAATTCCGTCCCGGGACTTCGGCGCAGCAGACTGCACGGCTCGCAAATCAACTGCAGTTGGTCTTGCTTGAAACACAGGTATTCAACCTGACCGGCCGCACGCTCAACCGCTACAGCATCACCGGCGGCCAGTCAGTGCGTGCGATCCTGCGGGCTTTGCGGCGGTACCACTTTGTCATCGCTGCACAGGCCAACTCCTACTTTTTTGGGGTGCAAAAACAGACCGCGCCGTCGAAGGGCGGTTCACTGCAGTATGCCGTGGCGAAACTGAATCTCGTGCAGGCACACAAGATCACCGAAGGCAACAATGTGCTGGTCGCCGTGATCGATTCACAAATCGACACGCAGCATCCGGATCTCGTTGGCGCCTTCGCGGACCAAGACAACCTCCTCGGCGTTCCCGCAAAGCCGCACGCACACGGCACGGCGATGGCGGGCGCGATCGTCGCTCACACCAAACTGATCGGCGTGGCGCCGAAGGCGCGAGTTCTCGCGGTACGCGCTTTTTCCGGCCAACAGGATACGGCGCAAGGCACGACGTTCAACATCTTGAAGGGCATCGACTGGGCCGCCGGCAAAAGTGCGCGTATCATCAATATGAGCTTTGCTGGCCCGACCGACCCGATGCTGCGCCAGATGCTGGCGAGCGCCTATCGCCACGGGATCGTTTTGATCGCCGCCGTCGGCAATGCCGGTCCACGGGCGCCGCCGCTGTTCCCGGCGGCGGACGCCCACGTCATCGGCGTGACCGCGACCGATGCCAACGACAAGCTGCTGCCGGTGGCCAACCGCGGGCCGCAGGTAACGGTGGCGGCGCCCGGTGTCGCTATCCTCGCCGATGCGCCGGATGGCGGCTATCAGGTCACGTCAGGCACGTCGGTTGCCGCCGCCCATGTCAGCGGCGTTGCGGCGTTGATGCTGGCGCGCGAACCGAAGCTGACCCCAGCCCAGGTCCGCATCGCGCTCATCCGCTCGGCGCGGAAAATTCCGGGTTCGCGCCGCGATATCGGCGCCGGCGAGATCGACGCCTACGCGGCGCTCAAAGCGATCGCGCGCACGCAATAGGATTGATCGATTTGGGATTTCTGGTCGGGGCGGCGAGATTTGAACTCACGACCTCTTGTCCCCCAGACAAGCGCGCTAACCGGGCTGCGCCACGCCCCGACCGGAACGGCGCGGACTATAGAACCGTCCGCGACGGTTGTTTTCATTAGCGTCTCTGCGAAGCGGTGTCCATACAAGTCGAGCGGCATGTTGATTGATGCATGCCCTGGGACGCGTTGAATTCGCTTTGGTGTCCGGCCTCTACCCCGAAAGAAAAGAAAGCGGTCGCGTGTCGCAACAGGATCCGCGCCAACCTTGAGAATGACGCGACATATGCGCAAAAATGCCATTCCGCTAGAAACAAGTTCTTTCCGATGGAAGAAAACGACTTAGTCGATCTCTGCGAACTGGGGTGCAGCTTTCGTCAAGGTCACGGTCCGCTCTTCTTGAATCTTCAGGCTTTCAATTCGGTCGGCAAGGTCGGACTGCTGACGGAAGAGATGCAGGTACTTAACCGAGATTGGGACGATGGCGGTGCCGGAGGTTGCGCGGAGCAATACGTTGCCGAGTACGCGGACAGCCGATAACGCCTTAAACCAGATCCCGCCATGGTAAGCCCGACCAATAGCCGACCATGCAATGCGGGGCAGTGCTAACTCACGCAGTCTGTCACCCCGCTCAAGGAAGATGGTGTCACGGAGCGAGCGGCTTGCCGACATGACAACGCGTCTATTCACACCATTGGCAAGTCCATCTCGCGAAAGGTCGAACAGGCAATCGATAAATTCGGTCTCTGTAGTGGTCGAGAAACGATCGATCTTGGGCACGAGCAAGGTCTTATCCGGCGCATAGGACGCGATATCGCGGGTCCAGGCCGAACGCCGACCAAGGATGGTCGGCACATAGAGCAGGGTCAGTCGACGACCAGGCTTTGCCGCTTGCCATTCCAGCCAGAAGCGCTCGGCCGCAAGTTTGCCCTGCGCATAGGGATCGCTCCCAGAGTAGATGAAGCCGAAATTGAACAAATCGGGCCCGATCGGTTCAGGCCCGATTTCATCCAAAGTCGAGAAGCTCATCGGCACTATGACCCGATCGATCTTAGCTTCTTCGGCAATGCGTGCTGCGCTCTCTTGAACCACAAGGTTATCGTCGACCGAACGAGAATCATTCGCGAGGTGCAGGAACACTGCGCCGCGCATCGGCGCAATATCCGGTTTGACCGCACGAAGATCGACAGCGTGCCAGTCAAATTCGTTGTCAGCTAGCCGCGCACGCAGCATGCGACCGACGGCGCCATTGGTGCCTGAGATAACAAGGCGTTTCCGAACTGAGGAGGGAACAATATGATTTTCGTGGAGCAAGGAATTGGCGAGACGATGGGCAAGAGAGGCAATCGTAAGCCCCGTGTTGCATGAACCGGTTGAAGGCAGCACCGAACCATCACACACGAAAACATTGTCCGTGCCATGCACGCGCAGTTCTTCGCTAACGACGCCATCTTCAGGGTTGTTCGATATCCGACAGGTGCCGCTGTGGTGGGCGGCGGTCCACAACCGACTGCGGATGTCGCCTTCGGGGAGGATCAATTCAGCACCGACGTAGTCGGCGAGGCGTCCAAGATTGCGTCGGATCGCACCGGTGACTCGGTCGGAAATTTCCCAGGTGACGATAACGCGGCCTTCCACATCGGCTGTGACTGAACCTTGGCCGGTCGCTTCCTGCTCGTTGACCACCATCACGTAGGCATGCTTCGAGGGCAAAGTCACACCAAGCTGGCTTTCCATCGCCTGCCAGAGAAAATCGGGATCGCGGAGATGCGGCAAGGCGGCGAGGTGTTTTTGAATCCGTCCGGTGGCCGCCAGAAACCCGAATGAACGATGATATGGATCAGACCGGAAGCCGCCATTGCCGGCAGCTCGAAGGTAAAAAGCCGACCATAATCCGGTCTCCTCATCGCGGATCCTCACCATTCCGGCCGCGTAAGGATATCGCTCATCGTGAACGCGTAGGCGTTGAAATTCAGCGCTCGGTTGATCTGTTCTCAGTTTAGCGACAAATCCCATGGGATGATCGGTCAAATGTTTTCCGACGACTGAACCACCCATGCCGGAAGCGCGAATGATCAATGGCGAATTGAGCCCACCCGCAGCGAGGACCAAACGGTCGAAGATCTCGCTTCTCACGAGTTCGCCGCCCGCGGAGCTTACGACGACGACGCCACCATCACGCTCCTCAAACCGCTCGACACGATGGCCAATTCGTAGTTCGGCCATGGTGAGGAAGCCGGAGTTGGCGGCGCGAAAGGCTGCCCGAGGGTAGAACAAGTACCCAGGATGTACCCCGCGAACCGTTGAATGCTCGGGCAGGGCTTCGTAGGCCCGACGCATGCGATCGCCGTAGAGATGTCGGACGACTTGGCTGTAATACGGCTTCAGCTCGTTGACGATGCTTGCAGGCCAAGCGTCCGCCATCTCGTCGGCAAGCATCTCGATCATGCCGCCGTGCCAGAAATTGGTGGTGCCACCCAGCCCGTACGCGAAAGAAGGATGAAGACCGAAGGCCTGTCCCGTAGTCAAAGCTGCCGGCGGAATTTCCGGCCGCTCGGCGCCCCGCTCGAACAGCGTGACATGGTGATGCCCGGCGAGCAGATCCGCCAGAACTGCTCCACCTAAACCGCTTCCGATGATCGCAACCCGCATCACCAACGTACACCTTGCGTAGACAAAGTCGCCACTTAACTAGCCGGCGGTGCAACCTGCAGGGCGGCAATTCGAAAGGGGCGGTACACCACGTAAATGATGTAGAGGATTGCGCCCGCGATATAGACGATGGCATAGCCTGCGAGGAAGCCGGTGATGTCGAGCCCGAAAGCCGCCACCAGCGCGGTCATCGCCGCCATCGCCAAGACCAGGAAGCTCGCCACCCGCGCGATCTCGCGGAAAAACCCAGTGTGCTGCAACAGGCAGAGCGCGACGTTCTGCACCATGTTGGCGAGCAACAGCACCACGAGAATATAGATAGCTTCACGTGGAACGGTTGCCGCGTGTCCGAGCAGCAACGCAAACAGCCTGTCGCCTGCAAACAGGAGCAAGACGCAGAGCGCAATTGTCGGCAATGCGACCAAGACGGTCGCGGTCAGCGTCGCCTTCTTCAGCGTCGGCAGATCACGGTCGGCAAAGGCGCGCGTCTGTTGCGGAATGAGCGGATCGAGGCCGGCGGCATAAATCAATGTCGTGCCGCGGAAAACCTTGAACACGGTATCGAGAATGATCGTCGGCGCGCCGAGCCCGAACAACAACGGCACCACGAGGTACGGAAAGTTGTAGATCGTCAGCTCGGCACCAGCAAAGTTGCCGCTGCGCAGGATCTCCGGGCGATTGAGATGCCAGAATTCCTTCAACGCGGAAATGAAGCGCGGCACTCGCGGCGCCAGCGCGCCCTTGCGCACGAGATGCATGCCGCAAATGCCGAACACGACGACCCAGAGCAGATTGGCGAGGATCAGGAAGGCCGGCAGCGGCAGGCCGAACAACAAGGCCAACATGAGGCCGATATGGCCGACGCGCCGCACCGCCTCCAACGTCTCGAAATAGAGGAATTCATCGACGGCATTGCTGACATTGCGGATCGGAAACCAGGCCAGATTGAGCGCCGAGAAGCTGAAAAACAACGCGTACTCGGCCGCCTGCCACGCCGTTACCGAAGGCCGGCTCGCCATGACGGCAAAACACAGGAGCGCGCCTGCCGCGACAATCAGAACGTAAAGCACGACGACCGCGCTCGAATGCATGGCCACCGTCTCGTCGATGCGCTGACGCAGATGTCGTGCGCGCTGGCGCACGAACAAGATTTTTGCAGCACCGAGGTCGAACAGCCATAGCGACACGCCGAAGGTGCCGATCAGGATGAAGATCGAGAACCGCTCCGGCGTCAGCACGCGCGCGAACACGAAGGTCTGTACCAGTCCGGCGATAACGGCCGCGCCCGCGGTCGAGGAGCGCAGCGCGAAGTAGCGCAGCGACAAGACGCTGGCGAGCAACCGGAGCGGTCGGGCAAGCGCCGACTTCAGGGCGACGACGGTGGCGGTCATGGCCGGGAAGGTAGCGCAAGAGTGCGGATGTTTCGCTTAAAGATCATGGTGAACAAATTCTGTCGTGAACCGCTAAAATGCGGTTGCAGTCTTGTCGGCCCGTTTAAGGAAAAATTCGGCCAAACGCCTTTAGTGTGGCGCCGCTTCAAGGGCAGTGAGCACTCGATATGACGGCAACGGATAAGACGTCAAACGCGACGGAAATACAGGCTGCGCGTCGGCCTTCAGTCACCGTTGTGGTTCCCTGCTTCAATGGCGGCCGGTTTCTCGACGGCCTGATGGCGTCGCTCGACCGGCAGATTTTCCGTGACTTCGAAACCATCGTCGTCGACGACGGTTCCGACGACGAGGAGACATTGAGCAAGCTCGCGGCGCTCAAAGGCCACGCCCGCGTGATCCATCAACAGAATGGCGGACTTTCGGCCGCGCGCAACACCGGCATTCGCGCCGCGCGTAGCGACCTGGTAATGCCGCTCGACTGCGACGACACCATCGAGCCGCCGTTTCTGCAGGAAGCGGTGCCGATGCTGCGGGCCGCGTCGCCGGACGTCGCCGGCGTCATTTGCCACAAGCGGCTGGTTGGAGCGGGCAGCGGCCTGTTGGAGCGGCATTTCAACCGGTTCGATCTCTTGTTCACCAATCCGATGCCGTCGGGGCTCCTGTTGCGAAAGGCCTGCTGGCAGGCGGTCGGCGGTTATGACGAAGCCATGCGCGAAGGTTACGAGGACTGGGAGTTCTATGTGCGGCTGATGCGGGCAGGCTACCGGGCCCTCGTCATTCCGAAGCCCTATCTCGCTTACCACGTCTCCAGCACCGGCATGCTGTTTGGCCGGGCCTCCGGTCATCACGCCGCGCTGTGGCGCGCGATCCGGCGCAAGCACGCCGCGGCTTACCGTCCCTGGGCGTTGCTGCGGTTGTGGTGGCAAAACCGGGACGGAACCGGCCGTGTCTCGCTCGCCAAAGGGCTTGCCGCCTACACGCTGGCGGCGCTGCTGCCGGATGCCATGTTCAGCCGCCTGATTGCGGGTTTGCGCCGCCGCCATCTGCTGGAGGGGCATCGCGCGCCCTATGAGGCGGGCGCGACAAAATCGCAGGCCGCCGCGTAACGCGATGTTAAGCGCAAAAGTCTAGATAAACCGGGAACAATGGGGGGCGTTTGCCCCGACAGGTGCGTTATGTCCTATAGCTCCACGACCCAAACGCCGGCAGCGCCGGTCAAACGCCTGAGCTTCGACCGGGCGATCCGCAAGCTGTTTCCATCGACCTCGCTGTTGACCTTCAATCCGCTGTTCCGGATGACGATCAACGCCTTCGATGTCGTTCCGCGCCTCATATATCCCGAGTTTCGCGACCTGCCGCCGAACCACTTGCGCGTGCGCATTGGCGTCGGCAATCGCATTCTGAACAACCAGGTTCACTTCCTGACGCATGCGCGCGACTTCTGGATGTTCGTGTTTACCGAAGGGCTGGCCGACACGCATTCCAGCATACTCGACATCGGTTCGGGTTGCGGGCGCTGGGCGCACTGGCTGCGCGACTACAATTTCCGCGGCCGCCGCTTCGACGGGCTTTACGTCGGTGTCGATATCGATGGGGAAGCAATCGCCTGGTGCGAGCAGCACTACGATCCGCAGCGCTTCCGCTTTCATCATTCCACGGATGCGAGCGTGTCCTACCATCAAGAGGGCGATACGAACGCGCACTATCGCGTGCCGGAGCCGGACGGCACGTTCGAACTGGTCGTGTCCAACTCGCTGCTGACGCACGTGCTGGAAGGCGAGCTCGAAAATTACATCAAGGAAAGCTATCGCCTGCTCAAGCCCGGCGGGTCGATGATGCATTCACATTTCAACCTCGACTATCCGCCGGCGAGCTACGGCACCCGCCACACGTTCCAGCACACGGTCGGCAATGCCCGCGTCGAATCGGTGGAACAGCCGGAGGCGGCGGTCGCCTACCGCACCGATTATCTGTTCAAGGTGGCCAAGGCGGCGGGCTTCAAGGATTGCGAGATCGTGCACATGCCGGGCGGCGCCCAGCATCAACCCATGCTGCTCTGCAAGAAGTAACGCTTAAACAGCGACGGCCCAATTGGCCGCCGTCGGCGCAGGTGTCGCGCGTACGTACCGCAAGGTCGCGGCGGCCAGTCCCCAGACCATGCCCAGCATCAGAAAAAAGTGACGCCAGTGGTCGGTGTCGATCACGAAGCCTTCCGCCATCTCGCCGATAAAAACGGCGAGGGCGGTGATCAGATAAGGCTGCCACGGCGTGCGCACGAGCGCGGTACGCAATCCCACCATGACGGTCGTCAGCAGCAACAGGATATAAGCCATGGCGCCGACCCAGCCGTAGACCAGGAAAGCCTGCAAATAGACGTTGTGTTGCTGCAAGCCGTGCACGCGGGCGAACTCGAACGGCCCCATGCCGTTGGGGAATTGCAGCACGGAGTTGAGCGCCAACTCCTGCAAGCGGAAGCGGCCGCCCTGGCCGACGTCGTAGTATTGGATGAGGTGAGCGCGCTCCTTGAACATGTCGCCGATTGATGCGAATGACAGCAGGAACACCACGAACAGCGCCAAAAGGCCGACGGCGATGGCCGTGAGCGCGAGGATACGCAGACGTTCACGCGTGGTCGGTGCACTGATGAAGGCGAGCCCCACCATGACGGCGGCCGAGACCGCGAAATGAAACCAGGCGCCGCGCGAAAAGCTCAGGAGCAGTCCGAACAACAAAATGGCAAGCACGGTCGCATCGACAAAGCGAATGCGGCGCGCGACCATGCGGTCAAGCAGGAAAAGCGCCGGCCAGATCAGGAACGGCCCGTAAACATTGGGATCCTTGAAGGCCCCGGCGGCACGCCCGATCGGTGCAAACATCTTGCCCAGGCCGTGCACGTCGAAATAGCCGAGCGCGCCGAGAAACACCGAAATTACGGCGGTGATGATGTAGGCGACTCGCATCGTGGCGAGCCGCGGCATGGTCTTTGAATCCTGCGCAAACAGCGCGGCAAAAATCAGCGCGGCGACCGCGAGGTAAATCGAAGTTGCCGCGTACTGGACGGTTTTTTCCTCGCCGGGCACGTGCAGCAGCGCCATCATGCCGGCGACGTTCCAGATCAGCAGCAGCAGAAACGGCACCAGCAACGTCCGCTCCAGGCGTGCGCCCGCGATCAGCGCAAAGACCAGCAACACGCCCATCAAGCCATCGTGCGGCGAGGGCTCGATGAAGGCGACCGAGCTCGCAAACACGGTGATGAACAGGACGATCAGCAGCATGCGCTCGCGCAACGCCGCCGCCGGCGCTGCCGGCACGGCCCCAAACATGGCGCCAGATACGGCCCCAGGCATGGTCGCGGTGGCGCTCAATAGGCGCTCTCGGTCTTGAGAAGCGCAATCGGCGTGCGCAGCACGATGTAGAGATCGAACAGCACCGACCAGTTTTCGATGTATTCGAGATCGTGCTCGACGCGATTCTGGATCTTTTCATGGGTATCGGTTTCGCCGCGCCAGCCGTTGATTTGCGCCCAGCCGGTAATGCCGGGCTTGACGCGGTGACGCGCGAAATAGCCGTCGACCGCCTCATCGTAGAGACGGGCCTCGGCCTTGGCGTTGACGGCATGCGGCCGCGGGCCGACCAGCGACAGGTTTCCTTTGAACACCACATTGAACAATTGCGGCAGCTCGTCGAGGCTCGCCTTGCGGAGGATGCGGCCGACGCGGGTGACGCGCGGGTCGTCCTTGGTGACGAGCTTTTCGGCTGTGGCATCGGCGGTGTGGGTGTACATCGAGCGAAACTTGTAGACTTCGATCAGATCGTTGTTGAAGCCGTAGCGCTTCTGCTTGAACAGCACGGGACCGGGGCTATCGAGCTTGATGGCGATCGCAATGATCGCCATGACCGGCAGGGCGCACAGCAGAATGATGCCGCCGATCACCTTGTCGAACAGCCACTTCATCACGACGTCCCAATCGGCGATCGGCCGATCGACGACGTCGAGCACCGGCACTTTGCCGATGTAGGAATAAGAGCGCGGGCGGAAGCGCAGCTTGTTGGTGTGGGCGGCGAGCCGGATATCGACCGGCAGCACCCACAGTTTCTTCAACATCTGCAGGATGCGGTTTTCGGCGGAAATCGGCAGCGAGAAAATCACGAGATCGACCCGCGTACGGCGGCCGAACTCGACCAGATCGTCGACCGTGCCGAGTTTGCGCTCGCCGGCACAATCGGCGGAACTGCGGTCGTCGCCGCGGTCGTCGAACAGCCCGATGATCTTGACGCCGGTGTCCTTCTGCTTGTGCAGTTCTTCGATCACATGCTCGCCAAACTCGCCGCCGCCGACGATGACGGTGCGCCTGGTGAGCCGGCCTTCGGCCGTCCATTTTCGGACGAGTAGAAAGAGCAGACGTCGCGACACGACCAACGCAAGCAGGCCGCCGGCGAAATAGCTGCCGAGCCAGACGCGCGAAAACATATCGCCCGCCTTGGCAAAGAACGAGATGCCGATGACGAGGAGAAACACCAACGACCAGGCAGATGCCATCCGCATGTATTGCTTCTCATGGCCGCGGAAAGCCTGCACTTGGTAGATGTCCGCGATCTGAAAAGCGAACATCGACAGGAACGCGACACTCAAGGTCGCTGCCATATAACGCCAAAGCAACTCGCCCGAGTCCGGCAGGTAAACGGCATAGGCGATAAGCCCGACCACGACGATCAAGGCAAACTCGTAGATGCGCACGAAGCCAGCGAGCACAATGGGAGAAATCGGTGCGGCCGACGGCGTGGCGGCGACGGCAAGCGCTTCCGCTGACAGCTTGCGCGCTTTGGACGAACGCGGCTTGGCAGGCGCACGCTCGGCGATCGAGGCCGCGCTCGATGTTTTCAATGCTGGGCGAAGCTTGGTGTCGGTCATCGTCATGCTGTCGGTACGCGCAGCCCCCCAGACGCAATGGCGCTTAATGCCCCGATTTTTCTAGGGAAAAACCCTCAAAAAAGGCTTATCCGAATACTCAAAAATGTCTTAACGGCCGCGGCCGATTTGCAGCTTTTCGCGGGCGGCCTGATAGCCGGCAAGCATGCCGTCGACCATGGAGTCGACGGAAAAAGAGGCGGCTACCTGCTCGCGCAGAAGCCGTGCGGTTTCGGTGGTCGCGTCAGGGTTGTCGAGCGCGGCCGCGATGGCGCGCGCGAGCGCAGGAGCGTCTTCCGGGGGAACCAGCCGGTCCGACAGCGGTCCGTAAATTTCCGGAATGCCGCCAACGCGGGTGGTAATCAGCGACCGGCCGCAGGCTGCCGCCTCGAGGACGACATAGGGCAGGGATTCCGCCCTTGACGGAACCACCATGAGGCGCCCGAGCGTGAGGGCTTCGTGGCCCGGCATGGCCGGCCTGAACTGGATGGCGGACGAAAGGCCGAGGCGTTCGACTTGTGCGACCAGGGTGTCGCGGTCGGGGCCGCTGCCGACAAGCGTTGCCGTCACCTTGCGGCCCTCGCGGCGCAAGAGCGCGATGGCCTCGATCAGGACGTCGATACCTTTGACGGAGCGGAGTTCGCCCAAGAATACGATATCTGTGGCATCGATCTTGGTAGCGATCGGTTCGAATTCCGCGCGCGAAACGCCATTGTGCACGATCCGCACAAGCCCGCGCGGATTGCCGATTTTGCGGCGGAAAATCTGCTCGCTATAGCCGCTTTCGAACAGAAACAAGTCGCCGCGCAACATCAACAGGCGTTCGGTCGACAGGTAAAACTTGCCCGCCAGCGTGTCGTGGCCGAACAAGAGGCTGCCGCCGTGCGGCGTATAGGCGCGAACCGCGCGTTTGCGCCCGAAGCTAAGGCGGGCATAGGCGCCGCCTTTGGCGCCGTGACCATGCACGACATCGGCTCCGGTTTCGGCAATGCGGCGGACGACATGACCGATAGCGAGAAAATCGCCCGGATTGAGATGGCGGTGCATGGGATAGCGGCTGATACCGTGTGCGAGCGATGGGGCAAGCTCGCGCAAGACGTTTTCGGCGTTTTCGCCCCCGGTATGTGAATCGGCAATCAGGCCGACGCGATGGCCACGCGCGATCTGGCCGCGCGCCAGGTCGAGAACGTGGCGGAACAACCCGCCGACCGGCGCGCGGAACACGTGCAAAATATTCAACGGCTGCATTGTCCCAACCGCGCCCCGCGCGAAAATGGCGCCCCTGCGCAGGTCGCATTAGGCGGGCACCCGGTTAACAAAACCTGACAATAACCAACATGTGCGCCGAGGTTAACGTGGCAGAAACCATAATCGGTTGAGATTGCGCTAGGTGTCCGGAGAGTCGTGAGTGTGGAGTACAGATGGTGTTTTCGTTTCGTAGGATGTTGACGCCTGCCGCCAAGCCGGCGTCCGTGGTGGTACCGTTTCGTCCAGATGGCGAGCCGGACATGCGCGATCTAGGCCGCGCGCTTTGGCAGAAACGCACGATGATCCTCGGATCCACGCTGATCGCCGCGGCCCTCGCTTTCCTGGTCGTCAACGCGATTACGCCGCGCTACCGCTCCGAAGCCCGCCTTTTGCTGGAAGCGCGCGAAAACGTGTTTTTGCGCGCCGCGGCCGACAAGAGCACGACCGACCGCTCCACGATCGATCCGGAAGCCGTCGCAAGCCAGACCCAGGTCATTCTTTCGCGCGATCTCGCGCGCGAAGTCATCGCCAAGGAAAAGCTCACCGAAGTTCCCGAATTCGCGCGCGGCGCACCGGCCTTGGCCAGCGGTTTGCTCTCGCTGCTTGGTATCGGTCGCAACCGCGACACGATGACGCTCGAAGAACGCACGCTGGAAGCCTATTACGAACGCCTGAACGTCCAGGCCGTGGAGAAGTCGCGCGTCATCGCGATCGACTTCAACTCATCTAATCCCGATCTTGCAGCGCGTGTCGCCAATACGATCGCGCAAACTTATCTGCGGATGCAGCAGACGGCGCAGCAGGACCAAACCCGCGCCGCCGGCACTTGGCTTGCGGGCGAAATCGGAAAGATGCGCAGGAGAGTGGCCGAGGCCGAAGGGAAGGTCGAGCAATACCGCACCCGCACCAATCTCTATGTCGGCCCCAACAACACCTCGCTGACAAGCCAGCAGCTCACCGAGATCAATTCACAGATTGCGGCGGCGCGCGCGCGCAAGGCGGATCTCGGGGCGCGGGCAAGTCAGTTGCGCGGCCTGATCCGCTCAGGCCAGTCGATCGAAACCTCCGATATCGCCAATTCCGAAACGATGCGCCGCCTGATCGAGCAGCGCATCGCACTGCGCAACCAGCTTGCCGAACAGTCGACGACTTTGCTCAGCAAGCACCCACGCATCATGGAACTGAGGGCCCAAATCGCCGAAGCGGACCGGCAGATCCGCTCGGAAGGCGAGCGTCTGGCGCGCCAGCTCGACAACGACGCCAAGCTTGCCGGCGATCGCATCCAGACTCTGACGGCCAGCCTCGACCAGGTGAAGAAACTCGCGTCGCAAAGTAATTCGCAGGACGTCGAACTGCGCGCGCTCGAACGCGAGGCCAAGACGCAGCGCGATCTTCTGGAGTCGTATCTTGCCAAATATCGCGAGGCGCTCGCGCGCGACAGCATCAACGCGGCGCCGCCCGATGCGCGCATCATTTCGCGCGCCACGCCCGCCATCAAGCCGGCCTATCCGAAGAAACTACCGACGATCCTGATCGTCGCTTTCGCAGCCTTTGCGTTGTCGGCGGGTTTTACCGTCACCGGCGTGCTGTTGGCGGCGCCGGCTGCACCACGGCAATCCGCGAGCAATGTGGCGCCGAGCGCTGTTGCAGCGGCGCCGACCGTCGAGAGGCCGATTGAGTCCAAACCGGAGCCAAGGCCGCTTGTTGCGCCGCCAGTTGATGCGCCTTTTGCTGCGGAGCCATGGGCCGAACGGGCGCTTGCCGCGTCTCGCACGGGTCGGCCGCCAGCCCCGGTCGATGAACCGGTCATGACGTTGTCCAACCCTGTCGTCAGCATCGAGCAAGTGGCGCAGGACTTGCAACATCCCGGCAATGACGGTCGCCGTGTTTCCGTGATCGGTGCCATGCGGGATGTCGGCACCACTTACGCCGCGATTACACTTTCCCGTCGCCTGGCTGGCGACGGCGACGTCGTTTTGGTCGATTTTGCGTTCAACGCGCCCAATCTTTCGTTGCTGTCCACCAACTCGAGCGCGCCGGGCATCGCCGAGCTGGTGCGCGGCACCGCTTCGTTCGGCGACATCATCACGCGCGACCAATATTCGAAAGTGCATTTGGTCGCGACGGGGGAGGTCGGCAACGACGCCGCCATGCTTGCGGCCTCGCCGATGCTCGTTACGGTGATCGAGGCGCTCGTGCGCAGCTACGATCACGTGGTGATCGATGCCGGCGCGGCCGTGGATCCAGCCATCGAGCGCCTGTTGGCGCTTGCGCCGCGGATCGTGCTGGTGACGCGGGATCCGGCGGGCGCTATTACGCGCGCGGCGGCCGACCGGTTGCTGAACGCCGGCTTCTCCGATTTCATGGTGCTACAGGGCGGCGCACAGGCTGTGGCCGCGGCCTAGTCCGCCCCGGCGTCAGATGGACGAGAGCTTCGCGCACAGGCGGCGGAAGCTGCGCACCGACGACCACAACGCCTTGTGTTGCTTGATCGTCCGCTTGCCGCCGGCAGTTGTCGCATACGCAAAGGCAAGCAGCCGGCCGCCGGCACTGAGTGGCAGATAGCTGTCGAATAGCGGCTCGGTGTCTTCGCAGAACAAGGCTTTGTAGTTTGCCTGGCCGATGCCCAAGTCGAAGCTTTTCAGCCCGCGTGCGCAGCAGTGCTGCACCAGCATGGCGAGCAGTTGTTCGCCGGGACTTTCGGCGGCGAAGCGGTCCTTGATGATCGAATTGAACATAGCGGAAAAACGGCAGCCGAAAACCATGCCGCCATAGGTTGCCACGATGATATCGTCGACGGACAGCGAATAAATTTCGAGCAGGGGTTCGCCGTCGCGAAGGCGGACGGCCGCGGCGGATTCGATGAAGCGGCGTACGCCCGGTGGAGCGAAAGCGTCGCTAACGCCAAGCTGTTTCATGCGTGCGCTCTTCTGCTTGAAGAAGGCATCGAGCGCGCGGCGGATTGCCCGCGGGTCGCGCGCCTTTTCGAAGCGAACCGTGCCGAAATTCGCGAGCGCGCGCTCTTTCTTGCGCATTTTCTTGCGGGTCGCCGAGTTGGTATGGGCACGCAACAACGCGTCGTAGTCGCGAATTAACGCGCCGCTGAAACCAAAATTGGCCGACCGTTGGTGCGGCAAGAGCGCGAAGGGATTGGTCGTGCCGCCCCAGGCCAATGGTTGGTTGATGAGCTTGAGCAGATCGGCGCGGTGGGCGAGTTGCCTCACCGCGTCATTCACGACATGGGGCTCGATGCTGGCGGCGACGTCGCGCCGCCACAAGCCCATATTGAAGTTGGCGTGTTTGCCGCCGAGAAACTCCACCATGCGCAGGCCGGCAAGCTTGCGGCGTCCGAACGGCCACAGAAAGAGCGGCTGTCCCCGCGCGTTGAAGCCAACCGCGATGAAGGGGGTTATGCCCTCGGAGGCGCCGACATGGCGATGCCAAAGCGCGAGAAAATCGTAGTGCTGGTAAGGGGTTGCGAGGCTGTTTCCCTGTTCCAGAAGCCGCCAATGCGGTTCCGCGGCGGTCATGGTCTCGAAAATCTCGACGCGCGCGATGCGGCCATCGGTGACCGGTAATGACCGTTCCGCGCGAAGCGGGCTGAGTGCAAGGACATTCATGGCGACGCCGGGGAATGAAATAGTTAACCTTGGTCACAGCATCGCAAAGATTTCTCAATAAAGAGTTGGAATATTGGGCCTAATTTGGCGTTGGTCTTGAGGGTAACGTGGCGACCGTGAAGAGCACCATCATCCGCGGCGGGCTGGAAACGCTGTATTTCAGCGGCATGCATCATTTGATGCGGCCGCTCGTCGGCGGCATCGGCGTCATTCTGACGCTGCATCACGTGCGTCCGGCGCGCCCCGACAGCTTCCAGCCGAACCGGCTCCTGGAAATCACGCCCGAGTTCCTTGAAGAAGTGCTGTGCGAAATCAAGGGCGCCGGCCTCGACGTCATTTCGATCGATGAAATGCATCGCCGCTTTATCACCGGCGAATTCACGCGGCGCTTCGTCTGCCTCACCTTCGACGACGGCTATCGCGATCTCAAGCAATGGGCGTATCCGCTTCTGCGCAAATACGAGATGCCGTTCGCGGTCTACGTCGCCACCAGTTTCCCCGACCGGCTCGGCGAGCTGTGGTGGCTCGCGCTCGAAGCCGTGATCGCGCAGAACAGCCGCATTGGCGCGCTCATCGAGGGCAGGGAACAGTTCTTTTCCTGCCGCACGGTCGCCGAAAAGCGTGAGCTGTACGAGGCGTTCTACACCTATCTGCGCAGCATGAAATCGGAAGACGATTTGCGCAGCGCCGTGCGCGACCTCTGCGCGCGCTACAGCGTCGACATCGCCGCGTTCTGCAACGACTTGTGCATGGACTGGCCGGAAATCGTCGAACTTGCCACCGATCCGCTGGTCACCATCGGCGCCCATACCGTCAATCACGTCATGCTCAAGAAATTGCCGCACGAAGCGGCCGTGCGCGCCGAGATGGAAATGAGCCGCGCGGTGCTGGAAGCCGCATTAGGCAAGCGGCCGAACCATCTCGCTTATCCTGTCGGCGATCCGACGTCCGCCGGCCCGCGCGAATTCCGCATCGCCGCCGAACTCGGCTTCAAGACCGCCGTGACGACGCGGCCCGGCGTGCTGTTCAAGGTCCACCGCGATCACCTGACCGCGCTGCCGCGCATATCGGTCAACGGCGAATACCAGCAGCACCGCTATCTCAAAGTGCTGATGTCGGGCGCCGCCACCGCCATGTGGAACAACTTTCGCCGCATCAACGCGGCGTAGCGTTCGTCACGCCCGCGGCGCGTCGGGCTTTGCCATCCACTTCACCAGAAGCATTGCCGGCAGCACCCAGCCGAGCCCGGCGACGACGTAATAGATTACGGCGGCGAAGCCGTTGATGTCGGTCAGCACCGACTGCGCCAGCGCCATGGCGAGCAGGCTCCAAAAGATCACCAGCGCGAGCAGGCCGATGACGCCGATCAGTTTGCGGGTCCGGATTCCCATAAGGCTTTCGTTCATTTGCAGTGGAACCGGCCTGACTATATGGTCCGCCCCGTTCGCTGCAAGCAGCCTGTTTCATGTCCGATCCGATCTCAAATCCCGTTTCTCACGCGCGCGCGGTGCGGCTGTGGCTGCTCTGTGTCGCCGCCTTGATCTTTCTGACGCTAGTGGTGGGTGGCGCGACGCGTCTCACAGAAAGCGGCCTGTCTATTACTGAATGGAAGCCGGTCACCGGCGTGCTGCCGCCGCTGTCGGAACAGGCCTGGCAAACGGAGTTCCAGGCCTACCAGGCGATCCCGCAATATCGGCAGCTCAATCGGGGCATGAGCCTCGACCAGTTCAAGGTCATCTATTGGTGGGAATGGACGCACCGTCTGCTTGCGCGCACCACGGGCGCGGTGTTCCTGCTGCCGTTTCTGTTTTTCCTTTGGCGCGGTTGGGTGCCGCCACGGCTGCGCGTCCGTCTGTGGTCGATCTTCGGCGCCGGCGCGGCTTTGGGGGCGGTCGGGTGGTGGATGGTGTCGTCGGGCCTTGCCGGTTCGGGACGCGTCAGCGTCTCGCAATACCGGCTGGCATTTCACCTGACGCTGGCCTGCGCGATCTACGCCGCCGTGTTATGGACGGCGCAGCAGATGACGCCACAGCCGGCGATCGGCGCGCCGCGACGTCTGCGGGTGATCGCGCTGGTCCTTGCCGTCCTGGTGCTAATGCAGATTTATCTCGGTGCCTTGGTTGCCGGAACCGATGCCGGCCTGGTCTTCAATACCTGGCCGGCCATCGACGGGTCGTTCATCCCCGACCCCGCGCGGCTGTGGTTCCTGCAGCCGCTGTGGCGCAATTTTTTCGAGAATACGCTGACGGTGCAATTCGATCACCGCATGCTGGCCTACATGATCTGGCTCGTCGTCATGTTTCATGCCAACGACGCCTGGGATATGCGGCGCGAAACATTGGGTGCGCTCATTCTCGCCGGCGCGGTAACCTTGCAGGCGATCCTCGGTATCGTCACGCTGTTGGGACAGGCGCCGATCGAGCTTGCGCTCCTGCATCAAGTGGTGGCCATACTCGTCTTCACTATAGCGATTGTGCACGCCGAGCGGCTCTGGCATCGATCAAGCGTGTTGGCACCGCAAGGCGCGCGGGAGGCGCGGGCGTGATCGACATCAAATTGCATGACGGCGTCGCCGTGCTGACCCTGCGGCACGGCAAGGTGAACGCGCTCGACGTTGCGTTTTGCGACACGCTTGTTGCACGCTTTGACGAACTGCATGGCCCGGCTGTCAAGGCCGTGGTCATCACCGGGCATGGCAGAGCGTTTTCGGCGGGCGTCGATCTCAAACGCCTGAGCGACGGCGGGGCGGACTACATCCGCACATTCCTGCCGGCGCTGCACAGGCTTTACGAAGCGGTGTTTTTCTTTCCCAAGCCGGTCGCCGCCGCCGTCAACGGTCATGCCATCGCCGGCGGCGCGGTACTCGCATGTTGCGCCGACCGGCGCATCATGGCGCGCGGGGCAGGGCGCATCGGCGTCACCGAATTGCTGGTCGGCGTGCCGTTTCCGGCGCTCGCCTTTGAGATCCTGCGCTTTGCGGTACCGGCGCGCTTTCTGGCGGAATTCACACTTACTGGAGCAACCTACGACACTGATGCCGCGCTCGATCGCGGTTGGGTCGATGAGCTTGCAGAGCCGGTGGAGTTGACCGAACGCGCCATCGCGGTTGCGCAAGAGATGGCCAGGCTGTCGCAGCCGGCTTTCGCGCAAACCAAGATGCAGATTCGCCAAGCCGTCAGCGAGCGGCTGGCGGCGGGCGGAGAAAAGACCGACAGAGCCGTGGCCGAGATCTGGACCGCGCCGGCGACGCTCGATTACATCCGCGCCTACGTCGCGCGTACGCTCGCGAAGACCTGATCGCCGCTAGGCCGCCGTCAAGGCCTGCTCGAGATCGGCGACGATATCTTCCTTGTCCTCGATTCCGATCGACAACCGCACCACGTCCGGCCCGGCGCCGGCCTGGACCTTCTGCGCGTCGGACAATTGCCGGTGCGTGGTCGAGGCGGGGTGGATGATGAGCGAACGGGTGTCGCCGATATTGGCAAGATGCGAGAACAGTTCGACGTTGGACACGAGCTTGACGCCGGCGTCGTAGCCGCCCTTGAGACCGAAGGTGAACACGGCGCCGCAACCCTTCGGCACATATTTCTTGGCGAGCGCGTGGTACTTGTCGCTCGCCAGTCCCGGATAACTCACCCAGGCGACCTCCGGGCGTTTCGACAGCCATTCCGCCACATAAAGCGCGTTGTCGGAATGACGCTGCATGCGCAGCGACAAGGTCTCGATGCCGTTGAGGATGAGGAAGGCGTTAAAGGGCGATAGCGCCGGCCCGAGATCGCGCAAGCCCAGCACGCGGCAGGCAATGGCAAAGGCAAAATTACCGAAAGTCTCATGCAACACGATACCGGAATATTCCGGACGCGGATCGCACAGCATCGGATATTTCTTGTCGCGCGACCAGTTGAACGAGCCGCCGTCGACGATGACGCCGCCGATCGAGTTGCCGTGACCGCCGAGAAACTTGGTCGCCGAATGCACCACGACGTCGGCGCCGTATTCGATCGGCTTGCACAAATACGGCGATGCCAGCGTGTTGTCGACGACGAGTGGCACGCCGGCCTTGCGCGCGATATTGGCGATTGCCTCGATGTCGGTGATGACGCCGCCCGGATTGGCGATCAACTCGATGAAGATCACTTTGGTCTTGTCGGTCACGGCCTTTTCGAAGCTGGCGATGTCGTCAGGATCGGCCCAGGCCACGTTCCAGCCAAAATTCTTATAGGAGTGATTGAACTGGTTGATAGAGCCGCCATAGAGCTTTTTCGAGGCGACGAGCTCGTCGCCCGGCGTCATCAGGGCGTGCATAACGACGACCTGCGCGGCATGACCGGAGGCGACCGCAAGGCCGGCGGTGCCGCCTTCCAGCGCCGCCACGCGCTCTTCCAGCACCGCGCAGGTGGGATTACCGATGCGGGTATAGATGTTGCCGAAAGTCTGCAGTCCGAACAGCGCGGCGGCATGATCGACGTCGTCGAACACGAACGACGTGGTCTGATAGATCGGCGTTGCGCGTGCGCCGGTGGTGGGATCGGGCTTGGCGCCGGCGTGGATTGAAAGCGTCGAAAATCCCGGCATGTCTTCGGCGTCGGCCATTGCCCATCCCCTTATGTTGAAGCTGGGCGATTAAACGGGGCGGCTAGGCGCGCCGTCAAGGCATAGCTGGAAATGAGGTGTGGCGAATTAGAAGGCGATCGCGCGATGAAACGTCATTGCACGTGTGCGGCCGGCGGCAGCTTATTCTTCTTTCGTCTGTGGCACACCGGAGCCGATGCTCATGCGCTGCACGCCCTTGCCGAGGCTTTGCGCGCGCTTGGAGGAAAGCGTGCGCGAATTAACGCCGATCCAGGAGATTTCCGATGACAGCCGGCCATATTCGATCTTCGGACAGCGGTTCATCACCACTTTCAGGCCGGCGTCTTCGGCGAGTTTGGCCGCTTCGTCGCTGCGCACCGTGAGCTGCATCCAGATAACTTGCGGTTTCGGCTTGAGCGTCAACGCTTCCTGAACAATCGGCATCACATGCTTGGAGGCACGAAAGATATCAACCATATCGATGGGCTCGGGAATATCGGAAAGCTTGGCGTAGATCGTTTGTCCAAGCACCTCGTCCCCTGCGTGGCCGGGATTGACGGGGATGACGCGAAAGCCGCGTTCCAGCAAATATTTAAACACGAAATAGCTCGGCCGGTTCTCCTTGGGCGAGAAGCCAACCATGGCGATGGTCTTTACCGTGTTGAGAATACCGCGGATGGAGCTGTCGGGGTAGGAGTCGTGATTCATCACGCACTTTCTGTTTGCGCAAGAAGGCCGCGCAACCGCGCATTTTCGGCCTCGAGCGCCGCGATCTTATCCTGCACCGCTTTCAACACCTCTTCGATCTCGGTCTCGGTAAAACGGGGCGTGATGTGTTGCGAGCAATTCACGTCCCAGGCTTCGATGGTAAAGAGGATCGCGCGTTCGGGCTTTGCCTTGTAGCCCTCGTCGAACAGTTTTTCGACCAACGCTGCATCGTTCTCGACCACGCGCGCACGGCCCCACAGCTTGATGCGCTGTTTGCGCGCAGGATCGAACAGGAAGAGATAGGCGCGGTCGTTCTCGGATAGATTGGCGAGCGTAATGTATTGCCGGTTGCCGCGATAATCGGCGAATCCGAGCGTATGCTCGTCGACGACCTTGATGAAACCCTTTGGGCCGCCGCGGTGCTGGATATAGGGCGCGCCGTCGGCGGTCGCGGTGGCGAGGAAAGCCGTGTCCTGCTCGGCGATGAATTGCGCGAGCTCAGGCGTCACCGTGTCGGGAAAGCCTTCGGCAAGCCGCCGCTCATAGGCCTTGGCGGAGCCGCGTTCGGCCTGTGCCTGTTGGGCCGCCGGGGTGAAAACGATGGCGGAATTACTCATGGGCAGCCTCGTCTGCGCGGTTACTCTTGTTCGGTCATGACGGCAAGCAAGATAGGCTCGCGCCGACGAAGCCGAAAGAGCCGGCACGATCACGGCTGCGCGACAGGTGAAGCGTGCCGTTCACTTCTTGCTGTCGACCACCTTCTTGCAGGCGTCCGCGAGGTTGTCGTAGTGGCTGCTCAGGCAGCGAATGATGCGTCCGCCGCCGGGAAATGTGCCTTTGCAATACTTGTCGTAATCTACCTGACAGGCGGCGCGTTCGGACGCCGTGATCTCTTGCGCGAGCGCGGAAGTCAACGACGCCAGCATGAGTGCGGACGCGGTTAGCAAAATGCGTGTCATGGGAGGGGTACCTGTTTCAGGGGTTATTTCGAACCGGCGAATACTGCGAAGGGGCCGATCGTGGCGAGGCCGGCGCCGACACAGACAACAAGCGTCATCGCCGCGTCGCCGGGGCTGGGCAGACCGCATTGCGGGAGATTGATCGCAAGCAAACCGGTGGCCACGGCGATGCCCCAGGCGCTGCCGGCGACGACCAGCCGGGTCAACCCGTTGCGGTCGAAACGGCGGGCGATTGCGGCGGCTATCAACGGTCCTTCCATTCCGGATCGCGTTTCTCGATGAAGGCACAAATACCTTCCTCGGCGTCGGCCGACAGGAGGTTTTCGACCATCACTTGCGAGGCATAATTGTAGGCGTCGGCGAGGTCGAGCTCAGCCTGCCGGTAGAATGCTTCCTTGCCGATCTTGACTGTATGAGACGACTTGCTGGCGATCTGATGCGCGAGCGCCAAAGCTTCGCCGCGTTCTGTGCCCGGCGCGACCACGCGATTGACGAGACCGATCTGCGCGGCTTTCTCGGCGGGCATCATTTCGCCGGTGAGCAACATTTCCATGGCATGCTTCCGTGGCACGTTGCGCGAAAGCGCGACCATCGGCGTCGAGCAAAACAATCCGATGTCGACACCGGGCGTGGCGAACTTGGCGGATGACGACGCAACGGCGAGATCGCAGCTCGCGACCAGTTGGCAACCGGCGGCGGTGGCCACGCCCTGCACGGCGGCGATCACCGGCTGCGGCAGATTGACGATCTGCTGCATCATCGTGCTGCACGCCGTCATGATTGTGGTGAAATAAGCGCGGCCGTGGTCGGTGTCGCTGCGTCGTGCGGTCAGCTCCTTCATGTCGTGGCCGGCGGAGAAGGCCGGCCCATGGGCCGTCACGACGACTGCGCGAACGCTGCGATCGGCGGCGATGTCGGAAAAGGCGTCGGACAGCGCGGCCAGCAGCGCCTCCGACAGGCTGTTGCGCGCTTGCGGGCGGTTGAGCACCAGCAAGGCAACATCCTTGTCGCGCTCGCGCAGCAGCACCGGGACGGCAGCCTGGACGTTCATTTTGCTGTTTCGATAGTGACGTTCGGGCCAATAATTAACCTGATGCCGGGGCGGCGCAAGACCGGCAAGGGCCACTCCAAGACGCCCAAGGCCACGCTGAAGAAAGTCAAAGACGAGTTGCGGGTGCTCTATGGCAAGGATTGACGCGCCTCGCCGCCTGTCTATGACGGAGCGCCGGGTTGCCGGCGCGAAGGGGAAACATCAATGCCGGCACCGGCCTTGAATGCCGAACAGATCGGCGAGCTGCTGCACGAAGTCTTTCCGCAAGCCTTTTTTCCGGGCTGCGGGCTCAGCGTCGAACGTGTCGACTACGGCGATGTGCGCGTGCGACGCGAATTTCACGAGGACCATCTGCGCCCTGGCGGCACCATTTCCGGCCCCACCATGATGGCGCTTGCGGATTTTGCCATGTACGTCGCGGTGTTTTCGGCCGTCGGGCGTCAGCCGCTGGCGGTCACGACCAATCTGAACATCAACTTCCTACGTAAGCCCGGCCATGCGGACCTCATTGCCGAGGCCAAGCTCCTCAAGGTGGGAAAACGGCTGGCGGTCGGCGAAGTGACGATCCGCTCCGAGGGCTCCGAAGAACCGGTCGCTCATGTCACCTCGACCTATTCGATCCCAAGCGAAAGGTAGTTAGATAACGGTATATAAATACCATTCATATAAGATGTTGATATAACGATCTTAATCAGCTACTAAGTGCATTGACCAGGGAGTTCCACTCGGGTACAGAACGCGCCAATTCGGCGCGCCTCGGGCGCGCCGCCGTAATTAGGGACATACGATGAAAACCTATTCGGCCAAGCCCGCCGATATCGAGAAGAAATGGGTGACCGTCGACGCAACCGGTCTGGTGGTCGGTCGCCTGGCTTCGATCGTGGCCATGCGGCTGCGCGGCAAGCACAAGCCTAGCTATACGCCCCACGTTGACGATGGCGACAATGTCATCGTCGTCAACGCGGCCAAGGCCGTTCTGACCGGCCGCAAGCGCGACCAGAAGGTGTATCACCACCACACCGGCTATATCGGCGGCATCAAGGAGCGCACGGCCAAGCAGATCATGACCGGCCGTTTTCCTGAGCGCATCGTCGAGAAGGCGATCGAGCGCATGTTGCCGCGCGGGCCCCTCGGCCGGGTGCAGCTCGGAAACCTGCGCGTCTATCCGGGACCCGAGCACCCACACGAAGCTCAGAAGCCCGAACCGCTCGATGTTGCCAGTATGAACCGCAAGAATGTGAGGAGTGCCTGATCGTGGCAGAGACCGTACAATCGTTGGAAGGATTGGCGAGCCTCAAGCCGGCCGCTCCGGAAACGCCCCAATACGAAAAGAAAGTCGACGCGCAGGGCCGCGCTTACGCGACCGGCAAGCGCAAGAACGCGGTCGCCCGTGTCTGGATCAAACCCGGCGCCGGTAAGATCGAGGTCAACACGAAGTCGATCGAGGTCTTCTTCGCGCGCCCGGTGCTGCGCATGCTGATCCAGCAGCCGCTCGTCGCCACCAGCCGCAACGGCCAGTACGACGTGATCTGCACGGTTTCCGGCGGCGGGTTGTCGGGTCAGGCGGGCGCGGTGCGTCACGGCCTTGCCAAGGCCCTTACGTATTTCGAGCCCGAGCTGCGCACCACGCTCAAGCGCGGCGGCTTCCTCACGCGTGACTCGCGTGTGGTGGAGCGCAAGAAGTATGGCCGAGCCAAGGCGCGGCGTTCCTTCCAGTTCTCCAAGCGCTGATCTCAGTCTTTATCGGCGCTAATCAAAAGGGCGGCCCGCAAGGCCGCCTTTTTCGCGTCATGGGCATTTCGCCAGGCTTGCATACCAGCAATTTGATTAAAATTTTCGCGAATCTTTCATTCAATCGTGCCCAAACCCACAACGGTTTTCCCACGTAAGTATGGTCTTTTGGTACCCGTGCACCGCATAGCGCGCTGAGCGTTGCGCGATGGCTGGGGAAGCGTGATGCCTGCTGCTGCGAACGTCAATTTTTCGTTCTTGGACGGCCCGACGGTCGCGTTTATCGCGGTCTGTATCGTCGCGTTGCTCGGGCTGCTGTTGATTTTGGCTTGGCTGCAACAGCGCGACGCGCGCGCGCTGGCCTGGTGGGGCGCGGCGTATTTGATTGGTGCTTCGTCATTGGCCTTGTGGGGGGCGCCGACGCCATGGGTGGCGCTGCCGCCCGAAATACCGTTCGCCATGATCTTCGGCGCCTGCGGCATGATCTGGAACGGCGTTCGCTTGTTCCGTGGGCGGCCGCTGTTGCCGGTTGCAGCCTTTGCCGGCGCGATCGTTTGGCTCGCCCTGTGCCAATTGCCGCTCTTTGCCGATGGCAGCGCGGATCGCATCGTGCTCGGGGCTGTGGTCGTCTCCGTCTACACGTTCTTCATTGCGTTCGAATTGTCGCGCGAACGGCGCCGGTCGCTGCACTCGCGCGCGGCTGCGGTGATCGTACCGTTTCTGCATTCGGCGATTTTCTTACTGCCACTGGCAATGCGCGCATTCACACCCGACGTCATCGCCGCAAGCTGGTTCACCGTGTTCGCGCTGGAAACGATCGTTTATGCGGTCGGCTTGGCGTTTATCGTCCTCTTGATGGTGAAGGATCAGAATCTCGGCTACTACCGCCGCGCCGCCGCCACCGACTTTCTGACGGGCTTATTCAATCGCCGCGCCTTTCTGGAAAGCGCATTGAAATTGTGCGCGCAAATCTCCCATCGCAGGCCGATGACTCTGATGATGTTCGATCTCGATCATTTTAAAAAGATCAACGACCGGTTCGGCCATGCGGTCGGTGACGAGGTCCTGCGGGTTTTCGCGCAGTCGGTGCGGCGTAGCATGCGCCTGACCGATATCATCGGCCGTATCGGCGGCGAGGAGTTCGCCGCCATCATCGACGAGCCGATGCATTTGGCGCTGCCTGTCGCCGAACGCGTTCGCTCCAATTTCGAAAAGGCGGGCGTCACGGTTCAGGGCTACACCGTCAACGCCACGGTCAGTATCGGCTTGGCCGCCTCCGAGGCTCTGGTGACGAACATCGATGCATTGATCTCTCGCGCTGATGCCGCGCTCTATGGCGCCAAGCGCAAAGGCCGCAATCGGGTACATGTCGCCGAAGCCGCGCGGCCAAAACAGGCGGTGCACGAGCATGCCAGCAACGTGAAGCAGTTATTCCCGGAAGACCACGCGGCCTAGGCGGCCGGAACCGGTTACCTGTTGCTGGCAACCATTCGTTTACCCTGATGCTCCAGCATGCGGGCATGCGTTTTGCGGCAGGCATGAGCACGGATAGCAGGTTGATCGCGCTTGAGGCCTACGCCGTGCGCGCGGGCGCGGCGCTGGCCTGCGCGTATTCCTCGTCGGCCGAATTCGACGCGGCCATAATCGCCCAGCGGCGCGCTGCCGGCGTCTATGGTCCGCGGCGCCGGCGCAAACAGATGCTGGTCACGGGCGCCGGTATTGCCGCGGCGCTCGCCGTCATTGCCGCCGTGATGTTCTGACGATCCGCGTTCAGTGCGCGATTCTGCTGCTGCGCCTGATCGCCACGGCTGATGGCTTCGGTGATTGTTTGTTCTTCTAAACTCGTTCGGTATTTTCAACCGCCTCGTAACCATCGGAACAAGCTTTTGCCTGACTAAGCATGGTGACCGGAATGGGTTACCGCGCCCTTAGGCATTTGCCTACTGCACCATGTTCAACATGGAACGCAAATGGTTTCGGGCGAATGGGAGGGAGCTATTCGCAAAGGCGATTTTAAAAAGGGCCAGCACGTCCGCAAGCCGCGATCTGAGTTGCGGACAACCAGCGGAGTGCCGCAGCCAAGCGAGACAACGCGTTCGCGCCAGGTTGGGGAACACAAAACTGACGAAGAAACGATCCGCGAAACACAACAGGTTATCGAGGCGATCCTGAATGCGGTGCCGGCGCGCATCTTCTGGAAAGACAGGAACCTCGTCTATCTCGGTTGCAATACGTCATTCGCGCGCGACGCGGGATTCTCCCGCCCCGAAGAGATCGTCGGTAAAGACGATTTTCAAATGGGATGGCGCGAGCAGGCGGAAAAGTATCGAGGCGACGATCGCGAAGTCATCGAATCCGGTCGCAGCAAGCTTCTCATCGACGAGCCGCAAACCACACCTGACGGTCAAGTCATCACCTTACTGACGAGCAAGGTGCCGCTGCGCGAAGAAAACGGTGAGGTTTTCGGCGTACTTGGCACGTACATGGACGTCACCGAACGCGCCCGGCTGCAAGATGAACTCGAGACGCGCAATGCGCAATTTTACGCGGCGATGGACAATATGGCGCAAGGCCTTTTGATGTACGACCGCGACGGCAAACTCATCATTTCCAACAAACGGTTTGCGGACGTGTTCAAACTGCCGTGGAAAAAGTGGAAGGTCGCCTGTCCGGGCAAGACAATTCAAGAGACGATGCAGTTGATCCAAGAATGGACCAAAATTGCCGTAAAGAATCCGACACAACTTCTTGCGGAAATCCAGGTGATCCTGGAGCGCGGCAAAGGCGGGCATATTATTTTCGAACGCTCGGACGGAAGGACTATCAATTCCTTGACTTCGCCGATGGCCAATAGCGGTTTCGTTGTTACGTTTGAAGATATTTCCGAGCAGCGCCGAAACGAACAGAAAATATCCTACATGGCGCACCACGATGCGCTGACCGACTTGCCGAACAGGACAGTTTTCTACGATGAGATGGAGCAGATTCTAGGACGCGCGGATTCGAACTTTGCGGTGCTCAGCATGGACCTCGATCACTTCAAAAACGTCAATGACACGCTCGGTCATCCGATCGGCGATAAGCTGTTGAAAATCGTTGCCAAACGCATGCGCGCCTGTATTCGCGACACCGACCTCATCGCCCGGCTAGGAGGCGACGAATTTGCGATCATTCAGACGAGTTTCAAGGTGCCGGCCGACGCGACATCGCTTGCGACCCGTTTGATCGATGCGGTAAGCGCGCCTTATGAATTGGATGGTCATCAGGTCGTCGTCGGGGCGAGCATTGGGATCGCAATCGCGCCTGCAGACGGCACTACGCCGGATCAACTCGTGAAAAACGCCGATCTGGCACTTTATCGTTGTAAAGCCGATCGCGGAAACATCTATCGGTTTTTCGAGTCGCAAATGGATGCGCGCATGCAAGAGCGCCGTGCGCTTGAGCTCGATCTTCGCAAAGCACTCGTCAACAACGAATTCACACTGAATTACCAGCCAATCGTAAACATAAAGACCGGCAAGATCACGAGCTGCGAGGCGCTTATCCGCTGGCATCAGTCCGAGCGCGGTTGGGTGGTGCCTATGGATTTCATACCAATCGCGGAAGAAACGGGGCTGATCGTGCCGATCGGCGAATGGGTGCTGAATCAGGCCTGCCGCGACGCCATCGAATGGCCGGATGAAATTGCGCTGGCCGTCAACAGCTCACCGGCGCAATTCAAATCAGGCGATTTCGTCCGTGTTGTCAAAACGGCGCTGAAAAAATCGGGCTTTCCCGCGCGCAGGCTGGAGTTGGAGATCACGGAACTGGTTCTTATGCACGAAAATGAGTCGGCGCTGGCGATGCTGAAACAGCTGAAAGACATCGGGGTCGGTGTTGCAATGGACGATTTCGGAACCGGTTATTCGTCGCTTGGCTATCTGCGAAGCTTTCCGTTTGATCGCATCAAGATCGACAAGTCGTTCATTGACGACATCTCGGAGAGCAAGGAGAGTCTCGCCATCCTACGCGCGGTTGTCGGCCTTGGCAGCAGTCTCAACATCGCCACGACCGCTGAAGGGGTCGAAACCGCACATCAGCTTGAACTTCTCAGGTCCGAGGGGTGTACGGAAGTGCAAGGTTATTTCTTCACGCCGCCAATTTCCGCGGTCGAAGTGAAAAAATTGCTTGCTTCATTCGCCGGTGAGGCGAAGGCGATAGCGTGACGGTTATAGGCCATGGACACGGCAGGGCAGAGATAGCCGAATTCGACGCTGCATCGTGTCGTACGATCGAAAGCGGGCGCCCTTTTTGGAAGGGCGCCCGCCACTACTTATAAATAATGGAGCGTTCGTTACGCGGCGGCCGAAGCCTTGGCCCCCGTCGGGACGGACGAGATCGTTTTCAGGATTTGGGAGGCGATCTGGTAGGGGTCCCCTTGCGAGTTGGGACGGCGATCTTCCAGATAGCCTTTATAGCCGTTGTTGGCGAAGGAATGCGGTACGCGGATCGAGGCGCCGCGGTCGGCAATACCGTAGCTGAACTGGTGAATTGACTGCGTCTCGTGCTTGCCGGTCAGCCGCATGTGATTGTCGGGACCATAGACCGCGATGTGATCTTCGCGGGCCTCTTCGAACGCCTTCATCATTTTCTCGAAGTACTCTTTGCCGCCGATTTCACGCATATACGAGGTCGAGAAGTTGGCGTGCATGCCGGAGCCGTTCCAGTCGGTATCGCCGAGTGGCTTGCAGTGGAACTCGATATCGACTCCGTATTTCTCGGTGAGCCGCAGCAGCAGATAGCGCGCCATCCACATTTCGTCGGCGGCCTTCTTTGATCCCTTGCCGAAGATCTGGAACTCCCACTGGCCCTTTGCCACTTCGGCGTTGATGCCTTCGTGGTTGATGCCCGCCTCGAGGCACTGTTCGAGATGCTCTTCGACCATCTCGCGGGCGATCGAGCCGACGTTCTTGTAGCCGACGCCGGTGTAGTAGGGACCCTGCGGCGACGGATAGCCGGCCTCGGGGAAGCCGAGTGGACGGCCGTCCTTGTAGAAGAAGTATTCCTGCTCGAAGCCGAACCAGGCGCCGTCGTCGTCGAGGATGGTGGCGCGTTTGTTGGATGGATGCGGAGTCGTGCCATCCGGCATCATGACCTCGCACATCACCAGCACACCGTTCTTGCGCGCCGGATCGGGAAATGCGCGCACGGGCTTGAGCACGCAGTCCGAGTTTGAGCCTTCCGCCTGCATGGTCGAACTTCCGTCGAAGCCCCATAACGGAAGTTGATCGAGTGAAGGAAAACTTTCGAACTCTTTGATCTGCGTCTTGCCACGAAGATTTGGCACCGGCGTATATCCGTCGAGCCATATGTATTCGAGCTTGTACTTTGTCATTGCCGCTCTCTCTTGGGTCGTGACCAAACTGCGAGGAGGTCCTCAAGCATGCGCGCCGCCAAAGGCGGGGACCGCCTTCAGCGACTGCAGTCTTTTCCAAGCATTAAACATGCCACCCAGCCGGCGGCGGCCATTCGCGGATCCCGGCGGCGCTCGATACCGCCTGGCAGGATGCAAAAAAGTGCGATTTGGTTGGATAAGTCAGCTCTCGCGCCTTCGCGGCAACCGCTGCCAGCGACGCCAACTCAACACTGGCGCGCAAAGATGCAAATTTGCGGGTGCCTATAATGGCGTCAGTTGCTGATTATGGTGAGGCATTTTGCTCAAATGACATTCAGAATCTGATAGTGCAGCATTATGTCAGTCTGCCGCATCAACGCGGCAGCACCAAAATCGGAGAAAGACAATGACGACGATAAACTCACCGCAACGAACAGCAATGATCATCCAGTTTCCCGTTGGGGCGCGTGCGATTGGTGGCGGCCGTCGCGACGAGAGTAAATCCGCCGCGCACTTTATGCCGCAACGCGTAGTGAAGGTCGCGAGCGGTGGCGCTTGGTATCACGAAGAAGCCATTCGCGAAGACGAGAGTCCGTCCACCCGTTAGCAACCGCACATGAAACATGACGCGCTGCGTGAACCGCGTATCGCGAAATAAAAAAAGGGCGTCCCGCGAGGGACGCCCTTTGAGTTACATCGCTTACGGTCGCGATGTCTGGGAGGAACGCTTACGCCGAGTAGTACATTTCGAATTCGACGGGATGCGGGGTGTGCTCGAAGCGGATCACTTCCTGCATCTTCAGGTCGATGTAGGAGTCGATGAAGTCGTCATCGAACACGCCACCGGCTTTCAGGAAGGCGCGATCTTTGTCGAGCTCTTCGAGCGCCTGGCGCAGCGAGCCGCACACGGTCGGGATGTCCTTGAGCTCATCCGGCGGCAGGTCGTAGAGGTCCTTGTCCATCGCCGGGCCCGGATCGAGCTTGTTCTTGATGCCGTCGAGGCCGGCCATGAGCATCGCCGCGAAGGCGAGATAGGGATTGGCCATCGGGTCGGGGAAGCGCACTTCGACGCGCTTGGCCTTCGGATTGGTCGCATAGGGGATGCGGCACGAGGCCGAGCGATTGCGCGCCGAGTAGGCGAGTAGCACCGGCGCCTCGAAGCCCGGGACGAGACGCTTGTACGAGTTCGTCGTCGGGTTGGTGAAAGCGTTGATCGCTTTCGCGTGCTTGATGATGCCGGCGATGTAATGCAGGCACTCGTCGGAAAGATCGGAATATTTGTTGCCGGCGAAGATCGGTTTGCCTGCCTTCCAGATGGATTGATGGCAGTGCATGCCCGAGCCGTTGTCGCCGTAGACGGGCTTGGGCATGAAGGTTGCCGTCTTGCCGTAGATCTGCGCGACCTGGTGGATGCAGTATTTGTAGATGATGAGCCGGTCGGCCATCACGGTGAGAGGCGAGAATTTCAGGCCGAGCTCATGCTGCGCGGAAGCCACTTCGTGGTGATGCTTCTCGACCAAGCAGCCCATGCGCGCCATGGCGCCGAGCATTTCGGAGCGCATGTCTTGCGCCGAATCCTGCGGCGGCACCGGGAAATAGCCCTTCTTGAAGCCGATATGGTGGCCGAGATTGCCGCCTTCGTATTCGGTGTAGGAGTTGATCGGCAGCTCGGTTGAGTCGAGCTTGAAGCCGGTGTGGTAGGGCTCGGCCGCGTATTTCACGTCATCGAACACGAAGAATTCGGCTTCCGGTCCGAAGTAGACGGTGTCGCCGAGACCCATCGACTTCACCATGCCTTCCGCCCTCTTGGCGATGCCGCGCGGATCGCGGTTGTAGGGCTCGCCGGTGGTCGGCTCGAGGATGTCGCAAATCAGCGTCAGCGTCGTTTCAGCAAAGAAGGGGTCGATGCAGGCAGTCGCCGGATCGGGCATCAGGTTCATGTCCGACTCGTTGATCGCCTTCCAGCCGGCGATGGACGAGCCGTCGAACATCTGACCTTCGGCGAACGTATCTTCTTCGATGATGGAAACGTCGAAGGTGACGTGCTGCCACTTACCGCGAGGATCGGTGAAACGGAAATCGACGTATTTGACGTCGTTATCCTTGATCATCTTCATGACATCTTTAGCAGTCGTCATGTCCGGCATTCCCCCTTTTTAAATATTGACCCGACTGTGTGTGCGCGCGATCGCTAGATCGCGTCGATACCCGACTCTCCGGTTCTGATCCGGATCGCCTCTTCGATGTTGGATAGGAATATCTTGCCGTCGCCAATCCTGCCAGTCTGGGCGGCGCGACGGATTGCTTCGATCGCCTTGTCTGCCATGTCGTCGGCAAGCACGATTTCGATTTTTACCTTGGGTAGAAAATCGACGACGTACTCGGCGCCACGATAAAGCTCGGTGTGCCCTTTCTGCCGGCCAAAGCCCTTGGCTTCGGTCACGGTGATGCCCTGTAAGCCGACCTCCTGAAGGGCTTCCTTCACTTCGTCGAGCTTGAATGGCTTGATGATGGCCTCGATTTTTTTCATTAGCTCTCCTTAGCTCCCACGGCCCGCCACGCATACAGGGAGAGCCGCGCTTCCGGTTAGCAGGTCCCGTGCCAAGCCGATGAGCGTTCAATAGCATCTGCAGAACAAGAAGTTAGGCCGAAAGTGGCGGGAAGCCCACACAAAATGCCTAATGTTAAGCGCCCAATAATTAAGCATTATGCGCAAACATTTGCCAGTTCTGGGACCCCGGCGGCGCTTTGCGTTTAGGCAGAATTGGCGCTTTTTCCACCGCCCGATAGTCTTGCCCCTGCGATGATCGAATTGTTGACGACAGCCGAAATGGGGGAGGCCGACCGGCTGACGATCGCGGGCGGAACGCCTGGCGTCGTCTTGATGGAAAATGCCGGCCGCGCAGTTGCCGATGTCGCCTGCCAAGTCCTGCATGGCCGCGACGTCGTTGTGGTGACGGGCCCAGGCAACAATGGCGGCGACGGCTTCGTGGCGGCGCGCATCCTGGCTGAGCGCGGTCACCCCGTGCGCGTCGCCTTTGTCGGAGACAGAGGGAAGCTCAAGGGCGATGCCGCGCGCGCCGCCGCGCTTTGGACCGGCCCGGTCGACCAGGCCTCGCCCATGATGGTCACGGGCCACGCGCTTGTTATCGACGCGCTGTTCGGGGCCGGACTTGATCGCGACGTCGACGGTCAGCCGCGCGCGCTCATCGAGGCGATCAATGCCAGCGGCGCGACCGTCATCGCCGTCGATCTGCCGAGCGGCATCAACGGGACGACCGGGGCGGTCATGGGCGCTGCGGTGAAGGCAAACCGCACGGTCACCTTCTTTCGCCGCAAGCCCGGCCATTTGCTGTTGCCGGGGCGGTTGCACTGCGGGGTGGTCTCGGTCGCCGACATCGGCATTCCCGATAATGTCTTGAGCCCTATTGAGCCAGCCACCTTTGCCAACGAGCCGTCCCTTTGGGCGCGCGATTTTCCGCGGGTTCAGCCGGAGGGGCACAAATACATGCGCGGGCATGCCGTGGTCGTGTCGGGAGGCCTGTCGACAACTGGAGCCGCCCGTCTCGCTGCCCGAGGGGCACTTCGGGCAGGCGCAGGTCTGGTGACCATCGCAAGCCCCCGGGACGCGCTTGCGGTCAATGCGACGGCTAATCTGGCAGTCATGGTGCGCCCGGTGGACGGAGCCGCGGAGCTAGCCGAATTCCTCACCGATACGCGGCGCAACGTGATTGCGCTCGGGCCCGGCGGCGGCGTCGGGCCGGCGATGCGCGAACGGGTGCAGGCCGCATTGGCGAGCGAGGCCGCCGTTGTGCTCGATGCGGACGCGTTGACCAGCTTTTCGGAGGAGCCCCCGGCCTTGGCCGCGGCGGTTGCCAATCATGCGGGGCGGAGCGTGGTTTTGACGCCCCACGAGGGAGAATATACGAAATTATTCAGTGGATTACATGAAAAAAATAAAGTTTATTCGAAACTTGAAAGAACGCGGTTAGCAGCCAGATTTACTGGAGGTATTGTCCTGTTGAAGGGGGCCGACACGGTGGTGGCGACGCCGGATGGCCGCGCCGCTATCTCTGCGAACGCACCCCCGACGCTGGCCACTGCCGGTTCGGGCGATGTTCTGACCGGAATGATCGCCGGTTTACTGGCGCAGCGGATGCCGGCATTCGAGGCCGCCTGCGCTGCTGTCTGGCTGCACGGCGAAGCCGCCGCGAGCTTCGGGCCATGTCTCATTTCGGAAGATTTACTGGACGAGCTGCCGCACGTCTTTCGCCGCTTCCTGGCCGCGCAGGCCGGCTAGCTCACCTCGAACCAGGCGGCCATACCGGCCGCCATGTGCTCGATCATGTGACAGTGCATCATCCACTTGCCGGGATTGTCGGCGACGAAGGCGATGCGCTCGGCGCGGTCCGGGTCGACGATGACTGTATCGAGCCAGTAGGGCTTCCAACTCTCGCCGCCGGGATCGAACTGGCGAAAATGGTGGCCGTGCACGTGCATGGCATGTGGGAACGTCGTGCGGTTGCCGAAGGTGAGCATCACCGTGCGCCCGCGCTCGACCTTAAACATCGGCGGTCCATCGTGGCCGGTTGAGGAGATGCCGGCGAGCGCCCAGATGCGCTGCTGCGGCGGGACGCCATAGCCCTCGAAGCGGCCGCCATCCATACCTCCACCCATGCCGCGTCCCATCATCATGGCCATGCCGCCGCCATCGAGCGGGACATTCATCTTGAAGGCATTGGCCTCATCGAACGTCGCAGGAAGCGGATTGTTCGGCAGCGGATTGGGATCGGGTAACGGCGCAGGACGCGCCGGTGCGCCGGCATCGTAGACCAATTGTCCGAGTTCGAGTTCGCCGCCGCGCAGATCATCGACCGTGATCGGGGCGCGCGAACCGGGTGTCAACGTTGCATCGAGAAACAGATCGACGCGGCTGCCGGGGCCGAGCCGCAGAATGCCATTCGGCGCAATATTCGGCGGACACGGCTGGCCGTCGACCGCCATGATGCGCGCCGTGTGGCGCGCGATGCGGAACTGGAAAATCCGCGAATTGGCAACGTTGACGATACGCAGCCGCAGCCGTTCATTGCTCTTCACCGGGACATCGAGCTTGTCCTGACTGTTGAGCGTGATGTACTGGCCGAGCCGGCCGGCCATCATGGCGTCGTGGAAATTGCCGAAGCTCGGCTGGATCTCGCCGTTGTCTAGAAGCCGCCAATCGTCGACCACCAGCATCAGATCGCGGTCGACTTGCGGCGGCTCCGGCTCGTCGACGATCAGCACGCCATAGAGCCCGCGCGCCAGTTGCTCCGATGAGCCGAAATGGGTGTGGTACCAGAACGTACCGGCGTCGCGCGGCGTGAAGTGGTAGTCGAAGCTCTGGCCGGGCTCGACCGGCTTTTGTGTGAGAAACGGCACGCCGTCCATGGCGTTGGGCAGCCGCTGGCCGTGCCAATGGATCACCGTCGCTTGGTCGAGATCGTTGACCAGCCTGACCTTCAGCTCTTCGCCCTGCTTGAGCCGCAGGGTGGGGCCCGGCGACATCCCGTCATAGCCCCAGATCGGCGTGGGAGCCGCGTCCTTGCCGCGGAGTGCCGCGGTGCCTTTGCGGGCATGCAGGACGCGATAGCCGTCGGGCGCCTTGTCTTCGGCGAACGCGCGCGGCGGCAGGGTGATCGCGGTCACAGTCGCGCCGAGCCCGGCAAGCAGGCGGCGGCGGGTGAGGGGAAGTATTCCCGGCATCATTGTCATCTTTCGGCTGTTGGGTTCCGTGCCCCGACTGCGAAATAGTTTATCCAGGTTCAGAAACCTTGCTATTGAGGCAGCGCAAAGGCGGCCTATTTTATTGGTGCGGCAGCAAATTCACATGATATAAGCCCCGCCGCTTGCGGGGCATGGGATCACCTTGCCTCGCCGGGCTACGGCGTCTAAGCCCTGCCGGATTGCGGCGCCGGAGGTGTCGTTCGATGTGCCCTTTGCGGGCGTGGCGGAATTGGTAGACGCGCGGGATTTAGGTTCCCGTGACGAAAGTCGTGGGGGTTCAAATCCCTCCGCCCGCACCATGCCCAGGGCTGTCGGCGGCGGACTTTGCCCCGAAATCTCAATTCCCGGCGCGCCGGCCTTTCTGGCGCGACGAGCGTTGCCAGCAAAGAAGTGTGAGATCGATGGACATTACCGAAACGCTTTCCGAAGGCCTCAAGCGCGAATTCAAGGTGGTGGTGCCTGCCGCCGAACTCGACGCCAAGGTCAATGCACGCCTCGAAGAGCTTAAAGGACGCGTTCGCATTGACGGTTTCCGACCGGGCAAAGTGCCGGTCGCGCATTTAAGGCGCGTCTATGGCCGCTCGGCGATGGCCGAGGTCATCGACGCCACCGTGCGCGACACCAACAATCAGATTGTCAGCGAGCGCGGCTTCAAGCTTGCGTCCGAACCGAAGGTGACGCTGCCCGAGGACAAGGAGGCAGTCGAGCAACTCATCTCGGGTAAGAGCGATCTCAACTACACGATGGCGGTCGAGATCGTGCCGCCGATCGAACTCACCGACTTCAAGACCATCACGCTGACCAAGCTCGTGAGCGATGTCGCCGATGCCGAGGTTGACGACGGCATCGCGCGCATCGCCGATCAGAACAAGCCGTTCACGGCGAGAGGCGAGGGCGAGAAAGCGGCGACGGGCGACCGCGTCGTGATTACATACGCCGGCACCATCAATGGCGAGGCCTTCGAAGGCGGTACTGGCGACGATGCGCCGGTGCTGCTCGGGTCGAACACCTTCATTCCCGGATTCGAGGATCAGCTCGTCGGTGTTGCGACGGGTGAGACGCGCACGCTCAAGGTCAAGTTTCCCGATCACTATCAGGCCGAACACCTTGCCGGCAAAGACGCTGAATTCGTCGTCACCGCCAAGTCGGTGGAAACACCAGGACAGGTCACGATCGACGACGAGTTCGCCAAGTCGCTTGGTCTCGACTCGCTCGACAAGCTGCGTGACGCCGTGAAGGACCGCATAGCGCGCGATCATGCTTCGGCCTCGCGCCAGAAGCTCAAGCGCGCGCTACTCGATGAGCTCGACAAGCGGCACAAGTTCGACCCGCCGCCGACTTTGGTCGAGGAAGAATTCGATCGCGTATGGAAGTCGGTGCTGCAGGAGCTGGAGAACGAGCAAAAGACTTTCGCCGACGAAAACACCACCGAGGAGAAGGCCAAGACCGAATACCGTGCGATCTGCGAACGTCGCGTTCGGCTGGGTCTGGTTCTTGCCGAGATCGGCGAAAAGAACAACATCACCGTGAGCGACGAGGAAATGCAGCGCGCGATCATGGAGCAGGCGCGCCAGTTCCCCGGCCAGGAGCAGCGGGTGTGGGATTATTTCCGGCAGAACCCGCAAGCCATCGCCGGCATCCGCGCCCCGATCTACGAGGAGAAAGTGGTCGATTTCCTGCTCGAGCTTGCCGACGTGACCGAGAAAAAGGTATTGCGCGAGGAGCTTTACAAGGACGACGAAGACAAGCCGGCAGGTTAACGGGTGCAGCTTGCGCTTACCATAATCCGGAATTAGATCGCCCTCCTGCGGGTGCGGAAGCTAAGCTGGCTGCCGTGATTCGCGTCAGAAGGAGTTGAGATGAAGGACCCGGTCGATACCTACATGCAGCTTGTCCCCATGGTGGTCGAACAGACCAACCGTGGTGAGCGGGCCTACGACATCTTCTCGCGCCTTCTGAAGGAGCGCATCATTTTCATCACCGGCACCATCGAGGATGGCATGGCGACGCTGGTGGTGGCGCAGCTTCTGTTCCTTGAAGCCGAAAATCCGAAAAAAGAGATCTCCATGTACATCAATTCGCCGGGCGGGGTGGTGACCTCCGGCATGGCGATCTACGACACCATGCAGTTCATCCGCCCACCGGTATCAACGCTGTGCGTCGGGCAGGCGGCCTCCATGGGGTCGCTGCTGCTGACCGCCGGCGCCAAGGACCAACGCTTCGCGCTGCCCAACGCGCGCATTATGGTGCACCAGCCGTCCGGCGGGTTCCAGGGCCAGGCCACCGATATCATGTTGCATGCGCAGGAGATTCTGGCGCTGAAGAAGCGCCTGAATGAAATCTACGTGCACCACACGGGCCAGTCGCTGAAGAAGATCGAGGATGCCCTTGAGCGTGACTACTTTTTGACCGCCGAGGCGGCCAAGGACTTCGGACTTGTCGACAAGGTTATCGATAAGCGAGCGGAGGAGTTGGTTCCGAAACCGGCCTGATTGCCCTTTGATGCCCAATCCGGCGGTTTCCCCAGGGCCAGCCTTGCCTCCGAATGGCCGCTTTCGCTGGGGCGATAGGCCGGGCATTATCGTTAATAAATTCTTGATTATCCAGTCGTTAGCATGCTTGGCTTATGATGTGGGGGTTTGAATAGGGGGCAGTGGGCCTCCCCGATTGAAGGTCAGCCGTGCTGGAGTTCCGGCGCGAAACTTGCTTCGCTTGATCTCAGTTGCCGGTGCGAGACGTCGTGCCGGCGATACCAAGTATCGGAAGAGCGTGACGGAGAATGGAATGAGCAAAGTCGGCGGCAGCGATTCCAAGAACACCCTTTACTGCTCGTTCTGCGGCAAGAGCCAGCACGAAGTCCGCAAGCTCATTGCCGGTCCGACGGTTTTCATCTGCGACGAATGCGTCGAATTGTGCATGGACATCATTCGCGAGGAAAACAAATCCTCGCTGGTGAAGTCGCGCGATGGCATTCCGACGCCGAAGGAAATCCGCAAGGTTCTCGACGACTACGTCATCGGCCAGGATCACGCCAAGAAGGTGCTCTCGGTCGCGGTGCACAATCACTACAAGCGGCTCAATCATCAGTCGAAGCACAACGACGTCGAGCTCGCCAAGTCGAACATCCTGCTGATCGGGCCGACCGGCTCGGGTAAGACTCTGCTGGCGCAGACTTTGGCGCGCATTCTCGACGTGCCATTCACGATGGCGGACGCCACCACGCTCACCGAAGCCGGTTACGTCGGCGAGGACGTGGAAAACATCATTCTCAAGCTGCTGCAGTCGGCCGATTACAATGTCGAGCGCGCGCAGCGCGGCATCGTCTACATCGACGAAATCGACAAGATTTCACGCAAGTCCGACAATCCCTCGATCACGCGCGATGTGTCGGGTGAGGGCGTGCAGCAGGCCCTGCTCAAGATCATGGAAGGCACCGTCGCCTCCGTGCCGCCGCAGGGCGGCCGCAAGCATCCGCAGCAGGAATTCCTGCAGGTCGACACCACCAACATCCTCTTCGTTTGCGGCGGCGCTTTCGCCGGTCTCGACAAGATCATTTCGGCGCGCGGCCGCTCCACGTCGATCGGCTTCGGCGCCAAGGTGGTGGCGCCGGAAGATCGCAAGCAAGGTGAAATCTTCCGAGAGGTCGAGCCCGAGGATTTGCTCAGATACGGTCTGATCCCGGAATTCGTCGGCCGTTTGCCGGTGGTCGCCACGCTCGAGGACCTCGATGAGGAATCGCTGAAGAAGATCCTGGTCGAGCCGAAGAACGCGCTGGTCAAACAGTACCAACGGCTGTTCGAGATGGAGACAATCGAACTCACCTTCGCCGAGGAGGCGCTTGGCGCCATCGCTCGCAAGGCGATCGAACGCAAGACCGGTGCGCGCGGTCTGCGATCCATCATGGAAGGCATCCTGCTCGACACCATGTTCGATCTGCCGAGCCTGGAGGGGGTCGAAGAGGTGGTGATCTCCAGAGAGGTGGTGGAGGGTACCGCCCGGCCGCTCTACATCTACGCCGACCGCAGCGACCGCACGGCCGAGCAGGGCGGCGCCAGCGCCTAATATTGCCTTGTTCCGGGGCTTGTTCGACAAGGGCTCCCGAATCGCGTTGTCCCCGTGTTTATTCGGCGTAGGCAAGGCCGTTTTAACTTGAAACCCAGGCCTGACTTGCGGACCCTAGGGTGCCGTCATAGGTGTAGTGGCGGAAGTGATTTGGCCTACGACGGATCGTAGTACCGCGACGCGTCGGTCTTGCGTAGGCTTCGCCTTGAGATTCTCGGGCCCTCCGCCCGTTCTACCGGCACTGTTCTTGCGAGGCCGCTGAAGTGGATCGCCGGAACGGGGGCGCAAAAAAAGGACATTGCAATGACCAGCAAACCACGACCCACGCTGCAGCCGGGTGAAACCCGGGCCTATCCCGTGTTGCCGCTGCGCGACATCGTGGTCTTCCCGCACATGATCGTCCCGCTCTTCGTCGGCCGCGATAAGTCGATCAAGGCGCTGGAAGAGGTGATGCGGTCGGATACCTTCATCCTTCTGGCCACGCAGAAGAACGCCTCCGACGACGATCCGGCGACCGACGCCATCTTCGAGGTAGGGACGCTGGCGAGCGTGCTGCAGTTGCTCAAGCTGCCCGACGGCACCGTCAAGGTGCTGGTCGAAGGCATCGAGCGCGCCAAGGTGCTCAAATATACCGATCGCATGGACTATTACGAAGCGGATGCGAGCGTGCTGGTCGACGAAGTCGGCGAGCGCGTGGAAGCGGAAGCGCTGGCGCGGTCCGTCGTCAACGAGTTCGAAAACTACGTGAAGCTGAACAAGAAAGTGTCGCCCGAAGTGGTCGGCGTGATCCAGCAGATTGAGGATTACGCCAAGCTTGCCGACACGGTCGCATCGCATCTCGCCGTCAAGATTCCGGACAAGCAGGATATTCTGGAGACGCCGTCCGTCACCGGGCGTCTGGAAAAAGTGCTCGGCCTGATGGAGAGCGAGATTTCCGTGTTGCAGGTGGAAAAGCGTATCCGCACCCGCGTCAAGCGGCAGATGGAGAAGACGCAGCGCGAGTACTACCTCAACGAACAGATGAAGGCGATCCAGAAGGAGCTCGGCGACGAGGAAGGCCGCGACGAGCTGCAAGAGCTGGAAGACAAGATCAAGAAGACCAAACTCTCCAAGGAAGCCCGCGAGAAAGCGACGCACGAGCTCAAAAAGCTGCGCCAGATGTCGCCGATGTCGGCGGAAGCCACGGTCGTGCGCAACTATCTCGACTGGCTATTGTCGATTCCGTGGAACAAGAAGAGCAAGGTCAAGAAGGACTTGAATTTGGCCGAGCAGATTCTCGATGGCGACCACTTTGGCCTGGAGAAGGTCAAGGAACGCATCGTCGAGTATCTCGCCGTGCAGCAGCGCGCCAACAAGCTGACCGGCCCCATCCTGTGTCTGGTCGGACCGCCCGGTGTCGGCAAGACCTCGCTCGGCAAATCGATCGCCAAGGCGACCGGCCGCGAATTCGTGCGCGTGTCGCTCGGCGGCGTGCGCGACGAGGCCGAAATCCGCGGCCACCGGCGCACCTATATCGGCTCGATGCCCGGCAAGGTCATCCAATCGATGCGCAAGGCCAAAACGTCGAACCCGCTGTTCCTGTTGGACGAGATCGACAAGATGGGCGCCGATTTTCGCGGTGACCCGTCCTCGGCTTTGCTCGAGGTGCTCGACCCCGAACAAAACGGCACCTTTGCCGATCACTATCTCGAGGTCGAATACGACCTCTCCAACGTGATGTTCATCACCACGGCGAATACGCTCAACATTCCGCCGCCGCTGATGGACCGCATGGAGATCATCCGCATCGCCGGCTACACCGAGGACGAAAAGCTTGAGATCGCCCGCAAGCACCTGATCCCGCATGCGGTGGTCAAGCACGGCCTCAAGCCCGAGGAATGGTCGATCGATGACGAGGCGCTGATAACACTCATCCGCCGCTATACGCGGGAGGCGGGCGTTCGTAATCTCGAGCGCGAACTCTCCAACCTTGTGCGCAAGGCGGTAAAGGAGTTGATGACCTCGAAGAAAAAGAAAATCGCGGTCAACCAGGACAACCTGTCCGATTTCCTCGGCGTGCCGAAATACCGCTACGGCGAGGTCGAATCGGAAGACCAGGTTGGCGTGGTCACGGGTCTTGCCTGGACAGACGTCGGCGGCGAGCTGCTCACCATCGAAGCCACGCAGATGCCCGGCAAGGGCAAGATGACCGTCACCGGCAACCTGCGCGACGTCATGAAGGAGTTGATTTCGGCGGCGGCCTCTTATGTCCGTTCGCGCGCAGTCGGCCTCGGCATCGAGCCGCCGCTGTTCGACAAGCGCGACATCCACGTGCACGTGCCGGAAGGCGCGACCCCGAAAGACGGTCCGTCCGCCGGTGTCGCCATGGTCACCGCCATTGTCTCGGTGATGACCGGCATTCCGGTGCGCCGCGACGTCGCCATGACCGGCGAGATTACTTTGCGCGGACGCGTGCTGCCGATCGGCGGCCTCAAGGAGAAGATGCTGGCGGCCCAGCGCGGCGGCATCAAAACGGTGCTGATCCCGGAAGAGAACGCCAAGGACCTGGTCGAGATCAACGACAGCATCAAGAAAGGTCTCGATATCATCCCGGTCACCCGCATGGACGAGGTGCTCGAGCGTGCGCTCGTCACCATGCCAAAGCCGATCAGTTGGGACGAGGAGGCGGCCAAGCTCGCCGAAGCGGCCGCGGCCGCCGAAAAGCCGGTCGAGGACGACGGTTCCGGCCTGCGGGCGCATTGAGCCAATCAAAGCGAACAGCAAAACGGCGCCGAACGGCGCCGTTTTCGTTTGAAGACTTGGTGACTTGCATCGGCCGCCGAACAGGGGCAAATGGCTGCGCCAAGGGCGGTTAGCTCAGTTGGTAGAGCGCCTGCTTTACACGCAGGATGTCGGCGGTTCGAGTCCGGCCCCGGCACAATATAAAAAATATCTCTATTTAATTTTTTATCTCTTGTCTCTCTGGCGCTCATTTTTTGAGACTATGTGAGAAAATATGTTCGCGAATCTCGTACGCTCTCCTCTTGTCTTTGGTGTCGGGCGAGAGGGGGCCCCTGAGAGGCCCGTGTGTAGAGCGCGACGCTTTTGTGCCGGGTGTACCCGCGGAGCGCGTTTTGAGGCGCGCCAGTCTCGCGCTTGTGTTCTCCGCGTGTCGCGCGACTCTCGCGCGGTCCCTGTGAGGATTTGTGTTTACCCGCGGTTTGGGAGAGGGCGGTGAAGGGACAGCGAAAAGAGACTCTTTTCACAGCGTTTTAGCTCTCGCCCCAGAGAAACGCCAAGTCTCCGGTGGGGCCAGCCCGTAGCACCTCGAGCAACGGCGGCAATAGCGGGATATTGACTTCGGTGCCGGTTTTTTCGGTACGAAGTGTTGCTACACCATTGCGCACATGTTGGCGGCCGATCCTGACGGCATCGCCACGACGGAAACCAGTATAAAGCAGCACAGCGAGCCACACACGTTGCGGTGTGCCGAGAGGCCATCGCGCCTCATAGGCCGCGACATCAGCTTCGGTCCAAATTGGGAAGCCTCCGTCTGATTTCAGCGTAGGGTAACGCACGTTGGCGGCGGGATTGACTCTGACATGCTGCGTTTCTTCGGCCCAATTGAACAACCCGCGCATGGTGTCTAGGAAATGTCGTGCCTGAAACGGGGTTTTAATTCGACGGTCGCGGCCGGCGGCGATCGTGGGCCTGAGTGATGGCGGCGTAGGACTGACGGCCTGCTGCGACAATCACTTGCTTCAAGATGTTTTCGCGTTGGCGCCGTGTGGTCAGCGAAAGATCACGCCACGCTGAGGAATCGCGATAAGCCGGTCCATCAGCCACGCCAAGCTGCCGGTTTTGGCCACGCCGGTTGACATTGACCGCTCGCCGCGGATCCCGGATTTATAAGCGGACAGAAACTCGGGGGTGCCGTACTCAGCCCGGATCCTGATACGCGTGCCCTTTCCGACGCGAACGTACCAAACAACGCGGCCGTGCTGCGTAACCTGCCGATGCAGATAGGGGGGACGGGGTCGGGGCATAGGCAGCATCAAAGGATGATCTCCGCGCCACGGTCAACGGCGACCTCACGATCATCCCCGCTGCTTGTGGGTGCCAAAAGCAGCCGTATCGTTCCATCCGGCAGCACATCGACACCGGCGGCACCTTCTTGCTTGGCCGCACGGAGAGCACGGGCCAGGTCAGCCTGAGTGATTTTGGCAGGACGGCGGCTCATTTGATCATTCGGGTTGTTTGCGTTGTTTGAGCAGACGCCCGTGTAGACGCGATGACGAGATTCCCCTGACCTGAGTTGAGTTGCTGAGGGCGGGGACGGCAGCGCGCAGATTGCGACCGAAAGTCTGTTTGGAACTAGGTTCATGCCCGTTTTCTTGGCACCATTCCTGCCAGTGGGCGTAAATCAAATCGACCGAAACCTGGCCACCAAGTTCGCACCTGTCCGAGAGGAAGGCTTTGATCGGAGAGACGAGAGCTTCCAATGTCTCGATTGCCTCAGTCGCTCTGTGCGATTGAACGAAATAGCCCCTTTCTTGCAACCGGGCGTACCCGTCGATTGCCCAGTTCAGGATGCCCGAAAGCTCCTTGTTACAAGCCGAGCAGCCAATCCCTGGTCCTCTTGGCCTGTAGAAAGAACGTTCCAGCGTCAGGATGAGAAATCGTTTCGCAATTGCTCCAGAGTTGTCCGTCAATCGCGGAAGCTCATTCGTCAAAAGCATAAACCTCGTCGGCGGTGCGACCGGTCCAAGCGGGCCGGAATTTGCGGTCGATGCCGTCTGGGTATCCTCACCTGAAATGCTGAGAAGACGCTCTGCAATAGCGGCCTGATCGGTCCGCCCGCCGATGCGTGCATCACCAATAATGGCAAGAGCTTTCCCGATCAGGGGCTCTAGCCCGAAGTTTTGACTCAAGGCTCGCCATCGTCGGCCCCACGACGTTATTTCTTCCCACAAGTGCGGACAGGACTTGCGCAATCGTGCCTTTGCCGGACCGTGGAGGCCCTACAACGAGCATGATCTTTTGTTTATAGGTTCTCGCTTGAAGCAGTAGCCGGCCCAATCCTGAAGCAGTTCAACGCTGGTATTGTCGCTGCCAAACAGTTCGGAAAGAAATTGCAGCCAGTGAATGGGTGCAGGCGCGCTCGGATTGAACGTAACTTCAGACCCGCTTGTGGCGAAATAGGCAGGAGAGGCAGGTAACAACTGCGCAGTCGGCAGGTGCAGCAGTCCGTTGGCGACGGGCAAAAACTCCTGAGCCGTCGGGACTTCTGACTTTTCTGTCAGCCACATAGGCGGTTCGATCGTGCCGTCGAGGTAGCACAAGGACGCCACCGCATCGGCCACGTTGGTGACTCGTGCCAGTGTCGGTTTGAACGAAACGGCAGTACCGTTTTTGTTTATAAATTCGTGTTCCCTCGAAAAACACCAAATAACCCTGCGGATCCTTTCTTCGTCGATAGGATGGTACCGGCAGCCGGAGAAGTGCCAATAGGTGCCACGATGGCGATAAAGAGTTTGATGCCCGCCATCCCTGAAATGCTCGTCAATCAGCTGACGAGCGGATTTCATGGGATCGCGCGGGTCCAACACAGGCGCACAGTCGCGCTGAGCGATAATCGCATCAAGTTCGGCGTTGCTTGCTGTTTCGATATTGAAGGGCATATTCATGTTGCCCTACAGGATCCACTCAACGTCGAGCCGCAGCGTCAATCTTGCCAGAGTTGCGTTATCAGTCTCCGGAAAGAGATCCAAAAACTCAAAGCTGCAATGATCATAGCGTTGGCCTCCGCGGAACATCCATGAATGCGGTGCGCATGAACTTTCCGCACGCGATCGTCACCAATCGCGTAAATCAAACCATTCGCCTGCGCGGACAGATAGGCTCGATCCACGGCATCGATGAACTCGGCCTCGCCAGAGCGCACGCGGTCGGCCAACAGATTACAAAGCGCCTCGAAGAACATGATCAGTTTCGCAACGTAAGCGGCTTCGAGAGCCGCCCTTTTATGAAGATCTCGAAGCATGGAGTTGTCGCCGGGCGTCGTGCGCTGTTCGGCTTTGAAATTGCCGCCGGTCGGTATGTTGTTTTGATTCCGAAGCCGGCATATCGAGCCTTGAGGAATTCCTGATCGACCTGAGGTGATCGCGCAGACTTCTCAAGCGCCCGCTCCATGAAGTCGAGCAGGTCGCTGCGGCGGACCAAGCGCTTGCGGCCCTGCTTGAAAGAGGGGATTTCGCCCGCCGCCAGCAGCGCGCAAAAGCCGTTCCGGGAATATCCGAGCAGCTGTGCGGCTTCGGCCGGGCTATACGCGAGCCGTTCACTCTCTTCGATGCTAGCCTTTTCCATTTCGGCGCTCCGTAGCGGGGCCGAAACGCAAAAAGCGCAAGCGTTCGGCACCCTTGTAGGGTTGCCGCACGTCTTGCGCGGACGGGAATTGCACATCTTGTGCGAGGCAGATTGCTACGTGTGTTGGGTTAGGTTGTCAAAAGTGGGCCCAAATGTTTCCACAGTCGTCTTCTTGACGCTGGGAAAGTTTGCGAACTTGCGATCACATTGCTTTATCTTTTCAGGTGGCACGCGTTGGAACGCGCGCGGCACATATGTAACTCCAATTCACAATCAAATTGTTCTTCTCGTGTGCAATTGCTAATCACGCGTGCCATCGCGTGCCGCGATTTAACAGCGAGGATATTCGCTGACTATCGCTGCGGCGCAGATGGGCTACTTCGCGTTGGCTCGCTGGTGGTCACGGAATTAAGGGGAGGGGACAGCTTGCCCTGGTTTGCCGGCTAACAAATAGAGCAATGAGCGCTGACCTGTCTTCTCGACGCGAATTTTCGCGACGCCTCGGGCGACCTCGCGAGGTCTCGCGAGACTTCGAGAGGGCTCGGGAGCTTTCCGTCGCGTATTCGAGCGGGCATGGCGTCCTCTTTGAGGCAGGGCATGTTGCCCTTTCGCTGATAAGACGTGACGCCCTCGCGGCCATCAGGGCCATCGCGCACTCGTGCCCGGATCCGCTAGGCCACCATCCATGTAGTGCGAATAGGCGCGTGAATTTTCCGACGCCTAAAGGGGTTTTCGAAATCTGCCTGGAAGATGCTGAAAATCCTGCGTTTAGAGGGGCTTGAGGCCTTTAATAAGCGCGTCTCGAAGTCACTGTTAGGTGCCACGATCGGGGGCAAGTAGCGGCCGAGCGCCGCTGGCGGGGTTACTTCCGATAAGGCTGATTATCGGATGTAACGAGCCTGACGAGGCAGAATTATATATAAATATCAATGCGTTGTATAAAATCAGGTTATGGCCTGATTATTATTAGTATAAATCAGGTTGTAGCCTGAGATTTTAAAGTATATATACAGGCCATGGCCTGATAAATGGCCAAACAAATCAGGTTTCGACATGAAAACGATCCGCGTATTTCGAGCCCGCCAAAGGCTCGATGATCGTCTCTCCCCGCTGCACCCCGCGGGTCGCTTCGGCGCGCCTCCGAAGGGCTGGGTGC